>NZ_JGZP01000012.1 GCF_000741785.1 Bifidobacterium stellenboschense | reverse complement strand
CGCTCCTGCTCGCCGCCGGCGTCGGATACGCGGCGTTGCACCTCGCCGACGCCGGGAACGCCGCGTCATCCGCGTCGTCGACGACGTCGCGGCCTTTGACGGGCGGCGACGGGACATCCTCCGGCAATGGCGCGGATGGCGCGAACGGTTCGCACGATTCGACCGGCGACGCGACCGGCGGCACGGACACCGTGGCGCACAATCCGCTCGAACTCGTCGAATCCGGCTGGTCGGCCGAAAGCGGATACGTGGAATACGCGCTCGCCCTGCGCAACACGGATACGACACGCGCCGTCCGATTCCCGAGAGTCACCGTCACCGGTCGCGCCGCCGACGGATCCGTCATGTTCGCCGACACGCCCGTCTTCCCGCTCGTCTTCGCCGGCGAGACCGCGTACTTCAGCGGACAGAGCGGCGACGGGGAGAAACCCGCGACCGTCGACTTCACCGTCGAGACGCCATCCTCCGACGACCTGCTCGACACGGGCGGAGCCGAATCGTACAGTGTGCGCGACGCGACGGAACGCAAGACCGACCTTGACGGCGTCACGTTCGGCGGCGAAGTGACGACCGACCGCGACGATGACGACGGCAAAGGCGTGTACACGGACGACATCATCGTGACGCTCGTCCTGCGCGACAAGACCGGAACGATCATCTTCGGGCGCAACGAGTACGTCGCCAAACCGGCGACGGGGAAGAGCCGCGCGTTCTCCATCGAGACCTACGACCTGCCCGCATACGCGTCATACGAGATCCACGCGCACACCGCGTGAACCGGCGCGCGGCGGGAACGGGCGCACGGCACCTACAATGGGCCGCATGGCAGACGAGCATGCGAAGGCACGGACGAAAGAACAGGCGGAAGCGCGGACGGAAGACGACGCCCGCGCGGGGGAGCACTACACGCCGACCTCGATCGAAGTGCGCGGCGCGCACGTGCACAACCTCAAGAACATCGACGTGGACGTGCCGTTGAACGCGCTCACCGGCGTGGCCGGCGTCTCCGGATCAGGCAAAAGCTCGCTCGCCCTGGGCGTGCTCTACGCGGAAGGCTCACGCCGCTACCTGGAGGCCCTGTCCACGTACACGCGCCGCCGGCTCACCCAGGCGACGCGCGCGCAGGTCGACGACGTGCGCCACGTGCCCGCCGCGCTCGCCCTCCACCAGCGGCCCGCCGTGCCCGGCGTGCGCTCCACGTTCGGCACGATGAGCGAACTGCTCAACAGCCTGCGCCTCCTGTTCTCCCGCTGCGGCGCGCACGTGTGCCCGCACTGCGGGGCACGCCACGAACCTACGCTCGACGTGGCCGCCGAACTGCCCATCCGCTGCGCCGCATGCGGCGAGACGTTCTTCGGACCCGGTGCCGAATCCCTCGCCTTCAACTCGGCCGGCGCATGCCCCACCTGCTCCGGCACCGGCGTCATGCGCGAAGTGAACCTCGCCTCGCTCGTGCCCGACGAGTCGAAGACCATCGACGAAGGCGCCGTCGCCCCATGGGGGTCGCTCATGTGGGACCTGATGAAGGACGTGTGCCGGGCGATGGGCGTGCGCACCGACGTGCCGTTCCGCGACCTGAGTCCCAAGGAACGCGACATCGTGTACCACGGGCCGGCCGTCAAGAAGCACATCCTCTACCGGTCGAAGAAAAGCGACGATTTCGCCGAACTTGATTTCACCTATTTCAATGCCGTGTACACCGTCGAGAACGCGCTCGCCAAGGCCAAGGACGAGAAGGGACTGAAACGCGTCGCGCGGTTCCTCGAGGAGAAGCCGTGCCGGGACTGCGGCGGCACGCGCCTGAGCAAGGCGGCGCGCGGCCCCGAGGTGCGCGGGCTGGATCTTGCCCAGGCGAGCGCCATGACCCTGGACGAGGCGGTCGACTGGGTGCGCGGCGTGCCCGCCACGCTGCCCGAGGCGATGCATCCGATGGCGACGAACATCGCCGAATCGTTCCTCGACGTGGCCAGACGCCTGCTGGAACTCGGCCTCGGCTATCTCGCGCTCGACCGCGCAGGCTCCACGCTGTCCACCGGTGAGCGGCAGCGCGTCCAACTGGCGCGCGCCGTGCGCAACCGGACCACCGGCGTGCTGTACGTGCTCGACGAGCCGTCCATCGGCCTGCATCCGGCGAACGTGGACGGGCTGATCGGCGTGATGTGCGACCTCGTGGCGGACGGCAACACCGTGGTCGTCGTCGACCATGACGTGCGCGTGCTCAAGGCATGCGACCATCTCATCGAGATGGGGCCGGTCGCGGGCGCGGCCGGCGGCCACGTGATCGCGCAGGGCACGGTCGCCGACGTGGCGGCCGCGGGGGAGCGGGGCAGCCGCATCGCGCCGTTCCTCGCCGAGACCGGTCCGGAACGGGTGCGTGTGCGGATTGACGCGGGCCGGATGTTCGAGGCGGGCGCGATACACATGGAGACCGGGCCGTTGCACACGGTGAAGCCGCTGGTCGTGGACGTACCGCGCGGGCGTCTCACCGTGGTGACGGGTGTGTCCGGTTCCGGCAAGACGACGATGGTGCTCGAATCGTTGATTCCCGCGTTGCGGGCGAACGCGGAAGACACCGCGATGCCCGCGCACGTGCGTGCGATCGCGGCGGACGGCATCCGGCGTGCGAACCTCATCGACGCGACGCCGATCGGCGCGAACGTGCGCTCCACCGTCGCCACGTACGCGGGAATCCACGACGACCTGCGCCGCGCGTTCGCCCGCACCGACGAGGCGAAGCAAGGCGGCTGGAAGGCCGGCGACTTCTCCTACAACACGGGGCGATTGCGCTGCCCCACCTGCGACGGCACCGGGTCGATCTCGCTCGACGTGCAGTTCCTGCCCGACGTGAGCATCGACTGCCCCGACTGCCGCGGCTCGCGCTACGCGCCCGCCGCCGCTGCCGTGCATCGTGTGGGGCGGGACGGGCGCGCGCTCACCCTGCCGCAATTGATGGCGATGAGCGTCGACGAGGCGCTGGACGTGACCGGAGACATGCGCAAGGTGCATGCGCGGTTGGAGACGCTGCATGATCTGGGACTCGGCTATCTCACGCTGGGGGAGCCGACGCCCGCCCTGTCCGGCGGCGAGGCGCAACGGTTGAAGCTCGCCAGTGAGATGGGCCGCGCCCAGTCGGACGCCGTGTTCGTGTTCGACGAGCCGACCATCGGCCTGCACCCGTTGGACGTGCGCGTGCTGCTCGGCGTGTTCGACCGGCTCGTCGAAGGCGGGGCGACCGTCGTCGTCATCGAACACGACCTCGATATGATCGCCAACGCCGACTGGATCATCGACATGGGCCCCGGCGGAGGCGCCGCCGGCGGCCGCATCGTCGCCACCGGCACGCCGGAAGTCGTCGCCGCGAACCCGGACAGCGTGACGGGCCGGTACCTGCGGTAGGGGGGGTGGTGCGGAAAGACCTATTTCAACAGGTCGGCGATGGTGAGTTCGTTGTCGCGTTCCGGCTTATGCAGCCTACGATATTCCAACAGGCAACGGCATAGCTCGTCGGCATCCGACCAGTATCGCCGGAGGAACGACTCGTTCTTGATGTTGCCCAAGCCCAACGTCTTCTTGCAGAACTCGCTGGGCTTGGCTTTGTTCTTGGCGCGCTTATTGTATCTACCGAACTCGTTCTCTTTGATGATCGCCAGCATTTCGATTTCCGGTCTCGTATAGCAGTTGAATACAGGAACCGTTTCGCTGTACGGATAGGAAAGATGGAATTGTTCCTTACGCGAATCGAGAATGCGGATGATGGCTACGGGTTGCTCGTAGTCGAGTCCGAGGAATACGTCCTGAATGGTTTTCGCCGCTCGGCAATTCGTCGTTGGTCTGTCGGTGATGGTTTCCCGTATGGCGGCGGATTCGTCGATGATGAGCTTGCCGGAAGCCAGCAGCGTCTCGATGACGACACGCTCGCATGACCCTTCGCAGACGAAGAGGATGCGAGCGTTCTGCAGTGTCGCGCGGGAACGGTCATCGAGCATCGTGGGCTCCCGTCATCGATTTGATGTATTGGCGCATGGCCGCTACGTCCTTGGCTTTGGGGGCGGTGCCTTTGACGAGGTTGGAGAAGAAGATCTCGCTTTTCTTGGATTCCACGCGGGCCTTCTTGGGTGCCGCCTGTGCAAGCCCCTCGGAGTACTTGATGAGCCGTATGCGTCGGTTTTCGTCTCTGACTGCGAAGTAGACGCAGTCCTTGCGCTCAAGATGATCCAGCAGCTCAGGGTAGTGCGTGGTGAACACCAGTGTCGCTCCCCTAGGATTGGTCACGGGGGAGGCGAACAGATCCATGATGGTCTCCACCAGCTTTTTGTTCAGACTGTTCTCGATCTCGTCGACAAGGAAGTAGCCGCCTTCGCGTAGCACCCCGACGGTGGCGTTGACGATGCGGCTGCCTCGTATGGTTCCCGCGGACAGCATCTGCACGGCATCGAACTGTCCGAGCACGCGTTCTCGGACGTCGTCGACGAATTTGAGGTGGACCTTGCCGTCGTCGTCCACGGTCAGCTTTTCGACGCTCCGGTCGAAGGTGTGCACGATGTCCGGGGCCACGGAGGGAGCGGAGAACGGTGTGCGGAAGGAGTCGATGTAGTTCATCACCGGTGTCGCATCCTCCTGCTCGGCGTACAATCCGGACGTGATGGAGGCATAGGAGGGGATGTAGCGTTTGGCTTCCGGTGCGAGTTCATGGTCTCCGCCGACGCCTCTGGTCAGGATTTCCTCGCAATGCTCCTTGAACACGGCGAAGTCGGCTAATTCCTTCTTCTGCACGGGCTTGTCGGTATGCCGCCAGAGACGTTCCTCGGTGAAATGCAGAGTGATGCCGGATTCGTATGGTGTGCCGTCTCCCTGGCCGGTTCTGGTACGAGCCGTGCGGATGATGGATTCCAGCAGATACCAATTGTCGGCATGGGTGAATACGATGCGCGTGCTCACCAGACCGTTCATCAGCGTGACGAGCGGACCGTAGACTAGATGGTCGGCATCCATGGGATTGCCGCGGGCGATGTCCAGTGCGAAGTTCAGGGCTCGCAGTGTGGTGGTTTTCCCGGATGCGTTGAGACCGGCGATGCCCAGAACGGTCTGGGAGCAGATTCCGGCTCCGAGGCCATCGAGCCGGTGGACGGTGGCGGCCTGTGCGGAGACGCGGTCGGAGGCGTACAGGTCCATGGAGACGGCTTGGGCGCGGTAGAGGTCCAGACCGTCGATCGTGAACTTCAGCACATGCATGATTGCCCCGTCTTTCGTATGCTATAACCAGTTTTTCTGGTTATAGCATACGAAAGACGGGGGACGTTTCCGCCGCGCATCGTTCCCTCGTCTTCGACCGCCGGCTCCTGATGCCGTGTGCGATGTGTGTTCGGTGAGGACATGCTGTTGGTAGTCACCGGAGTGTTCGTAACAGCGGGAGATATGGGGTGCTACCGTCCGCCGACGGCCTGACCGCTCATGAGGAGGGGGAGGAGACGGTCGCGCAGCGCGGTGAGACGGGCGGACTCCTTCAAACAGACTGAGATTCGCGCGTACCACCGTTCCGACAGAGCGGCGTATTCCTCAATCAGCGAATCGTTCTGGGGCAAGGCCATGGGGAACGATAAGGCGCCTTCGACATCAAGATGCTTGATTTTCGTGCCGCTGGCATAGCCGCTGGCGTAACGATGATAGTCGGAACGGGTGAGCATCTGATTCAACAGGAACCGTACGCCTTCCCGCTGTTCCGACAGACGCACGACATCCATCGACATGGTGGCGCTGTCCTCGTATATGTCCGGCACGAGGAAGGTCTTCGCGATGACATCCGTTGCGCCGGCCGGGTCTATCGGGGTCTGTTGGGTGACGCACATGACGAGGTCGTTTGCCGAGAGGAATTTCGAGTCCTTGGTTTTCCCGGTGAAATGTTTGAGCCCGGCCGGCTTATAGGTCGCATTCGTGTTGAACGAAGCCAGATTGATGAGGGGAGTGCCCTCATCGGACAATTCGTCGGCGGTGTAAGAGATGCCCCTGTCGATGGAGACCAGTTCATTCGCCGCCGTCACTTTCCATCCTTCGGGGATGTCGCGGTCGAGGGTGGGGTCGTGGACCATGCGGCCGCCGGAGGAGCGGTAGGGATTGCCTTGCTCGTCGGGGAAGTCGAACTGGGTGAACCAGTAGTCGTAGACGGTGCGCGCCAGCGACTCCAGTTCCGCGATGATCTTCCCGTTCGTCTCGATCTTCGCGTCAATGGAGGAGAGCAGTGAGACAATGGATTCCTGCTCATGAATGTCGGGCAAAACAATTTCAATCTCACTCAATATGCCGGTGTTCAGATTCGGCATATTGGAACCTACTGCATGCGTGCGTAGATACTGCCGGCTTTCAGGCCTGCTTAAATAGTATGAGACAAATTCAGGTAGCGCTTTGTCCTTATCCACTCGTATACGCAGGCATCCGGTACCACATAACGCGGGCAAATCATTAGCGTGCACGAACGCATGTTTATCGACTTCCCCTCGTCGAGCGAAAACTATGTCCGCGGTTCGCAGAGCATGTCTGTTGAGCCTGTTGTAATCGCTAGTGCCAATCCGTGCAGAATCGTGAAAACGTCGATTGGAATCAATATCCTGCGGCATCACTACGGGAATGCCTTCTTCCACGTAGTCACTCTGATGCAACTGGCTGCCGAACGGACCAGTCGAGAGCTCTGCGATGTCGCCAAGCTTCACTTTACGCAAGGCGCACCGCCTTCATCTGCTCCTCGATTTCCTGCTGGAGGCGTTCGCCTTCGGCCCACAGGTCGCGCAGCGTGCCCATGCGTGTCTCCATCTCCTCCCGGAATTGTTCGGGAGTAATGTCCTCGTATTCGATTTTCACTTCAAAGTACTGGCCGGCGCTGAACGAGTAGCGCTTCGCCTTGATGTCGTCGTAGTCGGCGAGCACCGAGAAATCGTCCTGCTCCTCCACGCGGTTGAACACGTCGATGATGCGCGCGATCTCGCCGTCGGCAAGCACGGTGCGCTGGTTCTTGCCGACCTTCTCCTTCGAGCCGAGCTTCGAGGCGTCCATGAGCAGCGCCTTGTCGTACTGCTTCGATCGGTCGAGGAAGATGATTGACACGTTCGTGCCCGTGTTCGCGAAGATGTTGCTTGGCATGGAGACCACGCCGCGTAGCATGCCGCTGTCCACCATGTTCTCCCTGATCGTCGTCTCGATGCGGCTCTTCGCCGTGAGGAAGCCGGTCGGCACGACGATCGCCGCACGACCGCCCGGCTTCATCGAATCGACGATGTGCTGGAGGAACATGAGATAGATCGCCATCTTGTCCGGGTTCTTCGCCGGGATTTTCGGCACGCCCGCCCAGAACCGTTTCCCGTACTTCTCCGAGGCGAGCAGGTCGCGGCTCGACGAGAAATCCGCCTTGAACGGCGGGTTCGACACGATGTAGTCGAACGTCTTCAACGCCGTGCCGTCCTTCGTCAGGTGGCGGGGCGAGACGAGCGTATCGTCGTGCACGACGTTCGCGAGTGAGGCGACCTGGCCGTTCAGGATGAGGTTCAATCGCATGAACTCGTTGGCCTTCTGCGAACGGTCCTGCGTGTACACGGTGCAGTTGCCCTCGCCCAACTGATGCGCCAAGGCGAGCACCAGCGTGCCCGAACCCGCGGCCGGATCGTATACGGTCACGTCGCTGTCCCCCTCGGGGGCGAGGATGCGCGCCATGATGCTCGCGATCGCGTGCGGCGTGAAATACTCGCCGTAGCTTCCCGAATCCTTGTTGTAGTCCTTGATGAGATATTCGAACACCTGCGAGAAGAAGTCGTAGCCCTGCGAGAACGCGTCCGCGAAGCTGAAATCGGCGAGCACGTTGATCAGCGCCGAGCAGAACCCGTCGCGCTTGTACTCCTCCACGATGAACCGGGAGACGCCTTGGAACAGGGTGATCGACTCGGCGCCCGCCTTCACCGCGTACACGTCGATGTTGTCGGCGGCGATGCCGAGCAGCGCCTCGTCGAACGTCTTCGCGAACCCCTCCTCGTTCTGCCGGTTAAACAATGCCGCGACCGTCCATTCGGGGCGGATGATCGCCGTCGTGCCCAACTCGTAGGGGAGCATCGCGCGCGCGTCGGCATCCAGCGAACGGTAGCGTTCCCCGATGGCGGACACGCCCTTGCACCCCTCGAATTCCGGGAGCTTCCCAAGCTCGTGGAGCATCCTGTCGTTGAGATACTTGTACAGGAACGATTCGGTGATGATCTTGTATTCGCTGCTGTCGTTCGCCAAGCCGAAGTCGGCGCATACGGTCTTCAGCTTGTCGATCATGGCGAGGGTGCTGTTGAGGATCGCGGTGTTCATCCGAGGTGGTTCTTCCTTTCGTCGGAGTACTCATTGTAAAGCCTGTCGATGGTCGTGGCGACCACGGTCGGCGAGCAGGTCGCGCCGTTCTCCCTGAACGCGCCTATCACCTTCGGGCCCAATCCGCGTTTGAACGCCGCCGGCTGGTCGAGCGCCGCCGTATTGCTTTCCACCATCAGGTCGATCGACCGTTTCATGGCGGTCAGGATGTCGGCGAGCCTGCGGTCGCTGTCGACCGGCGTATCGGCGTCGCGCATCATGGCCTTGTGGATGCGCATGTATTTCTCGTCGCCGTCGTACTTGCCGGCGATCAGGTCGTTCCGGCGGTTGAGCTCGTCCATCTGCCGTTTGAGTTTCTCGAGTTCGGATATCAGATCGGTTATCTCGCCGGTGGTGATCTCCTCCATGTTGGCCCGGCGGAGTTTGTCTCCGAGCTTGTCCATGAGATTCACGAATTGGGGATCATGATTGTCCCTGTTGTTCCGGAACGAGCCGCCCGTGTTTCTGATCGCGGTCCTGAGCCTGTCGGCCACGACCAGCTCCTGCGTGTCGCGGCGTTCGAAACTGAACTCCAGGTTCTCCAGCAGGATGTTGAGCGCCCCGGTGGAGAGTCTGCCGGCGGCGAGCGCCTTCTTCCGGTTGATGCGGTCGATGCGCAGGTTCACTTCGTTGAGCAGGCTTTGGAACATGCCGATGTCGAAATGATCGCCGAGCTCGTCGTGCCCGTACAGCGAGGCGAGGTTGCGCAGCTCCTTGTAGCGTTCGAGGGCCTTGCGGATCCTGTGGAGTTCGTCCTCGTCCTCTATGGCGGCCATCTCCTTCGTGAAGGCGAGCATGTTGGTCGTGCTGTACGGCCACAGCGTCGTCTTGATGTCGTCGAGATCGGCCGCGATGGCCTTCGGATCGTCGAACATGCTCGCGTACCGTGAGGCGTCGTCTCCGAACTCGTCGTTGAGCTCGCGCAGATAATCGTGGTTCGCCTTGTCGAATTGCTTGGCGATGTCCACGAAGTCGACCACGAACCCATGGTCCATGTTCTTGTACGGGCGGTTCACGCGGGTGAGGGCCTGCAGGAGGTTGTGCGCTTCCAACGGCTGGCAGAGGTACATCTTCTTGAGCCTGGGCGCATCGAATCCCGTGAGCAGCATCTTGTACACCACGAGGATGTCGATCTCGCCGCGCTTGAACCGCAGCTGGGCATCGCGCTGATCCTCCTTGGATCCTTCGTCGTAGAGCACGAGCGCGGAGGAGACGTCGGTGTCGTAGCGTTGCAGCGCGGCGAAGATGTTCCTCGCCTGCCGTGACGTCCGTGCCACGACCATCGCGCCGATGTTGTCACATTCCCGTCCAAGCGCGATACGCGACTGCATGAGGTCGTCGACGATGTATTCCGTCAGCGGTTCGACGAAACGGGGATGTTCGCACACCGCGCTCGTCTTCACGAGCTTGTCGACCTCCCGCAGAGTCTCCATGATCTCCTTCATCCGCACCTTGAACCGGGGGCGGACGTCCTCGCGCAACAGGCGCAGCGTATAGCCGTCGGCGATGGAACGGTCGTAGAAGTACGTGTGGATGTAGTCGCCGAACACCTGCTTGGTGTCGGCGCCGTTCTTCTGCCTGATGAGCGGCGTGCCGGTCAGGGCGATGCGCACCGCGTCACGATCCGCGTTGACCAGCGCGGACAGGAAGCTTTTGCCGGGCTTGTAGTCGCGGTGCGCCTCGTCGATGAAGAACAGTCGTTGCGTGTCGAGCCCGTATTCGGTCTGCAGGGCGGTGGCGTCCTCGTTGAATTTCTGGATGTTCACCACGGCGATCTTCGCCGCGGCGGCGACATCCGTGTCGGAACGCCCCATCGCCCAGGCGGATGGTTCGCGCAGCAGTTTTACGAAAGCGTCCCTCGAATCGGCACGGAGCACCTGCGCGCCTCGCGCCGTGAACTCGTCGGCCGCCTGGTTCGCCAGATCGATGCGGTCCACGATGAAGAACGTGTGCAGGATGCGGCCGCGATGCTGATAGTAGTCGCGCAGGTAGCGGGCGAGCAGGAACGCCAGCTCCGTCTTGCCGCTGCCCTGCGTATGCCAGATCACGCCCTGCCTCGTTCCGGCGTCCAGCATGCGACGCACCGCCTGCGATGCGAAGAACTGCGGGTAGCGCATGATGTGCTTCTCGATCACGCGGATGCCGTCGTCGTTCGTGTACTCCTTGTAGCACAGGCCGTAGCGCAGCAGGAACATGAGACGGTCATGGGAGAACAGGGAGGCGATGATCGCGTTCGCGGGATTCTCCGGCGCGACCGATCCCTCCCATTCGGGAGTGCGCCATTGGCTGATGAGATTGTTGTCCCGGAGGATCGTCCTCTCCGTCTCGTCGTTCCGCGGCCCGAGCGAGGCGAGCGGACCGTCCCCGCCATGCTCCTCCTCGCGGAAACGGTTGAGTCTCACACCGCCGTATGCGGCCGTCGCATAGAACGACCCCTGCACCGGTTCGCGGTCGGAGTCGTCGTAGGGTTCATTGTTGCTGAACGCCATGATCTGCGTGATGTTCGCGAACCGTCGGAAGGCGGGATTGCGGAACCGCACGCGCATCCGATCCCGTTCGGCGAGGATGCCGTTGCGGTTGCCGATACGCTTGACCTCCATGAAGCACAACGGCATGCCGTTGATCAGGAAGGTGATGTCCGGACGGAACTCGTCGTCGCCGTTCGCATACGTGAGCTCGGTGACGACGGTGAAGTCGTTGCGGTCGACGTCGTCGAAATCGACGAGCCGATAGCCGTCCAATCCGGATCGGACGGCCGCGAGGAACGAGCGTCCCAGATCCTCCGCCGCGAGCATGACGGAGATCCTGCGGATCAGGGACCGTGCGCGCCCGTCATCGACGGGCTTGCCGGGATTCAGGCGACGGAGCGCGTCCGTGAACGGTTCGTAGAAGATGTTGGTGTCCGGATCGTAGTCGATGCCGGGCTTGTCGCGGCGGATGGAACGGTACCGCCATCCGAGCCGCGTGGCATGGGCCAGCGCCGGAACCTTCACATATCTATCCTCGGGACCATGCATCCTCGTCTCCATCCTCGTCGAAGCGCGCTCGTTCCATGATACCGTCACGTGTCGCGATGCAATGCGCGCATACCCGGCGATTGGGCGCGGGCATTGGACACCGCCGGGCCAGGGTGTTTCGATGGGGGATATGAGCCTGAACACCACCACCTGGCATACGATCCGCGAGGCGTCGCTCGCCTCCGGACTGCCGGAATCCACGTTGCGGTACTACGAGCAGATCGGCATCATTCCGCCGATCGCACGCGACCCGTCCGGGCGTCGCGCCTATTCGGACGACGACCTGACCCGACTCACGACGATCGCATGCCTGTCCGCCACGGGCATGCCGCTCGAATCGATGCGCGAATACCTGCGCAACTCGCAGGACGGCGCGGCGGGCGCGCGGCGGCAGATCGAACTGCTCGACGCACAGGCGCTGCGGCTCGCCGCACGTGCCGAGGCCATCCGCATGCAGCAGGCGTACGTCTCCTTGAAGACCCTCTACTGGCGGGCCATCGCGGAGGGGCGGGACGACGACGCGCAGGCGCTGCTCGACGAGCATCGCGACGTTATCACGCAGGTCAGGCGCCTCCAGACACAGGCCCAGACCGGCCGGTAGGACGACGCGGGGCGCATCCGGCGCGACGGGAGTACAGTATCGTTCCGTGATTCAGAAGCATGCAGGAATCGGAAGGGCCTCGGCCGACGCGAAATACCGGCAGATGACGCAAAGCCCCGTCAAGCCGCTGATTCTGCGGCTGTGCATCCCGGCGGTCGTGTCGAATCTGGTGACCACCGCATACAATCTGACCGACACGTTCTTCATCGGCCAATTGGGCACCTCGCAGTCGGGCGCGATCGGCATCGCGTTCTCCATCATGACCATCCTGCAGGCGCTCGGCTTCTTCTTCGGCAACGGTGCGGGCAATTCGATGAGCCGCGAACTCGGCAAACGCAACGACGAACGCGCCTCCAAGCTGCTCGCCATCGGATTCGCGGGCGCCGTGCTCTCCGGTCTCGTCGTGACCATCGTCTGCCTCGCCACGCTGCGACCGCTGGTCATGGCGTTGGGGTCGACCGCGACCATCGCCCCGTACGCGGTCACCTACCTGACGCCCATCCTCGTGGCCGCGCCGTGCGTGTGCGGCTCGTTCGCCCTGAACGGCCTGCTGCGCTATCAGGGCCAGTCCGCGTTCGGCATGATCGGCCTCGTCGCCGGAGCACTGCTCAACTTCCTGCTCGCCCCGTTGTTCATCTTCGTGGCCCACATGGGCATCTTCGGCGCGGGCCTCGCCACCGGCATCTGCCAGACGGTGAGCTTCATCATCCTCACCGTGATGAGCGCACGGTTCGGCGTGCTGAAGCTGTCGCTGCGCAACTGCCGTCCCGACCCGCTGCTCCTGCGCGAGATCGCGGGAGGCGGCCTGCCGTCGCTGGTCCGGCAGGGGGCCGGCTCGATCGCCACCACGTGCGTGAACATCGCCGCCAACCCGTTCGGAGACGCGGCCATCGCCGGCATGGCCATTGTCATGCGCATCATGCTCGGTGCGAACTCGGTCATCATCGGTCTCGGTCAGGGATTCCAGCCCGTCTGCGGCTATAACTACGGTGCCGGGAAGTTCGCGCGTGTGCGCGAGGCCTACTGGTTCTGCGTGAAGCTCGCCACCGGCGTGCTTCTCGTGCTCGCCGTGGCCATCTGGATCACGGCGCCGCAGCTGGTGGAGATCTTCCGCTCCGACCCGGCCGTGGTCGCGGTGGGCGTCGCCGCCCTGCACTTCGAATGTGTGACGGTCGTGCTCAACGGCGTCAACATGATGGGCAACATGATCTCCCAGACGCTGGGCAAGACCGGCATCGCCTCGTTCCTCGCCGTATGCCGCACGGGCCTCTATCTCGCGCCGATCGTGCTCATCCTGCCCCACTTCCTCGGCGTGACCGGCGTCGAGGTCGCCCAGTCGGTGGCGGACATTCTCACGTTCGCGACGACCATCCCGTTCATGCGCCACATCCTCGGCAAGGTGCTGCGCTGAGGCGGCCCCGTCGTCTGGCCGTCGCGTTCTCCGGCGGATGGCGGAGGTCAGCCTCGGGCGGAACGCGGCGGCGCGCATCCGTGCCGGCCGCTATCATGGCTGGGTATGTCGAAACGAGGTGAGAAGTAAGGTATGAGCCTGATCGAGATGATGATTCTCGGATTCCTGTCCGAGAAGACGATGTGCGGCTACGAACTGCGCAAGAAGATGGAGCAGCTGCAGGGCGACATGCGCCGGTTCAGCGACGGCGCCATCTACCCGGCGACCGGCCGTCTCGCCAAGGCCGGTCTCATCTCCGAGCAGACGGACGTGCGCGACGGCCGCCAGCGTCACCTGTTCACGTTGGAGCCGGCCGGCCGTGAGGCGCTCGTCGAGGCGTTGAAGACCGCGGACGGCTTCATCCTCACCGATTTCAACCGTTGGCGCGTCGTGCTCACCTTCCTGTCCGTCGTGCCTGACAAGGCCGACCGGGACGCGGTGCTGCGCCGCCGCTACGACCTGCTGTCCGGCGGCGACGTGCATTTCTTCTACTGTGACGCGGGCAGCGGGCCCGCGTCCACGGTCTTGAGGCCCGCGGCCTCGATGAACGCGGCGACGGACTTCTTGGCCGCGTCGTCGTCGGAGGCGAGCTGGACGACGGTCGGCGCGCCGTCGTTGACGCCGGTGGCCAGGGTCGCGGCGAAGGTCGTGTTGAAGCCCTTGACGACCTTGGACTGGGGCAGTTTGCCGGCCAGCCATTCGGCGGCGGACTTCGCGCCCTCCGGCAGCGCCAGGTCGAAGGTGGTGAAGTCGATCGGGTTGGACACGTCGACGATGGTCTTGCCGGCGAACTGGCCGGCGTAGGCGGCGAGCGTCTCCTCGTAGGCGGGGAACGGCAGGGCGAGCACGACGATGTCGCCGGTGACGGCCTCGCCGAACTTCGCGCCGGCGACGCCGTCGGCGGCCGCCGCGGCCTTGTCCGGGTTGCGGTCGATGACCTGCACGGACGCGCCGGCCTTGACGGCGATGCCCGCCACGGCGGATCCGATGTTGCCCGCGCCGAAAATGGTGATGTTGCTCATGATGGTTTCCTTCCGGTGGTGTTGTTCCGTTGTCGTTCTGCTCGTCGCTGCCGGCGGCGGTGCGGTTGCCGTTCCCGTCGCCCTCGCGTTGGTCATCACTCTATTCGAGGTATAGAGATATTTCAAGCTGAGATATATCGAATCAATGTATGGCTGGTTGTAGAACGGCGGAATTCCGCGGGTGGTGCGCGGGGTGATCGCCGTTCGCCGCCGGCGTGTCGTTTCGAGATATATCGAAGCGAGGTATCATGGTGGGCATGATGAACACGATAGAACTCATGACGTTGGGATTTCTTTCGGAAGGCCCCGCATGCGGCTACAGGCTGCGCAAGAAGATGGAGCAGCTCCAGGGCTACATGCAGGCGGTCTCCGACGGCACGCTGCACGCGGTCACCGGCCGCTTCGTCAAGGCCGGGTACATCGGCGAGACCCACACGGTCGTCAACGGGCGGCGCCTGCGTGAATTCCATCTCGAACCGGCCGGCCGCGAGGCGCTCATCGCCGAGCTCAAGGGCACGAGCGGGTACATGCTCACCAACATCACCAAATGGGCGGTTGTCATGTCGTTCCTGTCCGTCATCCCCGACGAGGCGGACAGGAACGCGGTGCTGCGCCGCCGGCTCGACTCGCTCGCCGAAGCCGACGTGCGCCGCCTCTACAGCGACGGCGAAGGAACCATCGACAACGACAAGGTCGAAGACAGGTACCGTCGCGCCATCATCGCCGTGCACGACGCCGAGATCGACGCCGAACGCGCGTGGCTGGAACGCGAGCTCGGCGTCCGCGGATGATCCGGACACCGAAGCCCATGCGACTCCACGTCACGCGACGAGCATGAACCCGGCGGCCGCGGCGAGCGGAGGGGCGACGACGCTCGCCAGCAGATAGCCGGCCGCGGTGGGGTAGCGGCGCTTGCGGAACAACGTCACCATCTCGTTGATCGCGGTGGAGAACGTCGAGAAACCGCCGAGGAAACCGGTGGCGAGCATCAGCCGCCACGACTCGTCCAGTCCGCCGACGAGCGCCGCCGCGGCGACGAGTCCGGCGAGCAGTCCCGCCAGCAGGTTGATGACGAACGTGGACATCGGGAACGCGCGCGTCCAATACGTCTTGACGGTCGTGTCGAGCAGGTAGCGGCAGGAGGCGCCCAGGCCGCCGGACAGGCAGACGAGCACGGGAAGGAACATGGCCATCGTCACGCCTCCTTCCGCGCGTCGGAGACGGAGCCGGAGGCGACGCCGGACGCGGCGAGACGCCCGCCCGCCCATGCCCCGATCACGGCGCACAGGATGCCGAGCGTGAACGTCACGACGAGATACAGGACGCCGACGCCCGTGTCGCCCGAACGGATCGCGGTGAAGCACTCCAACGCGAGCGTGGACATCGTGGACAGCCCGCCGCACAATCCCATGCCGAGCCCGCGGCTCGCGTACTCCCTGCCTTGCGCGCCGAACCGTGCGGTGAAGCGCGTGGAGCCGGCGAGGAACGCGGTCAGCCCCGCGTACAGGAGGCAGGCGAGCAGGTTGGCGGCCAGGGTACCGGTATGGAAGTCGCCGGCCGCGGGAATCAACGTGAACGTGTAGCGCAGTGTGGTGCCGATCGTGCCGCCGACGAAGACGACGGCGAGGATGTCGGGGTGGATCTGGGGTATGCGATGACCCATGTCGTTGCCTTTCCGGATGCCGCCGCGGTCCGCTGAAGACACGACGGCCCCTAAGGGAGGATCGTGTAGGAACTATCAGCGGTAATGCGGTTCGGAAAACGGGTTTCCGGGCGGGTTCCATCGCCTGCGTGCAAGCCTACTCCACGGCGCGACAATGCGGCGGCATATGCGCAGGGATACCATAAACGGACACCGTGTCGTCCGTTTCGCATAATCAAAACAGACGACACGGTGTCCGTTCAGCGGTTGGCGTCAGCCGAGGTCCCGATCAGCGGCGCCAATGGCGACGATGGCTGATGATGCGCTTGCCTCCGACGCCGGCCTTGCCGTTCGGGCCCCACGGACCGCGCGCCTCGGCCTGCAATTGCCTGAGATGGTGCTTCATGGCGAGGAGCATGATGTGCGTGTCCTCGAGGCCGAGGTGGCGTTCCGCGTCGTCCTCGCGCAGCGCGCCCTGGCGCTTCGCGTACGCGTCGAGGCGGTTGTCGCCGTCGGGATGCTCCTCGCTGGGGATGGAGCCCTCGTCCCACAGGCGGCTCATCGGCAGCGTGTCGATGATGGTCACGTGGCCGTTGCGGTACGCCTCCGCATAGCCCTTCACGTTGAGCATGAAGAAGCTGTGTTCGAACGTGGCCATGTGCGCGACGAACGGCTGCGCGGTCAGGCGCTTGAGCAGGTCGGCCTGCGCTTCGGCGTCCTCGTCGAACATCGGATAGCCGGCGCCGACGCGCTGCTTGATGTCGATGCCGGTCAGCTGGATGATGAACGGGTTGCCGTGGCGCGCCGCCTCGTCGGTCACGCCGAACGAGAACCGGTGCTGGTCGTAGGCGTCGCCGCCCTCGTAGTAGTCCTTGTCGTACTCGTAGCCGGTGGGGGCGTCCGCCGGGCGGGGGGACTTCATGTTCATGTATTCGAAGCCCACGTCGATGATGTACGCGCGGTACGGTTCGGTGCCGTTCGTCTCCAGGTCGATGCCCATCACCTTGTCCACGTCGCGGCCCGGCAGGAACACCTCGCGCCAATAGTCCTTCGGCCGCGCCGCCTCACGGGCCGCCACATGCTCGGCGGCCCGGTGGCGCGACTTCTCGAAGCGCGCCTCGGGCACGGCGGTCTCGTCGCGGTTCACCTGCTCGACCGTCGGCACGGCGGGATTGTCGTCGTTGATGACCGGCTGGCCCTCGATGAGATAGTCGTTGCTGCCCTGGTCGGAGCTCGACTCGATCGGCGCGGACTCGTCCGGGCCCGCCTCGACGGAGCCGTTCCTCACCTCGTCGGCCTCGAACAGCGCGTGCTCGCGGTGCGCCCGCGCCGCCTCGCGCTTGGCGCGGTCCGCCTTGCGGCGTTCGGCGCGCGTGTTGACGATCTCGGCCGTACGGTCCTGGATGTCGTCGACGACCACGCCCTCCCTCGCGGGCGTGAGCACCGGCACGGTGACGCGCTGGCGGTCCTCGTCCTCGACGGTCCACAGGCCTTCGGCGATGCCGCGGTCGCGCAGCAGCGCGATCTGGTCGTTGAGGCGACGGTCCGCGTAGGCGAGCGCGCGCGGCAGGTCGTACGTCTTGATTCTGCGGTCGAAGTCGCGCATGAACGTCATGCTCATCTTCGCGATGACGGCTTCGAGTCGGTCGCGAATCGCGAGATCCTCCTTGAGCAGGTCGTGCACGCTGGACGCGGCGCCCGCCTCGAGGTCCTCGGGGGAGGCCACGCCGATGCCGTGCTCCAGGTCGAGCGAACGCACCCAATCCCAATCGATGTCGTTGTCGTCCGCGTCCTTCAACATGATGTACGACCACTGGCTGATGCTGTCCTTCGCCTCGGTCAGCCACGAGCGGTCGATCGCATATCCACTGTTTTCCATTGTTTCTTTGCTGTTTTCTTCGCTACTCATACTCATTCATACCTGCGGGAGCCTTGTCCCGGCCCCTCCATGGTAGCGCTCACGGCGGTGCTTGTGCGGGAATCGCCGGAAACAATGGGCAAACGGCGGGTGGCGTGGACGGTTCCGTTCCCACCGCCCGCCGTCGCGTCCGTGGAGGATCCCCGCGCTCAGCGCACGCCGCGCATGTCCCGCGGGCGGAACTGGTCGGCCTCGGTGAAGCAGGTGCGATACGTCATCGCCATGATGAGCCCGTCGGCGACGAGCGTCAGCGCGGCGATGGCCGCGAACACGACGAACTGGTATTTCGCGGCCTCCAACGGGTCGCCGCCGGCGATGACCTGGCCGGCCATCATGCCCGGGATCGTGACGATGCCGCAGGAGGCGAGCGTCGCCATCGTCGGCAGCAGTCCGAGCCTGATCGACGAGACGATGGACGGCCGCGCCGCCTCCCACGCGGTCGCACCGAGGGCGAGCATCGTGTCGATCTCGTCGCGCCGCTCGTCCATGCTCTCGTAGAACCGGCTCAGGCCGACGGCGAGCGCGGAGACCGTGTTGCCGAGCAGCATGCCTGTCAGTGGCACGACGAGTTGCGGCGCGTACCACGGGTGGGGGCGCACGACGAGTTCGGTGACGAGCGCGATCATGAGCAGCATCGTGATGGTCAGGCTCAGCAGCACCGGGCCGGCGAGCCCCTTGGGCACGCCTTTGGCGCGCGACAGGGTGATCTGCACGGCGGCGACGAGCATCACGCCGATCGTCGCGAACACGAGGAACACGTTGTCCGCGCGGATCACGTAGCCGACGACGAATCCCATCGCGCACAGCTGCAGGAGCGCCCGGCAGGCGGACCACAGGAGGGAGCGGCCGATGCCCATGCGCATGAGCCCGCTCACGCCGGCTGCGACGGCCACCATCGCCATCGCCACGGCGAGACCCCAGATGTCGATGTCGTACGCGTTGCCGCTCATGCCGTCTCCTTCCCGTCCGTCGCTCCCGTCGCGCGTTCCGCCGCGTCCGCCCATGCGAGCGCGCCGTCGGCCAGCGTGGCGACGCGCGAGGCGCGCCCGTCCGGAGGCCGGTGCCGGATGCGCACGATCGCCATGCCGCGCCCGGCCGCATACGCCATGATCGACGCGACCTTGGCGGCGTTCCCGTCGTCCAGTCCGGCGTCCACCTCGTCGGCGAGCAGCACCTGCGGCCCGGTCAGCAGGGTGCGGGCGAGCGAGACGCGCGCCGCCTGACCGCCGGACAGGTCGTGCGGCCGCCGCGTCAGATCGATGTCCCCGCATCCCATCGCGTCGAGCGTCTCCCGGATGCGCGCGTCCGGCAGCATATCCCGTGCGGCCGCCGCGTCGTCGCGGAACAGGCGGGCGAACCGGCCGACAAGACCGCCCCGCCGGCCGTCGTCCCGCGCGTCGGCGCGCACGGCGAGCGTGAACGGCAGCCGGATCGCATCCGCCACCGTCTCTCCCGGCAGAATCGGCTTCTGCGGCAGGTAGGCGACCTCGCGCCGCCACCGTTGCGGCGTGAACGATCCGGCGTCGCGCCCATCCAGCGCGAACGAGCCCGACGCATGCGGATTGAGGCGCGCGAACGCCGTCAGCAGACTGCTTTTGCCCGAACCAGACGGGCCCACCAGATCGACGATCTCGCCGCGGCCGATCGCGAACGACAAGCCGGCGAAGACCGTCCGGTCGCCGTCCGGCGACGGCACCGTGCACGACACCCGTTCCGCGGTGAAGAGAGGGGAATCACATCGCATACCGCGCACGATAACGCCGCGGGCGCCGCCGGGCCAACCGCCGCCGCGTTTCTTAGCGGTTCCTAAGCCGGCCGGCGGTCTGATATAACCGTAAGAGAATCCCCGATTCCCTATGAGGTGAGATGCGCATGGACATGACGACGCACGCGACGGCGACACCGGAGACGCCAAGACCGGAGACGCCAAGACCGACGGCGGCCGCATCCCCGGAACGACTGCTCCTGCCCGCCGTCCTCCTCATCGAGGACGACCCGAACCTCGGCGCCATGACCGCCGAGATGCTCGCCGCCGACTACCGGACCGACTGGGCGCAATCGGTCGGCGAGGCGAACCGGCTCATGGCGGGCGCGCGATACGACGCGCTCATCGTCGACCGTCGGCTGCCCGACGGCGACGGGCTCGACCTCATCCGCATGCTGCGCGGCACCGGCGTCACCACGCCCGCGCTCATCCTCACCGCGCTCGCCGAAGTCGACGACATCGTCGAAGGCCTCGATGCCGGCGCCAACGACTACCTGACCAAACCGTTCCATTTCGTCGAACTCGAAGCGCGCCTGCGCGCCCTCCTGCGCGGCTTCCACGCGCAGGCCAACGGCGTGATGGTCGGCGACTGGCTGCTCAAACCCGATGCCAACGTCATCGAGGACCCGGACGGGCGGGCCGTGCCGCTCACCGACGTCGAGACGAAGCTGCTCGCCATGCTCGCCACCTCGCCCGACCACGTGTTCACCCGCGAGGAGCTGCTCGCCGGCGCGTTCTCGCCCGGCAGCGACCTCGGCGCCGTCGACGTGTACGTCTCCTACGTGCGCGGCAAGACCACGCGCCGCATCATCGACACCGTGCGCGGGCGCGGCTACCGCATCGGAACACCGGAAGGATGAGAACCATGCCATCGGACAAGGGACGCGCGCGGCTCATCAGCCTGCGCATGACCATCGCCATGGCCGCCATCACCGCGATCGGCGGCATCCTCTTCACGCTCGGCGTGCTGCTCGGCTCGCGCCACGAAATCACCGAACGGGGCCTCGACCCCGACGCCATGAGCGTCACCCGGCAGTTCGGCTCCGGCATGATGGTCATCGACACGAGGAAAGCCGTCGCGTTCACCCTCCTGTTCGTCGTCGGCGTGATCGCCGCGGTCGCCGTCGTCGGACGCTACTACGCGCGCAAGGAGGTCGAACCGCTCGAACGCGCGTTCGAACTCCAGAAGGACTTCGTCGCCGACGCCAGCCACGAGCTCAAGACGCCGCTCGCCGTGATCGCCACGCGCATCGACCTCATCGACTTCCGCCGCGCCCACGGTGGCGACATCGACGGGCCGATCGCAGCATTGCGCGGCGACGTCGACCGCATGACCGCCATCATCACCGACCTGCTCGTCGCCGCGCGCGGCGCCGTCAACGCCGAACCCGTCATGCTCGCCGACGTGGCCGACCAGTCCGTCGAGGAGGTGCGACCGCTCGCCGAGACGCGCGGCGTGAACCTCGACGTGCGCGTCGACGGGGAACGCGGCCGGCTCGTCGTGCGTGGCAACGCGATCGGACTGTCCCGATGCCTCGTCGCCGTGCTCGACAACGCCATCGCCCACTCGCCCGATGGCGCGAAGGTCACGATCTCGACCGGATACCTGCACGGCGGGCGGGCCGTCGTGCGCGTCACCGACCACGGTGGCGGCATCGGCGACGACCCGGAACGCCTGTTCCGCCGGTTCGCCCGCGACGACGACGGCACCGCGCACCAGGGCTACGGTCTGGGCCTCGCGCTCGCCCGCGACGTGGCGACCCGGTACGGCGGCGAACTCGACGTGGAATCCACGTCGCCAGCCGGCACCACGATGCGCCTCACCCTGCCGCTCCTGGACGGGGAGGAATGACGTCCGGCGGCCTTCCCGGTGTCACAGGTCGCGCACCGCGCCGATGAACAACGGCACGCCGTCCGGCGTGGCCAATTCGTAGAGGAACGGCCGGTCCACGTCGAACGTGACCTCGTCGTCGATGGGCGCCCCGGCCGTCTCCACCTGGATCTGCGTGAACGCGGCCGCTTTCGCGCCCTTCTCGTGCACATCGATGCGCGTGCCTTGGATGATCTCGCCGATGAACGGATTCCCCGGCAGCCCGTCCGGCTCCATCATCCCGGAGAAATCCGCCGTACTCGACGAGAACGCGTCCGTCACGCCCAACGTCCGGAGCGTCTTCTCGGCGCTCTCCGGGGAGAACGCGTTCTCGATGGAGAAGCGCGGCAGCTTCAGGTCCACGCTTGTCGTCGCGGCCGTCACCTCCGGGACGGCGTTCCCGGCGGCGTCGGTTCCGGCCTTCGCGCCGCAGGTGGGCGCGTCGCCGCCGGTCTCGCGCGCGGAGCACGTGGACATCGCCCATTCCAGCCGCGCCGAGTCGGAAGCGAACTCGTCGAACCGTCCCTCGGCGGGCAGCAGCACTGTCAGCGCGCCGCCGTTGTCGAACGGGATGGAGACGCGCCGCCACGAGCCGTCCGCCGCCTCCGCATAGCCCATCGAATCGAACGTATGCGCCATCATCGGCACCACATGCTCGCGGGATGCGCCGTGGAACGTCCGGTCCTTGGTGTTCGTCTCCTCGAACGGTGTCTCCCAGCGGCCGTCCGCGTAGACGGTGTCGATGAGCGTCATCATCGTGTCGGCGTTCAACCGGATGTCCGGTTTGAGCATGCCGTGGGTGTTGTCCTCGATCCATTCGGACATGCGCTTCTCGGCGCGCGCGTCGAACGTGAGGGATTCCACGTCGGCGTCGAACCTTTCCTGCGCGGCACGCCGGAACGAATCCTTGAGCGTGTAGCGGCCATCCACCCACATGGAGTCGTGCACGTCCATCACGGACCGCGCATCGTCGTACCGGCCGTTGACCGACGAGCGCAGCGACATGTAGTCCCCGTCGCCGAGACCCTTGGCCCCGAGCGTCTCGTCCAATTGCGTGCGCGTCGCGCCGCCGGCGCCCTGCGCGGCGAGCGCGAGCGCCATCCACATCGACGTGGGGGAGTAGTTGACGTTGCCGTCGTCGTCGCCGTTCGCCGCGTCGAGGAACCCGGGCGCGGAACGGTAGGCGAACCCGGTGACGGCGTCGATCGCGGTCTGCGTCGCCGGCGAGGCCGGTTTCCTGCGCATGAGCGCGACGGTTCGGGCGCCGTCTCCCAGCGTCCACCAGACGGTCCCGCCTCCGCCGATCGCGATGACCGCCGCCAGCAGCGCGGCGAGGATGATGCGGACGCGTTTCGCGCGGCGCGGGGACCGGGATGTGTGTGAGGCGCGTGACGAGCCTTCGACCGGCGCGGTCGGCGCGGACGTCGTGACGGTTGTTGATGGTGTCGTGTCATGGTCTCGCGTGGACATGGCGATCTCCCTCGATCCGTCGATGCTGCTCGCGTTACCTCCCGCGATACCGCCATCGTATCAGCGGGCGTCACCCGCTTCCGTCGTCTCCCGTGCGGATGCGTTTCGCTCCACGTCGGCGAGCTCGGCGATGCGGTCCACGAACGCGGCGACGGTTGGCGTGGGGTCGGTCGGGTAGAGCAGACCGTACTGCATGCCGACCGGTTCGGGCCAGTCCACGGCCACGTTGACGAGCTGCGGGTGCACGTCGGCCCACATCGGTTTGGAGATGAGCAGGTCGCCGGTCCGGGCGCACTCGTTGAACACGTCCAGATCGTAATGGTCGATGTCGGCCAGTTCGATGCCGCCGGCGCGTTCGAACAGGTCGCGTGCGACGTCGTCCGTGCCGTTGCCGCGCGGCAGCATGCGTATGCGCGTGCCGGCGAGGTCGTCGAGCGTCACCCTGGCGCGGCGGGCGAGCGCATGGCCGCGCGGCACGGCCAGACACAACGGTTCGTAGGACAATGCCAGCGTCCCGCATACGCCGGTCCAATGATCGGGTGCGAACGCGGTGGCGATCACGTCGATCGTGCCGCCGAGCCGGGCGATGATGTCGGTGATGGACGTGCTGCCGTCCGGCAGGGAGACGAGTTCGAGGCGGATGCCCGCGGTGCGGCCGGCGTCATGCTGCCACAGGTCGAGGATGCGTCTTCCCGGACGCAGCATGGAGATGCCGAGCCGCACCGGCACGGTGTCCGGGCTGGCGCGCCGCCGCGCCCTGCGGATGATCTCGTCCGACCGGCGGATCAGATCGCGCGCCCCCTCCACGAGCTCCGCACCGGCCGGCGTGGGGGTCACGCCGCCGTGCGAGCGGATGAACAAGGTGAGCCCGTATTCCGTTTCGAACGTGTTGACCTGTTTGGCGACCGCCGGCGTCGAGATGTGCAGGAGGCGCCCCGCCTTCGCGAAACTGCCCGTCTCCGCCGCCGCCACGATCGCGTCCAACCGTCTGTCGTACATCGTCGTCCTTTCCGTCCGTCCGGACGTTTCATCTGCGCCCCCTTCAGGGGGAGCTGCCGGCGAAGCCGGCTGAGGGGGTGGGCGTGAACCCATGGTTCATGCGATATGAACCATAATCACTCACATTCCAACGTTCCCAACATCCCACGCGCCGTACCATATCCTACGCGATAACCGATATGACATTCCGATCCATAGCGTAAGGAGAGCACGACGACCACTTCATCGACCGTTTCATCGGCCCCGGCGACGGCTTCGTCGTCGACGGTCCCGTCCGACCGCACGCGGGCCATCGTCCGTTCCGCGCCGTTCGCCACGGCGGCGGCGTCCATCGCCTCGTTCCTTGTCGGCATGGACGTGCTCATCGTCAACGTGGCGCTGCCCACCATCAGCCGTGACCTCGGCGGCGACATGGCCGTCCAGCAGTGGGTGGTCGACGGCTACAGCCTCCTATTCGCCGCGCTCCTCCTCCTGTGCGGCAACCTCGCCGACCGGTGGGGCGCCAGACGCGTGTTCGTCTGCGGGGCCGCGCTGTTCGCCGCCGCATCCCTGTTCAGCTCGTTCGCATGGTCGATGGGTGCGCTCGTCCTCGGCCGATGCCTGCTCGGCGTGGCGTCCGCCCTGATTCTGCCTGCCTCCATGGCGCTCATCAACGAGACGAACCCCGATCCGAAGCGGCGCGCCTGGGCGCTCGCCCTGTGGGGTGCGGGCGGCGCGAGCGCGTCCGCCGTGGGGCCGCTGCTCGGGGGACTCCTCACGCCAATCCACTGGAGCCTCGTGTTCGCGGTCAACGTGCCGTTCTGCCTGCTGGTCCTCGGCCTGTGCACGCGCGTCACGCCCTCGCCTCGCCGCGCCAAACGGTTCGACTGGGTGGGGCAGGCGCTCGCATTGTCCGGCCTCGTCGCCCTCATCGCCGGCGTCATCGAAATCGGCGCCCTCGGCATCGCCTCGCCAGCCGCGTGGACGCTCGTCGGCGTCGGCGCGATCCTGCTCGTCGCGTTCGTCCGCTCCCAGGCGAAGGTGCGCACGCCCATGATGCCGTTGGGACTGTTCCACGTGCGCGGCATGCAGGTCGCGCTGCTCATCGGATTCGTCATGATCTTCAACTGGTACGGCATGGTGTTCATCTGCACGCTGTTCCTGCAGAACGGGCTCGGCTTGGGCGCCTTCGCCGCCGGACTCGTGTTTGTGCCGTCCGCGTTCGTCACCATCGCCGGCAACCTCGCCGGCGGCCGCATCATCACCGCACGCGGATCGAAGTTCTCGATCACGCTGGGGCTCGCGATCATGATCGCCGGATTCCTGTTCGAATTCTGCTACCCGTCGCCGATTCCCGTATGGGCGATCGCCACGGGGCTGAGCGTCGTCGGATTCGGCGCGGCCATCACCACGCCGGCGGCTGCGGGCGTGGTGCTCAAGAGCGTCGACCCCGCGCAGGCCGGCATCGCCTCCGCCATGTTCAACACGTTCCGCCAGGTCGGCGGCGCGGTCGGCGTGGCCGTGTTCGGCGTCAACGCCACGTTCCTGCCCTCGCTCACCATGGCCCTGCGCGCCGTGTTCCTCGCCTCCGCCCTCCTGCTCGCCCTCATCCTCGCCTTCGAACTCCTACGCTGGCGCGACCGCTGACGCGCGTCAGGGGCGTCGCGCTGCACCGCGTCAGCGGGAACCGTCGAGCAGCCCCATAAGAGCGGTCGGGGTGATACAAATCTCCGGGAAGTGTTCGATGAGCTGCCGGTCCGATGTCACCACATGACGGCTTCCCGCATGCTGTGCGGCGGCGATAATGAGATCGTCCTCGAAATCGTCGTGCCGTGCGCGAAGAGCGAGGGCGGCGTCGCACGTCTCCCGACCGACGGCCGCGACATCGCATAGCGCACGAGCCTGCTCGACGCAATGCCATGGTATCCGCCGGATGAGCATGCGAATCGTCCCGTCCTCGAGCGGGGATTCCTCCGCACCCTCCTTGGATGGGGAGGAATCCTCTCCTGTATGCCGGATCGTCGCGAATTCCCGTCGAAGGGTCGCCTCGGCGACATAGGCGATGTCCTTCAATGATGTCGCCGCGCACCGCAGGACGACGTCATGCCGGACGCAGGCCCTGAGCATGGCCGTCGCCTGCTCGGACCTGTTCCGGCGCATGAGGTGATCCAGCAGCACGTTGGTGTCGAGAAAAACATCGCGCGGCGGGTCCGGTGTGACGGCATGTCCGGAGAGCCGGGTGTTTTCGATGGAAGCGGGGGAGGCCGACATCATTCACTCCTCTCCATGGCGAGATAGTCGTCAAGCATCTGGTCGTACATGGCGTCACGAATCTGCTTGGACGTCATACCGCCGAACGCGGATGCGAACGGGTCTGCGGGCCCGTCGGCCACGCCGGCCGCCGCCAGCTCCCGTTGCAGACATCCGGCGGAATCCTCGACGATCGTCATCCTCCGCCGGCGTTCCTCCTCGCGCGCCCGCTCCTCGGCCGAAGTCTCCAACCGGGGAACCTGCCGCCTATCGGCGATATACGCCCACAGCGACCGGACCACGTCGCTCGCCGAAACGCCGCTCCCGCGCAGCACGGCATCGACGTCGTCCTTCAGCTGTGCGTCGATGCGCACATTCATCTGCACCGTCGCCATGGGTGAGCTCCTTCCGTAGGCTCGCATGTTGCTATACAGTATAGCAATATGCGGTGAAGGGTCTTCGGAATGCTCATATCCACGTGTCATACGTCATACAATGGCGCATGAAATCCGTATGACTAGACATGCGTCCGCAAGGGACTCATGGAGGAGGTTCGACGATGAGCAAGGGGATCGACGACATCAGGACGGTGGCGAACGTGGGCACGGGCACGATGGGGCATGCCATCGCGCTCCAGTTCGCGCTCGCCGGATACGAGACGCGACTGGTCGGCCGCAGTGACAAGTCGCTGGACCGTGCGACGACGAACATCCGCCGGGACGCGACGGCGTTCGCCGACGCGGGACTGCTCAAGCCCGGTGAGACCGTCGACGACGTGCTCGCCCGCATCACGCCGGTCGTCGGCTACGAGCGGGGCGTCGCCGGCGCGGACTTCGTCATCGAATCCGTGGCCGAGAACCTCGACGTCAAGAAATCCGTGTGGGCCGAGGTGGAACGGTTCGCGCCCGAGGACGCGATCTTCGCGACCAACACGTCCGGCCTGAGCCCGACGGCCATCGCCTCGGCGCTGGCACGTCCCGAGCGTTTCGTCGTCGCCCACTTCTGGAACCCCGCCCAGCTCATGCCGCTCGTCGAGGTCGTGCCGGGGGAGAAGACCACGAAGGAAGTGGTCGACACGACATTCGACCTCATGACGCGCATCGGCAAGAAGCCGGCCCGGCTCAACAAGGAGTCGCTCGGCTTCATCGGCAACCGTCTCCAGATGGCCGTGCTGCGCGAGGAGTTCCACATCATCCAGGAGGGCATCGCCGACGCCGCCACCGTCGACGACGTGATGAAATACAGTCTCGGCCGCCGCTGGAACCTCGTCGGCCCGGTCGCCAGCATCGACCTGGGCGGGCTCGACGTGTTCTACAACATCAGCACCTACCTGTTCGACGACATGGACAACGGCACCGGGCCGAGCCCGCTGCTCGCCGAGAAGGTCAAGGCCGGCGACCTCGGCGCCAAGACCGGCAGGGGATTCTTCTCCTGGCAGGGCGAGGACGGCAGACGCGTCATCGCGCAACGCGACCAGGTGCTGCTGCGCGCGTTGAAGGACGACGCGGCGGAGGGCCGCTGAGAATAGCGCTCGGCTATCATCATGTTCGCGATGCGGACGCATCCGCGGACCGCATGCGTCCGCATCGCTAGCGTGAGTCGCATGGTCGTATGGGATTCGGAACAGTATCTGCGGTTCAAAACGGAACGCACGCAGCCGTCACGCGATCTGGCGATGCAACTGCCGCCGGACGACGGGACGGTCACGCGCCTCATCGACATCGGCTGCGGACCGGGCAACAGCACCGCCGTGCTGCGCGAACGCTACCCGCACGCCTCGATCCTCGGCGTGGACAGTTCGCCCGAGATGATCGCCGCCGCCCGCGAAGCACACCCGGACATCGACTTCGCCCTGTGCGACATGTCGAAACCGGGCCAGACCGCCGCCCTGCCGCACGATTTCGACGTGGTCTTCTCCAACGCGTGCATCCAATGGGTGCCCGACCATGCGCGCCTCATCCCCGCGATGCTCGGCCTGCTGAAGGAGGGTGGCACGCTCGCCGTGCAGACGCCGATGAACTACGAGGAGCCCATCCACCGCATCATCGGCGAACTCGTGCACTCGCCGGCGTACGCGGACCGGCTCCCGCAGGCACGCGAGTTCTTCAACCTCACGCCGCCCGAATACTGGGAGCTGCTGCACGCGCACGCCGCGCGCTTCCGCATGTGGACGACCACCTACATGCACACCCTGCCCTCGCACGAGGCCATCATGGACTGGTACCGCGGCACCGGACTGCGCCCCTACCTGCAGGCGCTCGCCGACGACGCGGCGCGCGAGGCCTTCGAGAACGAGGTGTTCGTTCGCGTGCGCGACGCCTATCCGACCCGATCCGATGGGAGCATCATCTTCCCGTTCCCCCGGTTCTTCTTCACCGCCGTCAGGTAAGCCGGGAACGCCGTCGACACAACATTTCGAGAGGAAAGGAGAACCGGCATCATGGTCACTTCGAACAGGAGCCGCGTGGTCGTCGTCGGCACGGGCAGCGTCGGCGCCGCGGTGGCGAGCGCCATCGTCCAACAGGGGTTGTGCAACGAGCTCGTGCTCGTCAACCATCATCCCGAGAAGGCGGAGGGGCTGGCCATGGATCTGGCCGACGGATCCGAGTTCCTCGGCAGGTTCGTGACGATCCGTGCCGGCGGCTGGGAGGACTGCCGTCGCGCCGACGTGGTCGTCGTCGCCGCCGGGCCGAAGCCGAAACCGGGGGAGACGCGCATGCAGGAGCTCGGCGCCGCCATCGACATCGTCGACCCGATTCTGCGCCATATCAGGGATTCCGGGTTCGACGGCATCCTCATCATGGTGTCGAACCCGGTCGACGTGCTCAGCTGGTTCGCGTGGAGGCGCACCGGACTGCCGCGCGCGCAGGTGTTCGGCTCCGGGGCGGCGCTCGACACGTCGCGCATGAAGACGATCATCGGCGAGACCACGCGCCTCGACCCGCGTCTCGTCTCCGGCTACGTGGTCGGCGAACACGGCGACAGCCAGTTCGTGCCCTGGTCCACGGTCTCGTTCATCGGCAAATCGTTCGCGCAGTATCTGGAGGACAACCGTTTGCGCTATCCGGGCGTCACGCTCGCCGGCATCGAGGAGGAGACGCGCCGCCGCGGACTCGACATCAAGGGGCTGCGCGGCGGCACCAGCTACGGCATCGCCGCCACGGTCGCGGGGCTCGTGCGCATGATCCTGTGGAACGAGCGCGGCGTCGTATCCGTGTCCACGCTCATCGACGGCGAATACGAGTACGGCGAACACGACGTGTTCCTCTCCCTGCCCGTCGCGCTCGACGGCGATGGCGTGGGCGACTTCGTCGACCTGCACCTGAGCGACGAGGAGCTCGCGAAGTTCCACAGGTCCGCCGCCGTGGTGCGCGACCACTGCCGTCTCATCGCCGACCGGCTGTAGACGTTCGTTGTCGGCGAACGTGGCTAACGTTCGGACTCATGTGTACCTTGCGCTGCGCCTCATCGCCGGACAACAACGCCCCGGTGTACGCGCCCGGCTTCATCTGACATACGGTCCCGGCACGCCGTCGCCGCACCGTCCATGACGGACGGTCGGCACGGTATGCCGGTTCGACCGTATGCATGCCATGCACGGTACGGAACGGACGACCGTGCGGAACGATGAAGTGAAGGAACACCCATATGTCCGATACCTCTGAACCGACCATGCCCTTCGAACCGGAGACCGATCCGCGGGAGTCCGGTTGGACGCGTCGCGTCGCCCTGCTGCTCACCGGACAGGCGTTCTCCCTGCTCGGCTCCAACATCGTGCAGTACGCCCTCTGGTGGTGGATCGTGCTGCAGGAGAGAAGCGGCTGGTCCATGCTGCTCGCCACCCTGTTCGGCGTCATGCCGCAATCCCTCGTGTCGATCTTCGGCGGATCGATGGCCGACCGCTACCGGCGCAAGCCGCTCATCATGCTGCCCGACCTCATCATCGCCGGCGTCACCGTCATGCTGTCGTTCGCCTTCGCGCACGGATGGGCGAACCTGGCCATCCTGTTCGTCGTCCTGTTCATCCGCTCGGCCGGCGGCGGCGTGCAGACGCCCGCCATCCAATCGTTCATCCCCGACATCACGCCGGCCGGCGGACTGCTGCGCGTCAACTCGATCTACGGCATGATCAACTCGGCCAACATGCTCGTCGCGCCCGCCATCGCCGCTGTGCTCATCAACGTGATGCCCCTATGGTCGATCCTGCTCATCGACGTGACGACCGCGGTCATCGGCGTCGGCTTCGTCGCCCTCATCCGCGTGCCGGAACGACGAGGGGAAACCGTTGCGTCGCCGACACCGGTCGCGGGCGTCGCGGCGGACAACGCGCTCGTCTCCGGCATCCGCCGCGCGTTCGCCGACCTCAAGGCCGGTCTCGTCTACACGATGCGGCAGCCCCGCCTCAAAGGCGTGGTGTTCGGCGATGCGCTCACCTGTTTCGTGGCGGTCGCGCCGATGAACCTGACGCTCCTGCTCATGACCCGCGAATACGATGGGCTGGACTTGGACCTCGGGTTCGTGAACCTCACGACCGCCTCCGACAAGCTCGCCGCCAACGAGCTGAGCTGGAGCGCCGGCATGCTGCTCGGCGGCCTCATCATGTCCACCATCGGCGTGAAGGTCATCCGCGACAACATGCGCGTGTCCGCATACGCCATCGCCGCGGTCGGCGTCACGATCGTCGGGCTCGGGCTCGCACCCGGACTGCTCGCCTACCTCGTCATCAACATCCTGTGCGGCGTCGCCTGGGGCATGTGCGCCGCGCCGATGCGCACCGTCATGCAATCCGAATCCGATCCGTCGATGGTCGGCCGCGTCTTCGGCCTCGACACGACGCTCGCCACGCTCGGCATGCCGCTCGGAATGCTGATCTTCGCGCCGCTCGCCGATCTGATCCCGATCGCGTGGGTGTTCGTGGCCAGCGGCCTGCTCGCCCTGCCCGTCGCCTGGTACGTGCTCGGACAGGCGCGCGTCCGGTGAACGGATGCAAGAATGGAACGTATACGTATGGATGATCCTGCGGACCGCATGATTCCCGCGGCTCCCGCGCCCCCAAGCGTCGGCGTGACGTTGCGGCCGCTGCGACGCGACGACCACCCGGCGCTCATCACGATGATGCGACGCATGTGGTACGCCGACCCCACGATGGGCGACGACTGCGCGCGCCGTCTCGCGACCATCGACCTGCATCACGGCCTATCATGCTCGACCATCGCGACCGTCGCCGTATACGGCGGCAGGGTCGTGGGCATGATCCTGGCACGCGTCGACGCGAAGGCGTCGCCCCTGCGATCCACACCGTTCAACCGGCGCGTCCGCCGCGTGATACGCGAATCGTTGCCGCTGCCGTTCACGGCGGACGGCAGGCGCGGCATCCGCGACGCGCTCGACCTGATCGCCGTAGACAGGCGGCTGATGCGCGGGCTCGGAAAACGCTACGACGCGGAAGTGGTGCTGTTCCTCGTCGACGAGCGGATGCGCGGCAAGGGAGTGGGACGCCTGCTGTTCGACCACGCGATCGGACGATTCCACGCGCAAGGCGCACGCCGGTACTTCCTGTTCACCGACACCACATGCGATGCGGGCTTCTACGACCATCGCGGCCTGACCCGCATCCGCGAGGAACGACAGGAACACCCCGACGGCACCGCAGACGCGTACTACCTCTACGAGGACGAGGTGCGGGAACCACGGAGTGGCGGACACCACCCCGGCCGGTAGAATCGTCGCATGAGGCTCAAGGCATGGAAGCGATGGACGGAATGGCCGCTGATGGCGCTGTCCGTCATGTTCCTCGTCGCCTACTCATGGGAGATCCTCGCCGGCACGCACATCCTCCTGTGCGAGACCGTCATCAACGCGATCTGGATCATGTTCGTCGTCGACTACGCCGTCTCGCTGTGGCTCGCCGAAGACCGGTGGCGATGGTTCACGCGCAACCTGTTCGCCCTCGCGACCATCGCGCTGCCCATGCTCAGACCGTTGCGCCTGCTGCGTCTGCTCACCGTGCTCCACGTGCTCAACCGCACCTCCGGCATGGCGGTGCGCGGACGCATCGCCGTCTACGCGTTCGGAGCCGTCGGCATGCTCATGTACGTGGGCGCGCTCGCCGTCTACTCGGTGGAACGCGGGGAGCCGGGCACGACGATCGACGGGTTCGGCACGGCCCTGTGGTGGGCGTTCGTCACCGTCACCACCGTCGGCTACGGCGACGTGTCGCCGGTCACGTTCCAAGGCAAGCTCATCGCCGTGGCATTGATGTTCGCCGGCATCGCATTGATCGGCATCGTCACCGCCACGCTCGCCTCGTGGATCGTCGACCAGGTCAGCTTCGAGGCGCACCGGCGAGAAACGGAAGGACGGAAAGCAGGGGAGATGCGTGCGGCGGCGGTGACGGATTCCCCAGTGGATTCCGCCGAGGAACTGCGCGCATTGCGCGAACAGGTGCGCGAGCTCACCGCGTCCGTCGCTTCTCTGCGCGAGGAGCTCGCGTCGCGGGACCGGTAGTCGCGCATGCCCCGTGGAATGGCCGGTAGACGTGCGAGTGCCGTTGACGGCGGATCGTCGCGCCGTCGTCACGGCATCCGGGCACGTGGATACGACCGATCTGGGCGCGTTCATGGCGTTGCTGGCTGAGGCCGCGACCGTGTGCGACCGTGTGAACGAGTATCGGACGAAAACAAGGAGGTAAATCATGGCATGCGTTGATGTGCGGTGCATTTCGGAGACGCTTACCGTCAGTGGCGGGGCCAGCAGACTGCCGGACGGGGGTGCCTCGTGGAAGTCGGGCAATCGGAAATCGTCGGTTACGACAACTTCCGGAATCTGCCGATGCCGATGTCGCGGGCGACCAATCATCTACCTTTTTGGTATATGATTTATACCATCTGATTACCGTTAGGAGGTTGTGATGGCTAAAGTGATTGCCAATGTCGACGACGACGTGAAGACGCGTGCCGCCGCCCTGTACGAGTCCATGGGCATGACATTAAGTACCGCGGTGAATATGTTCCTTCGCCAGTCGATTCTTGATGAAGGGATGCCGTTCACTCCGACACGTCGCGCGCCGGACGGATACCCGGTTCCGCCGAGACATTCCGCGTACCTGTTCGACAAGTCGAAAACCACCGGGCATGTGATCCTGCCCGCCGATTGGGACGACCCGGAGGATGCGGTCTATGACCGCTACGCAGACAAGTGAACCGCGCCTGTACGACGTGTGGCTGATGTGGGTGGAATTCCCCGACCATCCCGGCGTAGGCAAGCCGCGCCCCGTCGTCATCACCGACATAGACGGCGATTTGCTGTCCGGCATCGTCGCCAAGATTACCGGCAACATGTCGTGGGATGAAGCCGGTGACGTTCCGCTTCTGGATTGGAAGGCCGAGGGATTGGACAAGCCATCGCTCGTGCGATGCTCCCAGCGCTTCTATTTCAACCGAAGTGAGCTGTTGAGGCGTTTCGGTCGTCTGTCGCTAAGGGATGCGGAACATGTCAACGATGGTCTTGCGGCTTCGCCGGACGTTCCGCCGCATAGACGACGGGCGTAAGCCAAGTCTTATTATCCACCAAACCGCATCATGGGTGTGCCTGTGATGCCGTTTATGGCGGGTTTCATACATCAAACCGATGCTGTGGCGATCCTTCGTTTCACAATCGCCCATAATTCGCTGCCGCGCACGGCTTCCCACCATTCGCGCCCTTTCCATGTGAGAGGACCGATGGTGGCGCGGTATGCTTCGGCATCGCGAGGACGTCGCCGAAGCCTGACGAATGGGGAAGGCCGGTCCCGTCGTGGGAATCGGCCTTCCATGGTTCTCTTTTTCGCAGTGGTTCCGGGCGCTACTTGGTCAGGAACGCTTTGTAGTCTTCGACGGCCTTGGCCAGCGCCTCGTCGGTGATGCCGAAGGAGGCGAAGGTGACGAACGGCTTAACCCATGTGGCGTTGATGTGGTTGGCCGTGCCCTCGAACGGGACGAGCACCTGGTCGATGGTGAACTTGTTGTCGCCCTCCGGCTGATACTTCGACTCCGGGGAGCCGGTGGAGACGGCGACGGCGAACTCCTTGCCTTCGAACGCGTGGCCTTCGGAGCCGTACGCCCAGCCGTGCTCGAGCACCTCATCCTCCCACTCCTTGAGCAGGGCGGGGGAGGAGAACCAGTAGAGCGGGAACTGGAACACGATGCGGTCGGCGGCCTCGACCGCCGCCTGCTCGGCTTTCACGTCGATCCTGCCATCCGGGTAGAGCGCGTACTCGTCGCGCACGATCACGTTAGCCAGTTCGCCGGCGGCGTCGGCGAGCGCCTTGTTGACGTGGGACTGTCCGTTCAGGGACGGGTGGAACACGAGGACCAGGGTCTTCTTCATACGTTGTCTCCTTGCTGTGTGGTCTTGTCTCGCTCCAAGTCCTTCATATATCTCGAAACGAGAGGTTGTATCAATCAATACCATGTTCGTCCGTGACACGCCGCCGCGAGGTCGAATACGTTCTGGGCGAACAGGCCGATGCCCGAGCCGCACGGGCTGGGTGCGCCGATGACGCTCGTGACGGCATGTCCGCTCCGGCCAATATGGTTGGCGACCATGTGTTCATACTGCATGATGACGATGGCGCGTTTCGCGTCCAAGCCCGCGATCTGACGGAAGGTCGGAACCCGAAGCGGTCCCCGGCGTATCCCCATCGCGGGTACGCCGACATCGTCGTATGCATATTGAAGTCGCGCATCCCGGATTGGCGGCGTCTCCGCCGTCGGACCCCGCTCGCGCATGACAAGAGGAACACGTAATGTCTCAGAATCCCTCGGAACAACCAGGCCGAATCATCGCCGACCCCGTATTCCCGTCCCCTCCGACGGACGAGCCTGCCGAATATGGATGGGTACGCCGCGCCGCACTGCTGCTCACCGGACAGGCGTTCTCGCTGCTCGGCTCCAGCATCGTCCAGTTCGCCATCTGGTGGTGGATCGTCCTGCAGACCCGCACCGGCTCAGCCATGCTGCTGGCCACCCTGTTCGGCGTCCTGCCGCAGGCGCTCGTCTCCGTCTTCGGCGGACCGTTGGCCGACCGCTACAACCGCAAGGCCCTGATCGTCCTGCCCGACCTCGTCATCGCGGCCGTCACGGCCCTGCTGTCCATCGCGTTCGCGACCGGCTGGGCCAGCCTGTCGCTGATCTTCGTGGCGCTGCTCATCCGCGCCGCCGGAGCCGGCATCCAGCAACCCGCCGTGCAGTCGTTCATCCCGGACATCGTCCCGGAGAAGGGGCTCCTGCGCGTCAACTCGATCTTCGGCGTCATCGACTCCGCGAACCGCATCGCGGCGCCGGCGATCGCCGCCGTGCTCGTCAACGTGGCGCCGCTGTGGTCGATTCTGCTGGTCGACGTGACGACCGCGGTCATCGGCGTCGGCTTCGTCGCCCTGATCAGGATGCCCGCGACACCGAAGGGCATCAGGACCGCGACGGACACGGCCGGAACGGACGGCGGCGAGACCTCGGGCCGGTCGGCGGAGCCGCTGCCGCTCGCCGTGCTGCGCCGCACGTTCGCCGACCTCAGGGCCGGCTTCGCCTACACGATGCGCCACCCGTACCTGAAGGGCGCGGTACTGGGCGACGCGTTCACCTGCTTCCTGTCGGTCGCGCCGATGAACCTGACGTTGCTGCTCATGACCCGCGAATACGACGGATTGGACCTGGACCTCGGGTTCGTGAACCTCACGACCGCGTCGGACAAGCTCGCCGCCAACGAGCTGGGATTGAGCGTCGGCATGCTGCTCGGCGGCGCGCTCATGTCCGCAATCGGGCCCAGGCTGCTGAACGGCGCGCTGGTCCAGATGCGTGCGATCGCCCTCGGCATCGGCATGGTCGGTCTCACCGTCATCGGCCTCGGACTCGCGCCGAACCTGCTCGTCTATCTGGTCATCGACGTGTTGAACGGCGTCGCCTCCGCCGTCTGCGTCGGTCCGATGCGCACGGTCATGCAGTCCGAGTCCGACGAGTCGATGACCGGTCGCGTCTTCGGTCTCGACACGATGCTCTCCACGCTCGGCATGCCATTGGGCATGCTCGTGTTCGCGCCGCTCGCCGACGTGATCCCGATCGTGTGGGTGTTCGTCGCCGGCGGCCTGCTCACCCTGCCCGTCGCCTGGTACGTGCTCGCGCTGTCCCGTCGAAGCGTTCCCGGAAAGCAGCTGCCCGGCACGGCGTGATCGGGGGCGGCGGCCGTCGCGTTCGTGGACGCCGTCAGTCACGTACGGTGAGCCGGCAACCCGGCTCACCGCCCTCCGAACAATCGTCAGTCGGTAAGGAATGCTTGGTATTTCCGGCCCGTCGTGACCAACGCCTCGTCAGACAGTTCCATGGACTCGAAGACGACGAACGGTTCCTTCCACACGGCGTGCGTGTAGCGGGCCATCATCCGGTAGGGGGAGAGCACCTCGCGCATCGTGGCACCGCCGTCCTCCTCCACGTATTCGGATTCCGGACCGCCGGCAGTGGTGACGACCGCGATCTCCTTGCCGGCCAGCGCCTCGCCGCCGGGGCCGTACGCCCAGCCGAACGCCAGCACCTTGTCCTCCCACTCCTTGAGCAGGGCGGGCGCCGAATACCAGTAGAGCGGGAATTCCATCACGATGCGGTCATGCGCCTCGACGAGCCGCTGTTCGGCGGCCACGTCAATCACGCCGTCCGGGTACAGCGCATACACATCGCGCACGGTCACGGTATCATCGGGCAGTTCGCGCGCCGCCCGGACCAGCGCCTTGTTGGCGCGCGACGCGCCTTCGAGATCGGGATGGAACACCAGGACCAACGTCCTCATGACGGACACCTCCAACGGTTGATGATCGAATGGATGCTCCCTGTCGATGATACCGGGGTTTCGCGCATCGCTGTGGTTCTTGTGGGTTATGGAGGCCACTGGCAACCCAGTGTCCGATAAGACACAGGTGATGCGGCAATCGCGGTTATACCTCCGCGGCTGCCGTTCCCGATCTGATATGCGGCGGAACGGCAGCCGTCGCACCGATTGCGTGCTTCTCCTATTCGATCGCATGTTGCGGGCCTTCTTCACGGGTTTTCCGTGGTTTTCCGACATGTGTGCTCTCAGTGGATGCTGTCAGTGGATGCATGACCGGACTGGAACAGTGTTTCCCAATCCCATTGCAGACGGTTCATCCGGTCGAGATCAATTCACAGGACGAATCCAGACAGCCCGCTCCCATGCATGGTGTTGCACTGATACGCATGGAGGTCTGTCAGAGCGAAGACGACGTGCTTTTCGTATGTCGGCGTGTAGAGGTTGGTGGTGGGCTTGGGCTTGGAACGGCTCTGGTCTTGGGGCATGCCGGTATCTCACCGGCTCCCGCTGGCGGAGCGGTCATGCGGAGCATGACCGAGGGTGGTTGCGTAGCCGCAATGGTCGTATGGCTATGCGCTCGTCGCGTGGACCACCCCCACCCGGCTTCGCCGGGAGCCCCCGCCGGCGGGGACGAAACCGTCAACCACAAGGACGATGCGCACAACGTCGCCGGGACGCGCGCGAATCCGGACGGGCACGGTGAATGATGCGATCGTCCGACCGACGAAGACAATCATGCATGCTCCCCTCGTCAAGCCCATCCCGGCGAAACGGCACGGCGTCAACCATGCCCCGAGACATGCGTCAACTACCGCTGAGACTAGACGCGACCAAGACGGCAATCACTCACACGCCAAAACACGCAGAAAACCACGACGATTCCGTAACCATGGTGGGGTAAGCCGAGCGGCCGTAAGTCTTACGACTTGCGGCCGCTTCTGTCTACAGGGGGAGATAATACCATGAAACAGAGGCTTCTCAGACCCCAGAGCCAATAACGGGTTCGAGAGATAGAAAAGCCTTGGCGCTTTCAGTATATACGGACGTGTCTTATCGGACACTGACCTGCTATTTGGTCCGAACGTCAATCATACGTGCGAGCCGTGCCTTTCAGCTACCTTTAGCTTGCGTCTTCGTGTCGTGGGTATGAACCTATGGTGCGTTCCGAGGCATGCGGGATACACTGGAAACTACTAGTGGAAGGTGGTGTGTTATGACGATGGTTGAAAGCCTGCCGGCTTATGCCGCGGCTGCAGCTGTGGCCAAAAGCAGGGGCGACAACTTGCTTAGCATGATTAACGCTTACCTGGCCGGGTATGCGTCGGCCGGTGCGCCAGATCCGGTGTTTTCAGATCAGGTGTTCGATGTCGCACCGGCCGATCCAGTAAGCCGAACGTTTTCAATGAGTGCGGACGTGTCGGCGATATTGGATGCTGTGGCGAAGCGGCGTGGCGTTTCGGCTGACGCGCTTGTGCGCCACGCGTTAATGCGCGAGTTTGCTGCTGTCTGACTGCTTTCTGGCGGTGTGCCGTGACCTAGATGTGGCACACCAATTGCTCTACCTGATTAGACCTCAGGATGGGGAGAGGCTTCGCCGTCATACGTGGTCACTACCGGACGTCGCGCCCGCCACATCATGCCGATATGGGGGATGCCGTCCTCGAGGAACTCGTCCGAGACCTGCGTGAACCCGAGCTGCTCATACAATCCACGCGCGTACGTCTGCGCCTCGATATGCACGGCGTCCGCATGCATGCGCTCCCGCGCCATCCGAAGTCCCTCGCGCACGATACGCGTACCGAGTCCCTGATGGCGCCGCGTCGCCAGCACGCGGCCGATCGAGACCTCCGGGAATGTGATGCCCGGATCGATCACGCGGCAATAGGCAGCGATACCGTCCTCATCATGCAGGAACACATGCCAGCAGCGCCGGTCCGCCTCATCCACCTCCTGATAGGCGCACCGCTGCTCCACCACGAACACCGCCACGCGCACGCGGTAGATCTCGTAGAGTTCCGCCGCGCTCAATTCCTCGAACCGTTTCACCGTCAACTGCATACGCGCCATCGTATAGGCCGGCCGGGAGCGCGAACCCCATGCCCGTGACGCATGACAGGACATCGAACGACGCTATTGGCCGACATGATGAGGATGCGGTGTAATACGGAATAGAAGCTGCATGCGGTCCAAGACCCGTGGCACGTAGCCATGACCTTCACGGAAAGGAACCATCATGAGCAAGCGTATGCTCGTCACCTATTTCTCCGCCACCGGCACCACGCGCGGCGTGGCCGAACGCCTCGCGCACGCCATCGGCGCGGACCTGAAGGAGATTCGACCGGCACAGCCGTACACGGCCGCCGACATCGACTGGCGCGACGCGTCCAGCCGTTCCAGCGTGGAGCACACGCACCGCGACATACGCCCGGCGCTCGCCGGACCGATCGACGTCAGCGGCTACGACGTGGTGTTCGTCGGCTACCCGCTGTGGTGGGAGACCGCGCCGCGCGTGGTGCGCACGTTCCTCGAAAGCGAGGATTGGGCAGGCAGAACCATCGTGACGTTCGCCACGTCCGGTTCCAGCACGCGAGGCGCCGACGGCGTGCAATTGCACGACTCCGCGCCCGCCGCCCGTTGGGTGCCGGGACGCCGCGTCGCCGCCTCCGAAAGCGAGGCCAAGCTCGCCAAGTGGGTCGACGGTCTCGCCTTGTGAATCTGATCAGGCGCGCACGGTGAAGCCGGCGTCGGCGACGCACTCCCGCATGTCCTTGGCGATGGACAGGCAGCGGGCGCGCGGGATGCCGGCCTTGACGCCGATGCCTGCCAGGTCGGCGAGCGTGATGCCCCGCCCCTTGCCGTTGACCGCCGTGGTGTGCTCGCCGTTGATGCCGGGGTTCTCGGTCAGATCGTAGGCGGGGGAGAGCCGCCAGACGGCGTGCTCCCGGTCGTACAGGTAGGAGAAGTTCTTCGCGTGGTCGTCACGGTTGCCGATGAACATACCTTCCTGCAACGGCAGACTCAACGGGCTGATGGAGAATCCGTGCGTCAGCCACGTCCAATCGTAGGCGAATGCCAGGGTGCGGTTCGGGGACATGGTGAGCGTACCGACCGATTCCCCGACATATGTGACTCGAATCCGGTCAAGATCCGGCAATGGGTTGGTCATGCGCGGCCTCCGTTCCGTCGTGCGGCTGCGGTGACATCGTCGATGGTCGCATAGTACGGCTGTGCGAACAACGCGTCGAAATCCCGTTCGCAACGCAGTGCGAAGGCGATGTTCACCAGCGAGCCGAAGGAGATCTCATGCGATTGCTCGAACCTCCTGATTGATCCCAAGCTCACGCCGGACTTCTCCGCCAATGCGGACTGCGTCATGCCGTGCTCCTTGCGCCGTTTGACCATACGATCGGCGACACCGGCCATCACGTCGCCCGGCATGGGCTCATCCAACAAATCAAACATACTCATATATTAGTAATATTCGTTAAACAATGCCATATTTACTACTATGTGAGTAGTTTCTGCACATGTATCTGTGTCGGTCAACCGGATCGCAGGCCGCTTTGCTGCTCGTCAGTGGTTGGTGAGGGCCTCCTGCGTGGGCTGGTAACGGGCGCCCTCGATGGTGATGGAGTCGAGCGTGCGGTCGATGGCGGCGAGTTCGTCGGACGTGAACGTGACGGCCGCGCCGCCCAGGTTCTGACGCAGACGGTCCACATGCTTGGTGCCTGGGATCGGCGCGATCCACGGCTTCCGCGCGAGCAGCCAGCCGAGCGCGATCTGCGCGGGCGCCACGCCTTTGGCCCGAGCCAGGGATTCGACGTAGTCGCCCATCGCGATGTTGTGCGCCATATGGTCGGGGGAGAAGCGGGGGATGCGGCTGCGATAGTCGTCGGCGGCGAAGCGCGTGGACGCGGTGAACCGTCCGGCCAGCATCGCCTTGCCGAGCGGACTGAACGGCACCAGTCCGATGCCCAGCTCCTCCAACGTGGGGATCAGCTCCTCCTCGGGTTTCCTCCACCACATCGAATACTCGTTCTGCACGGCTGTCACCGGCGTCACCGCATGCGCCCGACGCACGGTCGCGGGCGCCGCCTCCGACAGGCCCCAGTGCAGGATCTTGCCTTCGGCCATGAGCTCGCCCATCACGTCGGCCACATCCTCGATCGGCACCTTCGTATCGACGCGATGCTGGTAGTAGAGATCGATGTGGTCGGTGCGCAGACGCTTCAGCGACCCTTCGACGGCCTTGCGGATCGTCTCGGGACGCGAATCGGTCTGCTGCACGCGGCCCGAGGAATCCAACTGCGCCTCGCCCTCGCTGCCACCGAACCCGCCGTGCAGGGCGAATCCGAACTTGGTGGCGATGACCACGTCATCACGGAACGGCTCCAACGCCTCGCCGACCAGCTCCTCGTTCGCGAACGGGCCATACACCTCGGCCGTGTCGAAGAACCGTTCACCCATCCCATAGGCGGCACGGATCACACGGATCGACTCGTCGTGCGGCAGGAACGGCGGCCAACTCATCGTGAACCCCATGCAACCGAGGCCTATCGCCGAAACCTCGAGCGCCGCGGGACCCGTGCCGAGCGTGCGCTTCGGCAGATCGACCGGCGTAATGTCGCCGTAGTCGTCGTTAGCGGACCTGACTGTATTGGTGGACATAACTGTTTCCTTTCCTGAATGATCCCTAATCGCATGTTCCGCCGCAACGTCGCAACGTCACGGCACCGGAACGTCACACGTGGCCGATGATCTTGGCAGGTACCCCGGCGACGATCGCACCCGCCGGCACGTCATGCGTGACGACCGCCCCGGCCCCGACGATCGCGCCGTCGCCGATCGTCACATCCTGCAGCACGATTGCGCCCGCGCCGATCCACACGTGCGCGCCGATACGGATCGGCTTCGAGACGGTCGTCGCCCGCCGCAGCGGATCGCGCATGTGGTTGATGGTGATGAGCTGCACGTTCGGCCCCAGGAACGAACCATCCCCAATCGAGATGCCGCCGCGATCCACCAGCGTGCACCCCCAATTGACGAACACGTCCCTGCCGACCTCGATGTTCCGGCCGAAATCCGTGTAGAACGGCGGATTAAGACGGAACGACGGGTCAACCGGATGCCCCACGATCCGCTCGAACATCGCATGGACCTCGCCCGGCTCGTGATAGCCGCCCGTATTGAGTTCCACGCACAGCCGCTTCGTCTCCGTGATGGTCGCACCGATGACGGCATACCCCGGTTCGGCGGGGTCGACGGGCTCGCCGCCTCTGTCTCGGGCGAGGATGTCGATTGTAGGGTCGGCCATGACGACACTCATGATTACGGTCCTTTCCACAAGTCGGTCCCATTGAACCGCGGTCGGAAAGAACCAGCCAATAGTGTCGTTCGATACACCCCCATGCCCGCCGGCTATACGGGACGCACCTCACGCGATGAACCGCAGATACGTGCGGTCATCGAACGACTCCAGCCCCGCCGTGAACCCCTTCGTACTCCGAAACTCACGCACAAGCCCCGGATCCTCACGACGCAGACGCCCCAACTCCGCCTCCGATCCTGCCAACGTGGAGCGCAGCAACGGATACCCATCCGATGCAAGCACCACCTCGGCACCCGGCTCCACCGGCACGACACGAATCGGATACTCCGGATCCGTAAACCCATCGAACACGAAATACCCATACTCCCCACGCCGATTAGCGAACTCCGACTGCAACCGCAGAAACGGCATGATCATGTCACGCGCCGGATCTCCGGAACCGTCGACATGGGAGGAGCGTGCTGAGCCATCCGTCGCCACGGTCTCCGGACCGTCGGAGCATCGCATCTCCGCATCCGCCCGCAACGCCAACGCCCGCGCGGCGAACGAACGCAACTCCCCAAGCAACTCATCCACACGCTTCAACGTCGGCGTCCGCACCCCATCCACCATGACCTGACAATCACCAAACAGCCACACCTCACGCCGAAACACGCTATAGACCACCGCATTCGCCTGAAGACGCTCCCACGGCTCCACCTCGAACACGCGCGAAGACACGTCGCCTGAGGACACATCGCATGAGGACACATCGCCATGCACGGCCGCGAATCGCGCATACTCATCACGCAAACGGCCATCAAGCACCCGCTGCACCTCACGCATCGAAGCCTCGCGAGGCAATACGGCGATCGCGCTCGCCAGCAGGTCCTTCGCGACCACGCCGCCGCTGGGTCGCCACAGATGCCGCAGACTCTTGCCCGTCACCCCGTCCACCACGGCGGCGAAATCCTCCGTGACGACGAGACCGTCCTCGTTCAACGACTGGTCGGCGTGCTTGCCCCGGCAGAACCGTTCGATGATGCGCATGCCTCCACCATACGCCCGGGGCATGGCCGTGCATGAGGCGACGCTATTGGCGGGAACGCGATGACGGGCGTGTAATGGACATCGACAACGACAAGAAAGAAAGACACGAAAGGACGAAACATCATGGAGAACCCGAGCGCCTTCCCGATGGGGGAGCCGAACGACGCGTACGCGCGGTACTTCGAAGGCCGGAGCTACCTCGCGCCCCTCGCCGGCGACGACCAGGTCAACGTCGCGAACGTGACGTTCGAACCGGGCTGCACGAACCACTGGCACATCCACCACGGCGTATGCCAGATCCTTCTCGCCGTGGGCGGACGCGGCTACTACCAGATCGAAGGCCGGGAGCCGGTCGAGCTCAAGCCCGGCGACGTGGCCTACATCCCGCCGGAAACCAAGCACTGGCATGGCGCGGCCCCCGACGAGGCGTTCGCGCACGTCGCCATCATGCCGAAGAAGGAGGGTGCGAGCAACGAATGGCTCGAACCGGTCGACGAGGAGACGTACCGCAACCTCGCCTGAACCGGCACCTCTCCGTCATGCGCCGTCATGCGCGCAGGAACCGGGCGAACGCGCCGGCTGCGGGGGAGGAGACGCCCTGTTTCTTCCACACGAGCACGGAGCTGCTTTCGAACATGGGCGTGAGCGGCACCGCGCGCACGCCCGGATACGAGGCGCCGTAGTCGAGACACAGGTACAGGCCCAACCCATTCGCCGCCATCGCCGCGCCGTTCGCCGGCAGGTTGCACGTGCCGGCGATGACGGCCTGCGGGGCGAGCGAGCCGAACCAGTGCATCACCACGCGCCGCACCGGTTCGCGCGACGGCAGCAGCAGCGGCTCGGTCACGAGGTCGGACGGCGCCAGCGATTCACGAGTCTGCAATGGATGCCCGTCGGGCACCATCGCAGACCAATGGTCGCTGATGCCCGTATGCAGGTATTCGTAGCGTTCGGTATCCACCGGATCGGCGAGCAGACCGAAATCCATGAGCCCCTGTTCGAGCTGGTCCTGGATCACGTCGGCCGTCGTGCTGACCACATGGAACCGCACCGCCGGGTGGGCTTTACGGAATTCGGCCATGCGCCGCGCCAGATACGACATGCCGCCCACTTCGCCACACCCGGCCGTGATGTCGCCGGAGAGATCCCCGGTGGAACGCTTCAGATCGACCTCGGTCTTGTCCGCAAGTGAGACGATGGTCTGCGCACGGTTGCGCAGCAGGCGTCCCTCCTCGGTGAGCGTGATCGCATGCGGCCCGCGTTCGAACAGTGTGACGCCCAACTCCTCCTCCAGCTGCTTCAACTGGCGTGACAACGTCGGCTGGGAGATGCGCAGCAATTGCGCCGCCCACGTGATGTTGCCCTCCTCGGCCACCGCGAGGAAATACTTGAGCACGCGCAGTTCCATGGTTCCGCCCTCCGGCATGGGGATTCGTCCGTGATGCCACCAATTGTAGAGGTGCCACGGGCGGCTGCGGTTCAGCGCCGGTCGCGCACGAACAGCGACAACACGAACGCCATGCACGCCACGACGGTCGCCGTGACGAACACCGCATCCACACCGTGCGCGAGACCCGCGGCAGCGGAGCCGGCGACGGATGCGGGACGCGTGTTCGTGGTCATGATGGTGAAGTTGACGGCGATGCCGATCGCCGCGCATGTCTGGCGCAGCGTATTGTTCATCGCCGTGCCGTGCGGCAGCATCGGGCCGGTCAGCTGGTTGAGCGCGGTGGTGGTCAACGGCATCAGGCAGAATGCAACGCCCGCCATCATCAGCGTGAAGAACACGGCCGGCCACCATGCGGGCGTGTCCGCGCCCATGCGGGAGAGCGCGAACGCGGCGACGGCGACCACGGCGATCGCAGGCGGCGCGATGCGGTGGATGCCCACGCGGTCGAACAGGCGGCCGGCGACCGGGTTGAACACGCCTTCGGCCACGCCGCCGCCCATGAGCAGCAGTCCGGACTGCAACGCGGTCATCCCCAGCGAATCCTGGATGAACATGGGCAGGATGTTCATCGTCGAGATGAACGTGACGAACACGAGCACGATGACGAGCATCGACAGGGCGAACATCGGCTTGGCGAACACGCGGAAGTCGAGCATGGGCCGCGCCAGGTGCAGCTGGCGGTGGATGAACGCGCACAGGGCGACCGTGCCCACGGCGAGCGGGCCGAGCGTCTGCGGCGACGTCCAGCCCTCCTGGCCGGCGAGGCTGAACCCGAGCAGCAGTCCGCCGAAGCCGAGCGTCGACAAGGCGATCGAGAACACGTCGATGGTCGGGTCGGTGCGCGTGGTCACGTTCCTCACGGTCGGGATTGCGGCGGCGAGCACGACGACGGCGATGACGATCAGCGGCACGAACAGGAAGCGCCACGGCAGGAAGTCGATGATGAGACCGGACAGGGTGGGGCCCAGGGCCGGGGCGAACGCGATGACCAGGCCGAACCAGCCCATCGCCGCGCCGCGCTTCTCCGGCGGGAACGTGATGAACAGCACGGTCTGCAGGAGCGGCATGAGGATGCCCGCGCCCGTCGCCTGCAGCACGCGGCCGGCGAGCAGCACCCAGAATCCGGGAGCGAACGTGCATACGAGCGTGCCGAACAGGAACATGCCGATCGCGTAGAAGAACAGCTGGCGCGTCGTGAACTTCTGGATGAGGAACGCGGTGACCGGGATCATGATGCCGTTGGTGAGCATGAACCCGGTGCTCAGCCATTGCGCCGTGTTGCTCGTCACCCCGAACTCGCGCATGAGATGCGGCAGGGCGGAGGTCATCAGCGTCTGGTTGAGGATGGCGGTGAAGCTGCCGACCATCATCACGATGATCGGGATGATGGAACGCTTCGACGACGTGCGTCCGGGCATGACGGAATCCATGGGAACCTCGAATCTGTCGGAAAACGGATCCGGCTGATTTCGGTCGTCGCCGCGCGGGAAACGTGGATGCGCGACGCCGTAGCCCCTGCCGGCGTGACAGCCTTAGTGTACCGTCGCGCGGGACATGCGTCGGATTCGTCGCATTCCATTGGCGTCGCCGATCCCGTCAGTTCCGATGATCGTCCTTCAGCGAGTTGATGAGCTGGGCGATGGTGTCCGGCAGGGCGGAGTCCGCGAGCCATGCGACGCTTTCCGGCGTGAACAGCGTCCGCGCCTTGCCAAGCACGCCGAGGATGCCGCTCGTCGCGAACTCCAGCACGACCCGCTGCCCGGGATTGAGCCGCGACTCGTCCAGCCCGAGCACGGACAGCCATACGCCGCCGACGTATGTCTTGAGCTGCGCGGCCAGTCCCGTGGAGCCGTGCGGTCCGGCGATGAGCGACAGATGGCGGATGCTTGCGAGATGTTCGGGCGAGCCGACGAACTCCAGCGCGTAGTCGCGCAGCATACTGATATCGCCGTCCTGCCGGATGATGTGGGCGATGAATCCGGTCACGCCCGGCTCCTCGTAGATCGCGGCGATCGCATCGTCGGCGAGCTCGGGGATGTTGGCGTAGTGGTAGTAGAACGCGCTGCGGTTTAATCCGCTTTCGCGCGTGATGTCGCTGATGGTGATCTGCGCGTACGGCTTGCGCTCCAGCAGCGTCCAGAACGCCTCCTGCATCTTTTCCGGCGCCGATCGTTCGGTGGCCTTCGGTCGTGCCATGCGATCCTCCTTCGATCCCCGTTCGTTGTTCCGACCCAATAACCCCACACTGTATCGGGATATGGGGATTTAACCCTACGCCGTGATGGGTTACGCTCTCAGGTGCCCGGTGAAGAATGGAAGACAGCACCGGTGCCGACCAGAGAGGTGAAAAACGATGAGCTTCCTTGAATTCCATGACGTGATTCGTCAGTACGGCAGCGGCGAATCGGCCGTGCTGGCCCTTGACCATGCGACCTTCGACATCGAGCAGGGCGAACTGGCCGTGATCCTCGGCGCGTCCGGCGCCGGCAAATCCACGGCGTTGAACATCCTCGGCGGCATGGACCGCGCCACGTCCGGCAGCGTCAGGCTGGGTGATCGCGACGTCACGAAGGCGTCCGACGCAGAACTGACCGACTACCGCCGCTTCGACGTGGGCTTCGTGTTCCAGTTCTACAACCTCGTGCCCAACCTCACGGCCCTCGAGAACGTGGAGCTCGCCTCGCAGATCTGCCCCGACGCGCTCGATGCCCGCGAAACCCTGGAGAAGGTGGGGCTGGGGGAGCGCCTCAACAACTTCCCCGCACAGCTTTCCGGCGGCGAGCAGCAGCGCGTGTCCATCGCGCGCGCCCTCGCCAAGAACCCGAAGCTGCTGCTGTGCGACGAGCCGACCGGCGCCCTCGACTACAACACCGGCAAGGAGGTGCTCCAGCTGCTGCAGGACTCCTGCCGTCAGCGCGGCATCACCGTCGCGCTCGTCACGCACAACTCCGCGCTCGCGCCGATGGGCGACCGTCTAATCCGCTTCCGTTCCGGCAAGGTCACCGAGATCGCCGTGAACGCGCATCCGACGCCCATCGCCGACATCGAATGGTAGGTGGTGCCGTTGCGTAGGACCGCACTCTGGAAGGACGCGTGGCGCACGATCGCCGGCAACGGACGACGGTTCGCCGCGATCGCGATCATCGTGGCGGTCGGCGTGATGATGCTCGGCGGCCTCAACACCGTCGGCAAGGACATCCGCGCCGGCCTCGACGACTTCTTCGATTCGACCGGCATGCACGACATATCCGTCGTCTCCACGCGCGGATTCGACGACGCCGACATCGCCGCGCTGCGCAAAGCGGACGGCGTCGCCGACGCGGCGGGCATCCGCTCGCAAAGCGTCACGACGAAGATCGACGGCAAGCGCGCCGCGGCCACCGTCTCGACTCTCGACGACCGCGGCATCGACGACCCGTACCTGAGCGAGGGGCGCCTGCCGAAGGCCGGCCACGAGATCGCCGTCACGCGGCAGTACCTCGACGACTCCGGCAAGCAGGTCGGTGATACGGTGACGTTCTCCGCTGACGGTTCCGCGACGGCGACGGTCGCCGCGACCCGCACACCCGCCATGTTCGACGACGGCATGTACCGGATCGTCGGCGTCGTCATCGACCCGAACGACATCGTGAACCCGACCGGCCCGCTCGCCCTCGTGACCGCCTCGAAAACCGTCTACCCGATGTTCGTCAGTGGGGACGCGGTCGTGCGCGACGCCATGCCGTACACGTCCGCCGTCGTCACCGTCACCGGCGCGAAAGCGCTGAACACGTATGACGACGACTATCTGGACAAGGTCGACGCCGCGAAGACCGCCATCGAAGACGTCACCCCCGCGAACGTGAAATGGATCATCAACGACCGCAGCGCCGTCACCAGCTATGAGGACGTGAAGACGCAAAGCGAGATGATCGCCCGGCTCGGCACGTTGTTCCCCGTGCTGTTCCTCGTCATCGCGCTGTTGGTGAGTCTGACGGCCATCACGCGCATGGTCGAGGAGGACCGACAGCTCATCGGCACGTACAAGGCACTTGGGTACGGCCGCCGCGAGACCATGCTCAAATTCCTCGTCTACTCGGCCGCGGCCTGTCTGCTGGGCGGCGTGCTCGGCGACCTGCTGGGGCTCATCGGGCTGCCGTTCGTGTTCACCCGAAAGATGCTGGCGAACCTGTATCTGCTGCCGCACTATCCGCTGCTCGTCGACTGGCGGCTTGCCGTCGGCGGCGTGCTCCTGTTCGTCGTCGTCATCACCGGCGCGGCGATGGTCGCCTGCACGGGGTCGCTGCGGCTGGAGCCCGCCGAGCTCATGCGCCCCAAGGCGCCGAAAGCCGGCAGGACGATCATGCTGCAGCGCATCGGATTCATCTGGAACCATCTGGGATTCCTGGACAAGGTGACCGCCCGTAACCTGTTCCGCTACAAGTCGCGCGCGCTCATGGTCATCATCGGCGTGCTCGGATGCACCGCGCTCATGACCGCAGGCTTCGGCATGGGCTCCTCCGCGCTGACCCTCATGCCGCGCCAGCATGGCGAGATCTCCGTCTACGACGTGATGGCCGTCACCTCCGCCGCCGATCACGACGAGGCGCAGCAGGCGCTCGACAAGGACAAGGACGTGGAGTCCGCGCTGCCGTTGCAGCTCGGTTCCGTCACCCTGGCCTCCCCGGACGCGGACGCCGGCGACCATGACGCGAAGCTCACCGCCCAGCTCATGGTCATTCCGGACGGCGAAGCGACCGATGGTCATATCAACATCCAGACGCCGTCCGGCACGCCAATCGAACTGTATAGTTCGGACGGCGACGACCTGACCGGCGGCGGCATCGTCGTCACCGCGAACGCCGCGAAGAAGCTCTCGCTCGTCGAGGGTTCCAAGGTCGACGTGACCGACGCGATGGCGAACACCGCCGGACTGCCCGTGCTCGTGATCGCGCAGTACTACACCGGCAACGTCGTGTTCATGACGCAATCCGCCTACGAGAAGGCGTTCGACGCCGACTACGCGCCCAACGCCGACCTCGTCGACGTGAAGGGCGACGGCGACGCGCAAATCGCGTTCGCCGACCGGCTCGCCTCGCAGGACGAGTACCTGTCCGTGACGAGTTCGGCGAAGCAGGAGCGTGACTTCGCGAAGAGCTTCTCCATATTCTTCGCGATGATCGGCTTCATCGTCGCCATGGCCGCGATTCTCGCCGTCGTCGTGCTGTACACGCTCGCCTCCACGAACATCTCCGAACGCGAACGCGAGCTCGCCACCATCAAGGTGCTGGGCTTCCGCCGCGGCGAGGTGCACGGCTATGTGAACAAGGAGATGCTGCTGCTCGCCGCCATCGGCATCGCGGTCGGCCTGCCGTGCGGCCGCGGGCTGCTCGGCTTCCTCGTGGGCCGGCTCGACCTGCCCGGCATGAACATCGTGCCCAACGTGCTGTGGTACTGCTATGCGGCGGCGGCCGTGCTGGCGTTCCTGTTCACGCTGCTGGTGAGCCGCGCCACGAACCATGCACTCGACCGCATCGACATGGTCGGCGCGTTGAAGAGCCCCGAGTGACGCGGACGACGATCCGATTCGCGTGTTCGCGCGCGCAATGCGTGTGGGCCCCGCATCCTGCGGCAAGGATGCGGGGCCCACACGCGTGTTGAGACAAGGTACGCCGCCGGCGGGAATACGGAAGCCGACGGCGTTGTGTACGAGTGTACGCAACAGTATGTACGAACGTACATTACGGCGTGTATGCTGGACGACATCGACATCACGCCCGGACATCACGACAGCGAGGAGGTGCGCCATGGGGGAGTCGGCCCGCCGCTTCGACCCGGAACGCAAGGACCGCATCATCGAGGCGTGCCTCGACGTCATCGCGGCCAAAGGGGTGGCGGGTGCGTCGCACCGTGTCATCGCCGCCGCCGCGAACGTGCCGCTCGGATCGATGACCTACCATTTCGACGGCATGGCCGACCTGCTGCATCAGGCGTTCGACCGGTACGCGGACCGTTGCATCGCCTCGTTCGCCTCGCGTATGGACGAGGCGACGGACGAAGCCGGGGCGTGCGAGGCCGTCGCCCGGCACATCGAGACCGATCTGGTGAGCACGCAGCGCGACCTCGTCATCAACATGGAGCTGTACACGATCGCCGCCCGAGACCCCGCCTACCGCGACATCACCGAACGCTGGATGGCCGCCAGCCGCGCACAGCTGGAACGGTTCTTCGATGCCCCGACCGCCGCGATTCTCGATTCGCTCATCGAGGGGCTGACCCTGCACCGGGCGCTCGGTGACGGCACGCTGGACGTGGCCGCCATCCGCCAGGCGATCCGCCGCGCCGTCCCAAAATGAACGCCCGCCGTCACGCCGCGTCCGATGCGTGATAGCATGTCCGCCGCAATCAATCCGGAAAAAGAGAGACGAAGGAGAGACGCGGCATGACACGGGAGGAACGGCGCGGCATGCGCCTTGAGGCGTTGAAGGCGGCGTTCCCACTCACCGTGCCGATCGCACTCGGATTCCTGTTCCTCGGCTGCTCCTACGGCATGCTCATGGGCACGAAGGGATTCTCGTTCGTCTGGCCGATGTGCATGAGCGCGTTCATCTTCGCCGGCTCGATGGAGTTCGTCACCGTGAACCTGCTGCTTTCCGCGTTCAACCCCGTGGCCGCGTTCCTGCTCGCGCTCATGGTCAACGCACGCCACCTGTTCTACGGTCTGTCCATGCTCGGACGGTTCCGCGGACTCGGCTGGAAGCGCCTGTACCTGATCTTCGGCATGTGCGACGAGACGTTCGCCATCAACTCCGCGACGCGGATTCCCGAAGGCGTGGACCGCGGCTGGTTCTACCTGTGGGTCACCGTGCTCAACCAGGCGTACTGGGTGACGGGCGCGACGCTCGGCGGCGTGATCGGCTCCAACCTGCCGTTCGACACGGACGGTCTCGAATTCGTGCTCACCGCCCTGTTCCTCGTCATCTTCCTCGACCAGTGGCTTGGTGCCGGCACGGGCCGCCGCGGACGCGTCAGCGCAGTCGTCGGCGTGCTCGCGTCCCTCGCCTGCCTCGTCGCGTTCGGTCCGGACGACTTCATGATCCCCTCGCTGATCGCGATGATCGTGCTGTTCGTCCTACTGCGCCCGCGGCTCGACGACCTGCATGAGGGTGATACGGGAGATGCCGCCGCCACGGCAGGCGACGGCGACGAAGAAAAGGAGACGACGCGATGACGATGACCATGATCCAGGGGGTGATCACCGTCGCCGTGGTGGCGGCGGGCACGATGCTCACCCGGTTCCTGCCGTTCCTCGTGTTCCCCGAGTCGAAGCAGCCGCCGCGCATCATCGAATACTTCGGCAAGGTGCTGCCCTATGCGATGACCGGACTGCTCGTCGTCTACTCGCTGCGCAACACGCCCATCCTGACCGGCAGCCACGGCGTTCCCGAGCTCATCGCGTGCCTCGCGATCGTCGCGCTGCACCTGTGGCGGCGCAGCATGCTGCTCTCCATCGCGGGCGGCACCATCGTGTACATGCTGCTCGTGCAGCTCGTGTTCTGAGGATTTCCGTAAGGAAGGGAAAACCCGTGCAGCAGTTCGGCATCGTGCTCGGCCAGATGATCGGCATGGCCGTGATGATGGTCGTCGGCTATATCTGCGTCAAATCGAAGGTGCTCGGCGAGACCGCATTGGACGGCATCTGCGCGTTCATCCTCAAGGCGGGCATCCCGCTGCTCGTCTTCTCGAACGCCGTATCCGGCACGACGCGCGCCGACCTCATCGGATCGGACGCGATCATCGCGATGACGCTCGTCATGTACGCGCTGCTCATCGGCCTGTTCACGCTGCTCTCCCACGTGCTGCGGCTGAAGCGCGAACGCGGGCGCATGTTCCGCGGCTGCTTCGCGTTCGGCAACGCCGGGTTCATCGGTCTGCCGCTCATCCTCGCCCTGTTCCCCGGCAAGGGCGCGCTCTACTTCGCGCTCATGTCCATCGTCGACCAGTTCCTCCTGTGGACGTACGGCGTATGGACGTGCAAGAAGGTCGACGACCGGCAGTCCATCGCCGACGAACGCCCCGCACACGGCTGGCTCGACCGTCTCACGCCGCTCGTCAGCCCCGCGCTCATCGCCGTGGTGCTCGCCGTCGCGCTGATCCTCGCCGGCGTGACCATCCCCGACGTCGTGCTCACCCCGTTGAAGACGCTCGGCTCCACCGCCTCGCCCCTGTCCATGGTGTATCTGGGCGGGCTGTTCGCCATCCGCGACTGGACGGGCATCCTCGCGAAATACGAACTGTACGTGGGCATCGTCGTCAAGATGCTCCTCGTGCCCGTCGGCTTCTACGCGCTGCTCACCGCCGTGCCGCCGATGCTCGGCCTCGGCACCGCCAACCCGGACATGGTGCATATGATGACCCTCGTCTCGGGACTGCCGACCATGAGCACCATGGTCATGTTCGCCGAACGAGAACACAACCAGCCCGAATACGCGATCGGCATGGTGCTCGTCACCACCGTCGCCAGCCTGTTCACGCTCACCGCGGTCTCGTTCCTCGTGTTCTGACGGGAGGGATACGCCGCGGCGCGGGTCGCCGTAATCAGGTATCATCAAGAGGAATTACGGCGGACGCACGGATTGCCGTGCCCGCCGGCGCATCATCGGAAACACACATGGGGGACACGCATGGCTGGACGTCGATCGGCATATGTCGGGCTGCATCGCAAGCGCACCGACTGGCTGTTGATGGGGGAGACCGTGCTGTGCGCGGTGCTCGCCGTCGTCCTGTGCGGCACAATCGCATTATGGCAGGCCCGTGCGGCCGAACGCGACTCCGCGATCGTCGCAGCGCAGGCCAAGGCCGGAGCCGCGAGCGTCGAATCCGTCTCCTCGAACGCCCTCAAGCGCAGAAGCGTGCCGCAGGTCAACGAGACGCTCGCCAAGCAGCGCGAGGCCGAAGAGCAGCGCGCCCGTTGGACGAACCCCACCGGCGGCACCCAGCCCGACCTCGCCCAGTACACGGGCATCAGCGTGGACGTCGATCTCGCCGCGCAACGCGCCTACGTCAAGTCCAACGGCCAGACCATCTACACGATGATCACCAGCTCCGGCATGGACGACTCCACGCCGCGCGGCACCTACACGGTGGACGCGCGAGGCCTCCACTTCTTCAACGCGTCCGAAGGCATGGGCGCCGACTACTGGGTGCGCTTCTACGGCCCCTACCTGTTCCACTCCGTGCCCACCGGGCAGAACTTCGGCGAATACCTTGAGGACGAGGGCGCGAAGCTCGGCCAGCCCGCCTCGCACGGCTGCGTGCGTCTCAGCATCGCCGACGCGAAATGGCTGTACGAGCAGCTGCCCGACGGCACGCCCGTCACCATCGCATGAAACCCATCGTCGCCTGAATTCTCGGTGAACTTTCCGCCGCCGCGCGTATGACCCCCATACGCGCGGCGGCGTTTTCGATTAAGCTGGAAATCCGCGCGTTCCGGCGGTCCCGGAATGTGACTGACGACGCAACGACGACAAGGAGACGCCCATGAGCATGCCGCTCGACCTGTATGTGATCCGACACGGCGAATCCGAGGCGAACATCATCGTCCAGGCGGGGGACCGGGGCGACAATTCGCTGTACACGCAGGACAACGTGACCGTGCCCGACCGCTCCTGGCGACTGACCGGCACGGGACGCAAGCAGGCCGACTGCATCGGCCGCTGGCTCGTCGGCCAGCAGCAGCTGTTCGACCGTTATCTCGTCTCCCCGTACGTGCGCACGCGCGAAACCGCCGCCACGATGGCCCTGCCCAAGGCGAAATGGGAGGAGAACCGCGTCATCCGCGAACGCTCCTGGGGCGAGATCAACACGATCACCAAGGACGAGTTCAAGACCAACTACGCGCGCAACTGGATGTTCAAGAACACGGACCCGCTGTACTGGCGTCCGCCGGCGGGCGAATCCGTGGCCGACGTGGCCGAGGACCGCGTGCACAACGTGCTGAGCTCCCTGTCGCGCAAATCCGATCTGGGCAGCGTGGTCATGGTCACGCACGGCGACTTCATGCTCGCGCTCATGCTCACATTGGAGGATCTCTCGGACGAGGAGTTCCTGCACCGCGCCGCCTCGCCTGACTGGGCGATCACCAACTGCACATGCCTGCACTACACGCGCCGCGACCCGGAGACCGGACGCACCTCCAAGCGCATGCACTGGGAGCAGACCGCCCGGCCCGTCCTCAACGAGGAGACCGGCAAATGGGAGGTGAAGGTGGACCCGTGGCGCGAGTTCAAGCGCCCGTATCTTTCGAACGGCGACCTGGTGGACGTGGTGCACGCCGTCGACCCGCACCTGCTCGACTACTACGGCAAGTGACGGCGACGCATAGGGCGGCTACAATGGCTTCGAATCGCGGGGATGAGGTACACCCCGCAAGAGAGAAGCTAAGGAGAGCCCTATGAGCGAACCCAAAGGCAACATCTTCCAGTGGAAGCTGCACGGCGACGGCAAGACACTCGCGCCCGGCGAAGTCGTCGAACCCGATGAGCGCCTGACCTGGACGCGCACCGCCGGCATCGGCGCGCAGCACGTGATCGCCATGTTCGGCGCCACGTTCCTCGTGCCGATCCTCACCGGATTCGACCCGTCCACCACGCTGTTCTTCACCGCCATGTCGACCGCGCTGTTCCTGCTCATCAACAGGAACGTGCTGCCCAGCTACCTGGGTTCCAGCTTCGGCTTCATCGCGCCGATCACCGCCGTCACCACCGCGCACAAGGGCATCGCCGTCGCCAGCTTCGGCATCATGGTCACCGGCATCCTGCTCGCCCTGATCGGCATCGCCGTGCACTACGCGGGCGCCAAGTGGATCGACATCATCATGCCGCCGGTCGTCAACGGCGCCATCGTCGCGATCATCGGCTTCAACCTCGCGCCCAGCGTGTGGAACAACTTCCAGGCCGCGCCGGACACGGCCATCGTCACGCTGCTTGCGGTGCTGCTCATCGCCGTGCTGTTCAAGGGGCTGCTCGGCCGTCTCAACATCCTGCTCGGCGTGATCGTCGGCTACGCGTACGCGTGCTTCCGCGGCCAGGTGGACTTCTCCGCCATCTCCGGTGCCGCATGGGTGGGTCTGCCGAAGTTCCACATGCCGCAGGCCGACTTCACGATCCTGCCGATGTTCCTGCCGGTCGTGCTCGTGCTCGTCGCCGAGAACGTCGGCCACGTCAAGTCCGTGGCGCAGATGACCGGCCGCGACTACGACGACCAGATGGGCACCGCCCTGCTCGCCGACGGTCTCGGCACCACGCTCGCCGGCTTCGGTGGCGGTTCCGGCACCACCACGTACGGCGAGAACATCGGCGTGATGGCCGCCACCAAGGTGTATTCGACCGCCGCCTACTGGTGCGCCGCCGGATTCGCGCTGATCCTGTCGCTGTGCCCGAAGTTCGGCGCCGTCATCAACACGATCCCCGCCGGCGTGCTCGGCGGCGTCACCACGCTGCTCTACGGCATGATCGGCATGATCGGCATTCGCATCTGGGTGGAGAACAAGGTCAACTTCGACAAGCCGCTCAACATCATGGTCGCCGCCATCACGATGATCATCGCGATCGGCCAGTTCGCGTTCACCGTGAACGGCATCTCGTTCAACGGCATCGCCATCGGCACGATCGTGATCCTCGTCGCCTACCACGGTCTCAAGGCCGTCGGCAAGATGACCGGCACCATCGAAAAGAACGACCCCGACATCCTCTAACCCATCGCCCAGTGTTGTCGCCCCCGCCGGTGTATCGCATGCCGGCGTGCGGCACTTTTCGCCCCCCGCTGGCGGGGGCTGTCAGCGAAGCTGACTGGGGGTGGTGCGGCCGGCCCAATCGGGCCCTTGCCGGACACCACCCCCAGTCCCGCGATGCGGGACAGCCCCCGCCAGCGGGGGCATTCGTATGTGGCGCCGCATGTCGCCCGTCATAGCCCCCGCCCGCGGGGCATCCTCATATATGGTGCCGCATCCCGCCGGCGGGGGCGTTCGTATGAGGCGTTACCTCGTGCCGCGGTAGGCGTTGGGGGTGAGGCCGAAACGGCGGCGGAACACGCTGATGAAGTAGCTCGACGACGAGAATCCGCAGGCGCGCGCCGTCTCCGCCACGGAGGCGCTCGTGCCGGCGAGCATGCGCTTCGCCTCCTCCAGTCGCCGTTCGGTGAGGAACTCGTTGGGCGTGCGCCGCACGTACCGGCGGAACAGGATGCAGCATTGGCTGCGGCTCACCCCGCCGGCGGCCGCGATGTCGTCCAGGTTCAGTGGTTCCGCGAACCGCTGCTGGACGAGTCCGGTCATGTTGAGCACGGTCATCAGGTCGCGCCGGTTGGCGCCCCGCGCGCCGCCGTTACCGGAGACCGCGCCCGCGACGCCCGCCATGCCGGCACCGTTGCCGTCCATCCTGCCGCCGTTCCCGGTTTCCGCGTCATCGGCACTGTTGATTTCGTCGCCGTCGCCGTCGACGCGGGGCGCGAACCGGTCGAGCACCATGTCGCACAGACGGATCGACGCGGCGACGGCCGGCAGCGGGTCCGCTGCGGCCACGTCGTCGTCTGCCGGCGCCACGCCCGCCGCCCGCGTGATGCGCGTGGGGGAGTCGCGTCTCACGCCGCCTCCCGGCATGAGACGGATGACCTCCTCGACGCCCATCAGCAGGTCGCGCTGCCAGTCGACATCCGGCGACAGCGTCAGGAAGTCGTCCATGTCCTGCGAGAACGCGCGTGCGCACCGCGCGTTCGTCGCCGGCGTGAGATCCTCGAACAAGGTCGGGCTGACGACCGCGCAGGAGAACCATGATTCGCGCCGGTCCGGCGAGAAGCCGTAGTGGAGCCGGCTGGAGTTGACGACCATGCCATCGCCCGGATGCAGCACGGTGACGGTGCCGTTGACGAAATAGTGTAGATCCCCGCTCACTACGCGGATGAATTCGAGGTCGCGATGCCAATGGCAGGGGCAGCGGTAGTCGGCGAACGTGGACAACGGGTCGCACCGCGCGTAGATCGGCAGACCGGGGACGTTGTAGTAGATGTGTTCGGACATGTCCGAGAACACGGTGATCTTCTTCGACGGCATCGCTGCCGACCTCCATCCGACGATATCAGTCATATACGATTTTGATATTATCATCGCCGTTGACTCGATGACGGCGCCGTGGCGGCGCGTTTCGAAGCCATATGATTGAGGCATCTTCGCACTGCAGTGGAAGAACGGAACAAGGAATGTGACCCGCCGGGATGTGGACGATTACGCCATGTCCCGGCCCGTCGGAACCAAAGGAGTGATTCCCATGCGAACCATCATCGACACCGAAATGAACGTCAAGGCCGTCTCCATGCTCACGCGGTTCTTCGCCGCCTGCCGCGGATGGGTGGCGGAGCGTCTCGCCGCCCCGTACGAGGACGACTGGCTGTCCATCTGGTACCCGAAGAACGTCGCGCAGATGGCGTGACGCTCCGGCAGCGGACCGCCGATGGCATGCCGGAACGTGACCGGGTCGGCGCGCCGCCGGGCGAAACGCGACACCGCGTCGGAACGGTTCGATAGCCTGAACCATGACCCAAGAACCCATCCTCGTGAGGGAGAACCGGATATGGCAATGCAATCGAACGGGAAGAACATCGCGATCGTCACCGGCAGCGCGCTCGGCCTCGGCTACGAACTGGCCAGGCAGCTCATCGCCGAAGGCTGGTTCGTGGCGGGCGTCGACTTCAACGCCGAACGCCAGACCGAACTCGAAGGGGAGTTCGGCGCCGAATCCTACAAGGCGTTCGTCGGCGACGTGTCCGACGAGGCGTTCGTGAACGCCTCCATCGCCGAGATCGCCGAACTCGGCCACGTCGACCTGCTCATCAACAACGCCGGGCAGCCCTCGTTCAAGACGCCCACCGCCTACGAGGCCGCCGACGTCGACAAGTGCCTCAAAGGCCTGAAGGGCATGATCCTGTGGTCGGTCGCCACGCTCAAGGCGGACGGCGAGGCCGACCTCAAGATCGCGAACGTGATGAGCACCGCCGCCACGCGCGGCAACGCCAACGAATCCGTCTACTGCGCGACCAAGTGGGGTGAGAAGGGCTACACGCAGAGCCTCAAGGCCGCCTACAAGGGCACGAGTGTGAAGATTGTGGGCGTCTACCCGGGCGGCATCGACACCGCGTTCTACCGTGACAGCCACGACTACGTGTCCGAGGAGAAGCAGCACACGTTCATGGACCCGGCCCAGCTCGCCGGCGTGATCCTGTTCAACCTCGTCAACGACGCGAACCTCACCGTCTCCGACATCCTCATCGAACGCAACTACGTGTGACGCGCGCGTCGCGCGGCGGACATGGCGTCTTCACCGTCTCCGCCGCGCGGACGGCACCCTTGCGTGCGGCGCCGCACGCAAAGTATCGGCCTTACGCTACTGTCGTATGGTTTGCGCAAACCGCGCATGATCCCATATGACATGAAAGGCCGTTGTGCCAGATACAACCTTCCCTACGCCCGTCGTCGAGACGCGCGCCAAGACCTTCTTCGAGCTCGGCGTTCCCGAGCCGCTGTGCCGCGTGCTCGACGCGGACGGCAAGACCGATGCGTTCCCCATCCAGGAGGACACCCTTCCCGATTCCCTCGCCGGCCGTGACATCCTCGGCCGCGGCCGTACCGGCTCGGGCAAGACGCTCGCCTTCTGCATCCCGCTCGCCGCGCGCCTGTGCGAGGCCGCGTGGGAGCCGGGCATGGCGATGTCCGAATTCCGCCGCAACGTCAAGTTCATCCGCCGCGAGCGTCTCGCGGAACGAGAGGAACGCGGCTTCCTGCCGCATCCGCACGGGCTCGTGCTCGCGCCGACGCGTGAGCTCGCCAACCAGATCAACGACGTGCTCGAACCGCTCGCCCGCATGATGGGCATGACCACGACCACCGTGTACGGCGGCGTCAAGCAGAACCGTCAGGTGCGCGACCTCAAGTCCGGCGCGGACATCGTCGTCGCCTGCCCGGGGCGTCTTGAGGACTTGCTGCGTCAGAAGCTGCTCACCCTGTCTGATGTGCGCGTCATCGTCATGGACGAGGCGGACGAGATGGCGGACATGGGCTTCCTGCCGCCGGTGCGGCGCATTCTCGGCCAGATTCGCCCCGATGCGCAGCACATGCTGTTCTCCGCGACGCTCGACCATGGCGTCGACGGTCTGGTGCGCGAGTTCCTGCGCGAGCCGAAGACGCATAGCGTGGACGAGCCGGCCGCCGTGGTCGACACGATGACCCAGCACGTGTTCGAGGTGGCGAAGGACGACAAGTTCGAAGTGGTGCGCCAGCTGGCCGCCGGAACCGGCAAGCGCATCCTGTTCACGCGCACCAAGTTCCAGGCGAAGAAGCTCGCGAAGAGCCTGACGAACAGCGGCGTGCCCGCCGCGCAGCTGCACGGCAACCTCAACCAGAACCAGCGCGACCGCAATCTCGCCGCGTTCGAGGACGGCGACGTGAACGTGCTGGTCGCCACCGACGTGGCGGCCCGCGGCATCGACGTGAGCGACGTGGAGCTCGTCGTGCAGATCGACCCGCCGGACGATCCGAAATCGTTCGTGCACCGTTCCGGTCGCACCGCGCGCGCCGGCCATACGGGCGACGTGGTGACGCTCGTGCTCCCGTTCCAGCGCCGAGAGGCGAAGCGCATGCTCAAGGCCGCCGGCATCGACGTGAAGCCGGTCGCCGTGCGCCATGATTCGCCGGAAGTGCAGGAGCTCGTGGGGGAGCGCGCCCCGATCGTCAAGGATTGGAACCTCGACGACACGCAGCCCGCCGGCAATCCGCGCAAACGCAAGAACCGCAAGACGCAGGACGACGAGGGCCGCAACGGCAGGTCTCGGGGCGGCAGGCGCGGCGACGGCGGCGACGGCAGGTCGCGTACGCCCGCGAACATCGCGTTCGTCGACGATTTCGATGCGGTCGACGGGACCGGATTCGACGATCCGTTCGCGGACGACGGAGACGATTCGCGTCGGAACCGTCGTGGCGAGCATGGTGGTCGTGACGACCGCCGTACGGACCGTTCGACGCGACGTTCCTCCCGTGACGAGCGCGGCCGCGACCGCAGCGAGAAGCCGGCTGGCCGGAAGAACCGCGCCGAGCGTCGCGCCGGCATGCGCGACGCCGAGGCGGAACGCCGCGACCGTCGTTTCGAGACCGGCGACTCGCATCGTTCCAAGCGCGGCGGCTACCGCGACGACGCGCGTTCGGACCGCAACGCGAAGGGTGACAAGGGCAAGGGCGGCAAGCGTATCCATCGCAGGGACGAGAACCGCGTCGTGCAGGACGAGCGCGGCGAGGCCGCGAAGCGTCACGACCGCCGCATGATCGCCAAATACGGTTCCACCGACGGTCCGCGCCGTCGCCACTCCAAGCGCAAGACCGTCCCCTTCCGCAACCGCTGACCCCTTATCATGCTCCCCCTGAAGGGGGAGCTGGCGGCGCAGCCGTCTGAGGGGGTGCAGCCGAAGCTAATACCGGTACATCACACGCCCATCCGCGTCCACAATCGTGAATGTCGGCTCATCCTCGACGCTCAGTTCCACGCGGATGTGCGTGTTCCCGTCGGCGGCGACCGCCCGGTACACGTAGCGCTTGTTCTCCAACACATCCTTCTCGACGCGCGCGTCCTGCAGCCACGGGTTGCGCCGGCGCAGCGCGATCAGCGCCTGATGCAGGCGGTATACGGGCTCGCCGAGCTTCGACAACTGTTCCGGCGAGTCCGGGAATTTGGGCCGCACATCGTCGTCGCCGCCGAACCGCTGCTCCTTGACGCCCACGTAGCCTTGTTCGTCGCCGTAGTAGATGCTGGGCACGCCGCCGACCGTCATCAGTACCGCCAATGCGAGCGCGGCCTTCTTCGGTCCGATCTCGGAGGCGATGCGCGTCACGTCGTGGTTGCCGATGAACGTCTGCGGGATGAACGTGCCGAGGAACGCGTTATGCCGGGTGAGATTCCAGTCGAGTTCGAAGAAGTTGTCGGTTTCGAGCGCGTGGCGGATTGACTTCCACAGCTCGTACTGCGTGATCGAATCCATCGTGGATTCCAGTGCGATGCGCGGGTAGTCGCCGTGGATGACTTCGCCGAAAATCCACGTGTACGGGTGCGCGGCTTTCACCTGCGGCAGCACCTTCGCCCAGAATCCGGTCGGCACCGCGTAGGCGGCGTCGAGCCGCCAGCCGGATGTGCCCCGGTCGAGCCAATGGTTCATCACGCGCGTCACGTAGGCGACCGTCTCGTCGCTGCCGTGGTCGAGGTCGACGAGGTCGCCGTGGCCTTCGAACACGTCGAGCGTCGGTGCGCCGTCCGCGCCGGTCGTGGTCTTGACGAGTCCATGCCACGGGTTTTCCGCAGGGGGGAGCGTGCAGGCGGCCTCGTCGAGCGCCGCCTGCACGGCCGGATGGCGGCGCGACACATGGTTGAAGACGCCGTCGAGGATGATGGACATGCCCATGCCGCGGCATGCTTCGGCGAGCCGGTCGAACGCCGCGTCGCCGCCGAGCCGCACGTCGACGTGCATGTGATCGAGCGTGTCGTAGCCGTGCGTGGCGGATTCGAAGATCGGGCCGAGCAGCAGACCGGACGCGCCCAGATCGCGCACGTACGGCAGCCAGGGAATCAGCGCGTCGAGTCCTCGGCCGCGGAATTCGCGCGGTCCCTGCGGGCGGATGTCCGCGCCGCAGAATCCGAGCGGATACACCTGCCAGAACACGCCGTAACGCACCCAGTCCGGCAGCTCGCTCGCCTTGTTCGCAACCATCAGGCACCTCCTGTCCTGTTCGGACGGTCCATGACCCCGTCCGCTTTGACACTGTGTCTATTTTCGCACGGCGGAAGGTCCGGCAGCGCATGACGCGCCGTGCGCATGGAAGAGCATGCCCGCGATTCCGTGAACGTTCCGGATACTGGTCATCCACTCATATGTTGTCGGGGGGGGGGGCTCGCATTATTAGCGTGTCGAGATGATTCACCCGGCTTGGAGAACTCGGTGGAATTGCTAACGCGACACGCCTCGAACGACGGTGTTTCTGGCAGTTTTCACGGGATTGTCCGGTTGTAGTGGATGTCAGGTGATTCGGAAGGGATGTACATCCGATCGCCTGAACGCTTGGACGAGCGCATAGGGGTGCGGTCGTCCGAGCGCCGGACAAGTCACCCCTGACGAGTGGAAGGACTCGAGATGAGGAACGGTTCGAAGGCGGCCCTTGCGGTCGCGGTGACGGCGGGTACCTTGTTGGCACCGCAGGTGGCGTTGGCTGATGGTACGGCGCAGGATGCGCAGGTGCCGGACGCGGTGGCGTCGGTGGATGCGGCGGCCGAGGCGAAGCAGGCGGTCGATGACGCGCAGGCGGATGTCGCGGCGAAGCAGCAGGCGTTGCAGGAGGCGCAGCAGCAGGCGCCGTCGGCCGAGCAGTACGCGCAGGCCCAGCAGGCGCAGCAGCAGGCGGCCGCGGACGTGGCGGCGAAGCAGCAGGCCGCGGATCAGGCGGCCGCCGAGCGGCAGGCCGCGGCGGACGCGCTCGCGCAGGCGCAGGCGAACGCGAAGCCGGACGCGACGCAGGAGCAGCTGGCGGCCGGCCAGGCGCAGGTCGACCAGGCGCAGCGGCAGGCGGACGAGACGGCGCGGCAGCAGGCGCAGGCGCAGGCGTCGAAGGACGCGGCGCAGCAGGCGGCCGACGGGGCGCAGGCGTCGAAGGACGCCGCCGAGTCGGACGCGCGGGCGGCCGCCGGGGCGGAGGATACGGCGAAGACGGGTCTGGACAAGGCGTCCTCGGATGCGGCCGAGGCGACGCCGGAGAACATCGCGAAGGCGCAGCAGGCCGTGACGGACGCGCAGGCGGACGTGGCGGCGAAGCAGCAGGCCGCGTCGGACGCGAAGCAGGCCGTGACGGACGCGGCGGCGAGGAAGGACGAGGCCGCGGACGCGAAGCGGGACGCGACGGCGAAGGCGTCGGACGCGAAGAAGGCGTTGGACGCGGCGCAGTCGAAGGTCGACGACCTGCAGCGGCGGTTGGACGCGGCCACGGGCGACCAGAAGGCGTTGAAGGACAAGCTCGACAAGGCGAAGGCGGATTTGAAGACCGCCGAGGACCAGTACGCGCAGGCGAAGGAGGACGCGGGCAAGGCGAAGTCGGACGCGAAGCAGGCGTCGGACGAGGCCGCGGCCGCCAAGCAGGCGTACGAGGACGCGCAGGCGAAGGCCGACGGGTTGAAGGCCGCGTCGGACGACGCGTCGAAGGCGTTGTCGGCGGGCATGGTCGGCTTCCTGTACGAGAACGGGCCGAAGGCGGTGCGCGACCTGTTCGAGGACGACTCGCCGAACACGGGCATGTTCCGCGAATGGTGGGAGAAGGGGTTCATCGACCCGTCCGACACGAACGACGCGTTCAACATGGCGAACCTGAAGAAGGCCCTCGCGTACATCGACCGGATCAACGAGCTGCGCGCCACGCAGGGTCACGCGCCCCTGAAGGTGTCGGACTACGCGATGGCGGTCGCGCTGGCGAGCACCGAGGGCATCAAGGACGACGGCTTCTACCACCACGGCCTGGGCCGTCTGGACTCGGAGACCATCGCCGCGGGCGCGATCGGCTACGTGAACGCGCCGGACGACTGGTGGAGCGAGAAGGCGGAATGGGACAAGGCCGTGGCCGCGGACCCGAGCCTGAAGAAGTACGAGCAGAACCCGTACGCGCTCTCCCAGAACGATTTCGTCCTGTACACGAAGGTCGGCCACTACCTCGCCCTCATCAACGACTCCTACCACATCACCGGCATCGGCGTGGGCTACAAGGACGGCTGGGAGTACAACGCCGGCGAGTACGGCCTGTACGAGGACATGGACGGCGAACCCGACGCGTACACGACCGCGCAGTACCTCAAGCGCGTGGAGGACTGGCAGGCGTCGGTCGCCGCGGCGAAGCAGGCGTACGACCAGGCGGTGAAGGACGCGGACGCGAAGAAGGCCGCGTACGACAGGCTCCAGGCGAACGCGGACAAGCTCGTCAAGGCTGCCGCGGACGCGCAGGCCAAGGCCGACGCGCTCGACGGGACCGTGGCCACGCTCCAGAAGGCCGTCGACCAGGCACAGAAGGACTACGACGCGGCCACGGACCAAGGGCTGGCCGCCGAGCTCAAGGCCCAGCTGAAGGACGCCATCGCGGCCCGCGACCAGGCCAAGGCGGACAACGAGACCGCCCAGCAGGCCCTCGAATCCGCGACCCGCGCGTTGGACGAGGCGACCGCCACGCTCGACGGGAAGACCCAGGCGTCCGTGGACGCGGACAAGGCCGCCGACCAGGCCGGCAGGACCCTCGCGGCCGCGAACGCGCGTCTCGACGACCTGAACAACGCGAGCGAGAACCTCCAGAAGGCGAAGGACGCGTACGCGAAGGCCAAGGCCGCGCGCGAAAGCGCGGACGCGAAGCTCCAGGCCGCCCAGAAGACCCTCACGGACGCGAAGGCCACTTTGGAGGAGAAGACCGACGCGCTCGACCAGGCGTCCAAGAGCGCGAAGGACGCCGCCCAGGCGCTCGAACAGGCGCGGAAGGACCTCGCCGCGTTGGAGACGCAGGGCCAGGACTCGCGCGACGCGATCGCGAAGGCGGAGAAGACCCTCGAAGCCAAGGAACAGGCGCTCACGGACGCGGCCAAGGCGTTGGACGAGGCGAAGGACAAGCTCGCGTCCGCGGACGCGACCGCCAGCGACATGGCCGCCGCCCTCGCGAAGGTCAGGGACGCGCGCAAGGCGTTGGAGGACGCGCAGACCGCCCTCAAGCAGGCGCAGGACGCCTACGACCGGATCATCCACCCCGACACCGGCAAGACCACGCCCACCACGCCCACCGGCCTCACCCAACCCGCCAGCCACAAGACCGGCAAGACCGGCACCACCGGCAAACTCCCGGCCGGCACGACGGACTCCGGTACCAACTCCCTGTCCGCCACGGGCAGTGACACCACCGCGATGCTGACGCTTATGGCCATCATGGCCGTCGCCGGCGCGGGCTGCGTGCTCATCCGCAAGCGTGCCGCCAAGCACGCCGACCACTGGACCGACTGACCGGCATAATCCAGCCCCGGCGATTGTGCTCCCCGCACGTAATACGCGAGGGGAGCACGATCGCCCCCAACCGTAAGCAGGTGAATTCTCGAGCCTGCAAAGAACAAGATTGTGATTCGGCATTCGGCGGCACTCACGTAGACGTGTTCCCGTCGCGACGATTACAATCGACTTGCGCCAAACGAACAGGCGTGTATATTTCGGAGACATCACACATAGTTAATTCGATCGAACCGCGTGGGCGGATCATCGAAGGAGACATGATGGACGGCAACGACATGACGATGCACGGCTATATGAGGGCCGCGCTGAAACGGTTCTTCGGATTCGACGGGTTCCGTCCCGGCCAGGAGGCCATGGCCCTCGCGGCCATCGAGGGACGCGACGCGTTGGGGATCATGCCCACGGGCGGCGGCAAGAGCGTGTGCTACCAGCTGCCGGCCACCCGTCCCGGCACGTTCACGCTGGTCATCTCCCCGTTGCGCGCGCTCATGCGCGACCAGGTCGCCCATCTCGACGCGATCGGCCTGCCGGCCGCGTCCGTCGATTCGGACATGACCGCCGACGAGGTGGGGGCCGTGTACGCGCGGGCGCGTTCCGGCGGCCTGCGGATCCTCTACGTGGCTCCCGAACGGCTCGCCAACCCGGACTTCCTGGACTTCATCGCGCCCATGCGCATCAGCCTGATTGCCGTGGACGAGGCGCACTGCGTGCTCAAGTGGGGCGCCGACTTCCGCGACTCGTATCTGCATATCGGCGATTTCATCGACGGGCTGTCCGAACGTCCGCCGGTCATGGCGTTGACCGCCACCGCCACGGAATCCCAGGCGGGCGGCATCGCCCGGCTCCTGCGCCTTGAGGACCCCGTGCGCGTGCGCACCGGCGCCGACCGCCCCAATCTCAGGCTCGCCGTCGTCGAGGCGATCCCACGGGAGCGCCGCCGCCGTATCCGGGACTGGGCCGCGACCCACCCCGGCAGCGGCATCGTCTATCTGGAGAGCTGCGACGGCTGCGAGAGGCTCGCCGCCGGACTCCGCGACGCCGGCGTCGACGCGGCGGCGTTCCACGGCAAATTGGCGGACGGAAGGAAGCGGCGCATCCAGGACGGGTTCCTCGCCGGCTCGCCGCGCGTGATCGTCGCGACCAGCGCGTTCGGCATGGGCGTCGACAAGCCCGACGTGCGCTGGGTGCTGAACGACGGGCCCTGCAAGAGCCTGGAGGCGTTCTGGCAGGAGGCGGGACGCGCCGGCCGCGACGGTCTGCCCGCCGACAGCGTCCTCTACTGGAGTCCCGGCGACTTCCGCCGGCAGCGCGGCATGATCCGCGAGGCCGTGCGCGACGCCGAGGAATCCGGTAATCCGGACCGCATCGCCGCCGCGCACGGCCTCATTCCCAGTCTCGACGCGATGAGCCGCTACTGCGCGGCCGACCGGTGCCTGCGCGCCGTCGTCCTCGACACGCTCGACGGGCCCGCTCCGTACCGCCGCGCATGCGGCCGCTGCGGCGCATGCCTGCACACGCCAGGAACGACGCACGCCGCCATGGGCGGACGACACGGGGAACCCCGCCGCCGTACACGCGAGGAACGCCGCCAAGCACGGGCGCGTCTCGACCCGAGGGAACGCGCCCATGTGCGCGCCCGCGTCATCGCCTACGTGGACAGGCTCGTCGACACGTACGGGCACAGCGTCGGCGCCGACGCCATCGCGTCCGCGCTCATCGGCTCCACCAGGCGGAGCGTACGCGAACAGCACCTCGACCGCATCGAGGGATACGGCGGCCTGCCCGGATTCCGGAAGGCCGCGATCCGCGCGGTCATCGACCAGCTCATCGCCGAACGCACGTTCGCGGTGGGCGAATACAAAACCATCATCCCCGCCTGGATGGCGGGGACCGTGACCACGGAAACAGAGGAGGAGGAACGATGAGCAGGATCAAAGCCACCATGGGCACGCCGCTCATGCGCACGGTGCTGGTGGACGGGCCGCAGCTGCGGCGCATCCGCTTGGACGCGCGTCTGACGATGAAGACCATCGCCGAGATGATCGGCGTGCAGGAGTCCACCGTCAGCCGCATCGAACGCGGCGAGCATCCCATCGAAAGCATCGGCGACGACAAGACCGCCCAGTGGGCGGAGATCCTCGGCATCAACCCGGCGCGCATGCCCCGCCGCGAGACCCGTCCCGACCCGGACAACATCCTCGTGCGCATGAGCCACGAGCGCGGTTGGACCGTCAAGGACCTCGGCGAACAGGCGGGCGTCAACCCCAGTTCGCTGCAACGCTACTGGTACGAGGACAGTCCGGTCACATCCATGACCGCTGGATACCTGTACGCGATCGCCCGCGTGCTCGGCACGAGCATGGAACGGCTCGCCGGCCGTCCCGAACCGGACCCCGGGGCCGTGCCGGAACCTCCCGAGGACTGGGACGGGGAGCCGCTCCGATGGTACCGCGGCCAGGCCGGACTGCCGCAGGTCAACCTGGCCGTCAAGAGCGGCCAGCCGCAGAACGTGATCAGCGGCATCGAGACCGGCCGCCGCTCCACCGGCCGCGTACGCGCCGGCACGCTCCTCGACCTCGCCGCCGCACTGGGCGTCCCCGCCGAACGGCTCATCGCCGGCGCCGCGCCGCTCGTCCATACGCCGCGCGATCCGCGACCGGACCCGGAGGAGACCGGCGCGGAATCCGACGCCGGGACGCTCGACGACGACGAGGCGTTCCGCCTGTTCAGGGAAGGCGTCGAAGCCCATCGGGCCGCCGGCGCCGACCCCCGGCCGGAGGACGCGGAGACCCTGTGGGAACGGTGGCTCGCCCGCCACGACCGGCAGGTCCTCGAAGGCCGTCAGTCCGCATAGCCGCCCGGACGCGCGTGGACCCCACCCCGGATCTCCGGAGTGGGGGCCACGCGCATGTCCCGAACGACTCCTATTCGGGCAGGTGCGCCCAATCCATCACATACGTGCGGTCGGGGTTCTCCCGACGCAGGCGCATCAGCGCCTCGACGACCCCATGGTTCCACAGCGAGCACGGCAACGGCGCCAGATTCGGGAACACCCTGTGGAACGCCGCGTCGTTGCGGTACGCGGTCAGATGCGCCACGCCGTCCGGGCCCGCGCCCACCTTCGCGCACAACGCGTACGCGCTGTCGTCGATCCGCTCCGCCAGCATGTCCAGACGGTCGAACCACATGCGGATCGTCTCCGCCGACACGTAGATGAACGCGCCGCCCTTGTCATGCTCCCAACGCGTCACCGTGCTCTCCGAGATCGGCGCCGTGACCTTGCCCTGGGACACGACCATGATCGCCGCCCCCAGATCCGTGCGGTTCAACCCCAAACGCCTGCGCCGCCACGTCACCTCGGCACCAGTCAACACCTTGCCCATGGTAGAAATCCTTTCCTTGAATGACCCCGGCAGGCCCATCCCGCCGATCGTCATACACGACACCATACCCGACAAGCAGATAGGAAACGTCGAAGCTCTGGGTGTATGCGATTTCTTCCGGGTTTTCGATTCCATACCACCTTTTTTCGTTTCCACACCACCCTCAGTCTCGCTTCGCGAGCCAGCTCCCGCCAGCGGGAGCGAGCATCCGCTTCGGTCATTGTGGCCGGCTCTCCGGCATTGGGGAGCCGGCCACGGTCAGCCGAGCTTCTTCAGCAACGAGTCCACGTGGCCTTTGGCGCGTACGTTGTAGCGGGCGAGCGTGATCGTGCCGTCCGCATCGATGGCGAACGTGGAGCGAATCACGCCCACGTGCATCTTGCCGTACAGCTTCTTCTCCCCGTAGGCGGCGTACGATTTGTGCACCGTCAGGTCAGGGTCGCTCAACAGCGGGAACGACAGGTGGTCGCGTTCGCGGAACCGCTGCAGTTTGGCGAGCGGGTCCTTCGAGACGCCGAGCACCGTGTAGCCGAGCGAGCCGAGACGCGCCATGTTGTCGCGGAAGTCGCAGGCTTCGGTGGTGCATCCGGGCGTCATCGCCGCCGGATAGAAGTAGAGCAGTACTTTCCTGCCGTCCGCGGTGAGCGAGGACAGGGTGACGGTGGTCTCATCGCCGTCCGGATTCACTGCGGGGAGCGTGAAGTCCGGGGCCGGTTGTCCGGCTTCGAGACGGGATGGAAGCGGTTCGGTTTCGTTGGGCATATTGTCGTTCCCCTTCGTTGTGTGAATTGTTGCGTTTCGGTATGACTACCCCTCAGTCGGCTTCGCCGACAGCTCCCCTGACAAGGGGAGCCGAGGGCGAATGGTCGGCTTCGCTTGGCAAGGGGAACCGAAGACGAATAGGCTTCGGCTGACTAGGGGAGCCGAGAACGAAACTACTTTACGGCGAGGGTCTGGGAGAGGGTGTGGGATTCGCCGGGGTTGAGCGTGATCATGCGGTCGCGGTTCGCGGCGGCCTCCACGCAGGCGAATCCGCGCCATTCGCCGGTTTCCAGATCGCCGATCGCATTGCCTGCCTTTTCGCCCGGATTCCACACGACCGTCGCCGTCGCGCCTTGGGAGGAGCTCAGAATCGTGCGGCCTGTCGTGTCGTCATGCAGTTCGAGCGGCGTATTCGTCAGGTAGATGCGGTCGACCATCGTGCCATCGAACGTCACGTCGCCGGACTGCGTGCGCACCGGGAAGCCGGGCAGCGTCGTGTCCAGGTAATCCGCGCCGTCCAATCCGACGACGCGGGCGCGCGTCACATCGCCTACCGCCAGATACGTGTGCAGCGCCGCCTCGTAGGAGAACGCGGCGTCGCCGTCGTTCGTCACCGTCAACGCCATCGTGAGCGACTCGCCCGCATCCACCGTGTAGGACGCGTGGAAGCGCGGGGCGTCGTTGCCGACGAACTGCGCGAGCGTCGCCGCATCGATCTCACCGGAATCCAGCACGTACTCCGCATGGCGATCCGTGATCGAACCGTCCACCGGATGCCAGAAGCTCGAACGCGCGAACCCGTGCTTGGGCGTCTTCGCGGCGTCATTGGCCGGATCGAACCCGGAATTGAACCATGGGAAGATGATCGGCACGCCGCCGCGGATCGCCTTCCCCTCAAGCAGATGAATCGCGCGCGGACGCCAGACCACGTCCGACTGGCCGCGCGGTGCCCAACGCAGCACGTGCGCGCCATAATCGCTGATCGAAGTGGAGCCGTCGGCGTTGACGAGATCGCGAATCGTGAACGATGCAGAACCCATGTTTCCTCCAAACCACAAATGAATGGGCGGTCCGTTCCATTATGCCAGTTGTCCAGCGGATGTGGGGTGATGGGGAGCATGGCAAGACAGGCAGGCAAGGCACCGGTCATCGTGGTGTACGGGGGAGACCTGTATCTCAACGGCGAAACCGTGCGCGAACAATGCGAGGCGGCGTTGAAACGACGCCCGGACGCGGAACTCGTCGAACTCGACGCCGCCACGGCGGACCGGTACGCGTTCGACGAGGCCGTAAGCCCCTCCCTGCTCGCCGACGTGGCCGTCGTGCGCGTCGACGACCTGCAATCCGCGGACGAGAAACTCGGCGACAGCATCGTCGACTACTGCACGCAGGCGGCCGCCGACCCGAACAATGCCAGCATCGTCATCTGCCGGCACGAGGGCGGCAACAAAGGCAAGCGTCTGCTCGACCGGCTCATCCAAGCCGGTGCGCGCAAGGTCGAGGTACCGGACCTGAAGAAGCCGGAAGCGAAACTCAACTACGTGATGCAGTGTTTCGAGAAGCAGGGCAGGCGCGTCGAACCGATCGCCGCGCAGCAGCTCGTCGACGTGCTCGGCGGCAGCATCGGCGAACTCACCGCCATGTGCGGGCAGTTGTGCTTCGACTTCGACGACGATCCGATCGGCTTGGATCGGGTCAACCAGTATCTGACCGCCAATGCGCAGGTCACCGGATTCAACGTGGCCGACGCCGCCATGGCCGGCCATACGGCCGACGCGATCGTCAAGATGCGTTCCGCCGTCGAGCAGGGCGTCGAACCGGTCGCGCTCATCGGCGCGTTGGCGTCGAAGCTCAGGGCCGTGGCGAAGGTGTCCGCGTTCAACGCGGGCAGGATCAGCGCCGCCGAACTCGGCATGAACCCGTGGGCGCGCAAGTACGTGAAGCTCGGCGGCTGGACGTCCGCCGGCATGGCCACGTGCATCCGCACGCTCGCCTGGGCGGATGAGGAGTGCAAGACCAACGGGGGAGACCCTATGTATGCGCTGGAGCGCAGCATCGAGACGATCGCGACGAAAGGACGGGCATGAGCGGGGAGATCAACGAGATGCGGGACGACGGGACGATCGTCATCGAGGCTCCCACGGGCGACGACATGCGCGCATTGGGCCGCCGTATCGCGGCGCGTGTGCGCGGCGGCGACGTGCTGCTCCTGTCCGGCCCGCTGGGCGCCGGCAAGACGACGCTCGCGCAGGGATTCGGCGAAGGACTCGGCATCGGCGAGCCGATCGTCTCGCCCACGTTCACCATTGCCCGCGAACTGGACGGCCGATTCGCCGACGGTAGTCCCGCACACCTCGTACACGTGGACGCGTACCGTCTCGGCGGCGCCGACTACGCGCCCGGACAGGCCGCCGTGAACCGTCTGCTCGACGAACTCGAATCGCTCGGACTCGACGAGGAGCTCGAAGACACCAGCGACGACACGGTCGTGCTCATGGAATGGGGCGAGCAGATGGCCGCCGCGCTCGCGCCGGAACGGCTCGAAATCCACATCGCGCGTCCGCTGGACGGCGCTGATGCCAATGCCGTGGACGCTGACGGCGAACTCACCAGCGACGGCACGCGCATCGTCACGCTGGTGCCGGTCGGCGCGCGCTGGAGTGGGTTCACGCTCTGAACGGGCGGCCCGCACGCGGCGGTGTACACTCTCTACAGGTCTGACTACAGATCCGAAGAATCATGTCGGAAAATCACGAGCACACGTCGGGAGGATGCATGGGCTGCACATTGGTGATCGACACGTCATACGGTTCCACCGTAGGCGTCGTGGGACATGAGCCGATCGTCGAGACCGACTCGCGCACCCATGTCGAAAAGCTGCAGGTGAACATCGCGCGTGCGGTCAAGGAGGCCGGATACGCGCCGCGCGACATCGAGACGGTGATCGTCGGCACCGGTCCGGCGCCGTTCACCGGACTGCGCGCCGGCATCGTCGCCGCCAAGGCGCTGGCGTTCGCCACCGGCGCGGAACTCATCGGGCATGACGTGCTCGCACCGCAGGCGCAATGGAATCTCATCAGGCGAGGCAAGGCCGGCACACTCGGCGACCAGAAGACGCGTCGCGTGCTCACGCTCGCCGTCAACGACGCGCGACGCAAGCAACTCTATTTCGCGCTGTACGAGAGTCCGCTCGGCAGCGACGGAACCGATGATGCCGGGAACGCCGGAACCGCCGCACGCGCGCTCATCGCCATGGACATCGACTATCCGGCGTCGATCGCCGAGCGCGTGAACGCCGCCGTACGCGAGGTCGCGGCGATGACGAACGGCGAGATCGTCGTCGACGTCGTCGGCCACGGCGCCGCCAAATACGCGGACGCGCTGCACGGCATCGAATGTCTCGGCGACGTGACCGACGAATCCGTGTTCGACCAAGGGCGGCAGGGCGTCGAGATCTTCGCCGCCGACGCGACGCTCGCGCATGCGCACGACCCGCAGGCACCCGTCGAACCGTTGTATCTGCGCCGACCGGACGCGGAGGTGCCGGCGCCGCTCAAGCACGTGCTCGGCCATGAGGGAGCGGGGAGGAAGGACTGATGCTCGTCGCATTGGACGAACTCGACCGCGGGACCGCCGTCGCCGCGGTGCGTGCGCTGGAGGTCGAACTGTTCGGCAACCACGCGTGGAGCGAGAACGCGGTAAGGCAGGAACTCGACGCGCCCGCACGCGTCTACGTGTTCGACTGCGAACGCGAACAAGGTGACGGCGAATACGGCGACGGGGGAGACGGCCATGTGCCGGGACCTGACGGCTGCGTGCCGGGCGTCGTGCGCGGATTCGCCGGATACTGGTACGACGGCGAAGACGCGGAGATCATGGACATCGGCGTCGGCCGACGCTACCAGCGCCGCGGACTCGCCGCACGCATGCTCACCTGGCTGATCGGCCACGCGCGCGAACAAGGAGCGCGGCGCATGCTGCTCGAAGTCGCCGTCAACAACGAGCCCGCCATCGCGCTGTACCGGCGATTCGGATTCGAACGCATCGGACTGCGCAGACGCTACTACCAGCCGGAAGGCATCGACGCGTACGTGATGGCGCTGGAACTGAAACCGCGCGTCGTCGGATTCACGGGAGCGACGAGCCACGAGGCGAGCGAGGCGGACACGACGAATACGACGACGGACGGAACGAACATGAACGGAGAAACGGAGAAGACGCGATGAGCGAACCGATCGTACTGGGCATCGAATCCACCTGCGACGAGACGGCGGCCGCCATCGTCCAAGGGCGCACGCTGCGTTCCAACGTGGTCGCCTCCTCGATGGAGGAGCACGCGCGCTACGGTGGCGTCATCCCCGAGATCGCCTCGCGCGCGCACGCCGAGGCGTTCGTGCCGTGCGTGTCCAAGGCGTTGGCGGACGCCGGCCTCGAACTCGCCGACGTGGACGCGATCGCCGTGTCCGCGGGCCCCGGACTCGCCGGATGCCTCGCCGTCGGCGTCTCCGGCGCGAAGGCGCTCGCCTGGGCGAGCGGCAAACCGCTGTACGGCATCAACCACGTGATCGGGCACATCGCCGTCACCCAGCTCCAGTTCGGGCCGTTCCCCAAGGACACGCTCGCACTCATCGTCTCCGGCGGGCACACGTCACTGCTGCACGTCGAGGACGTGGCGCGGCACATCGACGTGGTCGGCACGACGCTCGACGACGCTGCGGGGGAGTGCTTCGACAAGGTGGCGCGTCTGCTCGGCTTCCCCTACCCGGGAGGCCCGCACATCGACCGGCACGCGCAACACGGCGACCCGCATGCGATCCGCGTGCCGCAGGGGCTCACGCAGGGCAAGGCCGGCGCGAAGCACCCGTACGACTTCAGCTTCTCCGGCGTGAAGACCGCCGTCGCCCGCTGGGTGGAAGGGGAGCAGGCCGCAGGGCGCGAGATCCCCGTCGACGACGTATGCGCCTCGCTCGCCGACTCGGTGGCCACCGTGCTCGCGAAGAAAGCGATGCGCGGCTGCCGCCAGTACGATTCCGACACGCTGATCGTGGGCGGCGGATTCTCCGCCAACTCGCAGCTCAGAGCGAAGCTGCTCGAATACGGGCGCTCCAACGGCGTCGACGTGCGCATTCCGGAACTGAAGCTGTGCACCGACAACGGCGCGATGGTGGCGATGCTGGGTGTGAACCTCGTCGAGGCCGGGGTCGCGCCCAGCGCGCCCGATTTCGCCGTCGACTCGGCCATGCCGCTGACCAAAGTGGTGATGTAGGGGATTGTGACGACGCGTGCCGACCGGCCGTTTCACACGTATTCGTTTCGTCTCTCATGTGCGGGGCCGCCGGCCAGCGAGGAAACCGATGACGTCGTCCATCGTGATCGGCCCCTGAGGATGAACGGTCTCGCCGATGATGTCGGGCGTGTGCGCGGCGTATTCATCGGAAAGCCGGTCCCAATAGGTTTCGTCGGTCATTCATCCTCCCTGCTGGTTTCTCGAATTGTGGGGTTTGAATGACAGTCTATCCGGTCATCCGGCTCTATCCAGTCTCTTCCCGCTCCCGCCAGCGGGAGCAGTCAATGACCGGACTGGTCGGGCAGCACCCTTTTGCTCCCGCTGGCGGGAGCTGTCGGCCGGAGGCCGACTGAGGGTGGTGCCGGATTCCGCGCGTGTATGGGCCGTAGAAGCGCATGCGGCCGGTGAGCGTAACCTGCGTGCTCGCGTCCAGCTGTCCGCCGTTGCCGACGGCGGTCCAGTTGATGGCGATGGGGCCGTTGCCGGTGACGCCGGTCGGGTTGTCGACCTTGACCAGCTTGCTGTCGTATTCGACGGTGTAGGGCACGCCGCTCACGTAGTTGCCGTTGCCGTCCAACGGGATTGTCCAGTTCCTGTTCGAGCACGTTGTCTCATGCCGGCGAGATGTCGCGACAGATGCGACAATTGGTTGAAGTGTCGAGGCTCGACAAGGCCCTTCACGCAGATCGACGAAGACACATTACGGAGGGCGAGGCGATGACGACGAAGACGCGGACAACCACGGGAGACGGGATGATGACCGTGGACGAGGTGGCCTGCCTTCTCCGCATCTCGCAGAGGACCGTCGGCCGCATCCTCGACTCCGGCGCAATCCCGTTTGAGATGGTCGGGCGCACCGGACGCCGGATGGTCGCGGCCGACGACGTGCTCAGGTTCAAGCGGGAGTCCGAGCGCCGGCGCAGGATCGCGTTGGAGGGCATGAGGGAGGCCGCGGAGGAGATCGGCATGTACGACACTCCCGATTCGCGCATACCGACCCGGACGAGATGAGTCGGACGGCCGGCGGCGGAACCCGGGAAAACGCACGGCGGCAAACTGCCCATCTGCGACACGCCGAGTTGCGTTATGGGAGACCGGCGCGTATATTCATCACTCGTTGCGAACGCGCCCGGTTGCGGTCGGGGGCGGTTGATAACTGAATATTCCTGCGTAGCTCAGTTGGCAGAGCATCCGACTGTTAATCGGACGGTCACTGGTTCAAGCCCAGTCGCAGGAGCTTCACCCCGGAGGAACTTCGGTTCGGAAGGGACGTGATAATTGAATATTCCTGCGTAGCTCAGTTGGCAGAGCATCCGACTGTTAATCGGACGGTCACTGGTTCAAGCCCAGTCGCAGGAGCTTTGACGGAAAGCCTCAGGTTCATGCCTGAGGCTTTCTGCATGTCGAAACCGAGGTGACAACGTAGCCGCAACCTTGGCACAACGGATTCGGCGCGTCAGCCACGGCACAGCCGCGGATGGCGGTACCATCGAAGACGAACGGGAACGATCACGGCGAGGAGGCCGTCATCATGGACGTGAGGATACTGAGAATCGAACGAGGCGTATTCGCCGTACTCCACAACGGAAGCGGAGCCGGAACCGTGCGCAAGCAGACCGTCGGCCTGAAACGCATGTGGCTGGCGGACGGCGCCAACGGCGCCCAAGGCGTGTTCCCCTCGAAGAAGACCGCGGCCCAGTGGCTCGTGCAGCGCGCCTGACGACGTCGGCCCGCATACACCTTCCATACGGCTTCGGTTCACCCATGCGTTCGCTTGGTGAACGCGGCTTGCGCATGTCCTCTCGCCGCCCTACAGTGTGCAACTGTTGATTACACGTCCAGGCCTGCACATTGGTAACGCGGACCCAGATAGCAAAGGACACCATCATGGCGCAAAGCTCCATCTCCATCACAGTCAACGGCGAAGCGAAGGAGGTGGAAGCAACCACCACCGGCGTCGAACTCTTCGCGGACGACAAGAACATCATCGCCGTGCGTCTCAACGGCGAACTGCGTGACCTGTACACGCCGCTCAACGACGGCGACACCGTCGAGTCCGTCGCGCTCGACTCCGAGGACGGCCTCGGCATCATGCGCCACTCCGCCACGCACGTCATGGCGCAGGCGGTGCAGGAACTGTTCCCGAACGCCAAGCTCGGCGTCGGCCCGATCATCAAGGACGGCTTCTACTACGACTTCCAGGTCGATCAGCCGTTCACGCCGGACGATCTCAAGCAGATCGAAAAGCACATGCAGCGCATCATCAAGTCGTCCCAGTCCTTCCGCCGCCGCGTCGTGAGCGAGGAGGAGGCCCTCGCCGAGGAGGCCGACCAGCCGTTCAAGATCGAGCTGATCCAGGACAAGGAAGCGCACCTCGACCCGTCCACCGCCACCGAGATCTCCGGCAAGGAGCTCAGCTTCTACGACAACGTCGACCGTGACGGCAACGTCGTGTGGAAGGACCTGTGCCGCGGACCGCACCTGCCGAACACCCGCTTCATCAAGGCGTTCAAGATCGAACGTTCCGCCGCCGCCTACTGGCGCGGCAGCGAGAAGAACCCGACCATGCAGCGCATCTACGGCACCGCCTGGGCCACCAAGGAGGATCTCAAGGCCTACCAGACGCGTCTCGAGGAGGCCGCCAAGCGCGACCACCGCAAGCTGGGCGCTGAGATGGACCTGTTCTCCTTCCCGGAGGAGATCGGACCGGGCCTCGCCGTGTTCCACCCGAAGGGCGCCGCCGTCATCAACGCGATGGAGGACTACTCCCGCGAGATGCACCGCAAGCACCACTACAGCTTCGTGCAGACCCCGCACATCACCAAGGGCGGCCTGTACGAGACCTCCGGCCACCTGCACTGGTACAAGGACGGTATGTACCCGCCGATGCACCTCGACGAGGAGCGCGACGCGGACGGCAACATCACCAAGCCCGGCTTCGACTACTACCTCAAGCCGATGAACTGCCCGATGCACAACCTGATCTTCAAGTCGCGCCAGCGCTCCTACCGCGAGCTGCCGCTGCGCCTCTTCGAGTTCGGCACCGTGTACCGCTACGAGAAGTCCGGCGAGGTCCACGGCCTGACCCGCGTGCGCGGCCTCACCCAGGACGACTCCCACATCTACTGCACCCGCGAGCAGATGAAGGACGAGCTGACCAGCCTGCTCACCTTCGTGCTGAACCTGCTCAAGGACTTCGGCCTGTCCGACTTCTACCTGGAGCTGTCCACCAAGGATCCGGACAAGTACGTCGGCTCCGACGAGATCTGGGAGGAGGCGACCAACACGCTGCGCGAGGTCGCCGAAGCGTCCCACCTCGACCTCGTGGCCGATCCGGGCGGCGCCGCCTTCTACGGCCCGAAGATCTCCGTGCAGGCGCGCGACGCGATCGGCCGCACCTGGCAGGTGTCGACCATCCAGCTCGACTTCAACCTGCCCGAGCGCTTCAAGCTCGAGTACATCGCGAAGGACGGTACGCACCAGCGTCCGGTGATGATCCACCGCGCACTGTTCGGCTCCATCGAGCGCTTCTTCGCCGTGCTGCTCGAGCACTACGCTGGCGCGTTCCCGGCGTGGCTCGCCCCGGTGCAGGTGCTCGGCGTGCCCGTCGCCGACGAGTTCGCCCCGCATCTCGCCGGCTTCGTCAAGAGCCTTGAGGACGAGATGGTCCGCTGCGAGATCGACTACTCCGACGATCGTTTCGGCAAGAAGATCCGCAACGCCTCCAAGTCCAAGGTGCCGTTCATCCTCATCGTCGGCGAGGAGGACATGAACAACAACGCGGTAAGCTTCCGCTTCCGCGACGGCAGCCAGCTCAACGGCGTCCCGGTCGACGAGGCACGCGCCCAGATCCTCAAGGTGATCGCCAAGCGCGTCCAGGTCAACTCCGCCGACGACTTCAAGGCCGCCGTGGCCGACGAGTCCGTCGAAGCCGAGTGATTCGCCGCCGATCCGCCGCGGGCCGGCCGGGATGCGGACGCCACGTCCCGGCCGGCCCGCGTTGTCGGCTTAACGCCATACAATCGTTTCGTTTGTCAGATATCCGTCTCATAACCTGCTAGGAGCATTATGTCAGGTCATTCCAAGTGGGCGACCACCAAGCACAAGAAGGCCGCCATCGACGCCAAGCGCGGCAAGCTCTTCGCCAAGCTCATCAAGAACATCGAGATCGCGGCCCGCATGGGCGGCGGCGACCCGGACGGCAACCCGTCCCTGTACGACGCCATCTACAAGGCCAAGAAGGCCTCCATGCCTGCCGACAACATCAAGCGCGCCGTCAAGCGCGGCTCCGGTGAAGAGGCCGGCGGCGCCAACTACGAGGACATCGTCTACGAGGGCTACGCCCCCGCCGGCGTCGGCCTCATCATCGAGTGCCTGACCGACAACCGCAACCGCGCGGCCGCCGAGGTCCGTTCCACCCTGACCAAGGGCAACGGCTCCCTGGCCACCTCCGGCTCCGTGTCCTTCAACTTCGAGCGCAAGGGCCAGATCGTGGTCCCGTCCGAGGGCGTGGACTTCGACAAGCTGTTCGAGGCCGCCGCCGAGGCCGGTGCCGAGGACGTCCAGGATGACGGCGAGGTCTTCACCGTCGTCACCGATCCGTCCGACGTGCACACCGTGCGCCAGGCCCTGGTCGACGCCGGTTTCGAGTACGATTCCGCCGATCTGGTCATGGCCCCGAAGAACGAGGTCGAGCTCTCCCTGGAGGACGCCCGCAAGGTCTCCAACCTCATCGACAAGCTCGATGACCTCGACGACGTGCAGAACATCTACTCCAACTGGACCGCCTCCGACGAGGTCATGGCCCAGCTGGACGAGGAGTAGTCCGCACGTGATCATCCTTGGCGTCGACCCCGGGCTCACGCGCTGCGGGGTCGGCGTGATCGAAGCCGGCGCCCACCGCCGGCTTTCGTTTATCCACGTGGACGTCGTACGCTCCTCGCCGGACGTGTCGCAGGACCTGCGCCTGCTCGCCATCTACAACGGCCTGGTCGAGAAGATCGAGACGTACGCGCCCGACACCGTGTCCATCGAACGCGTGTTCGCCCAGTCGAACCGCAATACGGTGCTCGGCACCGCGCAGGCGGCGGGGCTCGCCATGCTCGCCGCCGCCCAGCGCAACATCCCCGTGGCACTCCATACGCCGACCGAGGCGAAGCTCGCCATCACCGGCAACGGCCACGCGCAGAAGATCCAGATCGAGCGCATGGTGACGCGCATCCTCAACCTCAACACGATGCCGACGCCGGCCGACGCCGCCGACGCGCTGGCGCTGGCGATCTGCCACGCCCTGCGCCCGGCCGGCGCGCTGCAGGGCGGCGAACGCGAGGAACATCTCACCCCGGCGCAACGCCAATGGGCGGAGGCATCCAAGAAGGCGACGAAACGCCGGTTCAACGCCGACCGCGGCATGTGACCGGGTCGCGTTATCCCGCATGATGGTGTACACTGTCGAACAGCTGTTCGAAAGGAGTCGCCGTGATTGGTTCGTTGACAGGCATGGTCGAGACGGTCGACGCCTCGTCCGCGCTCATCGAGGTCGGGGGAGTCGGGTACGAGGTGCGCATGCCCTCCGCCGACCTGTCGCGTGTGCATGGCGGCATGGAGACGCGCGTGTACACGTATCTCAACGTCTCGCAGGACGCCATCACCCTGTACGGGTTCCTCGAACCGGCGGCGAAACGCACGTTCCTGCAGCTGCTCAAGGTCTCCGGCATCGGGCCGAAGGTGGCATTGTCGTTGCTGTCCACGCTGAACCCAAACCAGCTCGCCAAGGCCGTGGCCGACAACGACGCCGCAGCCCTCGCCAAAGCCCCCGGACTGGGCAAGAAGGGCGCGCAGAAGATCATCCTCGAACTCAAGGGATCGATCAATCTCGAAGACATCGAATCCGGGGCCGCCGCCGTCACCACGGCCCAGCCAGAGGACAAGGGCTCGCTGCAGGTCGTCGAAGGTCTCATCTCGCTCGGCTGGCGGCAGCAGGACGCCGAACACGCCGTGCGGGCGGCGTGCGCGGCCAACGGCATCGCCACGCCGCTCGCCGCGGAGGACGTGCCGCGCGTGCTCAAGCTCGCGTTGAACTCCTTGGACCGCGGCATCTGACATGACGACACTTGACGAAGGACCGGAGGTGAACGGATGAACGAACCCTACATCAGCGGAACGGTTACGGAAGGCAACGAGAACATCGGCGCGAACGAGGAGTCGCTGCGCATGGTCTCCTCCCAGCCGGTCGGCAACGAGCCGGTGAGCGACGAGGAGCTGCGACCGCACGTCCTCGACGGGTTCATCGGCCAGCCCAGGCTCAAGGCGCAGCTCCAGCTGTTCCTCGACGCGGCGCGCAAACGCGAGGTTCCGCCGGATCATATCCTGCTTGCTGGCCCTCCCGGCCTCGGCAAGACCACGTTGGCGATGATCGTCGCCAATGAGCTCGGCGTGCCGATCCGCATCACGTCGGGCCCCGCCATCCAGCATGCGGGCGATCTCGCCTCCATCCTCAGCTCGCTCGACGCGGGGGAGGTGCTGTTCGTCGACGAGGTGCATCGTCTGCCGCGCGCCGCCGAGGAGCTGCTGTACATCGCGATGGAGGACTTCCGCGTCGACGTGATGGTCGGCAAAGGCCCCGGCGCGTCCTCCATCCCGCTCACCTTGCCGCGGTTCACGATGATCGGCGCGACCACGCGCGAAGGCATGCTGCCCTCGCCGTTGCGCGCGCGTTTCGGCTTCACCGCGCATCTCGACTTCTATCCCGTCGACGAGCTGGAGAAGCTCGTCGAACGCTCCGCCACCGTACTCGGCCTCGCCTTGGAGGAGGGGGCGGCGCACCAGCTCGCCCTGCGCTCCCGAGGCACGCCGCGTATCGCGAACCGCCTGCTGCGCCGCGTACGCGACTGGGTAATCGTCCACGACCTGCCGTCGGCGGGGCCAGACGACGTCAAGGAGGCGCTGGCACTCTACCAGATCGACGCCGAAGGATTGGACCGTCTCGACATCGCCGTGCTCAACGCCATCGTACGCAACTTCAACGGCGGGCCGGTCGGCCTCAACACGCTGTCCGCCATGGTCGGCGAGGAGTCGGAGACCGTGGAGACCGTGTGCGAGCCGTATCTCGTGCGCGAGGGCTTCCTCGTGCGCACGCCGAAGGGCCGCGTGGCCACGCAGAAGGCTTGGGACCATCTCGGCATACGGCCGAAAGATGATGTTGTCAACAAGCTTTTCTAGACTTCAGAAGTTGGACTAGTCGTTTCCGATCGGAAGGAATTCCCCTCAATGGATGCCAATATGCTTTTCATCGTCGTGCTCGTCGTGGTCATGGGCGGCATGATGTGGTTCCAGTCCAAGAAGAACAAGGAACGCCAGCAGCAGGTCAAGGACTTCCGCGCCAACCTCCAGCCCGGCACCGAGGTCATCACCATCGGCCAGATCATCGGCAAGGTCGTGTCCGTGGACGAACAGTACGAGGAGATCGTCATCGACTCCGAAGGATCCCTGCTGCGCTTCTCCTACAGCGGCATCGCCAAGGCGTACGAGCGTCCAGCCTTCGTCTCCGACGACGAGGTGGATGAGAACGGCAACCCGCTGCCCCAGGACGATGCCGCCGAGAACGCCTCCGGCGACGAGGCCCAGGTGGACGTCGACGCGTCCGTCGAGCAGAACAACGCCGAGGCCGAGACCGCCGAAGCCAAGAAGGCCGACGACGAGAAGAAGGTCGAGTGATCATGGCCGGCAACGACATCACCACCCGCGATCTCGACAAGGTGGGCTCCGAGGACGCCGCGTACCTCGTGTCCCTGATTCGTTCGGTTCCCGGCTTCCCGAAGGAAGGCATCATCTTCCGCGACTTCATGCCGGTGCTCGCCGACCCGCGCGGCCTCGACATCCTGTTGCGCGCGCTCGAAGCCGCGCTGCCGGTCCCGGCCAATTCGTTCGATGCGGTCGCCGGCCTCGAATCCCGCGGATTCCTGTTCGGCCCGTCCCTCGCCCATCATCTCGGCAAGGGCTTCATCGCGATCCGCAAGGCGGGCAAGCTGCCGCCGGAGACCATCGGCGAATCCTATGATCTCGAATACGGCACCGCCAGCGTCGAGATCGAGACGTCCGCCGTCAAGCCGGGGGAGCGCGTGCTCATCGTCGACGACCTGATCGCCACCGGTGGCACGGCCAAGGCCGGCGCCGACCTCATCGAGAAGGCGGGCGGCGCGATCGCCGGATTCAGCTTCGTCATGGGCCTCGAAGGCCTCGACGGCCTCGACAAGCTCGGCGACGTCCCCACCTCGACGCTCATCTCCATGCCGGCCTGAAAACCGGCGTAATGGTTTTCGGCCGTCACCACAGCCCATCACGGGCATGGTGGCGGCCATGTCAATAGTCAACAGTCACAAGCAGACGGAAGAGTCATGGATCTTTACGAATACCAGGCGCGAGAGCTGCTCGAGGAGCAGGGCATCCCCACTCCGAAGGCCATCTACGCGCAGAACTCCCATGAGGTCGCCGAAGCCGCCGAACGGCTCGGCTACCCCTGCGTCGTCAAGGCGCAGGTCAAAATCGGCCATCGCGGCCAGGCCGGCGGCGTCAAGCTCGCCAAGACGCGCGACGAGGCGATCCTCGAAGCCGAGGACATCCTGCCGATGACCATCCACAAGCACAAGGTGAACGGCGTGCTCGTGGCCGAAGGCAAGAACATCCTCCACGAGTACTACGTGTCCATCTCCGTGGACCGCACCTCCCGCGACTACGACGTGCTCGCCACCGCCAACGGCGGCACCGAGGTCGAGGAGATCGCCAAGGAGCATCCGGAGGCGGTCAAGCGCCTGCACATCGAGGCCCTCGACGACTTCGATCTCGCCGCGGCCACGAAGATGGCCGAAAGCATCGGCTTCTACCATGCGGACGTCGACCAGGCCGCGCAGATCCTGCTCAAGATGTGGAAGTGCTTCAAGGAGAATGACGCGACGCTCGTCGAGATCAACCCGCTCGCCAAAATCGGCGACCCGGACGACGAATCCTCGAAGAGCCTGTGCGCGCTCGACGCGAAGATCTCCCTCGACGACAACGCCGCCTTCCGTCACGACGGCTGGAAGCGTTTCGCCGACCCGCTCGCCAACGACGAGTTCGAACGCCGAGCCAAGGACCACGGCCTGCACTACGTGCACCTCAACGGCCAGGTCGGCGTGATCGGCAACGGCGCGGGCCTCGTCATGAGCTCCCTCGACGCCGTCTCCGGCGCCGGCGAGGAGCAGGGCACCGGCATCAAGCCCGCCAACTTCCTCGACATCGGCGGCGGCGCCTCGGCCGAGGTGATGGCCGCCAGCCTTGAGATCGTCGTCTCCGACCCGCAGGTCGAATCCGTGTTCATCAACGTCTACGGCGGCATCACCTCCTGCGAGCAGGTCGCTAAGGGCATCCTCGAGGCGATCGACACGCTCGGCGGCACCAAGCCGATTGTCGTCCGCTTCGATGGCAATGCGGCTGCCGAGGGTCTCGCCATCCTCGCCGAATCCAACAATCCGAACGTTCACGTCGCCAAGACGATGGAGGAGGCGGCGCATCAGGCCGCCCGCATCGCGGCCGACGCCATCGCAGCCAAGGAGGCCAACTGATATGACGCTCTTCATCGAAGACGACGCGCCCGTCATCGTGCAGGGCATGACCGGCCATCAGGGCATGACGCACACCGCGCGCATGCTCAAGGCCGGCACCAACATCGTCGGCGGCGTCAACGCCCGCAAGGCCGGTCTCGACGTCACCTTCCCCGCCGCGCGCGACGGCGAGGACGCCACCATCCACGTCTACGCCTCCTGCGCCGAGGCGCGTGAGGCGACCGGTGCCGAGGCGTCGGTCGTGTTCGTGCCGCCGCGTTTCGCCAAGGACGCGGTCGTCGAGGCGATCGAGGCGGGTATCAAGCTCATCGTCGTGATCACCGAAGGCATCCCGGTCGCGGATTCCGCCTACTTCGTCGAACTCGCGCTGCGCCACGGCGTGCGCATCGTCGGACCGAACTGCCCGGGCCTCATGACGCTCGCCTCCTCCGATGAGACGCACGGCGTGAACCTCGGCATCATCCCCGACGGCATCGTCGGACGCGGCCCGCTCGGCCTCGTCTCCAAGTCCGGCACGCTCACCTACCAGCTGATGGGCGAGCTGAGCGACATCGGCTTCACCTCGTGCCTCGGCGCCGGCGGCGACCCGATCGTCGGCACCACGCTGCTCGAAGCGCTGCAGGCGTTCGAAGCGGATCCGAACACGAAGGCCGTGATGATGATCGGCGAGATCGGCGGCAATGCCGAGCAGGATGCCGCCCAGTGGGCGGCCGAGCACATGACCAAGCCGGTCGTCGCCTACATCGCCGGTTTCACCGCCCCCGAAGGCAAGCAGATGGGCCATGCCGGCGCCATCGTCTCCGGCGGCAAGGGCACCGCGAAGGACAAGAAGGAGGCGCTGGAGGCGGTCGGCATCCGTGTCGGTCGCACGCCCGGTCAGGCCGCCGACATCATGCGTGAGGTGCTTGCGGGTATCGAACGGTGAATCGTCCCGTAGTAACCTCGAAACGCATCTCCGCGCTGCTCAAGGGCGGGCTCACCGCCCTTGGGGCGATGGCCCTGTACGCCGTTTCGCTCGGCTGCTTCATCGCGTTGATGCTGTTGGTCATATCCATGGAGGAGGGCGGCGAAAGCCTGCCCTCCTCGGCGTTGCCCCTGACCGAGACCATCGTGCTGCTCAGCCAGGGGACCGGTTTCACCGCCGGTTCCATCGTCGTGGGTGTCATGCCGCTGCTGCTCACCCTGCTGCTCGTCGCGTTGGTCGCGCAATGCGCGTCACGTGCCGACGCGGGGGCGTTGGGTTGGGTGAGCGGTCTGGTCGTATGGGTCGCGCTCAATCTGATGCTTTCCGGCGGCACCGGTGTGGAGCTGCATGATACGCCGGCGGTCATAGCCGCGAAAACGGCATGCGTGTGGACGATCGGCTATGCGTTCGCGGCCGTCCCCGGCTCATCCGTCATGGCGAACGTCCGAAGCCGGTTGAACGAACGGATCTCGCCGCGGGCGCGCCGCATGGCGACGCTCGTCGGCGCCGTCACCGGCATGCTGTCCGCCGTGTTCCTCGTGACGGCCCTCATCGTCACGATCGTATGGGTCGTGCGTGGCTGGAGCGCCATGACGGCTCTGTTCGAATATGACGGGATGGAGAACGGGTCCCGCATCCTCACCACCATCTCCTCGCTCGCATGGCTGCCGAACCTCGCTGTGTGGGCGCTTTCCTGGGTCGCCGGCGCCGGCTTCCATATCGGCGAACTCGGGTCGTTCACCATGTGGGTGGGTCAGTCGGCCGGTCTGCCGCCGCTGCCGGTGTTCGGCCTCATGCCCGAGGCGATTGCGGACGACCGTGTCCGCATCGTCCTGCAATGCCTGATACCCGCGTTCGCATCCGTCATCGCACTGCTCGTCATGCTGGTGCCGGGGCCGATGCGGGTTCGTCCCGTCAGGCCGGCGGACGGCTCCGACGCCGCGAAACATGCGGTCGTCACCATGGCCTGCCATCTGGTCGTTCTGGTTCTCGCGGGAATCGTGACGGTCGGCGTCTGGTGCGGCTGCTTCGCCCTGTCGGACGGCGCGCTCGGCGCGCACAGGCTCTCCCATGTGGGCGTCGACATCCCGCAGTCCACGCTGCTCGTCGCCCGTTCCATCGCGTTCGGATTCGGCGCGGCATGGCTTGCCGTGGCGGTGGTGTTGTCCGCCGTCTACGGGATACACTGGATTGTCGGACGTCATGCGGCCCGCGTCGCGCAAACCGCGTCGGAGACGGTGGAACGGGTCTCCTCATCCTCGGATGGCGACGCGGACCATGCCGTGCCCGCGGCTCCGGGTGACGAGGAACCCAAGGCCCGTGACGACGACGCGTCGGCTCGCGGCCGTGGAGGCGCCAAGCCCCGATCCATCCGGTCCGAACGGGCCGTGCGCTCGGAGACGTTCGAACGCACCGCCGCCGTGCGGCGCGCACCGCGCACCGTACGCTCAGACAAGCTTGACCAACCAACCAAGGAGGAATCCGATGACAACAACGAATCGTCCGATTAAGCGGGCGCTGGTCTCCGTCTTCCACAAGGAAGGCATCGAGGTGCTCGCCGAGGCCTTCGTCAAGGCCGGCACCGAAGTGGTGTCCACCGGCTCGACCGCAAAGCGTCTCGCCGAACTCGGCGTGCCCGTCACCGAAGTGAGCGAGGTCACCGGATTCCCCGAGTGCCTCGACGGCCGCGTCAAGACCCTCGACCCGCATATCCATGCAGGCATCCTCGCCGACATGACCAACCCCGACCACGCCGCCCAGCTGGAGAAGTTCGGCATCAAGCCGTTCGACCTGGTCGTCGTGAACCTGTACCCGTTCGCCGACACCGTGCGCTCCGGCGCCGACGAGGCGGCCACCATCGAGAAGATCGACATCGGCGGCCCGTCCATGGTGCGCGGCGCGGCGAAGAACAGCGCCACAGTCGCCATCGTCACCGATCCGGCCGACTACGCGCTCGTCGCCGCCCGTGTGGAGAACGGCGAGGGCTTCAGCCTCGAGGAGCGTCGCTGGCTGGCCGGCAAGGCGTTCGCGCACACCGCCGCCTACGACGCGACGATCAACGAGTGGACCGCGAAGCACTGGCCGAAGCCCGCCACCATCGACGAGACCGACCATGACGACGAGGGCCAGCCGGTCGACGACGCGAAGTTCCCGGCCGCGTTCACCCGCACCTGGGACCGCTCGCACACGCTGCGCTACGGCGAGAACTCGCACCAGCAGGCCGCGCTCTACCTCGACCCGCTCGACCAGACCGGCTTCGCGCACGCCGAGCAGCTCGGCGGCAAGCCGATGAGCTACAACAACTACGTGGACGCGGACGCCGCCTGGCGCGCCGTGTGGGATCTCGCCCCGTCCATCGCCGTGGCCGTCGTCAAGCACAACAACCCGTGCGGCCTCGCCATCGGCGCCACCGCGGCCGAGGCGCACCGCAAGGCCCACGCCTGCGATCCGGTGAGCGCGTACGGCGGCGTCATCGCCTGCAACACGACCGTCACCCTGGAGATGGCGGAGAGCGTGCGCCCGATCTTCACCGAGGTGATCGTCGCCCCAGCCTACGAGGATGCGGCGCTCGAACTGCTGAAGACCAAGAAGAAGAACCTGCGCATCCTCAAGGTGGCCGAGCCGCCGAAGGGTCACACGCAGTTCCGCCAGATCGACGGCGGCCTGCTCGTGCAGGACATGGACCTCATCAACGCCACGGGCGACGATCCGGACGCGTGGAAGCTCGTCTCCGGCGAGCCGGCCGACGCCGACACGCTCAAGGACCTCGTCTTCGCGTGGCGCGCCATCCGTTGCGTCAAGTCCAATGCGATCCTGCTCGCGCACGACCAGGCGACCGTCGGCATCGGCATGGGTCAGGTCAACCGCGTCGATTCCTGCCATCTGGCCGTCGAACGCGCCAACACGCTGGCGGACGGCGCCGACCGCGCCACCGGTTCCGTGGCCGCGTCCGACGCGTTCTTCCCGTTCGCGGACGGTGCCGAGACGCTGATGAACGCCGGTGTGAAGGCCATCGTGCAGCCCGGCGGCTCCATCCGCGACGAGGAGGTCATCGAGGCCGCGAAGAAGGCCGGCGTGACCATGTACCTGACCGGCACCCGCCACTTCTTCCACTGATCGACGGACAGGCATGAAGAACCATCCCTTCGTCTCCGAAGCCCATGAGGGCAAGCCGTGGTTCGAGTGGATCGTCGCCGCGCTGGTGGTCGTTTCCGGCGTGCTCGCGGTCCTCGGATACACGATGGCCGCCACGGTGCTGATCTCCGTGACGGCCATCGTGACCGGGCTCGTCCGCCTCATCATGCGCGAACGCAGCCCCTGGAAGGTGCGGTCAGTCGCGTTCGACTCCTTCATCGGCATCTGCCTTGGCGTCGGACTGCTTGCCACCTACTTCAGCGTGTACGGCATTCCACTGTGACGTGGCGGATTCGTCCGCCTCGTCGTCCTCGTCGGCCGTCGTCTCCTGCGCATCCTGCGCGGAGTCGGCGGCCTCGTTGTATGTGGTGAGCTGCGCCGGATCGTCGCCCTTCGCCTTCGGGGCGGCGATCATCTGCTGGAGCACCATCACGAGAGAGACGAGCGCGGCGGCGAGGATCGGGCAGATCCAGAACACCCACAGCTGGCTGAGCGGCTCGACCTGGAGCTTCTGGTTCTGGGCGAACAGCGCGATGCCGGTGGCGCGCGCCGGATTCAGCGCGGCGCCGGTGACCGGGAAGGCGACGGCGGCGCCCACCGTGTAGGACACGCCGGTGGCCAGCGCGTAACGTCGCGTGCCGTAGGTAGCCATGGCGGCGCCCACGATGAGCAGCCCGGCGACGAGTTCGACGGCGATCGCCTGGGTGATGGAGAAGTTGAGACCGTACTGGGTGAGCGTGCTGTAGGCGACCGAACCCTTGTCGAAGCCGTTGACGGTGGTGGTCAGCCACTGGGCGAGCGTGACGTTCTCGGAGGTGGGCAGCAGGAATTTGACGAGCATGCCGGCGAGCGTCGCGCCGACCACTTGGAAGACGATGTAGAGGATGCCGTCCACGAGCTTCGTGCGGCCGGTCACCATGGCCGCGACCGTCACCGCCGGGTTGAACTGGCCGCCGGAGACGCCGCCGAGCGCGAACACCGCGGCCGCGTAGACGAGGCCCGTGCCGAGCGCGATGTACGCGAGGTTCAGCTGGAAGACGATCGAGCCGAATGTGCTGAACACGTAGATGGCGAAGCAGATCAGGAAGGTGCCGACCAGCTCGGCCCCCACGCGAAGCGGCCACGGCTGTTCCTTCGTGATGTTCTGTTCAGATGTCATGTGTTTTCCTTCGATTCTTGTTCGGAGTTGTTCCGGGGGCGCGGCCCGTCGGAGCACTGACAGTCTAGCAGTAGCACATCGGGCCGTATCCGGGGGGTACGGTACCATATTCAGGTTGGAAATACCCCTAGGCCACGTTGGGAGAACGATGCCAAACGCATATTCCCGCGCCATGAAAGCGCACGAAAGCAACAACGAAGGAATCCGACTGCAGAAGATCCTCGCACAGGCCGGATTCGGTTCCCGCCGCAAGTGCGAGGAGATGATCACCGAAGGACGCGTCGAAGTGGACGGCGAGCTCGTCACCGAGCTCGGCACCCGCGTCGACATGTCGCGCCAGCAGATCCGCGTCGACGGATCGCGTGTGCGCATCAACCCGAACCACGTCACGCTCGCGCTCAACAAGCCGCGCCGCGTGCTCTCCGCCATGGACGATCCGAAGGGCCGCTACACGCTGGCCGACATCGTCGGCGACAAGTACGAACGCATCTTCCACATGGGACGTCTCGACTACGATTCCGAGGGTCTCATCCTCATGACGAACGACGGCGAGCTGAGCCAGCACGTCATGCACCCCAAGTACGAGGTCGAGAAGACCTACATCGCCACGGTCGAAGGCAAGCTGTCCGGCACCGTGTGCCGCCGTCTCGTCAAGACCGGCGTGCAGCTGGACGACGGCTGGATCAAGCTCGACCACTGCGCGATCATCGACCAGAAGCGCGACGCGACGATCGTCAAGGTCGTGCTGCACTCCGGCAAGAACCGCATCGTGCGCCGCATCTTCGGCTCGATCGGCTTCCCCGTCAAGCGCCTCGTGCGCACGCAGATCGGCCCGATCAAGCTGGGCGAGCTCAAGTCCGGTTCCTACCGCGTGCTCAGCCAGACCGAGGTCCGTTCCCTGTCGAAGGCGGTGGGTCTGTGATTCGCGTCGCCATCGACGGGCCCGCCGGCGTCGGCAAGTCGTCGACGTCGAAGGCGCTGGCCAAGTACTACGGTTTCGCCTACCTCGACACGGGTGCCATGTACCGCGCCTGCGCGTGGTGGTGCCTGAAGCAGGGCATCGACCTCGACGCCGAGCAGGTCGACGAGCGTGTCGTCACCGAAGCGGTGGGCGAGTTCTTCACCGGCGACCATTTCGACATCTCCGTCGATCCGGACGCCCCGGCCGTGAGCGCCGACGGCGAGGACATCTCCGAGGCGATTCGCTCCTCCGAGGTCTCCACGCACGTGTCCAAGGTGTCGAACATCATTCCGGTGCGCAACGTGCTCATCGCCGCCCAGCGCGCGTACATCGCGCGAGAGGCGGACAAGGAGTCGTTCTCCGGCGGGCTCGGCATCGTCGCGGAGGGCCGCGACATCACGACCGTGGTCGCGCCGGACGCGGAGGTGCGCGTGCTGCTCACCGCCCGCGAGGAGGTGCGCCAGGCGCGCCGCACCGGCCAGGCGGCCGGCGGCGTGGGCGCGGAGGACGTGGCAGTGCGCGACCGTATGGATTCGCGTGTCACGAACTTCACGACCGCCGCGGACGGCGTCGTCACCGTCGACAATTCCGACATGGACTTCGCGCACACGCTCGACACGCTGATCGGGCTCGTCGACGAGGCCATCGAGGAGCAGGAGTACGCGCGCTACGCCGCGAACCTCGAAGGCTACGAGCTGGACGAGGGCGACGAGGCGCTGATCGAGGGCCGAGGCGCCGGCGAGACGTCCGGCAGGCCCGGTCCGAAGCAGGTGGGCGTGCTCGCCGTCGTGGGGCGCCCGAACGTCGGCAAGTCGTCGCTCGTCAACCGCATCCTCGGCCGTCGCGTCGCCGTCGTGGAGGACACTCCCGGCGTGACGCGTGACCGCGTGAGCTACGACGCGGAATGGTCCGGCACCGATTTCAAGCTCGTCGACACGGGCGGCTGGGAGGTGGATGTCGAGGGCATCGACTCCGCCATCGCCTCGCAGGCCGAGGTCGCCGTGAACCTCGCCGATGCGGTCGTGCTCGTCGTCGACGGGCAGGTCGGTATGACCGACACGGACGAGCGCATCGTGAAGATGCTGCGTGCCTCCGGCAAGCCGGTCACGCTCGCCGTGAACAAGGTCGACGATCGTGAGAGCGAGTATCTCGCCGCCGAATTCTGGAAGCTGGGACTCGGCGAGCCGTATGCGATCTCCGCGATGCACGGCAGGGGAGTGGGCGACCTGCTCGACGCGGCGCTCGACTCGCTGCGCAAGGCGGAGAAGACGTCCGGCTATCTCACGCCGTCCGGCCTGCGCCGCGTGGCGCTCGTGGGACGCCCGAACGTGGGCAAGTCGTCGCTGCTCAACCAGCTGGCCCGCGAGGAGCGCACGGTCGTCAACGATCTGGCCGGCACCACGCGTGATCCGGTCGACGAGGTCATCGACATCGACGGCGAGGACTGGCTGTTCATCGACACGGCCGGCATCAAGCGCCGCCAGCACAAGCTCAAGGGCGCGGAATACTATTCGTCGCTGCGCACGCAGGCGGCGATCGAACGCTCCGAGCTGGCGCTCGTGCTGTTCGACGCGTCCGTGCCGATCTCCGATCAGGATCTCAAGGTGATGAGCTCCGCCGTGGACGCGGGCCGCGCCATCGTGCTCGTGTTCAACAAGTGGGACGCGATGGACGAGTTCGACAAGCAGCGTCTCGAACGCCTGTGGGTCACCGAGTTCGACCGCGTCACCTGGGCGCAGCGCGTGAACCTGTCGGCGAAGACCGGCTGGCATACGAACCGTCTCGCCAAGGCGATGCGCGAGGCTCTGGAATCGTGGGACAAGCGCGTGCCGACCGGCAAGCTCAACGCGTTCCTCGGCCAGTTGCAGGCCGCTCACCCGCATCCGCTACGTGGCGGCAAGCAGCCGCGCATCCTGTTCGCCACGCAGGCTTCGACGCGCCCGCCGCGTTTCGTGATCTTCGCGACCGGCTTCCTCGAGCATGGCTACCGCCGCTACATCGAGCGTTCGCTGCGTGAGGAGTTCGGTTTCGAGGGTTCGCCGATCCAGATCTCGGTGAACATCCGCGAGAAGAAGAAGCGTAAGTAGGCAGGTCGTCATGGTCCGGTGGCTCCCTTATAGGAGGTGCCCGGCCCATGTGCGCCAATGTAACGGGGCCCGCACGGTATCTGAACCGTGCGGGCCCCGTTACATTGCATCGGCCATGGTGTGCGGAGGGGGACGACCCGTATCCGTGATACGGTGTACCCATGTGCACGCTACGTTGCGCCTCGTCTCCGGACAACAACGCTCCGGTGTATGCGCCCGGGTTCGTTTGACGGACCGATGAACGAACGACCCCGGTCATCGTGACCGGCCATCAAGGATGATTACAGGCGAACAGGAGCGACATGAATCGAATCAGGATGTATATCGACGGGGAATGGCTGGAGTCCGAATCCGGCAGGACGACGGACATCATCAACCCGGCCAACGGACGAAAAGCGGCGGAGATGACGAGAGGGACCGCCGACGACGTGGCCGGAGCCGTCGCCGCGGCGAAGGGGGCGTTCGAGCCGGGGTCCCCGTGGCGAAGCCTCTCCGCCGACGAACGGGCGGAACTGATGGTCAAGGCCGCCGAGCTCATCGAGAAGCGGGCCGAAGAACTGGCGGTCGCGGAGACCAACAGCATGGGCAGGGTGTATCGGGAGACCCGCTACGACGACGTGTACGCCGCGAGCGGCGCGTTCCGCTATTACGCGGGTCTAATCCACGAGCTGCAGGGCGCGGCCTCGGTCGAGAACGGCGACATGATGACCGTGACGGTCCGCGAGCCTCTGGGCGTGTGTGCGGTGCTCGCGCCGTGGAACTATTCGATGGGCACCATGGCCGCCGGCATGGCGCCCGCATTGGCCGCCGGCAATACGGTGGTGATCAAGCCGTCCTCCCTATCGCCCGTCGCCACGGCGATGATGGTCGAGGCCATGGCGAAGGCGGGATTCCCCGCCGGTAGCGTCAACATGGTGCTCGGTTCCGGATCGGAGGTCGGCACGGCGCTGTCGGAAAGCGTGGACGTGGCCAAAATCACCTTCACCGGAGGCACCGCGACGGGACGGGACATCATCGCGCGGTCCGCGACGAGCGTGAAACGCTACGCGATGGAGCTTGGCGGCAAATCGCCGTTCATCATCTTCGATGATGCGGATCTGGATGTGGCGGTGGACCGGCTCATGTTCGGCATCTTCCTGAGTCAAGGCCAGGTCTGCATCGCCGGATCCCGTCTGCTCGTGCAGGACACCGCCTATGAGCGTGTGACAGCCATGCTGAAGGAGAGAATCCCGAAAATCCGCATCGGCATGCCGCTTGATGAGAACACGGAGTTCGGTCCGATGGTGTCCAAGCGGCATATGGAGCGTGTACTGGACTACATCAGGATCGGCCGGGAAGAGGGTGCCAAGGTGCTTGTCGGCGGCCGTCGGATCACCGAAGGCGCGTTCGGCGACGGCTATTTCGTCGAGCCGACGGTGCTCGTCGACTGCGATGAGCATATGCGTGTCGTCAACGAGGAGATCTTCGGCCCGGTGCTCACCGTGCAGACCTTCACGGACGAGCAGGAGGCCATCCGTCTCGCCAACTCGACCGGCTACGGTCTCGCCGGTGGAGTGTTCACGCGGGATATGGGACGTGCCCTGCGCGTGTGCTCCGCCGTGGACACGGGCATCATGTGGGCGAATACGTATATGGAGGAGACGCCCGGCATGCCGGTAAGCCCGCATAGGCAGAGCGGCACGACCGTGGACGGCGGCCTCGACGGGCTCAAGGAATACACCGTGCTCAAGCAGATCAATCTTGCGATGACGCCGACGAAATCCGACTGGTTCACCGGCATGGTTTCCGAGGGAAAGGACAACCGATGACGAACCGGCGCCGCATCTTCCATGACATCATCAACCGTAAATCCGACGCTCCCTACCTCGTCAGTGCATGGCAGCATCTCGTCGACCATGAATACGGTGCCGAGGAGTTCGCTTCGGCGGAAATCGACTTCGTACGCCGTTGGGATTGGGATTGGGTGAAGATCAATCCGCGTGCCATCTACTGTGCGGAGGCGTGGGGGTCCGAATACGATTCCGACGATTACGAGGGCTTCATCGTGCCCAAGCGGATCCGTTCGGCGGTCGTCGTACCCGACGACCTGCGCGGCATCAAGGAGTTCAACGCCGCCGACAACGAGGTGCTCGCCGAGATGATCGCCGCATGCGCGCTCATCCGCGGGGAGTTCGAGGATCGCGCCGTGCTGCAGACCGTCTTCTCCCCGTTGAGCGCGCTTCTGGATATCGCCGACATGCCGGTGTATCCGGGTGATGACTATGCCTCCAGCACGATGACCATCAAGGAGCTGTTCTTCGATCAGCCTGATGTGGCCAAGCTCGCTCTCGCCAACATCGCCCACACGTTCGCCTCCTACGCCCGGGCATTGGTTCTGCCGACCAGTGAAGGAGGCGCCGGACTCGACGGCATCTTCTACGCGGTCAGCGGCACGGTCAGCAACGATTATTTCGATGCGGGCCGCTATCAGGAGTTCTCCGCCCCGTTCGACCGCATTGTTCTCGATGCGGTGCATCGCGCCAACCCCGACGCGGTCGTCGTCCTGCACACGTGTCTCGACCACTCGCATCCGAACTGGTTCGATGTGCCCGGCGTCGATGCGGTGCAATGGGATCAGTATCTGCCGGGCAACCCGAAAGCGGACGCCGGCTTCACCGCGATACCGGTCGCCGGGCCAAGCGATGTGTTGTTCGCACCGGACGGCGACATCGATCAGTTGCGTCGTGAACTTGCTGAGACGCTGACCCTGCGTCAGGGGCGGCCGTTCCTGCTGGCTCCCAGCTGCACGGTCCTGACGCCGGCATCCGACGAGGCCCTCGGAATCATGGCCGCCGCCCGATCCGTCTGAGCCTGTTCGTCTCGAATCTGGTGCGGCTCGTTCCCGCCGCCGACATCATGGCCGATTCGTGCCTGACGATTCCGTCACAATGCGAATCGGCCATGATGTCGGCGTGCATGATTCCCGCACCGGTAGGGGAGCGGCCACGGTGATCACCGTATGGGAATGGCGACCGGCGCATCGTCCGTCAAGTATCCTCATCCATTTGACAGACCGACCGACGGTCTGTATGCTGTCGGAAGACGGAGAACGAAAGGTGGACCACATGGCACGCAATGCACATCCCGAGGAAACGGAACGACGGATTCTGGACTCCGCCCGCAGGCTCTTCGCTGAGAAGGGCTACGAGAAGACGTCCATCCAGGACATCCTGAACGACCTGGGTCTTTCCAAGGGCGGCCTCTACCATCATTTCAAATCGAAGGAGGCGATTCTCGACCAGCTGAACGCCGACGAGTGGGCCGTCACCTCGCGTCTCCTTGGCGAGCTCATCGGGCGCAAGGACATGAGTGCGCTCGAGAAGCTGCGCGCGCTCATCGCCTCCGCCGTGGACGATCCCGAACATCTGGATCTCGTCCGCTCCCAGCTGGCGCTTCTCAAGGATCCCGCGTTCTTCACCGCGAACATGCGTTTCTGGGCGATGAAGCTACCGCAGTCCTTCCGTTCGCTCATCGACATGGGCGTGCAGGACGGTTCCATTCCCACGGAGTATCCCGAAGAGGCGGCGCAACTGCTCTCGCTTCTCTGCAATTACTGGCTCATGCCCTGCTTCTATCCCGTCGGAGGCGACGACATGGAACGACGCATCCGCTGCCTCGACACCATGCTCGACGCCATCGGCGTGCCGGTGTTCGACGAGGAGCTCGTCTCCCGGGCAGTCAAGGGCCTCACGGCCCTGACGGAGGAGAGGGGAGCGGAGTCCGTATAGGCGGCGTACCCGAGTGTGCCATCTCGGCCACTCTGCTGACTCAAGTGGCGGGACATTCCCACGTTCTTATGTCTTGGTGACATTTTCATCATCACAACAGACCGACGGTCGGTTTGAATAGATGGCCGTAATCAATCAACAATCAACGGAAAGGAATCCACGATGACGAACGCATCCGAACATACGACCCAACTGCAAAGGGGACAGGTCGCGGATCCTCTTCACGCACGCGACTTCTACCTGCTCGTCGCCGGCCTCGGCATCTCGCTCTTCGCCAATCTCATGCTGCGGTTCGCCATGTCCATGTGGGTGCTCGACGAGACCGGATCGGCGGCAGCGTTCGCCTCCATCCTCACCGCGAGCATCCTGCCCACGATCCTGCTTTCGCCTCTCGGAGGCGTGGTGGCGGACCGCACGAATCGTAGGACCGTCATGGTGATGCTCGACGCACTCTCCGCCGTGACAGTGATCGCCTGCGCAACGGTCTTCTCGACCATCGGCTTCAATCTGGCGGCGATAGCCGTGATGCAGGTGGTGCTCGCCGTGCTCGACGCCATGGAGACGCCCACGGTGCAGGCGGCGTTGCCGCAGATGTTCCGCTCACACGGTGAGGACGTGATGCGCCGCGCCATGGCCGTGGTGAACGTGGTGAACCAGACGAGCACGCTCGTGCCGGCCGTGCTCGGCGGTGTACTCTACGCGGCGGTGGGCGCCATGCCCATGATGGGCGTCACGGTCGTGGGATTCGGCACGGCCGCTGTCGTGGAGTGCTTCATCCGTCTTGACGCGCCTGAGCGCTGTGATGATGGACGGGCCTCCGCTCTGGACGATCTGCGCGCGGCCGGATGTTTCCTCACGCACGAACGTCCCTACGTGCTGCATCTGGTGTTGATCTGCGCCGCGCTCAACTTCCTGTTGACGGGCTATGCGGAGGTCGGTTTCCCGTATATGGTGCGGACCGTGCTGGGATTCGGTTCCACGACGTACGGTCTGGCATATGGTCTCGTGGGAGCGTCGGGCCTGCTCGGCGCGCTCGTCGGCGGACGGATTGCGAAGTCGCTTGCCATGCGGCGATTCCCAACGTCGATCGCCGCGTTCGCGCTCACCATCCTGCCCCAGGCGCTCGTCATGGCGCTTCCCGCCGGCGATGGAGTGCGACTCGCGGTGCTCACGGCGAGCACCTGCGGAACCATGGTCGCCATCACGTGTGCGAACCTCATCGCCGTGCCGGCGATCCAGATGGACTGCCCGGAGACCATGACCGGCAAAGTGATGTCGCTCGCGCTCTCCGCGAGCATGTGCGCCCAGCCTCTCGGACAGATCGCATACGGCTGGGCGTACAGCGCCTTCCCGGCGGGAGCGGTCCTGGCGATGACGTTCGTGCTGGCCGCTGCGATGCTGCCACTGGTCGCACGCGTGACGTGGCGGTTCTGAGCCCAGCTCGTTCATCGGGATCAATCATGGGCGTCTTCGCGCCGCTCACTCGGCCGTGGTGGGCGTTCCTCCGTTGACCACGCACCAAAGGCCGTACACGACAATATCACGGATATTGTCGTGTACGTCTTCTTCCGAACGACGCCCCGTGGCGAATTCGATGACAACCGGTGCTTACGGAAGCCATCGGATAATAATCGGATAATTCTGCGTCAGGCGTCCTGCATGCTGCGGTAGCGGTTTTCGAGGCCTTCGCGCAGGACTTCGCTGTAGTTGATGCCGTGCTGTTCGCCGAACGTGTCGAGCCACGCGGGGATGGTGACGTTCTTGCGGACGCTTTTCTTGCCGTATTTGGCCGCGTAGGCGTCCATGTCCAGCGAGATGAGGGTGACGATGCCGTCGGGCTGGTCGGGTTTGACGTCGGCGATGTTGGTGGCATGGGGTTCGTGGCGGCCTTCCTCGAGTTCTCCGAGGACCCAGCCGCTGGCGGCGTCCACGGCCATATCGAGGGCTTCCGGGAGGTTACGGCCTTCGGTGACGAGGCCGGGCATGTCGGGACAGAGCACGGTGTATCCGCCGGGGATTCCGGACGGGTAGAGGACCACCGGGTAGACGAGTTTCATTTGATCCTTCTTTCGTTGATGCCGGCTTGTTCCCATATGGATTTGACGGTGAACGGCGCAAGGTCTCCGTTGTGCTTGGGGACGGTCACTCTTCCGGGTTTGTCCGGGTGCGTGTACTGGCAGTGGCTTCCGCTTTGCGAGTAGAGCCGCCATCCGTCCTTGCGGAGAATCTTCTCGATTTCCTTGAACCTCATACCCCCATCACTATACGCATTATGCGTATTGTTGTCAATGGTCGGAACTGATCGACATGACAAGCGTCAACACCTCACGGATGCCGAACTCCCCGGCATCCAGACGCCGCGACGGCCCATGGCTCATCGCCGACGAACTCAATCACCGCCAAGACCGTCCATGGATGACCGGCCACCCGGCGACGGATCGAAAACTAAGGAGACCGACATGGCACACGTGTTCATCACGGATCGATGGCTGAAGAATGACGACAAAGGAAATCCACCCACAGCCGCCATGCGGCGGAGTCTCGCGAACTCACGCGACCCGATGAAGGCGAAGGTGCCGGAAAAGCACCGCACCACCGTGTACGGAAGGTTCGGCCGGTGGCGGTGCCGCTGGTACGTGACTGACCAGACGGGACGGCGCAAGGAGAGGTCTCGCACGTTCGCCAGACTGGCGGACGCGGAATCGTTCCAGGCCGCCATGGAGGACGACATCCGGCGCGGCCGCTACCACGATCCACGGCTCGGACGACGCACGTTCGCGCAACTCGCGGCCGAGTGGGTCGCGTCGAAGGTGAACGTGAAGGCCAGCACCCTCAAGCGCTACAGGAGGGAATTGCGCGTGTACGTGCTGCCGAAATGGGGCGGCATGGCGGTCTGCGACATCACCACGCGAGACATACAGAAGTGGGTGTCGCTCCTGCCGAAGGGCGGCTACCCGGCCGAACTGCCGAGCGGCCGCAAGCCGCGAGCGTTGAAGCCGCGCACCATCCGCAGCGTCGTACGCATCGTCATGGGCGGCGTACTCGACCATGCTGTGGACGAGGGATGCATCACCGCGAATCCCATGGGCAAGGTCGTCACTCCGAGAACCGCGGACGAGGACGACGACATGGTGTTCCTCACCATCCCGGAAGTTGAGAAGCTGGCCGACGCGGCCGGCGAGCGCAACCCGCTGGACGCGCTCATCATCCGCTGGCAGGCGTATACGGGGATGCGCATCGGGGAGACGTTCGCGTTGCAGGTGCGGGACCTGGATCTGCAGCGGCACAGGGCGCGCGTGCGGCACACGTGGACGGACGGGGAGGATGGACTCACGTTGGGCACGCCGAAGAGCGGGAAGGCGCGCACGATCGTATTCCCGCAATTCCTCCTCGAGGAAGTGAAGGCGTTGTGCCATGGGATGGATGGGGAGCGGTTCGTGTTCCGCGCGCCACGCGGGGGAGCGTTGTCGATGAACAACTGGCGGTCACGCTCGTGGACGCCGGCGTTGCGACACGCTGGCATGGAGAACGATGGCGTCCGTATCCATGACCTGCGACACACGTATGCGAGCATAGTCATCGCGGCGGGTTGCGACGTGAAGACGCTGCAGTCGCAGCTGGGGCACGCGTCGGCGACGATCACATTGGACACGTACGCCCGGTTGTGGCCGGAACGGCTGGATGAGATCGCGGACGCGGTGGGACGCGCGAGGTCGACGGGATTGGCCGCGGATAGGAGAGGTGATGCGGTCATCGGATAAAATCGGATAAACCGGACTCCGGCCGGAAAACGAAAAAGCCCGGAATCGTTGAGATTCCGGGCTTTCTGGTCGGACCAGCGGGATTTGAACCCGCGACCCCTTGACCCCCAGTCAAGTGCGCTACCAAACTGCGCTATGGTCCGATGCTGCATTTGCAACAGTCGAATAATTTACCAGATGATTCCGGAAACGCAACTCGGCGTGTCTCCTTCGCTCCGGACCATGCACCGGACCGCCAAGAGACAAGAGAGAACCATGCACGCCCCGCGCCTTCGAGCACCTTCGAACGCCTTCGAACGCTTGCGTCATCCATGGCATGGGGAATATCCTTAGACAAAAGAAGGGAGGCTGTCATGTCAGAACCCAACCCGACAGCACCTCAGGCGCCGTTGCCTGAATCATCGATTCCCCAATCGTCTCCGGCTACGCCGGCCGCACCGGCGCCGGAACCATACAACGCATACGCGCAACAGCCCTATGGCACTCCGGCACCGGAACCGCAGCCGTATCCGATGGGGGAGTACGGCCAACCCGCATACCCGCCGCAACCGCAACCACAGGCCGTATATCCGTACCCGCCGCAGCAGCCCGTCCCGCAATACGGCGCACCCTACGGCTATCCGCAGCCGGGGTATGTGAATCCGGCGGACAGCGGATCGTTCGGATGGGCGGTCCTCGGTTTCTTCGTTCCGGTCGCCGGACTCATCCTGTGGCTGGTGTGGAAGGATCAACGCCCACGCGACGCCACGATGGCAGGCAAAGGCGCACTCGTTTCGGTCATCGTCTGGGCGGCGTTCGTCGTACTGTACATCATCTTCGTCATCGTGATCATCGTCATCGGCATATCCGCGGCCTCCGCCGCGGCGATAATCGCCTGACCGCCGTCGACGTACGGACGTTCAGGGCGCGACCGGAACGCAGGTCTGCGGAAAACCTGACGCGAAAGCGTGCGTATCAGCCGACCGGTCACCATCGTTCACCGTATTTACATGCCATGTTTCCACACATGGGCGTCACACCCTTCCGCCATCCGGTAGACTGGTCGTCTATCGAACAAGTCATGAAGGAGAGGCAGTTGTCAGACGTATTCGACAAGTCCGCCGCGAAGATGCGCGAGCACGGCATGAGTGAGGTGGCCATCAGCCAGTTCAAGCACCTGTACGACGTGTGGCGCAACGACGAGGGCTCCACATGCATCCGGGAGCGCGACGTCGAACCGCTCACCGGCGTGCAGAGCTTCCATGACATCTACGAGACGATCGACCATGACAAGGCCGTGGACGCGTTCGCCAAGACCGCGTTCCTGAAGCTCAACGGCGGCCTCGGCACGTCGATGGGTCTCGACTGCGCGAAGTCCCTGCTGCCGGTGCGCCGCCACAAGGCGAAGCAGATGCGGTTCATCGACATCATCATCGGCCAGGTGTTGACCGCCCGCACGCGTCTCGGCGTCGAGCTGCCGCTCACGTTGATGAACTCGTTCCGCACCTCGAAGGACACGATGAAGGTGCTGCATCACAACCGCAAGTTCCATCAGGAGAGCATCCCGATGGAGATCGTGCAGCATGTGGAGCCGAAGATCGACCTAGCCACCGGTGAGCCGGTCTCGTTCCCGCAGAACCCGGATCTCGAATGGTGCCCGCCGGGGCACGGCGACCTGTACTCCACCATCTGGGAGTCCGGACTGCTCGACAAGCTGGAGGAGCATGGGTTCAAGTACCTGTTCATCTCCAACTCGGACAATCTCGGTGCGCGTCCCTCCCGCACGCTCGCGCAGTACTTCGAGAACTCGGGGGCGCCGTTCATGGTCGAGGTGGCCCGCCGAACCGAGGCCGACCGCAAGGGCGGCCACATCGTGCGCGACCGCAGGACGGGCCGTCTCATGCTGCGCGAGATGAGCCAGGTGGCACCGGAGGACAAGAAGGACGCGCAGAACATCGACAAGCACCCGTATTTCAACACGAATTCGATCTGGGTGCGCGTCGACGCGTTGAAGGCCCTGCTCGCGGAGCATGACGGCGTGCTGCCGCTGCCGGTGATCCTCAACCATAAGACCGTCGATCCGACCGATTCGTCCACGACGCCGGTCCTGCAGCTGGAGACCGCCATGGGTGCCGCCATCGGCCTGTTCGAAGGCGCCATCTGCGTGCAGGTCGACCGCATGCGGTTCCTGCCGGTGAAGACCACCGACGACCTGTTCATCATGCGGTCGGACCGTTTCCACCTCACGGACTCCTATGAGATGGAGGACGGCAACTACATCTTCCCGAACGTCACACTCGATCCGCGCTACTACAAGAACATCCACGACTTCGACGAACGGTTCCCGTACAACGTGCCGTCTCTGGCGGCCGCGAACTCGGTGACCATCGAGGGAGACTGGACGTTCGGCCGCGACGTCGTCCTGTTCGCCGACGCGAAGCTGGAGGACACTGGGGAGGCGCGCTACGTGCCCAACGGCGAATACGTGGGACCGCAGGGCGTCGAACCCGACGATTGGATCTGAAACGGAAAAAACGGGGACATTTTTGGCGAAAAGCCGACGTCCCCGGAAAAAACACCGTAATATAGATGGAGGTTGCGCTCACAAAGCGCAGTTGAGAATTAACCTTAACGATACGTGAGGACTAATGGCAGAGGGTAGCACCGGGAGGCGGCGTTTTTCCGACAAGTGGGGCAAGCATGAGCTTGACGTGTTGGCCGTGTTGTCATCCGCGTTCCCCCAATGGCTCACCTCGCGCCAGATCGCGCAACGCGTGAAGGCGTACGCCGATTCGTATGGCGAGCTGGCGGATCAGGCCGCGAAGGCCGCGTTCGCCAAGCAGTTCCAGCGTGACCGAGCGAAGCTCGCGGCCATGGGCATCGCCATCGAGTCACGTCAGCCGGAATACTCCTCCAAGTCGGAGGGGCAGGATTTCGCCTCGTACCGTCTGCAGCTCGGCGACGAGCCCCGCATCCGCCTGAGGTTCGAGCCCGAGGACATGTCGGTGCTCGCGGCGGCGAACTATCTCGCCCGCTCCATGTCCATGTCGAACGACCATGAGCAGCAGGCGACCTCGACTTCCCATGCCTCCCGCACGGCGCCGCGCGTGCCGCAGACGCCGATTCCCGGTCTCGGTCTCGATTCGATCGCGCCGGGTCTCGGCACGCAGACCATTCCGGACGCCTTGGTGAAGGTCATCGACTCGCGCCGGTTCGCCGCCACCATCGACGTGGACGGCGAGCACATCAACGTCGCATACACGGATTCCGACGATCTGGCGATGTACGTGCTCGAGCATCCCGGCGCGTCCATCGTCAGCCCGCAGGAGGCGGCGGACGCGTTCCATCGCCGTCTCAAGGCCGCGGAGAACCTTCGTTCCGTCGAGGACGTGCTCGGCGCCGGTTCCGCATCGCTTCCCGCGAAGGAGGCCGATGCCGCCGATCCCGACGAGGCCGAGAACGGCAAGGCCCATGGCAAGAAATCGTCGTTCCAGACGGGCAGTGAGGTGGATCGCCGTCTGAGGCTCATGCTGTTCCTGTCCGCCCATCTCGGCGAGGAGTTCTCGCTCGAGGAGCTGGCCATCCGGTTCATCGGCAAGGCGAAGACCCCCGAGGAGCTCAAGAAGTCGGTGAACGTGATCCACAAGGACATCAACACGCTCACCACGGTCTCCGATGACGGCGAAATGGCGGGAAGCCAGTTCTTCGACATCGACTGGTCACTGCTGGATGCCGAAGGCATCGTCTCCGCCACGAATTCCCTCGGATTGGAGCGTCTCGCGGGCATCTCGCCGCAGTACCTGAGCATGCTGACCGCGTCGGTCAGCTACTTGGCCCATTCGCCGTTGCTGCCCGATGCGCAACGCGCCCAGGCGGAGAACCTGTACCATCGTCTGCACCAGCACGTCAAACCGGGGCAGACGCCGTGGCTGAGCCTGACGGGCTATGAGCTCGAACCCCATAACTTCGGCACCGTCAAACGCGCCATCAACGCGGGATCGCTGTTGGACATGACCTACACGGACGGTGCCGGCAACACGCGCCGCCGTCTGGTCGCACCGGTCAAGATCTACGTGGACGAAGGCGTGTACTACGTGGCCGTCTGGACCGATGTGGCCAAGGCCGCGCCTGAGGACAAGCTCAATCTGGTCCTCAGGAACCCCGCCGTCAACAAGGCGAACGGGAAACCGCGCACATGGCAGGTGCTCCGCATCGCGCGCATCGAGCAGGCCAGGCTGGTCGAGCCGACCACCACGCTCGACATTCCGGACATGCCGTTGAGCGAGCTACGCAAGTGGAGCTTCGACAACGGCACCGCCGCCACGTTCATCACCGACGCCAAGGACTCCGTATTCGTCAAAAACCTGCCCGGCGCCACGGTGGAACCGTATGGCGACGGCGAGAAGGTCGACCTCATCGTGTCCTCCGATTCGTGGTTCGTGGCGTTCTGCATCGCCCATGCGCGGCATATCGTGGCCGTGGCACCGGAGACGCTGCGATCGATGATCGTCGCGCGGGCGCAGCGGGAACTGAGCGTCGTCGCGCATGACGACGATACGGACTGAGCCGGAGGGCGCGGCTGTTACGATGGCATGACGGAAGGAAGGAGTCTTCATGCCCTGGTGGATTTGGCTGCTGCTGGCGCTGTTCATGTTCGCGATGATCGTCATCGGCGGCATCTACGCATTCAGACGAGCCATGGCGGCGTTGCGCGTCGTCTCCGATACGGGGGAGCAGGTGTCCGATCGTCTTGCCGCCATGGGCGAACCCGCCGAGGATTCCGCCGAGGACGATAGCCCCATCTTCACCCAGCCGCTGCGGGTCGCGGCCGAACGATACGAACACGCCCACATCGAGGTCGTCAAACGTCGTCAGGCGACGCGTGACCGTCATGTGCAGGCGTGGAAGCGCTGGAAGGACGCTCTGTAATCACGATCATGGCATCGAAGCACCATACGAACCGGGTCGACCGCAACGCGGATGCGGGGAAGTCGTCGCCGTCCGCCCGGTATGCGGCGTTCCGCAAGCGACAGCAGCGACAGGCGAGCATCGCAGCACGGTTCGCCGGCACCTTGCCGTTCGAACTGGATGATTTCCAGACACGGGCGAACGAGGCCCTCGAAGCCGGCCGCAACGTGCTCGTGGCCGCGCCCACCGGAGCCGGCAAGACCGTCGTCGCGGACTTCGCCGTCTTCCTCGCGCAGGAGCATAACGTCAAGGCGTTCTACACCACGCCGATCAAGGCGCTGAGCAACCAGAAATACCATGACCTCGTCGACGTCTACGGCGCGGATCGGGTCGGATTGCTCACCGGCGACACCTCCATCAACTCGGAGGCGGACATCGTGGTGATGACCACCGAGGTCCTGCGCAACATGCTGTACGAGCGGTCCACGACGCTCGACGCGCTCCGCTACGTCATCCTCGATGAGGTGCATTATCTCGCCGACCGGTTCCGCGGCCCCGTGTGGGAGGAGGTCATCATCCACCTGCCGGAACGGGTCCGCATCGTGGCGTTGTCCGCGACGGTGTCCAATGTGGAGGATTTCAGTCAGTGGATCTCCTCGGTGCGCGGCGACACCGAACTCGTCGTGTCCGAGAAGAGGCCGGTGCCGCTGGAGCAGCATGTGATCGTGCAGAAGGATGACCGCACCGAACCCGAGATCATCGATCTGTACCGTCGCGGAGGAGATGGGGGCCAGACCCCCAAACTCAACCCGGAACTCGCCAACAGGCTCGACCAGTTCGACCGTATCGCGGCGCGACGCCAAGGTGAGGAGCGTTCGCGCAAACGCGGCCGTAGGGCGGAGGCGCGCGGCGGACGCGGCCGGAACGGCGCGCCCGCGCGCAAGCCGGAACGCCATGTGCCGCGACGCTGGGCGGTCGTGGACGAGCTCAACTATCTCGACATGCTGCCGGGCATCTACTTCATCTTCTCCCGCAACGGATGCGACCAAGCGGTCGAACAGTGCATCAACGCCGGTCTGGAACTCACCACGGACGAGGAGATGCACCGCATCCGCCGCATCGTGGACGAGATGGTCGAGGGGCAGCTCTCCCAGGCCGATCTCAAGGCTCTGGGCTTCTCCCGGTTCCGGTTCGCCCTCGAAGAAGGGTTCGCGTCGCATCATGCGGGCATGATCGCCCTGTTCCGCCAGATCGTCGAACGGCTCTTCGAGGAGGGACTCGTCAAGATGGTGTTCGCCACGGAGACGCTGGCCTTGGGCATCAACATGCCCGCCCGCTGCGTCGTCGTGGAGAAGCTGGAGAAGTTCAACGGAACCGGGCACGTCGCGCTGACGCCGGGGGAGTTCACCCAGCTGACCGGCCGTGCCGGACGACGCGGCATCGACACCATCGGGCACGCCATCGTCGTCGACCATCACGGGTTCGTGCCGGCGACGGCGGCCGCGCTGTCCAGCAAGCGCGTCTACCCGCTGCACTCCAGTTTCAAGGCCACGTTCAACATGGCGGTGAACCTGCTCAATTCCAGCGACTATGAGACCTCGCGCGTGACGCTCGACCATTCGTTCGCGCAGTGGGAGGCGAACGCCTCCGCATGGCAGTTGGAATCGCATATGGGAACGTTGCGTCAGGCCATCGACGGGTACGAGAAGGCGTTCGCCTGCGACCACGGCGACTTCCGGGAGCTCATGGAACTGCGCATGCGACTGAGCGACTTGGAGAAGAACGAACGCAACCGGCTGAAGCATACCGTGTTCCGTTCCGACGAGGAACGGTCCGCGGCGTTCCGCAATCTCGACCGTCGCATCGGCGAACTGCGCAAGGCCGACCAGCATCACCCGTGCCGCGAATGCCCCGACCTACAGCAGCATCTCAAATGGGGGCATCGTTGGATGCGCGAGATGCGCGAACTGAAACGCGTCAGGGAACGTTACGATTCACGCACCGGTTCCGTCGCACGTCAGTTCGACCGCATCTGCGATATCCTCACCGGACTCGGTTATCTCGAGGAGGTCGACGCCGGTTCGACGCATGGCCGTGATCTGAGGCTCACCGAAAGCGGTCAGCTGCTGCGTCACCTGTACAGCGAACTCGACGTGGTGCTCGCCCAGGCGATCCTCACCGGCGCGCTGGACCTGCTGCCGCCCGCGGGGCTCGCGGCGGTCCTGTCGTCGCTCGTCTACGAGGCCCGGCGCGGAGGCGGGGGAGAACCACGGTACTATCCCGGTTCCGTCCACGGCCCGATCGCCGTCGCGGCGGGCGAGCTCAAGGCGTTGCGCGACCAGATCGACATGTCGTGCGAGGATCATGGACTCGACCCGTTGCCCGATGTCGACGCCGGAATCCTGGATGTCATGTACGAATGGGCCGACGGCCGTGATCTCGCCGACGTGCTGCACGGCACCGAACTCACCGGCGGCGATTTCGTGCGCAACGCGAAACGACTGGTGGACATCCTTCACCAGATCGCATCCGCCGAACCGTACATCGGTGCGGGCCATGCCGATCTCGCGCACCGGGCGCGTCTCGCGGCGGACATGGTCAACCGCGGCGTCGTCGCCTATTCGGGCGTCGACTGACGCGCACGGCCCGATGCATGTCGATTGGCTTGCGTTCTACGCACGCGCATGGAATAACCGCCACGTCCGAACTGTTGCGTAATGTGGATATGTCGAAAAACAAGGAGGAACCCGTACTATGGCCGAACGCAGTCTGCGTGGTATGAGCATCGGTGCGAAATCGCTGGAATCCGACAGCAACGTCGATTTCGCCGCACGTGAGGAAGTCGCCTACGTCTGTCCGAACGGGCATCGCACGATTCTGCCGTTCGCGGAAGGCGCAGAGATTCCCGACGAGTGGGAGTGCCGCTGCGGTTCCACCGCTCACCGTGAAGGCGAGGACGCCTCCGCCAACGAGATCGCCAAGCCCACCCGCACCCACTGGGACATGCTGCTCGAACGCCGCAGCGAGGAGGAGCTCAAGGAGCTGCTGGAGAAGCGGCTCAAGATGCACCGTGAGGGTTGGATTCCCGACTACGAGTGATGCATAGGTGAACGACACCTGAACGCCATGCCCGGTCAACTCGACCGGGCATAATACTACCCGTAAGAAAACACAGAGAAGACAAGGGGAGTGGCATCCAATGGCCGAACATCCCAGGAACGTGGTCCTGCTCGATTTGGACGGCACGCTCACCGATTCCGCACCGGGCATCATCGCATCCGTCACCGAAACATTCAGGAAGATCGGCATGGCCGTTCCCGATGACGACGAGCTGCACCGTTTCGTCGGCCCGGCCATCATCGAATCGTTGCGCCGCAACCATGTGCCGGAGGAACGGCTGGACGAGGCGGTCGACATCTACCGCGACTACTACGCCAACCAGGACATCTTCGACGACCCGAACAACCCCGGAGGCCCCAAGGTCGCCGGACGGTATGTGAACAAGCTGTTCGACGGCATCGCCGACCAACTCAACGGACTGACCGCCGACGGCTATTATCTCGCCGTCGCCACCTGCAAGCCCGAATATCAGGCGAAGCCGATCTGCGAACGCTTCGGCGTCACGCCGCTGGTATCCGGCATCTACGGTGCCAGCAAGGACAATTCGCGCCTCGACAAGGACCAGGTCATCCGGTATTGCTTCGAACACATCGGATTCGACGCCGCCGCCGGCGATCGTGCGCTGATGGTCGGCGACCGTTGGACCGACGCGGACGGCGCCAAGGCATGCGGACTCGACTGTTTGGGCTGCGGCTGGGGCTACGCCGAACCCGGCGAGCTGACCGGCCACGGATGCTACCGCATCATCGACCACGTGTCCGAATTGCGGGCCGCGGTGAACGAATACTTCGCGAAGTAGGTCCATCGTTCGGATGGCGGACGGCGTGGTGTGCATTCAGTGAACCAACCGAATACACACCACGCCGTTTCTTATATCCATCGTCATCCCCGTTTAGCCGATAATGTACGTTATGTCAGATTGGCAATATGCACGTATACCTCGGCACGCATCCGTCACTCTACATTCACCGCATCGGCGTGATCTCGCCTGCGCCGGACGCTCCCCGATCACTTCCGCTTCGCACGGTTCAGCCGCGCGTCCATCTCGCTCATCATCGCACGCTTCGCCTGCAGGTACAGGCATACGAGCTGTACGAGAATCAGCAGGATTACCACGGCCGCGGACGGCCAACCGTACCGGACGTAGAAATCACGCACGTCGGGATCGAATCCGCCGTCGGCGAACCAGGTGAACGCCAGATACGGCGTCAATCCCAACAGCGCCGACGCCACGTGCGCGATCGTCACCGGCCAGCTCACCCGCGCCACGCCGCCCGCATACCGTTTCAGCAGGCCGCCTCGGCGCAGGCAAATCACGATGATGTTGAGCGAGAGCACCACGTCGACGCACCATAACGCCGCCGGAAGGATGTCCACCATAATGGCCTCCTTGGATGCCGTAACGAATACCGTTGATGCCGGGTGTCGGCTCGGAAATACAACGAATCTGACATAACGTAATTATGTCAGGGCAAACCGCCCTACGCATGACGCATTAACGCCGTCTTAGGCCCGTCGCAATCAGCGTCGCGCGGACTCCTGCTCCCGCTGGAGACGCCGCTCCTGAATCTTCCTGCGCATACGCGCGGCGGTCAGATCGTCGATGGGACGACCGGTGGAGCGCTTCGCCGGGGATTTCGTCAGATCGACGTAGTCCTCCCCCTCCAGCGCGACTCTGATCTGGTGCCACAGCGATCCGACCGACACCGCGAACACCGCCTTGCCGCTTTGCAGCAAGTCGAGCATCTGCTCGCTGGTGGTGCATTCATGCACGTGCTGTCCGTCGCACATGATGGTGATGTGCTCGAGCTGTCCGACGGACCGCTGCGTGAGGAAACTGATCGCCGTGGTCACGTTCTGCAGGTTCACGCCGGCATCGAGCAGACGTTTGGACACGGCGAGGATGACGACGTCCTTGAACGAGTAGAGACGCCGCGAGCCGGAACCGTGCGACGGCGTGATCGACGGTTCCAGAATCTGCTTGCGCGCCCAATAGTCAAGCTGGCGGTAGGTGATGCCGGCGATCTTGGATGCGATGGAACCACGGTAGCCACGCATGATGTCCTCGTCGTCGGGGGTGGCGAACAACTCACCCTGCACGGCGTCCCCGTTGAGATCGGTGCGATCTTCGAGGCGCACGTGCAGATGCAGCCGACGATCGTCCTCGTCCATCGCCACTCCCCTCGCTCGTTTCCGTGTCCGGCTATGCCCTGCGAACCATCGTCAGGAGATGACGGCCGACTTCGTGAAGAAGACGAGACGGAACTTGCCGATCATGATCTCGTCGCCGTTCTTCAGCGTGGCCTGGTCGACGCGCTGGCGGTTCACATACGTGCCGTTCAGCGAGCCGGCGTCCACGACGGTGAACTCTCCCCCGTTGCGACGGAACACGGCGTGCGAACGCGAGACCGTGGAGTCGTCGAGCAGGATGTCGGCACGCGGGTCGCGTCCCACCGTCACCTCGTCCTCGTCGAGCAGGTAACGGGAGCCGGACACCGCGCCTCGCGTGGAGATCAGCAGCGCCGTCCCCTCGGACAGCCGGGCGATGGTGTCGAGATCCTCCGTGGTGAGCGGACGGTCGCCCGTCGCGGTTACGGGAATGGTGATTGCGGGCAGACCGATGATGGTCGTCTCGCCTGCGCTGGGAATTGGTTCTGTCATAATTTCCTATTCTACCGTCCTTGCGTACTTATATTGCTTTTCGCCGCGCACGGCGTTGACGACGACATCGTCGGATTGTTCGACGGTGACGCGCGAACCGTACATGACCTTGAGTCTGGAGCCGATGCCGCCGGCGATGTTCACCGCGTTCTGCAGGTCGCCCGGATTGCCGATGGCGCGCACCACGTACGGCGTGTCGAGCGTGACGCCGTCACACTGGAGCTTGCCGTCGGAGCCTTTGACGATCGAGGTGGACGTGACGACGCGCACGTTCCCGACGGAGATGACCTCGGCGCCGGCGTTGCGCAGCTCCTCGATGAGGGTGAACAACGTGGCCGCGTCGATGTTCTGCTTCGTGCCCTTGGTGATGCGGATGACCACGCCCTGCCCCTGCGCGGGCAGCCTGCCGGAGATGATGCCGCTGGCCTCCTCGTTCTGCTTGGCGATCTTCTCGGCCTGTTCGCGCTGGTCGGCGGCGGCCTTGAGACTGGTCAGCTGGCTGGTGAGCTCGTTCTTGCGCTGTTCGAGGTTGTTGGCCTGCGTGCTGGTCTCGTTGATGAGTCGCACGAGTTCGTCCTCGCTCATCGTCTCATAGGTGGACTGCGTGTTGTTGATCTGCGTCATGTAGCCGAAGCCGAGGAGGGCGCACATGAGCACGACGAGCAGCGTCGAGGCGAGTTTGGTCTTCAGTCCGGCACCGCCGAGTTCGCGTCTGCCGGTTCCACGCTTGGAGACCTGGGGGAACGATCCCGTCTCCAGCGAGTCGTTGCGTTTCTCGGCGGCGTCCCGCGCCTCCATCTCGCCGATGGTGTCGCCACCGCCTCTCGTGGTGTTCCTGCCTCGTCTCGCCATCGTCTCAGCCTCGGAAGATGAATCGACGGATGGCGGACACGTTGGAGAAGATGCGGATGCCGAGCACGACGATGACGGCGGTCTGCAGCTGCGAGCCGACGCCGAGCTGGTTGCCGAGCAGAACGAGCAGCGTGGCGGTGATGACGTTCGCGAAGAACGAGATGATGAACACGCGGTCGGAGAAGCGACGTTCGAAGTAGGCGCGCACGGCGCCGAGCAGCGCGTCGAGCGCCGCCACCACCATGATCGGCAGATACGGTTGTATCCATACGGGGATGTCCGGCTGGACGAACACGCCGATCACCACGCCGATGATCAGTCCGAGCACTGCTGCCATTACTTCGCCTTCCTCGCGTAGCTGATGTCTCCGACTACGGCCGCTTCCAGTGTAATCGACTTCGACCGTTTCATCTGCAAGGTGATGCCCGCGTCCTTGTACGCGTCGTACAGGGTTCCGAGCCTGTCGGGATTGGCGATCTGGGACAGTGCGGTCCCGTCCCCGATGGCTTCGATGCGGTACGGGCTGTCGACCGCGTCCAATCCGATGAGGATCGTGCCGCCCGCCGTACGGATCGAGGTCTGGATGCCGAGCCTATGCCCGTTCACGGCGATCGCCTCGGCCCCGGACTGCCAGAGCAGGGAGACGAGCTGCTGCAGGTCGGAGTCGGTGACGACGCGCAGATGGCCGCCGGCGGATTCACGCGGTGTGGCGCCGTTCGTGGATCCGTTGGATGCGGCGATGGGATTGGAGACGGTGAGCGTGACGCCTTCCCCGGTCACCTTTACCTGTCCGCTGGCCATCTCGTCGTCACGGACGGTTTCGGACGCTCCGGCGACGTCGAGTCGCTTCGACTGGTTTTCGATCTTGCCGCGCAGCGTGTTCACCTCTCCGGTGAGCTTGTCGACGTTCTTCTGCGAGGATTCGAGTTCGGCGGCGAGCGATGCCCTCACCGCTTTGCGCGGATCGGAATGGAGCTGCTGCACGAACAGGCTGCCGAGGAATCCGACGCCGATGCAGACGATGAAGCAGACCACGCGCGTCGCCCACATCATCGCCTTCGATTCACGATGGACGGAGAGGCTCGCATCAAGATAGATCGGATCGAGCGGACGGTTGGTGAGATCGTCGATGAGTCTCAGCGAATCGTCCTGACGGATTCGCCGACGACGCTCGCGCTCGCTCAACGGCGTCGACGATCGGGCGGTGTGGTGGGACAACAGGCCGCCGTATGCGCGCGAGAACGCGGAACGGCGTCGCCTCGTCCCCTCCGCGGTCGGTTCCTCCCCCGCTGGGTAGGATGCCGGCATCGGCTCGTCCGCGCTCATGCGCGGGCCTTCTCGCGCCGCTCCCGTTCACGCTGTTCATGGCGTTGCGGCAGCTCCTGGCGCAACACGGTGACGCCCTGCCGGAAATAGATGTATCCGGCGAGCCAGTACATGGCGACGCCCCAGATGCCGGTGGCCAGCGCCGCGAGATGCAGCAGACGGAACAACGATCCGGTGCCGAGGTCGGCGATGGTGAGCGCGACGATCGCCATCATGAGCAGGGCCGTGCCCGCCTTGCCGACGAAGTGGACCGGCAGCGGCCCGTAGCCGTATTGGGCGAGCCACAGCACCTGGATGGCCATGAACAGGTCGCGTACGCCGATGACGATGAGCATCCACCATGGGATGATGCCGGCGACGCCGAGCGCGATGATCGAGCAAAGGATGAGCAGACGGTCGGCCAGGGGGTCGAGAATCTGGCCGATCTTGCTCACCTGATTGAGTTTGCGGGCGAGGATGCCGTCCAACCCGTCGGAGAGGGAGGAGACCGCCAGCACGATCAGCGCGTTCACCATTTCATGGTTCGACATCAGCCATGCGATGAACGGAATCGAGATGATCCTGAACAGGCTGAGCAGGTTCGGAATCGTGAGATAGATGTCCCGCGGTTCCGGGCTGTAGGTCGACTTGGTGTTGCGTTCGGTCATGCTGTCGGTTTCGTTTGCCTCTGGTCGGATGGATTGCGTCGTCCGCGCGGGTCAGATGCGGGATGCGGTCAGCGCGGTCACGATGATGCCACGCGCGCCCACATCGTACAGCTTGTCCATGAGCTGGTTGACCTTCGCCTTGGGCACCATGACGCGCACCGCATTCCACTGCTTGTCGTGCAGCGGCGAGATGGTGGGGCTTTCGAAGCCGGGGGTCACGTCGATGGCGGCGGCGACCTTGGACACGGGGATGTCGTAGTCCATGAGCACGTAGCGCTGCGCGGTGATCACGCCTTCGAGACGACGGCTCAGGATGGTCAGGCGCTCGTCCTTCTCGTCCAGTCGCGGCGAGCGGATGAGGCACGCCTCCGAGTGCATGATCGGGTCGGCGAAGATGCGCAGGCCGGCGTTCCTCAGCGTGGTGCCGGTGGACACGACGTCGGCGATGAGGTCGGCGACGCCCAGCTGCACGGACGATTCGACGGCGCCGTCCAGGTGGATGGTCTCCGCGTTGATGCCGTGGTCGACGAGGTAGTCGTGCACGAGCTTGTCGAAGGAGGTGGCGACGCGCTTGCCGTCGATGTCCTCCAGCTTGGAGAAGGAGGATTCGTTCGGCGCGGCGAAACGGAACGTGGAGGCTCCGAAGCCGAGCGGCATGTGCTCGAGCGCAGCGGTGCCGGAGTTCTTGAGCAGGTCCTGGCCGGTGATGCCGCAGTCGATGGTGCCGCGGCCCACGTATACGGCGATGTCGAGCGGACGCAGATAGAACAGTTCGATGTCGTTGTCCGGATCCTCGACGACGAGCTGGCGCGAGTTGGTGCGCAGACGGTAGCCCGCCTCCGCCAGCATGTTCCAGGCGGGTTCGGACAGCATGCCCTTGTTGGGCACGGCGATTCTCAGCATGGTTTTCCCCTTGATCGATGTGCGGCGCGGACGGTGCCGCCCGCGCCGCGAACGTGACGCCCCTGTGCGGGGCGCCGCGTCACAGGTGCTTGTAGACGTCCTCGAGGCTCAGACCGTGCTTGATCATCATGACCTGCACGTGATAAAGCAGCTGGCTCATCTCCTCGGCGGTGCGGTCCGCGCCCTCGTATTCGGCGGCGATCCAGGTCTCGGAGGCCTCCTCGACGATCTTCTTGCCGATGAAGTGGGTGCCCTTGTCGAGCTCATCGACGGTCAGGGAGCCTTCCGGACGGGTCTTGGCCTTCTCGCTCAGTTCGGCGAACAGCGATTCGAACGTCTTCATGTGTCTGTGATGCTTTCTTCTTGGTTTCGGAATATGGAATCCCGCGGGGAAACCGTGCGTGTCGACGCTCAGTCGCGGTACGCGGCGGCGGCCTTCTCGCGGATGGAGTCGATGGCGGCCGCGCGGTCGTCGGCGCCGTACACGGCGGAGCCGGCCACGAGCACGTCGGCTCCGGCCTCGGCCACGATGTGCGCGGTCTTCGGGCTGACGCCGCCGTCCACCTGGATCTTGGTGTCGAGGCCGCGGCGGGTGATCTCGTCACGCAGGCGACGGACCTTGGCCATCTGGTTGTCGAGGAACTTCTGGCCGCCGAAGCCGGGCTCGACGGTCATGATGAGGATCATGTCGAACTCGTCGAGGATGTCGAAGATCGGCTCGACCGGCTCGGCGGGGCGCACGGCGAAGCAGGCCTTGCAGCCCATGTCGCGCAGCTGGCGGGCGAGACGGACCGGGGCGTGGGTGGCGCCCATGTGGAAGGACACGGAGGAGGCGCCGAGACGCGCGTATTCGGGGGCCCAGCGGTCCGGGTCCTCGATCATGAGGTGCACGTCGACCGGCAGGTCGGTGACCTCGCAGATGCGCTTGACGATCGGCTCTCCGAGCGTCAGGTTCGGGACGAAGTGATGGTCCATCACATCGACGTGGACGAGGTCCGCGTTGGCGATCGCCTTGAGGTCGCGCTCAAGGTTGCAGAAGTCGGCGGACAGGATGCTGGGGGCGATTTCAATCTTCTTCATGGTTCCATACCTTATCCATCAAATGGGACTATGGCCGGCGTCCGGGAGCGTTGCGCCGCCGGACGGGGCGGATGTTCAGTCGTCGTTCCTCGCGTGTTCGTCTTCGGAACGCTCCTCGGCCTGGCGCTGCCGTTCGAGCTCGTCCGCGGTGACCGCGGTGAGACGGGCGGCGAGCGTCGACGTCTCCCGTCCGACGCGGTGCAGCGCGGCGAACAGGACGCATCCGGCGAGGAAGACGAGGATGGCGGTCCACACGTTGGTCCTGAGGCCCAGGATCACGGTGGAGTAGTTGATGCGCACATTCTCGATCCATGTGCGGCCGAGGCCGTACCAGATCATGTACATGGCAAACTGCTGGCCGGCCTTGAGCCGGTCGGCGAACCTGCGTCCGATCCATACGATGAGCGCGGCCCCGATGAGGTTCCAGATCATCTCGTACAGGAACGTGGGGTGGAACAGCGTGCCGGAAGGGCATGCGGTCCCCTGGTAGCACACTTCGGTGCTGCCGATCGCGTCCGCCGAATCGTTGAGCTTCAGTCCCCACGGCAGGGTGGTGGGCCAGCCGAACAGCTCCTGGTTGAACCAGTTGCCGAGGCGTCCGATGGCCTGCGCCACGAGGAGTCCCGGGGCGAGGCAGTCGGCGAGCAGGGCGAACGGGTAGCGCTTGTGGCGGCACCAGAGGAACGCGGCCAGCGCGCCCACGCCGATGCCGCCGAAGATGGCCATGCCGCCCTCCCACACCTTGAGGATATTGACGAGGCTGCCGGTGGGCGGGAAGTACGCGGACGGCGTGGTGATGCAGTGGTACAGGCGCGCGCCGACGAGCCCCGAGGGCACGGCGACGAGCGTGGTGTCGAGCACTTGGTCGAAGGTGCCGCCCACGCGCTTCCAACGGCGGGTGAGGATCCACACGGCGAAGCACACGCCGATGAGGATGCATACCGCGTACATGCGGATGGTCACCGGTCCGATCTGGAACTTCGAGAACGTCGGCGAGGGAATGTATGCGAGATTCATGGGTTTCATCGCTCTCATCCTACGACGGGCGCGCCGTGGATCCGACGCGCCCGTGCGGAACGGCGGACGTCAGGCGCGCGCCCCGTGGATGCCCGCGGCGAGTTCCTCGCTCTTGGCGGCGAGCAGCTTCAGGCCTTCGGCGGTGTCGCGCGGCGAACGGTTGTCGTCGGCGAGCAGCGTGTGCACAAGCGCCGAGCCGACGATCACGCCGTCCGCGTAGGAGCCGACCTTCGCGCCCTGTTCGGCAGTGGACACGCCGATGCCGACGCACACGTTCTTCGCGCCCGCCTTGCGGGTGCGTGCGACGAGCGTCTCGGGGGACGCGTCGATGCTCGCGCGTTCGCCGGTGACGCCCATGCGGGCGGCCGCGTAGACGAAGCCACGCGCGTTCCTCGCGACGACTTCGAGACGCTCGTCGGCGGAGTCGGGCGACACGAGGAAGATGCGGTCGAGCCCGTGACGGTCGGACGCCTCGATCCACTCCCCCGCCTCGTCCGGGATGAGGTCCGGGGTGATGAGGCCGGCGCCGCCCGCGTTCTCGAAGTCGCGGGCGAACTTCTCGACGCCGTAGTGGTAGATGAGGTTCCAGTAGCTCATGATGAGCGGCACGCCGCCGGCGTTGGCCACGGTCTCCACGGCCTCGAAGACGCGTCGGATGGTCTCGCCGTTGTTCAGGGCGATGGAGGACGCGGCCTGGATGACCGGGCCGTCCATGACCGGGTCGGAGTACGGCAGGCCGATCTCGACCGCGTCGACGCCGTGCTCGACCATCGTGCGGAAGGCGTCGAGCGAGACCTCGGGGTCCGGGAAGCCGTACGGCAGGTAGCCGATGAAGGCCGGCTTGTCCTCGGCCTTGAACTTCGCGAACATGGCCTCGGTGGGGCTGGGCCGGTGGCTGATGCCCAGCGGCTGGCCGGAGGGCGTGGTTGCTGCGTTTGTCATATCGAAAATCTCCTCCTGATGCTGTGCATCCGTCGCCGTTCAGGCGACCGTGTTCCCGTGCGCGCCGGTCACTTCGAGCGCGGCGGTCTGGTCGTCGGTCAGGTAGCCGAACCACTTGCCGGCGGTGGCCATGTCCTTGTCGCCTCGGCCGGAGATGTTGATGATCATCACGGCCTTGTCGTAGCCCTTCGCCTTGAGGTCGGCGGCGGCCTTGAAGGAGCCGGCGACCGCGTGCGAGCTTTCGATGGCGGGAATGATGCCTTCGGTCTGGCTCAGGTCGCGGAACGCGTTCATCGCCTCCTCGTCGGTGGCCCACGAGTAGTTGACGCGGCCGATGTCCTTGAGCCACGCGTGCTCGGGGCCGACGGACGCATAGTCGAGGCCGGCGGAGATGGAGTACGTGTCGAGCGTCTGGCCCTCGTCGGTCTCCAGCAGGTAGCTCTTGGCGCCCTGGAACATGCCGAGCTGGCCGGTGCCAGGGGCGAAGCGGATGGCGTGCCTGCCGGATTCGGGGCCGTTGCCGCCGGCCTCGTAGCCGTACAGGTTGACACGTTCGTCGTCGAGGAACGCGTTCATCACGCCGATGGCATTGGAGCCGCCACCCACGCACGCGCACACCGCGTCCGGATGGTCGATGCCGTACCAGTCCTTGAGCTGCTGCTTGGCCTCCTCGCCGATGATCTTCTGGAAGTCGCGCACCATCTCGGGGAACGGATGCGGGCCCGCGACCGTGCCGAGCAGGTAGTGCGTGTCCTTGACGTTGGTGACCCAGTCGCGCAACGCCTCGTTGATGGCGTCCTTGAGGATCTTGTCGCCGAGCGTGACCTCGACGACCTCGGCACCGAGCATGCGCATGCGCGCCACGTTGAGGGCCTGGCGGCGAGCGTCGATCTGCCCCATGTAGATGCGGCACTTGAGACCGAGCATCGCGCACACGGTGGCGGTGGCGACGCCGTGCTGGCCGGCGCCGGTCTCCGCGATCACGCGGGTCTTGCCCATGCGCTTGACGAGCAGCGCCTGGCCGAGCGCGTTGTTGATCTTGTGCGCGCCGGTGTGGTTGAGGTCCTCGCGCTTGAGGAAGACGCGGGCGTCGAGTCCGGTCTTCTCGCGGATGAGCTTCGCGAAGCGCGGCGCTTCGGTCAGCGGCGAGGGACGGCCCACATAGCGCTGCTGCAGCGTCATGAACTCCTTGTGGAATTCGGGGTCCTTCTTGGCCTCATCGTAGACGCGCTCCAGCTCGTCGAGCGCGGTGATGAGCGCCTCGGGCACGTATCGGCCGCCGAACTGGCCCCAGTACGGGCCGTGGTGTTCGCTCAACGGGGTGGTTTCTGATGCTTTCACTCTTGCTCCTGCCTTCACTAGTCGTTCAACCGCAAGTTCATGGTCGTCCGCCGTGGCGACGCCCTCGCCGACCAGCACCGCGTCGGCGCCGGCCCGGCCGTAGTCCTCGACCTCGACCGCGCCGAACACGCCGGATTCGGCGACTCGGATCACGTCGTGGGGCAGGTCGTCGGCCAGTTCGGCGTACTTGTTGACGTCGACCCTGAGGTTCTTCAGGTTGCGGGCGTTGATGCCGATGACCTTCGCCCCGGCGGCGATGGCGCGCTCGATCTCCTCGCGTGTGTGCGTCTCGACGAGCACGGTCATGCCCAGCTCGTGCGCCAGGCCGAGCAGGTGCCTCAGCTTCGCGTCGTCCAACGCGGCGACGATGAGCAGCACCAGGTCGGCGCCGTGCGCGCGCGCCTCGAAGATCTGGTAGTCGGTGACGATGAAGTCCTTGCGCAGCACCGGGATGTGCACGGCGGCGCGCACCTTGTCGAGATCGTCGAGGGAGCCGAGGAAGCGGCGGCCCTCGGTGAGCACGGAGATGGCGCTCGCGCCGCCCCGCTCGTATTCGCGGGCCAATGCGGCCGGGTCGGGGATGTCGCTCAGGTGGCCCTTGGACGGGGAAGCGCGCTTGATCTCGGCGATCACGGGGATGCCGTCGGCGCGCTTGAGCCATCGTTTCGCGTCGATCGGGGCCGGGGCCGCCAGCGCGGCCTTCCTCACGTCCTCCAACGACACGGTGCGCTCACGGGTCCGCTGGTCCTCCAGCGCGCCCGCCACCAATTCGTCCAGTACCGACATGGTCCTCCCTTGAATGTCTGAAGTCTGACCATGCGCCACCATAGGCCAACCATGTCCGCAACCGTCCCGCGCGTCCTACATTCCGGGCATGCGGATGGGGCGCGGGCCGTTCGGGAGGAATCCGCCGCAGCGCGGCCGCCTTACTTTCGCCTTACCGTAGGGACCGCAGGATGGTGATGACGACAAGGAGGGACAATGCGGATTCTGATCGTCGAGGACGACCGCGACCTGGCGGCGGCGTTGGACGACGCGCTGCGCCACGAAGGGTATGAGACCGGAGTCGCCGGCGACGGCGTCGAGGCGTTGCGTCTCCTCGCCGAGGCGGGAGCCGACATCGTGCTGCTCGACCGGGATCTTCCGATTCTGTCCGGCGACGCGGTGATGGAGACGATCGCAAGGAACCGCATCCCCGTGGCCGTGCTCATGCTCACGGCCGCCACCTCGGTCGATGACCGTGTCGGCGGACTCGACCTCGGCGCCGACGATTACATGACCAAACCGTTCGCCTACCGCGAGCTGCTCGCTCGCATCCGGGCGTTGCGGCGACGCACGGCCGTCGGCGCACGGGACGGTGATGCCGCCGTGCTCACACGCGGCGGCATCACACTCGACACGGAACGACGGCTCGTCTTCGTCGGCTCCGGTCACGTCCCCGTGAATCTGACGCCCAAGGAGTATGGGGTTCTGAACGAACTCATGCTCGCCGACGGCGGTTATGTGAACGCGGAGTACCTCCACGACGCCGTATGGAACGACCCGACGACCTCCTCCACGGCGACCGACCTCGTCAAAACCACCATCTACTCGCTGCGCCGCAAACTCGGCGACCGTGATGCGGTCGTCTCGATGCGCGGGAAAGGATACCGATTGCGATGAACGACACCGACACCAGCCAGACGAATGTCTCCCCCATGGACGCCGAAGAACCACATAGGAACTCCCGTTCCCGTTCATGGGCGGAGCGGCTGCGTCCGCGCACGTTTCGCGCGCGGATCACCCTCGCCGTGGCGCTCATCGTCATCGCGATGATGGCCGCGCTGATTGTCACGCAGAACCTCATCGTCTCCCATACGGCGCAACGTGACGGCGGGGACATCGTGATGTGCGTGAACGCGGACGGCACCACGACGGTGACCACGGGCTCCGCGGCCGAATCCGTCGACGGCGACGCCGCCGTGTCATGTTTCACCGGCGACGGCTCACAGCTGCGGTCCGGCTCGGATGCCGACTCGTACACATGGGTGCCGTATGGCACCGGTGACGACGGCAAAATCTCCGACGATTCGAAGACGCCATGGTCGTATACGGATATCGTGACGGGCACGGCGGATGCGGTCGCCGACGATTTCGTCTCGACGATGCGCGTCGTGTCGATTGTCGAGACGGTCGTGTTCGGTCTGCTCGCCGTCGCGGCCGCATGGATCATCGGCACGATGCTGTCGCGACGCGTCACCGCCGTCGAACGACAGATCGCCGCACTGCCCCCGAACGATCTCTCCGCGCGCGTCAACGTGAGGGAGGGACATGACGACATCGACCGTCTCGTCTCATCGGTCAACAAGATGCTGAATCGCGTCGAAGCCGCGGCGGAGACGGAACGACGATTCGTGTCGAACGCGTCGCACGAGCTGCGCACACCGATTGCCGCGGTCGAGACGAACCTGGATGCACCGCTCTCGCAGGGACGTTTCCCCGACGACGTGGAGCCGTCGGTGCGCCGCGCGCTCGCCGCGAACCGACGCGGCGCGAAGCTCGTCGACGCGTTGCTCACCCTGTCGCGCATCCAGAGCGGCGCCTATGCGCGCACCGGCGAAGACGAATCCTCGTTTAGGGCCGGTGACGGAATTGCCGACGTCATGTCCTGTCTGCATGATGCCGTCGACCGGTCGACCGAAGACGCGAACGATCGAGGCGTCACGGTGACGATCGCCGATTCGGATGAATTCCGTGTCACGGCGAATCCGGCATTGCTGTCGCTGGCGGTCGACAACCTCGTGCGCAATGCGGTCGTGCACAACGTCGATGGCGGTTCGGCCACGATTGAGACCGGAAACGATGGTGACGGCACGCTGCATCTCGTCATCGAGAACACCACCGATGGGACGCTGCCGGATGACCTCGACGAGCTGGTCCAGCCGTTCCATCGTGGGACGGATTCGCGCATCAGCGCCGCGGACGGCGTCGGATTGGGACTGTCCATCGCCGATGCGGCGTGCAATGCCATGGGCGCGGAACTCCGGTTGTCGCGTACCGATGACGGAGGCTTCCGCGTGACGATCGCCGGACTGCATACGGTGTAACGGCATCCGTATATGAACAGGCCTGAGGGCGTTCATTGGCCGCGATTCCGCGTCGTCGCGGAGATGGCCGGTGAACGCCCCAGGCCGTATCGATGGGAATGCCCGTCTTAGGCGAGCGAGGCGCCGAGCTGCCTGATCCCGTCGAGCTGCTTGGCCGCGGCCTCGCGCTTGGCGGGGTCGTCGTCGCCCATCGAGAGGTTGTCGACGTAGACGATCTCGACGTCCTTCACGCCGCAGTACTTCATGAACGTCTGGCGGCGGATCTGGTTGTCCAGTGCCTCGCCGATCCCGTCGGACTCGTACCAGGATTCCGGGCCGCCGGTGAGCATGATGACGCGCACCGTCTTGCCGGCGAGCGCGCCGGGCGTGCCGTCGGCGTTGTAGGCGAATCCGCGGCAGATGACGCGGTCGAAGAGGCCTTTGACCATGGCGGGCATGGTGTACCAGTAGATGGGGAAGACGAGTGCGATCACGTCGGCTTGGGCGAGTCGGGCTTGGATGGCGGCGACGTCCTTGGGCATGTCGGCTTTGCCGAGGTAGTGGGCGCGGTCGGCGCTGGTGTAGACGGGGTTGAATCCGGCGTCGTACAGGTCGAGGATGCGGGTTTCGCCGCCGTGTGCGTGGAATCCTTCGGCGAAGGCTTTGCCGGTGGCGTTGGTGAGGCTGTGGTGTTCGGGGTTGGCGGTGATGATGAGTGCGGTGCGTGTGGTGGTTGTGTTCATGGTTCCATTGTCTCGCCGTGCCGGACGGGGTGGGGCGGGTGGCGTGGCTGGTGGTTCCGTGGTGTGTGGTTGTTTTGTGGGGTGGCGTGGCCGCCGGTTGACTTCGTGCAGGGCTTGCGTGTAGCATGCGGGTGTCAGTATGTAGGTTCCACGGCTATGGCAGCCGTTCGAAGCATTGGTCATTGTCCGGTCCTGTTCCGTTCATCGGCGTGCCGGTGGTTGTTTTTTCATTCAGGAGAGTGTTCATATGAGATTCATCGATGTCGATTCGACGTTCGATTATGATTCGCGTGCGACGGATGTTCCGGAGGGCGTGCGCGTCCGGATCACCCGGCTGACGCCGCATCTTGATTATGATGTGGCCGTCACGGTGCCGGAGGGCATGCTTCCGTCGCGTAGGGAGACCACGCCGGGTGCGTTGATCGTGGGCGGGGCGATGGTGCATCATCGTTCGTTCCGTGAGCTTGGCGAGGCGGAGCGTTGGGCCCGGGAGTTCACCGACGGTCTGCGGGATGTGGCGGCGGTCGGATGATATCGTGGCCGGCCGGCGGCGTGCGTCGCTGTTGTCGTGCCGCGCCGTCGGCCAGCTCTCCCCCGCTTGTCAGTTCTCCCGCAGTCCGCGCAGCAGGGCGATCTCCTCGCGGTGTGTGTCGGGTGTGATCTCCTTGGTTTCGAGGATCATCGGCAGCGTGTTCATGCGCGGGTCGTTGACGAGGCGGGTGAAGAACGGCAGTCCGAGCTTGCCGTCGCCGATGTTGGCGTGCCGGTCCTTGTGGGAGGCGAGGCCGTATATGGAGTCGTTCGCGTGGATGGCTTTGACCTTGTCGAGTCCGATGACGTCGTCCAGTCGGCGGATCACGCCGTCGTAGTCGTCGACGAGGTCGTAGCCGGCGTCGAACACGTGGCAGGTGTCGAATGTGACGCCTATGCGCGTGGGGTCGTCGAGCCGGTCGATGATGGAGGAGAGTTCCTCGAAGCTGCGTCCGCATTCGGTGCCTTTGCCGGCCATGGTCTCCAACAGGATCGTGATGCCCGTGCCGTCCGCCTGTTCGGACACGCGGTCGAGGGCTTCGGCGATCAGCCGGCATCCGGTTTCCGCGCCCTGTCCCACGTGGGAGCCGGGGTGGATGTTGAGGTAGGTCTCCTGGCCGGCTTCGCGGATGGGCGCGAGCAGGCGCATGTCCTCGGCGAGCGCGTCGATGGCGAACGCCCGTTTGGCCGGATCCTTGCCGGCGAGGTTGTACACGTAGGGCGCGTGGACGACGAGCGGCCCATAGTGTTCCGCTGCCAGTCGCGCGCCGAACGCGGCCGCCTTGTCCGGGTCGAGGGCCTTCGACCGTCTGCCGTATGGGGAGCGTGGGAAGAACGCGAACGTGGTGCCGTGTTCCGCGTGTGAGCGTGCGATGAGCTTGTCCCATCCGCCCGCGGTGGACAAGTGCGATCCGATGAGCAGTTCCGTCATGTCGTCGCCTTTCGTGTGGTGTTGCGTGTAGTCTGCTATGCGGTGTTCCGTGACCGCATGCCGTGGGGTGGCCGCGTTTCCGTCAGCCGTTGCCGTGGTCGATTTCGGTCCAGGTTTCGCCGTCGTCGTCGAGCAGGAGATACCAGGTCATGGATTGGGGTCCGCGGCTGAGCGACGGTTCGAAGCCGTCGCAGGTGAAATCGACGTCGGCCATGAGTATGCGGTCGCGGCCGTAGCGCTTGTATGCCTCGTAGATGCTGGACGAGTAGCTTGGGGATTCGCGCTTGGTCTTGTCCTCCAAGTCCAGAATCCGATCGGTCCGCGTCTCGTCGTAGGCGACCTTGTCCAGCGTGCATCCGCCGAAGCCGGTGAACGCGTTTGCGATCGTCTTGCCGGCGGCGTCAAGCTGTTTCCGTGTGAACCGATCGGAGGCGGAGTACGTGTATCGCGCGTGCGCGATGTCGCCCGGCCGGTCCGACCACCATCGTGCGAACGCGAACAGTCCCACGACGGCCAGGACGATGATGACGGCGATGACGACTCCCACGCCGCGCCTCCGGTCATGTTCCTTCACTGTTCCGCCTCCTCCATGGATTCTCATGGTTTCTATAGTCTAGGGTGTTCTTCTGATCGGATGGAATCTGACCACGTTCAGGCGTTCATCGTTTCGTTCGCGTTGACACCTTCGACGAGCAGTCGTGAGATACGCGCATCGGCGAACCGCAGCGAGCAGTCGTCCGATTGGATTCTTCCCAACAGGTCGATGGTGCCGAACCAGATGAGCTCATCGTCGAACACGGCGAATTCAGTGCAGGCGTTCACGGCCTGTACCGAGCATCCCAATGCGCGAAGCCTATCCATGTTGCGTGTTGTCCGCGAGCGCGATGTCTCCGTCGCGTTGGCCGGGACGCGTACGTTGACGGTGATGGCCACTCCCCTGCCTGCCGCTTCGAGAATCACATCGGTCACCTGGTCGATGGCATGCCGTGTAAGATATCCGGCGCAGAGCGTGATCGTCCGTCGGCAATGTCTGATGTCGTTGCGGAACATCGTATGGAATTCGTCCGCGTTGATGATGGGGACGGTCCGATCGCCGTGGCGTTGTCCGGCGAGCGCGTTTTTGCGTTCCAGCAGGGCTTTCGTCTTCGCTTGGCGTCTCGCATCGGATTCACTGCCCGGCAGCATCGGCGTGTATCCCTGCGCCGCATATGTCTTCAATCGTTTACGGTACATGCTGGCGGCCATGGGAATGGTCACGTCGATGTAGTCATAGACGCGTACCTCACGTTTCCCCTCGTTGTCCCGGTGCAGTCGTCCGACATACTGGGCGACCGACGCTTCCACGGATACAGGCGCCGTCAGCATGAGCGTATCCAATCGTCGGCAGTCGAATCCTTCGCCGATGTAGCTTCCGGTCGACACGACGGCGAGGCCGTCTTCCGAGGGGATGCGCTTGAGCTGTTCGAGCTTGTCGTGTCGGCTCTTCTTCGTTTCGGCACCGTAGAGAAGAATCACATGACTGCATTCTCTTTTCTGGAGAGCGTTCGCGAGCGCTTGCGCATGTTCGATGCGTTTCGTGAGCAACAGCGGTGTTCTGCCTTCATCGATGAGCGTCATGGCGTCGTTGACGATCATGGTGTTGCGGTCTTCGTCACCGCATGCGGCTTCCAGGTATTCGTGGTAGGTGTATGGTTCGACGAGATCGTAATTGGTTGCCGTGAAGCGTGGCACGTATCGTCTGGAGAAACGTTGCGTCGCCATGTGCTCGTTGACGTCGATGGTGTCACGGACCGGCCCGCATCGCATGGTGACGATCGGTTGCATGCCGTCGTCGCGTTTCAGGGTTCCGGTGAATCCGTAGACGTATTTCGCGTTGGTTTCTCGGGCGATCGCTTCGGTGTCTGGGGATGCCACGTGGTGACATTCGTCGAAGATGATCATGCCGTAGCGGCTGACCACGTCTTTGACGTGTTTGGTTCCGGCGATGTCGCCTTTGTCGAACAGTGATTGCGCCAGTGCGATGTCGACGATGCCGTTGGGCTCGTTGCGCCCGGTTCCTATCTGTCCGATGATGTGGCGTTTTCTCCGGCTGACGCGTCCGGTTCTGGTCAGTAATGGCGGCAGCGTCGCGGTGATGTCGAGGAACTGCTCAAGTCGTTCCCTCCATTGTTCGAGCAGTGCGGAAGAGCGCAGGATGATCAATGCGTTGGTCTTTCTTTCGGCGATGAGGTTCGCCGCGATTACGGTTTTACCGAATCCTGTTGGAGCGGTGAGGATACCGTCATCATGTGCCAGCAAGTTCTGCGCCGCGATGTTCTGACGTTCGCGAAGCGTTCCCGTGAATTCCACTTGGATCCGTTCGCCCGGGTTGCGTTCGTTGCGGTATGACACGACGGTTCCCGTGCGGCTCAGCAATGAGGTCAGGGATTCCTTGCACCCTCTCGGCAGGAGAATATTGTCGTCGGTCTCCTCGCCACGGTAGATGATTCGAGGCTTGTCGTAGATGGGTTGGCGCATGGCTTGCGCCCGATAGAAGTCGGGGTTGGCGAACGCAGCGAGCCGGCGTATCGCGTTGAGTGCTGCTTGAGTCATACCGTCCTTGGGGATGACGAGCATGCTGCATTCGATGATGGTGACGGACCGTGGCGTGTCCGTCGAGGAAAGGTCGTGGAATCGGACTCCTGACGGTTGGCCGTTGTCCTTTGCTTTATCGGAAGCTCGATGTGCGCCGGAGGCGGGATTGCCCGATGGTCCGATTGCTGTTGTCATCCGAGCTGCGATGGCGCGTACCTGTTCAGGTACAACACGTTTGATTGAGGCGAGATACGCCCATTGGTCCGGGTATGGATTGAACTGTTCGTCGATGAATACGCTGTTGCCGTTGTCACGTGCCATGCGCTGCAATGGGAGTGCGATCAGGTTGCCGAATCCTCCGGAAGGAAGAACATCCTGATTGGGGAACATGCGGTCGTAGGACCGGAACTCGATGTGGACCAGGTCTGAGGCCTCGGTCAGCAACGCGTCTCCCATGTGCCGGACCTGTGCCGCATCCATCGGCTCGTCGAGGAACAGCCACAGGTGCCCGCCGTCTCCGGAGCGCGATCGTTCCATGGCCGGTTCTATGCCGTATCGCTTGCAGACGTTTCTGACCGCCATGATTTCATCTCGCCATCCGTCATCATCGAAGTCGATGGCGAGGAACCAGACCGTCGACTCCTTGGACATGGGGTAGAGCCCGACGACATTGACGAGCCGCTCATCCCGTTTGGTGAAATGGTCGAGGAGCACCTGATCGGTCAGTGGCTTGCATCGTCGCTGCCCAGATGGAGTGGGAATACGTTTGCCGCTTGCCAAAGTGGTCCATTCGTTCCATGCCGCCGGCGCATACCCGGTTTTGCCGGTTTTCCTGGACACGAACCCGTGCGCATAGACATCGTCGCGACCGCGGAACAGGGAACGGAACAGCTTGATTTTCCGTTCGGATGAACTGCGCGCTGTGACCGGCCCATCACTGGCGTCGGTCACCGGACTACCGGGCATATCGGGGAGGGACGTGTCCGCCTGATTCACCTCAGGCTGGTCGGGATGTTCGCGTGCTTTCGTTTCCTGACGGCCGTACCAGCCGGACCAGTCGGTGACGGCTTCGACGTTGTTGCCGTCCGGGTCGAGTATGAACGCGGAATAGTATCCGGGATGGTAGGGGCGCGGGCCGGGCGCGCCGTTGTCGCGGCCTCCGGCGGCGAGCGCCCGCATATAGAAGGCGCATACGGCGGCCTTGTCCTGTGCGAGGAACGCGATGTGGGTGACCGGGCATGCGGATGGTCGCGATGCCTCCGGTTCGGTCGTCTCATCCGCATGATCGGCTTCGTCGGCGGGCGACAGGTAGAAGTCGGAGTGCGGGGTGCCGTCGTCGACGCCGAATCCGAGCGTGGGTTCGTGGTGGGCTTTGACGATGTAGCCGAGCGGGGCGAGCGCCTGCGTGTAGAAGGCGATGCTGCGGTCGATGTCGCGTACCTTGAGCGTCAGATGGTCGAGCATGCCTCCACTGTAGCGCGGGCGGCGTGGCGTGCGTTCCGTCCGCGCTCCCCCGGTTCAGCCGAGCCGGTATGCGGCGGCCGCGGAGCCCATCGCCAGGGACGCGGTCCTCGCGTGCTCCCGGCATTGGCGGTACGCCTGTTGGAGGGCTGCGACGACGGCGAGCGTACGTTCCGCGTCGGTGTCGCCCGGCTGGACGGTGACGGCGTCCAACGCGCGCTGGCCGAGCGCCTGGAACCGGCTTTGCACGGGTTGCGGCCATTTCGCGTATCCAATCGCCGTAGGGAACACGTCGGTGACGAGCCGACGCGCATAGTCGATTCTCGCCTCGTCGGGCAGTCCGGCGATGGTGGCGAAGACGAGCACCCAGTCGCGGTGCAGGGATTCGCAGACCCGTCCGATCGTCGGCAGGTCGGCGGCCGGCTGCGTGCGGAGTTCCTTGGCGGTCCCGTCCGCCGTGGCGATCTCCTGCGACGGTGCTGTCGCGGCCGGCTCGGCCGCCGGGTTCGCGATCCGCTTGCCGGGGGCCGGTTTGCCGTCCGCGGCGGATCTGAGCTTCAGCGTCTCGCAGGCGCAGGCCGCCTCGTCGCGCATCGTGGGCCACTGGTCTTCGGGGACCGGCTTGTAGGTGAAGTCGAGCGCCTCGCACACCGGTTCGGCGATCTGGAGGAACCGGGTGCGGGTGATGCGCCCCTTGCGGCCGCTCGTCCATCGGATCGAGGTCGCGGCCCAGATGATGCTGGGACTGTTCGGGCAGGGCGCGACCATGAGCGGCTCCCCATCGGCCTTGGGCATGGTGGCGCGGTCGCGGTCGGTGAACAGGGTGACCAGTCGGATGTCGCGTCGTTTCGCCTTGCGGCGTTTGCGCGTGTCCTTGTCCTGCGTCCGGCTGTGCAGCCCCCAGGAGCCGATCTCGAACGCGGCCTTTCGGTCGGGGAAGTACATGTCGAGCTCCTGGCCGTCCAACTGATCCGTATCCCCCTGGACGATCGTCTCGTCGGGCATAAGCCACGCGAAATACGAGTGGAACAACGCCTCCTCATAGGAAACCGGCATGCGGGACCAGCCTTTCGGATCTGTGGGACACCATCGGGACTCTGCGAACATGATAGCCGCGGTCACGCCGTCCCGCTTCCCGCCGCGCAACGCGGCATGTACCCGGGAAGCCGATACAATCGGAGCGTCCACCGCGACCGGGAAGAAAGGAAACATCATGGAACGGGCGATCATGACCTCCGAGGCGTTCCTGCGGCGACCGTCCGACGAGGCGACGGAGAACGATCTGCCGGTGGCGGCCGACCTCATGGACACGTTGGCCGCGCATGCGGACTCGTGCGTCGGCATGGCCGCGAACATGATCGGCGTCGCCAAGCGGATCATCGTGTTCCATGACGAGGCGACCGGCCGGAACATGATGATGTTCAATCCGATCATCGCCGAAAGTTCAGGCCGGTACGAGACCGAGGAGGGGTGCCTGTCCCTCAAGGGCGTGCGGCCGGTGGTCCGCTACGAGCGCATCACCGTCACGTACCGCACGCGACGCTGGCGCGAGGCGACCGCAACGTTCGACGGGTTCACTGCCGAGATCATTCAGCACGAGATCGACCACTGCGACGGCATCCTCATCTGACGGCATGCCCCGGCGTCACGCGGCCGGTCTGCAATATGGAGCCCGGTCCCGTGACGGGACGGAAACGACGGCAGGCACCGTAAAGGCGGGTCGTCTTCCTGCATCGCATGACGAATGCGGCCGGAAGACGACCCGCCTTCCTCATTCCGGGCATCGAAGAAGAGAAACCGACGCATCGGGTGGGACACAACGAAGCGCCCTACCGAACATCCATGCGCTTGAGCCAGCATGGCCCTTCCCGCACTCCGAGAATTCATATGAAAGCCTATTTCCTATGAATGATAAGGCTGTTTTCTTCCATATGTATGCGTCTTTCATATGAAAGAAAACAGCCCTCAACAATCATTCCGACTCAGCCGAGAAAAGGGCTGATTTCCGCCGTTTTTATTCATAATGAAGTCACTATCATTTGAATATTCGGCACAGAAACATGTGCCTTACCGACGACAACCGGACCGAATGGCCGCAAACCACGAAGGCGGGTCAATGCGACAGCGTCTCCATCGCCTCGGAGACGACATCGACGAGCACGTCGACGACATCCCCGTCGTCGACGCCGTCGTCGCAGCGACGCGACCACTCCAGCAGGGATTCGATGATGCAGTCGATGATGAGCGAGACGGACAGGCGCACGGGGAAACCGACGCGCGTGCCACCGTCGGCAACGGCGTCGTCGCTCCCCCACAACGCCGCGACGGCATCCATCCATCGCGGTATGCGAGCGTACAACGCGACGCGCAGTCCCTCGTCGGAACGCACGATGCGCAGCCGGCGGGCCAGTTCCTCCAACTGAGACGGCTCGAGCCCGCCGAGCACCTGCGGGACCATGCGACGGACGAATCCGATCGGGGACCCGCCCTTCCGATCCTTGATCTCCCGGCGCAGGTCGGCGAACATCTCGCCGTCCGTCGGGAATCCCAGGACGAGATCCTCCTTGGTCGGGAAATACCGGAACAGGGTGATCGCGGACATGCCCGCCTCGTCGGCGATGCGCTGCGTGGTGACCTTGTCGTAGCCGTATTCGTCGAACAGGCGCAACGCGGTCTCTCGGATCGTCGCACGCGTGGCGATCTTCTTGCGCCGCTGCCAGCGGGCGCGCGCCACGGTCGCCTTCACCGAGACGCCGCGACGGCTCGTCCGATCCGGCCCGTCCTCCGCATCGAACAGGGTAGGCGCGTCCGACGCCGCGCCGTCGTTCTTCCTCGCGTCAACGGACATGGCTTCCTCCTCGAGTCCCACGTATCTCCCATCGGACATCACCATGGTACCCGCGAACGGACGGACGCGCGTAGACTGAACCGCATGTGCAGAAGGTTCGCGCTTGACCTGGATTGGGACGCGGTCGCCCGGTGGCTCGACGTCGGCGACGACGGCATCAGACGCGACCGGCTGCCGCACCCCTCGTACAACATCGCGCCCACACGGACCATCGGCGTCGTCGCGCAAGGCAGGGACGCACGCCGGCATCTGACCGGCGCGTACTGGACGCTCATGCCCCGGTGGAGCCGGAGCAGGACGCTCCCCTACCCCACGTACAACGCGCGCGTCGAATCAATCCATGCCAAACCCACGTTCGCCGAATCGACGCGCTCCATGCGCTGCGTCATCCCCGCGAGCGGCTACTACGAGTGGAAGGGCAAGCGTCCGTTCTACTTCCATGCGGACGGCGAGGAGCCGTTGGCGATGGCCGGACTGTACTCGTGGTGGCGCGCCTCCGACACCTCGCCGTGGCTGCTGACCGCCACGATCGTCACCTGTCCGGCCGTGGACGGACCGGCGAGCGTGCATGACCGCATGCCGCTGCTCGTACCGGAAGAACTGACCGCGGCATGGCTGGATCGCACGGTCGACGGCGCGAGTCTGACCGGTCCGTTGCGGGAGCGGGGCACGGAGCTGTCGCGCCGGCTGCGGTTCCATGAGGTCGCGCCATTGCCGGCGGATGGCGACGGCCCGCGTCTCATCACGCCGGTCGAGCACGTCGAACCGATCCGGCTGTTCTGAACGCAGGACAGCCGCCCCATACGATTGGAGGACGTGTCTTGGAACACCGGTGTTCCAAGACACGTCCTCCATCAGATAGCGTGGGGATGCCATGACGCCGCCTTGCGACGCAACGGCATCCTGTGATGTTCTACCGGCGTTCGCCGATCTCGCGTTCCAGACTGTCGAGGATGCGGGTGCGGGCACCGAGCTTCGCCTTCAGCGCCACCTCGGCCTGAACGCGCTTGTCGCGATCGTCAAGCCAGGCGTCGACGGCGTCCAACGGCGAATCGAAGCCTTCCGCTTCGGCCTGGTCACGGCATCCGCAGACGCACACCCAGGCGCCATCCGTGACGCGGACGGACAGTTCGGCGTTACGACCGCAGATCGGGCAATCATGGGCGTCCAGCCATGCGGCCCACCGTGCGCAATGCTTGCGAAGATCCTGCAGGGGACGATCCGGGTCGCCGGGAACGGCGACGACGGAGCCGACGAGCACATGGTCCGGGCATCCGATGTGGTCGACGCCGTCCAGTGCGAACAGGTCACCGGCATGGCTCTCGCGACCGCACACCGGGCACACGGCGACGGTCGGGTCTTCCTGTTGTTTCGTGTTCACGTTGGTCATGATGTTCTCTCGTTTCATCGTCTTCCATCGGAAAAGACGTTTGCTGAATTGAATCTCGATGTCGGCCCGGCCGGTTCGATTGCGTGCCGATGGCCGATGATGCTTGGCATTGGACCGTTGATCACTGATGGCATCTCAGTGCCGGCCATGACCGGAGGCGGTGTGGTTCACCTGCCGTCCGGATTCGGAGGTGCGGCCTTCTCCCACCGATACGGCGGGGAGCCATATTTTCACCATACCCCGTTGCGTTACATGCAAGTTACATGCCGCAAGGCGACACGTCTCCCATGACCGCTAGAATAGTCGTATATACACCCGCCACCGACGGCGAAGCAACTGAAAATCCTCTGAAAGCCGAATCCCTCCACCCCTGCCAGCAATACGTCAAGGACACTCATCATGTACCAGGTTCTGGTCTCCTTCGCATACGACTAGTCGCCGCGATCCCCCAACGCCGACTTGTTCTAGGTCGCGATCGCCTCACGCGGTCGCGATGTCTTCTTATGCGAAATACCAGAACACGCCCCATGATCCCACACGGAAAATCCGACCATGACGACACGGACCCGCTCTCCGCACGGTCGGACACGCTCCCGCATCGACGACCATGGGCCAATCATGAAACGAGACCTTGCCATGAACACCAACGATCATCCGGCCCGCTTGCACTCCCCATCGCCGGCGGACGCCACCTCTCCCGTCACGGCGGATGACGCCGCGTCGTCCCCCACCGCGCGACGACCCCATCCGCTCTGGCGGCTTCCCGCATACCGGCGCTGGTTCGCCGCCGACACCGCCGACGTGGTCGCTGTCAGCCTGCGCACGTTCGCCATACCCTTGCTCGGTCTCGCCCTGTCCGGTTCGCCGTTCGTCGCCGGACTGCTCGTCACCATCGAATCCGCGATCGGGCTGACGCTCATGTCCGTCGGCGGGGCGCTCGCCGACCGTCACGACCGACGACGGCTGATGATCCTGCTCGGCCTGACTGGCACCGTCCTGTCCGCCGCGGTGACGGTCATGCTCGCCACCGGGACGATGCGCGCGACGACGTTCGCCGTGGCGGTCGTCCTGTTCGCGGTGATGAACGGACTGCTCGGACCATCGAACGACGCGATGCTCAAATCCCTGGTACCGATGGACCGGTTCGCGAAAGCACAGGCCATCCGCGAGGCGCGAGAGTCCTGCGTTGAACTGTCCGGCGGCGCGATCGGCGGACTCCTGTATCGGATCGCCGGATGGATGCCGTTCCTCGCCTCCGCGCTGCTGTACCTGACCTCCGTGTTCGCCTCGCTGGCATTGCCGAAACGAAACGGCGACGGAACCGACAAGGACGACTCCCCTTCCTCTCCGGACGTCGGCAAGCCGTCGTTCCTCTCCCAATTCGTCGAAGGATGGCGGTGGACGCTGACCCGCAGGACCGTACTCGCGGCGATCGCGCAGGGCGCGGTCATGAACGTCGCCTGCTACGGGAGCATCATCGGCGTGCAGATCATGCTGGCGGAACGCGGCACGGACGCGGCGCTCATCGGACTCGTCGGCACCGCCACCGGCGTCGCCGCGCTGATCGGATCGCTCGCCGCCGGATGGCTGGTCGAGCATGTGCCGACCGGCCGGCTCATCATCCTCACGTTCGCCGTGTTCACCGCCGCGATGCTGCCGCTCGTATTCACCGACTCGTATGCGGCGGCCGTCACGTGCATGGCCATGGCGTCGGTGCTGTTCCCGGCGTTGAACGCGGGCGAGCTCGGCTTCATCTTCGGGCGCACGCCGGATGACATGCAGGGCAGAGTGTCCACCGTGTTCGAGACGACAGTCGGAGTGCCGGGCGCGTTGGCGCCCGCGTTGGTCGGATGGCTGCTGCAGACGCCGGGATTCGGGTTCCGCGCGGTCATGCTGCTCGTCGTCCTGTGCGCCGCCGCCGGACTGCTGCTCGCCTGCCTCACTCCGACGCGGCGCATCCCGTTGCCCCCGCAATGGGAGCAGGTCGAGTTGTAACCGGAGAATCCGCCGCTTCTACCGGTAGTTGGCCATCTCGAGTTCGGGGCCCAGATCCTCGGTCTGGGTCAGCCCGGTCTCGTGGAAACCGATGTGCCGGTAGAAGCCGCGCGCATTGTCGTTGAATCTGAACACCCATAGCGCGAGACGGTCGTTGCCGACGGCCTGTTTGCCGGCTTCGACCAGCATGCGTCCGACACCATGCCGGTGCCAGGATTCCAGCACGTACAGCGAAGCCAGTTCCGCCGCGTCAGGACGGTCGATCGGCGGCCGCGGCGTGCGCAGCAGCTCCGCGAACCCGATCACGTGATCGTCCGCGAGCGCCACCAGCGTGACCTGGCCGGGGTCCTCGGCGTGGGCTTGGGTGAGTTTCAGCGCGAACTGCGGGGTGATGGCGTCCACGATGTCCTGCGGGATGCGCCCTTGGTTGAGTTCCCGCCATGTGCGGGACTGCACCTGCGCCTTCTCCTCGAACCATCGTGGTTCGATCGGCGTTATGCGGATCGTCATCGGTTCCCTTCGTCTCGTTGGTTGTGTTTCGTGTCAGTCGAGCCGGTTCGCGTCGATGATCCGGTCGTCGAGGAACCAGTAGTCGTGCGGGTCGCCACGCAGCGCGGTGAACGGCACCGGGCGAATGCCGGCGGCCGAGGCCTTGTCGAGTAGGTAGCGGCGTACGATCCACGGATATTCCAGCACACCTGACTCGAGGTCGATGATGCGTCGGACGGTTTCGCCGTCGACCCCGAAGTCGGCGCCGATCTCGTCGACGGTCAAGCCGAGCAAATCCATGTTCTCGCGGAATTCGCGGATGGTCGCCTCACGTTGTGCGGTGGTCAATGACATATCGTGCTCCCCCTTTGCTGATGCCGCAATGTCGACTGCATAGAGTCTACCGCCGTGGATGCGGTTCGCCCATCGGAGAATCGCATGGGACCATTCGATATGAGACCGGTATCAGGAACGCCGCCGGTCTCACCGCCCCCGCCGCCAGCCGGTCGCCGCGGCGACACCGGACACGGCCTGCACGCAGAACAGGCCCGTGAGGAAGAGCGGGACGACGGGCTGGTAGGTGCGGTAGAAGTCGACCATGTCCGGCTGCGCGTATGGCGCCGCGATGGCATACGTCGCGTAGGCAAGCAATGCGACGAACGCCGAACCGGCCAGCATTGCGACCACCGCCACGCGCAATCGACGACGCTCGCCCTCTATCCTGATCATGGCCCGGAACGCGATGACGATGCATATGGCGACCAGCAGATAGCACAACAACCCATATGCGGGCAGCATGTCGATGATGGTGAATATCGATCCCATTGCGTCACCTCATATCCGGAGTTGCTGGGCCGCCTTGTGATCCCACATTCTTCAAAGCGACAAGCAGCGCGATGACGAGCAGCGTCACGCCAACGGCACGGCAGAGCAAGCGGAAGACATCTCCAGGAACCGCGAATGCGAGAGCCTGCAGCGCTATGGATGCGAACAGCAGTACGACGACCGGCCGTCTGGCATTGCGTCCCCGCGCCGACCTGTTATCTGTGGTCTTCTTCATGGCGATCACCTCTCTTCTTCGAGCCATTGTCCATAGTGATCCGGCTATTACCATTACACACCGCTGCGCATCGCCTCCGCAACGTCACGTCAAGCAACCGCATGACATCATCGATGCCGACGTTTCGCGCCGGAAGACCACAGGCTGGCGGCGGTACAGTGGACGTCATGGGACTTGGGAACGAGCCGGACACGACAGGTGCGACGGGCGCGATCCGCATCGGCGTATTGGACAACGATCCGTTCGCGTTGGACGCGATGCGCGCGATGATCTCGGCCATGTCGAAGGATTTCCGCGTCGTGTGGGGCACGGGTTCGCCGGCGGTGGCGATCGAGCACTGCCACAACACGCATACCAGACCGGATGTGCTCGTGTTGGATATGGCGTTGGGCGGCATCACCGGCGCGGACGTGTGCCGGCGCATCCGACGCAGAACGAGCGAAGTGGGCGTCATCTGCGTCACCTCGTATTCGACGGACGTCTACCGGGCGGAGGCGATCAAAGCCGGCGCACAGGGGTTGTTTGCCAAGGAACGGCTCAAAGCCGACATCACCGAAGCGGTACGGCAGGCGGCTGTCGGGGAGCCGACTGTGGCACAGGCCGTCTTGGGATTCCATGACGCAGCATCGGCACATGCGGCATTGTCCGGCACGGTTCCGGCGCGGATGTCCGAGGATATGAAGGATTCGCTGTCCTCGCGGGAGAAGGACATCCTGCGTCTGTACGCGAAACGGCTCACCACCGACGAAATCGCGCAACGGCTCGGCATCGCTAAAGGCAGCGTATTCACGTACGTGCATCGCGCGGCCGGCAAGCTCGGTGTGACCAGCCGCAAGGAGGTGCTGGAGGCATGCGCCAGATACGATCTGCTGTAAACCGGATTGCCGAGCGGATCGGTCCAGGCAACGACCATCCGGTCATCGCGACGACGTGCGCGGTGCTGGCCGTGATGCTGCTCACGGAGTACGCGATCCGATTGTCCGCAGGCTCCCCCTCGATGGTGACCGTCGGGAATCTCATGTTGGTTCTGGTGACGTTCATCGGTCTGATCGGCGGCATGTTCCGCCCTGATCGGTTCCTGTGGGCGGCGCTCGTGGGCGGCGAGTTGTTGCTGCCGGGAACACTGATGGTCACTTCATTGGCCATCAGTATCGTCTGTACGGGGTTCCTTGCCTACCTCAATATATGGTCCGGTGCAATCGCCACCGGCCTACTGCTCATGCTGCTGTTCGCTCCCGCCGCATCCGGTAGCGGCCGTCTGCTGGTAGTTTCGCTGCATAACCTTGCGCTCTATTGTTTTCCACTGTTGACAGGATTATCGCTGCGCATGATGCACCAACGCGACCACGACTCATACCTGTTGCGCCGCCAGCAGGAACGAGCGGATACGGCCCGCGACCTGCACGACACCATCAGCAACGACCTCGCCTACCTCATCCTGCGCATCGACCATGCCGACGCCTGCGGCATGCCTAACAGCGAACACGAATACCGGCAACAGCTCCGGGAACTACGCGACGCGGCCAATCGCGCCATGACCCATACGCATGAGGTCATCGAATCACTCGAGGAACGTGAATCGCAGCACCTACAGTCGGAAGTGTCAGAAAAGCGAAACGGAATGCCGGCACCGGTTTCGGCCGGCGATACCGTTGCCCTGCAACAGGCAGAGCTGCAATCGCTAATCGACGACGAGGAGACGAAACTCGAATCGCTCGGATTCACCGGCGACAACCTGCTCGGCGGACTCCGTCACCCGCTCTCCCCCGACATGATGCGACTGCTCACGGGATTGCTGACCGAACTGTACGCGAACATCGCCAGGCATGCCGACACGGTCAAGTGGTATGCGGTCTCCATCAGCTTCGATATGAACGACGGAATCCGCATCTCAGTCAGCGACACCATCGCCGAACATGACGGGAAACTTGGAATGGGCAGCGGACTCGACCGTTACCGCACCATCATCGAAACAGTCGGCGGCAGCTTCGAGACGCGCGCACAAGCCGGGCACTGGCAACTGGACGCCGCCATCCCGAACAAGTCGGACAGCGGACTACGCCGGTAGACGCCAAATGACTCACGCCGGATCTCAGGCATATTCGCGATCCACTTCACGCGCGTCCTCCACGAACGGATAGGAACGCTTGAAATAGCCCTCCACTAGTGGGAACGATTTGGACGGGAACGTGTTGCTGCGCACCGTGCCATCGTTATTGAACACGATTTTGAATGGCACCACCGAAGCGCGGCCTTCGTGCATAAGTCAACGCTCATGGTCATTCCCTGATGCCGATACACCATCCAGGTAATGGTTTTTGGCATCGAGATTCGCGATGACTCCGCATATGACAAGCCACATGACAAGGATGACGGCAAGGGCGAGGAGTACCCACCACCAGAGCATGTCCAGATTATTGATGTCGTGGGTCACGATGATGCCGACCGCCACTCCCACTGTCATCAGCACAATCAGGACACCGCATCCGAGAAACACGAACGCATACTTGCGGTGCACGTATTCCCATGTCTCATCCGAGGCGATCGTCCAGCGCGTTTTAATGCCGACCTGATAGTTCCGCTCCAATCGGCCGTCTTTCGCGGACCGGTACATGGAGAAGCACCACCGGGCCGTCAACAAGAAAATAACAATCAATCCCAGAAGCATGTTCCCAATCCTTTCCTACGTTCACCCGCGAATGATACGCTCTCCCGCACTCACGTCACCGGCGCGACGATCATCGTTCCGTTGAACCGCCGGACGCCCATACGAGCAGGGCGCCGGCGACGGAGACGACGATGACGCCGAGCATGGCTGTGGGCGTGATGGTCTGGCGCAGGATCAGCGCGGCGATGACGACGCTCATGGCCGGGTCGATGGAGAACAACGTGCCTACCACGCGTGCCGACGTGATGCGCCCGGACAGCGTGTCCATCGTGTAGGGAATCGCCACGCCCAGCACTGCCGACGCGGCGATGACGCCCCATTGGGCGGGCGTCGCATGCGCGACGTGGCTGACCGATACCGGCAGGGTGGCGAGCGCGGCGACCGTGACCGACAGGGCGAGCCCGTCCAGTCCGGTGCCTGTCTTGCCGACCTTGTCGGCGAACAGCGTGTACAGGCCGAAGCAGAAGGCCGACCCCAGTGCGAACAGGTATCCGGCCGGGTTGAAGTAGCCGCCCGGCGTGAACGAGATCAAGCCCACGCCCGCCAGCGCGACCACCGCGCACAGGCCTTCGCGCCAATGGTGGGAACCGGCGAGGGCGACCACGCAGGGGCCGAGGAATTCCAGGGTGACGGCCACGCCCATCGGGATGCGGTCGATGGCCGAGTACAGGCAGATGTTCATCGCCGCCATAGTCAGCCCGTAGACCACGATGCCCAGCCATTCGTCTTTCGACCGACCGGCCAGCTTCGGCCGGATGAGCGCGAGCATGACGAGCGCGGCGACGAGCATGCGCATGGAACTGACCGGAATCGGCCCGAGGGCGTCGAACAACGAGGCCGACAGCGATGATGCTGTCTGGATGCCCAACGAACCGATCATCACCATGCCCGCCGCGGCCATCACATGGCCGCGTTCAGAACGCGGTATCCGACGTTTCCCCATTCTCGACTCCTCCGAAGACGGGCATCCCGCCGCGCCGGCCGCAATCAGCCGTCGAAGCACGGCGAATCATGCCGATATCCTTATCATCCAACGCGCTGCCATGATACGGCCGACGAAGACTCGGAAGATGTCCGCGTCGACTATGGACGACGCGACGGCAGGACGGCGTGCAGAATCCAGGTGCCGTCTTCGGCGGAGGTGACGATCGAACCTCCGAGGGCGTCGAACCGTGCGCGGTGCAGGGCCAGTCCTTTTCCGGAACGCGGTTTGTCCGGCAGCAGCGGATGCCTGGCGATGTCGTTGACCTGGTCGGCGGACAGGCCGTCGTCATTGCGGCGCACGACCACCCGGTATGCGCCGGCTGGGTCGCCATGCACGGCGATGTTGGTGTACAGCTCGCGAAGCAGACCGATGAGAGCGGTCTCCCGTTCGCGGGTGGCATCGTCCGCATCCGTCGACTCGTCTTCCGGCAGGTCGTCGATCATCGTCGAATCGCCAGTGAAGCCGAGTCGCGCCAGAAGCCGGTCGTTCCGGCCCAGCACGTCGCGGACACGTGCGGGGAACGTGGCCGCCGCGGAATCACTGTCGTTGCACTGTCCGGCGCGACCATCATCGTCTTCGACGCCGGTCCCGTCGCCGTCATCCCCGTCGAGCATGTCGATGACCGTGCGCACCTCGCCGAGCGTGCCGATCGTATGCCGGTACAGCTCGTCGAACAGCTCGGTATGCTCGTCGTCCGTCGCACGTGACCGTTCGTAGTCCAATCGCATGGCCATGTACGCGAGATCGTTCGTCACCGCGTCGTGGATCCGACTCGCCGCCCGCGCGTCGCGTCGCATGGCCTCCAGACGGTCACGCTCCCGCTCGTAGCGCAACCGGTCCCGTTCCGCCTGCACGGCTACGGCTCTCCACGACATCGCACGGCCGAACGCGTACACGACGAAGAACGACACCAGCAATATCACGTAATCGCCGAACGGGATACCGGCGCGCGCCGCGACCATCCAACGCACCGCGGCGATCGACGGCGGCAGCAGCCCCCACCATCGCGACCGCCCGTACCGGCCAATCGCCGCCAACGCGACCCACATGCCGTAGAACAGGCTCGCCCCGCCCATATCCGGCAGGAAGGCGCACGCCACATACGTGACGGCGACCGCCACGCTCAATGGCAACGGGCGGAACGGCAACGCCAGCAGACACAGGATGTGCATGACCGTCAGCGTCGTGGTGGCCACGAGCCGCGCGGGATACTCGACCATCTCCAACACCGTCAAGCCGGCGGACAACAGCACGACGCACCACATGACCGGCCCCACGCCGGCGGCACGGACACGATCGAGGATGCGTCTGGCCAGTCCTGTCAGTCCTGCAGCATCAGCCATTCGGCCACCGCCTGCGTCCGGTTCCTCGCGCCGAGTTTCCTTGCCGCGCGCATCACATACGTCTTCACCGACGACTCCCCCACATGCAGCAGTTCGCCGATCTCGCGCGAGCTCCTGCCCTGCGCGCACAGACGCATGACCTCGCGTTCACGCTCCGTCAACGCCGCCACGGCAACGGACGCGGACACGCCTGAGCCCAAACCCGAACCCGCGACGGAACCGCCATCGGCGACGGTCCCCTCGTGCGCGACGAGCGGCGCATGAGACCGGGCGACCGTCTGATCAGACACGTACCGGGTCTGCGGCATACGGCCGTTGGCCAACGCGACCGCCGCATCGCAGATCTCCTTCACCCGCGCCTTGTCCATCACGCATTGCGCGCCCGCGGCCAACGCGTCGGCGGCGTAATGCTCCAGCGAGAACGACGTGATGCCGATCAGCGCGACGTCGGTCGTCTTCTCACGGATTCGCCGACATACCTCGACGCCGTCCATCCCCTCCAACGACATGTCCACCAGCAGCACGTCCGGCCGGGAACCGGCGGACAGGCAACGGGCGACGGCGTCCCGGCCGCGACGGCACGTCCAGATCACCTTGGCTTCGGGAAGATCCCGTCGAATCAGCAGCGTCATCATCCCGAGCGTCAGCGGATCATTGTCCACCATCGCCAGATCGAACCGTTTCCCGTCGTACATGGTCCACCACACTACAACGTCCGCGTGCCGTTCCGTCACGCCGAAACGGCACGCGGCAGATTCCCACTAGTACAGCTGGTCATGCGAGCCGGTGCGGGTAAGCACCAGTTGGAGTTCATCACGGTCGATACGGTAGATGAGGAGCCTGTCGCCTTCGATATGAATCTCCCGGTAGCCTTTCCAATTGTTCACCAGCGCATGATCACGGTACTTGGTCGCGAGCAAATCGCGATCCTCTACCATCAGAACCTTGACGGCGGCGCGCATCTTATCAACGTCGTAGTGCTTCTTGACGACCGCCTTGAAATCCTTCTTGAACTGCGTGGTGCGGAAAACAGTTCTAAGCATCCATCAGATCCTTCATCAGCGCATCCACGGAGTCGAACGTCGCCCCTTCACGTGCATCGGCTTGACGACGAGCCTCAGCGTTGACCGGATTCTCCCTTGTCGCGCGGAACGGCATTCCGTTATCGGTGATGGATTGCCGAAGGAACATGTTCAATGCAGTGGACAAATCCAACCCCATCGATTCATAAAGGGCCTTCGCCTGCCGCTTGACCTGCGGATCGGTCCTGAAACTGATCGTCGCGGTATCCGTCATCACACACCCCAATCACAACGTGCCAATGTACTAACATTGTAACACACTCGAATATCATACGGAGACAGCCATTGCGTCGGTTTCATTTGCTCATCGAGCATTTCGCGCGCCATTTCGCGCACTTGTCCATTCGTCGGCGGTGATGATGCGGTAGACGCCGTCGTACCGGCGGTCGATGAGCGGATAGTAGTCCTGCTTCGATTCGCCGACGACGTGCAGTCCGCACTTGGACATCACGCGGCCGGACTGCGGGTTCTGCGTGTAATGGCCTCCCCATACGGCGTCCACGCGCAACGTGCCGAACGCGTATTCGAGCACCGCGCGCAACGCCTCGGGCATGTATCCCCTGCCCCAGAACGGACGTCCGATCCAGTAGCCGAGCTCCAGCGCCTCATCGCCCAGGTACCGGCCATAGCGGGCTTCGAGCTCCGGATTACCCGTGACGACGTCGGCGGTGTAGTGGCTGACGGGTTTGAGCGCGATGCTGCCCACCGGCGCATCGGCTTCGACCTTGGTTTCCGCGGTCGCCCCGTCATCCTTGATGGTGATGGCCCAGTTGTTCTCGACGGCGAGGATATTCCTGATGTCATCCATGCTGCCCTCGACGCTGGTGTGCGGCGGCCATCCGCAACGCAGCCCGACCTCCGGGTCCGAGGCGTACCGGAACAGCGAGGCGGCCTCGGCCGCGTCGTCGACCCTCCACGGTCGCAGCGTCAGCCGTTCGGTCTCGATTCCGTCCATGATGCACCTCTCGTCACCCGTCATATGTATGCGTCCGGCATGAATCCGATACGGATCCGTCGGACGCGTTCACCCTACCGCACACGCGCGAGTCACGCCGGCATATGCACGCCGTATCGCGCATGAATCGGCGACGGTCACCGCAGTCGCTCCGCCACTGTGAAATGCTCCAGCACGACCATGGTGCCGTCGTCCACGACGAAATCCGGGTCGGCGAACCAGCCACGGTATTCCTCCGAATTCCAGAAGGATTCGTGCGTGCGACGCCATTGCGCGACGGTGACGTCGCCCTCGCCTTCGTCGATGGCCTGCCGGTCGGTGACGCTTCCCAGCGGCACGGTCTCGACCTCCGTGGTCTCCAACACGGCCACGGGACGATCGACGGAATCCACCAGTGTGGAACAGCCGCCAACGTGCGGCAACGGTTCGTCGTCTTCCGCATAGTCCATCAGCAGCGCGGCCGTGGCGGTCTTCGCCCCGGAGAGGATGAGCGCGACGAGACGGTCGCGCTCCGGGCCGGGAAAGCCGAATTCCGCCTTCGGCAGTCGCGCGATGGATTCGGCGTCAAGGTGTTCGATCATCGGCATGGTTCAGACCGTAACACCACCGGTGACGTTGCCACCCGCGGCGGAATCGGGAGCGGCGTCGCCATGCCTGCCGTGTCCGCTATGTGCCGCGGCGGGTTTGGGTCTCACTTTGGCGGTGAAACGCTCCGATTCGATTCTCCATACCGTGACGCTTCTCACCTGCGCATCGGTGAACTCCACATGCGGCATGCACGCCTGATGCGCCATCAGCGACTGCAGCCCGTGTCGGCGTGAGTCGAGATCGTCGACGATGGAGGCGATGCCCTCGCCCACAATCGATTTGAACGATTCGCCCCAGCCGCACGCCATGCGTCCCGCGACGATCCCGCAGTCCGTGCGCATCGAGAATGCGACCGGCAGACGGTTGCCGGCGGCGCGGATCGCGTCGATCTTGCGGCCGCGCGCGGCCGAATGCATCCACAGGACGAGACGGCCGCAAATCGCGGTTCGCATCCCTATTTCACATCGGCGCGCCGCACCACAAGGACACCGATCGCATAGAGGACCACCGCCCAGGCGAGCAGCATCAGACCGGACTGCCACCAAGTCGGGTCGAAGCCGCCCGAGGTCGCGGCCGAGGCAACCGCGTCAGCCGCGGATGAACCAGTGCCGGAACCCGAGCCGGCGCCCGCGGACCCACCACCAGCGGCACCCATCAGCGCGACCGTCGCGCCCGTAACATCGACGCCACCGGTCAGGAACGTCGTCGCCGCCTGACTGGGCAGGCACGCCGCGACGGACTTGATCCACGCGAACCGGTCGCCGGCGAGCGAAACCAGAGACAATACCGAAGGCGCGATCATGACGATGCCGATGAGCGCGAACACGCCACCCACCGTGGAACGGCACAACCCGCCCAAACCCAACGCCATGACGGCCGTGACCGCCAGCACGCACGCGCCGCCAAGCACGGTGACCCACGGCAGCAGCCGCTCGGAATCATCCAACGTCCCCATGCCACCGGCCGATGTGGCGAACAGCGCATACGTGACACCCCACGACAGCAGCAACCCCGTCAGCGCGGACAGGAACGACAATGCCGCGGCCACGGCGGCCTTCGCGTTCATGAACAGCACGCGATGCGGATCGGCGACGAACGACATCTGCACGGTGCGGGTCGTGTATTCGCCGGTGACGGTCATGACGCCGAGGATGCCGGTAATGATCATGCAGGTGACGGTGAAGCCGCCCACCGACGACCACATGAGGCTCGCGGGCAATTCCACCGGATGCGCGAGCGCCTTGCCGGTGCCGGGATCCATGCCTGCGATGAGCGTCATCGACCATGCGGACAGCGCGGCGCCGGCCGGCAGCAACACGAGGTTGAGGACGAGCAGCACGATGGTGGACCGGATGCTCAACGCCTTGACGATTTCGCTGCGGAACACGCCCCATGCGTTGAGTCGTGCGCCACCGACTCGCCCGCCGCCGGTCCGCGTGGATGCGCGAGCGCGCCGCGCACCGTCCCGTCCCGCTTGTCCGACGGTTCGCCTGTCCGACCGTGTCCCCGGCCGTCCGCGTCCTTTCGACGCGTGCGCTCCCCTGCTCATCGCGTCACCTCCTGCGGACGGTTCGGCATATTCCCTTGCGGACGATTCTCTATGGCGACGTTTCTCCCGTCCGGTACCGTCGACGCGTATTCGACCGCGGTATGCGTCAACGCCATGTACGCCTCCTCGAGCGAGGCGCGCTCCTCGAGGAACTGGTAGATGACGAGTCCGGCGCGTGCGAACACGTTGGCCGTGGCTTTGAGGTCGGCGCCGACGATGCGGAACGCCTGCCCTTCCTCCGGGTCGCCTGCGGCACGCGCCGCAGGCATCACGCTCACACCGGCCGCATGCGCGAAGATGGCGTACAGCTTGGCCGGATCCGGGGTGACGACGCGAATCGAATGCCGCGAATGTTCGGCGACGAACGCGTTCACGGTGGTGGTTTCGAGGATGCGCCCCTGTCCGATGATGACGAGATCGTCGGCCGTGAGGGCCACTTCGCTCATGAGATGGGAGCTGAGCAGCACGGCCCGCCCCTGTGAAGCGTAGTACCGGCACAGTTCGCGCACCCATTTGACGCCTTCGGGATCGAGCCCGTTGACGGGTTCATCGAGGACGAGATTGTGTGGGTCGCCGAGGAGCGCCGCCGCGATGGACAGACGCTGACTCATGCCAAGCGAGAACTGACCGGCGGGACGTTGCCTCACCGCGGCGAGTCCGGTCATGTCGATGATCTCATCGACACGTTTGCGGCCGATGCCGTTGGTGAGGGCGAGCGCACGCAGGTGCGCGTAGGCGGATCGTCCGGGATGAGCCGATTTGGCGTCGAGTACGGCTCCGACGACTCTCATCGGCGCCTCGATGCGTCCGATGGGCCGTCCGTCGATGAGCGCACTGCCTTCGTCGGGGCGGATCAGGCCGAGAGCGGCGCGCATTGTGGTGGATTTTCCGGCTCCATTCGGTCCAAGGAATCCGGTGACTTTGCCGTCTTCGGCGGTGAAGGTGACGTGGTCAATGGCTTTGCGCGCGCCGCCTGCCGCACCACGCCGAGCAGCCGAACCGGGTACCGTTCCGCCGCGCCCTGCCTGCGTACCGCGCGTCCCTCCGCCGCGTGTCCTTCCGAATGATTTGGTGAGCCCCTGTATCTCGATCATTGCGTTCCTTCCTTGGATGCCGAGCGGATGATTTCAAGCCTACCGTGGATTGACGCGCCTCGCCGAATCGTCAATCCATGTGTCTCCCCACCTCACCGAACCGCATCGCGTTCCCGCTTATCTCCAACGGACACGGAACCTCATCCTCAAGGATGAGGTGCGCGTTCATCCTTGTGACCGATGGAAATCCTGCGCGGCCGGGAAGACCATGGATGCAAACAGTCGGCAGCGTCGTGTGACGCGCGGCCCGTGGAGACAAGACAGCCTTGGCCTTGACCTCCGGGGACGCTTCTCATGGAAGGTGGATCATGCCAGCTATATCGGCGACGAATCTCTCAATCGGATACAGGAACTCCCCGATCGTCAGCGACATCAACCTGCAATTACGTACGGGCAGGATCATCTGCCTGCTCGGGGCGAACGGCGCGGGCAAGACCACGCTGATGAAGACGCTGCTCGGGCGGATCAAGCCCGTGAGCGGGGAGGTCACGTACACCGGGACGAATATCGACGAGATGTCCGCGGCGATAGACCACCCCAGTTTCTTTCCCTACCTGAGCGGCAGACGGAACGTCGAGGTGGCCTCCGCGTTCTGGGGTCTGGACGTGAATCCGGAGACGGCGTTGGACGCTGTCGGCATCGACCGCGCGGCGCATGGGCGGAAGGCGAAAGACTATTCGACGGGCATGAAGGAGCGTCTGGAGCTGTGCCTCGCCCTCGTACCGCATCCGAGATTCCTGTTCCTTGACGAGCCGCAGAACGGCTTGGACCCCGATGGCATCGCCTCCTTGTCCGAAATGCTTCGCGCCTATCGAGATAAGGGGAACTGCGTCGTCATCTCAACGCATCTGCTCCATGAGATCCAGGGAGTCCCGGACGAATGCATCATGATCCGACATGGCCGGGCCGTGCAGGTCGCGAATCTGACCGGGGTGAACCTCGCGAATCTGTATTACGGGAGGCATGAGTCGTGAGCGCCATTTCTCCCATTCGCGCGTTGGCCGCCTATTACTGGAACGTATGGTATTCCCTCGCCGCGGTGTTCGGAGCCGTGTCGTCTCTCCTGCTGGGTGCGTGGATCTCAGGCGCGGCGAACGGAACCCCGATAACCGGAGGATATTGCATCTATTTCACCGGCACCCAGCCGCTGATTTGTCTCACGTTGCTCTTCGCATACGATGACAGGGTCGCGAAAGCGCACTATGGGGGCCTGCCCCGCCACGTGTATTGCGCGTGGACGCCGTGCTCGCTCAGGGCCATGTTCCGGGCTCTGATCCTGACCGCCGTGAACCTGCTGAGCGTCTTGTGCTTCGACGCCATCATGATCCTGACGGGTACCGGAATGCACCCGCATCTGGCCACCGTCCTGTGCTTCGTCGTGCTGCAGAGCCTTGCGATTTCCCTGATCTACTCGATCATCGAGATCATCACCGATCCCAAAATCGCCGGAATCGTCTCGGGCGTCCTTTGCTATGTCTGGGTTCTTCTGCCGGGAGACCTTCCCGATTATGCGACGCTCTACGTCGCGAACGCCCTGCGAACCGTCGGGTTGAACCTGAACGGCACCGTGATGTCGCCGGCGGAAACGGCGAGCCGATCGCCTATCGGCCCCGTGATGGTCGTCGTCCCGATTGTGGCGCTCATGGTCGCCTATGTCCTGTTGAGCTGGTTCCGTTGCAAAGGAGCAGATAAGAAATGAAATCCCTGATCCGTATCGAGCGCGTGTCGCTGATTCGCTGGTCGACGCTCGCCTTCATGGCCGTGCTTTTTCTCCCGCTGCTTTTCTTCCGTTACGGGAACACGGGCGCGGTGGTGCAGTCGGCGATGGTGATGGCGCTTCCCATAGCCACGGCCGGTCTCGTCTTCTCCCATGCGAGGGTGCCCTCTTCGTATCGTTCCTTCAGCATCCACGATCGGCTTCTGCTTCGCTTTACCTTGGAGTCGCTGTCGCTCGGCGTCGTGGTCAACGTCTGCCTGACTTTGCTGTATGGATTCGCCATCGGATTTGCCGTCAATGAGCGGCCTCTCTCACCGCATACCGTTGTGATGCTTGCGTTCGCCGCCGTCGTTCTTTCCCTTGCATGCTTCGCCCTGCGACTCTGGGCCAGTCCCCTCGTCGCATGGAACGTCGTCGCCTTCTTCGTCGTCGCCGGGCTTACGGTGAGCTCCGGCATGTTCGAAGACGCGCCGATGCTGTACGCCGTCATACCGACCACATGGGCACTGCAGGGGGCGAGATTCGCCGGTTATGTGATTCCGGTCGGCGTCGCCGTCGCCGCGATAAGCGCATGGCTGCTGCTCAAGGCGGTGATACGCGAGGCTCCCAATACGATTAGGAACTATGTATCATAAGGGATATGAGTGTTCTTTCCCTCGGCCAAGTGCGAGACGCCGCACGGAAAACCGCCCCGAACCATGGGGTGGGAGAGATGTATGTCTATGGTTCCGTTGCTCGCGGGGACAACAACGCTCTTTCCGATGTCGATCTCGTCTATCGGCTGAACGAAGGGCAACGGGCCACGGCGGGAACGATTCTGTCACTCAAGGATGATTTGGAATCCACTCTCGGTGCTCCGGTGTCATTGCTGTCCATGCGCACCTTACTGTTCAACGCGCAGCACACTGCGTCTGGAAAACGATTCTATGACGCCATCAAAAACGATTTGACAAGGATCATGTGATGCACGATCGAGAACGTGATGCGCTTTTGCTGGACGAGCTGATCGAGCATCTTGGAAAAATCATGCTCACCGAAAATGCCGTGCGGCCCAGACGATGAGGCGTACACGGTTGGTTTGGCCGGGGTCCCTGAGAATGGTACCCAAACCCCTCCTGACGCAGAAACCGTCTCGTCCATGGATTCCTCGCCCGTGACTCACGCGATGAACGAGCGAAACTCCTCCAGACGAGCGCATCCTCCCGATTCATAGCAAAGCTCAGCCGACACGCGTCGTACCTCCATCGACGTGCCCGGCCTTCGTGAGTACCTTCTGCCCATCGGTCCGCCGCGCACCGGGCACTTCCTCGCTCTCGCCGATTCGTCTCTGCAGATGGAACAAGTCAACCCGAAAAGTCAAGCACCCGGCCGGATCAACACCCGAACCGTTAATCGCACCACGACACGCGAACCCACAGTAAGCCTCACCCCGGATTTAAGACCCACGTTTCTTTACTTAACCCTGAATCATTATCATATTCCATGAAATCCCCCAAAGGGCCTCTCCGGACGGTCTTCGACTGAGCCGTGATGCACTGGGGGTTCTCTTTTTTCGGGAGTGTCATCGGTGGGGTTTGTCACCCTAAGATGACAGATCTTGGTTGTCTCTCGACTTCCGTGCTCCTTTCCATGAGGGTATGAGTCATGCGTCGGAAACGGCGTGATCAACCTTTACGGAAAGGGGCTGGCGTGGCAATCCAAAATCCAAATACGCCCATTGCGGCAAGCCATTGGCAACGAAATGACGGCATGCAACCGGTCAAGTCGATGCCGGTTCAGGCGCGTGGGCTGGTCAAGCGTGTGGCTTCCGCTGATGGTTCCAGTCCGAGTGTGATTCTCAATGATGTCTCGTTGGATATTCCCGGTGCCGGGTTGACGGCAATCGTCGGGCCTTCGGGAGCGGGCAAGACCTCTTTGTTGTACGTGTTGTCCGGTTTGGACAGGCCCGACTCGGGCCGGGTCGTCATTGGCGGCACCGACATCTACGCGTTGGACGAGGAGCGTCGTTCGCGGTTCATCCGCGGGCATATCGGTTTCGTGTTCCAGCAGTACAACCTCGTGCCGTATCTGACGGTCGAGGAGAACGTGATGCTGCCGCTCTCGCTCGCCCATCGCAAGGCCGACTACGTGCATGTCACGCAGCTGCTGTCCCGGTTCGGCCTGCGCCGGAGGGCGAGGACCGTGGTGAGCGCCCTGTCCGGTGGAGAGCAGCAGCGCGTGGCCCTGTGCCGGGCCCTGCTCTTGCGTCCGTCGGTGGTGTTCGCCGACGAGCCCACCGGCGCGCTCGACACCGCGAACAGCGGGCTCGTGCTGCAGGTGCTGCGCGAGCTGGCGGGTTCGGGTTCCAGCGTGGTCATGGTCACACATGACACGGACGCCGCCGCCCTAGCCGATCGCGTGGTCTTCCTGCGCGACGGCGGGATCACCCACGTGGCAGGCAGGCTGACCGCCGGGCAGATCGTCGAGGGCATGCGCCGCACGTTCGAGCCTGCCATGCCGCAGCACGGTCAGGAGGCTCGCCGTGGGTAGGTATGTGCTTCGCGTGTTCCGTGACAATCTCGCGGGTTGGGTGCCCACGATCATGGTGGTCGCGGTGGTGACCACGCTGGTGGGCGTGTGCATGAACCAGTTCGTGTGGACCTCGTCGCCGTCATTCGCGTCGGCCGCCCGGCTGGCGGGTTTGGATCCGGCCGAGTTCACCATGGTGTCGGTCACGATCTATGTCGTGGTGGCGTTGCTTGCGTTCTTCTCGCTGACGGTGGTCGGTTCGGCCACGGTTGACCGCATCCGCGGCACGTTCGCGCAATGGCGTCTCATGGGCGCCAGCCCGAGCCAGGTGCGCGCGGGCATGTGGATGCTCGTGGGCGTGGCGAGCCTCACTGGCTCGCTGATCGGCTCGCTGATCGCGATGCCGGCCAGCCTGCTCGCGGTCCCCGAGTTCGACGCGATGGCCGCAGAGAGCTTCGCCGGCGGGCTCGGCTCGTTCGTCCCTCCCGCGTTCACACCGTCCGCGACGGCATGGCTTGGCTCGCTGCTGTTGGGCGTGGCCACGTGCATGCTGGGCGCGTTCGTGCCCTCGATACGCGCGGCGAAGGTCCGTCCCATCGAGGCGATCCGCGGCAAGGACGTACCGGTCGGGCGGCGTGGATGGCGGTATTGGGCGCGTTGGGCGCTCGGATTGACCGTCATGGCGGTGGCATTGGTATTGGCGTTCTCCGGCATGGGCATGCCGCGCGCCCAAGCGTTCGGCCAGGAGGCCGGCCAGACGTTCAACGGCGCATTATGGGCCGGGATCATCGCGTCGTTCGGCATGTACGTCCTCGCCGGCGTGCTGGTCCCGATCCTGCTGGACGCGGGACGCGTCATATGCCGCCTGTGCGGGTCGGCGACCGGCGTGCTCGCGGCCCGCGCCGCCAAGGCGAAGACCGTGTCCAGCATGAACACCATCGCCCCGCTCGCACTGGCCCTGGGATTGTCCGCGACCCTGCTGACCTGCGCGCGGTCCTACGGGCGGATACTGGCCCTGGGCGGCCATCCGACGAGCCTGAACTACACGGACTCGCTGCTGATGATCGCGATGCTGTGCATCGTGTCCCTGACCACGAGCCTGGCCGTCATCGCGTTGTCGAACCGTGGCATGGTCGCCGAACAGGCGCTGCTGCGCAGCATCGGCATGTCGCCGCGCCGGGTGACGCGCATGATCCTGTGGCAGAGCGTGCAACTGGCCGCCGGCGCGGTCGTCCTCGCGCTCATCCCGGTCGCCGTCGGCTCGCTCGTGCTCGCCACACGCTCCATCACGCTCGTCGGCGTTCCGGTGGCCGAGATCCCGTGGGTCGGTGTGATCGGCGCGGGAGCGGCCTGCTGGCTGGCGTTGTTCCTCATCCAGTACATGCAGATCCGGCCCGCGCTGCGTCGTAGCGTGGCAGACGCGATCAGGAGCCGTTGACATGCAATCACACCAACACAACGATTCGGTTATCGGCTTCCTGCTGCTCGGCCTGTTCCTGTCTCTGCCCGGCGTGCTGATTGCGTGGATCATCGGCCGCGACGGGCACGGATGGGAGCATGGCGGCCGTGTCGTCGCATGGATCGGGGCGCTGTTCTCGCCGTTCGTATGGCTGGCCATCATCATCGTATTCACTGTGTCGTTCACCGGTTCGGTCACGATGCTCGGCTGCCTGATGCCCGGCGCGGACTGTCTCGCCCAGTGAACATGCCGATGACCCGACGAGGTGGCACAGTGGATCATATGGAACGGCAAACGGTGAATGTCGGCAGGGTCACTGCCATAGCCATGCCATTATGTGTGCTCGCGGTCGAGGGCGCGATGCTCACGTGGGAGCGCATGATCGGCACCCCGTTGGACCCGATGTACACGCTCGCCAAGCGGACCGGCGGATTCGTGATGCTGTTGCTAGCCCTGTGCCTGTCATGTCTGACATTGGTGTTCCGCTACCGTGCCCCGTCCGTCACGTTGATGTCGCAGCTTGTCCTGACCTTGATCCTGTCCTTCTGGCATGCGGACTCAATCCTGCTGGTCCAGCTGGTCGCGGCGTTCTACGCGTTCATGCGCACGGCCAAGGAACGCCGCATGTACATCGGATCCCTCGCGACGACGCTGGCCGTGACCCTGGCGACGTTCATATCATGGCCCGCCAGCCGGTTCCTCGGCGAATGGCCCGGACGCATCCTCCTGCTCGCCCTCGCCGGCGCGATTGCACTGGCGCGCCGCGGCATGGCCCAAGCCAGGAACGCCATGGCCGCCGCCGGCTTGGAACATCGGCGCGCGCAGACCGCCGTCAAGCAGCGTGACGCCGCGGTGCATCGTTCGCGCATCGCCGGCCAGCTGCACGACAGCGTGGGGCACGGGTTGACCGCGATCATCGCTTTATCCGAAGGATTGACCGGCAAGACCGGCGACCCGCGCGTGGAGGAGGCTCTGAAAGGCATCAACGAGATCGCACGGGAAAGCCTGGAGGACACACGCAAGGCCGTGCGCGCACTGACCGAAACCGACACGACCGCCGAAAACGAGGATTCCTCCGCTCCGGGCTCCCGGAGCATGCGTTCGTGGGACGACATCCGCCCGATCCTCGCACACGCCCGTACGCTCGGCATCATTACCGTATTCACCGAAACCGGCATCCGCGCCGACGACGGACCGCAGGCGAATCTCTGCTTCGACGTGACCCGAGAGGCCATCACCAACGCCATCCGTCACAGCAGGCACGTCACGCATCTCAACGTCTCATGGAACCACCAGCCTCGGAATGGGGTCGTCATCATCGTCCGCAACGGCGGAGCCGGCGACGCGGCGCCAACCGCAGCATCCGATGACGGCACCGGACTGGACAGACTGTCACGGCGCGTACGGGACGTTGGCGGCACGTTCGCCTATGGGCCGGTCGATGGCACCGAATGGCAGGTCAAAGCGGTCATTCCCCCGACCGGGAAACAGCCGATTGAAAGGAAGGCCCAATCATGATCCGTGTGATGCTTGTGGACGATCAGAGACTGGCACGGCTCGGTTTCCAGCTCATGCTCGACGACATGACCGACATCACCGTCATCGCCTCGGCGGAAAACGGGCAAACCGCCATCGACACACTCAACCGGTTGGACGCCGATCACCGGCCGTTGCCCGACGTGATCCTCATGGACGTGCGCATGCCCGGCATGGACGGCATCGAAGCAACCCGACACATCGTTAAACACTGGCCCGCCATCAGAATCCTCATCCTCACCACCTACGACGAAGACGACTACGCCTTCGGTGGACTCGATGCCGGAGCCAGCGGATTCCTGCTGAAGGACGTCACCAAACGCGCACTGGTGGAAGCGATTCGCTCCATCGCCAGCGGCGATGCGATCCTCACCCCACGTATCACCAGACAGGTGCTGGAACGAGGCCTCCCCCACCCCACGGGAGACCGACGGCAACAGGAATTACGCGCGTCATTCGACATGCTCACCCCGCGTCAACGTGAGATTTGCTCACTCATTGCCGAAGGACTCAGCAATGAGGAGATCGCCGGAAGACTCGTCATCGAATCCAATTCGGTCAAACGCGCAGTCAGCCGCATCCTTACGGCCCTCGGGCTCAGGGATCGCACTCAGATTGCCGTCAGCTGGTACAAGGCCGGAGGGTTGTAGTTTTTTCGTCACCGTAAATCCCGAGGTAAAGGCGAAGGCCCATGCCGTTAGACATGAATGTCTCGTTTCTCCAGTATGAGGGATGCGATGGCGATGATGATGAGAGTCATGCCGATGGATGTGCCGATGCTGATGCACATGGTGGCGGGCGTGACGGGATCGACCGGGAACGAGGTGCCGATGCGGCTGGCGGCGGAGCCCATCATGGTGGACCGGGTGAGGATGCCGTATGGCAGGAAGTATGCGGGAGTCAGGTGCAGGAGCAGGAGGAACGTGTTGGCGCCGGCCAGGACGAGTCCCATGGCGATGGGCGGGGCGAACGGCCGGATGAAGCAGGAGAATGCCGACTGGGCGGCGGCCACGGGCAGGCAGGCGATCATGGAGGCGAGCACGCTCCACCAGTATTCCAACGGCAGCATGCCGGGTAGTCCCGCGAGCTTGCCCACGAGGATCGCGGTGATGAGGAACACGGGTTGCATCAGTGCCGACAGCAGCCCTATGGCGAGGGTCTTGCCCGTCATGACGCCCCATGCGGGTGTTCCCGAGCTCATCAGGGCGTTCCAGTTGCCGCCCTTGTGTTCGACGCGCCAGACGAGCGAGGCGATGACGGCGATGCCGACCGCGTACATGGCCATACCGTAGAAACCTGTTGCGCGGGCCCACAGGAGATGCCAGCCGTCCGTGCCGAACCCTCCCGAGATGAGGGTCATGCCCGTGCCGGTCAACACCATGATCAGCGGGTAGAGTACGACGAAGATTCCTATGCGTGAGCCTTTGATCTTCGCCAATTCGCAGGCCATGAGACCTGCAAGGTTCGCGTGTTTCATGAACGGGCCTCCATTCGGTCGAATCGTGCGGTGATCCACAGGAACATCACGGCGGCAATCACGGCGAGTACGCCGACCGCGGCATACGGGGTGTCGTTCCAGACGAGCGATTCCCCTTGGTATCCGGCGGGCATGATCTTCGCGTACGCGCCCCACAGCGTCGGATAGGCGAGCCAGTCGGGGAACGCGCCGGCGAAGTTCGCCAGCAGGAACCCGATCAGGCCGATGCCGATGCCGGCCAGTTGGTTCTCCACGCGCGAGGCGATGAGGAGCTGCACGGTGAGCACGATCAGGCTGATGGTGGTCACGGCGACCGCGTAGCCGGCGAGTCTCGGCCAGGGCACCGGTCCTGTGACGCCGACGGCCAGAGCGAAACCGGTGGTGGCCGCGACGGCGAGCAGGGAGACGAGAATGACCGGTAGTCCGGTGGCGATGAATTTGATCCGGCACAACCGGCCCGGTGCCAGTCCCGCGGTGGATTGGAACAGCCACCCGTTGCCCAGATGCTCGATGTCGGCCTGACGGCTGGCGATGACCGCCAGCAGGATCGGCATGAGCATCGAGAACCCCGCTCCCATGCAGGCCGTGACCAGTTTCCATGCCGTGCCGTCCGTATCGGTGAGGTGTCTGGTCAGTCCGGCGCCGAGGCTTTCGAACATGGTGGCGCCGATGATGCCCACCGGCATCAGGATGTAGAGGGGCAGGACCTTGAGCCGGTGCATCTTGGCGTATTCGTTCATGATGGCCCGGCGCAGCATGCCTTCGTTCCTGGACTGCGGGGCCGCGGTGTCGGCATCGGGCGTGGCCGCACCCGGGGTTGCGTGTCTCATAGGCTTCCCGCTCCCGTCAAACGCATGAAGATGTCCTCCAGGCTTTGTTCGCGGCGGCGCACCATGAAGATGCGTAGGCCCTGGCTCACGAACCATGCGATGATATCGGCGGTCGTGTCGTGAGAGCCGACGCCCGGTACGGCCAGTGCCCGGTCTTCGAGGGCGAGTCCGGTGTAGCCGCGTGATTCCAGCAGGGCCTTCGCCTTCGCCGGGTCGTCGGTTTCGACGAGCAGGTCGGGTGTGGCCTTGGAGAACAGTTGGGAGCGCGTGCCTTGGAACAGGAGACGCCCTCGTGACAGGATGCCGAGTGTGTCGCAGGTCCTGTCGATCTCGCCGAGCAGGTGGCTTGATACGATCACCGTGACGCCCTGATCGCGCAGGCGGGCGAGCAGTTCACGGATCTCCTCGATGCCTGCCGGATCCAGCCCGTTGGTCGGCTCGTCCAGTATCAGCAGTTGCGGCGAGCGTGCGAGTGCCATGGCGATGCCGAGGCGTTGCTTCATGCCCAGCGAGTAGTTGCGTACGAGCTTGTCCATCTGGCTTTCCATGCGCACCGCGTGCACGGCCGCGTCGATCTGACGGTCGCTCAGCGAGAGCAGGCGTTGGACGATGCGCATGTTCTCCTCGCCGGTCAGGTGCCCGTATCCGGGAGGCGATTCAATCAGCGAGCCGATATGCGTCAACTGCTCGCCCCGGGTCCTGCGGTTCATGGGCCGCCTGTCGATGATGATGTCGCCTCCGGTGGGTTGGACCAAGGACAGGAGCATCTTCATCGTGGTGGATTTGCCCGAACCGTTCGGGCCGAGGAACCCGTACACACTGCCGCGCGGCACGAGCAGGTTCAGATCGTCGACGACCGTGCGATCGCCGTAGCGCTTCGTCAGATGATGGGTGGACACCATCGCGTCGGATGGATACCCTTGCCGGGATTGTCGTTGGTTGCTCATGGCATCCATGATTCCCGGGATCCGCCGCCCCCGCCATTGGCCGGATGGACTATTCGCGTCCGGTGCCGCTAGTCGTTTCGGACTAGTCGAGTCGCCATCACCGGTCGTCGGCGGAGACAAGGCCGATGCGGTAGGCCAACACCGCGGCCTGGACACGGTTGCATGAGCCGGTCTTGTCCAGCACATGCCGCACATGCACGCGCACCGTGTTCTCGGCGATACGCAGACGGTCGGCGATCTGCCCGTTCGACAATCCCAAGCCGATCAGACGAAACACCTCCGCCTCCCGGTCGGTCAGGTCGAACGCCCTCACCGCACCCGTGACGTCCCTGTTGCCGGCATTGTCCTTCGTGCTCCCGTTCGAAAGGAAATGCCCCAGCAGACGTGCGGTCATGCGTGGGGACACGACCGCGTCACCGGCCTCGACGTGCCGTATCGCCGAGACGAGCTCGTCCAACGGTGCGTCCTTGAGCAGGAATCCCGATGCCCCGGCCTCCATCGCGTCGATCACATACTCGTCCAACGCGAACGTGGTCAGCATCAGCACACGAGGCGCGTCGTCCTTGAATTCCGCGCGGATTCGCCGGGTCGCCTCCACGCCGTCCATCACGGGCATGCGTACGTCCATCAACGCCACATCCACCGGTGTGGATTCCAGAAACGCCAACGCCGCACCGCCGTCCTCGGCCTCGCCGGTCACGTCGATGCCATCGACGGTCTCCAACAGCAGCTGCAATCCCATGCGGAACATCGGCTGGTCGTCCACAATCAATACGCGAATCGCCATCACTTCATCTCTCCCCGTCATGCGCATCGTCGAACGGCAGCACGGCGACCACCTCGAACCCGCCCCGAGGGGCCGGTCCGAACCGCAGCGTGCCGTCATAGGCATCAACCCGTTCCCGCATGCCGATCAGACCTCGACCGCCATCGGTGAAACCGCCGTCATGATGCGACTTCGGCCCGGCGCCGTCGTCATCCACACGGATGGTCAGGGCATCCCCGCCGTAATCCAACGTCACCTCGATGCGGGTCGACGACGGGCCGCCATGTTTGACTGCGTTCGTCAACGACTCCTGCACGATGCGATACGCCGCGGCATCCAATCCGGTAGGCAGAGTGCGACGTTCGCCCCGCACCGTCAATTCCACATCGACGCCACCCGCGCGGGCCCGGGCGACGAGAGCATCCAGATTCACAAGACTCGGCTGAGTCGAATCGCCGGCACTCGTATCGTCGTCGCGCAGCACGGTCAGCACCCGGCGGATGTCGGCCGTGGCCGCCCGCCCCGTACTGCTCACCATGCTCATCACCTTCCCGGCCTTCGCGGGGTCCGAATCGACCAGACGACCTGCGGCTTCCGCCATCACCGTCATCGACACCAACGAATGCGAGACCGCATCATGAATCTCACGTGCGATGCGCGTACGCTCTCCGACGACGGCCAGACTCACACGTATATCCCGCTCACATTCCAACTGCCGATTGCGTTCGCGCAGGGAACCGACCAGCAGACCCCATCCCCACACCCAGCCGATCAGCATCACCGCCAGCATCACCGCATCGCGTGACACCCAGCCGGCACGCACCTGCCACGCCGCCACGACCCCCACGAAGCTAAGCGCCAATAACGCGGCGATCAACGCCTGCAGCCAGCGACTCCGGCTCGCCACGTTATACACGCCGAACACCACCATTACCGATGACGGCAACGGCGTCACCACACCATCGAACATATTGAGGGGCACGTCCGAACCGGGAACCGGAAGCGGGACAAACAGCACTTGAACGATAGCGAATCCCAACGAGACCAAAAACGACCCCAGCGGGAAACGTCGTCTCGCCAACCACGGTGCGCACATCCCGACCGCGCACACCAACCCGACAACACCCTTCAACGGAACACCGAAAGAAAACCACGGCAACACGAACGGCAAATCACACAACAGCCCAACGCCCGTCACGAGCGCATCAAGCCAAGGAACATGGAAGGTCCTGACTGAAACACTGTTTATCGGATTTGTCTTCAAGTCCACGGACAACACGGTAGATGCACAACAATACAATCCCATTCATGGCGGAACGAAGTGTTGGCATGTGACATAGAAGTCGAATCCTGGATTAAGCGGGTTGCCCACTCATCAACCTGCGCATCATACGGGCGAATCCCGGCATGCCGGAATGTTCGAGCCGTTCCAGTTCTTCCCCGCATGGTGCGCGGCGGATGCTTTTTCGATGCGACCAGTTCGGTCATGGCCTTGACCTCGCGTTCGGGATATGCCTCGGCGACGCCGGTCAGAAACGCGTCGGGGGTGACGGGCGGATAATCCGATCTTGGCGAGTTGGTTCGCGGGGAAGTCCTTCAGATTGAAGGTGACGATCACATCCGCATCACCGTTATAGGCGGCGGCCACATGCCGATCATCAGCGTCCGGCAACACGACCTCACCGGTCAGTTCCGGAATGGGAGAGACAAAATAATACGGCTTGACATTGCGGATGGCGGACAGATAGCGGTCGACCCAAGCAGAATCTTTACCGAGGTCGTCGACGAACGCCCGGCGGGCTTCTTCAAGCACGTCGTCGGAGTATTCGAGGTCGAACAAGTGATGGACGGCAAACGTGAGCAGCACATCTGTCAGCCAGGTGTGCGGGAAGATGTTCGCGTCGAGAAAAGCGACCACCAACTCAAATCCCTCTCGTTTCAGCTGTAACGAGCCAGATAGGCCGAGTAGTTGATGTCGTCCAATCCACCTTGGCTGGCGGCCTCGCGCATGGTCTCCAATGCCTCATGGCCGTGGGATTCCGACTTGTCGCGGTAGGCGACGACCTGCGCGCGGGAAACCATGCGGTTGCCTTTCGCGCCGTAGCGCACGAACGGAATCTCTCCGGCGTCAAGCATGCGGGCGACGGTCTTCGCCGATACGCCGAGAATCTGAGCGGCCTCACCGGTGGTGATCATCTCCGCCGAATTGTCGTGCACGATGGCCGCGAACGCGCGGCGCAGTTCCTCCGCGTCCAGCGGGTATGCCTTGCCGTCGCCCGTGGTGATGTATGCGGAGCCTTTGCTGATCTGGGAAATGGGGATTGCCTCGAATGTGGTCATGGCGAGTCCTTTCCTGAAGCCTTATGCCCACCCTATCCCAAATCAGACATTTCGGCAATATCGGACATATCAGACATATCGGACAATTGGTCGATTGGAGACGAAATGGGCTACCCTGCGTGTGGAATGTCAATCTGCCTTGAATGCCGTGCGGCCCAGACGATGAGGCGGACGCGGTTGGTCTGACCGGTTTTCCTGAGGATGTTGCCGATATGGGTTTTAACGGTGGATACGCTGATGCCCAGGCTCGCGGCGATCTGCTCGTTGGAGTCGCCTTGGACGATGCGGGCGAGGATGTCATGTTCCCGGCTGGTGAAATCGGGAAGATCGTCGTCGTTCCTTCCGACTGGCGTCTCACCGTTGTCTGCGAATGTCGTCACCGCCGCCGTCGTCCGGACGGAACCGGTGGCGAGCCGTTGGCTGAGACGGTTCATGGTGGCGGTGTCCATGACGGTGTTGCCCGAGGCGGCGGCACGTATGGCGTCTATGAACTGTTCCGCACTGCTGTTTTTGAGGAGGAATCCGCTGGCTCCGGCATCGAGCATGCCGATGGCGTAGGCATCGGTGTCGTATGAAGTCAGGCCGATGACGCGCGTTTCCAGCAGATCGTGAATGATGATGCGTGCAGCTTGGATGCCGTCGAGTCCGGGCATGCGCACGTCCATGAGGATCACGTCCGGTTTGGATTGGCGGGCCGTGCGTATCGCGGTTTCGCCGTCCGCGGCCGTGGCGATGACGGTCATATCGGGCTGTGCGTCGATGATGCGCGTGAACCCGCTGAGTATCAGCGACTGGTTGTCGACCAGCATCACGCGAATGGGCTGCATCCGGTGTGCGTTTTCCGTCATTGCCACCGTCCTTCTTGACGGTGTCCGTCGCCCGTCTCGTTCAATGCCGCCGCCACCGGTTCTCTCTGATGGGGCAGCGGCCAGACAGCATCGATTGAACAGAGCCCACCCGTCATGCTGATGCTGGCGTGACCGTCATATTGCTCGCACCTCCACCGGATGCCGTCAAGACCGTGTGTGTGCCGTCGCCGTTCGGTGACGTTCGGCGACTCCGATGCGCAAGAAAGAGGCGCATACGGGTTTTCGCAGTGCAGTCGAATTGCATCGCCGGTGATGGTCAGGGACAGATCGACGCAGCGAGGTTGTGCGTAGCGCAGCGCATTGGTCAGACATTCCTCGGCCACACGGTATACGGCGTGAGACAGTCCCGTCGGCAGACACGATAGCTTCATGCCTTCCTGGTGCAGGTCGATGACCAGCCCCTGTCTCCGGTATCCGGCGATGAGAGCGTCGAACTGGTCGAGTGTGGGTTCCGGCAAACGGTCTTCTCTCGTAATGTCGGATAGTAGGGCCCGCAAATCGGCGACGGCTTCGCGCGAGGCTTGGGAGATGTCCGCGAACGCCATGCGCGATGCGGAATCGGCGGTGGTCGTTCTGCCGCTTTCGGCTTGGACGGTGATGCCGGTGAGCGTGTGGGCGAGGATGTCGTGCATCTCGTGGCTGATGCGCATGCGTTCCTCCAATACGGCCAGCCGCGCACGCATGTCACTGTCGCGTTCGGCCATGATCCGGCGTTCTTTCTCCGCCTCAAGCCGCATATCCTTGGCACAGTTGAGCCGGCCCGCCTGCCATGCGGACAGCATCAGACTGCCCGCGAATAGTCCTGCCACGGGCATCGTCCAATCCGGGGAGCAAACAATTACCAAGTGCAGGCCGAATGCGACGATGGGCAACAGACACGACGCCAAGCCAACCAGCCGGCGACGCCTCACCCGACCTGTCCCGCACAGAAACACGGATACCACCGCCATGAGCTGGCCGATCAACGTGAACGAGCCGTAGATGGTCGTATATGCGGCGGGGACGACGGTCGCCGATACGGCGAATACGGTGAACCGCCGTCGCACGAACACGATGGAGGCGACGGCCACGCTCGCCCATGCCCAATCGCCCATGCCCGCCGCACCGAACAGCATGCACAACAGCACGCCGAACAAGGCGACCGTATCCTCTGCACGAACCTTCATACCAACGACGTTACCCGTATCAGTTGGCCGATGACATGATTCGCAATGATGATTCCCACTCTCCTCGTTCCAGAGAACTCATACCTAGGTACCAGTCCGTTCATACTTCGATACCGGTCGGATGCGGATTGGTTCTTCCGGATGATACCCCGCACGATTCCATCCCCATAAGTTGGTTGTGCGAACGGAAGGTTCGGCGCATCGCGCGATCGAATCATCCGTGGAACATAGGAAGGGGCTGGCATGACAGGCATAGCAGGAACAAACGGCGGTATGACCGTGTGCCCGGCGGCGGTCGAGGCGATTGACGTGCGCAAGACGTACGGTTCCGGCATGGCCGAGACGGTTGCGGTGGCGGGCATCACGGCCCGGTTCGAGAAGGGCAGGTTCACGGCGATCGTGGGCCCGTCCGGTTCGGGCAAGACCACGTTGCTGCATTTGCTGGCTGGGTTGGATACGCCGACTTCCGGCCGGGTGATCATCGACGGCACGGATATTTCGACGTTGTCGGATGATGCGTTGTCCGATCTGCGGCGAGATCAGATCGGGTTCATCTTCCAGGATTTCAACCTGCTGCCGTATCTGACGGCGGAGCAGAACATCGAACTGCCGTTCACGCTGCGCTGCAGAAAGCATGACCGGCAGGCCATACGCGGGATCGCGCGTGAGCTGGGCATCGAGAACCGGCTTAATCACAAGCCTCAGGAGATGAGCGGCGGGCAACGGCAGCGCGTGGCGGTCGCCCGCGCGCTGGCCGGGAATCCCGCGGTGGTGTTCGCGGACGAGCCGACCGGGGCGCTGGATGTGAAGTCGTCGCGCCAGTTGCTGGTGATTTTGCGGGATATGGCGTCGCGTCGCGGGCAGACGATCGTGATGGTCACGCATGATCCGAACGCCGCCGCCTACGCCGACCGGGCGCTCGTGGTGCGTGACGGGCTGATCGCGGCGGATATCGCACATCCGACCGCCGCCGACGTGGTACGCGTGCTCGAACAGGACGCTGGTTCTTTCCTCCCGCCGGCGGGAGGTGTCGCCACAGGCGACGGAGGGTGGTCGGATGCCATCCCCCCGAAAGGACGGTGTGCGATGATCCGGGTGGCATGGGCGCAGATCAGGCATTCTCCATCCCGACTGCTCGCTGTCCTGTCGGCGGTAGTCCTGTCGGCGGCGATGCTGGCGGGCACGGTCGTGTTCCAGGGCACGTCCACCGCGAGCATGGCCACGGTCACGGCCGCGCCGTTGAAGCCGGTGGACGTCATCATCGATCCTGGCGACGCCGACGTGAAATCATTGAAGCCCTCGTGGGCCGAGGACGTGCTTGCCGAGGCGCGTGTCAACGGCAAGGTGAAGGCGACGGCTCCGTATTATGCGGCCACGGTCACCGCATACGGCGCGGATGCGCGTGGCACGGCGAACGTGTATTCCGTCGCCCGGGACCCGTCCCTGCGCTGGTTCGGACTGGAGTCCGGCGACTGGCCGCGGTCCGCCGACCAGATCGTCATCTCGCAGGATACTGCCGGCAAGCTCGGCGTGCGGGTCGGCGGCACGGTCACGTTGAAGTCGTCCGACGGTACGAAGCATGCGGTGACGGTCAGCGGCATCAATGATGTGCGGTTCAAGCCGATGACCGGCACCGACTACGCGATCTACGCCGACCCGACGTACTTCGGTGATGCAACGCCGGGTGAGCTGTTCGTCAAGCTCAACGACCCCTCTGACATCGATTCGGTCACCCAACGTCTTGTGACGGCGGCCAAGGCGGATGGTGTCACGGCGGTCACGGGCGTGGAGATGATCCGTCAGGCGTCGGCGATGATGGCCGGCGGCAGCACGCAATTGACCGTGATCATGGCGGTGTTCGCCGTCATCGCCCTGGTCTGCGCGATGATGGTGATCTCCAGCACCTACCGGACGCTGATCGCGCAGCGCACGCGGGACATCGCCATGCTGCGCCTGATCGGAGCCAGACGCGCGAACATCCGTTCGCTGGTATTGTCCGAAGCGCTGATCACCGCCATAGCCGGCACGTTCATCGGCGCCCTGATCGGCGTGGGCGGCGGTTACGCGGCCATGACGGTGATGGGTCAGGCATTCGGCGGATTCGCCGCCAACCCGCTCCTGCTGGCGGGAACGCTGCTGCTGACCGTTGCGGCCACGGTATCGACCGCATGGACGACCGTACGCCACGCCACGCGCATCCCACCCATCCAGGCACTGGACGGAGCCGCGCAGTCCGGAGACGGCAACAACGATGTGACGGCGGATGGCAAGACGTATAACGGCAGTGTTCCGCGCATCGCGTTCGGCGCAGTGTGCGCGATCGCCGGCGTCGCGCTGCTATGGGTCGGCGCGGCCGGCTTCCACATGCCCGTCGCGCTGGCCGGTGGTCTTGCTTTGGCGCTTGGTCTCGTGCTTGCTCTGCCTGGACTTGTCGCGATGCTCATGCCCATCATCGATGCGGCATTGTCCGTCTGCGGATTGGCGGGCAAACTGGCCGCGGCGAGTCTGACGGCGAATGCGCGGCGCGCGGGCGGCACTATCACAGCGGTCGCGTTCGGCATCAGCCTGATCGCCGCGCTCTCCTCGGCCGCGGCCACCGGCACCGCCACCATCAACGCCGACCTCGACCATCGCTACCCGGTCAGCGCCGCCCTCTACACGCCGGACAATAGCCCGCTCTCCGACAAGATCCTGCGGCATGCCCGTGGAATCACCGACGCGCAAGCCTCCTACCCGATACGCACCATCGCCATCGACCAGACGCCGGACGGGGCGAAAACCACGCCTCGGATACTCGACGTCATCCCCGACAAGGCCGCCGCAGTCTTTGCCAAGAATGACCAGTGGCGCGCCGGCGAGGAGAACGGCGTGCCGGTCGCGCTCGTCCACCCGCGTTATATGAGCACCATCGGCATCAAGGAAGGCGATACGCTCACGCTCACCGTCGCCGGTATTCCCGTCACGGTCAGGGCGCACGCCTCGCAACTCACCGAATCGCCGAAACTCGCGGTCATCATCACCGACGGCCAGCTCGCCGCACTGCCGCACGCCGCCACCATCGAACCGGCATTGAAGACCAGCATGATCTGGTTCAAAGCCAAGCCCAATATCGACCGAGCCAAACTCGCCAATCAGGTCAACCGGCTGGCCGTGGCCGATCCGAACGCCACGGTCGGCGGCGGCATCGCCGAGAGCAGCGACATCCTCAACGTGCTCAACATGCTGCTCATGCTCTCCTACGCGATGCTCGCCATCACCGTCATCATCAGCCTGACCGGGCTCGCCAACCAGCTCGCGCTGTCCGTCATCGAACGCACCAACGAGATCAGCATGCTGCGCGCGCTCGGCACCAGACGCGGCGTCATCCGCACGGAGATCGTCATCGAAGCGCTGACCCTGACCATCATCGGCACGTTTGTTGGCCTGCTGGTCGGTCTGCCGCTTGGGCTAGCCGGCGTCAAAGCACAGATCGGCGGCATGACCAACCAATTCACCACGCAACTGCCATGGACGCAGATCGGCGTGCTCATCCCCGTCATTCTCTTCGCGGCGTTCCTCGCCGCGGCCATTCCCGCGCGCAACGCCGTCAGAATCCAACCCGCGCAAGGTCTCACCAGCTGAAAGAGGGGGTGGAGGACTGTATACGGTCCTCCACCTCCTCTCCCCCTTCCCTATGTCTCACATAACTGGATGTGGAAGGTCTGATGACGCTGGCCCGGCGCCGACGGGGATGAACGCCGCATCGCCTACAGTCGGATGTCCGGCGCGGGCGCGGCGGGACGTTCGTCGATGGCCTGCAGTCCGGCGACATTGGCCGCGTAGAAGCGTTTCAGGTCGTCGGCGAACTTCGCGAGGCTCGTCTTGGACGAATACAGCATGTGTCCGGCCGGATAGTACGTGAACGCGACGTTGCCGCGCAGCGGTTTCGGCAGGCCAAGATGGTCGATGTCGTATTCAGTCTGGCCGAACGGCGTGCACAGGTCGTAGACGCCGTTGCCGATGAGCACCTTCAGCGTGGGCTGGTGGGCGATAGCGGCGGCCAGGTCTGGTACGACGTTCGGGAACGGGATGTTCTGCCCCCATGAGGATTTGGTCATGTCCGGCTGCCTGTGCCACCAGGTCCAACCCTTGCCCGGCTCGGTGGCGTTCCAATCGAAATCGGCGAACCCGACGCGTTCGGGCGTGCGGTCCCAGCCGAGCTCGTCGCGCAGGTACGCGTTGGCGAGACTCGAATACGCGGGGTCGAGGAACGCGTCGTCCACGACGAACGTCTCCTCGTCGTTCATCCGATCGAGGTCATAGCCGGCCACACGTCCGTCGTAACGGCCGACGATTCTCCCCTCGTCGCGCAGCAGCTCCTTGCGGAACCGCATGTCCACGACGCGCAGGTCGGAATCGTAGACGTATTTCGCGTCCAAACCGGTCAGTTCGGCGTACCGTTCGGCGACATGGCGCTTGACTGAATCGTCCAGCGAGGCTCCGGCGGCGAGAGCGAGACGCAGCGGGCCGTTCGCGAACGCGCGCGCCTCCTGCAGATGATTGGCGGATTCCGTCTCCGTCGCGGCGCGGCCATGATATTGGGCGACGGACGCGTAGGTCGGGAAGTAGCCGATGTAGAACTGGTCGGACGTGTCGAGCGTGTACGCGTAGTCGAGGATGTTGGAGATGAGCGTGAGCCCGTTCAGCGCGACCCCGTCCTGCTGGAGTCGGTATGCGAGGGCGGCGCCGCGCGTGGTGCCGTACGATTCGCCGAGCACGTATTTCGGCGAGTTCCAACGATGGTATTTGCTCGAATAGGCGCGGATGAATGCGCTGAATCCGGCGACGTCGCCGTCCACCGACCACAGTTCCGGCTTCGCTTTGTCGATGATTTCGGAGAATCCGGCGCCGGGAGCGTCGATGAACACCAGGTCGGAGGCCGGCAGCAGCGTGTACGGGTTGTCTTCGAGACGGTATGGCGCAGCTGGGACCGGGGCGGCGTCCGGCACGTCGATGCGTTTCGGCGCGATCGATCCCATGAGCAGGAACGTGGTGGACGATCCGGGGCCGCCGTTGAAGATGTAGGTGACCGGGCGGGTGATGTCGGTGTTGCCGTTGCCGTCGAGCAGTTCGAACGCGGTGAAGAAGACGCTCGCCGCCGGCTTCACTTTGGGCGTGTCGATGAGCAGCGTACCCACGGTCGCCGCGTAACGGAGCGTACGCCCGTCGATGTCGATGACGTGGCGCGTGGTCTTCTCATATGGTTCCGGCAATTTCGCCTGCGTCGTCGCCGATGCCTGCTGCTTCGTCGCGTCGCCGCCTTGCTTGTCGTCAGCCGTATCGGCCATGATGTCTTCCTTCCTTCGGCGGATGCCCCGTCATCGTGTTCGTTTCATCGTCCACTATACGTGCGTGAGAAGCGTCGATTCGCACATTATGATAATCAACACGTTGTTGATATTGTTCTGTCGTTTGTGATGATCACCATGTTGTGCATTATCGGGGACGATTGCCCGAAGTCCGCCGAAATCGGGATAATCGCGGGGATGATCCTATGAACAACACGAAGGAGAAGGACATGATCGACGGGTTCAAGAAGTTCATCTCACGCGGCAACATGATCGACATGGCGGTGGGCGTGGTCATGGGCAGCGCGGTCACCTCCGTGGTGAACGCGATCGTGGACAGTCTCATCAATCCGCTCATCGCGATGGTGTTCGGCAAACCGGACATGAGCGGCCTGCTCGCATTCACGTTCAACGGAGCGACCGTTTCGCTCGGCGCGATCCTGGGCGCGCTGCTCAACTTCCTCGTCATCGCCGTGGCCGTGTACTTCTTCATCCTCGTGCCGATCAACAAGTTCCGTGACATGACCGACGCGATGCTCGTCAAGGCGAAGCTCAAGCAGGAGGAGGACGAGAAGGCGAAGGAGCCCGAGGTCTCTCCCGAGGAGCGCACCGTCGAGCTGCTCGCCGAGATCCGCGACCGGTTGGCGGCGGCTGACCATGACCTCACCCTGACGAAGAAACAGGCCATAGCGCCGAATAACCCCTGACTTCCGCATTGCGTGTCTCTTTCACGATGTGATAAGCTGAAGTTGACTTCACATGAAGGGAACTTCAGATTCCCTGACCGTTTGAATCATCCATCAGGACTATCGCACGCCAATGAAGGAAGGCGGTGATCGGGACATCATGAAGACCAAGGTCCGCGAGTACCGCAGGATGGCGGATATGACGCAACAGGAGCTGGCGGATATGGTGTATGTGTCGTCGCGCACCATCATCTCCATCGAGAAAGGTCGATACAGCCCTTCGCTCATGCTCGCCTACCGGATGGCACGGGTGTTCGGTGTCACCGTTGAGGACCTGTGCCTGCTCGAGGAAAACAGACTCATCGAAGACAAGGAGCACGGCTATGCGTAGGCACAACAATAACGATGACAGGAAAGACAGCGAGGCGAACGTCCCGGACAGGACGAAGAGGAGAGGCGTGGCCCGAATGGACATACTGTGGGTCGGCATGGCCGTGACGACGATCGGATTGTCCGGCGTTGGGATGCTCATCGACGATCCCCGTCTCATCCCCGTCCCCTTGTGGCTGTCCATGACGACATGTGCAATGCTGACCCTGGCAGGACTCGGACTGATTATCACGGCGTTCGTCCGACCTTGCACGTCGGCTGGCGACGAACCGCAGACGACACGGCTCGCATCACGGCCCACGTCCAGGCAGACACGGTGGACACGGATTCGGATGTTCGCCGCGGCGGGCATCGTACTCGCGTGGATGGCGGTGTTCATCATCGCCGGAGGCATCCGCTACGGCTGGGCGGGCGCGGCATTCAGAGGATGGTGGACATCCAGCCTGTGGTGGCTCGTCCCCGTCGTGGTCTTCCTGATCGGCGGCATCGTGACTGAACGAGATCCGTTCTCGGTTCCACGCGAGGACGAACGCGAACTGCTCATCAAGACAAAAGCCGCGGCCACGACCTCACGAATCATGGTCCTGGTGTGCGTCGGAGCCGAGGTCCTGCTTATGGAGGCGTCGTTCGCGTTCGGCTCGAAGCCGCTCATGTACGTGGGGCTCGGATTCCTCGCCGCACTCGTCATTCACACGACGGTCTCGATGATCGTCAGGTCATATTACGACAACCGCATGTGACGGCGGACGGCATTCCGTGCGCCGCCGTCCCTGCCTGCTACTCTTCCAGGTCGGCGGCGCGCAGGTTGCGGGTGATGGCGCGTTCTCGGGCGCCCTTCGTGGCGTGGAGTCCGGCGGCGACGAGCAGGAACATCACCGTGCAGCAGATCCAGAGCGCGCGGCTTCCGAATCCGCTGATGATCCACCCGCCAATCAGCGGCGCCGCCCCGTTCGACAACGCCCAGACCAGGTTGTACAGGCCCTGGTAGGTGCCGCGCGCCTCGGCCGGGGCGAGGTTCGCGACGGTGGTCGCGGCGATCGGGAACGTGCCCAGTTCGCCGAACGTCCACAGGACGGTGGCGATCGCGAAGGCGTGCCATGTGGTCGCGCCGATTTGGAACATGTATCCGACGGCCGTCATCAGCATGCCGAGCACGAGGACGCGCGTGTTGCTCATCCGGTTGAACACGGCGATGGCGGGGATCTGCAGCAGGCACAGCATGGCGCCGTTGATGGTCAGCAGCACCGAATACTGGTCCGTGCCCATGCCGAGGCTGGTCATCGCGATCGGCAGGCCGCTGGTCATCTGGAAGTACGCGATCGTGTAGGCGAACATGAGCACGACCATCGACATGAACGGCCAGTCGGCGAGCGCGCGACGGTAGTTGCCGAGCATCGAGACGTTCGTGCCGCGCTTCCCGTCGGCGGCTGTGGGATGTCTCCCGGCGACGCCGGCTTCCGGGGCTTTCGGCGTGTGCACGCGCGCCTCGTGGAAGAAGAACGAGAGCAGTCCGGTGGCGACCACGAGGATGATGGCTTCCGCGTAGAACATGAGCGTGTATGAAATCTTGACGAGCTGGTTCGCGATGATCGGCCCCGTGGCGAAGCCGAAGTTCACCGCCCATGTCTGCAGCGTGTATGCGCGTTTCTGGTCGCGCATCGGGACCACGTCGGCGATGTACGCGGCGATGGCCGGCGTGGGGATGGAGGAAATCGCACCGTAGACGAGCAGCATCGCGCCCATAAGCGTCGGATCGTCGATGAACGAGAGGAGCACGAGCATCGCCGCCGAGCCGAGCTCGCCGGAGATGATCATGGCCGGGCGGCCGAACCGGTCGGACAGGGAGCCGCCGAACAGGCAGCCGAAGATGCCGCCGAACCCGTACATGGAGACGATGGTGCCGGCGAGTCCCGCGTCCACGTGCAGGTCCTTGACGAGGTACATGGACATGAACGAGATGACGAACCTGCCCATCCATAGGATCAGCAGGGCCAGCCACAGGCCCCAGAACAGCAACGGCAGGCCGAGGACGGCGCGGCGGCGCGTCCTCTCGTTCATCTTCTCGCGCATGGGCCACCATCCTATGGATACACGCGTACACGCACAGCGGTGGCGGATGCGGATCGTGCCGCGCGCGTGGACTCCGGTCGCGCATGGTCGGCCCCGGACCATTACAGTGATGATGGACATGCCGCCGCCGGCGGCGAAGACGAACAAATACGAACAATACGGGAGGCAATCATGGCGAGTAGGGCGTTGATCGTGGTGGACGTGCAGCCGACGTTCTGCGAGGGCGGCGAGCTCGGCGTCGAGGGAGGCGATGCGGTCGCGAAGCGCATCGCCGCGTATGTGGAGGCGCATCGCGACGACTACGTGTATATCGCAACGACGCAGGACTGGCATATCGAGCCGGGCGGTCATTGGTCGGAGCATCCCGATTTCGTGGACACATGGCCGGTGCACGGCAAGGCGGGCACGCCGAACGCCGAACTGCATCCGGCGATCGCCGCGCTCGGCATCGCGCACCATTTCAAGAAGGGCCAGTACGCGGCCGCATACTCGGGCTTCGAAGGCATCGAGGACAATACGGATCGCATCCAGTCGCGCGACGAGGTCCAGGCGGCGCAGAAGCAGAGGCTGACGCTCGCCAACGCGCTCAAAGCGGCCGGCGTCGAGGCGGTGGACGTGGTCGGCATCGCCGAATCGCATTGCGTCAAGGAGACGGCGATCGATGCGGCGAAGCTCGGCTACCCGGTCACCGTGTTCGAGGATCTGACCGTGCCGGTCAGCGAGGAGCTGGGAGTCGCCGCGCGCAGGGAGATGGCCGCCGCGGGAGTCACCCTGCGCGACTCCCGCTGACGCGGCGACGCGCTGCGTTCGGCGGCGCGGGGCCACAGCGACATGACACGAGGAAAAGAGGAGAAGGCAGGAATCCGTGGATAGCGAACTGTTCGAGAAGGCGCCGATCCCGAAGGCGTATTTCGCGTTGACGATGCCGGTCGTGCTGAGCATGCTCGTCACGCTCGTCTACAACATGATGGACACGTACTTCGTCGCGCACACCGGAGACACGAGCATGGTGGCCGGCGTCTCCCTGACCGCGCCCATGTTCACCGTGATGATCGCGCTCGGCGACATCTTCGGCCTCGGCGGCGCCTCCGTCGTCTCCCGACTGTTCGGCCGGAAACGGTACGACGACGGACGCCGTCTGAGCGTGTTCTGCTTCTACGGGGCGATCGTCACCGGACTGCTCATCGTCGTGCTCGGGCTCGTCTTCCGCACGCAGATGCTCACCCTGCTCGGCGCGACCGACGACACGTGGGCGCACGCCTCCGCCTTCTACACGCTCATCATCATCGGCTCGCCGTTCATCATCGTCTCGATGACGCCCACGAACCTGCTGCGCACCGAAGGCCACGCCGTCCCCTCCATGATCGGCTCGATCGTCGGCACCGTCGTCAACATGATCCTCAACCCCCTGTTCATCCAGGGGCTCGGCTGGGGAGCTGCGGGCTCCGCAGGCGCGACCGTCATCGCCAACATCTGCACCGACGCGTATTTCGTCTGGTTCCTGCTCAAACGCAGCCGCAACCTGTCCATCGACCCGCGGCTCATGTTCGGCACCGCGACCGCGGCCGCCGCAACGGCGAAACGCCGCCTCGACATCACCGCGCTCGAAGTCCGCAACATCCTCGCCATCGGCATCCCCTCCGCCATCACGAACCTCACGCAGAGCGTCGGCCTGGTCATGGTCAACCTGTTCCTCCTCCCCTACGGCACCGACACGGTCGCCGCCATGGGCATCGCCCTGAAGGTCGTCATGATCGCCGTGCTCGTGTTCGTCGGATTCGCGTTCGGCGCGCAGCCGCTCATCGGATACAACTACGGGGCGCGCAACATGCGCCGCCTGCACGGCATCATGCGGTTCGCCTACCTGTTCCTATGCTCGTTCGCGCTCGTCATGACCGTCGTGCTGAGCGTCTTCGACCGGCAGCTCATGCGCTTCTTCATCGCCGACGAACGGATCGTCACGCTCGGCGCCGGCATGCTGCGCATCCAGCTGCTGAGCCTCGTATGCGTGGCGATCGTCATGGTCACCACCTGCACGTTCCAGTCGACCGGCAAGGCGTTGGGAGCGTTCGTCCTGTCGATCAGCCGTCAAGGTCTGATCCTCGCCGTCACCCTGACCGCAGGCTCGCGCCTGTTCGGCTACGACGGCGTCATCGCCGCGCAGGCGCTCGCCGACCTCGTCACCGCGGTGATGGCGGTCGTCCTGTTCGTCGTGATGCTTCCCGAACTGCGCGCGAAATCCGCCCGGAACGGCAGGTAGCCGCCGCCGTCCTCGGCCTGCGGACCGCCGCAACCGCCGCAACCGTCACTGCTGCCATTGGCGCAGCACGCTCTGCGGGACCTTGGACACGTCGAAACGGTAGTGGCCGGTGACGGTCATGTGCGTCCTGAACGCGAGATAGTCGTTCTCACGCTGCCGCTGGCCCATGTTGTGCAGGATGAACGCGGTGCCGTCCGCGTCGCGTTTGTCCGAGACGATGCCGATGTGTTTGACGTTCTGGAACACGACGACGTCGCCGCCCTGCCATTGCGCGTGATCGGCCGGGTCGAGCGTCAGCTTCTCCCCGTATTTCGAGAAGAACACGTCGAGCACGCCGGTGCGACGGAAGTCGATGTTCGGATCCGGGTTCGGCGCGACGGCGGCGTAGCTCGCCGGATCGGCCGCCACATCCGCGTCCACCATGGCCTTCAGATCGTATCCGGCCGTCTTGAACGCGCGCCACACCAGATCGGTGCACGCGCCGCGGTCGTCCGGCGGATAGCCGCCCTCATAATAGCCGTCGTCGTAGGCGGGCCGGTTCTCCGCATCCCTGCGGGCGCCGGCGACGATGTCCGCGTAATCGTCAACCCCGTTGCCGTTGTAGTCGACCGGGCTCACCGCCTTCGGATACTTCGCTTCGGCGGCGGCGCTCGGAGCCGTCGCATCCGTCGACGTCTCCCCCGCCGCATCACCGGAACGCCAATCCGTCCCCGTCAACGTGCGCACGGCGAACGTGCCGGCGACGCCCAGCACGACGACCATCAGGACCGCCACGATCCATGCGACGACGCGACGGGACCGCGTTCCCCTCATTCCCCGTCGCCGTCCACCGTCCTGTCCCATCATCACCGGCACCTCCCCGCATACGCTGCACGACATCCAACCAACCACTCGCCGCCCATTATCCTCCCCCGACCTCGTTCAGGGCAACCATCAGGGTCGTTCCCAGGGTTCTCTTGCCGAACAACCACAATCGGGCTGGTAACGTGAGACGCGGCATCACGGATTCGGACAAGAACATACGGAAGCCGGAAGGGGCGATCCCATATGACGAAACGCACGGCACCGGGCGCGCGGCGCGGCTCGACGGCGCTCCGCCACGCGCTCATCGTCGTCGTGGCCACCATCTGCATCGTCACCGCCGTGATCGTGGGCGTCGTGAAGCTCTCCGCGCAATGGCTCGCCGATCTGGGGAACGCGGCGTCCGCCGCGAAGGACACGAGCGCATACTGCATGGCGAAGCAGACGGACGGCGTGATGAGCTACACGCTGTCCACCGAACAGGCGCGCAACGCGGGCCTCATCACCGCGATCGGCGTGACGCGCGGACTGCCCGACCATGCGGCCACGGTGGCGCTCGCCACCGCCATGCAGGAGTCGAAGCTCACGAACCTGGAGTACGGCGACCGTGATTCGCTGGGACTCTTCCAGCAGCGTCCCAGCCAGGGGTGGGGCACGGTCGAACAACTCATGGACGAGACCTACGCGACGAACGCGTTCTACGACGGACTGGTGAAGGTGACGGATTGGGAGTCGATTCCCGTGGAGGACGCGGCGCAGGCGGTGCAGCTGTCCGGCTATCCGGACGCGTACGCGCAATGGGACGGGTTGGCGCGCGCCTGGGCGCAGTCGTTGACCGGCGAGGTCGCCGCCGGCGTGGGGTGCAGGCTGCCGGGCGACGTCACGTCGTCGGATCCGGACGGATTGACCGCCGGACTGCAGGGCGCGTATCCGTCCGTCACGGCGGCGTCATCGTCATCGAAATCGTCATCGCAATCGACGGATGACGCCGGCGAAAGCGGGGACGGGAACGCCACGGCGGGTGACGGCTCGACGGCCACGACCGTCACCTTCACCGTGCCGGGCGGACTGAGCGACGAGAACACACGTCGTGCGGTCTGGCAGACGGCGACGTGGATCGTCGTCAACGCGCGCCACTACGGCGTCGTCAAGGTCGCCGCGGACGGCATGACGTGGACGCGTGCGGCGACCGCGTGGACCGGCGACGAGAAGGCGGGGAGCACGGTGACGGTCACGTTCGCGTGACCTCGCCATGCTCCCCGCCTGAACCCTGGGGGATGATCCCGGAAAGAGAAGACTCCGGAGCCTACAGTTCGCGCAGCTGGGCGGCGATCTGGATGGCCTCGACGCTGGCCTCCGCCTTGTTGCGGGTCTCCTGCCATTCGTTGGCGGGCACGGAGTCGAGCACCAGTCCGGCGCCGGCCTGCACGCTCGCCTCATGGTCGCGCAGGAACGCGGTGCGGATGGCGATCGCCATGTCCATGTTGCCGGAGAAGTCGAAGTAGCCGACGGTGCCGCCGTAGATGCCGCGGTCGGCGGGCTCCAGCTCGTCGATGATCTCGATGGCGCGCGGCTTCGGCGCTCCGGACAGCGTGCCCGCGGGGAACGCCGACATGAACACGTCGAACGCGGTCATGTCCGGATTGACCTCGCCGGTGACGGTCGAGCAGATGTGCATGATGTGGCTGAACCGCTTGATGTCCATGAGGGACACCACTTCGACGGTCTCCGGCCTGCACACCTTGCTCAGGTCGTTGCGCGACAGGTCGACGAGCATGATGTGCTCGCTGCGCTCCTTCGGATCGGCGAGCAGCTCCTTGGCGAGGCGCGCGTCCTCCTCAGGGGTCTTGCCGCGCGGACGGGAGCCGGCGATCGGGAAGGTGAGCGCATGGCCGTCGTCCACCTTGATGAGCGTCTCCGGGCTGGAGCCGATCACGTTGAAGTCGCGGCCCTCGGCGTCGGTCAACGCCATGAAGTACATGTACGGGCTCGGGTTGAGCGTGCGCAGCACGCGGTAGACGTCGAACGGGTCGGCGGGCGAGTCGATGTCGAGACGCTGGGAGATGACCGTCTGGAACACGTCGCCGTCGATGATGTGCTGCCGGGTGGCCTCCACCGCCTTCTCGTACACCTCCTTGGGGGTGCGGAACCGCAGTTCGGGCTGCCTGACGGAGGTGTCGAGCGCGCTGACGCGGGCCTCCCCCGGCGTGGGCGTGGCCGCGTTCTCCTGCATGCGGTCGAGGCGCCTGACGGCCTGGTCGTAGGCGATGTCGGCGCGGGTGGGCTTGTCGTCCACGTTCACCGCGTTGGCGATGAGCCACACCGAACCGGACACGTGGTCGACGACGGCGATGTCGGTGGCGAGGGCGAGCACCATCTCCGGCTGGCCGGTCTCGTTCGGCGCGGTGGCGCGCAGCGTCGGCTCCCAGTGGCGGATCGCGTCCCAGCCGACGGTGCCGACCAGACCGGACGTGAGATTCGGCAGTCCCTCGACGCGCGGCGCCTTGAGCGTCTTCAGCGTGGCGTGCGCGACCTCGACCACGTCGCCGTGCGTGGGGACTCCGGCGGGCACAGTGCCCAACCAGTCGGCGTTGCCGTCCTTGTCGGCGCGCAGCTGCGCCATCGAGTTCACGCCGATGAAGCTGTATCGGCTCCAGGAGCCGCCGTATTCGGCGGATTCAAGGATGAACGTACCGGTGCGGCCGCCGGCGAGGCGCTCGTAGAAGCCGACCGGAGTGAGCGAGTCGGCGAGCAGACGGCGCACGATCGGAATCACACGGTAGCCTTCGCCCGCCAGTTCGAGGAACTGTTCGCGGGTCGGCCACGTGCCGCCCCAGTTGAGATGTTCGACGCTGCACTCGGTCATGCCCGTGCCTCCGTTTCCGTATCGTCCGCGTGCCCTTCGCGCTCGGAAGCGCCGGAGACGTCGGCCTGTTCCGGCGTGCGGTGGCCGACGACCACCGGCAGCGGCCCTCCTTCGAGGAAGCAGCTGCGCTTGCCGGTGTGGCAGGCGGCACCCACCTGGTCGACCTCGACGAGCAGCGCGTCGCCGTCGCAGTCCAGGGACACGCCCTTCACGTACTGCACGTGGCCCGACGTGTCGCCCTTGCGCCAGTATTCCTGACGGGAGCGTGACCAGAAGGTCACGCGGCCGGTGGTGAGCGTGCGTCGGAGCGCCTCGTCGTTCATGTAGCCGACCATAAGCACTTCACGCGTGTCGTATTGCTGGACGACCGCCGCCACGAGACCCTTCGCGTCGCGCTTGAGCCGCGCGGCGATGCGGGGGTCGAGTTCGGTCGCATTGTCGTAGATGGTGTCCGTCATTGCAGTCTTTCCGTCGATTCCGTATGTCCGTATGTGTCCGACGCCGTATGCCCGCGCGCGTCTCAGCGCACCGTGTAGCCGTGGCGTTTGAGCTCCGCCTTCACGTCGGCGATGGTCATGAGCCCGAAGTGGAAGACCGATGCGGCGAGCACCGCATTCGCCCCTGCCTCGATGGCGGGAGGGAAGTCCTCGACCTTGCCGGCGCCGCCGGAGGCGATGATCGGGATCTTGACCTCCTTGCGCACGGCGCGGATCATCTCCAGGTCGAAACCCTCTTTCGTGCCGTCGGCATCCATCGAGTTGAGGAGAATCTCGCCGGCTCCCAGCTCCTCGGCGCGCTTCACCCACCAGATCGCGTCGATGCCGGTGGATTTGCGGCCGCCCATCGTCGTGACCTCGAAACCGGATTGCGTGTGCTGCTCGCCCTTCTCGCGGCGCGCGTCGACGGACAGGACCAGCACCTGGTTGCCGAAGCGTCCGGCGACGCGGCTGATGAGCGTCGGATCGTTGATGGCCGCCGTGTTGACGCCCACCTTGTCGGCGCCGCAACGCAGCAGCGAATCCACGTCCTCCGGGGTGCGCACGCCGCCGCCCACGGTCATGGGGATGAACACCTGCTCGGCGGTGCGCGACACGACGTCGATCATCGTGTTGCGGTGCGAGCTGGAGGCGGTCACGTCGAGGAAGGTGAGCTCGTCGGCGCCCTGCCGGTAGTATTCGGCGGCGAGCTCCACCGGGTCGCCGGCGTCCTTCAGATTCTCGAAATGCACGCCTTTGACCACTCGTCCGGCATCGACGTCCAGGCACGGGATGACTCGAACCGCCAGCGACATAACTCCACTCCCCTGTTCGCAAGGTTTTCTTCTGTACGACACCCCAGACTACCGGCCGCGCGCCGTACGGGCGGCCGGCGTCTCACTTCGCGCGCTCGAACGCCTCCCGGGTCTTGGCGGCGAGCTGCCCGCAGGCGCCGTCGATGTCCTGGCCGCGGGTGTCGCGCAGGGTGGCGGTGATGCCCGCGTCGTGCAGGATCTCGAGGAACCGCGCCTCGTCCTCCGGCTTGGAGGCGGTCCAGCGGGACCCTTCGATCGGGTTGAGCGGGATCGGGTTCACATGCGCCCAGTCGTCGCCGTAATGGTTGAGCCGCTTGGCGAGCAGACGCGCGTGCTCGGCCTGGTCGTTGATGCCGCGCATCAGCGCGTATTCGATGCTGACGCGGCGCTTGGAGGCCAGCCAGTAGTCGTGCGCGGCGTCGAGCACCTGCGTGGTGTCGAAACGCTTGTTCATCGGCACGAGCTCGTCGCGCAGCTCGTCGCTCGGCGCATGCAGGGAGACGGCGAGGCGCACCGGGATGCCTTCGGCGGCGAGCTTCCTGATGCCGGGCACGACGCCCACCGTGGAGACGGTGATGTTGCGCGCGGAGATGCCGAAGCCCTCGGGCGGCATGGCGGAGATCTGGCGCACGGCGGACAGGACGGAACGGTAGTTGCCCATCGGTTCGCCCATGCCCATGAACACGATGTTGCTCAGACGTCCGGGGCCGCCGGAGACCTCGCCGTCGCGCATCATGCGCGCGGCGACGCGCACCTGTTCGAGGATCTCCCCCGCGGACATGTTGCGGGTGAGGCCGAGCTTGCCGGTGGCGCAGAACGGGCATCCCATGCCGCAGCCGACCTGCGAGGAGATGCACAGCGTGGTGCGCGTCGGATAGCGCATGAGCACCGATTCGATGTGGGAGCCGTCGAACAGGCGCCACAGCGTCTTGATCGTGGTGCCGTTGTCCGCCACCTGACGGGTGACCTCGTGGATGAGTTCGGGGAAGAACGCGGCCGCCGCCTCGTCGCGTTTGGCGGCCGGGAAGTCGGTGAATTCGGCGGCGTTCACGTCGAAGCGCCCATAGTAGTGGTTGGCGAGCTGCTTGACGCGGAACTTCGGCATGCCGAGCTCTTTCGCGGTCTCGACGCGCTGTTCGGGCGTCATGTCGGCGAAATGCAGCGGCGGCTTGCCGCGGCGTGCGTGGTCCTTGGACAGCACGTCGCGGAACGCGCCGGTGGTGCCTCCCGGCGTGATGCCGGTCTCGGGGGCGTCCCCGTCGGCAATGATGTTCTGGTCGGTCATGGTCGGCTTCCTTTCGTCACGTTTCGTCGTGTGTCGTCATTCGTCGTCCGTCGCGGTTCACCCGCGAAAATGCGGAACGGGCCGGACAATCGTCACGACTGTCCGGCCCGGGAATCGTCCGGTTCCTCACCGGCCTCGGTCATCGGCATCACCGCGTCATCGCCGTCACAGACCGGTGAACCACAGGAGGATGCAGGTGAACGGCGCCGCCATGAGGATGGAGTCGACGCGGTCCATCACGCCGCCGTGGCCTTTGAGCAGATGGCCCATGTCCTTGATGCCGAGGTCGCGCTTGATCATCGAGGCACACAGGTCGCCGAACGTGCCGGTCACGCCGACGAGCACGCCTTCGAGCACGGGCACCCACCACATGGCGGCCCACACATCCGACGTGTACGTGCAGAACATGACGGCGAACGCGCCGGCCATGGCGAACAGCACCGATCCGGCGAGACCCTCCCAGCTCTTCTTCGGGGAGATGCGCGGGGAGAGCTTGTGCTTGCCGAGCCACGCGCCGGCGAACAGGCCGCCGGTGTCGGACAGGGCCGGCAGGAACACGAGCATGATCGCGTGGGCGACCGGATGCCCGTGGAAGGTCAGCGGCATGACGATGCACGCGGCGAGCACGGGGATGTACAGCACGGTGAGCACCGACACGGACACGTGGCTCAGCCGGGAGTGGTGCTGTTCGCCGCCCTCGTGGTTGAACGAGGATTCGAGGCGCGCGCCCGCCTCCGTGTTGGAGAGCTTGTCCGCCACGGCGAGCGACAGGCGGTTGCCGAAGCTCAGCTTGGCGGTCGCCGTCATGGAGACGAGCATGATCGACGCCATCGCGCACAACGCCATCGCGACGACGTGCAACGGCGCGTAGTAGGTGGCGAACAGGGTCGCCGCCGAGCAGACGCACAGCATGACGAACGGGATGTGCAGGCCGACGGTCGCGAAGTCGACGCGCAGCTCCCACAGGGCGAGAATCATGAACACGACGATCAACGCCACGAACAGGTCGATGCTGAGCAGCATCGCGGCGAGGATGACGGCGATCAGGACGACGGCGGTTCCTACCGCCTGAGGCATGTTCCGGCCGGTCTTCTTGTTGATCTCGTCGAGTGCGACTTCGGCCTCTTCGTGGAGTTGTTCGTTGCGTTCCATAACGGCGTACGGAGGCTCAGACCTCCATGATCTCCTTCTGCTTGGTCTCCAGCAGGGTGTCGATCTCGTCGGTGACGGACTTGGTGACCTTGTCGAGGTCCTTGAGGAGACGATCGCCCTCGTCCTCGCCCATGTCGCCGTCCTTGACGGACTTGTCGATGCCTTCCTTGGTCTTGCGGCGGATGTTGCGCACCGCGACCTTGCCGTCCTCGGCCTTCGCCTTGGCGAGCTTGACGTACTCCTTGCGGCGTTCCTCGGTGAGTTCCGGCATCGTGATGCGGATCACGTTGCCGTCGCGGTTCGGGCTGACGCCGAGGTCGGAGTTGCGGATCGCCTTCTCGACGGCGCCCGCCTGGGAGGCGTCGAACGGGGTGACGGAAAGGGTGCGCGGCTCCGGCACGCCGATGGAGGCGACGGCCTTGATCGGCGTGGGGGCGCCGTAGTAATCGACCACGATGCCGTTGAGGAGGGCCGGGTTGGCGCGGCCGGTGCGGATGCCCGCGAAGTTCTCCTTGGTGTTCTCGACGGTCTTGGCCATCTGCTCCTTGGCCTGATCGATGACGTTTGCCATGTTGTGCTCCTTGCTGTTCGTCTGCGAACGGTTCGTTTACGGTTGTGTCCCTACCGATTGTAGGGTCTCGAAGCGGATTCGGCCTATTCCGCCACGCGCGATTCCGCGGTGGACACGAGCGTGCCGATCTCCTCGCCGAGCAGGGCGCGGGTCACGTTGCCCGGCTCCTCGAGGCCGAAGACGCGGATGCGCTTCTTGTTGTCGCGGGCCATGGACAGCGCGGAGGCGTCCATGACGGCGAGGTTGTCGACCAGGGCGCGGTTGTAGCTCAGCGTCTCGAAGCGCTTGGCGTCGGCGTTCCTGCGCGGGTCGGCGGTGTAGACGCCGTCGACGCCGTTCTTGCCCATGAGGACCTCGTCGCAGTGGATCTCCAGCGAACGCTGGATGGAGACGGTGTCGGTGGAGAAGTACGGCATGCCGGCGCCGGCGCCGAAGATGACCACGCGGCCCTTCTCCAGATGACGGATGGCCTTGAGCGGGATGTACGGCTCGGCGACCTGGCCCATGGTGATGGCGGTCTGCACGCGGGTGGCCTGCCCCTCCTGCTCGAGGAAGTCCTGGAGGGCGAGGCAGTTCATCACGGTGCCGAGCATGCCCATGTAGTCGCCGCGGGAACGGTCGATGCCGGCCTGCTGCAGTTCGGCGCCGCGGAAGAAGTTGCCGCCGCCCGTCACGATGGCGACCTGCACGCCCTGCCGGACCGCGGGGACGATCTCCTCGGCGATGCGGCGGATCACCTTGGTGTCGATGCCGACCCTGCCGCCGCCGAACGCCTCGCCCGACAGCTTGAGCAGCACCCTGCGCGGCTTGTCCTTCGCCTCGTTGCCAGTCATACTGTTACACCCTTTCGTCCTCGGATGCCCGGCATGGCGAGACCCCGCCTGTTGCCGCGCTTCCACGAAAATTACCATCTGACAGGTTATCCGCCGTTCACGACAGCACTCAAGCCGGCGGCGGCGCGCATGCCGGCTGGGATCAGGCCTTGTTCCCGCCCAGCCGTTCCGCGAGCCAGTTGAGCACGGAACCGGCGACGACGAGCAGCGCGCCGCACCAGAACGGCAGCGTCAGCGACAGGCCGAGGATGACCGCGCTGGCGGCCACGGACAGCACGGGGGTCGCATACGAGGCGACGGCGAGCGTCTTGAGGCTCCCGTGCAGGATGCCGTACCCCCAGAACGCGTATCCGCCGGCGATGACCGCCGCGGATGCGACGACGGCGGCCCAGGCGAGTGGTCCGGGGACCGCGTCGGGCATTCCTTCGCCGGAGGTGAGATGGATGATCCACAATACGACCGCCACACCGGGGAAGAACACCGATGTGCCGTCCAGACCGTCGGACATGGCGGGGGTGATCACCGCGTAGAGGGACCATGCGAACGCGCCGAGGAAGGCGAGCAGGTACGGCAGCGGATCGGAGGCGACGTGGCCGAGGGCCGCGCCGACGTCCAGCCCGCTGTTGCCGCCCACGGCAAGCGCGACGCCCATGGTGGCGACGACGGCGCCCGGGATCGCCCGCCATACGGCGCCCTTGCGCCGCGGCCTGCCGATGGCGGCGGCGAGCAGCACCATCAGCGTGGGCCACAGGTAGTTGACGAGGCTCACCTCGACGGATTGCTCGGCGGTGGATGCCAGACCGATGGACAGGGAGATGGAGGATTCGTAGAACACGAAGAGCGCTCCCCCGACCATCAGATACCTCTTCGGGTAGCGCGCGAGCGGCGCGGGACGGTGGAAGACGAGCAGCAGGGCGACGCCGGCCGTGTAGATGAGCGCCGATCCGAGCGTCGCGCCGAACGATTCGGCGACGACGCGCACCAATGCGGTCATGAGGCTCCACACCACGATGGCGAGCAGTCCCACGGCGGTGGCTCGCGTCGCGGGCACATATCCGAGGCGTTTCTCGTCGGCGTCCATGATCGGTCTTCCCCTTCGTTCCTTCTTGTTCTCTTGCCCCGTCGGTTCCGCGGGTTTTCCTGGAATATGATGGCGGCCGCGCACCACGGGGATGCGCGGCCGCCATCATTCAGCGTGTCGCATGGCCGTCAGCCGGCCTTGGAGGCCGATCCGACGGGATACGGGAGAGTGCCTCAGGCCTCCTCGCCCTTGCCGACCTCGACGCGGGCGAAGGCCACGGCCTTGCCGCCGACCTCGTCGAAGAGCTTGCCGACGGTCTTGGACGGATCCTTGACGAACGGCTGCTCGAGGAGGACGACCTCCTTGAAGAAGGCGTTGAGACGGCCCTCGACGATCTTCGGGACGATCTTCTCCGGCTTGCCCTCGGCGAGGGACTTCTCGGTGGCGACGCGACGCTCGGACTCGACCACGTCGGCCGGGACGTCCTCGCGGGTCAGCCACTTGGCGCCCATCGCGGAGATCTGCAGCGCGGCCTCGTGCGCGACGGCGGCGCCGGCCTTGTCGGTGGCGATCATCGCGACGATGCTCGGCGGCATCTCGGCGGACTTCTTGTGGGCGTAGATCTCGACGTGCTCGCCGGAGATCTTCGCGAACTGGCCGACCTTGACGTGCTCGCCGAACAGGGCGGCGGCCTCCTCGATGGCCTCCTTGACGGTCTCGTCGCCAGCCTTGGCGGCCAGCAGCTCGTCGGCGTTGCTCGCGTCGGCGGCCACGGCGTAGCCGAGGATCGTGTCGGCGAACTCGACGAACTTCGGGGTCTTGGCCACGAAGTCGGTCTCGGAGTTCAGCTCGACGGCGTAGCCGGTCTGGCCCTCGGCGCCTTCGACGACCTTGGAGGCGATGGTGCCTTCCTGGGCCTTGCGGCCTTCGCGCTTGCCGGCCGCGGCGATGCCCTTGGCGCGGATGATCTCCTTGGCGCGGGCGACGTCGCCCTCGGCCTCGGTCAGGGCCTTCTTGACGTCGAGCATGCCGGCGCCGGTGTCCTCACGAACCTGCTTGATCAGAGCGGCGGTAATAGCTGCCATGAAATTGTTCTCCTTGGGATAAAACTCGATTACATTCCCCTACGACAGGAGGTGCAATCATTGTTGCACCTCCCATCCTAGCGGTAGGCGAACCTCAGCGGTTCACGCTTGGCGAATCCTTAAGCGGGGATTCACTCGGCCTTGGCTTCGCCCTCGGCGGCCGGGGCGGCGGTGGCGTCCTGGTTCTCCAGAAGCTCCTTCTCCCAAGCGGCCATCGGCTGCTCGGAGGCGCCCTCCTCCTTGGCGGCCTTGCCGGAACGCTCCAGCAGACCGTCGGCGACGGCGTCGGCCATGAGGCTGGTCAGCAGCTCGATGCCGCGGATGGCGTCGTCGTTGGCCGGAATCGGGTAGTCGACGGACTCCGGGTCGGTGTTGGTGTCGACGATGGCGACGACCGGGATGCCCAGCTTGTGGGCCTCCTCGACGGCCAGCGCCTCCTTGTTGATGTCGACGACGAACATCGCGGACGGGGTGCGGCCCATGTTGCGGATGCCGCCGAGCTGCTTCTCCAGCTTGTCCTTCTCGCGCTCGAGGAGCAGCAGCTCCTTCTTGGTCAGACCGGAGCCGTGCACGTCGGAGAAGTCCATCTCCTCGAGCTCCTTGAGGCGGTTGACGCGCTTGGAGACGGTCTGGAAGTTGGTCAGCATGCCGCCGAGCCAGCGCTCGGAGACGTACGGCATGTTCACGCGGGTGGCCTGGGCGGAGATGGCCTCCTGGGCCTGCTTCTTGGTGCCGACGAAGAGCACGGTGCCGTTGTGGGCGACGGTGGTCTTGATGAAGTCGTACGCCTTGTCGATCATCTCGAGCGACTTGAACAGGTTGATGATGTGGATGCCGTTGCGCTGGGTGAGGATGAACTGCTTCATCTTCGGGTTCCAGCGGCGGGTCTGGTGGCCGAAGTGCAGGCCGGCCTTCAGCATTTCGCTCATCGTGATCTGAGCCATGGTGATGCTACCTTTCTTGTCGGTTATTGCCTGGTCATGCGCACCTGCGTGCAGTCCTTCCCGTGGTCCACGGGCTCGGACCGACCGACACAGGCCGTCGCGGGCATGACGCGAATTCTTCGCACGCCGGTTGACGATATTGGGTGGTCCGGAGCGGCTGCGACTCCGCTCCTCGCCGGTTGGCGCACAAGGCGGCAGAATAGCACACCACATGGAAAAGGGAACCGTCGGCGCTGCCGAACCGCTTCATCGGCCGATGGTCCCCTTGTCTTCCGCGGTGTTCCCCGCGGTCGTCCGCCCGTTGCGGGCCAGACGTCACTTCTGGTGTTCGCGCATGTACTTCAGCGCCGCGCGGCGCTCCTCCTTCTCCAGACGGTCGAGGTAGACGTGGCCGTCGAGGTGGTCGGTCTCGTGCTGAAGCATGCGGCCCATGAGCCCGGTCCCCTCCAGCACGATCTCCTTGCCGTCGAGGTCGATGCCGCGCACGCGCGCGTAGTCAGCGCGGCGCGTCTTGTACCACAGTCCGGGCACGGACAGGCATCCCTCGTCGCCGTACTGTTCGCCGCGGGTCTCCTCAAGCACCGGGTTGAGGATGTAGCCGATTTTCCCGTCGATGTTGTAGGAGAAGGCCCTGAGGCTCACGCCGATCTGGTTGGCGGACAGGCCGGCGCGCCCCGGATCGTCGACGGTCTCGAGCAGGTCGTCGACCAGCCGGCGCACGGCGGGCGTGATCTCGCGGATCTCGTCGCAGGGGGTGCGCAGCACGGGGTCGGGGACGATGCGGATCTCACGGATGGCCAAGGCTAGTTCTCCTCGTTGTCGGTGGTTTCGGTGGTGTCGCGGCCGTCGGCACGGTCGGCGGGGGAAGCGGCGTCGTCGTTCCCGTCCGCGCCTTCCGGCTGGCGCTTGATCTTCTCGGACACGGTAGCAAGCGAATCAGACACGTTCTCCTTGGCCTGCTCGTAGGCGGAGCGCAGGCTCTTGGGGTTGACGGTCTCGGACGCCTGCTTGACGGTCTCGGCGGTGCGCTTGACCGATTCGGTGGTCTTGTCGAGGATGCGCACGGTGGCTGGCAGCGGCTTGCCGGGGTTGCGGGGCGTGTAGATCTCATGCTCGATCACGTCCTCGTAGCGCTTGAGCACCTTCGGGCGCACGACCTTCATGCTCGGCGTCAGCGTACCCTTCTCCTGGCTGAACTCCTCGTCGAGGATCGCGAACTTGCGCACCGATTCGGCGCGCGAGACGTTCGCATTGGCCTTGTCGACGTACTGCTGGACGAACGCGCGCACCGCGTCGTTCGTCGCGATCTCGGACATCGGCGCGTCCTGGTCGAGTCCCTGGGAGGCGAGCCAGGAACGGGTCATCTCCGGGTCGAGTTCGATGAGCGCGGAGATGAACGGCTTGCCGTCGCCGACGACGACCGCGTGGTCGACAATCGGGCAGGTGGCGATGGTCTCCTCCATGGGAGCTGGGCTCACGTTCTTGCCGCCGGCAGTGATGATGATGTCCTTCTTGCGGCCGGTGATGAAGACGAAGCCGTCGTCGTCGATCGTGCCGAGGTCGCCGGTGCGGATCCATCCGTCGGCGGTCTTCGTCTCGGCGGTGAGCTCGGGCTGCTTATAGTAGCCGAGGAACACGTTCGGGCCGGTGAGCAGCAGTTCGTCGCCCTCGCCCTGGCGTACGCCCATGCCGGGGCCAGGCTTGCCGACGGAGCCGACCTTGTTGGCGTCCTGCCAGTTGACGAGCATCGGGGCCGCGGTCTCGGTCATGCCGTAGCCCTGGATGAACGTGATGCCGTCCATGCCGTTGAAGAAGTGCGCGAGGTCCGGGTTGAGCGGGGCGCCGCCGCACGCCAGCCACGCGAGGTTGGGGCCGAGGGCGGAACGCACCGACTTGCCCACCGTGCCCATGTAGAACGAGTGCTGGATGCGGGCGATTGGCGAATGGGCCTTGCCCGCCTGCGTGTCCTTCGACCACTGGACGAAATGCCGGTAGGCGGCGGCGAACACGCGGCCGGCGATGCCGTTGCCGGCCTTCTGCGAGGCCGCGTTGTACACCTTCTCGAACACGCGGGGCACGCCGAGCAGGTAGGTGGGCTTGAACGAGCGCAGGTCGGCGAGCAGGTGCTTGGCCCCGGGGATGTAGCCGACGACGCCGTGGCCGCCGATGGCCACGTACTGGATGTAGCGGGCGAAGCAGTGCGCCAGCGGGAGGAACAGCAGCAGGCGGTTCGGGTTGTAGAGCATGTCCTCGAGGATGATGTAGCCGTTCTTCACGATGTGCGTGAAGTTGCGGTTGGACAGCATCGCGCCCTTCGGCTTGCCGGTGGAGCCGGACGTGTAGACGATGGTCGTCATGTCGTCGGCCTTGACGCGCGCGATGGCCGCGTCGAGCTCCTCGTCGGCGACGTTCGCCCCGAAGTCGGCGACCGCGTCGAGGCCGTTCGCCTTGAAGTTGAACACGTATTCGAGGCTCTTGACCTCGTCGCGTACCTGTTCGAGGGTCTGCGCGTGCGCCTGGTCGCCGGCGAAGGCGATGAGCGGCGCGGTGTCCTCGATGATCGAGGCGGCCTGGCGTTCCGAGTCGGTCTCGTAGATCGGCACGCTGACCGCGCCGATGGCCGCGCAGGCGAAGTCCGTCACGCCCCACTCGTAGCAGGTGGCCGAGTAGATGGCGACCATGGTGCCGGGACGCACGCCCAGTCCGAGCAGGCCCTTCGCCACGGCGCGCACGCGTTCCAGCATCTCGGACGCCGTCACCGAATGCCAGCGTCGGTCGTCGTCCTGGTATTCGGCGATCTCGTCATCGGGTGCGCTTTCGGCGCGGGCGGCGAGCAGCGAGAAGATCGTGTCGTCGTCGTTGGTCACATACTCGGGGTCGGAAATATACTCACGCAACATGGACACCAGACTATACCCGGTCCGGTATCAGCCATGCCGGCGACCGCACGTCCTCATGCCGGCGAGGCGGCTCGCCGCTATCCGATGTCGGCGACCGTGCACATCCATCGCGACCCGCGCACCTCGAACCTGAGGTTCGACCAGTAGGATTCCCCGCCGACGGAAAGGTGGACGGCAAGTTCAAGCGCGACGGCGCTCACCAGCATCCCGTCCACGGAGAACGGCACGACCGGCAGGTAGCGCATCCGCGCCCGGTAGGCGTCGTCGACGCGCATCCTGCCGTCCATCATGTACGCCATGGTCTCCAGCTTGCCGACGCATGACGGCTCCACCGCCCGCCGCAGAATCGCCGGCGACAGACTGCCGCGCATCACGTCGGCGGCGAGGCATGCGACGCGGCAGCCGGATACGGCCATCGCGTGCATCTGCCCGTCCGTCATCGCGTCGTCGATGACGGCGACGATGCGGTACGGCACCGGTTCGGCGGACAGTTCGACGTGGATGACGCCCTCGTAGACGGGCGGCGTGCGGCCGTGCACGAATCCGGCCGACGGGAAGATGACGTATTGCACTGGCTGCATGATGGGCTCCTTCGTCCGGGTCTTACGCCCATCCCACGTCGGGACGTGGCGTAGACCCATCCCATCATGCGAAAGGTCCCGCGTCAACGGACGCGGGACCCCGGTGCATCACCGTGGATAACACGGTGGATAATCCTGCCCTGACGGCGCCGTCTCAGCGACGGCCGGCGTACGGCGTGACGACCACGCCGCAACGCTGGAAGTTCTTCACGTCCACGTATCCGGTGGACGCCATCGCACGGCGCAGCGCGCCGACGAAGTTCGTGGTGCCGTCGGCGGTGTGGCTCGGTCCGAACAGGATCTGCTCGAGCGGCGCGACCGTGCCGACGTCGGTGCGGAAGCCGCGCGGCAGCGTCTGGTGGCGCGCCTCGGCGCCCCAGTGCTTGCCGCGGCCCGGAGCCTCGGTGGCGCGGGCGAGCGGCGCGCCGAGCATGACCGCGTCGGCGCCGAGGGCGAGCGCCTTGACGAAGCTGCCGGAGTCACCCATGCCGCCGTCGGCGATGAGCTGCACGTAGCGGCCGCCCGACTCGTCCATGTAGTCGCGGCGGGCCTCGGCCACGTCGGCGATGGCGGTCGCCATCGGCGCCTCGACGCCGATCGTCTGGCGCGTGGCGGACACGGCGCCGCCGCCGAAGCCGACGAGCACGCCGGCCGCGCCCGTGCGCATCAGGTGCAGGGCGGCCGTGTAGTTGGCGGCGCCGCCGACGATGACCGGCACGTCCAGATCGTAGATGAACTGCTTGAGGTTGAGCGGCTCGTGGTCCTGCGAGACGTGCTCGGCGGACACGGCGGTGCCGCGGATCACGAACAGGTCGACGCCCGCCTCGACCACGGTCGAGTAGAACTGCTGGGTGCGCTGCGGGGAGAGCGCGCCGGCCACGGTGACGCCGGCGTCGCGGATCTCGTGCAGGCGCCTGACGATGAGCTCCGGCTTGATCGGCTCCGCGTAGATCTCCTGGATTCGGCGGGTCGCGCCCTCGGCCGGCAGGTCCGCGATCTCCTTGAGATACGGTTCCGGATCGTCGTAGCGGGTCCACAGACCCTCGAGGTCGAGCACGCCGAGCGCGCCGAGCTTGCCCATCGCGATCGCGGTGGCCGGGCTCGTCACCGAGTCCATCGGGGCGCCGATGACCGGCACGTCGAACTCGTAGGCGTCGACCTGCCAGGACGTGGAGACGTCCTGCGGGTCGCGCGTCCTGCGGGAGGGGACGATCGAGACATCGTCCAGCGAGTAGGCCATGCGGCCCTTCTTGCCCAAACCGATTTCAATTTCCTGAGACATGCCTCCGAGACTAATGCGCGCGCGGGACGGCGGCGCGCTGCGTCCCGCCCGCCATCTCATATAATCGAACGCCCGCCCGCGGCGTTACATTCCTGCGCTAGGAATGGCAATGTCTCAACCGAACTGTCAGGAGGAAGCATGGCCAGAATCAAGGTCGAAGGCAAGGTCGTCGAGCTCGACGGCGACGAGATGACGCGCGTCATCTGGAAGGACATCAAGAACCGTCTCATCCTGCCGTACCTCGACGTGGATCTCGACTACTACGATCTGGGCATCGAGAACCGCGACGCCACCGACGACCAGGTCACCATCGACGCGGCTCACGCCATCCAGCGCGAGCACGTGGGCGTCAAGTGCGCGACGATCACCCCCGACGAGGCGCGCGTCAAGGAGTTCGGGCTGAAAAAGATGTGGAAGTCCCCCAACGGCACGATCCGCAACATCCTCGGCGGCACCATCTTCCGCGAGCCGATCGTCATGAGCAACGTGCCGCGCCTCGTGCCCGGCTGGACCAAGCCGATCGTCGTCGCCCGCCACGCCTTCGGCGACCAGTACAAGGCCACCGACTTCAAGGTGCCGGGAGCCGGACGCCTCACCGTGACCTTCACGCCGGAAGACGGCTCCGAACCGATCCAGCACGTGGTCTACGACTACGGCCCCGACGGCGGCGTCGCCCAGGTGCAGTACAACGTCAACGATTCGATCCGCGGCTTCGCGCGCGCCTGCTTCAACTACGGCCTCATGCGCCACTACCCCGTGTACCTGTCCACGAAGAACACGATCCTCAAGGCGTACGACGGCCAGTTCAAGGACATCTTCGCCGAGATCTACGAGACCGAATACAAGGAGCGCTTCGAGGCGGAGGGTCTCACCTACGAGCACCGCCTCATCGACGACATGGTCGCCAGCTCGCTCAAATGGCACGGCGGCTACATCTGGGCCTGCAAGAACTACGACGGCGACGTGCAGTCCGACTCCGTCGCCCAGGGCTTCGGCTCCCTCGGCCTCATGACCTCCGTGCTGATGACCCCCGACGGGCAGACCGTCGAAGCCGAGGCCGCCCACGGCACCGTCACCCGCCACTACCGCCGTTGGCTCAAGGGCGAGAAGACCTCCACGAACCCGATCGCCTCGATCTTCGCCTGGACCGGCGGCCTCAAGCACCGCGCCGACCTCGACGGCACGCCCGAGGTCCGCCATTTCGCCGAGACGCTCGAGAAGGTCATCGTCTCCACCGTCGAAGGCGGCCAGATGACCAAGGACCTCGCCATGCTCATCGGCCCCGACGAGCCGTGGCTCGACACCGAGGGCTTCATGGACGCACTCGACGAGAACCTCGCCAAGGCGCTCGCCGACTGACGGCGGCACGCGTGGCTCCCCTCCCGGCGGATCCGCGGGGATGCTACTACAATCGACGGCAGTGCATAAGCCAGCCGATCGAAAGGAATCCCGTCCCATGGCACTTCGCAGCAGCAATCCCGCGGCACGACTGATCGCCATGGCGGCGGGATTCGCCATGCTCGTCTCCTGCGCGGCGTGCGGCGCGGCGCAGGACGGCACGCAGGGCGACGCCTCATCGTCCGGAGACGCCGCAGCCACGTCGAAGGCGACGGCCGGCAGTGCCGTCATCTTCACGCCGTCGGACGGCATCACCATCTCCCAGCGCACGCCGCTCAACAAATGGGCGAAACTGACGCCCGAGATCACGGCGAAGCTCGTCGACGCCGGCATGGCGAAGAAGTCGATCGAGACGAAGACCTCCTCCGATCTCGACGCGCAGAGCCGCGACGTGCAGGACTGGGTCGTGGACCATATGACCGCCGATGACGCGTCGAAGTCCGGCAAGGAGGAGGCGAAGCGCACGACGCTGATCGTCGCGCCGGCGGTGTCCATGGATTCGTCGACGCGCCAGTACGGCGACTATGTCACACGGCCGCAATCGGAATCCTCCTCTGACACGTCGCAGTCCGGTTCCACGGGCACGGATTCGACGGACACGTCCGCAGGCGACGAGGCGCAGGACGACGCGTACGCCCGTCTCGCCTCCGCGCTCCAGCTCGCGCAGGATTCCGGCATGCACGTTGTCCTGCTCGCCAACGGGGTGGACGACATCACGTCGGACGCGTTCGTGCGGTTCTCCACGGCCGAGCAGATCGGCCGCGTGCAGGCGCAGAAGCTCGTCACGAAGCTCGACTTGGCCAAGGCCAGCAAAGACAACCCGAAGGCCGTCGAGGTGTTCATCCCCTATTCCGCGGACGCGAGGGACGGCGACGAGACGGCCGACGCCGTCGACGACGACGCCTTCGCACGTGAGGCGTTCGCCGGCATCTGGAAGGTGCTGCAACCGTATTTCACTCAGGGCAAGGCGTATTCGCCGTCCGGTCTGCTCACCAAGGACACGTCCGACGACGACTGGAACGACGTGACCGTCGACGCCACCGACGAGAAACGCATCACGGCGGAAGTCGACAAGCGCCTGCCGACGAAGAAGACCGCCGACGGCACCTCGTATACGCGCATCGACGGCGTCATCGCGATGAACGACTATGTCGCCTCCGCGGTGACCGACGAGCTCGACGCGCTCGGATACACCGGATCCGCCGCGGACATCAACCCGCAGATCACCATTTCGGGCATCGTCGGCAACATCGCCGGCCGCAAGGACCTGCAACGCGGCAGCGTGCCCGACCCCGCGAAGGCCCCCGAAGACGACGGCACGGGTTCGGACGACTCCGGAGACACCGACACGCCCGTGCGGTCCGGCGTCGACGAGACGAACCGCCGCTGGCCGATCGTCACCGGCTTCGGCGGCTACGTGGACACCATGCCGCAGGTGGTGAACGGCAAGCAGTGGATGACCGGTCTGGAGAACCGCGTCGCACTGGCCTCCGACACGGCCGAGGTCACAGTGAGGCTCAACCGGGGCGAGTCGCTCGACAAGCTCGCCTACGTGTCGAAGAAGAAGGCCCCGGGCGCGTTGAAGAAGACGAGCGTCGTCGAGGAGGAGCTGCTCGCCGTCAGCGCCTCGAATCTCAAGGCCACGCTCATCGACCCAGGCTACATCACCATGGCCGACGCCGGCCTGTGACCGCGTCACGCGCCGAATACGTTGAAGGCCCGCTCCCCTCGATGGGAAGCGGGCCTTCAACATCCTGAAATCGGAAGCCGAGACGATCAGAAGCCGAGACGTTCCAATTGCTTGGGATCGGACTGCCAGCTCTTGGCGACCTTGACGTGCAGGTCGAGGCGCGCCTTCTGGCCGACGATGCGGTTGACGGGGGTGCGCAGCTTCTTCTTCACGGCGGTCAGGTTCCTCGCGCCCTTGCCGATGATGATCGGCTTCTGCGAGTCGCGCTCCACGTAGATGGAGACGCGCACGTCCGCCTTGCCGTCGTATGCCTCGCCGGTCTCGTTGTCCTCCGGATAGTCGATGGAGTCGACGACGACCGCCAGCGAATGCGGCAGCTCGTCGTCCAGCTGTTCGAGGAACGCGCCGCGGATGAGCTCGGCGATCGTCTCCTCGGGGCGCTCCTCGCTGATCTGCTCCTCCGGGTACATCTGCGGGCCTTCCGGCATATGCTCGACGAGCACCTTGCGTACCTCGTCGACGTTGTCGTGCCCGAGGGCGCTCACCGGCACGATGTCCGCGAAGTCGGCGAACCCGTCGATCTCGATGAGCTTGGCGACGAGCTGCTCGCGCGTGAGCTCGTCGATCTTGGTGACGACGGCGATCAGCGGCACCTTCCACGAGAACGTGCCGTCGTCGCGCTTCACGGCGAAGTCGGAGCGCAGACGGGACAGGATGCGCCTGTCGCCGGGACCGATCTCCTGGTCGGCGGGCAGCAGGAACGCCACCTCGTCCACGTCGGACAGGCTTTCGTCGACGATGTCGTTGAGCCGCTGGCCGAGCAACGTGCGCGGACGGTGGATGCCGGGCGTGTCGACGAGCACGAGCTGCGCGTTCTCGGTGGTGAGGATGCCGCGGATCGCCTTGCGCGTGGTCTCGGGACGGGACGACGTGATGGCGATGCGCGTGCCGATGAGCGCGTTGATGAGCGTGGATTTGCCGACGTTCGGCCTGCCCACGACCGCCACGAATCCGGAACGGTACGGCTGCGCCTCGCGGCGGTCCGCGCCGTCGTCCGCGGTCGTGTTCTCGTTCGTCGATACGGCGGTGTCGGTCATGTCACTCCTTGGCTTGGGTCTTCGTGTCCGCGGCCCCGCCGTCGGCATCGTCCTCGGACGCCTTGGCCTGCCGCTCGCCGTCTCCGGCGTTGCCATCTTCCTCGCGCCCCTCGACGTGGGCGGGCTCGACCACGATGGTCGACACCTTCTTGCGCCGGCCGGCGGAGTCGACGGCGGTGAGTTTCAGGCCTCGGGTCACGGCGGATGCCCCGACGATCGGCACGCGGCCGAGCAGTTTGGTGAGCAGCCCGTAGACGGTGTCGACGTCGTCCTCGTCGATGTCGATCTCGAAGATCTCCTCCAGATCGGCGATGGGCGTGCGCGCCGGCATCCGCCATTTGCGCTCGCCTATCCGTTCAGGCTCCTCACGCTGCGTGCGGTCGTGCTCGTCCTCGAGTTCGCCGACGATCTGCTCGATGGCGTCCTCGATGGTGACGAGCCCGGCGATGCCGCCGTATTCGTCGACGACGACGGCGACATGCTGCCGGGAACGCTGCATCTGGTGGAACAGATCGTCGACCGGCTTGGATTCGGGCACGAGCATCGGGTCGCGCACGATGGATTCGACCGCGCGGCCGAGCGCCGCCGGGTTGAACGCGGTGGCGCGCACGGCGTCCTTGAGGTAGGCGACGCCGATGAGATCGTCCACGTCGTCGCCGATGACGGGCACGCGGGAGAAGCCGGAACGCGAGCACAGCTTGAGCATCGCCTCGAGCGTCGCGTCCTTCTCGATGCAGATCATGTCCGTGCGCGGCACCATGATCTCGCGGGTCAGCGTGTCGGACAGGGTGAGCACGTTGCGCAGCATCTCGGAGACCTCGGGATCGAAGTCGTTCGATTCGACGAGCCGGTCGATGATGGCGCGCCCCTGCTCCTGCTGGATCTTCTCCAGCTCCTCGTCGTCGGACAGCTCCTGCGCGCGGCGGCGCCCCTCGCGGGCCGCGCCGAGGCGCAGGAACGGCGTGAGACGGACGGCCGCGGCGACGAGTCGGGAATGTTCGATCATGATGTCGGCGGGCTTGATCGCGCCGGTCTCGCGCGGACGGACGAACACGCTGACCACGGCGACGACGATGGCGACGACCGCCCCGATGACGAGCGCGAGCCACACGCGGGCGTCCCACAGCCCGGCGACGATGGCGACGAGCACGCCGACGAGCACGTTGCTGGCGATGCGGAAGAACGCGCACGCGCCGGCGGTCACGTAACGGTCGGCGATGAGCCGCTGCACGCGGTGGATGCGGTCGACGCGCTTCATGCGGCTGAACTGGGTGAGCTCGCCGTCGGTCTGCGCCTCCAGCACGAGGTTGTTGAGGCTGGCGCGCGTGACCCTGCCGACCGCGCCTTCGGCGGCGGCGAGGGACAGGGACAGCCACACCATCAGCGCGGCGACGATGACGAGCGCGGCGGTGACCGCGATCAGGGTCTGTTGGGAATACTCCATCGGTGTCGTGTTTCCTTTTGTGTCGACGGGCGGCGGTCAGTGGGTGATCTGGCGGCCGGATCCGTGCTGCGCGTCGTAGGCAGCGAGCGCGTCCTTGCTGCCGGCGGGCAGTTCGACGGGCGAGCCGAGGTCGTGGCGCACGGCGATGAACGTGAGCAGCAGCTGGCGTTGCAGGCCGAACATCTGGCGTTCCTGCTGCGGGTTCACATGGTCGTAGCCGAGCAGGTGGAGGATGCCGTGGATGGTCAGGAGCATCATCTCCTGGAGCACACCGTGTCCGGCGGCGGCGGCCTGCTGGGCGGCGACCCAGGGGCAGATGACGATGTCGCCGAGCACGCCTTCCGTCACGGTCTTGCCGTCGCCGGGGCGCAGCTCGTCCATCGGGAAGCTCATCACGTCGGTGGGGCCTTCGAGGTTCATCCAGTGCTCGTGCATCTCGGCGATGGGTTCCGGGTCGACGAAGAGGATCGTCAGGTCGGACTGGGTGCTCACCCTCATCTGGTCGAGCACCCATACGCCGAGGTCGGAGAAGAGTTTCGGGTCGATGGTCCATACGGTCTCGTTGGAGACGTCAACGCTCATCGGTGTCGGTGTCCTTTCGTTCGTTCGTCGCGCCGGCCGTGGTTTCGGCGGTCATGGCCTTCGTGTCTTTCGCGCCTTTCGCCCGCGAGATGCGCCGGTGGTCGCCGTCCAGTCCCTCGTGGCGGTTGTACGCTTCGACGATCTGGCCGACGAGGCGGTGGCGTACCACGTCCTCGGATTTCAGGTGCACGAACGCGATGTCCTTGATGCCGCCGAGGATGCGCTCGATGGTGGCGAGGCCGGACCGCGGCACGGTGAGGTCGACCTGGGTGATGTCGCCGGTGATGACCATCTTCGTGTTGAATCCGAGGCGGGTGAGGAACATCTTCATCTGCTGCTCGGTGGTGTTCTGCGCCTCGTCGAGAATGACGTAGGCGTCGTTGAGGGTGCGTCCGCGCATATAGGCGAGCGGCGCGACCTCGATGGTGTTGTCGCCCATGAGCCGTCTGAGCTGGTCGGCGCCGAGCATGTCGCCGAGCGCGTCGTACAGGGGGCGCAGGTACGGGTCGACCTTGTCGTTGAGGGTGCCGGGCAGGAAGCCGAGGCTCTCGCCCGCTTCGACGGCGGGACGCGTGAGGATGATGCGGCGCACCTGGCGGTCCTGGAAGGCGCGCACCGCCTTGGCGACGGCGAGGTAGGTCTTGCCGGTGCCGGCCGGGCCGATGCCGAACGTGATGGTGTGCGATTCGATGGCCGCCACGTAGGCGGCCTGTCCGGGCGTCTTGGCCCGCACCGGGTTGCCGCTCGCGTAGGTGATGACGCCGGGCACGGCGGGTCTGCGATGTCCGCTCTCCCCCCGTCGCGTCTTCGCCGAGGAGGCTTCGACGCGCTGCAGCGTCTCGACCTCGCGGCCGTGGCCGGGGTGCGTGGCGCGCGTGCGGTTGTCGAGCACGTCCTGGTCGATCATGCGTCGCACGGTGTCGGCATCCATGGGTGCCGTGTGGGCGGCTTCGATGATCGTGTCGATGAGTTCCTCGGCCTTCGATGCGTCGGTCTCGGTCTGTTTGGACCGCGAGACGATGGCCACGCGGTTGCCGCGCACGATGATCGTCAGTTCGGGGAACGCCTTCTCTATCTCGCGGATCACCTCGTCCACCGGTCCCAGCACGGCAACGGGGTCGAGCTGGGTGGGGATGGTGATGGTGCGTGTTGTGGTCGCCACGGATTCCTTTCCTGCAAAAGACCGTTCGTTGGAGGGTTCTTCGTCGGTCCGGCCGCCCGCCGGCGCGGACCGACGGGCCGGCTACTCGTCGAGCTTCTCGCCCGTCATCACGTGCGCGTGCACGTGGAAGACGGTCTGTCCGGCGTCGAGACCGGTGTTGAACACGAGGCGGAACGCGCCATGGAAGGCGTCGTCGGCGATGTGCTGGGCGACCTCGACGATGTGCGCGAGCTCGGCGGGATCGGCGGCGGCGAGTTCGGCGACGTTCGCGTAGTGCTTCTTCGGCACGACCAGCACGTGGACCTTGGCCTTGGGGTTGATGTCCTTGAAGGCGTATGTGGTGTCGTCCTCGTAGACCTTGGCGCTGGGGATGTCCCCGGCGATGATTTTGCAGAACAGGCAGTCGTCCGATGCGCTCATGGTTGCTCCTTCATGCGGGCCGCGCGGTGTCGGGACGCGCGGCCATGGTTTCCGCACCCAGCTTAGCGCGTCCCGTCACCCGTCACCCGCATGGTCCGGCGTCCATCCGCCCTACGCGAACCGTCCCAGGGCGCGGCTGAGCAGGGACAGCGCCACGGGGCCGGCGGCGGACGCCCTGAGGATGTTCGAGCCGAGCACGACGCTGTGGGCGCCGGCCTCGGTGAACGCGGCGACCTCGTCCTCGCTGATGCCGCCTTCGGGGCCGACCACCACGTAGACGGTGCGCGCCTTGGCGTCCTTCAGGCAGCGGTCCATGAGCTCGGCCACGAGCCCCTCCACCGACGCCCATGTGTCGGTGGCGTCCTGATGGAGCACGACGACCAGGTCGCCGTGCACGTTGGCGCGCAGGCACATGGAGACAATCTGCTTCGAGGAGACGCACTCCCCCAATCCGGGCCGCCACGCGCGACGGGACTGTTCGGTGGCCGCGTCCAGCGTGGTCCGCCACTTGCGGTCGGTGCGGCCGGTCTTCCATTTGGCGATGGAACGGTCCGCCTGCCAGGGGATCACCTCATCGACGCCGATCTGCGTGGCCATGTCGATGGCCTGCTCGTCGTGCCCGTTCTTCGCGAGGGCCTGCACGAGCGCGAGGCGGGTCACGGGCGCGGGTTCGCGCACGAATTCGCGCACCTCGGCGACGCCGTTGTCCGGGTCGTCGAGCACCGCGGTGACGCGAAGCCCCCGTCCGTCGGACAGCTGGAGCTCGTCGCCGGCCCTGAGGCGCATCGACTGCACCGCGTGCCGTCTGGCCTGCGCGGGCAGCGTGAGCTTCCACCCGGCGTTGAGCTCGTCCGAGTTCACGGGGACGTCGTCATGGTCGGAATCCAAGAGAAACAGGGCTTTCGTCATGCCCACAAGGCTATCAGCACCATCACGACACGCCGATGATTGCACGAGCGCGGAAACCGTGTATTGTAATCACTCGTTGCTTCACCGCGACAACGCACCTGCCCGGGTGGCGGAATGGTAGACGCGCTAGCTTGAGGTGCTAGTGCCTATTTTTTAACGGGCGTACGGGTTCAAGTCCCGTCTCGGGCACCGTCGAAAACCCCTTGGAAACAAGGGGTTTTCTCGTATCCGCATGCATATCGTCCCCGTGTCCCCGCGATACGGCCCACCACACTCATCACAGGAGGCACCGCCATGCGCTTCGTCCATCTGGAATCCATTGACGACGAACGCGTGTCCGCCTACGTCAATCTCACCGAGATCCAGCTGCGCAACCGTCTCGAACCGGCCAAGGGCCTGTTCATCGCCGAATCCCCGAAAGTGATCGACCGGGCGCTGGCGGCGGGCCGCGAACCCATCTCCCTGCTCGTCGAGGAGCCGTGGATCGAGGGCATGGCCGCCACGTTCGACGCCATCGACGCGCGCTGGGGCGCGGACGTCCCCGTCTACGTCGCCTCCCCCGAACAGCTGAAACGTCTCACCGGCTACCGTCTGCACCGCGGCGCGCTCGCGGCGATACGCCGCTGGCCGTTGCCGTCCGTCGCCGACGTCTGCCACGGCGCACGCCGCGTCGCCGTGATGGAGAACATCGTCGACCATACGAACGTCGGCGCGCTGATGCGCTCCGCGGCCGCGCTCGACGTGGACGCCGTGCTCGTCACCCCCTCCTGCGGCGATCCCCTGTACCGCCGCGCGGCCCGCGTGTCGATGGGCACCGTCTTCCAGATCCCGTGGACGCGCATCGGCGGCGAGGACAAGCATTACTGGCCGTTCCAGGGCATCGACGAGCTGAAATCCCTCGGATTCACCACCGTCGCGATGGCGCTGGAGGACGATTCGATCAGTCTGGACGAGCTGACCCGCCGCCTCCACGCCGACGCCTCCGACCCCGACCGCATCGACCGTCTCGCGCTCATCTTCGGCACCGAGGGCGACGGGCTGTCACGCCACACCATCGCCCGTGCCGACCTGACGGTGAAGATCCCGATGAGCCACGACGTCGACTCGCTCAACGTGGCCGCCTCCAGCGCCGTCGCCTTCTACGCCACGCGCATGCGCTGACGCGACGCGCTGGACACGATTCGGGCGTGTCGCGGTTTTTGTGCAATCATTGTCATTGTGAGTTCGGAGCGAGGAAGCCCGAACCAAACCCGAGCGCGGCGCCGAAAGGCGCTGTTGGTTGTTGAGAGGAGCAACACGACAATGGCCAAGAACAAGCAGAAGATTCTGTCGATAGTGTTGGCGGGCGGCGAGGGCACCCGACTGATGCCGTTGACCCGCGACCGCGCGAAGCCGGCCGTCCCGTTCGGCGGCGTGTTCCGCCTCATCGACTTCCCGCTGTCCAACCTGGTGAACTCCGACTACCGCCACATCGTCGTGCTCACCCAGTACAAGTCCCACTCGCTGGACCGTCACATCTCCCAGATGTGGCGCTTCTCCTCGCTGCTCGGCAACTACGTCTCCCCGGTCCCCGCGCAGCAGCGTCTCGGCAAGCACTGGTACCTCGGCTCCGCGGACGCCATCTACCAGACCATCAACATCATCGAGGACGTCCAGCCGGACATCGTCGTGATCGTCGGCGCCGACCACGTCTACCGCATGGACTTCGGCCAGATGGTCGAACAGCACATCGAATCCGGCGCGGAGTTCACCGTGGCCGGCATCCGCCAGCCGATCGAGCAGTCCAACCAGTTCGGCGTGATCGACGTCGACCCGAACCACCCGAACCAGATCAAGAGCTTCCTGGAGAAGCCGGACACCTGCGCGGGCCTTCCGGACGACCCGAACTCCTTCCTCGCCTCCATGGGCAACTACGTGGCCAACACGGACGCCCTGTTCGACGCGCTCGCCAAGGACGAGAAGAACGAGAACACGAAGCACGACATGGGCGGCGACATCGCCCCGTACTTCGCCGCGCGCGGCGAGGCCGGCGTCTACGACTTCAACTCAAACGAGATTCCGGGCTCGACGCCCACCGACCACGCCTACTGGCGCGACGTGGGTACGATCAAGCAGTTCTACGACGCGCACATGGACCTGATCGCCTACGTGCCCGAGTTCAACCTGTACAACCAGGCCTGGCCGATCTACACGAACTCCGGCACCCTGCCGCCGGCCAAGTTCGTGCACGCCGGCCGCGACCGTCTCGGCCACGCGACCGATTCGATCGTCTCCCCCGGCGTGATCGTCTCCGGCGGCGAGGTGCACCACTCCGTGCTGTCGCCGAACGTGCGCATCCACTCGTGGGCGCAGGTCGTGGACTCCGTGCTGTTCGACGGCGTCGTCGTGAACCGTCGCGCACGCGTGTACAAGGCCATCCTCGACAAGAACGTCGTGCTCACCGAGAATTCGACGGTCGGCATCGACACCGAGCATGATCTCGCCCGCGGCTTCACCGTCACGCCCGAGGGCATCACCGTCGTCCCGAAGAACACCGTCGTCGACGACTGACGGATTCCGGCAGACGCGAGGAAGGCCCCGAACCGTTCATCCGGTTCGGGGCCTTCCCGTATCCTCAGCCGTTTCCGATCGAATCGGTATCGAATCAGTACTTCGGCAGGTTGTCGAAGTTGAAGCCGAGGGCGGCGAGCTGCTCGCGTCCCTCCGGCGTGATCTTGTCCATCGTCCAGCGGGGCTGCCATGTCCAGTCGATGCGGAACTCCTCGACGAGGCCGGCGAGCGTGCTCGCGCACTCGTCCTCGATGAGGTCGGTCAGCGGGCATGCGGGCGTGGTGAGCGTCATCGTGATGATCGCGCGACCGAGGTCGTCGATCTCGATGCCGTAGACGAGACCCAGATCGATGACGTCGATGCCGAGCTCCGGGTCGATGACCTGATGCAGCGCTTCGCGCACGTCCTCCGCGGTGGCGCGGCCGATGTCGTCGACGAACTTCAGCGGGATGTGGCTGTCATCCGATTCCGCATCGTCGCCGTGACCACATTCGCTCTTCTTGTGGCGTCCGCACGCGCACATCTCGTCGTCGCCGGAGGCCGGCTCGGCGGGGCGCCCGTTCGGGAATCCCTTGGCGAGGGCCGGGTTGGCCATCACGCGGCGGGCCGCCTCCTCGTCCTGCAGCACGTCGTTCACCGCGTCGAACACGCTGGGCTGGGGTTCGGGCACGAGATTATCACTCATAGTTCACTCCAAAAATCGTCGGGTCATATCCACTGTACGCGTCGCCCACGGCTTTTCGCTCCGGGACGACGCGCAATCGACAGGGTTCGTCACCGCTTGGCGGCCAGCGCCTTGGCGACGGAGTCCTTGAGCCCCTCCCAGGCGAGCAACGCGCATTTGATGCGCATCGGATACTTGGACACGCCCTGGAAGACGATGCCGTCGCCGAGCGACTCCTCGAGCTCGTCGTCGCCGAGGCCCTTGCCGCGCGATTCCATGAGCTTGTGGAACGTGTGCTCGAGCGCCATGGCCTCGTCCACGGTCTTGCCGTCGACCAGATCGACCATAACGGACAGGCTGGCCTGGGAGATGGAGCATCCCTGGCCGTCCCACACGACGCGTTCGATGGTGTGCGGCTCCTTGTCGGAGACCTCCACGTGCACGGTCGCCTCGTCGCCGCAGGTCGGGTTGAACTGGTGGGATTCGCCGGGCGTGCAGTATTCGTGGCTGGCGCGCACCACCGTGTCGCCGGACGACTGGGCGCCGGCGCCCTCCTTCGTGAGGTCCGCCGCGAAATGCTCCTTGCCGTGCGGGTTCTTCGCGGCCTCGAGGATGACCTCCTGGTACATCTGCTCGAGGTCGTCGCCGCTCATGCCGTAATCGTTCATAGTTTCCTTATCGTAGTGGCACTCCCGACCGGGAGACACGCGTATCGGCGGACATGCCACGGAGTTCCTCCCGCGCCTTCGGCAAGCGTCCGAAAGAGGAACCCCGCGATGTCGATCGGGAACCGTCAGGCTCCGAAGAACTTCCTGATGCCCTTCGCCGCCTCGACGAGCGCCCGCGCGTCCTCGACGCTGTTGTACACGCCGGACGAGGCGCGGTTGGAGGCGTACAGGCCGAAGTGACGGTGCACCGGCTGGGCGCAGTGGTGGCCGACGCGGATGGCAATGCCCTGCGCGTCGATGTACTGGCCGACGTCGTGCGGGTGCACGCCCTCGACGTCGAACGCGACGGTGCCGATGCGGTCCACGTTCTCACGGGGGCCGAGGATGCGGATGCCATCGATGTCGCCGAGCTTGAGCAGTTCGGCGGCGATCGTGCGCTCATGCGCCTCGATGTTCTCGAGTCCGACGTTCATCATCCATTCGGCGGCGACGCCGGCGGCCACGACCTGCGCGACCGGCTGCGTGCCGGCCTCGAAGCGGGCCGGCGGCTCCATGTACTGGGCCGGCTGGTCCATCCATGCGAGCTCGACCATCGACCCGCCGAAGTTGGCCGGCGGCAGCGCCTCGAGCAGCTCGCGCCTGCCGTACAGGAAGCCGACGCCGGTGGGACCGTACATCTTGTGCGCGCTCCACGCGGCGAAATCGACGTCGAGCGCGTGGAAATCGACCTTGAGGTGCGGCACCGACTGGCATGCGTCGAGGATGAACACGGCGCCCACGGCGTGAGCGCGGGCGACGATCGGGGCGATGTCGGTGATCGCGCCGGTCGTGTTGCCCACGTGCGTGACGGCCACGACCTTCGTGCGTTCGGTAATGACCTCGTCGAGGTCGTCGGTGCGCACGCGGCCGTCCTCGGTCAGGTCAATCCACTTGAACGTGGCGCCGGTGCGGTAGGCGAGCTCCTGGAACGGCAGCAGCACCGAATGGTGCTCCGCCTTCGAGACGACGATCTCGTCGCCCGGCTTCAACGCGAAGCGCTTGGCGGCCGCTCCCCCACGGCCGAGCGACGCGTTGCCGAACGCGGTGGCCAGCAGGTTCAGTCCCGCCGTCGCGCCACCGGTGACGACGACCTCCTCGTTGCCCTCCTCGGCGTTCGCGCCGACCAGCTTCGCGACCTTCGCGCGCGCCTCCTCGAACGCCATCGTGGAACGCGCCGCGAGCTCGTGGGCTCCACGATGCACGCCCGCGTTGATCGTGCGGTAGAACTCGCTCTCCGCGTCGATCACACATTGCGGCTTCTGCGAGGTGGCCGCCGAGTCGAGGTACACGAGCGGGTGCCCGTGGATCTCCTGGTCCAGAATCGGGAATTCATCCCTGATCGCTGCGAAATCTGTCATTTGTCCCCCTAGTTGTAATTTCGTAACGTATCCACACAGGTGAGCGTGGGAGCGGAATATCCCGTTCACGACCGTAAAGACTTGGCCAGAGCGGCCCGGAGCGTGTCGAGGATGGGACATGCCGCTCCCACGCGGCAACGTCGGAAGCTGCTTGCCGTGCCGAACGGCTAGGCGAGTGCGGACTCGGAGTCCGCGCCCTCCGGCAGGTACGCGTCGTAGCCGTTCTCCTCGAGCTCATCGGCCAGCTCCGGGCCGCCGGTCTTCACGAAGTGGCCGTCGGCGAACACGTGCACGATGTCCGGCTTGATGTACTTGAGGATGCGCGTGTAGTGCGTGACCATGAGGATGCCGAACTGGTTGGCCTCCTTGGCACGGTTCACGCCCTCGGACACGATGCGCAGCGCGTCCACGTCGAGGCCGGAGTCGGTCTCGTCGAGGATGGCGAACTTCGGCTTGAGCAGTTCGAGCTGCAGCACTTCGGCGCGCTTCTTCTCACCGCCGGAGAAGCCTTCGTTGACGGAGCGTGTGGCGAACTTCGGATCCATCTTGAGGCGCTTCATCGCGGCGGACAGCTCCTTGGTCCACGTGCGGATGGACGGCGCCTCGCCGTCGACCTCGGTCTTCGCGGTCCTGAGGAAGTTGGTCATGGAGACGCCGGGGACCTCGACCGGGTACTGCATGGCGAGGAACAGGCCCGCCTTGGCGCGCTCGTCCGGGGTCATCTTGAGGATGTCCTGGCCGTCGAGCAGCGCCTCGCCGGAGTCGACCACGTACTTGGGGTGGCCGGCCAGCGTGTAGGCGAGCGTGGACTTGCCGGAGCCGTTGGGGCCCATGATGGCGTGGGTCTCGCCGGAGTTGACGGTCAGGGAGGCGCCCTTGAGGATCTGCTTGGTGCCTTCCTTGGTTTCGACGTGGACGTAGAGGTCCTTGATTTCGAGAGTGGACATTGGTTCTCCTAAAAGTCCGTAAAAGTCTTGGGTTACTTGTCTTCCAGCACCTGCGCCATGGCCGCGTCCTCGCCGCGCGCCAATCGGCGGTCGATGACGTCCATGAGGTGGTCGGAGACGGCGGGGATGCCGATCTCCTCGACGAGTTCGCCGAAGAATCCGCGCACGACGAGCTTGCGTGCCTCGGCCTCCGGGATGCCGCGCGATTCGAGGTAGAACAGCTCTTCGTCGTCGAAGCGGCCCACCGAGGAGGCGTGGCCGGCGCCGATGATGTTGCCGTTCTCAATCTCGAGGTTCGGCTCGGAGTCGGCGATGGCGCCCGGCGTGAGCACGAGGTTGCGGTTGAGCTCGTAGGAGTCGGTGCCGGGGGCGGTCGGCTCGATCAGGGCGTTGCCCACCCACGTGGAGTGCGCGCCCTTGCCGTCGAGCGCGCCCTTGTAGACGACGCGGCTCTTGCAGTCGGGATGGTTGTGCACGACCATCGTGCGGTGCTCGATGTGCTCGCCCGGGTCGACGAAGTAGATGCCGAGCATGTTGAGCTCGCCCTGCTCGCCGCCGAAGTCCTGGTCCATGCGGATGCGCACCACGTCGCCGCCGAGCGTGACGACGGAGTGGCGCAGGGACGCGCCCTCGCCGACGTGGATGCGGTGGTTGCCGACGTGCTTGGCCGTGCGGTCCCATTCCTGGATGAACGTCGTGGAGACGTGCGAGTCCTTGCCGGTGGTGATTTCGACGCCTTCGGCGAGGCGGGCGTCGCCGTCGTGTTCGACGACCACGTCGGCGTGCGCGCGGTCCGCGGCGTCGATGACGAGGTGGAACGCGTCGAGGTCCTCGCCGGCGCCGTGCACCTTGACGAGCACCGGCTGGGCGATCTCGCCGTCGAGGCGCAGGATCGTCGCCGTGGAGCCGGAGTTCCATTCGACGGCGGACACGCGGTCGTTCGGCTTGGAGACGGTGCCGGACGCCCCTTCGCCGAGCCTGACCTGGCTGAGCGTGACGCCTTCGGCCAGCGGCGAGCCGTCGATCATCGACACTTCGATCTCGGTCTCGCCGGAAGGCTTGAACACGTCGAAGAACTCGCCGATGCGGTCGATCGGCGTGTAGCGCCAGTCCTCCTGATCGCGCGCGGGCACCGGGAACGCGGACACCTCAAAGGAGCGGGGCGCGCGGTCGGCGCTCGACGGCATGGCCGCCGGGATCTTGTACGGGTCGTTCGGGTCGGCGACCGGGATGTTCAGTTCCGCCGCCTTGTTTTCGGTTTCGGCCATGGGATCAGCCCACCGATCCTTCCATCTGCAGTTCGACGAGTCTGTTGAGTTCGAGCGCGTATTCCATCGGCAGCTCACGGCTGATCGGCTCGACGAAGCCGCGCACGATCATGCCCTGCGCCTCCTCCTCGGACAGGCCGCGGCTCATCAGGTAGAACAGCTGGTCCTCGGAGATCTTGGAGACGGTGGCCTCGTGGGCCATGGAGACGTCGTCCTCGCGCACGTCCACATGCGGGTACGTGTCGGAGCGGCTGAAGTCGTCGACGAGCAGCGCGTCGCACACGGTCGAGTTCGAGGAGCCCTCCGCGCCCTTGACGATCTTGACCAGGCCGCGGTAGGCGGAACGGCCGCCGCCGCGCGAGATGGACTTGGCTACGATCGTGGAGCTGGTGTGCGGGGCGAGGTGGATCATCTTCGCGCCCGTGTCCTGGTACTGGCCCTTGCCGGCGAAGCCGAGCGACATGGTGCTCGCCTTCGCGTACGGCTCGGCGAGGATGCAGGCCGGGTACTTCATCGTGGCCTTGGAGCCGATGTTGCCGTCCACCCATTCCATCGTGCCGCCTTCGCGCACGTAGGCGCGCTGGGTGACGAGGTTGTAGACGTTGTTCGACCAGTTCTGCACGGTGGTGTAGCGCACGCGCGCGTGCTTCTCGACGATGATCTCGACGATGGCGGCGTGCAGCGAGTCCTCGGACCAGATCGGGGCGGTGCAGCCCTCCACGTAGTGCACGTAGGAGCCTTCGTCCGCGATGATGAGCGTGCGCTCGAACTGACCCATGGCGGGCGTGTTGATGCGGAAGTACGCCTGCAGCGGGATGTCCACGTGCACGCCCTTCGGCACATACACGAACGAGCCGCCGGACCATGCGGCGGTGTTGAGCGCGCCGAACTTGTTGTCCTCCGGCGGCACGACGGTGCCGAAGTACTTCCTGACGAGGTCGGGGTATTCGCGCACGGCGGTGTCCGTGTCGACGAAGATGACGCCCTGCTTCTTCAGGTCCTCCTGGATGGAGTTGTAGATGACCTCGGACTCGTACTGGGCTGCCACGCCGGAGACGAGGCGGTTCTTCTCCGCCTCCGGGATGCCGAGGCGGTCGTAGGTGTTGCGGATGTCGTCCGGCAGCTCCTCCCACGACTTCGCCTGCTTCTCGATCGGCTTGACGTAGTACTTGAAATCATCCGCGTTGAAGCCCGACAGGTCGACGCCCCACTTGGGCATCGGCTTGTCGAGGAACGCCTTGAAACCGCGCAGACGCATGTCGAGCATCCACTCTGGCTCACCCTTGTCGGCGCTGATGTCACGCACGACCTGTTCGTCGATGCCTCGCTTGGCGGCCTCGCCGGCCGCGTCGGAATCATGCCAGCCATAGCTGTAGTCGCCGAACTGCTGGATGATCTCGTCATCCTGTCTGATCTTCTCCTCGTTGACGCGGGAGCGATCGGCCACGTACTGGCTCATCTCCACGTCAGCGGCGGCGTTTGGCGCTTGTGTTTCGCTCACCATCCTGCCTTCCGTTGGTCACAACATTCCTACGTCAACGTAGCAGAACCCCTGCGCGAACTCCACGACCGACACCGCATGTCGGCTATGGACGAACGTGAGCTTGATTACAGGAGGGCGGATTCCGCGCCACCGGCCGCGGATGCGACAAGGCGCGCCGCGACCGGATCGGTCACGACGCGCCTTGTTCTCAGCCGGCCGACGGAGCGGGGCACACGCCCCGACCCGACGTTCAGCGCTCGCGCTGGTGGTCAAGCGCGGCCTTGACGAGGCCGGCGAACAGCGGGTGCGGCTTGGTCGGGCGGCTCTTGAACTCCGGGTGCGCCTGGGTGGCCACGTAGAACGGGTGCACCTCCTGCGGCAGCTCGACGAACTCGGTGAGCTCGCCGTCCGGGCTCTGGCCGGAGATCCGCAGGCCGCCTTCGCGCAGGCGGTCCTTGTAGGCCACGTTCACCTCGTAGCGGTGACGGTGGCGCTCGGTGACGTGCGTGGAGCCGTACAGCTCGGCGACCAGCGAACCCTCCTCGAGGTCGGCCGGGTAGGAGCCGAGACGCATGGTGTGGCCCATGTCGCCCTTGCCGGCGACGATGTCCTTCTGCTCCTCCATCGTGGCGATGACCGGGTTGACGCAGTCCGGCTCGAACTCGGTGGAGTTCGCGTCCTCGATGCCGAGCACGTGGCGGGCGTATTCGATGACCATGGACTGCAGGCCCAGGCACAGGCCGAGCGCGGGCAGCTTGTGCTCGCGGGCGAACTTGAGGGCGCCGATCTTGCCGTCGATGCCGCGGATGCCGAAGCCGCCGGGCACGACGATGCCATCGACTTGGTCGAGCGCGGCGGCCGCGCCCTCCTCGGTCTCGCAGCGGTCGGCCGCCACCCACTTGACGTTCACCTTCGCCCAGTTGGCGAAGCCGCCAGCCTTGATGGCCTCGGTGACGGACAGGTAGGCGTCCGGCAGGTCGATGTACTTGCCGACGATCGCGATGTTGACCTCGTGCTTCGGGTGGTGGACACGTTCGAGCAAGTCCGCCCACTCGTCCCAGTCGACGTCGTGGAACGGCAGTCCGAGCTCGCGCACCACGTAGGCGTCGAGACCCTCGTTGAACAGGATCTTCGGCACGTCGTAGATACTGGGCGCGTCCACGCAGTTGACCACACCCTCCGCGTCCACATCGCACATGAGGGAGATCTTGTCCTTGATGGACTGGTTGAGCGGACGGTCGGAGCGCAGCACGAGCGCGTCCGGCGTGATGCCCAGCTGGCGCAGCATCATCACGGAATGCTGGGTCGGCTTGGTCTTGAGCTCGTGGGCGGCGGAGATGTACGGCACGAGGGAGACATGCACGAACATGCAGTTCTCCTGGCCGAGCTCGCGACGCACCTCACGGGCCGCCTCGAGGAACGGCTGGGATTCGATGTCGCCGACGGTGCCGCCGATCTCGGTGATGATCACGTCCACGTCGTCCGCCGCCTGGGCGCGCATGCGGGACTTGATCTCGTTGGTGATGTGCGGGATGACCTGCACGCACTGGCCGAGGTATTCGCCGGCGCGCTCCTTGCGCAGCACCTCCTGGTAGATCTGGCCGGTGGTGACGTTCGCCTTCTGCGAAAGGAACACATCGAGGAAGCGCTCGTAGTGGCCGATGTCGAGATCCGTCTCGGCGCCGTCCTCGGTCACGTACACCTCGCCGTGCTGGAACGGGTTCATCGTGCCCGGATCCACGTTGATGTACGGGTCGAGCTTCTGCTGCAGCACATGCAGACCGCGGGAACGCAGCAGACGGCCGAGCGAGGACGCCGTCAGGCCTTTGCCGAGGGAGGAGACCACGCCGCCGGTGACGAAGATGTGCTTGGTGACGTGCTCTTGCGAATTGCCATGTGTTCTTCTAACCATGGAATTTCACTCTATCACGCGTGCGTGACCCGGCGTGTTCGCCGTCTCCTCCCTTTTCCGCCGCTCCCGTCTTCAGCCGTTGACGATATGGGCGACGGCGTCGAGCGCCAGCTTGTAGCCGTAGAAGCCCATGCCGGTGATGGTGCCGGTGGCGACCGGGGAGATCACGGAGCGCTTGCGGAACTCGTCGCGCGCGGACGGGTTGGAGATGTGCACCTCCATGAGCGGCAGGCCCGCATCGCCGACCATATGGGCGGCGTCGGCCAGCGCGTACGAGTAGTGGGTGAACGCGGCCGGGTTCATGACGACCGGCGTCTTCTCGTCGGCGGCCTGATGCATCCAATGCACCATCTCGGATTCGTCGTCGGTCTGACGCACCTCGACCTCGAGGCCGAGTTCGGCGCCCCATGCGGTGCACAGGCGACGCAGCTCGGCGAGGTCCTGACGGCCGTACACGTCGGGTTGGCGCACGCCGAGGCGACCGAGGTTCGGCCCGTTGACGACGATGACTTTGGTGGACATGATGGTTCTCTCCCTCCTGCGGACGGTTCAGTGCTGGATGCGGCGGAACGCCTCGCGCACGGCGTCGGCCGGCGGATCCTCGAGGTGGATCATGTGGCCGGGCGTGCCGTCGAGGACGACGAAGCGCAGCTTGTTGCCGCGGGCCTTCTTGTCCTTGTGCATGAGCGCGAGCACGTCGTCGAACGAGCCGCCGTTCCAGGAGATCGGCAGTCCGAGCGAGCTGAGCAGCGCGCGATGGTAGTCGACGAGCTCCTGGTCGATGTAGCCGAGCCGGTGGGCGAGTTCGGCCGCGTACACGCAGCCCACGGCGACGGCGTTGCCATGCCTCCAGCGGAAGTGCTCGAGCTTCTCGATGGCGTGGCCGAGCGTGTGCCCGTAGTTGAGGAACTCGCGCTTGCCTTTCTCCTTGAGATCGGCGGACACGTGGTGCACCTTCACGGTGACGGTGCGTTCGATGAGCTCGCCGACCACGTCCTCCAGTCCGGAGCCGAGGAACGTCGCCCCGTCGAACGCGCGCAGCTCGTCGGCGTGCTCCTCGAGGATGCGCAGGATCTCCGTGTCCTCGATGAAACCGGATTTCGCGACCTCGCCGAGGCCTTCGATGAAGATGTCGTTCGGCAGCGAGGCGAGCGTCTTCGTGTCGGCGAGCACGCCGGCCGGCGTGTAGAACGAGCCGACGAGGTTCTTGCCGGCCTCGGTGTTGATGCCGGTCTTGCCGCCGGTGGAGGCGTCGACCATGGCGAGCAGCGAGGTCGGGCAGTTCACGTAGCGGATGCCGCGCATCCACGTGGCGGCGATGAAGCCGGCCAGGTCGGTGGCCGCTCCCCCGCCCACGCCGACGATCGCGTCGGAGCGGGTGAAGCCCTCGTCGCCGAGGCGCGTCCACACGCCGTTCGCCACGTCGACGGTCTTGCCGGCTTCGGCGTCGGGCACGACGATGTCGACGACGTCGTAGCCGCCCTGGCGCAGCAGGGTGCGCGCGCGATCAGAGTGGCGCTGCACGGGCTGCGTGTGGATGAGCGCGACCTTGGCGACCTTGTCTCCCAGCACGTCGGCGAGATGGTTCATCGCCCCTTCGCCGATCACCACGTCGTATGGTTCGATGCCGCTGCCGGTCACGTGGACCGTGCGTTCGCCGATCATGTCCATCACCTTCCTCGCCGCCATCTGCGGCGTCTGCCTGCGCGTGCGTACATGCACGTTCGCGACCTCGCGGAACACGGGGTCGCGCTGTTTGTACAGCTTCCTCCAGCGCGCGTTCGCGTCGCCGTTGAGCATGGGCCGTCCGCCGCCGCGGTTGGCGCGTTCCATCGCCTCGTGCGGGTCGGCGTCGAGGTAGACGACGCGTCCGCCGTCGGCGATGTAGTCGGCCAGGGCGTCCTGCGTGGACGGGGTCATCGGCGCTCCCCCGCCGAGGGAGAAGATGCCGTCGAAGTCCTCCAGATAGTCGGCGATGAGGTCGGCCTCCACCTCGCGGAACGCGGGTTCGCCGTACCGTTCGAAGTAGGCGGGGATCTTCATCCCGACCTCGCGTTCGATCTCGATGTCGGCGTCGGCGAACGACAAATGCATGAGGTGCGCCACCTCCTTGCCGACGCGTGTCTTGCCGGCGCCCATCATGCCGATGATGACGGCTTTCGGGCGGATGATGCCGCGCCTCACCTCATGTGCTCCGGCCAGGAGGCGAGGTAGTTCTCGCAGTTGCGGCGCGTCTCGGCGACGCTGTCGCCTCCGAACTTCTCCAACGCGTACTTGGCGAGCGTGAGACGCACCATGGCCTCGGCCACGACGGATGCGGCGGGCACGGCGGTCGAATCGGAACGCTGGTTGATGGCCTGCGCGGCCTCGCCGTTGGCGACGTCGACGGTGCGCAGGGCGCGCGGGATGGACGGGATCGGTTTCATGGCGGCGCGCACGCGGATCGGCTGTCCGTTGGACATGCCGCCTTCGATGCCGCCGGCGCGGTTGGTGAGGCGGGTGATGCGGCCGTCCTCGCCGGGCACCATCTCGTCGTGCGCGGCGGAGCCGGGGCGCACTGCCTCGAGGAAGCCGTCGCCGATCTCCACGCCCTTGATGGCCTGGATGCCCATGACGGCGGAGGCGAGGGCGGCGTCGAGACGACGGTCGGATTCCACGTAGGTGCCGATGCCCGCGGGCACGCCGTAGGCGATGACCTCGATGACGCCGCCGACCGTGTCGGCGTTCGCCTTGATCTCGTCGATGCGCTTAATCATGCGCTGCTCCGCGGCCTTGTCGAGCGTGCGCACCGGGGAGGCATCGAGCGCGGCGACGTCGTCCGGGGTGGGCAGCACGGCGTCGTCGGCGTCCTCGACTCCGGCGCCGCCGATGGAGATCACGTGGGCGACGGTGCGGATGCCGAACGCCTGCTCCAGGAACTTCGCGGCGATCGAGCCGAGCGCGACGCGCGAGGCGGTCTCGCGCGCGCTGGAGCGTTCGAGCACCGGACGGGCGTCGTCGAAGCCGTACTTGCGCATGCCGGTCAGATCGGCATGGCCGGGGCGCGGACGGCTCAGCGGCGCGTTGCGGCCCTCACGCGGAATCTCATGGTCGAGCGGGTCGGCGCTCATCACCTCGGTCCACTTCGGCCATTCGGTGTTGGCGATCTCGACGGCGATCGGGCCACCGAGCGTGGAACCATGGCGCACGCCGGTCAGCAGCCTCACCTTGTCCTGCTCGAACTTCATACGCGCGCCGCGGCCGTAGCCGAGTCGGCGGCGCGCCAACGCGTCCACCACGTCCTGGCTGGTGACGGACACCCCCGCGGGCAGTCCCTCGATCATCGCGACCAACGCCTCGCCGTGCGACTCCCCCGCCGTCTGCCAACGCAACATACTCTCTCGCTCCTCCATGATCGTGCGCCGCCGCGCCGCCGGTCGGGACATGGCCCGTGGCCGCGGCGTGGGCGGCTCTCGCATTTGCAACTAGGGGTTAATGTTAAGGCATGCCATACCTGTATTGTCTGCCCGGTCTCATTTGCGGCATCGCCCTCGCCGTCGAGGACGTGCGCCGCCGGCGCGTGCCGCGCGCGTGGGTGGCTGCCGGATGCGGGTCGCAGCTCGCCGCGGATCTCGTGTGGGCGGCGATGGCCAATGATTTCTTCACCGTGCTGCAGGCGCTGCTGTTCACGGCCCTGTGCGCGGGCGTCCAGCTGCTGCTCGCGTTGGCGAGGCCGGGGGCGCTGGGGTTGGGCGATGTGACGGCGATGCTGCCGCTGGGCCTCGCCGTGGGCGCTTACGGATTGATCCATGTGGCCGTCTGGTGGCTTGCGATGGGTGTGCTGGGAATCGTGTTCGTGGCCTTGTGGACCCGTCTCGACCCGCAGCGCGGGACGCCTTATGCCGGCAGGACCCCGTTCGTGCCGGTGATCGTCGTCTCCGGCGTCATCGCCGTGCTGCTGTAGGGCGACCGCCGTATGTATGCATATGCACATGCACACATATACGCTTGTGGGGTCTCCTCCGCAGTCCGGAGGAGACCCCACAAGGCGATTCACCATGCCGCGAACGTCAGTTCGCGTCGGCGTTGTTGTTCTTGTATTCCTGCACGTATTCGTTGAACGTGTCCTCGTCGTCGGTGAACTTGGTCTCGCCGGTCTGGAGGTTCACGGTCACGAAGTACAGCCAGTCGCCGTCCTCCGGGTGGAGCGCGGCGTTGATCGCGTCGTCGCCGGGGTTGGAGATCGGCGTGGGCGGCAAACCCTTCTTGATGCGCGTGTTATAGGGGTTCGACGCGTCGTCGAGCATGGCCTGCGTGATGTCCGCGGACTTCACGTTGTTGCCGTAGGCGACGGTGGAGTCCATGCCGAGGGTCATGTTCTTGTCGAGGCGGTTGAGGATGACGCGCGTCACCTTGCCATAGTAGTCCTTCGAGTTCACCTCGGCCTCGGCTATGGAGGCGATGTTGAGGATGCGCTCGCGTTCGTCGCCGGTGGGCACGCCGAGGTCGTCGAGCTTGGCGATGCGCTTGTCGACCATCATCTTGAGGATGTCGGAGGCGGACTTCTTCGACTTGACGTCGTACTGTCCCGGTTCGAACCATCCCTCGAACTTGCCCTTCGCCTCGGCGGGCAGGATGCCGCTGCCACCGCCGTCGATCACGGACTTGAATTCGGACTCGTCGATGCCGCTCAGCTGGGCGGCGTTCGCGATCACGTCGGACACGCGTTCGCCGGACTTCACGTCGAGGAAGCCGGTGGCCTTCGTCTGGTCGGAGAGGATCTCGACCGCGTCGGCCGACTGCATGTGGTACTGCATCTCGTACGTGCCCGGGTAGAGCGTCGCCGAGTTGGCGGACACCGTGGCCGCGAACGTCTCGGCGGATTTGACGATCTTCGCCTTGACGAGGTTCCTGCCGACGGTCAGCGAATCCTGCCCCTGCTCGATGGTGAAGTAGACGGTGCCGTACGCCTTGCCCTTGAACTCCTGGGAGATGCTCTTGTTGTACTCGTTGACCGCGCGGATGGCGGCGATACGCCGGTAGCCGAAGAAGCAGCCGGCGCCGATGAGCGCGAGCACGACGAGTACGGAGACGATGACGATGAGACGCTTGCGCTGCCCCCTGCGACGGCGCTTGCGCATCTCCTTGCGCGACTTCGGGGGCTTCGGCGGCTCGACCGCGGGCGCGGCCGAGTTGCCGGAGACCTTGAGTGCGTTCTCCTCGAAGAAATCGTTGAAGCTTTCGGACATCACTTCTCCCTATCGCTCTTTGCGATCCAACGCGGATTGCAGGATCACGACGGCGGATTGCTGGTCCACCACCGGGCGGTGCCTCCTCCCGGCGATGTTCGCCTCATGCAGCTGTCGATGCGCGCTTACCGTGGTCAGTCGCTCGTCCATCAATTCTACGTCAGGTGTCGTATTCAGGTGGATGTCGCCGTCCTCGACCATGCGGTCGATGCGTTTGACGAGGTTGGAGGCCCAACGGCGCGCCTTCTTGGCGCTTTTTCCCTCGCCGCCGTTGAGCAGCAACGGCAGGCCGATGACGACGTGGTCGACCTGCTCGTCCTCGATGACGTAGATCACATCGTCGAGCGCGCGGAACGAATCGCCGTACGCCTGGATGTTGCCGATGGGGTGCGCGAGGGTGAGCTCCGGGTCGGACAATGCGAGTCCGACCCGTGCGTCACCCAGATCGATGCCAAGCCAGGTCAAACGGCTCAGCCCTTCAGCGCCTCGTGTTCGAGCGCGGCGATCGCGTCGTCGATCTTCGACGCGTCGGCGCCGCCGCCCTGGGCGAAGTCCGGCTTGCCGCCGCCACCGCCGCCGAGGATCTTGGAGGCGCCGCGCACGAGGTCGCCGGCCTTGATGCCGAGCTTGCGCGCGGCCTCGTTCGTGGCGACCGCGACCATCGGCTTGTCGTCGGCGCTCACGCCGGCGAGGGCCACGACGACCGGCGACTCCTCGCCGAGGCGGGAGCGCACGTCGAGCACGGTCTTGCGCAGCGCGTCGAACGAGCCGAAGTGGCCGACGTTCTTCGCGGCGACCTTGACGGCGGCCTGGGAGGCCTGCGCGTTCTTGACGAGCTCCGGGACGGCCGCGGCGAGCTGGCCCTCGTACATGGCGGCCAGTCGGCGGTCGGATTCCTTGAGCTTGGCGAGCAGCGCGTTGACGCGCTCGGCGAGCTCGTCCGGGCGGGCGTTGAGCTTGTCGCTCAGCTGGGAGACGAGCGCGTGCTCGCGGGCGTTGAACTCGTAGGCTCCGGCGCCCACCACGGCGTCGACGCGGCGCACGCCGGAGCCGATGGAGGATTCGGACATGATGCTGATGGCGCCGATCTTGCCGACGTGGTCGACGTGGGTGCCGCCGCACAGCTCGCGGCTCCAGCCGTCCTCGCCGATGGACACGACACGCACGATGTCGCCGTACTTCTCGCCGAACAGGTGCATCGCGCCGAGCGCGATGGCGTCGTCGAACTTCATCTCCTTGGTGGTGACGACGAGGTTGTCGCGCAGACGGTCGTTGACGCGCTCCTCGACGGCGCTCATCACCTGCTTGGTCGGGGCCTTGGACCACTGGAAGTCGAAGCGCAGACGGTTCGGGGCGTCCTCGGAGCCGCGCTGGGTGGCCTGCGGGCCGAGCTCCTCGCGCAGCGCCTTGTGCACCATGTGCGTGGCGGTGTGCGAACGGGCGATGGCGCCGCGGCGGGCCAGGTCGATGCTGGCGTTCACCTGCGTGCCGACGACCAGCGTGCCCTCGGTCAGACGGCACTGGTGGACGATGAGGTCCTTGATCGGCTTCTGCACGTCGTCGACCTCGAGCACGGCGCCGTCGTCGGACAGGATCTCGCCCTGGTCGGCGAGCTGGCCGCCGGCCTCCGCATAGAACGGGGTGCGGTCGAGCACGACCTCGATGTTGGCCGGACCGGTGACGGCGGGCACGGAGCCCTTGCCCTCCTGCATGATGCCGAGCACGGTGGCACGGGCGGACATGTCGGTGTAGCCGAGGAAGTCGATCGGCTTGGCGAGCGTCTTCTTGAAATCGTCGTAGACGGACAGGTCCACGTTGTGACGCTTCTTGAGAGCGTCGGCGCGGGCGCGGCCCTTCTGCTCCGCCATGAGCTCGCGGAACTTGGCCTCGTCGACCTTCACGCCCTGGTCGGCGGCCATCTCGAGCGTGAGCTCGATCGGGAAGCCGTAGGTGTCGTGCAGCTTGAACGCGTCGTCGCCGGAGACGACGGCCTCGGACCTGCCTTCGGCGGAGTCCTTCTTCGCCTTCTTCACGGCGACGTCGAGGATCTCGATGCCGGAGGTGAGGGTGCGGCGGAAGGCGTCCTCCTCGCCGTACGCGGATTCGCTCACCTCGTGGAACGTCTTGTTGAGCTCCGGGTAGCTGGGCTCCATGGCGGCCTTGGAGGTCGGGAACAGGGTGGGCAGCACCTCGCTCTCGACGCCGAGCACGCGCATGGCCTCGATGGTGCGGCGCAGCAGGCGGCGCAGCACGTAGCCACGGCCGTTGTTGGACGGGCGCACGCCGTCGGACATGATCATGAGCGCGGAGCGCACGTGGTCGGCCACGACGCGGAACTTGACGTCCATAGCCTCGTCCTCGCCGTACTTGCGGCCCGAGAGTCGCTCGGCGGCCTCGATGACGGGGAAGACCTCGTCGGTCTCGTAGATGTTGTTCTTGCCCTGCAGCAGGTAGGCGAGTCGCTCGAGACCGGCACCGGTGTCGATGTTCTTGTTCTCGAGCTCGCCGACGATGTGCAGGTCGGTCTTGGACTTGACGTTGTCGACCTCGTAGTTCTCGAACACGAGGTCCCAGATCTCGATGTAGCGGTTCTCGTCGGCGATCGGGCCGCCCTCCTTGCCGAAGGCGGGGCCGCGGTCCACGTAGATCTCGGAGCAGGGGCCGCCGGGGCCGGGGCCGCCGGTGGTCCAGAAGTTGTCCTCCATGCCCATCTTCTGGATGTGCTCGGGGTCGACGCCCTCGTTGACCCACATGGAGCGGGCCTCCTCGTCGTCGGTGAACGTGGTCATCCACAGCTTCTCCGGGTCGAAGCCGTAGCCGCCCTTGTCCTGCGGGGAGGTGAGCAGCTCCCACGCGTAGTGGATGGCCTCCTCCTTGAAGTAGTCGCCGAAGGAGAAGTTGCCGATCATCTGGAAGAACGTGCCGTGGCGCGTGGTCTTGCCGACCTCGTCGATGTCGAGGGTGCGCACGCACTTCTGGTTGGAGGCCATGCGCTTGTGGGGCGGGGTCTGCTCGCCCATGAGGTACGGGATGAACGGGACCATGCCGGCGATGGTGAACAGCGTGGTCGGGTTCGGGGAGATCAGCGACGCGGAGGGGACGACCATGTGGTCGTGCGCCGCGAAATAGTCGAGGTAGCGCTTCGCGATTTCTGAGGTGCGCATAAGCGGATGGAACTCCTTGTTGTGTGTTTGTGCGGGCATGAGGGCCCTATGGGAACGTATCGTCGCCGTATCCGTCCTACATCATGCGTGTGCCGCCCGTACGGCGCGGGCGGCACACGACGCGGGACCGTCTCAGCGGTCTTCGCCGATGTACTGCTTGTTGAGTTCAGCCTCGCGGGCTCGGCGCGTGGCGTTGAACTCGTTGACGAGCCCTTCGAGCGTCTTCATTCCGACATGGTCCTGATCGGGGCCGAGCAGGAACTGTCGCGCCGCGTCCGGGGTGTTGGCCTTGACGTAGGCCTGGGCCTTGGTGACGGCGATGACGCCGAGCGAGAAGCCGAGACCGACCCAGAAGATGCGTTTGAACATCACTCCCCCTTGGTCTGGTCGTCGGTACGCCCGGCGGACTGGCGGACGAGGAAGGACTGCGCGGTGGACTTGAGGGCGTACGCCGCGGAGGCGACCTTGATGACCGGCTTGCCGAGGAACGATCCGTACAGGTCGGTGAGCGCACCCACGTTGTTCGCGGTCGTCGAGGCGGCGGCGGAGATCTTGTTGACGTCCTCCAGCGACTTGTTGACCTGCTTGACGGTGGTGACGCCCTCGTCGAGCGCCGGGATGGCATGCTCGCCCGATTCGCGCACGGTGTCGGCGATCTGGTCGAACAGCTTGCCCAGACGGATCAGCGGATAGATCATGAACCCGGCGAGCACGGCGAACGCTATCGCGGCGACGAGACCGGCGATCTCTCCAACTCCCATATTGCCTCCTAGTACACAGTTACCCGCACAAGACTATCACTTGCCATACGACACGATGGCGATCGCCTCGGCGAACGGCTTGTCCGTATCGAAGTCGACGAGCGTGACGGAGCCGTTCGCGGGCCTCTCGCTCAGATCGAGATCGGGGCCTCCGAAACGGTGCCCGAGGCTCAGCAACGTGTTGCCGTGCGAGATCTGGAGCACGTGGTCGCCGTCCTTGAGATCGGGGTTCGAGGCGATGAGCGCGAACGCCCCTTCGACGCGAGTCCAGTACTCCTCATCGGATTCCGCATCGTGGAACGGATCGGCCTCCTTGAGGAAGTCGCGGGTGGCGGCGAGCCCGAACTTCGCGACGATGTCGTTGTAGTTCTTCGCGCCGTGGGGGCCGCCGGCGGCGGTCCACGCGAGCGACATGTCCTGCCCCTCGAAGTAGCCGTAGCACTGCTCGCGGAAGTGCATGTCGGCGACGAGCGCGGGGCGTCGGTGCCCGGCGGCCTCGTTGATGTCGAGGATGCGCTTCGCGGTGATCTCGGCGCGCGAGGTGTCCGAGCAGTAGGCGGCGGCGAAGTCGACGCCTTCGAGCTTGTGCCCGGCCTTGTCGGCGTCGGCGAGTCCGGATTCGGTCAGGGGGGCGTTGCACCAGCCCTGGAGTCGGTTGTACTTGTTGAACGTGGTCTGTCCGTGGCGGACGAGATGCAGGTGGAGGATCATGGCACCACTCTACAACGGGAGCGCCGGCAAACGGCGACGGCGCCGCCGTCGGCCCGGAAACGCGGAAACCCCGCGTCCCTTCCGGGAACACGGGGTTTCGGCGGTATGTCCTTGACTGTATGTGATACAGAAGTGGGCCCGAATCAGCGGGCGTAGAATTCGACCACGTACTGGATGTTGACCTGCACCGGCACCTCTTCGGCCTCCGGCTTGCGGGTCAGGGTGGCCTTGAGGGAGGCCAGGTTCACATCGAGGTAGCCCGGGACCGCGGGCAGGACGTCGCGGTGGACGCCTTCGGCGGCGATCTGGAACGGAACCATGGTCTGGCTCTTCGGCTTGACCTGGATTGTCTGGCCCGGCTTGACGCGGTAGGACGGGCGGTTCACGATGTTGCCGTCCACGAGGATGTGACGGTGGGTCACGAACTGGCGGGCCTGGGCGGTGGTGCGGGCGATGCCGGCGCGCAGCACGAGGTTGTCGAGGCGGACCTCGAGATCCTGCAGCATGGCGTTACCGGTCTGGCCGGCGGTGCGGGTGGCCTTCTCGTAGGCGGCGCGCAGCTGCTTCTCGGACACGCCGTACTGGGCGCGCAGACGCTGCTTCTCGCGCAGACGCACCGCGTAATCGGACTCGGTACGGCGACGGGTGCGGCCGTGCTCACCCGGAGCGTACGGGCGCTTCTCGAAGATGCGCTGGGCCTTCGGGGTCAGGGCGATGCCGAGGGCGCGGGACAGGCGCACCTGACGGCGGGAACGCTGAACGTTCGTCATTTTGGTTTGTTCTCTTTCTGTCGTTATCTGAACGGAACGTGATGCGTTGTTCGACGCGTCACGCTGAGTCGGGCCTCTCCAACGCTTCATCGTGATTGCTCACGAGCGGCCGTATCATTCGGATTCTTGACGATTCCGGCTGCCGACCCGTTGACGGGCTAAGACTCCAGACGGCATCCGTCTTGCGGCAGACACCAATCGTCTAATCTACACCTATGCCCGGGACAACGTTCCGGCATCCATCCGATACACCGTGTCGGCGTAGCCGATCGCGTCCGTGTCATGCGTGACCATGAGCACTCCGGCGCCGGAATCCGCGCGCTCGCGCAGCAGACGCATGACCGTCGTGGTGCTGTCCGCGTCGAGGTCGCCGGTCGGCTCGTCGGCGATGATGAGCTTCGGATCGTTGATGAGGGCGCGGGCGATCGACACGCGGCGCATCTCGCCGCCGGACAGTTCGCGCGGCAGGCATCCCGCGAGATCGTCGACGCCGAGCCGTTCCAGCAGCAGCATCGCGCGGTCGACGAGCGGATCGCGGCCCTCCCATTCCCCGTCGCCTCGTTCCCCGGACGGCTCCGACCCGGCCTTCCCGTCCGGGAAGAAGGTGGCGGGCAGGATCACGTTGTCGAGCACGGGCAGGTTGCCGAGCAGCGTCTGCTCCTGCGTGACGAATCCGATGGTCCGGTTGCGCAGGAGCGACAGCCCGCGGTCGTCGAGATCGGCGACGCGCGCGCCGTCCACCGCGACGGATCCGCCGGTGGGCCGCACGAGTCCGGCGACCATGTTGATGAGCGTGCTCTTGCCGTTGCCGGAACGCCCGACGATGGCGACGAATCCGCCCGCGTCCAGGTCGAGACTCACATGGCTCACCGCGTCGAACGGCTTGCCGCGGCGCGTGAAGGTCCGGGTCAGATCATTGATGCGCAGCAGCGGGGTCACGTCCGGGTCTCGCTTCTCCGTTTCGACCGTCATGTCAGCGTCCCTCCTTGAGGATGATGTCGGCGTCGCCGCGGGAGATCCTGCCCATGACGGCGAACGACGAGACGACGCCCACCGCCGTGGAGCAGACGATGGCGAGCAGGGCGAGGCCGATGACCGTCCAGGGCCCGGCCTGCAGGTACGGCAGTTGGAGCCTGCTGCCGATGAGCGCGCTGAACGGCAGGATGCCCAGAGCCCCCAAGGCGACGCCGATCACGCCGCCGGCCGCTCCGACGGCGGCGGCCTCCTTCGCGATGACGCCGTTGACCATGCCGCGTGTGGCGCCCATGATGCGCAGCGACGCGAATTCACGTTTGCGCTCGTTGGCGCTGGCCGCGAACACGGCGAGCAGGACGATGACGCCCATCGCCCACAACGCGGCGACAAACGCCGCCATATAGCCGGTCAGCGCGTCCAGCGCGGTCTTCGTCGCCGCGGTCACGCCTCCCGGATACACGTAGCCGAGATCGGCGAACCGCGTGTCGAGCCGTTTGATGTTCGTGGCGACGGTCTGCGGATCGTAGCCGTCCTTCACCTTGATCATCACGGTGGAGACGGCCTTGTCCGCGTATTCCTCGGGCATGACGCGCTTGGAGACCGCAGCGGACGCCTCGACCATGTCGGGCACGGTGCGCTGGTTGATGAACACGGAGTTGTCGAGTCCGGTGCCGGTGTTCGCGAGTTGGGCGACGACCGGCCAGCTGCGTCCGTAGAGTTCAATGGTGCCGTCCGTGGAGACGTTGACGTTCGCCCCGGCGACCATCTGCCCGTCCTCCAACTCGCCTTGGAACTGGGAGGCCACCCATGGCGCGATGACGAAGTCGGTGGCGGGATCGTAGCCGATGATCTGGAGCTTCTCCTCGCAGCATGCGGCGGCGAGCGACGAGATGTAAGTCTGTTCGGTGGCTTGTGCGATGCCGTCGGCGCGTTCGACCTTGCGCGCGATGTCGCGGGTGAAGTAGAACGTGCTGGAGTTCGAGCCGGTGAGCAGCGCCTCGGCCTGGTTCGCGCTGTTCTGCGGCACGACCATGAGGTCGGCGCCGAGCCGGCGTTCCATGCTGCGCATGCCGTTGCCGAGGTTCATGCCGAGCATGGTTCCGCCGAACAGGGCGACGGCGAGTACGGTGACGACGGCGAGCAGCGCCGTCGTGCGCAGGGGTTTGCGTGCGAGGTTCGCGAGGGGAAGGTCGCGGAGCGTGACGTGCGTGTCCATGGCGTCGCCGTGTCGCGTCGTCACGCGCGGGTGCGGGAGTCGAGCCATGCGCCGGTCGCCGCGAAGGCGATGCCGAGCACGCCGAGCACGATGAGCGTCGGCAGCATGACCATGCGGCAGTGCATCATCGCGCCCGGGCAGACGCCGATGAGGATCGTGGGCACGGCGAGCAGCAGCAGGCAGTCGGCGATGACGGCGATGTTGAGGCCCATGCGGGTCTTCGGTCCGGAGAACAAGGCGATGACGCCGAGGGCGAGGATCACGACGCCGATGCCGGTGGCGGTCTGCTGCGACCAGTGGCAGGCGCCGAACATGCCGTGACCCGTGCAGGCGTGGGCGAAGGTCTGCGGCGCGATGGCGATCAGGGCACCGATGACAATGGACGGGACGGATGCGATGAGCTTGTTCTTCATGGTTCTCTCTTCCTATACTGCTGTCCCGTTTGCCGGAACGTCAGGCATTATGCGCAGATGATCCCGTGGAACACAAGTCTTGACTTTCGCCCGCCCGTCTGCTATGGAGTCAGAGCTTCTCGATGGCCGAGCCGTCAAACGGACGGCCCAGCGGGGCGTCCGTAGGCGAGGTGAGCGGCGGCAGCCGCGAAGGACGCCTATCGAGAAGCCGTCAGAGCTTCTCGATAGGCGCCACGCGCAGCATGAGACGTTTGACGCCGTCGGTGCCGAAGTCGACGGTGATGACCGAGTTGCGTCCCTTGTCCTGCACGTCGACGACCTTGCCCATGCCGTAGCGGTCGTGGGTGATGCGGTCGCCGATCGCGAAGTCCTTGACGTCGAGGCCGTTGTCCTTGGTCAGCGACGAGGCCGGCACGCCGTGGCCGGACGACGCGGCCTTCGGCGTGACGCGACGCGTCGTGACCTTGCCGGAGCGAGAGCCGGAACCCGAACCGGAACCGTACGAGGAGGAACCGTACCGAGAGCCGGACGAACCGCCGTACGTGGACGAGCCGTAGGCCGAGCCGCGACGCGACGAGCCGGACGAACCGCGCGAACCCGAGCCGTACAAGGAGGAGCCGTACGAGCGTGAACCCGATCCATACGACGAACCGCCGTACGAACGCGAACCGGAGCCATAGGACGACGAGCCGTAGGAGCCGCCGAACGTCGGTCCGGACGAGGGCATGCCGTCATCCCAGCCGCCGAACTCGTCGTCGTCCCAGCTGGAGCGCATACGCTCGACGCCGGCCTCGCGGCGCTTCCAGTCGATGAGGTTCTCGGGGATCTCGTCGAGGAACTGGCTGGGCATCATGTCGGCCGCCTGCCCCCACTGGGCGCGCACGGCGGCGCGCGTCACGTACAGACGGCGCTTGGCGCGCGTGATGCCCACGTAGGCGAGACGACGCTCCTCCTGCAGTTCGCTCGTGTCCTCCATGGAACGCGAATGCGGGAACGTGCCCTGCTCCATGCCCGTCAGGAACACGACCGGGTATTCCAGGCCCTTCGCCGTGTGGAGGGTCATCAGCGTGACCTTGCCGGAATCCTCGTTCTCGCCGGGCAGCTGGTCGGAGTCGGCGACGAGCGCCGTGGTCTCCAGGAACCCGGCGAGCGTGGCGTCCGGCGTCTTCTGTTCGAATTCGGCGGCGGTGGACTGCAGCTGGGAGAGGTTCTCGACGCGTGACTCGTCCTGCGGGTCGGTGGATTTGCGCAGCTCCTCGAGCAGACCGGACTTCTCCAGCACCTCGGCGACGATCTCGCTCGGCTTGGTCTCGTTGGCGCGCGCGAACGCGGACAGTCCGCCCATGAGGTCGCGGAACGCGTGCAGCTGCTTGAGTGTGCGGGTGGGGACGCCCTCGATCTCGTCCATGTGCATGAGGCCGGCGAAGAAGCTCGCCCCGTGAGCCCGCGCGTAGTCGAGGATGATGCCTTCGGCACGTGCGCCGAGACCGCGCTTGGGCACGTTGAGGATGCGCCTCAAATTCACGTCGTCGTTCGGGTTGACGATGGCTTGCAGGTACGCCATCGCATCCTTGACCTCGCGGCGCTCGTAGAACTTGGTGCCGCCGACCAGCTGGTACGGCAGCCCCTCGTTGATGAGCGCCTCCTCCAGGGAGCGGGACTGCGCGTTGGCGCGGTACATGACGGCCATGTCCGAGTAGGCGATCGCCTCCTCGGCGTGGAGGCGGGCGATCTCGCCGGCCACCCACTGCGCCTCCTGCTGCGCGTTGTCGGCCGCGTAGCCGACGATCGGCTCGCCCTTGCCGAGCGCCGTCCACAGCTTCTTCGGCTTGCGCCCCTCGTTGTTGGAGATGACGGCGTTCGCCGCATCGAGGATGGTCTGCGTGGAACGGTAGTTCTGTTCGAGCATGATGGTCTTCGCGTCGGGGAAGTCCTGCTCGAAGTCCTGGATGTTGCGGATGTCGGCGCCGCGGAACGCGTAGATAGACTGGTCGGAGTCGCCCACCACGGTGATCCACGCCGGCCCCTGCCGTCCGGCGGTCGCCTCCTGCGACGGGACGGTGGGCGCGACGGCCTTCCCCTCCCCCGCGTCAACGCCGGCGAGTTCGCGCACGAGCACGTACTGCGCGTGGTTGGTGTCCTGATACTCGTCGACGAGAATGTAGCGGAACCGGTGGTGATAGTACTCGGCGACGTCCGGGTGGTCGCGCAGCAGTTCGACGGTGCGCACGATGAGGTCGTCGAAGTCGACGGCGTTGGCGAGCGCGAGCCGGTGCTGGTATTCGGCGTAGACGACCGCGTACAGCGCTTCGATGTCGCCGACGGTGCCGATCTTGTAGCCGCGCTGGCCGGGTTTGAAGTCGGGCGCGTACTGGGCGAGCTGCGTCTTGACGCCGATGAGCTGGTTCTTGTAGTCGGAGATGCGTCCGAGGATGGATCGCGGCGTGTAGCGTTTGACGTCGATGTTGAATTCGGTGGCGATGATCTTGACGAGGCGTTCGGAGTCGGCGGAGTCGTAGATGGAGAATCCGCTGTTGAGCCCGATGGCCTTGCCGTCGCGGCGCAGGATGCGCACGCATGCGGAGTGGAAGGTGGAGACCCACATGCGCTGGGCGACGGGTCCGATGAGCGTTTCGAGGCGTTCGCGCATTTCGGCGGCGGCCTTGTTGGTGAAGGTGATGGCGAGGATCTGGCTGGGCCATGCGCCGAACCGGCTCAGGATCCATGCGATGCGTCGGGTGAGCACGCGGGTCTTGCCCGATCCGGCGCCGGCGCCGATGAGCAGTGCGGGCCCGCGGTACTGCACGGCCTGCGACTGCTGAGGGTTGAGGTCTCCGACGAGTTCGTCGGCGCTTCTTGCGATGACGTCCGGATCCTGCTGCACGTTGCTCCCTTATTGTCGTCTGATGGGTTCTTTCGGAGGACGCACTCCCCCTGTTTTCGGCCATCCATGTCTACCACATGCCGTCGTCGTGCGGGCGGGGCGTGGAGGTCATGCGCGCGGCGTAGACTGTCGCTTCAATCATCCGTTACCCGTTATTCATCAAAGGGGTTGTATGAAGGAACTCGAGGAGCGCATCCGCAGGGAGGGCACGGTCAAGCCGGGCAACGTGCTGAAGGTGGACGCCTTTCTGAACCACCAGTGCGACGTGACACTGTTCGACCACATGGGTGCCGCGTGGGCCGAGCATTTCGCGGGCAAGACCATCACGAAGATCCTCACGATCGAGGCGTCGGGCATCGGCATCGCCTGCGTCGCCGCCCGTCATTTCGACGGCGTGCCGGTCGTGTTCGCGAAGAAGGCGCAGTCCATCAATCTGGACGGTGACCAGTACACGACCACCGTCTACTCCTTCACGAAGCAGAAGGAGTTCCCGGTGATCGTTGCGAAGAAGTATCTCAACGCGGGCGACCATGTGCTGCTCATCGACGACTTCCTGGCGAACGGCAAGGCGCTGCGCGGCCTGATCGACCTGTGCGAGTCGGCCGGCGCGGTGGTCGAGGGCATCGGCATCGCGGTGGAGAAGGGCTTCCAGGGCGGCGGCGACAGGCTGCGCGAGGAGGGCTACGACGTGGATTCCCTCGCGATCGTCGAAAGCATGGACGCCGAGACCGGCGACATCGAGTTCCGCCGCTGACCATACGATGACGACATGAACGGCCCTCCCCGCGGCCGTCGCCCCGGGGAGGGCCGTTCATGTCGCAAGGAATCAAGAGAGGACATCATGGAAGAGAAGAAGAACGTCGGGAAGGCCGGCATCTCGATGGAGGCGCTGACCTCCCTCGACGCGCCGGTCTCCTTCTGGAAGGGCATTCCGTTCGGCCTGCAGCATGTGATGGCGATGTTCGTCGCGAACCTCGCCCCGATCTTCATCGTCGCCTCGGCGGCGAAGATGAGCGCCGCCCAGTCGGCCGCCGTCATCCAGGCCGGTCTGCTGGTGGCGGGTCTCGGCACCTGCCTGCAGCTGTACGGCGCGTGGCGCATCGGCTCGCGTCTGCCGATGGTGACGGGCATCTCGTTCACGTACGTGGCGGCCGCGGTCGCGATCTGCGCGGACAAGGGTTACGGCGCGGTCGTCGGCGCGGTCATGGTCGGCGGTCTGCTGGAGCTGGTGCTCGGCCTGACCGCGAAGTACTGGCGTCGGTTCGTGCCGCCGATCGTCTCGGCGATCGTCGTCACGTCGATCGGCTTCTCGCTGCTCAACGTGGGCGCGACGAGCTTCGGCGGAGGCAGCGGTGCAAAGGACTTCGGTTCGTGGCAGAACCTCACGCTGGGCCTGATCTCGCTGGTCGCCTGCCTCGCGTTCCAGCTGCTGATGAAGGGCACCGCCAAGCAGCTGTCCGTGCTGTTCGGCCTGGTCGTCGGCTATGTGGCGGCCATCTGCATGGGCAAGGTCGATTTCTCCGGCTTCCAGCATCTCGCCATCGTCTCCGTGCCGCAGTTCATGCCGTTCAAGCCGGTGTTCGACTGGGGTGCGATCATCTCCCTCGGCCTGCTGTACGTGGTCTCCTCGGTCGAGGTGCTGGGCGACACGGCCGCCCTCACCAAGGTCGGTCTGAACAGGCTCCCCACGGAGAAGGAGACGGCGGGCGCGATCGCCGGCGACGGCCTCATCTCCTCCGTGTCCGGCCTGTTCGGATGCCTGCCGCTCACCTCGTTCGCGCAGAACATCGGCCTGGTCGCGATGACGAAGGTCGTCAACCGCAAGGTGATCCTCTCCGGCGGTCTGATCCTCGTGGTGGCGAGCTTCGTGCCGGCCATCGCCGAGGTGTTCAACTCGCTGCCGCAGGCGGTGCTCGGCGGCTGCACGATCATGATGTTCGGCAACATCATCCTCTCCGGCTTCCAGATGATCGCGGAGGCCGGCTTCACGCAGCGCAACATCACGATCGCCGCGCTGAGCCTGACGATCGGCATCGGCTTCACGCAGGTGAGCGACATCTTCGACCAGTTCCCGGCCCTGTTCCAGCAGATCTTCGCCTCGAACTGCATCGCCGTCGCGTTCGTCGTGGCCGTGATTTTGAACGCCGTGCTGCCGAGCGAGGAGCACTTCCTCTCCGCGCCGAAGGAGCAGACGGACGCCAAGTGACGGCGTTCCGGCTGGTTCCCTGAGAAGAGACGGGAGCCCACGTGACGAAGGGCGGGGCCCGAACCGATATGGTTCGGGCCCCGCCCTTTCGCGCACCTATTGCGTATCCCGGATTCCGCCGGCATGGCTCCGGAGACCTACTCCTCCTCCGCATCCGCCACCTGACGGCGCAGGACGAGGAAGCCGATCGCCCCGGCGAGGATCGACGCGGCGAGAATCGCGGTCTTCGCGATGGCCGCGGTCTGCACGTCCGTGAACGAGAGGTTCGTCACGAAGATCGCCATCGTGAAGCCGACGCCGCCAAGGATGGACACGCCGGCGATATGCCCCCATCTGACGCCGTCCGGCAAGCCGGAGACGCCGAGCCGCACGGTCGCCCACGTGGCGAGGAAGATGCCGAGCGGCTTGCCGACGAACAGGCCGAGGAACACGCCGATCGCGACCGGGCTGGTCACAATCTCCCCCACGGACATGCCGTGCAGCACGACGCCGGCGTTCGAGAACGCGAACAGGGGCAGTACGAAGAAGGTGACGAACGTGTGCAGGCCGTTCTCCAGCCGAATGGTCGGCGGGATCGTCGCACTGGAGACGCGCCGGATCGACTCCACCTCGCGCAGGTACTCCTTCTGCGCGATGTCCGGCTCGCCCGGATCGTAACGGTCCTCGGCGGAGCGCACGCGTTTCGCGAACCATGCGCCCACACGGTCGAGTTTGATCTCGGAACGTGCAGGGATGGCGAGCGCGAGCATCACGCCGGCGAGCGTGGCGTGCACGCCGGAGAACAGCACGCACACCCACATGACGAATCCGACGACGAGATAGGGCGGCAGGTCGTGGATGTGGAGCCGGTTGAACGCGAACAGGACGGCGAGCATGACCAGTGCGGCGATCAGCCACGGCAAATTCAGGTCGGACGTGTAGAACAGGGCGATCACGCCGATGGCGATCATGTCGTCGGCGATGGTGAGCGCGGACAGGTAGGCGCGCAGTCCCGCGGGCACGCGGCTGCCGAGCAGGGCGAGCAGGCCGAGGCAGAAGGCGATGTCGTTGGCCATGGGCACGCCCCAACCGCCCGCATGCTCGCCTCCTATGTTGACCGCGAGGTAGACGAGGGCGGGCAGGACGGCGCCTCCGGCCGCGGCGACGATCGGCAGGACGGCCTTGCGTGGTTCGGTGAGCTCGCCGGCGCGCATCTCGTGTTTGATCTCCAGTCCGACCATGAGGAAGAACAGGGCCATGAGGAAATCATTGATGAAGTGTTCGAGGCTGATGTCCGCATGGAGCGGACCGATGGAGAACGCGAGGTGCACGGACTGCCAGAATTCGTTGAAGTACGGCAATGCGGGCGTGTTCTCGATGAGGAACGCGGCGAGCGCGGCGCCGACCATGAGCATGGTGGCGCGTGTGGACGAGTGGGTGAACCGGATGAGGCGGCGTTTGCCCTTGTGTATCCTGACGGCGCCCGGTTCGAGGATGCCCTCGTGGATCGGAGGGTGTGAGGTCATGTGAGGCTCCTGACTGCTTGCGGTGAATGGAGTCGGCCGCCCGTCATGACATGTGGTGCCCGTCATGCGCGGCCGCGAGGATTCAACCTTCCCATGGTACCGGACTCCCCCAAACATCCCTCCGCCGCCCGCGAAAACCGTCCCGAAGCCGCGATTCAGGACTTCGGACGGTCGCCTCCGTCCACGCGGCGATGAGGTATGTTGGTGTGGAGGGAGGATCGTCCTCCGCTTCGCGAACCATCACGGCAAAGGAGCTGCCATGCGCATCTACAACTTCACAGACAACGACGACGTCGCCATCGTCGCCCGGCAGGGGCCGTTCCAGGTCATCGAATGGAAGCGGGACCTGTCCGTCGACTACGGTGGCGCCGCCGGCGCGTATTTCGCTTCCGAGATGAACGTGCGCCGCCGTCAGGTGGTGTGCACGCTCGACGGCAAGACCGGGATCACCGTGCAGGCCGGCGCCATGCAGTGGACCGCCGGCCATATCCAGGCCACGACGGGCGTCAAGGGCGTGGGCGACTTCATCGGCAAGATGGCGCGCGGCGCGGTGACCAAGGAGTCCGCGGTCAAACCCGAATACCAGGGAATCGGCACGCTGGTGCTCGAACCCACGTACCGTCACATCCTGCTCATCGACCCAGCGGCGCAGATGGGCGGTTCGATGACGGTCAACGACGGCCTGTTCTACGCGTGCGAGTCGACCGTGCGGCAGCGCGCGGTGATGGTGTCGCGCCCGAGCGCGATGGTCGCCGGCGGCGAGGGGCTGTTCAACCTCGCGCTTGAAGGGCAGGGCACGGTCGCGCTGGAATCCCCCGTCCCCGCGTCCGAGCTCATCACCGTCGATTTGGAGAACGACGAGCTGAAAATCGACGGCAACTTCGCCATCGCGTGGACCAGCGGATTGCAGTTCACGGTGGAACGCTCCGGTAAGACGCTGATCGGCTCCGCCGCGAGCGGCGAAGGATTGGTGAACGTGTACCGCGGCGTCGGCCGCGTGCTGCTCGCGCCGGTCTCCGGTCCCACGTTCAATATCAACGCCGGCTCCGGCACCGTGTGACCGGCCCCAATCGGAAGGAGGAGAACCATGACCGACGGCAACGCGACCGCATCCGACAAGCCGCGCGTCTACCCGGAGGTGGGTGCGGCGCTGCTCAAGGCGCGCAAGGAGTCGGGGATGACCCAGCAACAGCTGGCCGACGCGACCGGTGTCTCGCGCATCACCATTCAGCGCATCGAACAGGCGCACATCAACCCGTCGTTCAAGACGCTGGAGGCGCTCGCGCACGGGATGGGCCGCACGCTCACCATCAGCTTCGACGCGTGAATTCCGGGTGAACGGCCGACGGCGAACCGACGCACGCACGCCGGACGCCGCCTCGCATACGGCACAATGGTGGCAAGGAGGCCCGCCATGGTCGATGACTACACCGCGAAGATGACCGAACTGATCGGTCTGATGCGCCTGATCGGCAACGACACGCAGCAGTGCGAGGTCAAGGAGTGCGCGCGGCGCATCTCGTCCACGATCACGGACACGCTGTCCGCGTTCTCGAACGGCTCGGGCGGTTGGATTATCCTCGGATTGAGCGAACGCAACGGGTTCACGCCGGTCGAAGGGTTCAACGCGCGCGCCATGCAGGAGGCGCTGAGCCAGGCGTGCGAGAAGATGACGCCGGTCGTGCGCCCGGTGATCGTCACCTGCCCGTTCGAGGGAGCGAACCTCGTGTTCGCCCGCATCGACGAGATGATCCCCCGGGACAAGCCCTGCTTCATCACCGAACGGGGACCTTACGGCGGCTCCTATATCCGCACCGGCGACGGCGACCGGCATATGACCTCGTACGAGGTGGACCGACTCATCGAAGAGCACCTGCAACCCACCTACGATCTGGACGTCGTGCCGCGCGCCACGCCCGATGACCTCGACCCCGGTCTCGTCGCGGGGCTGCTGGAGCGGGTCAGACGGCAGCATCCCCACGTGTTCGCCGGTCGCGGCGACACCGACATGCTGCTCGATCTGGAGGTGCTGCGCCACGACGATTCCGACGTCAGGGCGGTGGGCGGCGTGCTGCGCCCCACGCTCGCCGGTCTCCTCGCGCTCGGCCGCTACCCTCAGAAATACTATCCGCGTCTGAGCGTCTCCATCGCCGTGTTTCCGGGTACGAGCCGCGACGACGTGTTCCGCGGTGACGAACGGCTCGTCGCCTCGCAGACCATCGTCGGGCCGATTCCGGTGATGATCGACGATGCGGTCGACGCGCTCATGCACTGGATCGGCGCGAAGAAGCCCGACTATCCGCCCGTGGCCCTGCGGGAGGCGATCGCGAACTCGCTCACCCACCGCGACTACTCCCCCGACGCCCGCGGCACGCAGGTCAACATCAACGTATTCACCGACCGCATCGAGATCACGAATCCCGGAGGCCTCTACGGCACGGTGACGCATGACGTGCTCGCCAACCCGCATCCGGTCACGGGCGTGCCGTTCGTCTCCACCCGCAACCAGTTCCTGTTCACCCTGCTCGAATCCACCCCCTATCCGGGCGGCGGCTACGTGAACCCGGAGGGCGGCGACGGCTACCAGCGCATCGCCGCCACGTTGCGCGAGGCGGGCATCGAACCGGCGACGACGCGCAACACGATCAACACGTTCACGATGACGATCACCCGGCATCGGACCGCCGTGGCCGGGACCCCCAGCGACATCGCCAAGGCGATCACCGGCGTTCTGGAACGCCATTCGGCGATGAGCATCCGGGAGATCCTGCACGAGCTGCAGCTGACGCCGCTGGCGGTGACCACCGGCATGCGCGAACTGATACGCGAAGGGCGGGTCACCAAGGTGCGTTTCCGCGACGACCCGACCCAACGCTACCGGCTGGCGAGCGCCTGACCCGGCAGGCGTATACGCCGCGTATCATACGGCGCGTGAATCGTACGTCGCATCACATGAACACGAACCAGGAGGCCGTGTCCCACCAGATGGCGGCCGGCATGTTCATGCCCGAGGCGAACTGCTTGAAGAACAGGAACAGGAAGGCGGCCGCGATTCCGGTGGTGAACCATCCGAAGGTGAGGCGCCGCGTCACGTCCCGCCACGGACCATACCCCGCCCGGTTCGCCGCGCCGTCGACCGCGTAGAGCAGGACGAGCACGGCGGTCATGATCATGAAGCCGAAGTCGATCTCGTAGCGGAAGTCGACGCCGGGGACGCGAGCGTCGATGAGGAACGTCAGCGCGGATGCGGCGAGCGCGCCGACGATGAGACGCGTGGCGGCGACGCGGCGCAGCGCGAACCGCCACACGAGCATGGTGAACAGCAGGAGCGCGAACGGCGCGGCGGTGAACAGCCACCCGCCGAACATGGGGTGTTCGCTGCGCCATGTGGTCAACGGCACGCTCTGCAATTGGACGAACGGGAAATGCGCGGTGAGGTTCGGCGGCTGGAACAGGTATTGGAACACGAACGACAGGTATTGGGTCAACGGCGGATGCGTGTTCGTCATGTCGTATCCGGTGAGGTTGTATTTCGCGCCGAAGTCGGTGGACCTGCCGAATCGCGCCTGGTTGTAGGCGAGCTGCGGCAGGAAGACGATCAGGTACGGGATGGCCGCCCACGCCCACACGCGTGTCTCCTGCGTCAGCGCCCGCGCGTCATGCAGCCCATGCGTCCACAGGTCGCGGATCTCGTCGGCGAACAACGGGATCGCGACGAACGTGGCGAGGATGACCTGCGGCCGGCAGGCGATGGTCAGGGCCATGCATGCCGATCCCGCGGCGAGCAGCGGCAGATGCCGTTCCAGCCCGCGCAGCTTCGCCTCGATCCACAGCGCGATGCCGAGCGAGGCGAACGCCACGGCTATCTCCTGCGGGATCTGGTAGAACAGGCCGAGCTGGACGAGCATGGCGATGCCGTTGCCGAACATCATGGCGGTCACGCCGAGCATGGTCGCGCCGAGCGAGACGGGACGGCGCCGACCGAGCAGACGCGCCAGCTGGATGGCGAGCAGGGTGGTCGCCGCGGATGCGAGGGCGACGGCAATCGCCACTCCCGCGTTCGTGGGCAGGCGCATGCCGGTGACCGCTTTGAACGGGGCGAACAGGAGCAGCGCGGGAAGCACGCCGAAATACGAGTAGTACCGGCCGTCGTGGAAGGCCACGTCGAAGTAGACGGGCGTATCCGGACTGTCGAGGGCCTCCTGCGTGCGTGCGCGGGTGTCATACGGATTGTCCATGGCGGCGAGCGCGTCGTTGACCGGATAGTCGAGCCATGTCCTGCCATGGAGGATCGCGTCGGCGAGCCGCTGGTACTGGTCGGTCGCCTGGTAGGAGGCGAAGAAATCCCAGTACACGGGCTCGGGGCTTTCCAGCGGCGCGGCCATGGCGAACAGGGCGAGCGGCAGAGTGCATGAGACGGCGGCGCATACGGCGAGCGGCACAATCGTGGAGCGGCGGCGCAAGGCGAGGCGCATGCGGTAGAAGGGCGATGCGGGCCGGAAGGCGATGATGATGAGCGCCGTGAGAATCTCGACGACGAGGCGGATGGGGTCGAACCGCATCGGCACGTGCGGGTTGACGGTGATTGTGTTGACCGGAATGACCGCGCCCTTGTCCATCCGGTAGCGCAGGCGCACGTGCGTGGAGCCGTCGCCGATGCGCTGGTATCGGGAGTGTTCGGCGGACGGCGAATAGCCGACGTCCGCGTTGGCGTCGTACCAGCCGGAGTCGGTCGGCTTCATCGTGGACACCTGCCAGCGCACCGCGTCGTTCTGGCTGGGGCGTTCGGATGCGGCGTGGCCGATGTACAGGTAGTCGATCGGTTCGTCGGAGGAGATGTCGCGCCACGCGTGGTCCGGGTCGGTGACGACGGCGGTGCCGCCGGATTCGACGACGAGCCCGTTGCCGAACCCGTCGTCGTGCGCCGTCCGCGGCGTCGAGCCGAGCGTCTGCCAGAACGGCAGGTTGAACACGAACAGTTCGAGCGTGACGATCACGGCGAGCGCGACCACGCAGGGTCTCGTCCACGGCGAGAGCCGGGATGCGGAACGTCGGGGATCCGGCATCGGACTCACTGCTCTCCTCCCTTCGCTCCGCACCAGTCCGTCGCCATACCGGAATCCGAATCACCGCCGTCGTCATCGCCGTCGTCCGTCCACAGGCGGCGGGATGCCGGCGCGTACGCGATCTCCTTGACGCGTTCCAGTTCGTCCTCCTCGAGCTTGCGCTGGGTGCGCAGCACTTCGGAGACGATGAGCAGCAGCAGGGAGACGACCATCCAGATGAAGAACATGACGCCGAGCAGCAACGACTGCATGTGGCCGCGTCCCTGTCCGGCGAAGAAGAACGTGAGATAGCGCACGAAGACGACGAGCGCGGCGATGCCGGGCAGGATCGCGGACCACGTGAACACCGAATGCGCCCGGAACATGAGGAAGCTGCGCACGATCGCGCCGGCGGATTTGCGCATGTGCTCGAAGATGTTGTGGAACAGACGCGACCTGCGCGTCTTCGGATTGGTGACGATCGGCACGGAGGTGATGGCGATGCGCTTGTACCCGGCCTGGATGATCGTCTCCATGCAGTAGCTGAATTCGGTGACGATGTTGAGCTGGAGGAGCGAACGTTTCGAATAGGCGCGGAATCCGCTCGCCGCGTCGGGGATGTCCGTGCCGGCGGCGCGGTTGACGACCCATGAGCCGAATCGCTGCATGAGCCGTTTGAACGGGCTGAACTCCCTGATCGTGGCGGTCTGCCGGTCGCCGACGACGATGTCGGCCCGGCCCTCGATGATCGGGCGGACGAGGTCGCCGATGCGTTCAGACGGGTACTGGTTGTCGCCGTCCGTGTTGACGACGATGTCGGCGCCGTGCTTCAACGCGTAGTCGACGCCGTCGCGGAACGCGCGCGCCAATCCCATCGTGCCGTTGTGGCGTACGATGTGGCGGATGCCAAGACTCCTCGCGACGGCGACCGTGTCGTCGGTGCATCCGTCGTCGATGATCATCACGTCGAGCCGGTCGACGCCGGGGATGCGCTTCGGCATGCGCGCCATGACGAGCGGAAGTGTCTTGGCCTCGTTGAGGCAGGGTATCTGGACGAACACGTGCATCAGTCGCCATCCTTTTCCTTGGCTATGGTTTTCCTGGTCGCGGTCCCGCCGGTCGCCGATCCGTCGGCGTCCTCCGTCCGTTTCGCGAACATCGCCGCGATCCCACGCACGTCGAGGACGCCGATCCGCACGAGCACGGCCACGAACGCGCCGTAGACGACCGCGTACACCACCATGAGCGCGACGAAGTCCGTCACGTGGAACGTCGTCCGCGAGACCACGGCCATGACGATCCACAACACCGCGTCGCAGCCGATCGCCGCCCACGCGCGACGGCTCATCACGTCGCCGAACCGGCGCCGGACCTCGACGTACGAGACGGCCATGGCGGTGAACGTCGCGGCCATGCTGGAGACGGCGAGCGCGGTGATGCCGTAGCGGGCCGATGCGACGAACAACGGCACGACCACGGCGAGGGAGACGAGCGACAGCAGGTCGGAGAAGCGCGTGTCCCGCTCGGCGTTGAGCGTCATGTTGAGGATCACGGTGACGCCCATGAAGAAACTCGAGAACGCGAGACACGACAGGGCCGGCGCCGCGGTGGCGTAGGCGGGCGAGTAGAACGCGGCGAGCAGGTCCGGCGCGGTGGCGGAGATCGTCGCGGCGATCGGCGCCACGAGCGCGAACACGAGCAGGAACAGGCCGCGGGCCTTGGCGAGCGCCTCGCCGCGCGCGTCCTCGGCGATCAGACGGGAGACGACCGGCAGGATGATCACGGCGAACGCCTGCAGCAGGTAGTACGTGGTCTTGCCGAAGTTCATGGCGCCCGTGTAGTAGCCGGCCATCCGGTCGGGTAGTTCGGCCTTGACGACGAGCGTGTCGACGCTCAGGACCAGCGACGCCATGATGAAGAACAGGGAGAACGAGAGCGTGCCGTGCATGGCGTCACGCCACGGGAACGGCGTGCCGTCGCCGTCGGGCAGCAGACTCCGTGCTGGGACGAGCATGGCGAGGCCGATGAGGATGGTCAGGACCATGGCGCCGCAATAGCCGACTTCGACGCCGATGACTGGTTCGCGCGGGAACACGAGGACGATGAGCGGGATCGTGCCCAGTTTGACGATCGGATAGAACGTGGAGAGGAACGCGCTGCGGCCGAACCGTTGGAGCCCGTCGTTGATGCCGAGCATGACGACGTACAGTCCGTTGGCCGGCACGAGGAACGCTGCGTAGCGGAAATAGCGGTCCAGCGTTCCGTCGCCGAGCATGAGGCCGAACAGCGGGGCTCCCGCGAAGTCGATGAGGAAGAACACGGCGACGATGGACGCCTGCACGGCGAGCGTGCGCACGATCACCTGACGACCGTCATGACGATGGGAGGCGATGTTGCGCGACAGGGATTGCCGGGCGCCGTTGCTGACGAACAGGTATTCGAAGTCGAGCACGGTGATGATCGTACCGACCACGCCGTAGTCGGCAGGCGAAGCGAATCCGCCGAGGAACCAGTGGATCGCGTATCCGGCGACGAAGAACGCGATATTGCTGATCAGGTTGAGGACGAGACCACGTCTCATACGTCGGCCCTCCTGATGCTCCGCTCGAAGCCGTTCCCCCTGTCGCGCCTCGTATCTCGCCCGTCGTCCCACAGCCGTTCCGGCGCGACCATGTCGGCGCGGAGCAACGCCAGCATCAGCATGATCGTGACGGGGGCCCACATCATGTAGCGCGTGGCCGTCGGCTTCAACGGGATCGAGATCGCGTTCGGCAGCAGCGAGAGCAGCGACCAGAACAGCGGGATCGTGAACGGCCACCATGCGCGGCGCGGCGGCTTCTGCGGAAGGGTTGCGGCGCGCTCCCCCGGCCGGCCGGCGCGGCCGATGAGATGGAACGCGAGGAACAACGGGAGGATGAACGTCCACATCGCGGTGAACGCGGGAAGGTTCAGGACCGGCGTCGACCGCCACGTGTCCCAGAGCCGGTAGACGGCGGGGCGGTCGACGGTGAAGCGCGGCGAACGTTTCGCCAGCGGACGGAACGACGGGCTGACCGCGTCGTTGATCTGGAACCACATGGTGTTGCCGATCGCCTTGTCCGCGTGCCGGCACAACCGGTCGAGGGAGATGCCCCGGTTCGTGGTGTTGAGAGGAGTGCGGCGCAGCGAGAACCACCCGGATTCCAGAGCGGTGAACGCGGCGGCGTACGAGTCCGGGTGCCGTAATCCCATGACGGCCCAGACGCTCAGGTATTCGGGCACGGCCGCAGGGTCACGCAGCGAATACTGGATGACCGGGTCGGCGAGATACGGGTTGTAGCGTGACGCCATCTGTTCGAACGGCACACGGTTGACCCGGTCGATGATCCGACGTTCCCGGTCGGTCACGTCATGGGGATGGTCGAGCGCGTAGCGTGCGGTCATCTGCATGGGCACGACGAGCAGCTGGTTCGCATCCTCCCCACGCACGCGCAGCGGGCCTCGCACCATCGCAGGGAACGCCACGCCGGAGACGAACGCCACGACAAGCATGCAGGCGAGCGCCGCGATCCGCCGGCCGCGACGTGCGCGCAGCAACGGCAGACAGGCCGAGGTGAGGATGACGATAACCAGACCGGTCATCGTGGTGAGCGCGCACAGCGTCGAAACGACGATGAAGCCGATGAGGAACCGCCGCGAATCGAATACGGCGAGACGCGTGCGCGTCGCTTCGGCGACCATGACGAGCCATGGGATGAGCGCCATCATGTGCAACGTGTCCTTCACGATCGACATCGTGAAGATGGGGAACGCGGGGAATACGGCGAAGAACAGCAGCATGCACGTCGAGGCGGCGCGACCGCATCCGATGCGGCGCGCGTACAGGCACATGCCGGCCAACTCCATGCCGGTGACGATCACCTGGACGGCGAGATAGCAGGCGAGGCCGGCGCCGTAGCCGCCGAACAGGCTCTCCCCCATCCATGCGGCCGTTCCGAAGACGATGGTGTCCAGCAGAGGATGATGGGCGGACACCACGCCCGTGGTTCCGTCCGGCGAGACGACGGCGAGGAACTGGACGATCTGATCGCCCGTGTCGTACCATATCGTGCCCGGAGCCATCATCACGATGACCGGCAGCCAGCATACGAGGATAACCGTCGCGCAGACCGCCAGTCTCACAGGCGCGCGGAGCGCGTCGAACCGGTCGAATCCCCCGCGTGCACGGGCGACGAACCGTCTCGCGGGCCCGGGGAGGCCGTCGGGCATTCCGACACGCAGCCGGGCGGACAACAGCCATTCGCCCGCGGTGAACGCCGCGTACAGGACTCCAGCGGCCGCGCACGTCTCCAGCCAGAAGCCGCCGTCGAGCGGGCCGGCCACGGCGCGCACCGCCATGCGGTCGGCGAGGGAGATCACCAGTCCGCCGGCAACGCACGACGCGAGCCGCGCCGCAGCCGACGGTCCGATACTCCTCAACAACATGGTTACGACCATAGGCGCGACGGCATGCCGCTACGTTCCATTTGGCCTAAAGTTCATCCAATGCTGGCGTGCCGGTAACGTCCGCCGCACCGATGCCGGTGTATGTACCGGTGCGTATGCGGCGGTCTACTTGTGGTAAAGGCTCAGACGCTCGTACTTGGGTTCGCAGCACACGTTGACGCCGAGCTTACGGTAGAGCGCCTCGTCGGCGGCGGAGATGATGACCGAGAAGAACGCGTCGCAGCCACGCAATTGCTCCAGTCCGGCGATCACGCGCGCGGCGGTCTCGTCCTCGGCGCTCGTGATGGACAGGGCGATGAGCGTCTCGTCGGAGTGGAGGCGACGGTTCATGCTGTTGAGATGCTCGGTCTTGAGACGGCAGATCGGTTCGATCGCCTTGTCGTCGATCACCGGCAGGTCGGCGTCCACACCGGTGACGGCCTTCAACGCGTTCATGAGCAGGGCGCTGGCGGCACCGAGCAGCACGCCCGTCTTGCCGGTGACGACGCGTCCGTCGGGCAGGACCATCGCGCCGGCCGGTGCGCCGGTCTCCTCCTCGCGGCGCAACGCGGCGGCGCGCGCCGGCGACAGGTCCTCGTCCACGCCCGCCTTCTTCATGATGGAACGCAGACGTTCGATCTGCTCCTCGCCCGTGCCGGTGCGTTTGAAGTTCACGGCGGCGGTGAAATAGCGGCGCACGATCTCCATGTTCGCAGCCTCGCGGCACGCCTCGTCGTCGACGATCGCGTAGCCGGCCATGTTGACGCCCATGTCGGTGGGACTCTGGTACGGGCTTTCGCCCATGATGCGTTCCATCAGCGCCTTGAGCACGGGGAACGCCTCCACGTCGCGGTTGTAGTTGACGGTGGTCTCGCCGTGTGCCTCCAAGTGGAACGAATCGATGATGTTCGCGTCGTCCAGGTCGACGGTGGCCGCCTCATAGGCGATGTTCACCGGATGGTTGAGCGGCAGGTTCCAGATGGGGAACGTCTCGAACTTCGCGTAGCCGGCCTCCACGCCGCGCTTGTGCTCATGGTAGAGCTGCGACAGGCAGGTGGCGAGCTTGCCCGAGCCGGGGCCGGGTGCGGTCACGACGACGAGCGGACGGCTGGTCTCGATGTAGTCGTTACGCCCGTAGCCATCGTCGGAGACGATGCGTTCGATGTCGTGCGGATAACCGGCGATGGGATAGTGCAGGTAGCAGGTGACGCCGAGACGCGCGAGCCGACGACGGTACGCGTCGGCGGCCGGCTGCCCGGCATACTGAGTGAGCACCACGGAGCCTACGTAACAGCCGCGTGAGCGGAACACGTCGATGAGCCTCAGCACGTCCTCGTCATAGGTGATGCCGAGGTCGCCTCGCGTCTTCGCCTTCTCGATATGGTTCGCGTTCACGGCGATGACGATCTCCACATCATCGGAAAGGCTCTCCAGCATGCGGAACTTCACGTCCGGCTCGAACCCGGGCAACACGCGCGACGCATGATGGTCGTCGAACAGTTTGCCGCCGAATTCAAGGTAGAGCTTGCCGCCGAACCGGGCGATGCGCTCCTTGATCCTCGCGGCCTGCAGCTCGATGTACTTGTCGTTGTCGAATCCCTGTCGCATATGCTGTGGCAACCCTTTCGAACGGCGGAACGGCACGAATCGGCCTGAAATCCCGAAACGATGACCACAACAGTATAGGCGATGCCATACTTGCGCCACGAGGACGCGACGTGCGACTACGTAGCCGATCATCCGTTATAATCCCTATGTCGGCCATACGCCCCCTCGAAGAAGAAGGAGACGAGAGTCCCTTGGATGTGTCCTTTGCCTATTTCGTGCAGCAGGTGCTGTCGAATCCCGCACTCGCCGTCACGACGTTGCTGACATTGGGCGTGATCTTCGTCAACGGTTGGACGGATGCGCCGAACGCGATCGCCACCTGCGTGACCACGCGGTGCATGCGCGTACGCTCCGCGGTGATCATGGCGGCCGTGTTCAACTTCCTGGGCGTGTTCCTGATGACCCAGTTCAACGCGTCCGTCGCCTCGACGATCAGCAACATGGTCGATTTCGGAGGGGACACGGATGCCGCGCTGATCGCATTGTGCGCCGCGCTGTTCTCGATCGTCGTCTACAGCGTGGGCGCGTCGATGCTGGGCATCCCCACGTCGGAGAGCCATAGCCTCATCGCAGGTCTGACCGGTGCCGCCATCGCCATCCACGGCGGTGTGGACGCCGTCGACATGGGCGAATGGGTGAAGGTGTTGTACGGCCTGGCCGCGAGCCTCCTGTTCGGGTTCGCGATGGGCTGGATCGTGTGCAAGATCGTGACGCTGATCTGCGCCGGATTCGACCGTCGTCGCACGAACGGCTTCTTCACCGGCGCGCAGATCGTGGGCGCCGCCGCGATGAGCTTCATGCATGGTGCGCAGGACGGTCAGAAATTCATCGGCGTGCTGTTCCTCGGCATGGCGTTCTGCAACGGGCAGCCGTCCGTCGCGGGCGTGGTCATCCCCGTGTGGCTGATGATCCTGTGCAGCACGATCATGGGCGTCGGTACCTCGGTGGGCGGCGAGAAGATCATCAAGTCCGTCGGCATGGACATGGTCAAACTGGAGAAATACCAAGGATTCTCCGCCGACCTGTCCAGCGCGTTATGCCTGCTCGTCATGACGGTGCTTGGTGTTCCCGTGTCCACCACGCATACGAAGACCAGCGCGATCATGGGCGTCGGCGCCGTACGCCGCCTGTCCGCCATCAATTTCGGTGTAGTGCGCGACATGATGCTCACCTGGGTGTTCACGTTCCCCGGCTGCGGCATCATCAGCTTCATCATGGCGAAACTGTTCATGGTCGTGTTCTAACGATTCCGACCCGTATCCACGGTATGTTCAAAGGAGAGAACCACTCATGGCGAGAAAGAACGACGCCTTCTACTTCGACGGATTCCGCAGGAGCGCGGCCTACGCGTGTGAGGCGGCGCATCTGCTGTCCGATGTGATGCACGGTTTCGATCCGTCGACGCTCGAGGCGCGTACCGATGAGATGCACCGCATCGAACAGGCGGCCGACAAGGTCCGTCACGGCATCATGGACGAGCTGGTGACCGCGTTCATCACGCCGTTCGAACGCGAGGACATCGCCGAACTAAGCCACGCGCTCGACGATGTGACCGACAGCATCGAAGGCGTGCTCGACCGCCTGTACTACGACAATGTGACCGACATGCGCGACGACGCCGTCGAAATGACGGATATGATCGTCCGCGCCTGCGAGCAGCTGGAGAAGCTCGTCGACGAACTCCCCCGGTTCAAACGGTCGAAGGCGCTGCGTGAGCTCGTATTCGCCATCAACACGATCGAGACCGACGCCGACCACCTGTTCGTCAAGTCGATGCGTACCCTGCACACCACGGGCGGCGACCCGCTGCAGGTGTTCGCCTGGCATGACGTCTACCGACACCTCGAACAGTGCGCCGACGACTGTGAAAACGCCGCCAACGCCATCGACAACATCGTCATGAAAAACAGCTGACAGTTCCCGTCCACCCCGTTCGACCCCCAAGCCTCCACACGCCGTCTCCCGCTGAAAGGTAACGTGACGTTCTTCCTCCCGCTGGCGGGAGGTGGCGCGCGCAGCGCGCCGGAGGTGGTCCGGCGTGTGGCCTGTGTGGGGTCCACCCCCACCCGCTTCGCGGGAGCCCCCGCCGGCGGGGGCGGCATCCCGCGCGCGTGTGGTGTGTGGTGGGCACGGCTCCCGGTGTGGTCGCGCGTGTGGTGTGGTGTGTTCCTCCCGCTGGCGGGGAGGTGGCGCGCGCGGAGCGCGCGTCGGAGGGTGGTCCGCCGGCTTGCCGGCGGGGGGCGCGCGTGATGGTCCGGGGGATATGCGAAGGCCCTTGGGAGCTGTGCTCGACCAAGGGCCTTCCTTATCGTGTGGTGCGGCGGCGTGCTACTCTCCCACATCCTCTCGGGTGCAGTACCATCGCCGTGCCAGGTCTTAGCTTCCGGGTTCGGAATGGGACCGGGCGTCTCTCCTGGCTATGACCGCCGCAAATCTTCAATTATCAGGGATTTCATATCCCTGATGGCTGGTGGTTTGGGGACCGGATGGTGGACGCTGTTGATTGGTTCTGTTGTGACCACGGTTCGTGTTGCTCCGTGTCGCGTGTATCCGCAGAAAGAGGTCGATGCCGTCCCAACATGGTTGGGATGTGTGTGTCGCGCTTCCCCGTTAGTACCGGTCGGCTCCACCCCTCGCGGGGCTTCCACGTCCGGCCTATCGACCACGTGTTCTACATGGGGGGTCACGGGTTTCGAAAAGCCCAGGGAATACTTATCTTGGAGCGGGCTTCCCGCTTAGATGCTTTCAGCGGTTATCCCTTCCGAACGCAGCCAACCGGCGGTGCCACTGGCGTGACAACCGGCGTACCGGAGGTTCGTCCACCCAGGTCCTCTCGTACTATGGGCAGGTCTCCTCAGTATTCCGACGAGCGCAGAGGATAGAGACCAAACTGTCTCACGACGTTCTGAACCCAGCTCGCGTGCCGCTTTGATCGGCGAACAGCCGAACCCTTGGGACCTGCTCCAGCCCAGGATGCGACGAGCCGACATCGAGGTGCCAAACCATCCCGTCGATATGGACTCTTGGGAATGATCAGCCTGTTATCCCCGGGGTACCTTTTATCCGTTGAGCGATGCCGCGTCCGTACACCGGCACCGGATCACTAGTTCCGACTTTCGTCCCTGCTCGACCCGTCGGTCTCGCAGTCAAGCCCCCTTGTGCACTTGCACTCGCCACCCGATTGCCAACCGGGCTGAGGGGACCTTTGAGCGCCTCCGTTACTCTTTGGGAGGCAACCGCCCCAGTTAAACTACCCGCCAGGCACTGTCCCAGAGCAGGATCACTGCTCGTGGTGAGACATCCAATGCGAACAGAGCGGTATTTCACCTTGCGACTCCACACGATCTGGCGACCATGCTTCCCAGTCTCCCGCCTATGCTACACAATCCACACCGAATGCCAATACCAAGGTATAGTAAAGGTCCCGGGGTCTTTTCGTCCTTCTGCGCTTAACGAGCATCTTTACTCGTACTGCAATTTCGCCGAGCTCCTGGTCGAGACAGTGGGGAAGTCGTTACGCCATTCGTGCAGGTCGGAACTTACCCGACAAGGAATTTCGCTACCTTAGGATGGTTATAGTTACCACCGCCGTTTACCGGGGCTTGAATTCACCGCTTCACGCCGAAACGCTGACGGATCCTCTTAACCTTCCGGCACCGGGCAGGCGTCAGTGCATATACAGCGGCTTGCGCCTTCGCATGCACCTGTGTTTTTGGTAAACAGTCGCTACCCCCTGGATTGTGCCACCCCCAACCGCTCCCCGGGCAAGCCGGTTCACCATCGGGGGTCTCCCTTAAACCGAAGGAACGGGAGTGATTTGCCGAGTTCCTTGACCAGGATTCGCTCGATCGCCTTGGTATGCTCTACCTGACCACCAGTGTCGGTTTGGGGTACGGGCGCCCATGCGCCTCGCGCCGAAGCTTTTCTCGACGGACGGACCCACCGGAAGACACACCAGAGTGTGCCCCCATCACGCCTCGGGCCATGTTTTCCCCGGATTTGCCTGGGGAAGGCCCCGCACGCTTGGACCCGGAAAACCACCTCCGGACCCGGCATGCCATCCGCGTCACTCCACGCGCTACCCTACCGGGAATCGGTTCCCAACACCCGGCCCGTCACCCACCCGAAGAGGATCAGAGACGGACGGAGGTTAGCATCATCCTTTCAGGTCTGTTCGGTTCATGGCCGGTACGGGAATATCAGCCCGTTCATCCATTCGACTACGCCTGTCGGCCTCGCCTTAGGACCCGACTCACCCAGGGACGACGAACGTGGCCCTGGAACCCTTGGTCATCCGGCGGCGGGGATCCTCACCCCGCTCTCGCTACTCATGTCTGCATTCTCACTCCCATGCAGTCCACGGACCGTTTCCACGACCGCTTCGACCCGCATGGGACGCTCTCCTACCCAGCAGCCGAAAAGCTGCTGCCGCGTCTTCGGTGGCGTGCTTGAGCCCCGCTACATTGTCGGCGCGGAACCACTAGACCAGTGAGCTGTTACGCACTCTTTCAAGGATGGCTGCTTCTGAGCCAACCTCCTGGCTGTCTATGCGACTCCACATCCTTTCCCACTTAGCACGCGCTTCGGGACCTTGGACGACGGTCTGGGCTGTCTCCCTCTCGACGACGGAGCTTATCCCCCGCCGACTCACTGCCGGGATACACTTGACGGGTATTCGGAGTTTGGTTGCTGTCGGTACCCGGTATGGGCCCTCAAGCATCCAGTAGCTCTACCCCCCGCAAGCAATCACCCGACGCTGCACCCAAATGCATTTCGGAGAGAACCAGCTATCACGGAATTTGATTGGCCTTTCACCCCCAGCCCCAGGTCATCCCCCCGGTTTTCAACCCAGGTGGGTGCGGTCCTCCACACGGTCCTACCCGCGCTTCAACCTGCCCAGGGCTAGATCATCCCGCTTCGGGTCCAGGACAAGCGACTCAGACGCCTTATTCAGACTCGCCTTCGCTACGCGTACCCCACACGGGTTACGCTCGCCACCTGCCACTGACTCGCAGACTCATTTTTCGATAGGCACGCCGTCACCCCACAAGGAGGCTCCGACGGATCGTAGGCGCACGGTTTCAGGTACTCTTTCACTCCCCTCCCGGGGTGCTTTTCACCTTTCCCTCACGGTACTAGTTCACTATCGGTCGGACAGGAATATCTAGGCTTACCCCACGGTCGGGGCGGATTCACACGGGATTCCACGAGGCCCGCGCTACTTGGGACACGCGATCGCGAGACCATGCGCATACGACTACGGGGCCATCACCCTCCACGGCCAGGCATCCAATCCTGTTCGTCTCGCACACGGCTTTATCACTCACGCCCGGTCCGTCGGAACCGGGACACACGCTCCCGCAACCCCGATGCCGCAACCCCCGACGGGTATCACACGACACCGGTTTGGCCTGATCCGCTTTCGCTCGCCACTACTCACGGAACATCCTTTCCTACAGGTACTGAGATGTTTCACTTCCCTGCGTACCCCCCAGCACAAGGCTGGTGCCACCCCATCGAGGGTGGCGGGTTCCCCCATTCGGACATCCTGGGATCAAAGCCCTGTCGGCGGCTCCCCCAGGCCTATCGCGGCCCCACACGTCCTTCATCGGTCCTGTCCGCCAAGGCATCCACCACTACGCCCTCACCAGCAACACACACGCGTCACCGGCGAAAACCAAATTCGCGAATACATCGGACGACACATCAACACAACATGTCAAAATGATCACAAAACGACCGAACGAACACCCAAGACAAAAAAACATCTCGGAGTCCATTCGAAATCAACAGAAACAAGAAAAACACTTTTCTTGCTCGCGTCCACTATCCAGTTCTCAAACCACCAACACACACCCCGACCAGCCACACCGACGACAAGCCGGCAAGCCAAGCCAGGGAGGCATCGGACCCGCACACCGGAAGACCCACGCGGCAAACACCCGCGCGAACCCCGGCAGTGGCGGTCCGGGAACCCAAAAGCATGCCACACCACTTACCGGCCACCCCCAAGAGGGACGACCCGGAAAGCCAACGATCTCTTCCACACCAGCAACCCCGACCGACCGTGCGACGATCGCACGCGCGGGGCACACACCGGCCACCAGACAGTGGCCTGAATTCTCCGTAGAAAGGAGGTGATCCAGCCGCACCTTCCGGTACGGCTACCTTGTTACGACTTAGTCCCAATCACGAGCCTCACCTTAGACGGCTCCACCCCTCACGGGTTAGGCCACCGGCTTCGGGTGCTGCCCACTTTCATGACTTGACGGGCGGTGTGTACAAGGCCCGGGAACGCATTCACCGCGGCGTTGCTGATCCGCGATTACTAGCGACTCCGCCTTCATGGAGTCGGGTTGCAGACTCCAATCCGAACTGAGACCGGTTTTCAGGGATCCGCTCCATGTCGCCATGTCGCATCCCGCTGTACCGGCCATTGTAGCATGCGTGAAGCCCTGGACGTAAGGGGCATGATGATCTGACGTCATCCCCACCTTCCTCCGAGTTGACCCCGGCGGTCCCCCGTGAGTCCCCAGCCGAACTGCTGGCAACACGGGGCGAGGGTTGCGCTCGTTGCGGGACTTAACCCAACATCTCACGACACGAGCTGACGACGACCATGCACCACCTGTGAACCCGCCCCGAAGGGAAACCCCATCTCTGGAGTCGTCGGGAACATGTCAAGCCCAGGTAAGGTTCTTCGCGTTGCATCGAATTAATCCGCATGCTCCGCCGCTTGTGCGGGCCCCCGTCAATTTCTTTGAGTTTTAGCCTTGCGGCCGTACTCCCCAGGCGGGATGCTTAACGCGTTGGCTCCGACACGGGACCCGTGGAAAGGGCCCCACATCCAGCATCCACCGTTTACGGCGTGGACTACCAGGGTATCTAATCCTGTTCGCTCCCCACGCTTTCGCTCCTCAGCGTCAGTAACGGCCCAGAGACCTGCCTTCGCCATTGGTGTTCCTCCCGATATCTACACATTCCACCGTTACACCGGGAATTCCAGTCTCCCCTACCGCACTCCAGCCCGCCCGTACCCGGCGCAGACCCACCGTTAAGCGATGGGCTTTCACACCGGACGCGACGAACCGCCTACGAGCCCTTTACGCCCAATAATTCCGGATAACGCTTGCACCCTACGTATTACCGCGGCTGCTGGCACGTAGTTAGCCGGTGCTTATTCGACAGGTACACTCAACGCCAAAAAACGCCTTGCTCCCTGCCAAAAGCGGTTTACAACCCGAAGGCCGTCATCCCGCACGCGGCGTCGCTGCATCAGGCTTGCGCCCATTGTGCAATATTCCCCACTGCTGCCTCCCGTAGGAGTCTGGGCCGTATCTCAGTCCCAATGTGGCCGGTCGCCCTCTCAGGCCGGCTACCCGTCGAAGCCACGGTAGGCCATCACCCCACCGTCAAGCTGATAGGACGCGACCCCATCCCATACCAGTAAGACCCTTTCCCAGAAGACCATGCGATCAACTGGAACATCCGGCATTACCACCCGTTTCCAGGAGCTATTCCAGAGTACGGGGCAGGTCGGTCACGCATTACTCACCCGTTCGCCACTCTCACCACCAAGCAAGCTTGATGGATCCCGTTCGACTTGCATGTGTTAAGCACGCCGCCAGCGTTCATCCTGAGCCAGAATCGAACCCTCCACAAAAAAACATTGCAGAAAGACATCCGAAAGATGACCCTCAAAAAAGAAAAGACGGAACCTCTAATAAGGAAAGAGGTTCGCACAAAAACCCCGACACCCATCAAACCCCCTCGGGTACTCCGGAACAACCGAAGCGGGAATCGGACTGGCAATCATTGACTATAAAGAAGTAAGTAGTACAACACACTCTTGAGTTCTCAAACCACCACCACGCCAACACCACGGGAAACCAACCAGAACAAGGCAGACAACCCGCCGCGCCGAGCGGCAACAGACAGATAACCTACATGAACTCCCACCACAACGCAAACCCACCCCACCACAACACCACCGAAACCCCCGGAAACACACGAATCCACCGGCGTGTCGAAACACCACCGAAACACGACGACAAACCCGACAAACCACCCTCCGACGCGCTCCGCGCGCCACCTCCCGCCAGCAGGAGGAACACACCCAGCCCGCCGAAGCCGGACAGCTTCCCCACGGAGGGGGCCGGAAACGAATCGGCGGCGCCTCGAACCGCTCAGCGGCCGTAGAACAGGCGGTCGGTCACCTCGCGGGCCTTGCGCATGACGGCGAGCAGGTCGTTCTCGAAATGCTGTCCGCGGTTCGCGTCGTAGCCGAGGTAGACGGCGATGCCGCCGAGCGAATACATGTCGTCGGGCAGGATGTCGGCCTGGTTGACGCGTCCGGACCACAGGTAGTTGCCGTTGCGCGCCGCGGTGCACATCGTCCACGCGTGGCGCAGGGTCGCGGCGTCGGCGGCGTCGATGAGCTTGCGGCGTTCGAGCACGTCCAAGGCCGCCAGGGTGCCGCCGACGCGCAGCTCCTTGATGTCGCCGGCGTGCCGCAGCTGCATGAGCTGCACGGTCCATTCCACGTCGGACAGGCCGCCTTTGCCGAGTTTGAGATGACGGTCGCGGCGCACGTTGCGCGGCAGGCGCTCCGCCTCCATGCGTGCCTTGAGCTTGCGGATGTCGCCGATTTCGGCGTCGGTCAGGTCGACGTGCGGGTAGCGCAGCGGGTCGGCGAGATTGGTGAGGAAGTCGCGTGCGAGCGCCTCGTCGCCGGCCGCGTACCGGGCGCGCAGCAGCGCCTGCCGCTCCCACGTGCTCGACCAGGAGCGGTAGTACTCCTCGCAGGAGGCGTAGGAACGCACGAGCGGCCCGTTCTTGCCTTCCGGCCGCAGGTCCAGATCGAGTTCGATCTTCGGTTCCAGCGTGGTCGGCCCTTGCAGGATGGCGCGCAAATCCTCGACGACCTTGCGGGCGAACAGGTTCGCCGTGTGCTCGTCGACGCCGTCGCCGGGACGGTAGATGAGGATCGCGTCCGCGTCGGAGCTGAAGTTCACCTCGCGGCCGCCGTAGCGTCCCATGCCGATGACGGCGAGCGCGGCCGGAGCGTCGTCGGGCGTCGCACCCCCGAATTCGCGCATCCGATGGTTGACCGCCCAGGTGAGCGCCGCGTCGATAATCGCGTCGTACACGTCGGTCATGCCTTCCAATGATGCGGCGTCGTCCATCACGCCGCTCATCCAGGCGAGTCCGATGCGTTCGATCTCGTGCCGGCGCATGGCGCGCATCGATGTGGCGAAATCGTTGATATCGCCCGCGTTGCGTTCCAGGGAGGAGCGACATTGCACGTCGAGGCTGTCGCGTGTGCGAGCCTTCAACCGTTCGTCGTTGCCGAGCCATGTGACCGATTCGACGGATTTGTTGAGCGCGTCGCCGAGGAAGCGCGAGTTGGACAGCACGTGGCACAGGCGTTGCGCGGCGGATGTGGAGTCGCGCAGGAAGCCGAGGTATTCGCTTTCGGTGCCGAAATGCTCTTCGAGTTTGCGCCAGTTGAGCAGGCCCATGTCCGGGTTCTGGCCTTGGCCGAGCCATTCGAGTACGGCGGGCAGGATGATGCGGTTGATCTTGGCGGCGCGGCCGATGCCGTTGGTGAGCGCGATGACGTGGCGCATGGCGGCGTCCGGGTCGCCGAATCCGATGGAGCTGAAGCGTTCGCGGGCCGCGTTCTGGCTGAGATTGATCTGATCGTCCTCCAGTTGCGCGGAGACGGGCAGCATCGGCCGGTAGTAGATGTCGAGGTGGAGGTGGCGCACTTCGCGACGCGTCTCGTCGTAGCGTTCGACGAGTTCCTCCGGGTGGAGGCGGAAGGCGCGCGCCACGCGGCGCAGCTCCTGGTTCTGGTTCAGCGCGTCCACGTCCACGTCGCGTTTGCGTTCGAGTCCGCCGAGGTTCGCTCCCGCGCCCAGGTCGGGGAACAGGTGGGTGCGTTTCAGCGCCCACATCTGCTGGCGGTGTTCGAGCACGCGTTCGAACCGGTAGTCGGCGGAGAGCCGTGCGGCCTGTTTGCGCGACACGTAGCCGCCTTCGGCGAGCCGGGCCAACGATTCGAGCGTGGAGCGGGTGCGCAGCGTCTCGTCGGCGCGTCCGTGGACGAGCTGGAGCATCTGCACGGTGAATTCGACGTCGCGCAGGCCGCCTTTGCCGAGTTTGATCTCACGGTCCTTGAGCGGCGCGGGGATGAGGTCCTCGACGCGTTTGCGCATCTTCTGGCAGTCGTAGACGAAGTTGTCGCGTTTGGAGGCGCTCCAGACGAACGGTCGGGTCATGTCCATGTAGGCGCGTCCGAGTTCCGGGTCGCCGGCGACGGGACGTGCTTTGAGCAACGCCTGGAACTCCCAGTTCTCGGCCCACTGCTCGTAGTAGCCACGGTGCGAGTCGATGGTGCGCACGAGCGGGCCGTCCTTGCCTTCGGGGCGGAGTCCGCCGTCGATCTGCCACAGGGTCGGTTCGGCGACGCCCATGATCACGGACTGGCATACGCGCTGCAATGTGGTGCCCATCTTGGTGCCGATGCGGATGAGCTCCTGACGTCCGATCTCCTTGTCGGCGGGTTCGACCGCGTAGATGAGGTCCACGTCGGACACGTAGTTCAATTCCTGGGCGCCGAGCTTGCCCATGCCGATGATGACGAACCGCACGTGTTCGCTGCCGGGCACCTCGTGTCGGGCGATGGCGAGCGCGCCTTCGAGCGCCGCGTCGGCCAGGTCGGACAGTTCGCGGCTGATGGTCGGCTGGATGGCGCACGGGTCGTCGGCGGTGGCGTCCTGCGCCATGATGGCGGCGAGCTGGTGACGGTAGGTGCCGCGCAGTGCGGTCGCGGCTTCGGCGAGGGACAACGTGGCGGCGGGCGCGGCCGTCTCGTCCGGATCGGCGCCGACCGCTTTGAGGATGTGCGCGCGACGTTGCGCGTGGTTGTACAGGTGGCTGTCACAGCTGTCCTTGGAAGCGGCTTCGACGAGTTCGGGGCGGAAGCGCATGAGCTTGCCGAGCGCGTCGGAGACGCCGAGCACGGTGACGAGCCGTTCGAACGCCGCCTCGTCGGGCACCATGGTCTTGAGGTCGCGTCCTTGGCTCTGCACGGCGTTGGTGATGCCGACGAGGTTGGCGAGCGCCGCATCCGGATCGCATGCCCTGCCGAGCGCCGTGAGGATGAACCTCAGCCGGTCGTCCGGCACCCCGTCGGCTTTGAGCCTGTCGAACTGGCCTCGCGCGTCGTCGAGGTCCTGCAGTCCCGCGCGGATGAGGTCCATGGCGGAGGGTCGGAATGCGTCGTTTGCGTTCATACCTAGCTAATGTACACCGCGGGCGGCGATATGCGTCCGATGCGGCGTCGGCTCCTCCGTGACGCGCCGTCCGCGTGCGTTAGACTGGGACGCGGTCGCAATCGTTCCGCGGCGTCCCGTGCACGGCGGGTGGCGTCGCACGTTCGAACGTCCGTCGTACGGACGGTTCGGAAAGGGTATGGTCATGAACGCTGTTGATATCGCGGGCATCGTCGCCTCGTGCGTGGTCGGCGTGCCGATCGGCATGTTCTTCGGATTCATTCCGTTCAGGAAGGACGAGCTCACCGAGGAGCAGAACAAGATGTCCCAGACGCTCGGCGTGGTCGGCGTGGGTCTGATCGTCGTGCTGATCCTCATGAAGCAGGACGCCGCGTCCTGGGCGGCGACGTTCGCGATGCTGGGGGGCGTCGCCATCGCGAAGATCCCGCCGTTGCACGCGTGGACGATTCGTCGTTTCCCGTGGCTGCAGCCGAAGAAGCAGACTCCCTCGAAACGTGCCGGGAAAACACCGAAGAAGAGAAAGTAATGTCCTGTTCCGGTTTTGATGATGACGAAGGCGGTGGGTTCCCGACATGGGATTCCACCGCCTTCGTCGGTTCATGGCCGGCCCGGAATCGATGCGCCGTCGGTCCGGAACCGCCGGTCTACCGTCACTCCTCGGTCTTGGTGAACAGGGGACGCACGTTGCGCCAGATGCGACGCGTGGTGGCGGGACGGTTCATCGTGTACAGGTGAACGCCGTCGACGCCGTGCGCGACGAGGTCGGTGATCTGCGTGGACGCGTAGTTGATGCCCGCCTCGCGCAGCGTGGGCACGTCGCTCCCCCACTTCTCGAGCAACGCCTCGACGGCGGGCGGCACGACCGTGTTGTTCTTCGCCGCCATGGAGCGCAGCGACTTCGCGCCGTTGATCGGCATGATGCCCGCCTCGATCGGCACGTCGATGCCGGCGGCGCGCGCCTTGTCGAGGAAGCGGTAGAAGTCCTCGTTGTCGTAGAACAGCTGGGAGATGAGATGCGTGGCGCCGGCGTCGACCTTGGCCTTGAGATAGTCGATGTCCTGGTCGAGCGAGGCGGCCTGGTAGTGTCCTTCCGGATAGCAGGCGCCGAACACCTTGAGCTCCGGCTTGCGCGCGCGGATGTAGCGTACCAGGTCGATGGCGTGCTCGAAGACGCCGACCGGGGTCTCCCCTTCGATGTAGTCGCCGCGCAGGGCAAGCACGGCGTCGACGCCGGCGTGCTCGAACATCTCCAACGCTTCGTCGACCTTCGCCTCGTCGGAGTAGAGGGCGGTCAGGTGGGCGACCGTGGGGATGCGGTATTCCTTGCGGATCGTGTTGGCGATGCGCGCGGTGGCGGTGCGGTCGGCGTGCGTGCCGTGGCCGTAGGTCACCGAGATGAAGTCCGGGTGCATGCCCTGCAGGCCGTCGAGCGTGTCGTAGATGGTGCCGACGGGCGCGTCCCGCTTGGGCGGGAACACTTCCAGCGAGAACATCGGCTGATGCATGATTGCAAACCTTCCTCGATAAAGGAGGCTCCCTCGGACGAGGGAGCCTCACTCATTCATTGCGTTTCGCGGGACGCGGTCACTTGGCGAGCTGGGCGCGCACGGCCTTGGCGGCGGCGACGAGGTGCTCGAGGCTCGGCCAGGTCTCCGCGTTGCCGCGGGTCTTCAGACCGCAGTCCGGGTTGATCCAGACCTTCTCGACGCTCATCTTCTTGAGGATTTCGCCGATGCGCTCCTCGATCTCCTGCTCGGAGGGGATGCGCGGGGAGTGGATGTCGTAGACGCCCGGGCCGGCCTCGGTCTCGAAGTTGGCCTCGTGGATGGCGTCGAGCACGACGAGGTCGCCGCGGGACGCCTCGAAGGAGATCACGTCGGCGTCCATCGCGTCGATGTCGCGGATGATGTCGTTGAACTCGGAGTAGCACATGTGCGTGTGGATCTGCGTGGTCGGCTTGACGCCGGAGTGCACGAGACGGAACGCGGGCACGGCCCAGTCGAGGTACTTGGAGTGCCAGTCGGTCTTCCTGAGCGGCAGCTTCTCGCGCAGGGCGGCCTCGTCGATCTGGATGACCTTGATGCCGGCGGCCTCCAGGTCGAGCACCTCGTCGCGGATGGCGAGGGCCAGCTGCTGGGTCTGCTGCTCGTGGGTGATGTCCTCACGAGGCCAGGACCAGTTGAGGATGGTGACCGGGCCGGTGAGCATGCCCTTCATGACGTGGTTCGTGCGGCTCTGCGCGTAAGCGGACCATTCGACGGTGATCGGCTTGGCGCGGGAGACGTCGCCCCACACGATCGGAGGCTTGACGCAGCGGGTGCCGTAGGACTGGACCCACGCGTTCTTGGTGAACAGGAAGCCGTTGAGGTTCTGGCCGAAGTACTCGACCATGTCGTTGCGCTCGAACTCGCCGTGGACGAGCACGTCGAGGCCGATCTCCTCCTGGTGCTTGATGCACGCGTCGATCTGGCCCTTGATGAACTCGTCGTATGCTTCCTTGGTGATCTCGCCCTTGCGGAACTTCGCACGCTCGGCGCGCACCTCGCGCGTCTGCGGGAAGGAGCCGATCGTGGTGGTGGGCAGCAGCGGCAGGCCGAGGGCCTCGCGCTGCAGCTTCTGGCGCTCGGCGCGGGCCGGCTGGCGCGTGTAGTCGGCTTCGGTGAGGGCGGCGATGCGCTCGGCGACCTTCGGGTCGGCGGACACGCGGGTGCCATCGAACAGCTCCTGGTTGGCGGCGAGCGCCGGGTCAGCCTTGCGGGCCTCGTCGTCGGCGTCGGCGAGGGCGGCGATCTCCTTGAGCTCGCCGAGCTTCTCGACGGCGAACGCGAAGTGCTTGAGCACGGCCGGGTCGAGGGCGGTCTCGCCTTCGGTGCTGAACGGCACGTGCAGCAGGGAGCTGGCGGTGGAGACGGCGACGTTCGGCGTGACCTGCTTGAGGGCGTCGACGAGGCCGAGGCTCACGGCGTAGTCGTTGCGCCAGATGTTGCGGCCGTTGACGACGCCGGCGAAGATCGTGGTGTTCTCGGCGACGCCGTGCTTGGAGACGGCAGCGAGGTTCTCGTCCTTGCCTTCGTTGAGGTCGAGGCCGATGCCGTCGAAGCCGAGCAGGTTGACGGTCTCGTACACGTCGGCGATGTGGCCGAAGTACGTGTTGAGCAGCACCTTGATCTTGCCGTCGCGGGCGGGCAGGATCTTCGCGTAGAGGCTCTTGAACAGCTCCACGTCGCCCGGCTGCTTGTCGAGCACGAGGAACGGCTCGTCGATCTGGATCCACTTGGCGCCGAGCTCGTTGAACTTGGCGAGCACCTGGGCGTACACGGCGGCGACCGCGTTCACGAGGCCCTTGTCGAAGGTGAGCTCCTGGGCGTCGTCGTCGCGGGCGAGCTTGAGGAAGGTGTACGGGCCGATGAGCACCGGCTTGGTCTCGATGCCGAGATCCTTGGCTTCGAGGTACTCGTCGAACGGCTTGGTGCCGTTGAGCTTGATCTCGGTGGACGGCTCGATCTCCGGCACGATGTAGTGGTAGTTGGTGGTGAACCACTTCTTCATCGGCAGGGCGGTCACGTCGCCCTTGTCGCCCTGGTAGCCGCGGGACATGGCGAACAGGGTCTCCTCCGGCTCGGTGAAGCCGAGACGCTGGTAGCGCTCGGGGATCACGTTGAGCAGGATCGCGGTGTCGAGCAGCTGGTCGAAGTAGCTGAAGTCGTTGCTCGGGATGAGGTCGACGCCGGCGGCGGCCTGGAGCTTCCAGTGCTTGGCCCTGAGCTCCTTGGCGGTGGCGTGCACCTCGTCGAGGGTGGCGTTGCCCTTCCAGTAGGCCTCGATGATCTTCTTCAGCTCTCGGTTCTGACCGATGCGCGGGAATCCGGACACGGACGTGAGTGCAGCCATGAATCCTCCATACTGCTAGCGTTAACGAAACGGCTTTTCAACCCGCCCAGCCTATCAAACACATCCGCAAACAGGGTCATCAGCGACGGTTAAGTGTCGCTATCAATCGGCTTTATAGCGCCGTTTCCCGACCTTGTTCAACGAGCGCTTGGCAACCGGACGAATACACGAGCGGCGAGTATACGCCGCCCGCGTCATTCCTGCGCCGCCATGACCATATACCGGTTGCGATACCGGTTGCGATACCGGCCGCGTCCGTCCGCGCCCGCCCCGGCGAGGGCGCTCAGTCGAAGTCGGAGGAGCTCATCACGGCGAGCAGGTCGCCGGAGTGCACCTGCCACTGCTTGAACGGCTTGTCGGAGCCGAAGATCACGACGCCCGCGGTCTGGAGTCCCAGGTTGAGCAGGTCGAGGCGTTCCGGATCGGATTCGGAGGAGGCGAGCCACTGGCTGGCGATCGAGACGGTGGGCTCGTGGCCGAGCACCATGAGCACGCGCGCCTTGTCCTTGACGTGCGTGAGCTCGTCGAACACGGCCTGCATGCCGCCGTCGTAGAGGCTCTGATGGTAGTCGACCTTGGGCTTGTCGCCGAAGGTCTTGAGCATCTTGCCCAGGGTCTGGCGGGCGCGCGTGGCGGCCGAGCAGGCGATGGCGTCGGGCACGAGCTTCATCTCGGCGAGCCCCTTGGCGGCCTTCTTCGCCTGCTTGAGCCCCTTGGACGTGAGCTCACGGCCGTAGTCGCCCTCGGCACCGAACGGCTCCGCCTTCGCGTGCCGCATGACGATCAGGATGTGGCCGTAGCCTTTGGCCCGCTTCGCGACCTTGTTCGGATTGACTCCCACGTTGGGCCTCCCAGCCTCGTTTGTCCCTCGGCTCGCGCGTCACACACACGTAAGCGCTCACGAATACATCAGTCGATTATACGTCCCCGCGCACGCCCACGCGTCATCATCACCCCGCACGATTTCGACCGCACAATCGGCCCGCACGCCATATCAGACGTCGAGCGAGCCCACCTGCCGGTCGAGGTCGCGCAGCACCTTGCGCAGCTTGCGGTCGGAGATGTCGCGCAGCTCGAGGTCCTCCAGCTGCGCCTCGCGCTCCTCGGCGGTCATCTCGTCCACGTCGGTGACGGTGTCCTTGGCGGGGCGGTCGCGTTTCTTCAGCGCGGTGAAGCCGTCGGCCATGGCGCGCGCGACGACGAGGAAGCCGGTGTGGCCGATCATCTGGTGGTCGGGGCGCACAGCGAGGCCGGCGACCTTCCAGCTGCGTTCGAGCGTCTCCTGCACGGCCGGCTCCGTCCACCGCCCGGATTCGCGCAGCGCCTCGACCATGCGGCTCATCTGCGTGGTCGTGGTGATGTAGGCGACGAGCACGCCGCCGGGCGCGATCACCCGCCACGCCTGTTCGAGACGGTTCCACGGGTCGAGCATGTCGAGCATGATCCGGTCATAGTGGTGTTCGGGCAGCCCGGCCGCCACCGTGTCGAAGTCGCCGGTCCTCAGGTCCCACCACGCGGGCTTTCCGCCGTAGTAGAGCGTGGCGTTCGCCTCGGCGACGCGCGCGAAGTCGGGTCGCAGCTCGATGGTGGTGAGCCCGCCGGTCTCCCCCACCGCGTCGAGCAGGTTGACGCTCATCGCGCCCGATCCGGCGCCGGATTCGAGCACGCGGTGCCCGGAGCGGATGTCGCCGAGCTGGATGACCTGCGCGATGTCCTTCGGGTACATGATCTGCGCGCCGCGCGGCATGGACAGCACGTAGTCGGCGAGACGCGGGCGCATCACCGCGTACTGCCAGCCGCCGATCGCGCGCGCCGCCTTCCACGGCTTGCCGGCGTCACGTTCCGGGTGGAGGGCGTTGACCTGCGCCTCGCGTTTCGCGGTGACGGTGGTGACGACCACGCCTTCGGTGCGGCCGATCACGTCGTCGTGCAGGATCAGACCGTGCTCGGTCTGTGTGCTGCCTCCGGCGACGATCTGGTCGGTGATCTTCTTGCCCTTGCGGTCGGTGAACTGCACCTTCTCGCCCGCCTGAAGCGGTCCACGTCGCATGAACGGTCTCCTTAGCTGTCTGCTGTCGTTCTCGGGAAACGTCGACGGATCGTCGACGGAATACGGTCATCGTGCCCTATCGCACGGACTACCTACCTCACGGACTACCGCCTACCGCGCCGGCCGCCAACCGGTCGCGTCGGCGAGCGCGTCCAGCGCGGCGCGGTACGAGCCGTCGGCGCGCATGTCGCCGAGCGCCTCGGCGATGTCGGCGGCGAGCGTGACGGCCCCGGCCTGCACGGCGATGCCGTAGCGCACGCTCCCGTAGCGCACGCCCGTCACGCGCTCCGTGAGCGTGCCGCCTTCGTCGCGCGCGAGTCCGGCGAGCGTGACCGCGTCGCCGGCGATCGCGTCGGCGGTGCCGACCATGAGATCGGTGACGCATTGCGGATAGGTGTCGCGTTCGCGCGTCTTCGCCCGCGGCGCGACGGCGAGCAACGCGTCCTTCGCGCCGCTGCCGGCGACCGTGCAAACGGACTTGCCGGCGAGCGCGGCGACGTCGCCGATGCCTCCGGCATCGTCGGGGCGTGCGAGCAGTCCCTGCCGCGTGGTCAGGTACGGTCCGGCGTAGGTGGCGTGACTGTCGGAGACGACGCCGTTCTCGCCCGTACCGCCGTCCTTGCCGCCACTGTCCCGGCCGTCGCCGTCGTCGTTCCCGTCGCCGGCGGGCATCGGCATGCCGGCGACGACCATGTCGACGGTACCGTCGGCGAGCAGTTCGAGGCGGTTGGAGGGTTCGACCTGTTTGAAGACAATCTGCTTGTTCGCGTATCCGAGTCTCTTGGCGACGTATCGGGCGATCTCGACCTCGAATCCGCCGTAGCCGCCGTCATGCCAGCGTGACAGTCCCGGCTCGTCGGCGGCGACGCCGATCGCGATGGTGGGGCCGTCCGGCTGTCTCACCGTGGAGGGGGCGCCGCCGCAGCCCGCCGTCGCGACGAGCGCGAGCGCCGTCAGCGCGGCGGCGAGGCCCCGCGTGACGCACGTGCGCGCGCCCGGCCGGCGGCTCGCATGGTAACGCCGCGGGCGATCGGTTCGGTTGCGGATGGCTGCCATGCGGCGTCTCACTTGAACATGCGCGAACGGGTGAGGAACCAGGTGACGGCGACGGACAGCGCCACGGAGATGAGGATGATGACGGCGAAGCCCCATGATTTGTCGGTCAATGGCATGCCGAGCATGCCGTCCTGGAAGTTCATGCCGTACATGGAGAAGATGAGCGTCGGGATGGACAGCGTGATGGAGATGATCGTGAAGATGCGCATCACGTTGTTCAGGTTGTTGGACACAATCGAGGCGAACGCGTCGGTCATGTTCGCGAGAACGCCGCTGTAGATGTTGGCCATCTCGATGGCCTGCTTGTTCTCGGTGATGACGTCGTCGAGCAGGTCCTCGTCGTCCGGGTACTGCTTGATGCGCTGCAGGGTGGTGAGCTTCTCCATCACGATCTCGTTCGATTTGAGGGAGGTTGTGAAGTAGACCAACGTCTTGGAGAGCTCCATGAGCATCACGATCTCGCGGTTCTGCATGGAGTGGCGCAGCTTCAGTTCGAGCTTGTCGCTCTCGCGGTCGATGATGCGCAGGTAGCGCAGGTACATGGTGGCGTTGCGGTAGAGGATCTGCAGGATGAACCGCGAGTGCATGTACGTGTTGAACCCGCGGATCGTGCCCTCCATGAACGGGTGGAGCACGGGCGTGTCCTGCATGCACACGGTGATGATGAGATGCTCGGTGACGATGATCGACAACGGGATGGTCTCGTACCAGTCGCGCCCGCCGCGCTCCTCGACGGTCGGGATGTCGACGATGACCATCGTGTAGTCGTCCTCGACGTCGACGCGGGACCTCTCCTCGTCATCGAGCGGCGCGCGCAGGTCGGCGAGGTCGACGCCGGTCTCGGAGGCGACGGTGGCGAGCTCCACGTCGGTGGGTTCGCTCAGGCACAGCCATGAGCCGTTCTCCGGTTTGTCGACCCGCTCCACTTGGCCGTTAATGGTGCTGAACATCCTCAACATCGTCTCTTCACCCGCCTTTCGCCATGTCCGTCCGATCGGGGCCCGCCCCGAAAACCTCGACAAGTCTAGTCCCATGTGCGGGACGTGCGCCAACGGATATCGCCATTGCGGTTGAATTCACGGTGAATTCGCGAGACGTCACGGCCGGCGCCGTCACCAGTTAATCGGCTGCCAGTCGGGCATGTGCGGGCCCCTCAATTCGGCGGGGCCGTTCTCCCAGTCGCCGAGGTTCGCGACGGCGGGACCCTGGTTGTGCTCGACGAGGTCGAACATCGGCTCGGCCGCGGGCCTCCCGTTGACCGTGTGACGTACGGCGAGACGGCTCCAGCAGGCGTTGCGCATCGAGCCGACCGCGTTCATGCCGTCCGGGTCGAGTCCGAGCAGTTCGCTGATCGTCGCGACGATCCACGAGCCGTGGCCGACGAGCATCAGCGTGACTGGCCGCTCGCCCGCATAGGCGGGGTCGGCGATGATGTCGCGCACGGCCTTCGCGCCGCGCTCCCCCACGGCACGGCGGCTTTCCACCCCGTAGGCGGTCTCGCCGCCCTCATGCCGCTTCCATGAGGCGTAGGCTTCGGCGTCCACCGCGCGCACCTCGTCGCGGGTCAGGCCCTCCCACTGGCCGAAGGAGCGTTCGCGCAGACGCGGGTCGGGCGTGACGGGAAGGCCGAGGATGTCGGCGAAGGCGTGCGCGGTCTGCATGGCGCGGAACAGGTCGGAGCTGATGACGGCCATGCGGCGGCGTGCGGCGGGGGCCTCCTCGTATTCGAACGTGCGGGTCCGTTCCCTCGCCTCGGGCCCCGGCTGCGGGATCGACGCGGGGTCGTCGGCGAGGCGGCTCACCTTCGCCCAGTAGTAGCGGGCGGCGAGCGCGAGGCCGGACTGGTCGGCCTGCCATTGGCCGACGATGTCGAGCGGGATGTCGATCTGCCCCTGCAATCGGCGTTGGAGGTTGTAGTTCGTGCGTCCGTGCCTGAGCATCACGATCTCGTCGATCATCGTCGGTCCTTTCCGTCGCCTGCGGCCGTGCCGCCATCCACGTCCCAGCTTCCCACATGCACGCCGCTGCCGCCGCTGCGACGCGCCGGACCGCCGGTACAATGGAGCGGTGTTGATTTCGGATGCCACGCGCGCCTTCGCCCGCGCGCATAGGGATGAGGACGTGCGCGACCTCGCGCTGCACGCGAAGCCGGGGCCGGACGTGGATCTCACGGCCGCGCTGGAGCAGATCGCCGGATTCCGGACGGCGCGCGTGAAGCTGCCCGGTTGGGCGGCGTGCGAGGACGTCGTCTACCCGCCGCACCTGGCGATGGAGCAGTGCTCGTCGGAGGCGACGGCGCGCTACAAGGCGGACGTCGCGCGGCGGATCATCGCGGGCGGTGACGGCGATGCGGCCGCCGGGAACGCCGCGGCGGGCGAGCCGACGACGCTGATCGATTTCACCGGCGGTTTCGGCGTTGATCTCTCGTACATGGCGCGCGCGTTCGACCGCGCGGTCTACGTGGAGCGGCAGGAGCATCTGTGCGAACTGGCCGCGCACAACCTGCCCGCGCTGGGGCTCGCGCACGCGCGCGTCGTGAACGACGACGCGGCCGTCTATCTCGCGACGCTGCCGGACGATGCGGCGACGATGGCGTTCCTCGATCCGGCGCGACGCGACGCGCACGGCGCACGCACGTACGCGATTGCCGACTGCACGCCGGACGTGCTGGGGCTCATCAATCGGCTGCTCGCCGTCGCGCCGCACGTGATGGTGAAGCTCTCCCCGATGCTCGACTGGCATAAGACGGTCGCCGATTTCGCGGGTCTCGTGCATGAGGTGCATATCGTGTCCGTCGCCAACGAATGCAAGGAGCTGCTGCTCGTCATCGGCCGCGACGCGTGCGCCGCGCCGCGGGTCCTCTGCGTGAACGACGGGCGGGCGTTGGAGTTCGACGCGGACGACGACGGCCGCGACACCGCAGCCGATACCGGCGCTACCGTTGAGAGGACGGGCGGTGAAACGACGGCCGGTGACGCACCCGGACAAGGCGGCCGCACCGCCGACCCCGCCGAGCCCGATTCGTGGCGGTACCTGTACGAGCCGAACGCGTCGATCATGAAGGCTGGCTGCTTCGCCCTGCTCGCACGCCGCTTCGCCGTGGCTCCGGTCGCACGCGACAGCCACCTGTTCGTTTCCGGGAATCCTATCGAGGATTTCCCCGGCCGCGCGTTCGAAATCGACGCGGTCGCCACGATGAACAAGAAGGAGCTGAGGAAACTCACGGACGGGCTCACGCACGCGAACATCGCGACGCGCAACTTCCCGCTCCCGGTCGCCGTGCTGAGGAAGAAGCTCAAGCTCAAGGACGGCGGCGACGCCTATCTGTTCGCCACCACCGACGCCGCCGGCCGCCACATCGTCATCCGTTCGCGGAAACGATGACCCGCTGAGTTTCGCGTCCGAGCGGTTCCGTTTCGCCGCGTCAGTCGACGATCATGTCGGAGCGGACACGCTCGGGGGCGATGTCCATGCCGTTCGGCCACGTGGGGGCTCCGGCCACCAATCGGACACCCCGGAAAACCGACTGGTTCCGCAATGCACGGAAGTCGCCTTCATCGAGGTATTTCGACATGTCGAACACGCCCCGCGCCCCGTCGGAGCAGACGACCCTCAATTTGTATCCGTCCAGCGGAACCACTTCGGTCACATCACACAGATAATCCAGAAACGACATATCCGTCCTCTCCTATCGCAGCGGCTCGATACGCATCGACAATCCAAGCTTCCAGACCATCGTCAAGGTGGTTCGCGCGCTCGGAGGCCGGATCAGCATCCAACCCGCCTGATCGGCCGTAATACGAGACAGGGCCCCGGTCCGATGCGCGGAAGCGATCAATCGGACCAGGGCCCTGCGAAAACGGGAAACGGAACGTGGGCCAGAAGGCTCAGTCCTTCTCGATGGTCTTGCCGGCGGTGGGGCCGGAGGCGAGGTTCTGGATCTCGGTGACTTCGAGCACCGGGATGACGGCCGGCTTCTTGGTGCCCTTCTCCTCGGCGACCTTGACCTGCTCCTCGTAGATGGCGTCGTCGGAGTGCAGGGTCACGGTGCCGCGGAAGCGGTAGCCCTTCTTCTCGGCGAGGTTCGCGAACGCGATGACCAGCGGGGAGCCGTTCTTGAGGTTCTCGTAGGCCTGGCCGGCGGTGCGCTCGTGGTAGGCGATGTGGTTGTCGTCGAGCACGAACAGGCTCATCTTCGGGCCGAGGTCGAGCTGGCCGTCCTTGGAGACGGTGGAGATCCAGCCCAGATTGTTCTCGATGAAGGTCTTCATTTCGGCGGTGATCGTTGCCATGGCAGTGTCCTTTCGTTGCAACGGACGGTTGTATCCGCACCCCACCTTACCCACTCCCCCGCCGCGCCCGGCCGACGTCCGCTGTGAGCATGCACACATGGGCATGTCACGGCCGCGCGGGCCGTATCGTATGAGCGGACGACGCCGGTGCGAACGGTCGGCGCGAATCGAGGGAAAGGCGGCGAGACGGGTATGCGGATGGTCGAACGGTTCAATGCGCTGCGCAGTCGCTGGTCGCGCTCGTTCCCGCCGAATCTGGCGCGCATCATGCTGCTCGCATGCGCGGCGCTGTGGGGCGGCAGCTATCTGCTCGCCAAGGTGGCGATGACCGCGATCACGCCGCAATGGCTGATGGCGTTGCGTATGGCGGGCGCCAGCGCGTGCATGCTCGCCCTGTTCCACCGGCATATCCTTCCGGCGCTCAACCGGTCGATCATCATACCGGCGCTCGTGGTGGGCGTCACCTATTGGGGCACGATGGTCACGCAGATGACGGGGCTGCAGACGATCGACCCGGGGCGCAGCGCGTTCCTGACCGCCGCCTACTGCGTGCTCACGCCGTTCGCCACGTGGATCGTCTCCCGCGTCCGGCCGAGGGCCATCAACCTGGTGGCCGGCGTGATCTGCCTCGTCGGCGTGGGATTCGTCTCGCTCAAAAACGGCATGACGTTGTCCCTGTCCGCCGGCGACTGGCTGACGATCGGCACGGCCGTCGTCTTCTCGTTCAACCTCACCTGCCTCGGCGTATATGCGAAACGCTTCGACCCGATCGCCGTCACCTTCGTGCAGTTCGCGGTGGCCGGCGTGCTGTTCGTCGCGGGCGCAGCGTTCACCGAGCCCGCGCCGACCACCGCGTGGCTGGCACCGCCGGTGGTGGCGAGCGTCCTCTACCTGTTCCTCGGGGCGACGATGAGCGCGCAGATCATGCAGAACATCGGCCTCGCGCACGTACCCGCCTCGCAGGCATCGATCATCATGTGCACGGAAAGCCTGTTCGCTGTCTCGTTCTCCGCCCTGTTCTGGGGCGAGCGGATCACGTGGAGCTCGCTGGTCGGGTTCGCGCTGATCTTCACGGCCGTATTGCTGTCCGTCTTCAGGCCGACGCGCCACTCGCTGCACCGCAATTGAATGGTGGCAGGCGGCAGCACGCCACGACAGTAGACAGACCACGCATGTAACGCCGATATGTCGCTCCTGTGGAGATTCGTGCCGACATGTAAGCATTCTGAATCTTTCGCGTGTGCTTCAGGCGATTCCAAGCAGGTTTGGGTACGTTCTATCTTCGTGAAGAAGTTTTTCCAAGGCATATCGATGTCGCAGATCATCGCGGGATCGCTTGCCGCAGTCACCTCGTTCCTGTTGTCGGCGAAAATCGGCATCGCGGGTTCGGTGATCGGCGCGGCGGCCAGTTACGTGATCTCCACGCTGGCGGCGAACATCTACGGCACGATTCTCAAGGCCTCCGGACAGAAGCTCCAGGAGGTCAACCCGCTGAGCAACACCGGCTCGGATGATGACGCGAAGGGCGAGGATTCCGAGGAATCCGGCGAATCCGAATCCGAGAAGGCGGATGATGCGGCAAGCGCTGACGACGGCAAGACGGACGACCGTGCGGCCGTGACGGATGAGACCGACGACGGCGAGGAGACCGTCATCGGTCGGTTCAACGGCGCTGACGTGCTCGCGGCGGGCGCCGCGGGTGCGAAGACCCGCAGACTCGGCATCGGCGACGTGCCGCTGCCTCCGGCCGCCTCGTCCGCACCCAAGGGGCGGATCGGACGTGTCGCCGGTTCGAACGGGCTCGGAGCACCGTCGCCGAACACGAGCACCTACAACGTGGCCGAACTGCGCGGCAAGCGCAGGATCGATCCGAAGCGCATGGCGATCATCGTCTCCGTGGTGAGCGGCCTGTTGGGCGTGGCGATTACGGCCGGCGTGGTCATGCTCATCACCAACGGCAACGGCACCGACACCGTGGTGCGTGACATCGTGAGCCCGTCCTCCACGTCCAAGACGACGACGGACACCGGCACGACCACGCAGGAGACGCCGACGAAGCCGGACAAGCCGACCGACCAGAACGGTTACGGCACGACCGACGGCACCACGGACGGTACGACCGACGGCACCGACACGGGCACGACGAGTGGTTCGACCGGCACGGATTCCTCGACCGGCACGTCCGGTTCGGGCACGAGCGGTTCCACCGGCTCCTCATCCGGGTCGACCGGTTCCGGTTCCAGCTCGTCCGGGTCGACCGGCAACGGCACGACCGGATCCGAATCCGGTTCCACTGGTTCCGGTTCCAGCTCGTCCGGGTCGACCAGCGGCGAATCCAGCGGTTCCAGCTCGTCCGGGTCGACCGGTTCCGGATCCACGTCGTCGGGTTCGACGAGCGGCGAATCCTCCGGAACGACGAACTGATGGCAGAGCCGACTGGGGTGATCTGGGCCGATGATTGATTGGCGATGACCACCCCCAGTCGGCTTCGCCGACAGCCCCCGCCAGCGGGGGCGACCTTGACGGGCGGGTTAGGCGAGGTGCTGGCGCTGGCGGTAGCGGTCCACCAGGGCGGCGGCGAGCGCGGCGGCGATCACGGCGATGCCGCCGACGATCAGCCAGGTGCGGGCCGTGGCGTCGCCGCCGGTGAACGGCAGCGAGGAGACCGAGGCGAACGCGTTCACGAACGTGGTCCGGTTTCCGCTCGCGGAGGCGCCCTCGCCGTAGATGAGGGTCGCCTGCGGCTTCTGGCCCGGCGTCTGTTCGACCGTCACCGTCACCGTGGCCTTGACGGTCCCGTTGACGTGCGTCGTGTCGTACTTCCATCCCTGCGGCTTGTTCTCGGTGCTTTCGGCGACCTTGAACACGTAGGTTCCGGTCTGGTTGAACACCAGTTCGGGGAAGTCGACGTTCTGCGTCGCGTTCTTCGCGATGTCGCCGGTGGTGGAGGCGCTCAGGCCGGCGTCCGTCAACGCTTCGACCGTGCCCTTGGCCGCGTCCTTGTAGCGGTACACCGGGGCGGTGGTGGCGTCCGGCGAGGACCCACGGGTCAGCGTGAACCGGAAGTCACCGTCGGCACTCTTCCACTTCGCGCCTTCGACCTTCTTGGCGACGCCGGGCTGGGCGGTCACGCCGAACGTGTTGACGAAGTGGGCGTGGCGGTTCTCCTTCTCCTTGGTCGCGCCGGAGGCGACGCCGTTCTCGATCTTCGTGGCGTCATCCTCGGCCTTCACTTCCTTCTGGTAGAAGGGCTGCGGGATGCCGGTCTCCTCCATCGTGTAGTCGGCGGATGCGGGCAGCTCGTCGAACACGGCGATCTCGCCGTCCTTGAGCGTCAGCGTGCCGGTCTTCGCGCCGGACGCCGCCGCGGCCTTCGCCTTCCGCGCGCCGGCGGCGGCCTTCAGCTCCAGCGTGTGCGAACCGGGGTCGTCGCACTGCTGGGAGGCGTACTGCGTCGGATCGGTGCCGGTGAACGTGCACACGCGGTACGTGTACGCGTTGTGTACGTTCGGCAGGCCCTTGCCCGGCTTCAGCGTGATCGTGAAACCGAACTCGGCCTCGGGCTTCGGGTTCGGCAGCGTGCCGTCCGCTCCGGCCTTCTTCGCGTTGTTCTTGAGATCGACGACCACGTTGGAGATCTTCAGCGGCGCGATGCCGTTGTCGGTCACTTGGATGGTGGTCATGCCGGAGAACAGGCCGGACAGTTCCCTGCCGGTGACCTTCTGCTTGCCGTCGCTCGTGATGCCGTGCTTCGCGTCCTTGTAGTTCTGGGTGACGCTCAGCACGGGGAAGCCCTCATCCGTCACGAACGCGTCCGGATAGTCGGCGTCGTTCTCGTACAGGTGCTTGCCGTCCTTCGTGTTCTGCGCGTATTCGAAGATCGCGTTCGACGAGTCGAGGCCCGCGTACGACAGGTGCGCCTTCACGTCGGCGTCCTTGAGTCCGCCCATGAACCCGCTCCAGCTGGAGCTGCGGGCGGTGTCGGGATCGCGGTACGCGTAGGTCAGGTGCTCGGTGTCGCCGTTCGAGTTCGCCAGTTCGGGGAACCAGCTGGCCTCCGGGGTCGCCGTGTTGATGAAGTGGTAGTAGTGCGCCGACTTCAGTTCCCTGAACGCCTGCCCCTGCTTGAGCTGTACGCCGCCCACGTTGTAGTCGGCGTCGTACGTGCCTTCGGTGCGGTAGTCGACTCCGGAGCCGGTGTGGACGCCGTAGAGGAAGTTCGGCACGTCGCCGTTCGTGTTCGTCGTGTTCGTCGCGTTGGCGTCGGCCGCGGCCTGGTCCTCCTTGGCGAGTTCGCCGTTCATGGATGCGGTGTCCGCGTTCTTGAGGTCGACGATCATGTCCTGCAGCGTGTTGCCGTTGACGCCGTCCACGTTCGTGTACATGGATTTCACGATGCCGCCCAGTCCGACCTGGACCTTCACGTCGTCGTCGGCGGTGCCCGCGTCGGCGAACACGCCGTTGCCGTTGACGATGATCTTCGTCCAACGGTCGTTGAGACCGTAGCCTTCCGGCGCCTTCGTCTCCTTGACGTAGTACGTGCCGTTGGAGAGCCGCCTGCCGCTGCCGGGTTCGGGGAACATCGCCGCGGATTTGCGGTCGACGGCGTCGCCGTTCTTCTTGGACAGGTCGCGCGTCTTCATCGTGGCGTACGGCTGGGCGCCGTCGGCCGGGCCGGTCGGGTTGCCGGCGGCGTCCTTGGCGACGTTCTCGTCCTTGTAGATCGAGAAGACGGCCGGATTCGTGTCCGCGTCGGCGAGCGGCTTGCCGTCGGCGCCGAGCTTCTGCACGGCGATCGTGTTCTCGATGTTCGAGACGTAGATCGTGGACGACAGCTGGTAGGAGAAGCTCGAGAAGTCGACCTTCTTCAGGTCGCCGGTGAAGTTGCCGCCGGGCTGGGGCTTCTGGTTCGTGTAGTAGTACTCGATGCGGTACAGGTACTTGGGATCGGAGCCGGTGTGGATGCCGAGGAAGTCGTAGCTTTCGATGTCGCCGGGGAGCTCGTCGAAGTCCATGTGCCACTTGCCGGTGTCGCCGATGGTGGCGATCGGCACCGTCGTCTTGTTGATCAGTTCGCCGACGCTGCCCCACGTCTTCCAGCCGTGCTCCGTATCGCCGGTGATCGGCTTCCACGCGTCGCCGTCCTTCGTGAAGACGACACCGAACAGGTAGCCGTCCTTCAGCGAGTATTCGACCGGCTTGCCGTTCTGCTTCTCATCCTGCGACAGGACGGTGTTCGCGTGGTCGCCGGACGGCACCTCCACGTTCGCGCCGGTGACGGTCTGCACGCCGGAATCATACGGGTTGGCGGATTCGAGATACGTGTAGGTGACGTTCTTGTCCGCGGCGCCGGGCACCGGCGTCGACTTGACGGCGATGTGCGCGCTGTCGGTTCCGGCGCGACGGTAGCCGTCCGGCACGCCCGTCTCCTTCGCGACGATGTACTTGACGTTGTTCTCCTTCAGGGAACTCAGGCTCCTGGATTCGCCGGTGGTCGGGTCGGTCAGGTTGAACACGCCGTTCTCGTCGGTCACGCCCGAGGTGAACGGCAGCTGGCCGGAGTCCGTCGTGTAGTCCGAGTACGCGGTGTAGAAGGCGAATCCGGCGCCCTTCACCGGGTCGCCGTACTGGTCGATCTTCTTGACGGAGTTCTCCGGAATGTCGAACAGGTTGAACTTCAGGCTGCAGTTGGAGTCGGTGTTGCCGCGTTCCATGTAGAAGAACTTCAGCGTGTGGCGGCTGTTGTTCGGCAACGTGTCGGACTCCCAGTTCGACACGTCCACGCCGGCGGCCTTGAACTGCTTCTTGAGGGTCGTCGCCTCGAACTGCTTGTCCTTGCCATCGCCCATGTCATGCTTGGTGACGGTGATCTTGCCGGTCGAGAAGTCGATGGCGAAACCGTCGCGGTTGTGGATGCCGCCGAGGTCGGTGACGAGCACGCCGTCGATGTACACCCACACGTCGTCGTCGCCGGAGAACTCGTACTTGACCGGGGTCTTCTCGTCGGAGCCCGTATGGCCGTTGAACTTCTGGCTGAACTTGGTCTCCATCGTCATGCCGAAGTAGTGGTTGACGTTCACGTTCTCGGAGAACACGCCGGCGTTGCCGTCGCTGCCCGTGTTCGGCGTGCGGTTCACCCAGTCCTTGTCGTATTCGATGCCGCCCTTGCCGTCGGCCTTGAACACGTCGGAGGCTTTGACGAACGGGAAGAAGTTGTACATCGGGGTGCCGTTCTCGTCACGCGTGTTGCCCGCGGTGATGGCGCCCTTGTTGTAGACGTGGAACGAGTTCTCGGCCTGGTCGTATTCCGCGAAGTTCTTCGCGGAGTCGAACGTGTAGTAGCCGTCCTTCAGGGAGAACAGGTTCTTCACGTCCGGGTACGAGGCCTTGCCGTTCCGGCCGGAAGCGTCGAACAGGTAGTTCAGGCTCTCCGGGTTCTTGCCCTGCTTGTCCTTATCGGACGAGTCCTTCGTCAGCGTCGGGTAGCCGTCGGCGCCGAGCGTGTCGCTCACGATGCCGTTCCCGTCCTTGCTGCGGTACGGGTCGCCGGCGGTACCGGTCCACGCGTTGATGGGGTTGGAGTCCCTGCCGTTGGTGCCCCAGCGGCGGAAGCGCAGCGAGTGGCCATTGTTGATGCCCGCGTTCTCGATGTGCTGGACGTCGTAGTCGTTGTAGTCCCACGAATCCTGGTTCTGCAGCCAGTAGTCGAACAGGTTGACGGTGGTGTTGGCCGGCTGGAGCGTGTCGATGCGGTTCGCCTTCAGGGTGTCCGCGTCCGCACCGGCGCCCGGCTTGTCGAACTTGAATTTGACGAGGATCGGGATCTTGTTGTCCGTGTATTGGGCGGGAAGCACCGGGTTCTGGTCGTCGGGGACGTGCGCGTAGATCGTGTAGCTGCCGTAGTAATGGGTTGCGTTCTGGTCCGCACCGTAGTCGCCGGGCTGCATGTCCCAATAGTTGAGCTGGTATTCGTGCTTCGTGCCGCCGACGGTGGACGTCACGATGAGGGTCCTGTCGTTGTAGTTGCCGTTGAACAGGTCTCCGCCGATCTGCCAGAATGCGAGCTGGTTCTTCAGCGTGGCCTTGTCGGTGACATCCGTGTCGACCTGCCACTGGCCGTCGTCATTGAGGAACAGATGCGTGGTGCCGCTGAACGATACCGTATCGCCGTCGGCGGCGGCCGGCGCGGGCGCATTCTTCGACTTGGCTGCGGGCGCGGAACCGTTCTGCTGGGTGCCATCCGCGGCACCGGTGCCGGCGTTCCCGCCGGTCGTTCCGTCACCGGCCGACGTTCCGGTGGAATCCTGCGACCCCCCGTTCGTCGGAGCGCTCGACGACGCGTCCTGACCGGTGGAGCCGGTCGCGGCGGATGAATCCTGATTCTGCGACGTGCCGTCCGCGGCGGTCGCGGGGGCCGCCTGGGCGACACCCGGAATCATCGCGACGAGCATCGCGACCGCCACCAGCAATGACACGACCAGTATGATCTGGCGCCTCACCTGCTTGAGCATGGTCTGTACCTTCCTTCTGACGCGTGGCGTCTTGGCCACACGCGTTCGTTACCGTTCTCTCAATGAACGATCGAACCGCCGGACGCATCCGATGGGCCCGACGTTTCGTTCCATAAGGTACAAGATATTCCATACCTAAGACTTGTTTAAACAAGTTAGACGTTATTGAATGGTTCGTCAATAATTAGACATCGCAGCGATTCGCAGATAACAGAAAAGCCCCGCCGAAGCGGGGCTTTTCCTACGAAGCGACGGCTATTCGCGTCGCGCGATCAGCCGAAGCGGCCGGAGATGTAACGCTCGGCCTCTTCGTTCTGGGGGTTGTTGAACATCGTGGTGGTGTCCGCGAAGTACTCCAGGTGGCCGGGCTCGCCGACGGCCTTCAGGTTGAAGAACGCGGTGAAGTCGGCGATACGGGCGGCCTGCTGCATGTTGTGGGTGACGATGACGATGGTGTAGTCGTCCTTGAGCTCGTTGATCAGGTCCTCGACGGCCAGGGTCGAGATCGGGTCGAGGGCGGAGCACGGCTCGTCCATCAGCACGACCTGCGGGTGGACGGCCACGGCGCGGGCGATGCACAGACGCTGCTGCTGACCGCCGGACAGGCCGATGCCCGGGTTGTCGAGACGATCCTTGACCTCGTTCCACAGGTTGGCGCCGCGCAGGGCCCACTCGACGAGGTCGTCGGCGTCGGACTTGCTCAGGTGCTTGTTGTTCAGGCGCACGCCGGCGAGCACGTTCTCGCGGATGGACATCGTCGGGAACGGGTTCGGGCGCTGGAAGACCATGCCGACGTCACGGCGGACGGAGACCGGGTCCACGTCCTTGTCGTACAGGTTCTTGCCTTCGAGCAGGACCTCGCCCTCGACGTGGGCGCCGGGGATGAGCTCGTGCATGCGGTCCAGGGTGCGCAGCACGGTGGACTTGCCGCAGCCGGACGGTCCGATGAACGCGGTCACCTTGTTCGGCTCGATGTTGATGTTCACATCCTCGACGGCGAGGAAGTCGCCGTAGTAGATGTTCTCGTGGTTGACGTCAATGCGTTGTCCCATGATGAATTCCTTTTGGTTGCTTACGATGCGTTACGTTTCGCGGGGTGACACCCCTCAGTCGGCTTCGCCGCCAGCTCCCCTCAAGGGAGCCGAGGAAGAAAGGTCAGCGCTCGGTCTTGACGGCGAAGACCTTGGCGACGACGCGGCCGATGAGGTTGAGGACCAGCACGATGATGATCAGCACGAGGGCGGCGGCCCAGGCGCGTTCCATCGGGATGGTCGGCACGCAGGCCGAAGTCGCGTTGACCGGGCAGTTCGCGTTGAGCTTCGAATACTCCTGGTAGACGAACACCGGCAGGGTGGTCATCTGGCCGGAGAACAGGTTCACGTTGGTGCTGGAGATGTAGCCGGCGGTCATGAGCAGCGGGGCGGTTTCGCCGATCACTCGCGCGATGGCGAGGATGCAGCCGGAGACGATGCCCGGTAGGGCGGTCCTGAGCACGATCTTGGTGATCGTGCGCTGCTTGGTGACGCCGAGGGCCAGCGAGGCCTCGCGCAGGTCGTTCGGGACGATCTTGAGCATCTCCTCGCAGGACTTGACGACGGTCGGCAGCATAAGCAGCGACAGTGCGACGGAACCTTCGAAGCCGTTGATGGTACCGGGACCGAACACGATGGTGAACATCGAGAAGGCGAACAGGCCGGCGACGATGGACGGGATGCCGCTCATCACGTCGACGAGCAGGGAGATCGTCATGGCGAGTTTGCCGCCGTGCGCGTATTCGACGAGGTACACGGCGCACATGATGCCGATCGGGATGGAGATGACCATGGCGCCGCCGGTGATCTCCAGCGTGCCGATGATCGCGTGGAGCACGCCGCCGTAGCCGCCGGACGGGGTCGGGTTGCCGCCGACCACGCCGGTCATGTTGTAGGACAGGAAGTTGAGGTTGAGTCGCTTCAGACCGTTGACGATGGTCGTCCACAGCACGGAGATCAGCGGCAGGCAGGCGATGACGAAGGCCAGGCCGATGAGGCCGGTCATGAAGTAGTCCTTGCGCTTGCGGGCGTTCTCCGAGGAGCGGGTGGGACGGAACTTGTCGAAGTCGATGACGGGCGCGCCGTCGAGGTTCTTCTTCTTGGTCGCGGTTGCTTCAGCCATCAGACGCTCGCTTTCTCGGTGATCTTACGGGCGGCGTAGTTGACCACGAACGTGATGAGGAACAGGATGAGACCGGTTCCGATCAGCGTGGAGACGCCCAGATCGTTCGCTTCGGGGTACTGCGCGGCGATGTTCGCGGCGATGGTCTGGTTCTGCGAGGCCTGCAGCAGCTTGATGGAGTAGGTGAGGCCCGGGGACAGAATCATCAACACGGCCATGGTCTCGCCGAGGGCGCGGCCGAGGGCCAGCATGGAGGCGGACACGATGCCGGACTTGCCGAACGGCAGCACGGCCAGCTTGATCATCTCCCACTTGGTGGCGCCCAGGCCGTAGGCGGCTTCCTGCTGGAGGGTCGGGGTCTGGAGGAAGATGTCGCGCGACATGGACGTGATGATCGGCAGCACCATGACGGCGAGGACGACGGCCACGGTGGCGACGGTGCGCTGCGGGTTGGCGGCGGGGCCGGCGAACAGCGGAATCCAGCCGAGGTAGTGCGCCACCCAGTTCCAGAACGGGTAGATGGCGGGCACGAGAATCAGGCCGCCCCACAGACCGTAGATGACGGAGGGGATGGCGGCGAGCAGGTCGACCACGTAGCTCAGGGCCGTGGCGATCTTCTTCGGCGCGTAGTGCGAGATGAACAGCGCGATGCCGATCGAGATGAAGAACGCGATCAGCAGGGCGAGGATGGAGACGAGCACGGTGCCGAAGAGCAGCGGGAGCACGTAGCCCCAGAAGCTGTCGGTCTTGCCGCCGGTGAAGCTTGAGATGGTGGCGCTGTTGGCGGACTGGTCGCCGCCGATGAGCGGCCACGCGCGGAAGAAGAGGAACAGGAACACGGCGGCCAGCACGACGAGGATCAGGATGCCGCAGGCATACGCGATGCCTTTGAACACCTTGTCCGCCGTTTTGCCGCCGGCCGGCTGCATGACCGGTGTGTCTTGCGAACTCACGGATTCTCCTTAGTGGAAAGTGGTGCGTTGTGCGGGTGATGAGGCTTGGCGGGCGGCGTTCTTCGGCGTTGTCGGAACCGGCTGTGAGCCGCAGCCGTTCGCACGACTGCGGCTCACAGATTCGGATTGTTCAGTTTGCCGATGTCCGTTCGCCCGGACCGGATGGCCGGGCCTCGGTCATCACTTGGTCTTGATGGCTTCGATCGACTTGGTGATCTTGTCGGTCAGGCTGGACGGCAGCGGGGCGGAGCCGGCGGCGTCCTGGGCGGCCTTCTGGCCGTCGGAGGAGGTGATGTAGGTCAGCCAGGCCTTCGCGAACTCGCCCTGCTTGGCATCCTTGTAGGCCGGGCAGACGATGGCGTAGGAGACGAGGACGATCGGGTAGGCGCCCTTGGCGGTGGTCTCGTGGTTGATCTTCACGACCACGCGGTTGTCGCCCTTGGCGGAGGAGTCGAGATCGGAATCCTCGATGACCTTGGAACCGGCCTCGGCGGAGATCTCGTTGTAGGAGTCGCCGACCTTCACGGCGACGGTGCCGAGCTTGCCGACCTGGGAGAAGTCGGCGTAGCCGATGGTGCCGTCGGCCTGCTGCACGGTGGAGATCACGCCCGAAGTGCCCTTGGCGCCCTGGCCGACGGAGTTCGGCCAGTTCTCGGACAGGTCGTAGCTCCAGTCGTTCGGGGCGGCGTCCTTGAAGTAGGAGACGAAGTTCTGCGTGGTGCCGGACTTGTCGGAACGGTGCACGACGGTGATCGGGGTGTCAGGCAGCTTGAGGTCGCTGTTCTGATCGGCGATGGCCGGATCGTTCCAGGAGGTGATCTTGCCGTCGAAGATCTTCGCAATCGTGGAGGCGTCCAGGTTGATGTGCTTGCCCGCGTCGGACACGCCCTTGAGGTTGAAGACCACGGCGATCGGGGAGATGTAGACCGGCACGTCGAAGGCGGCGCCGGAGGCGCAGACTTCCTTGGACTGGGAGACCTCGTCGTCGGACAGGGCCTTGTCGGAGCCGGCCCACGCGGTGGCGCCGGTCAGGAAGGTGGAGACGCCCGCGCCGGAACCGGACGGGTTGTAGGCGATCTTGGCGTCCGGGTTGTTGCCCTGGAAGCCGGCGATCCACGCTTCGACGGCGGCCTGCTGGGAGGAGGCGCCGGCGCCCTGGAAGTCACCGGAGATGGGCTCGGACTTGGTGGCGGAGCTGGAACCGCCGTCGGGCGTGGAAGCGGTGTTGTCGCCGCAGGCCGCGAGGCCGGCCAGCATCACGATGCCGGACAGGGCGGCAATGGAGCGAACGAGGATGTTCTTACGCATTGTTTCTTTTCCCTCTATCACTTGCAAGAGGCGATCCGGATGCGGTGTGGAGGCTCGCTCCGAATCGTCCGTCATTTCTTGACATCTCCAAGATTAGAGGCGACGAGGGGGCCCGCCCGCCGAAACCGGTGAACGGACGATGAACAATCCGCAATCAATGCCTACGTCGTTTTCGGCCCCAAAACGTAGTCGGCTCCCTTGCGGCGTGAAAGCCGACAGGGAGCCTGATAAAAGCCGAAGCCGTGAAATGGAGAACCCGGTGGGTTCTCCGTAGGCTGAGGGGATGGCGAACGCCATCCAAGACAACTCGCGCGTGACGAAGTCACGCGGCCGGCTGAGCCGTGAAGCAAACGGTCCGGTGAACCGTTTGTAGGCGAAGGCCCGCCGACAGGCGGGCAAGACAACTCGCGCGTGACGAAGTCACGCGGCCGGCCGAAGCCGTGAAACGGAGAACCCGGTGGGTTCTCCGTAGGCTGAGGGGATGGCGAACGCCATCCAAAACGACTCGCGCGTGACCGCAGGTCACGCGGCCGGCTTGTCGATCTTGTAGCCGAGACCGCGCACGGTGGTGAGGTACTTGGGGTGGCTCGGATCCTCCTCGATTTTCGCGCGCACGCGCTTGACGTGCACGTCGAGGGTCTTCGTGTCGCCCACGTAATCGGAGCCCCAGATGCGGTCGATGAGCTGGTGACGGGTCATGACGCGGCCCTTGTTCTGCAGCAGATATTCGAGCAGCTCGAACTCCTTGAGCGGGAAGAACACGTTCTCGCCGCGCACGGTGACCTGATGCTGGCCGACCTGCATGGCGATGTCGCCGCACACGAGCGGCAGGTCGTCGCCCGCGCCCGCGCCGTCGCCCGCACCGGACGGCTGCTGGTTGCGGCGCATGACGGCGCGGATGCGCGCGAGCAGCTCGCGGAACGAGTACGGCTTGGTCACATAATCGTCGGCGCCGAGCTCCAATCCCACGACCTTGTCGATCTCGGCGGATTTGGCGGTGAGCATGATGATCGGCACGCGGCTCTGTTCGCGGATGCGACGGCACAGGGCGGTGCCGTCGATACCGGGAAGCATGAGGTCGAGCAGGACGAAGTCGATGCCGCCCTTGGTGAACAGTTCGAGGCCCTCCTCGCCGGTCGCGGCCGCGGAGACGTCGTATCCCTCGCGCGTAAGCTGGTACACCAGCGGTTCCCTGTAGGATTCCTCGTCTTCCACGATGAGAATGCGCGTCATGATCACCTTTCCCTGTTTCGTTACGTGGACAATCCTAGTCGTTCGTCCACGGTTCACCCCTCGCTAATCTCGACTACGTAACCGCTACCGCGCGGTCTCCGCACCATCGTCTTCCTCATGCGGAATCATCACGGTATCTTCGTCGTCGGCTACGTTGCTTTCGCCGTCCGAGGCGCCGTCGAGCGGCGTCTGGTCGGCGTCGAGCGGCAGTTCGATGGTGAACGTGGACCCCTCCCCCTCGTGCGACCACACGGACACGGTGCCGCCGCAGTCGGCGACGCAGTGCTTGACGATGGCGAGGCCGAGTCCGGTGCCGCCGGTGGCGCGCGAGCGGGCCGGATCGACCCGGTAGAACCGTTCGAAGATGCGGTCGATGGATTCGGCGGGGATGCCGATGCCCTGATCGATGACGCGGATGCGCACCTTGCCGTCGCGCGCGCCCACGGCGACGCGCACGGTGGTGTGTTCGGGCGAATAGTGGATCGCGTTCTCGACGAGGTTCTTCACCGCGGTGGTGATCGCGTCCTCGTCGCACGAGACGATCGCGTCCCGCTCCCCCGCCTCGGGCGCGTCGGTCGGCACCTGCACGCCGTCGTAATGCAGTTCGAGCGCGATATGCCGCCCGTCGGCCTGCACCTGGTTCTCGGCGATGGCCTTGCGCGAGACGGCGAGCACGCCGAGACGCTTCGGGTCGAGCACGCCGGTCGCGTCCTGCGCCTTCTGCAGGTCGATGAGACGGTGGACGAGTTCGGTGAGCCGCGTCGACTCCTTGGAGACGCGTCCGGCGAAATAGCGCACGGCGTCCGGATCGTCGGCGGCGTCGCCGATCGTCTCGGCGAGCAGGGAGATCGCGCCGGCCGGCGTCTTCAGTTCGTGCGAGACGTTCGTCATGAAGTCGCGTCGCATCGCCTCGAAACGGCGCTGCTCGCTCATGTCGCTGATGAGGACCGCGTACAGGTCGTCGCCGATCGCGCTCACTCTGAGCTTCAGATAGCGGATGTTCGACGGCATCGCCTTGCCGGCCTCGACACCGCGGCCGGACTCGACGTTCGCGCCGGCGAGCGTGCGCACGCCGTCGAGCGGCAGTTCGATCTCGCGTTCGCGCGTCACGCCGTCCGCGGCGACGCGCGCGAGGATGCCGAGCGCATCCTCGTCCGCGAGATGCCGCGACTCGTTGAGCTTGAACACGACGGCGTCATCGGTCATGTATCGAATGTCGCCTTCGCCGTCGACGAGAATCACCGCTTCGGGAATCGCCGTGACGAACGCCTCCTCGCGCGCACGTACCGACGGTTCGCCACCGAACAGCACGTCGTCGGGGTCGAGCGGGGCGGCGACGTGCGGGCGCGTCTCGCGCCCCACGCGCTCGCCGCGCTCCATGCCGTCGCGATAGGCGACGACGCCCACGACGAACGCGACGAACGCGACCAGAACGAGCACCTGCCACCAGACCATGTCCCACCTCACAGACGGACGCCGGCGGGCGCACGACGGAACGTCGCCACGCCCGCCGGGTGAAAACGTTTGCCTCTCCAGACTAGCGGGAGAACATGTAGGAGTCACGCCGGACTACGTAAGTTCAGCGGATGTTCACCTTCCGTCGGCGCGAGGCGTGCGCGACGCGAGGCAATCGCGCGGCACGTGACGTGGCTGCCCATGCGTGGCACGCACGACGCGCAGCACGTGGCACGGTGGCACGTGGCGGCCGCGCGCGTGCTATCCCGGCATCGCACGCGCCACACGCCTCACATGCGGTGCAGCATGTCGACGACGAGGCGCGCGGCGGTGTCCGCGTACTCGGAGATGTCGAACTCCTTGAACACCTCGTAGTCGGTGTCCGCGTTGTCGGACAGGGCGCGGATGACAAGCGCGGGCACGTCGTTGCGTGCGGCGACCTGCGCGACCGCGGCGCCCTCCATCTCGACGGCGTCGGCACCCGTGTCGTGGATGACGCGGCTCACCTGCTCGGGGGAATCGACGAAATAATTGCCGGAGGCGATGATGCCGGTGATGTGCTTGGTGCCGGCAGCGTCGAGCGCCTCGTCGGCGATGTGGAGCAGATGGTCGTCGGAGTGGAATTCGGTGACGGGCGCGTCGGGCATGCCGGGCTTCCACTGGCCGACGAGACGCATGTCGGTGTCGAGGAAGCGCAGCGTGCCGCCGAGCACGACGTCGTTGACGTGCAGTTCGCGGTTGAGGTTGCCGGCGATGCCGGAGAAGATCACGGCGTCGGGTGCGTATGTGCTGATGAGATGCTGCGTGGTCGCGGCGGCGGCGACGAGGCCCATGCCGCCCACGGTGGCGACGACGGCGAGCTCCTCGCCCTTGTTCGTGGCGATCGTGCCACGCGTGACGTCGAGACTGGCGGCGTGGTCGTGCTCGACGTTGTCGAGGGCGGCGGCGATGAGTGCCACCTCCTCGTCCAGCGCGCCGATGATCGCGATGGTCCTAGTGGCGGATGCCGTCGTGGCGGGTGCCGTGTGCTTGCCTGTCATACGAAATCTCCCCTATGTTCGATGCGTTCGTTTTCGCAACCGAGCATAGGGGAGCTCATGGTCAGACGTTGGACCGGTGCCGGCGCGGCGTCAGCGCCAACGTCGCGTGGCGACCGCCTCGGCGAGTTCGCGCAGCAGGGATTCCGTATCCGGCCAGCTCAGGCACTTGTCGGTGATCGACTTGCCGTAGACGAGCCGGTTCAGCGGCGCCGCCGGCTGGTTGCCGCCCTCGATGAAGCTTTCCATCATCACGCCGGTGATGCCCTGCTCCCCCGCGGCGATACGCGCGGCGATCTCGCGCACGACCTCGGCCTGACGGTGCTCGTCCTTGCCGGAGTTGCCGTGCGAGCAGTCGACGATGAGCCCGTGCGCGGCCGCGGACTCGGCGGGCATGCGTCCGCGGATCGTCTCCAACGCCGCCGCGATGTCCTCGCGCGAGTAGTTGGGGCCGGAGCTGGCGCCGCGCAGCACGACGTGACAGTCCGGATTGCCGAGCGTCTTGACAACGGCCGCACGACCCAGATGGTCGATGCCGAAGAACGTGTGCTGCTGCGCGGCCGCGAAGCAGGAGTCGGACGCCGCCTTGACCGAACCGTCGGTCGCGTTCTTGAAGCCGATCGGCATCGACAGGCCGCTCGCCAGCTGGCGGTGCACCTGGCTTTCGGTGTTGCGCGCGCCGATCGCACCCCAGCTGACCGCGTCCGCGATGAACTGCGGGCTGGTCGGCTCGAGGAACTCGGTGGCGGCGGCGAGCCCCTCGTCCAGCACGCCGAGCAGCGTGCGACGGGCGAGCAGCAGGCCCTTGCGGATGTTGCACGAGCCGTCGATGTCCGGATCGTTGATGAGACCCTTCCAGCCGACCGTGGTGCGCGGCTTCTCGAAGTAGACGCGCATGACGATGAGCAGTTCGCCGTCGAGCTCGTCCTTGAGCTTGGCAAGGCGACGCGCGTAGTCGAGCGCCGCCGCAGGATCATGCACCGAGCACGGGCCAACGACGACGAGCAGACGATCGTCCTGCCCGTACAGGCAGGCGCGGATCTCGTCACGCGAGTAGGCGACGATCTCCTGCGCCTCCGGGCTGAGCGGCAGGTCGGCGAGCACCTGGGCCGGGGTGGGCAGCACCTCGAACTCCAGCACACGCCGGTTCACGATGCGGCTCACGCCGACCTGATCCTCCCAGCGCGGCACATCCGTGGCGACGAGCGGGTTCTTGCCCGCGTCCATCGCCTCACGGATGGCCTTGAGATCCTCCGGCTTGTTGAGTGGCTGCTGCTGTTGCATGACGATCGCTTCTCCCTTGGCTCACATATCCAGTGCCCAAGGATAGCGGATACCGTCAGCGGGAGGCGCGACGGGCGGCGACCGCGTCGGCGAGCGTGTGCAGCAGCTCCTCGGTGCGGTCCCACGGCACGCACGAGTCGGTGACCGACTGGCCGTAGACGAGCTGGTCGAGCGGGGCCGGCTTCTGATGGCCGGCGACAAGGAAGCTCTCCATCATCACGCCGAGAATGCCCGGCTCGCCTTCGGCGACGCGCTGCGCGATCTCCTCGACGACCTCGGCCTCGCGCACCTCGTCCTTGCCGCAGTTGCCGTGCGCCGCGTCGATGATGAGACCATGCTCGCTCGGACCGGACGCCTTCGACTTCCTGAGGTCTTCGAGGGCCTGCGCGACCGACGCCTTGTCATAGTTCGGGCCATGGTTGGAGCCACGCAGCACGAGATGGCAGTCGGGATTGCCCTTCGTCTCCGCGGAGATGACGCGGCCGTCCAGATTGATGGACAGGAAATGATGCTCGAACGCGGCGGCATAGCAGGAGTCGGCGGCCGGCTTGATCGAACCGTCGGTCGCGTTCTTGAAGCCCACCGGCATCGACAGACCGCTCGCGAGCTCGCGGTGCACCTGGCTTTCGGTGTTGCGCGCGCCGATCGCACCCCAGCTGATGAGATCGCAGATGTACTGCGGGGTGATCGGGTCGAGCCATTCGGTCGCGGTGGGCAGCCCGAGTTCGAGCACGTCGGACAGCACCTTGCGCGCCAACCACATGCCCTTGCGGATGTTGAAGCGTCCGTCGAGGTCCGGATCGTTGATGAGGCCCTTCCAACCAATCGTGGTGCGCGGCTTCTCGAAGTACACGCGCATGACGATGAGCAGCCGGTCGTTGAGCTCGCGGTTCACGGCGGCGAGCTTCGTCGCGTACTCGTGCGCCGCCTTCGGATCGTGGATCGAGCACGGGCCGACGATGACGAGCAGACGGTCGTCGCGACCGTGCAGGACGTTGCGGATCTCCTGACGGGAGGTGAGCACCAGTTCGCTCATCTCATCGGTGAGCGGCAGTTCCCTCAGGAACGCGCGCGGCGCCGGAATCGGGTCGAGCTGGCGGATGTTGACGTCGACGGTCTCGGGAAAGACGGCCTGCTCCCCCAAACGACGCGCGTCCTCGGAACTGTCCGGACCACGAAGTGCTGCCATGCCGACTCTCCTTTCTTGACCATGAGTCATTCGATATGCATGCGCTGCGCATGCGACATGCATGCGACATGCGATATGCGCCGCACCGTGCGGCAACCACTTCACTGTAGTGGCCGGCGCCCGAAATACGAAACCGGCCGGCCGTTTCGTGGAACGGCCGGCCGCTCACCGAACCTACGGACAACCCACCGGGTTGCCCGCTTAACGGTTCGGCGGCTCAGGAGCTCTCGCCTTTCAGGCGAGAGCTCCCATCGGATCCCATGCGGGCAGGGAGATGGCGGGCTCTTCGAGGACGGCCTGGTACTCCTCGGGCAGGAGCGCCTTGGGGACGGCGACCTCGTAGACGTACTCGGTGAACCAGTCGTCGCTCATCGTGAAGTAGCCCTTGTCGGCGATCTTCGCACCCCAGGAGTTCTCGACGCGCCAACGGCGGGTCGTCGTGCCATCCTCGGCGACGTCCACGCCGGCGAAGGCCATCGCGTGGTTCATCGCGGAATCGGCGAAGCGCACGCGCTCCTCCTTGTCGAGATCGAAGTCGAAGTCGTAGATCGAACCGTACTCGAACAGATCGGTCGCCCACGCGCCGGACTCACGGTCCATGAACGGGTGGCAGTCGGCGCCGAACCACACCGGGATGCCCTGCTCGACAAGGATCTTGCGCACGCAGTCCTTCATGAACTGGTTCGGCACGTTGAGGTATTCGGTGGCATCGCCGCCGGCCACGTTGCCGAGGTGCTCGATGGCGATCTTGCGGCCCTTCGGATGCTCCTTGCGCGGATCGTCGACGAGGCAGACGTAGCTTTCCAGATCGGCGGAGCCCACGTACTTCTTCCAGAACTCCTGCGGCGTGATCTCGCCGTCGCGGTGGAACTCGCCGTCCGCGTCGGTCCACTCCCAGTCGAAGGAGACCGGCGGCTCGCCGAGGTGGATGGTGAGGATGCGGTGGCCGGCGGCGCGCGCCTCGGTGACGATCTCGTCGATCGTCGCATCGTCGCCGGCTGCGAACGCGGCGAACATGCGGGCGACGGCGGTGTGCAGCATGTGGCGCAGCTGCGTGTTCATCGCGCCGGTGTTCTTCGAGGAAGCGGTCTCCGGGTAGAGGTCCTTCGGCACGGCGCCGTACTTCTTGTACACGTTCATCGCCATCGTCCACTGGCCGCCGTCGCCCATCACGTCGGCGAGCAGGTGCTGGACGAGACGGGAGTCGGCGGGCTCGCCGGCGCGCACGAGGGCGGCCACGTCCTGCAGGAAGTAGTTGATGCGCTCGAGCTTGTCGTAGTACATGGCGTAGTTCTGGGAGAACTCGAACTCCTTGACGTTCAGGTTCTTCTTCGCCACGAAACGCGCCACGTTCAGGGAGCTGAACAGCCAGCAACGGCCGGAACGGTCCTGGTGGGTGGCTTCGCCGTTGTCCACGACGGTGGAGAAGCGGCGCTGCAGCAGGCGTGCGCGGTCATAGTTCTTCGCGACGGTGTCGATGCCGGCGGCGGTCACCGCGTTCATCGCCATACGGTTGGTGCCGTCATCGTCGAAATCCTCGCGCAGGACGGTCAACGCGTCGTTGCTCAACGGCTGCAGTTCAGTCATATCCGATTATCTCCTTAGGTCTCCTTGTGGGCGGATAACAACCGGAACCAGCTTACTCGCCGCCGCGCCGTGGCGGAACCGCGCAAGCGGCGTTCCGCATGGTGGACGCGACGCGCTCGAAAAACGACGACGCCCGTCTTCCGCGCGTATACGTGCGGAAGACGGGCGTCGTGGCGCCGTTGCGGCACGGCCGTCGGTCGGTCTCAGTCGGCGTCGTCGGGCTGCGGGACCGGCGCGGGCGCCTGCTGCGCGTCGGCGGCGGGCGCCGTCTCGACACCGGTCTCGGCGCTGCCGTCGCCGGCGTTCTCGCCGTCGGCCGGCTGCGCGGCTTCCGGAGCGGGCACGGCGTTCTTCACCGGCACGTCCGGCGCGGCGACCGGATCGCCGAGGAAGCCGGAGAACGCGTTGGCGAACATGGAACGCAGTTCGGTGACGCGCTGCGTGATCTGCGCCTCGCGCTGCTGCAGCTCGTGGATGTTCTTCTTGAGACCGTCGAGCTCGACCTGCGCGGCGGTGCGACGCTCCTCGATCTGCGCTTCGGCGTCCTCGCCCGCCTTCTTGAGGATCGCGGCGGCCTGGGCGTCCGCATCGGCGCGCTTGGACGCGGCGTAGGAGTCGGCCTCCTCGCGCACGGTCTTCGCCTGGCTGACGAGCTTGTCGGCCTCGGCCTTGGCGGCGGTGCGACGCTCCTCCAGATTGTCGAGCAGCTCGCTGACCTTCTTGGTCGCCTCCTCCTGCTGGGCGGCGATGTCGGTGCGGATCTGCTGGACCTCGGCGTTCACCTGGCTCATCGTCTTGGTGCGGTGCACTTCGGCGTCGTCGGTGATCTCCTGAGCCTTCGACTTGGCCTCGTCGGTGATCTCGCCGGCCTTGCGCTGGGCGTCGGTCATCATCTTGGAGACCTGCTCGCGCACGTCGGCGAGCTTCTTGTTCGCCTCGGCGAGCGCGGCCTCGATCTGGTCGTTCGCTTCGGACTTGAGGCGGGAGAGCTCCTCGTTGGTGCTCTTGCGCTGGGCGGCGATCTGCGCGGTGGCCGTGGCCTTGAGGTCGGACAGCTCGCGCTCCTGCGCGGCGCGCTCGGAGGCGAGCTTCTTGTTGTGCTCCTCGCGGGAGTTGCTGAGCTCGAGTTCGACGGTCTGGCGCTGCTCGGTCACGTTCTTCGCGGTTTCGGCGCGCAGCTGGGCGGCGTCGTTGCGGGCGGTGGTGGTGATGGTCTCGGCCTCGTTGTTCGCCTGGTCGAGAGTGGAGGAGGCGCGCTGGTTGGCGTCGTCGATGATGTGCTGGGCGTCGAGCTTGGCGTTGTTGATGAGCGTCTGCGCCTGCGCCTGGGCGGCCTTGCGCGTGGTGGCGGCGTCGGCCTTGGCGCGTTCGAGCAGCTCGGAGCTGGTCTGTTCGGCGGAGGCGAGCATCTGCTGGGCGTTGGCGCCAAGCGAGGCGAAGCTGTTGTTGGCGGGCTTGCGCTTCTTCTCCTCCTCCAGCTGCGCCTGCAGCTGCAGGATGCGGTCGTCGCCGGCCGCGATCTGCTCGCGCATGCCGGCGAGCGTGCGCTGCGCCTGACGCACGCGCTCCTGCGCGGCGGCGAAGGCCTCGTCGACCTTGTCTTTGTCGTAACCCCTCAACACGATCGGGAACTGATCCATGTCTGTCCTTTCGGCTCCATCACATCGCTCTACCCATAATGCGCCCTATGCGGGCATATCGAGCAAAATCGTATCCCATCACGGCCGGAAACGGGCCGGACGCGCCCGCAATGCACACATCATTACCCACTTTTGTTCGATGTCGGCGCGTCGCGGCGTCACGCGATGAGGATCTCCTTCGAGCTGGGACGACGGTAGTAGCGCACCGTCTCGCGCACCACGTCGCCGCCGGCCGAGACGAGCTGGCGCAGCGGCAGACCATGCTGCGGGTGCGGCGACTCGTTGACGAGCGGGAAGCTCACGAATCCGGCGAGCACGCGCTCCTGGCCGTGTGCCCAGTTGAGCAGGTTGTAGAACAGCGAGTTGCAGACGAACGTGCCCGCGTCCGAGCTCAGGGTGGCGGGAATGCCGTCATGCGCGAAATCGGCGATGATCGCACGCAGCGGCAGACGCGTCCAGTAGGCGGCGGGGCCGTCCGGGTCGATCGGCGCGCGTCGCGGCGCCACGTTGTCGGCGTCCGGCTTGGCGGCGTCCATGAGGTTCGTGGCGCACCGTTCCAGCATCACGCCGCGCGCCGTGTGCTTGAGCCCGGTGGCGATGACGATGTTCGGCTTCGCCTCCTCGATGGCGCCGAGCAGCGTGGGCCATGCCTTGGCGAAGCTGACGGGCAGGCTCACCGCGCGGATGGTGAGGTCCACGTCGTCGAGCCCGTCGACGCCGCGTTCGGCGAGCAGTTTCGGCACCTCGTAGGAGGGGTTGACGCGCACGTCGTCATAATGGTCGAAGCCGGAGATCACGACACTGAGCTGTTGCATGGCCCCCAGTCTACCCGTCCACGGACGGCCGGTCGCGCACGTGCCGCCGTCATCGTTCCAGCGACATGCGGATGAAGGCGGCGTGCTCGCGCAGATATTCGCGCAGATAGGGGATGGCGAAATCCACTTTCCCGTACCCTTTATCCACGATCACCTGCACTTCGAGGAGCCGCATGCGGTATCGCCCCGCGTATTTCACGCTCTTGCCCATGCGCTACGCCACGACGGACGTGGACGCCGGGCCGTCGTCCTGCGCCATCGCCAGCAGATACGTCTTATCGACGGCGGAAAGGCCGTCGAGCTCCGGCCCATGCACCGTGTCGCCGAGACGGCTCAACGCGTCGCGCACCCCACGACGCGCGTCCTCCTCTACAGGAATCTACAAAAGTCTACAAGAATCTACAAAGTCTACAAGGCATGAATCGCGCGCCGAGGGGACTATGCGAACGCCCGGCCGCATACGGGAATGCGGTCGGGCGTGATGGCCGGGCGTGACGGCCGGTCGGATGACGCGCGGTCAGCGGCGGTGCATCTGCGCGGCGGCACCGGCGAACATGGCGTGCATGCGCGCCTTCGCCTCCTCGCGCGTCATGTGATGCGTGAGATCGGCGGCGATGCGCTCGGCGACGGGAATGTCGGCGAGCGTCGTGATCTTGAGATTCGTCTCGCTGCCCGCGACGATCGCGACCGGCACGTCCGGCATGTAGTCGACGACGACGCGCGTGTCGTCGGTCGGATGGAAGTCCGGATCGGCGGCGGCCAACTCGTAGGCGCGGCGGATCGTCGCGAAACGGAACGACTGCGGCGTCTGCGCGCGGAACGTGTTCGGACGATCCGGCACGCTCGCGACGACCTTCCGGTCGCCGAGATCACGCGTGAGCAGCATGGTGTCGGTGGACGCGAACGCGACGGTCGCGGCGTCGTACTCGTCGAGCGCGTCGATCGAACCGTCGATCGCGGACTGCGCGACGAACGGACGCACCGCGTCGTGGATGAGGATCTTCGCATCGTCGGGGATACCGGCCGCGGCGAGCATGTCGAGCGCGGCGGCCGTGCTGTCGACGCGCTCGGCGCCGCCGTCGATGACGACGCGCACCTTACCGTAGCCGGCCTCGGCGATGAGACGCTCGACCTCGCCGCGCACCTTCGCGTTGACGACGACGACGATGTCACTGACGCGCTCGCACCGTTCGAACGCCTCGATGCTCCAGCACACGATCGGCTTGTCGCCCACGGAGACGAGCTGCTTGGGATTGTCGGGATCGAAACGCGTGCCGAAGCCTGCGGCGAGGACGACGCCCACGACGGGCACGATCTGGTTCATGTTCTCTCTCTCGGTCATAATGTCTCCACCGTAGAACGCGCCCCGGAACGGTGACGGAGGTCACACGCGCATCTGCACGGAATATCCGCCGGAACGCGTGGGGTCTGCGTCGGGACACGGGACCGCGGGCCGCGGGACCGCCGGCCACGGGACCACCCTCACCCGCTTCGCGGGAGCTCCCGCCAGCGGGAGCGGATGGGGTCGGCCCGGGGCCCCACGGCACGCAACCCAGCGGCCCACGGCTCAGCCCAGCGGCCCGCAGCCCCACAACCCCGCGGCTCCGCGGCTCAGTGGCGGACGATGAGGGCGAGGAGGCGGCCTTCATGGCGCTTGCCGGCCTTCGTGGCGCGGCGATGCGAGTACCACAGCGGGTTCTCGAGCGTGCACATGCTGTGGCGGATGGCCGCGATGCGCTCACTCAATTCGGCCGGGCCTTCGCCGTCGGCGCGGCACAGTTCGGCGAGTTCGGCGTCCTCCTCCAGATATTCGGTGGCGGCGTGGATACGCGGCATCGAATCGACGATGCGATGCACGCCGGCGAACGCGAGGTCGATGCGCGCGGCCTCGGCGATGTCGATGCCGGCGCCGCCGAAGCGCGTCGCGGTCTTGGTCAGCGGGAAGCGCTTGACGAACGTATCGGCGATCTCGTCGCCCACCTCGTAGCAGTCACCGCAGATGCACGGGCCGAGCGTCGCGACGATGTTCTTGGGGTCAGCGCCCTTGGCGGCCATCAGGTCGACGGTCGACTGGATCACACCGCGTTCGAGGCCGCGGCGACCACAGTGGGCGGCGCCGATCACGCCGCTCACGGGGTCGGCGAACAGCACGGGCAGGCAGTCGGCGGCGAACATGCCGAGCGCGACGCCGGTCTGCGCGGTGACCTGGCCGTCGGCCTCGACGACGTGCGGGGCGGCGTCGGTCGCCTCGGCGGCTCCCCCCGCGCTCGGCTCTGTCGGCTCGCCGGTCGCTTCGGTGGCGGCCGCGCCGGTGCACGTGCCGGAGACGTCGAAGCCGAACGGCGTGTTGATCTCAAACGCCTCGTCCACGTCGACGGCCTTGCCGGAGTGGACCTGCGAGACGAGCGAGAGGCGCGCGCCGACCGCCTCGGCGAGCGCGATGCGGTTCGACAGGACGGCTTCCGGGTCGTCGCCGGACTTGCCGCCCAGGTTGAGGTTGCCGAAGTCGCCGGTCGAGAGTCCCCCGAGGCGCGTCGTGTAGACGACGGTCACGCCGGGCACGAGCGCGATCGGGATGGTGACGGGGATGGGACGGCCCGCCTTGTCGGTGGAGCTGATCTGGTTCGAGTCGAGGATCGTCTCGTCGATTTCACTCATGATTCTTGTTCCTTACGTTGTCTTTGCGCCCCCTTTCAGGGGGAGCTGTCGCAAAGCGACTGAGGGGGGTCATTCAGCCTTCAGTGTGGGTTTCTTCGTGCGCGAGCGGATGGCCGCGTTCTCGGGCACCTCGTGCGGGCAGGGCAGCGAGAACACGTGCGCAGGGTTGTTGATCGCGGCGACGGGCACGCCGTCCGCATCCTCGAGCCCGGTGCCGGGCACCGTGTAGGCGAGCGGCTTCTCGCCGGGCAACAGGAATTCGACGTCCTGGCCGGGTTCGATCTTGTTGCGGCTCATGATGGTCACGCGGCCACCGCGCTCCGGGCTCCACGAGAGCACTTCACCGACGACCATCCACGCGCGGAAGTAGGCGGAGCGGTTGGTGTTCTGCGTCACCTTGCGCTCCGGGTAGTAGAAGCCGGTGGAGTAGTCGCGATGGGCGACCTTGTCGGGTTCGTCGAGCAGCCAGCCGGGCAGTTCGATGTGCGGCGCGGGTCGGCATTTCACGTGATGCCAGCCTTCGGGCAGCACCTCCTCGCGCGTGTTCGACTTACGGCGGGCGGAACGGGCCTTGTAGCTCAGCTGGTCGAGCTGTGCGCCGCCGGCGGAGCGGGCGGCCGCGTCCTCGGTCTTCGATGTCTTCGGCGTCTTCGACGGTGCGACGCGACCACCCTCACCCGCTTCGCGGGAGCTCCCGCCGGCGGGAGCGGCGGCGGCCGTCGCGTCGTCGCCTTCGACCGGCGACTCGCCGGGCACGCCGGCGAACGCCTTGTCCGCGTTCTGCTCGATCGCATCGTCGGCGGTGTTCGCGAAATCGGGGTCGTCGGGGCGAATCACGCGGTCGCGGAACGGCTTGATGACGGTGCCGTCCGCGGTCTCGAAGCCGCGCTGGACCATGTATTCGTTGACGGCGGTCTTGTACGCGTTGGTCATCGCGGCGATGTAGTACGCGGATTTCGAACGGCCTTCGATCTTGAGGCTCGTCGCGCCGGAGTCGATCAGGTCGTCGATATGGTCGAGCATGCACATGTCCTGCGAGTTGAACAGGTACGCGCCCTCCTCGGTCTGTTCGATCGGGAAATACTGTCCGGGGCGTTTCTCCTCGACGATCGAGTACTTCCAACGGCAGGGCTGGGCACACTCGCCGTGGTTGCCGTCGCGGCCGGTCAGATAGTTGGAGAACAAGCAGCGGCCGGAGAACGCCATGCACATCGCGCCGTGCACGAAACATTCGATGTCCATGTCGTCGGGGATGCGCGCGCGGATGTCGCGCACGGCCTGCAGGTCCATCTCGCGGGCGAGCACGACTCGCCTCGCGCCGAACTCGTAGAGCGCCTGCGCGGCGCCGTAGTTGGTGACTCCAGCCTGGGTGCTCACGTGCAGCTCGACGTCGGGGGCGATCTGGTGGGCCATCATCATCACGCCGATGTCGGTGACGATCATCGCGTCGATGCCGGTGTCCTTCAACTGACCGATGTAGTCGCGCATCGCCTCGACCTCGGCGTTGCGGGGCAGCACGTTGAGCGTCACGTACACGCGGCTGCCGCGTTCGTGCGCGTAGCGGGCACCCTCCTCGAAGTCATCGAGGCTGAGGTTCCTAGGGGCGCTGCGCATGCCGAACGCCTTGCCGCCGCAGTAGACGGCGTCCGCACCGTAGTCGACGGCGGTCTTCAGTCCGCGCAGGTTGCCCGCGGGGGCGAGCACTTCGGGCTTGCGGCGCATGCGCAGGGGGTTGTTGCCATTCGTATTCATCACCCAACAGTGTAGCGGCCCGTTCTCCCCTCACGGCCGTGCCCCGCGAAACGGACCGGACGCCACGTGCCCCGCCCGTTTCGCGGACTCCCCTCCCAACGAAACAATCCGGTCATCCCACATCCCATTCGTTTCGCAGAGAGCACTCCGCGCGAAAACGGTGCGCCAGACCACCGTTTTCCGCACGAGAATCGCGCGGAGAGATAAAGGCGTCAGAGGACGGCGAGGGCGAAGTCGATGAGGAGTTTGACGCCATAGAGGGTGATGACGCCGCCGCACACGCGGTTGAGGACGTCGATGATCTTCGGGCTGAACTTGTGGGCGAACGCGTTGACGACGAGCGTGACGCCGAGGAACCACAGCACGGAGGCGGTCTCCACGCCGGTGATGAACGGGGTGGTCTGGCCGGCGTGCAGCGTGGCTGCGAACGCGCCGAGCATCAGTGTGCCGTCGATGATGGCCTGCGGGTTGAACCAGGTGACCGCGCAGGCGGTGCCGATCGTGTCGATGAGTCCGCGTGCGCCGAGATGGGTGGCGGGGCGGGCGATTCCCGGACGGCCTGCGGCCGGACCACCCTCACCCGCTTCGCGGGAGCTCCCGCCAGCGGGAGCAGAGAGAGGGGTCGCGTCGGCACGAACACCCGGCGCCACGGAGACGGCGGCGTTGTCGGCGGTGCGACGCTTGGGGAGGACGAGACCCATGCCGATGCGGATGACGACGAGTCCGCCGAGGCCGAGCACGATGTTCTCCAGCCATGGGTGCGCCTGCATGATCGCGCCGATGCCGAAGAAGCAGGACAGGCTCAGTGCCATGTCGAAGCAGATGACGATGAGCGCGGTGATGAGCGCGTTGCGGCGCGTGCGCGTCAACGCCGAATTGATGACGAACAGGTTCTGCATGCCGATCGGCGCGATATACGCCAATCCCATCGTGAGCCCCTGAATATACAGTCCCATCCTCGCTCCTCGTTCCCTCGGCTCCCCTTGTCAGAGAAACCGGCGACCAGTATCCGCATTACGGATCCCGCCTGTCCCTCGGCTCCCCTTGTCAGGGGAGCTGGCGGCCGCAGGCCGACTGAGGGGTAGTCACGGCAACCCCTCAACCGGCTTTTTGATTTTGGCTGGGCGATTCACACCCAGCCAAAACCAGCCAAATACCGTTCAGCCAGCCAGCCATATACGAATTGCATATCATGCAATCCGCATCGTTCCAATACCGTTGCCATATCCTACGCAGCGGATTACACTTGGCAACCAGCCAAGATTATCTTGCTTCACCCAACCAAAATCCATAAGGAACCACCATGCCGCGCACCACGCCGCTTGACATCGATTGGACGCCGGACCGCACGAACACCACGCCCGTCACCGAACAGATCGTCGATTATATGTGCGGGCGCATCGCGTCCGGCGCATGGCCAATCGGCGCACGGCTCCCCAGCCAACGCGCGCTCGCGGAATCATTCGGCGTGAACCGGTCCACCATCATCGCCGCCGTGCAGGAGCTCGCCGACTACGGCATCGTCGAAGGCCGGCACGGGGCGGGTACGCGCATCGTGAGCAACACGTGGTCGCTGATGCTGCCCGGCGCGCCCGACTGGGCGGACTACGTCTCATCCGGATTCTTCAAGGCGAACAACACGACCATCCAAGCCATCAACCGGCTTGAATTCGACGCCACGAAGACGCGACTCGGCACCGGCGAGCTCGATCCTCGGCTTTTCCCGCGCGACATGTGGCGGCGCGTGGCGAGCGAGGCGGCCGCCGAGATCGACGCGCTCGGTTACCCGCCGCCGGAAGGATTGGACGTGCTGCGGGAGGCGATCGCCGCGCACATGCGCGATTGGGGCGTCGACTGCCGCCCTGGACAGGTGCTCGTCTCCTCGGGAGCATTGCAGGGATTGCAGATGATTTCGGTGAGCCTGTTATCGGCCGGATCGACCGTCTACGCGGAGGCGCCGAGCTACATCAAGTCGCTGCAGGTGTTCCAGTCGGCGGGTATGCGGCTCGCCGGCGTGCCGATGGACGGCGACGGTCTCGACGCGGACGCGCTGGGCGCGCTGCTCGACGGGAACGGCACGGCGGACCATACGGCCGTCACTGCGACGAGACGCGAAGGGCCCCGACAACCCGCGCCCGACACACCCGCCTTCCCCCGCAACCGCTCCGGCATCATTCGACAGGACGGTTCCGTCCTCTACACGATTCCCACGAACCACAATCCGACCGGCGTCACGATGCCCGAGCAGCGCCGCCGCACGCTCATCGACGCGTGCGTGACGCACCGGATGCCGATCATCGAGGATTGCGCGTATCAGGATCTCGTCTTCGAGGGAACCACGCCGCGCGCGCTCAAATCCTATGACGAGACGGGCATGGTGATCACGCTGGGCAGCGCGTCGAAGGCGCTCGCGCCGGGACTGCGCATCGGGTGGATCGTGGCCGACGAGCGAATCGTACACCGTCTCGCGGACGTGAAGATGCAGATGGATTACGGTGCGAGCACGCTCAGCCAATGGGTGTTCGCACGGTTCCTGACGAGCGGACTGTACGCGGAATATCTGGAGCGTCTGCGCGCCGAACTGCGTCGCCGGCGCGACGCGGCGCTGGAGACGCTGGAACGGCTGTTCGCCGGTCGCGCGCATTGGAACGTTCCGCACGGCGGGTTCTACATCTGGCTCACGTTCGACGAGCCGGTGCGCATGGGACGGCTGTTCCAGCAGGCCGCCGACCGCGGCGTGCTGCTCAATCCGGGCGACATCTACGATTTCGAGGGCGACAACGCCCTGCGCCTGAGCTACTCCTACACCACCCCGGAGGAGTTCGCCGGGGCGGCGCAGATAGTGGCCGGACTGGTGTGAGGCCGGGAATCAGCCGAGCTTGGCGGGCCGAGCCGTCAAGCGGACGGTCCGGTGGACCGTCCGTAGGCGAGGCCGAACGGCGACAGCCGTGAGGCGATGAATCAGCCGAGCTTGGCGAGGTCCTCTTCCGTGAGTTCGAGCTGGTCGGCCTTGAGGGAGTCGAGGATCGTCTCGGGGCGGTGGGCGCCGGGGATGACGAACATGTGGTCGCCCTTGGCGAGCTCCCACGCGAGCGTGACCTGCTGGTAGCTCACGCCGTGCGCGGCCGCGACCTCGCGGAACGGGTCGAACTTGGATTCGTCGTACGGGTGGCGGTAGCCGCCGAGCGGGCTCCAACACACGAACGCGAGGCCGAGCTTCGCGCAGTAGTCGAGCGTGTCCTGCGTCTCCAGGTGGATCGGCGAATACTGGTTCTGCACGGCGACGAGCTTGTCGCCGAGGATCGAACGCGCGATGTCGATCTGTTCGATCGACGCGTTGGACACGCCGGCCACGCGGGCCACGCCCTCGTCGACGAGCTGCTTCAGCGCTTCGATGGACTCGTTGTACGGCACTTCCGGATCGTGGCGGTGCAGGTACAACAGGTCGATGGTGTCGACGCCGAGCGCCATCGCCGACTGCTTGCCGTATTCGATGAGATGCTCCGGTTTGCCGTCGCGCGGCCACAGCGGCTCGCCGTGTTCGCCCCACACGCGACGCAGTCCGATCTTCGTGGCGACGGTCACCTCGCTCTTCGGCCCCTTCCACGTGTCGAGTGCCTCGTGCACGAGCTTCTCGCCGGTCTGTTCCTCCTCGCCGGGCGTGTAGTACGCCCACGCGGTGTCGATGTGGCGGCAGCCGGCGTCGAGCGAGGCGTGCAGCGTCTCGATGCCGACCTCATGCCCGCGGTTGTTCTCGATGGTCAGCGGCATTTCGCCGTGTCCGATCGCGGTGGTGGAGAATGGTCCCAGATTACGGTACAGCGCCATGATGCGTCCTTGTCCTTCCGTGGTTTCCCGTTGATGTCACGTTGCGCACGACCGACCGTATGCGAACATATACGAAACGACCGTGCCCGTGAAGTCCAGCGTAGACTTCACGGGCACGGTCATCAAGTCAGGCGAACATCACCTACCGGCGGTGGCGTCCGTTCGCCGTGCCGGTGCCGGCCACGTCGCGCCTGCGGCGTTCCGCCATGAGGATCGCCGCTCCCCCGCCGAGCAGCAGCAGGGCGATCAGGGCGGGCATGGCCACGCCGGCGCCGGTGGTGCTCAGCGGCGGCGTGTACGTGTTCTCGAACGCGGGCGCCTTGTGGTCGCGACCGAACAGGCCGGACTGGTAGGCGGCGGTGGCGGTCATCGTGCCGTCGAGGTTGTCGGTGACGGTCACCTTGGCCGTGTACACGGTGGTGTCGTAGGTGACGCCGGTCGCGTCGCCCTTCGACTCGCGGATCGTGTACGTGTATTCGCCCGCCTTGTCGAACGTGATCGGCGTGAACGCGATCGCGCCGTCCGCCGAGTTCTTCGCGGTCTGGATGGTCTTGCCGTCCGCGTCGCGCAGCTCGAACGTGAATTCGCCGTCCTTCAAGTCACGGCCCTTGATGGTCTTGGTGGCCGTGAACGTGAATTCGGTGGGTGCGGGCGCGTACGTGTTGGCGAACACGGCATCCTCGTCCTTGACGGGCGTGGATTCGACCGTGCCGTCGGCGGCGTCCGAACCGTTCGAGGTGGAACCGGCGGACTGCGTGGTGCGGGCGATCGCGTGCGTGGCGGTCATCGTGCCGTCATGGTTGTCCGTGACGGTGACGGTGACGGTGTACACGGTGTCGTCGTAGGTCACGCCGCCCAGGTCGCCGGCGGTTTCGCGCACGGTGTACGCGTAGGTGCCGGGCTTGTCGTACGTGATCTCGCCGAAGGAGACCTTGCCGTCCGCGGCATTCGTGACGGTCTTGACGCCGTCCTTCGCGCCTTCGGGCATCGGGGCGGTGGAACCGTCCGCGCCGATCGCGCCGGTGAGGGTGAACGTGAACTCGCCCTTGTCGAGCGCACGGCCGTCGAGCGTCTTCGTGAAGTCGAACGCGTCGGTCGTGGCGCCGCCGGAGTACGTGTTCTCGAAGGAGAACAGAGCACCGGTGGCCGGGTCTGCGGTGGCGCTCATCGTGCCGTCGCCGTTGTCGTGCAACGTGACGGTGAATTCGCGCGTGAGGTCCGCGTCGTTCGTGACGCCCGCGACGTCGCCGGATTCGGTGACGGTGTACGTGAGCGTGCGGTCGGTCCGGCCAGCGAGGTCGGCGAAGTGGTAGACGACCTTGCCGAAGTCGACGTTGCCGGCATCATCGTTCTTCGCGGTGACTTCGGTCTTGTCGGTGGCGGTCTTGCCGTCCGCGCCGAGCACGTGGAGCGGCGCGCCGTCCTTGCCTTTGAGCGTGAACGTGAACCGGCCCTTGAGCTGGGCGAGGGTGGTGTCGTAGTCGCCGCCGTCGAGCAGCTTCACGCCCTTGAACTCGATCGGGGTGGAGTCCGTGGTCGTGTAGTTGTTCTCGAACGCGAGACCGTTCTTGCCGTCCGCGTCGAGGCCGCTCGTGGTGAGCTTGAGCGTGCCGTTGTGATCCGTGTCCGCCACGTTCACGGTGAACGTGTGCGTGCGGGTCACGGCGGTCACGCCGCCGGGAAGGTTCGTTTCGGATTCGACGACCGTGTACGTGTGGTCCCCGAGATCCTTGAGCGTGTAGCTCAGGGCCTTGTCGAACGTGATCTTGCCGGTGGCGTCGCTGGTGCCGGTGGCGACCGGGGTGCCGGTGGCGTCCGTGCCTTCGTACACGTCGAACGTGTACCGGTCGTTCGCGGTGAGTTTGCGGCCGGTCATGGTCTTCGTGCCGGTGAGGGTGAGGGTGGCGGAGGCGGCGTACGTGTTCGTGAAGGAGAACAGGTTGGCCGTGTCGGCGGGCGCGGTGGTCACGTCGAGCTTGCCGGTACCGTCGTCCTTCACCGTGACGGTGAAGTCGTGCGTCGTGGTCGCGTCGTTGGTGACGCCTGCGACGGTCTTGGCATCCTCCGAGACCTCATAGGTGAAGGTCTTGGAGCGGGTGCCGTCGGCGGCGGGCGTGACGTCGGCCAGGTCGGCGAGCGTGTAGTGCAGCGTGCCGAAGTCCACGACGCCGGCCGCGGTGTTGGACGCGGTGAGCTTGGTCTTGTCGACGAGCTTGCCCGCGTCGGAGCCGGTGCCGTCCACGTGGATGGGGGCGCCGTCCTTGCCGGTGAGCGTGAACGTGAACGCGTTCGCGAAGTGCGCGGTCTGGTCGCTGCCATCGTCACCGGTCACCTTCTTGACGCCGGCGATGGCGGTCTGGCCGGCCGCGGCGTAGGTGTTGGTGAACGTCGGCTGCTGGACGCCGGACTTGCCGTCGACCTTCACCGTGGTGGTGAGCTTGCCGTTGCCGGCGTTGGTGACGGTCACCGTGTAGGTGTGGCCGGCGGTGTCGTAGGTGACGCCGGGCAGCTTGCCGTTGCCGGCGGGCGTGACCTCGTTCACGGTGTAGGTGAACGTCTTCGACTTCGCGCCGCCCAGGTCGCCCAGCTTGTAGGCGATCGGGTCGAACGTCACGGAACCGTCGGTCCTGGCGGCCTTGGTCTGGAGGACCTTGCCGGTCGTGGTCGCGCCTTCATGCAGCTGGAACGTGAAGTCGTTCTCCAGGATCGGGCGGGCGGAGCCGTCCGAGTTCCTGAAGTCCTTCTTCGCGCCGAGCGTGGCCGCGCCGGCCGCGTCGTAGGTGTTCGTGAACTCGGCGGTGCCGGTGCCGCTGTTCGCGTCGGTGACGGCGGCCTTGAGCGCGCCGGCCGTCTTGTCGAGCGTCACCTTGACCTGCACGTACTGCCACGTGTGGTCGTAGGTGATGCCGTTCCTGACGTCGTTCACGGCGTCGGCGGGCACGACCTCGCGGATGGAGTACGTGTGCGTGCCGGTCGTGTCGAAGTCGAGCCCGTCGAAGGTGACGTCGCCGTTCGCGTCGTTGGCCTTCGTCTGGAGCAGCTTCGTCTGGTCGCCGTCGCCGAACTGGACGCCGTCGTACAGCTGGAACGTGAACTGGCCGTCCTTGAGCGTCGCGCCGTTCAGGGTCTTGTGGGCCTTGAGCCGCGCGGCGACCTTGGTGGGCGTGTACGTGTTCGTGAACACGGGGCGTCCGGTGTCGATTCTGTCGGCCGGGACCGGGTCGCCGTTCTCGTACTTGAACGCGGGGGCGACGGTGAGGTAGCCGTTGCCGTCGACCGCGACCGTGACGTCGACCGTGTAGACGGTCGTGTCATAGGCCATGCCGGCTTCGGAGCCCTTGGCCTCGGCGATCTCATAGCGGTAGGTCTTCGCGCCGCCGTCCGCCGCGAGGTCGGCGTCGGTGAACTGCACGTCCTTGAACGCGGCCTCGCCGTTGGCGGCGTTTTCGGCCGTGAGGCTCGTGGCTTCGGTCACCTTGCCGGAGGCGTCGACCACGTGGAGCGGCGCGTTCTTGACCGGTGTGAGCGTGAACTTGAACTTGCCGGCGGTGAGCGGGTTGGCTCCGCTCAGATCGGTGTAGGACTTATAGACCTTCGGGCTCCAGTTCTGGGAGAGCTTAGCGTACGTGTTGGTGATCGTCGCGACCGGATCGCCGGTGGCGGGGTCGGCCTTGACGGCCTTGCCCTGCTTGGCGGAATCAGGATCGACCTTGGAGACGAGCTCCATGGCGGTCTTGGCGGTCAGCTTGCCGGCGCCGTCATCGGTCACGGTGACGGTGGCGCGGTAGAGGTCGGTGGAGTAGCTGACGCCGGGGAGGGCGTCGGCCGCCGAGGGCTGGACCTCGCTGATGTTGTACACGTAGGTGCCGGCCTTCGTGTAGGTCATCTGGCCGAAGCCGAACACGTCGCCGTTGGTGGCGGTGTGCGTGAGCACGCCGTTCTGTGCGCCCGCAGGCATCGGCACGTCGGCCTTGGCGACGGTCGCCTTGTTCGCGGCGAGCGTGCCGCCCACGGCTTCGAGCTTGAAGTCGAAGCGGTCGGTGCCGTCGGTCTTCCAGTCGCGGCCGTCGAGCTTCTTCTGCGCGTGCAGTTCGGCGGTGGCGGACGTGGGCGTGTACATGTTGTCGAACGCGGTGTCCTCGGAGTCGGTGGCGCCGGACGTGTTCGAGCCATTGCCGCTGATCGTGTAGGAGGTCTGCAGCGTGCCGCTGCCGGCGTCCTTGACGGTCACCGTGATGGTGCGGGTCGACGCGTCGTAGGCGATGCCGTCCTTCACGTCGCCGGTCTTGGCCGGAGTCTGGCCGTCGGGACCGAGTTCGGCCGCCGTGTAGGTCAGCGTCCAGGTCTTCGCGGCGGCGTCATAGGTGGCGTAGCCGTCGGTCACGGCCTGGTTGAGCGACGCGGGCGTGTAGTCGATCCAGTTGAAGGTGACGTGGCCGGAGGCTTCGCCGGCTGCGGGAGCCGTGTTCGTCGCGGTCTGTATCGGCGTCTTGCCGTCCGTGCCGTCGCCCTGGTACAGACCGAAGGTGTACGCGTTGGCCTTGAGTTGCGGCGCGACGGAGCCCTCGGCGGCGGTGATCTTCTTGTGGAGCAGGAAGAACGCGTGTCCGGCGGGCGCGTAGGCGTTGGTGAACGTGGACGCGTCGGTCGCGGACTTGTCGGCGTCGGTCGTCGCCGCGGCGTTGTCGTAGACGGTGGAGGCGATGGCGAGCGTGCCGTCGCCGTTGTCCTTCACCGTGACCGTGACGTTTCCGACGTGCTCGTCCTTCTGCGTGCCGGTCTTCACGTTGCCGGCCTCGGTGACCGCGAACTTGAAGACGCCCGGCTTGCTGAAGTGGAGGCCGTCGAAGGTGAATGCGGCGGGCTGTCCGTCCTTCGCTCCGGTGACGGTGGTCTCAAGCGTGTCGGCCTTCTTGTCGGAGCCGAGGACGATGGAGTCGTCCTTCAGTCCGGCACGGGCGGCCTTGGCGGCATCCGTGTTGTCGGAGGCGGCGGCGAGACGGAACGTGAACGTCTCGTTCGGATCCATGTCGCGGCCGGTCAGGGTCTTGCGCCCGGCGACGGACGTCTCGGCCGGCGTCAGATCATAGGTGTTGGAGAACACGGGGCGGCCGTTGTCGAGCTTGGACGGGTCGACCGCGTTGCCGTTCGCATCGAGGATGGTGGTGGTGTAGCCGAGCACCTGCCTGCCGTCCTTGTCCTCGGTGAGGCCGACCTTGACCTTCACCGTGTAGGCGGTGAGGTCGTAGGTCATGCCGTTCAGCGTGGCGGTCCTGCCGTCGGCGCTGGGCGTGGCGCCCGCGGGCACGTTCTCCTTGAGCGTGTACTCGTAGGTCTTGCCGTCGTCGCGGGCGGATGTGAGCTTGATGAGGCCGAACGAGGCGACGCCGGCACTGGTGACGTTCGCCGTGGCGGAATCGCCGGTGGCGCCGTCAGGCAGCGGGGCGCCGTCCTGCGCAGTGAGCGTGAACGAGAACATGCTGTCGGTCAGCGGCTTGGAACCGGTCTCATCGGCGTACTTCTTGGTGACGAGCAGGCCGAGGTTGGCCTCCTGCGCCTTGAAGACGTTGGTCACGGCCGCGACGTTGCCGTCGACCGCGACATTGCCGGCGGACGTGCCGTCGTCGTTCTGCGCCTTGGTCATGACGACGCCGCCGTTGGACAGCTTGCCGTTGCCGTCATCGGTGATGGTGACCGTCACGTCGTACAGCGCGTTCGAATAGTCGACGCCGGGGATGGCGTGCTCGCCGCTGTTCGCGGTGGGCGTGCGCTCGAACACGGTGTAGTGGTATTCGCCGGCCCTGTCGTAGGTGATGTCGCCGAACGCATGCGTCTTGCCGTCGGTCACCGTGAGCGAGGCGTAGCCGTTCTTCGCGCCCGCGGGCAGCGGAGCGTCCTCGGTGGGCGCCGCCGGCTGCAGGCGGAACTCGAACGAATCGCCGTCACGCCACTGGCGGCCGGTGAGCGTCTTCTGCACCTTGATGGCGCCGGAGGTCGTGACCGGCGTGGGCTTGTACGTGTTGTCGAACGTCCAGTCGCCGTGGTTCTCGTCGATGCCCTCGATCTTCGCCTGGCCGCCCTTGATCTCGAGCTTGCCGGAGGCGTTGCGCGTGACGGTGAACACGACGTTCGCGGTACGGGTGTCGACGGTCATGCCGTCGCCGCCCTTGCCGGCCTCCTTGACCGTGTAGGCGTAGGTGCCGGGTTCGGGGAACGTGAAGTCGCCGAACGTGAACGGCGAGGCGCTGCCGTCGGCGCCGTCGCCGGTCTTGCCGACGGTGGCGGTGGCGTCGGCGGGCATGGCGGCCTTGAGCGCGGCCTCGCCCACGCCCTTGCTGTTCGCGGCGTCCGCGGCGAGCTGGAACGTGAACGTGTCGGAATCGCTCCATGCGCGGCCGGTCAGCTGCTTGTACAGGGTGACGGAGCCCTTTACGGCGGCGGGCTTGCGCTTGTCGTACATGTTGAACGACGTGCCGTCGGAGACGGCGAGGCCGAAGCCCTTGGCGCGGTCCAGCGCGTTCGCGGCCTGTTCGGCGTCCGTGCCGGGGAGCATGAAGTAGCGCGGCGTGGAGTCGAGCTCGTAGGCGGTGCCGTCCGTGCCGGTGGGGGCTTGGGTCTCCACGAAGTAGTAGAGCGTGTTGGTCTCGAGCGGCTTGTCGGCGGAGCCGAACGTGGCGACGCCGTTGGCGTCGGTGGTGACCTCGCCGCCGGACCGCGTGGCGGCGGTCTTCACCTGGTCGAAGGTGACGTGCGTGCCGGACAGCCTGTTCATGTCGACCGTGTAGAGCGCGAACTTCGCGCCGGCGAGCTTGCGGGAGAGGTCGTCGGCGTCGGTCTTGGTGATGGAGATCGAGCCGGCGGCGCCGTCGGTGCCGGAGTTCGGGTTGGTGACGGTCCAGTCCTTCTTGTTGATGTCCTCGCCGTTGGCGACGCCTTCCAGCGTGGCCGTGTTGGTGAGGTTCACCTTGTCGCCGGGCTTGCCGTTGGGCTTCACGTCATAGGTCACGGTGACGGGCGTGGAGTCCGGCAGGGTGAGCGTGAGCTTGGTGGTGGGGTTCCCGTTCGCGTCGGTCACGTCCTCGACCTTGACGGGCACGATGAGCGTGGCGCCCGTGTTGCTGTTGGTGACGGTGAGCGAGGCGGGGATGAACGTGCCTTCGGCGTCCATCACGTCGGACAGGGTGACGGTGTCCGCATTCTTGATGAGGTCGGCGCCCTGCGGGTTCACCTTGATGGTGTAGCGCACGCGGTTGAGGTCCTTGATCTGCGCGGCGGACTTGTCGATGACCTTGCTGTCGCCGGTCACGGTGCTGGAATCCTCGCCGAAGTGGGTGCTGCCGGAGTCGGCGGTCGCCGTGTTGGTGAAGGAGACCGCGCCGCCGGTGGTCTTGGCGGCGGTGGAGTAGGTGAGCACGGCATACGCCTTGTCGGAGCCGTCGGTCTGCACGACGCCGCTGGTGGGAATCGTGAACGTGAGCGTGCCGTTCGCGTTCGTCATGACCGCGTCGAGGTCCTGCTTGTCGAAGGCGCCCGGATTATAGCCGGCCTGCACCTTGTAGGTGCCGCCGGGCACGTAGCTCATGCCCTGGGGGAGGGTGTCGTTGACGACGATCGGCTTGCCGTCGAGCTCGGTCTTGCCGACGCCGTTGTACGGGTCGTCGTCCTCGTTGACGGTCACCTTCCACGTGGCGACCCACGCGCCCTTGGTGGCGTCGTTCGGGTCGATCGTCGACCAGTCGAAGTCCTTGACCCACTTCATCGAGCCGGTCTTGGACACGAGGTTCGTGTTCTCGATGTCGTAGGAGTCGCTGGCGGAGGTGGTCTTGCCGTTGACCTTCACGCTGGCCGTGTTCTTGTACGTGCCGGGCGTCTTGTCGCTCGTGGTGGCGTAGCGGACGGTCACGTCCTGCTTGCCGACGGCGGCCTTGAGCGTGTCGGTCGCCTTGAACGTGATGGTGAACTGGTCGTTCGTCTTGTTGTAGGCGAGCGTGTAGTCGACGCCTTCGGCGAGCGTCGTGTCGCCGATCGTGAGCGTCGGTTTGCCGTCGAACGTGAACGTGGCGCCGTCGGGCTCGGAGAGCTTGTCGGTGAACGTCACCTTGGACGGGTCGGTGCCGGCGGCCATCTTGGAGAACTCCACGGTGGACGTCCACGTGGCCTTGCCGTTGGCGGCGATGGCGGCCTGATCGGTGTCGAGCTTCTTGGTGACGTATGTGTTGGTGTCCTTCGGCGTGTACTTGCCGGAGTCCTCGCCGCCGGGCCGGTCGCTCGGATCGGGCGGGGTGATCTTCGCGTCGTTGTTCACCGTGGCGGTCGACGAGGCGTCATCGAGCGCGGTGTGGTACACGATGTAGTAGGTCTGCGCGCCCGCGTCGGCGGGGAACGTGTAGGTGAAGCTCTTCGCGGAGGCGTCGAGCGTGCCGGAGGCGACGGGGTTCTTCCAGTCGGTGCCCTTGATGACCTCGTACGTGCCGGTGTAGTGCTGGCCGTCTTTGATGGCGTCGGTGAACACGTAGCCGCCCATGTCGGCCTTGAGGTTGCCGGTGTTGAGTTCGACGGTCCACTTGATGTCGGAGGCGGTGCCGGTGCCGTCGTTCTTGTGGATCATCTTGTAGCTGAGGTTCGGCGTGACGTCCGCCTCGCCGGGCTTGTCGGCGCCGTTCCACGTCCATTGCGCGGTGTTCTGGGCGTCATCGAGCTTGCCGCCCTGCGCGAGCGTCTTCTTCGCCTCGTCGGTGAGCTTCGCCTTGTAGGTGAGCTGGTAGCCGTTCTTGTCGGCCTTGGCGAGATCGCCGAGGGCGATGGTGGCTTTCCGCCCCTCAATCGCGGCGTTGACGGGCTGGCCGTCGAGCTGGAAGGTGCCGTCGACGAACGTGAAGTTGGAGCCCATCGTGTCGGTGACGACCATGTTCGTCACGTCGAACTGGGGTTTCAGGGTGACGGTGAACGTGACGGTGCCGTCGTCGTTGATCGTGTAGTTCTTCTGGCCGTTCACCTTGGACTTGTCGATGGTGATGGTGATGTCGCCGCCGCCACCGGGGAACGTGATGTGCTCCTGGTTGCCGTCGCCGCCGGCGTCCTCGCCGAGCGTGAAGTCGAAGCTCACGTACGAGGTGATCTCGGAGGGGTGCTGGGTGAGCCAGTCCTTGTTCCAATGCGCGGTGACCACGCCGTCCGCGATCTGCCACGTGCCGGCCACGTTGCCGTCCTTGTCGTAGAGCGTGGAGGTCTTCACGTCCTTCACGTCGATGTTCTTCGGGAACGTGTAGGAGCGGTTCGGGCTGTCGAGCGTGGGCTTCTGTTCGTCGGCGAAGTCGAAGCTGATGGACCCGTAGAACGTCTGGCCGACCGTGGCCTTGTCGGTGTTCGGATCGAACTTCTGCGTATGGTTCTTGTCCTTGTAGACGTCGACGGTCACGCCGCTTGTGACCTCGACGGCCGGTGCGTCGGGATTGTAGACCGTCTCCGCCGCGACCGCGGACGGCGTGAGGTTCACGCCCGTCAGCAGCATCGCCACGGCGGCGATCAACGCCACCAGCACCTTGCCTATGTTGCCTGTGTTCCTGCCTATCTTGTTCTCCAGCGATTCCATGGCCGAACGCCCCTTACTGGCTGTGTTCCTGGTTCTCTCCGTCGTGAAGCGTCTGAACGAGCCCGCCTCGATGGCGCAGGGAATTCCCAATACGCCTATACGCGTCGAACGTAGCCCCCCCCCCCGGGACAAAACCGACCGGAGAATCAGCGGAATTCCAGCGATGCCAACGTTGGCAATACATTCAGTGGCGTGTCTCACATCGCGAAGGCGCTTTCGCCATCCGATCGAATGCACACGACCGGAATCAATCAATCGAATCTTATACTATAAGATAATATAAGATAATGTAAGATAGTAGAAGAAACAGCCGGCAATCACGATAGTCCGGAGCCACGAGCTCATGGCCCGTCCGGGCCGCGATTCCACCACGATAACGATAAGGAGACCACGATGACGTCGCTCCACGAGAATCTCATCACCGAATTCAAACGGGATTGGGTGGATGGTGCGAAACGCACAGCGGTCGCCTTCGCCAACACGGACGGCGGCGTCATCTATCTCGGCGTGGAAGACGACGGCACACCAATAGGCGTTCCGGACGCGGACGAGAGCATGCGACGCGCCACCCAGGCGATAGCGGACGGCATTCACCCCGACCTGATGGGATTCACCTCGGTGGAGACGGAACAAATGAACGACGTTCCCGTGGTGGCCGTACACATCCAACGCGGTACGAACCGTCCCTATTATCTGGCCGACAAGGGAATCAGACCTGCCGGAGTGTACGTCCGTTCCGGCGCGGCGTCGATTCCCGCCAGCGAATCCGCAATCGTCGATATGATCCGCCAGACGGCTGGCGACTCCTTTGAGGACGCGGTGTCACTGCAACAGACATTGACGTTCACGGCCGCCGAGCTTGCGTTTTCCGATACCGGACTCGCCTTCACCGAAGCCACCCAACGCACGCTGGGTCTACGCGCCGATGATGGCAGATACACGAACCTGGCATGGCTGCTTTCCGACCAGTGCACGGTCTCCATCAAAGCCGCCGCGTTCGCCGACGATGACAAGGAGACGTTCCTGAACCGGCAGGAATTCAGCGGATCGCTGCTCACCCAGTTCAACCAGGTCAATGAATTCATCAACCGGCACAACACCGTGGTCTCGCACACCGGCGACGACATGCGCCGCGTCGATGACTACGATTACACGCCGCTGGTGTTGCGCGAGGCTCTGCTCAATCTCATCGTGCACCGCGACTATGGGCTGTCCGGCCCGTCACTGGTCAGCGTGTTCGCCGACCGTATGGAATTCCTCAATCTTGGCGGCCTTCCCGGCAGGTTCACCCGTGAGGACATGATGAACGGCATCTCCGCCCAACGCAATCCGAAACTAGCGAACGTGTTCTACCGGCTGCGGCTCGTGGAGGCGTATGGAACGGGAATCCGCCGCATCATGGGGGATTATCGGGATTCCAAGGAACAACCATCATTCCATATCACCGATCACACGTTCCGGCTGGTGTTGCCCAAGCACGCATCGTCCCACGCCACCGCCCACGGTCACGATGCCGCCGCAAGCCACGATACGGAGCAGCCGCTGTCCCCCAACGAACGCATGGTACTCGACTATGCGCGAAATCACGGCGTTATCACCCGGCGACAGGCACAGGCGCTCACCGGACTATCCCAAGCCTCCGCCTACCAGATAATCGCATCGCTGGCGGGACGTGGCATGCTCGCCCGAACCGGGAAAGCGCGCTCCACACGCTACATGCCGGTATAGCCGCTTCGCAGTGCGGCACTCCACGTCACGCCGTCCCGCGCAGATGCTCTCCGCCAGAGCCACTGCCGGAGAGCATCGCCGGGCTACCGGCCGCCGCCCGAGCCGCCGCCGGAACCGCCGCCGCCTCCGCCGAAACCGCCGCCGCCGGACGAGGAGGACGGCGCGGCGGCGGAGATCGTCGAGGCGACCGAATCGAATCCGGAGCTCAATTGCGAGCCGATGTCGCCCAGTCCGCCGGCGAACGCGTCGCCGCCGAAACCCCCCATGCCGCCGGACGACGAACCGTCCGACCACGGGCCGGAGGACCCGAACCCGCCGCCGTGACCATACCGGCGATGCCACTCGTGACGACGGTAGTTCCAGTACCACACGGAACCGGCGCCGTACGCGTCGAGCCATGCAGGATCGGCGAGCTGCGGGTAGGCTTTGGCGAGTTCGGCCGCCATCTTCCCGGAGATGCCGAACGCGGCCGCGTACACCATGTACCAGTCCCACAGGGCGAGGTCAGCGGGGCCGCGGTCGGTGAAGTCGGAGAAATCCTCCATGTACCGTTTGAGGCCGAGGCACCGGCCGGCGTAGTCCTCGCCGGCGGCCGTGAACCGTTTCGGCATGCCGGCGCCGAGGATGAACACGCTGGTCCACACGCTCGGGGCGCCCACGCACAGCTGCACGGCGATGTTCGAGGTGAGTACCGGGGAGGTGAGCAGCGCCGAGCCGAGGATCAGCAGGAACGCCATGGGAAGCATGTACCCCTTCGCCATGGAGCGCACGGCGTCGAGCATCGCGTATTCGTTCGCCGCGGCCGTCGTGAACCGCTCCATCGACTTGTAGCCGTCCCGCCAGTTCTTGCAGGCTGTCTTCATCTGCGTGAAGTCGAACACCGGGGAGCCGACGCGGCGCGAGATGTCGACGATGAGGTCGAGGCACGCGGATTCCGATCGGCAGAGCCCGAGCGAGGCGCGTTGCGGCGTGAACACGGCCGGCAGGATCACGATCGTGCTCGTCTCGTCGCTCGCCGCGACGAGCCGCGGGTCGGCGCCGATCATGCGCGACAGGCCGACCGGATCCGCGCGGCTCAGGTCGACGCCCCGGTACATCCACGAGGGCCCCGGGTAGATGGCGACCGCCTTCTTCACCGCGAGCGCCATCACGGTGCCGGCGAGCGAGCACTCGTTCAGCATGCGGTCGGCGCGTTTGCCAGTGATGCCGCCGACCGGCAGCCCGTCCATCGCGTCCATGAGCCGTGCCGCGCTGGCGGGGCTCACCTGCGGCGGGTCGCGCCAGTAGACGATCGGGCCGTGATAGCCGGCGAGGCGGCGCGACCGGAATGCGGCGATGAGTCCCCACGCGCACAGGCCGATCGCGGCGGCGGCAAGCGCTCCCCACCAGCCGAGCTGCGTCCACGCCTCGCGACGCCGCCCGTCGCGCCACTCCTGTTCCTTGGCGCGTTCGGTGGATGTGAGGTCGGCGAGCGCGTCGTCGTGTACGGTGTGCGCGATGTCGCCGGCGAATCGGGAGTCGTAGGCGGCGACGACGTTGAGATAGTCGCCGGAGCGGAGGTCGTGGACGGTGAAGTCGAACGTGCCGTCGCCGGTGCGGCCGTCGGCGTCCGTATCGGTTTCGCTGTCGCGTTCGGTGTGCAGCCAGCTCCACACGTTCGACGCGCCGGCGCCGCCGGGGAAGCGCACGCTGCCGGTGATGGTCCCGGCGGGCACCTGGCTGGTGCTCTTGATCGGCTCCCATTGGAAGGTGGTGACGTCGTCGTGTTTCGTGGCGATGTCGTGCATGGTGAACGACACGTCGAATTTCAGGCTGTCGGTCTCCTTGGTGGCGGGGATGTTCCAGCCGATTTCGATGGTTTTGGTGCCGTCCGTCGCGTCGGCGCCGTCGAGTCCGTCCCTGCCGGGCTCGTAGGGTCGCGGGTCGTCGGCGCCGTCGGTCACGTCGGCGATGTACCAGTGGTTCGCGTATTTGAGGTCCCAGGTGCCGTCGTTGATGGGTTCGGGGTTCTGCGGGTCGATGCGCGTGTACGTTTCGCCGGTGGTGACGTTGCGCACGGTGATGTCGGTGATGTCGGTGAGCTTGCCGCGTTCGAGCGTGTACTGCCAGTACAGCTGCTTCCAACGTTTCGTATACCCGTCGTCGTCCTCACGCGCCTTGAGCCGGTAGTCGTAGCGCGTGTCGACCTTGAGGTCGCCTTCTGCGGTGGCGACGGCCGTGTAGTCGATGGTGCGGCAGCTGAGCAGGGCGCCGCCGACGAGGCCGCTGTGCCCGAGGAGCAGGATGCCCACGAGGATCGCCGTGGCGATGAGGGCGTTGACCGCCGATCTGACCAGTCCGTGTCGCATGTTGCCGTCCCGTCCGTGCCGTTTGTTCGTGTCGTTCGTGCTCTACATGTTCGGTGTCCGCCGGTCACCCGTCCGGCGGTCAGAACCTCACCTGCGGCACGGCGCGGCTCGCCTCGTCCGCCGCGAAGTACTGCGCCTGCGTGAAGTGGAAGAGCCCCGCGATGATGTTGCTCGGCACGGTCTCGATGCGCGTGTTGTACTTCATCACCACGTCGTTGTAGAACTGGCGGGCGAACGCGATCTTCTGCTCCAACGCCTGCAGCTGGTTCTGGAGGTTCATGAAGTTCTGGTTGGCTTGCAGCTGCGGGTATGCCTCGGCCGTGGCCGTGAGGTTGACCAGGGCGCGCGACAGCTGGTTCTCGGCGGCGGCGCGCTGGGCGATCGTGGCGCCCGGGTTCGCGGCGGCGGCCATCGCGCCGGCGCGCGCGGCCGTCACCTGCGTGAGCACGCCGGACTCGTGCGCCGCATAGCCTTTCACCGTCTCCACGAGGTTCGGAATCAGGTCGGCGCGCTGTTTCAACTGCACGTCAATCTGCGCCCAACCGTTGCCTACCCGGTTGCGCAGCTGTACGAGGCCGTTGTAGGCGGCGATCGCCCACGCGACCAGTCCGATGATGACCGCCAGAATCACCACCACAATCACTATCGCCACTGCCGCACCGCCCATGGCCCGCTCCTTCGTCCGTGGGACACGGCCGCGCATGCACGCGCCCATGTTCCGCAATCGTCCGATCGTCGTCCGATCGTCCACGATCATCCGTAACCGCTTGCACCCCATTCTTCCACGCCCCGCGCCACACCGGTAGATATCTACCGGTCATCGCCCCGCCCGGCGTGTCACCCCACCCACATCCCATGGTGCGGCAACACATAATCTCCATAACGGCGAAATCAAGCCGTTTTCCGACACCGCACCATGGGTGATTCACCGCACCATGGGAAGTCGGAGTACACGCCACCGGGACACCGCCGTACCGGCATCCCCTAGCTGGTCTTTTGGTGGTTTCTCAGGCAACGACAAGCCCATTAACAAAAACAGAGGTCCGGAACATCGTAAGATGTTCCGGACCCCCTTGAGTTGGCGGCCGTTAGGCCATACATCCGGCATGAGACGATTTCGAAGGCGATCTCATACCCTCAACTGCATGTGAAGAAGCTTGACCGGACGCCAACCCAAGCTTCGGGGAGCCTGAATCGGCATGGCACGATCAGGCGCGCTTGCGCAGCAGCATGATGGCGGCGGCACCGGCGATCGCGACGACCGCGAACACCGCGATGCCCGCGATGGCGGAACCGGTCTCGCCGAGGATGGCGCCATCGTTCTTCTTCGCGTCGGACTTCGTCGCGGCCTGCGGCTTGGACTGGTCACCCTTGGCGACGACCTTGGTCCACTGCGCCACGATCTTGTACACGTTGCCGGTCGCGGTATCGGTCGCCTTCACGGCGGAACCATCCTTGTCGGTGCCGGTCTCGGCGTACTTCCAACCGGACAGCTTGTAGCCGTCGCGAGTGATCTCGTCGGTGGTGGGAAGCTTGTCCAGGATGGTGTCGCCCTTGGCGACCTGCACGGAGAAGTCGCCGACTTCGCCGTTGATGTTGCCGCCGTTCGTGTTGTACACGACGGTGAACTGCTCGACGTTCATATCGGGGTCGGGGTCGGCCACATCCCACAGGGCGATGACGGTCACGTCACCGGTCACGGTATCGGTCGCCTTGACGGTCGTGTTGGTGCCGTGCGCGACGACATCCTCGTAGTGCCAGCCGCGGAACGTGTACCCGTCGCGCTTGAGCTTCGGCAGCTTGTCCAGCAGCGTGTCGTTCTCGGCCGCGGTGAACTGCACATCACCGGACTGACCGTCGAACTCACCGCCCTCGATCACACCGCCCTTGGTCTTCACCGTCACGTTGTACGTCTTGACGTTCATGCCGGAATCCGGGTCGGCCACATCCCACAGGGCGATGACGGTCACGTCACCGGTCACGGTATCGGTCGCCTTGACGGTCGTGTTGGTGCCGTGCGCGACGACATCCTCGTAGTGCCAGCCGCGGAACGTGTACCCGTCGCGCTTGAGCTTCGGCAGCTTGTCCAGCAGCGTGTCGTTCTCGGCCGCGGTGAACTTCACATCACCGGACTGACCGTCGAACTCACCGCCCTCGATCACACCGCCCTTGGTCTTCACCGTCACATCGTACGTCTTGACGTTCATGCCGGAATCCGGGTCGGCAACATCCCACAGGGCGCGCACGACGAGATCCTTGGTGACGGTATCACCCTCGCCGACCTTCGTGGAGGTGCCGTAGGACTGGTTGTCGTTCTCATCCCAGCCGTAATACCAGCCACGCTGCACGAAACCATCGCGCTTGAGGGACGGCAGCACGGAAAGCAGGTTGTCGCCCTCGCCGACGGTGATGGACACGTCACCGGTCTGGCCCTTGGCCTCGCCGTCCTGAACGGTGCCGCCGTTGGTGCGCACGACCACCGTATGCGTGGTCACCTGCATACCGGGATCGACCTTGTCGAGGTTCCACGTGGCGTAGACGGTGACGTTGCCCTTCACCGTGTCCTGGGCACCGACCTGGGTGCCGGCGTTGTCAGCGTAATGCCAGGCGACGAAATCGAACCCGTCACGCTTGAGCTTCGGCAGCACGGAGAGGAGGTTCGTGCCTTCCTTCACCTGATACTGGAGGTCGCCCGTCTGGCCGGCGTTCTCGCCGTTCTGGACGGTGCCGCCGTTGGTGCTCACGATAACGTTGTAGGTCGCCGTCGGCTGCTCGGGAGTCAGAGAGGTCCACTGGGCCTGAACCTCGTAATAATCCTTGCCGAGCTTGGCGACGTCACTGCTCTGGACGGGCGTGCCATCGGTGTACGCCCAACCGGCGAACTTGTAGCCGTCGCGCTGGAGGTCGACAGCGGTCGGCAGCTTGTCCAGAATCGTCTGTCCCGCGGGGACCTGCACGCTGCCATCGCCGCTCACACCGTTGATGCTACCACCGTTCATGTGGTACAGGACGGGCACGGACTGCTGGTTTGCCACCTGCGAATTAGTGGTTTCGGTAGCGGCCGGCGTACTCTCCTCGGCCTGGGCCGTCATAGGTGCCAACACCGCCAATGCGGCGATTGCAGTGGCACCCGCAATAATCTTCTTCAAAGTCATGATGGTACCTCGACAGTACTTTCCTACTATCTCCTTGAGTTATTCATTCCCATCAGGTGCCTTCGAAAATCCCTCAGGATACGCGAAATTCCTCTTCACTGAAATCTCACAGAGAGAAGATACCCCCCCCCCCGCGGACAAATCTCACCCAACGAGACATGCCGGGCCGATCCGTATGGGCGAGACCCGGGGCACCGCGGGCACCGCAATCCCCACGGTTCTTCCTATGGACGGCTATCAAACGGCGGGATTCCGCGGGTTTCCGCAGACCACGCGCACTCGCGCGGGAAACGCGCGACTGCTAGAGATGGAACCATGACCTCAGATCTCGTGCATCATGGCGAATCCTTCGACGGCACGCCGCTCGGATTCGCGACCAAATCCATCCACCTCGGCAACGGGGTCGACGCCGAAACCGGCGCGATTCGCCGTCCGATCACGCTGGCGAACGCCTACGCTCTGCCCTACGATCCCTCCGACATCAACTGGTCCAGTTCCGACGTGAACCTGTACACGCGCAACGGCCATCCGAACCAGCGCTATCTGGAGGCGAAGCTCGCGAATCTGGAAGGCACGGAGGACGCGGTCGTGCTCGCCTCCGGCGTCGCCGCCCTCGCCGCCACGTTCACCACGCTCCTGAATCGCGGCGACCACGCGATCTTCTCCGACACGACGTATATCGCCGCCTACCGTCTGCTCAACCAGATCCTGCCGGAGAAGTACGGCATCGAGACGTCGATCGTCGACACGTCGGATCCGAAGAACATCGAGGACGCGATCCGCCCGAACACGAAGCTCGTGCACATCGAGACGCCCGCCAACCCGACCCTCAAGGTCACGGACATCGAAGCTGCGGCGAAGCTCGCGCACGACGCGGGCGCGCTGCTGTCCGTCGACAACACGTTCAACTCGCCGTTCAACGTGCGTCCCGCCGATCTCGGCGCGGACGTCGTCATCGAAAGCCTCACCAAGTACATCAACGGCCACGGCGACGCGCTCGGCGGTGCCATCGCCACCTGCAAGGAGCTCACCGACCAGATCCGCTTCACCTATCAGGTGAACTACGGCGGCATCATCTCGCCGTTCAACGCGTGGCTCATCAACCGCGGCTCGGTCACACTCCCCCTGCGCATGCGTCAGCACAACGCCTCCGCACTGGCCATCGCGAAGCACTTGGAAAGCCTGCCGCAGGTGCGGTTCGTCGCCTATCCGGGGCTCGAATCCCACCCGCATCACGACGTGGCGGCACGTCAGCTCGCCCGCCCGGATGCGGGATTCGGCGGCGTGCTCTCGTTCGGCCTCGACACCGACCATGACGGGCACAACCGGTTCGTGAGCAAGCTCAACGTGATCACGTCGGCCGTCTCGCTCGGCCACGACGAAAGCCTGATCGTGTTCCTCGGCGAGGACGACGAACGCCAGTACCTGTACCCGGAGGAGTTCCACCGCGGATTCTTCCGTCTCGCCGTCGGTCTGGAGGACACCGACGACCTCATCCGCGACATCGACCACGCCCTCGCCGAATCCGAACTGTAGCGCCCCACCACCAACACCCCACACCAACACCCCATGGTGCGGCAACACACAATCTCCACAACGGCGGAATACCAACGTTTTCCACCACCGCACCATGGGAGTTTTACCGCACCATGGGAATAACGGCGGGGAATAACGGTAGGGAATGACGGCGGGGAATGACGGCAAGGGAATAACGACATACAAATAGGGGGCCGCACCGGGAGATAATTCCGGTGCGGCCCCCTACGTTTGATCGGCAGCCCCTATGTTCGTCGTGCTACGCCGAGGTGGCGATCAGACCGAATCGATCAGCGATCAGTCCTCGAACGGATCGAAGTCGCGACGGACGCGGCGGCGCGGGCGCTCGGTGCGCTCGATGCGGTCCGCGTGGTACTCGTCGTAGTTCTCGTCGGTCGCGTAGCGCGGGTTGCGGTCGTAGCCGCCACGGCCGCGGCCGCCGCGACGATCGTCACGGTCGGAACGACGGTCGTCGCGGTCGTCGGAACGACGGCGACGCGGACGATCGTCATCGCGGGAGGCGCGACGGTCGTCACGGTCGTCGTAGTCGCGGTCGGAACGACGGCGACGCGGACGATCATCGTAATCACGATCGCGGTCGTCGTAGTCGCGCTCGACGCGGCGGCGACGCGGACGATCATCGTAGTCACGGTCGTCGCGGTCGTCGGAACGACGACGGCGCGGACGATCGTCGAAATCGTCGTCGCGGTCGCGGCGGTCGTCACGGTCGCGGCGCGGGCCGCGGGCGCCGCGACGGTCGTCGCGATCGCCGCGGGCCGGACGGTCACCGCCGCGGCGCGCGTTGTTCTCCTGATCCTCGAAACCGGGGATCGCGAGGGAGATCTTGCCGCGATCGTCGACGCCCTGGACGACGACCTCGACGGTGTCGCCCTCCTTGAGCACGTCCTCGACCTGATCGATGCGCTCACCGTTGGTGAGGTTGCGGATCTGCGAGATGTGCAGCAGGCCGTCGGTGCCCGGCGTGAGGTTCACGAACGCGCCGAACGACGTGGTCTTGACGACCTTGCCGTTGTAGGTCTCGCCGGCCTGCGGCACGTGCGGGTTGGCGATGGAGTCGATGATCTGCTTCGCCTTCTCGGCGGCCTCGCCGCCTTCGGAGGAGATGAAGACGGTGCCGTCGTCCTCAATCGCGATCTCGGCGCCGGTGTCCTCCTGGATCTGGTTGATCATCTTGCCCTTCGGGCCGATGACCTCGCCAATCTTCTCGACCGGGACGGTGGTGGTGATGATGCGCGGGGCGAACTCGCTCATCTCGGCCGGGCCGTCGATGCACTCGTTGATGACCTCGAGGATCGTGGTGCGGGCGTCCTTCGCCTGCTGCAGCGCGGCGGCGAGGATGTCGGCCGGGATGCCGTCCAGCTTGGTGTCGAGCTGCAGGGCGGTGATGAACTCGGAGGTGCCGGCCACCTTGAAGTCCATGTCGCCGAACGCGTCCTCGGCGCCCAGGATGTCGGTCAGGGTCTTGTAGATGTGCTGGCCGTCGACGTCGCCGGAGACCAGACCCATCGCGATGCCCGCGACCGGGGCCTTCAGCGGCACGCCCGCCGCGAGCAGCGACAGGGTGGAGGCGCACACGGAGCCCATGGAGGTGGAGCCGTTGGAGCCGATGGCCTCGGAGACCTGACGGATCGCGTACGGGAACTCCTCACGGCTCGGCAGCACCGGCACGAGGGCCTTCTCGGCGAGGGCGCCATGGCCGATCTCGCGACGCTTCGGGGAGCCGACGCGGCCGGTCTCGCCGGTGGAGTACGGCGGCATCTCGTAGTTGTGCATGTAGCGCTTGGACTGCGGGCCGGACAGGGAGTCGAGCTGCTGCTCCATCTTGAGCATGTTCAGCGTGGTGATGCCCAGGATCTGGGTCTCGCCGCGCTGGAAGAGGGCGGAGCCGTGGACGCGCGGCACGATGTCCACCTCGGCGGACAGGGTGCGGATGTCCTTGAGGCCGCGGCCGTCGATGCGGTAGTCCTCGGTGAGGATGCGGCGGCGCACGATCTGGCGCTGCAGCTCCTTGAACGCGTTGCCGAGTTCCTTGTCCTTCTCGGCGTCGTCCATGTCGGTGAACTCGTTGGCGAGGATCTCGCGCACGTGCTCCTTGATCTCGTGGATGCGCTCCTGACGCGGCAGCTTCTCCGCGATGGTCAGCGCCTCGTCGAGATCCTTGTGGGCGATCTCGTCGATGCGGTTGTAGAGATCCTCGGTGTACTCCGGGAACAGCGGGAACTCGCGGGTCTCCTTCGCGGCGGCGGCCTTGAGCTCGTTCTGGGCCTCGCAGATGACCTTGATGAACGGCTTGGCGGCCTCAAGGCCCTCGGCCACGACGGTCTCGTCCGGCTTGGTCTGGCCCTCGTCGTAGATGAGGTGCCAGGCGTTCTTGCCGGCGCCCGCCTCGATCATGGCGATCGCGACATCACCGTTGTCGATCACGCGGCCGGCGACCACGATCTCGAACACGGCGCGCTCACGCTCGGACCAGGTCGGGAAGGCGACCCACTGGCCGTCGATGAGGGCCAGGCGCACGCCGGAGACCGGGCCGGAGAACGGCAGGCCGGAGATCATGGTGGAGGCGGAGGCCGCGTTGAGGGCGACCACGTCGTACGCGTCGTCCGGGTTGACGGACAGGATCGTCTCGACGACCTGCACCTCGTTGCGCAGCGTGTGCGGGAACAGCGGGCGCAGCGGACGGTCGATGATGCGGCAGGCGAGAATCGCGTCGTTGGACGGGCGGCCTTCGCGGCGGAAGAAGGAGCCGGGGATCTTGCCGGCGGCGTACATCTTCTCCTCGACGTCGACGGTCAGCGGGAAGAAGTCGTAGTTCTCCTTCGGGCTGTTGCCGGCGGTGGTGGTGCTCAGCACCATGGTGTCGTCGTCCAGGTAGGCGGCGACGGCACCGTCGGCCTGCTGGGCGAGACGGCCGGTCTCGAAGCGCAGCGTGCGCTTGCCGAACGACCCATTGTCGATGATGGCCTCTGCGGCCTTGATTTCGGGACCCTCCATAGGGTTCCTCCTTTGCCTTGTCTTTTCCTACAAACATGCGGCCCTTCTTCAGCCGGGCCAGGCTCTTACATTCGCTTTCGTTCCGGCGGCACGGCCCATCCGTTCGGACCTCCGTTCGGGCCTCCCGCCGCCGCCATGCGCGACCCCCGGCCGCGCCCTCGTGTCAACTCACGATTCGTAAACCGGATTCTCTCGCCGACCGCACCTCGCGGCCCGTCCTCTCGAATCCGTCCCCTCTTCGGTTGTGTTGCCGTTTGGCAGGCGTATGTAAAACGCCCGAACGCCGTAAGGCGCCCGGGCGGAAGTCTGTACTATCGACGCAGACCAAGCTTCTCGATCAGCGCACGGTAACGGTTGATGTCGTTGCGCTTGAGGTAGTCGAGCAGGGAGCGACGGTCACCGATCATCATCTGCATGCCGCGACGGGAGTGGTGGTCGTGCTGGTGCTTCTTCAGGTGCTCGGTCAGGTCGGAGATGCGCTTGGAGAGCAGCGCGACCTGGACCTCCGGGGAGCCGGTGTCGCCCTCGTGCGTCGCGAACTCGTTGATGATCTGGGACTTCTCTTCAGCCGTAAGTGCCACGGCATCCTCCTTATGGTCGTTGCGCGGTGCCCCATGCTCGGTGCGTGGAGCGCTCTCTATCCGCGGGCGATTTACGCCAAATGGAAACTATAGGACGCGGTGCGGACGTGCGTGTCACGCGGCGACGGTGGTGAGCAGACCGCCGAACATGACGACGAGCAGCGCCGCCGCCTCGATCGCGAAGAACAGGATGAACGACGCCCAGCTGCGCGTGAGCACGTTGAGCGGCGACTCCTTCCGGATGACGACGAGCAGGCCCACCCAGATCACGGCGAACACGGCCACGCCGAATCCGGCGGCGATGATGCCGAGGTTGGCCGCGTTCGCGATGGTCGCCGATTCGCCGTACACGACGTACGTCGAATACCAGAAGTCGAGTCTGAGCAGCGCCACGCCGGCGACGAACTGTTCGGCGGCGAGACCGATCGCGAACAGGATGCGCCAGATCCAGCGCCCGGAGTCGACGATCGCGACGCCCAGCATGGCGATGGCCGTCAGGGTGACCGTCCACGAGAGGAACGCCATGCCCTGCGGCGTGAACGCGTCGAGGTGCATGGTCAGCCACGCGGTGTCGTTGACGGCGAGCGCGCGCCCGTACCAGTACGGCGCGATGATCGCGACGAGCACGGCCGCGGCGTACACGGCCCAGCGCACGGGGTGGGAGCGTCCGCGTTCGATGTCCGCGAGCGACAGGTCGGTCTCGGGGATCGTCGCCTCCGGATGCTTCGACACCTCGACCGTCTCGACCTTGCCGTCCACGATCTCGGTGGCCTCGTTGCGTTCGCTCTCGTCCGCCATATACCGCCTCGCTTGCCGTCGTTCCTTCACATCCGTCGCGCCAAGGCCGACCGCAGCCGTGGCGCGCGCTGTTTTCCTCCGTCCACGATACTGCACGCCACCGGCGAAGCGGGCACCCCGCGCAATCATTCATGTTTCGGCGCCGGCAATCACGAAACGGCGGGTACGAAACGCCCGCTTGCGGTGATTCCGCCGTTGCGATCCGCGAATCTCCGGGGCGACGATTCGACTGTCATGGCGGACGATCCGGTTCAGATGTCGTAGCTTCGTCGTCTTTTGTCCGCGATCCGGTACACTTCGTCGTCCGCGCGGATGCCGACCACGATGATGAGCATGCGGCTGTCGGTGCGAATCGGCTTGTAGACGACGCGTACGCCGATGTTCCTGAACTTGATTTTGCATAGTCCGGCGAGCTTCGTCTTGTTGTCGTTGCGCAACGGCTTCCCGTACCCGCCCTCGGTCGCGAGAAGCGGATTCTCGGCGACCTTCCGCAATCCTTTGATGACCTGGGCTTGAATCGAGGCGTCGAACTTGCTGAAATCATGTTCCGCTTCGGGGAGCCACTCCCGCTCCCATGCGGTCACTCGAATTCGACCTCCGGAGCGGCGGCGATGTCCGCCTCCGTGATGCCGGCGTGCCGCATGACATCATGCTCGTTGATGGTGGTCCCGTTCCAATGGTTCAAACGCTCTTCGGCCATGCGGGCGTCGTCCATGTCCTCCAGGTATTCCTGGATCCGATTGTATTGGTCGATGTCGAGGATGACTGCCGTCGGCTTGTTGCGGTTGAGGACGACCACGGGGGCCTTGCGGGCGAGGAGGCATGTTTCGGTGGCCTTGCCGCGGTTGAGGTCGCTGATGGAGACCGTCTGGTTGATGCGGGGCAGTGTGGAAACGCTCATCGATTCCTCCTTATATCGTTGTCTATGACGATATTAACATCATCATAGACAACGACAGATTCGTTCTCGACACCGCATCCTCCGGATGTATGCGCGGGTAGCGGGACATGATTGCGCGAACCTTGTCTATGTCGAACATGGGCGGGCTCCTCTCTCCCTCTTCGTTTTGTTTTCGGTCTGTCTCAGACCTTGGTCAGGTCCTGGTAGCGGTCGAAGAGGATTTGGAGGCGTTCGTCGTCCGATCCGCAGGGTCTGCCGGCACCGAACGCGACATCGACGATGCGGTCGAGCCGTTCGTGGGCCTTGAGCAGGTCGGGGTGCATGAGCAGCGGGTTATACAGGTCGGCGAGGCTTTCGCCCGGATGGTTCGCGCGCGCCTCGATCACCCCGCGTCCGGCCTCGATGACCTTCCCGCGCATGGCATCGGACAGCTTCGGCAATGGGAGCGTGTTCCAGACGACGGTATTGCTGAATCGACAGTCCGATTTCATCTGCCCGCCAATGGTTTTCTGCCACGTGATGAACATCGACGACTCGATGATAGAGAACGCGAATCCCTCGGCATCGCCAGTGGTGAACACCTGATCCCCGGCAATCACCTCCGGTCCAAGCAACGCACAGGTAGCCCACCTGCGACGGCCGCTGAACACTTTGGGAATGGCGAGATACGCTTCCTCCGGCTGGTGGTTCTCACCGAACAGCTGCGGCGTCGCCGCGCGTTCCCGCGTCGCCGCACGCTTGCTCTGTTCCCGGAAGGACTTTACCGCTTCGACCCTCGTCTTGAGATACGGGGATTTGAGGATGTCGGACGCGGGCGCGTCGGCGAGCCACAGGCACCAGCGTTCGATGCCGTTGATGAGCTCGCGTCCCATACGGAACGGGCGCACGTACTTCGCGGCGATCGGATCGCCCATCGCCTTCGCGTATTCGTCCGCATCGTTGATGAGCAGGTTGCCGCCGTCCAACGGCATCGAGCCGAAATCGACCCGGCCGAGCATCGGCGAAAGCGGTCCGACCTTCTGGCTGCGCTTCTCCGCGTACACGTCCGGCCCGTCGAGCAGGTACCCGTTGACGTGCCGCGGATGCGTGGCCTCCGGCTCGCCGTCGATGTCGGGGTATTCGAACAGGATGGGCGGTTTCGTCGCGTCGTCGGCACGGTCCATGCCGATGATGACGACGTGGACGTGCGCATTGTCCGTGGACTGCGCGTTCCACGCGAACGTGCGATGCGCGAACGCGATGCGCCACCCGTCCGCCATGATCGGCCCGAACAGGTGGGGCACGGGCTGGCCCTGCGTGATCGAGTTCGTGCTGACGAGCGCGAACGCCGCCGAAGGCTTGGTCAGATACCGCGACGCCTTGCGGAACCAGCCGGTCGCATAGTCGAGATACCCGTCGTAGTCCCCACCCCACACGGCCTTCAGATCGCCCGTCTGCTCCGGCGTCTTGCTGATATGGCCGAGGAACGGCGGATTGCCCATCACATAATCGCACTCGTCGCCGGGCAGCAGGTCGTTCCAGTCGTAGCGCAGGGCGTTCGCCTGCACGATGTTGCCGGAATCCTTGAACGGAAGCCGGTCGAGACCCCTGCCGGACACCGATTCGGTCTCATCGAGCATCTGCTGCTCCGCGATCCACAACGCGGTACGCGCCACCGCGCACGCGAACCCGTTGATCTCCACGCCGTACATCTGCGCGATCGACACCTTGACGCTGAATCCCTCCATGTCGAACGCGATCTGGTCGCCCTGCAACGCCTCGATGATCCGGTTCTCCAACCGTCGCACGCAGATGAACGTCTCCGTAAGGAAATTACCCGAACCGGCCGCGAAATCCGCCCACTTGAGGCCTGCGAGACGATCCTGGTAATCCTGAAGCCCCTGACGCCACTCCTTGAACGCGCGCCCCTTCTCCACGGCCGGACGGGCGGCGATCAGCCGATCGCATTCGGCGGTCAACCCGTCGAGGAACAACGGGTCGATGAGCCGGTGGATGTTCGTCACACTCGTATAATGCATGCCGCCGCGCCGCCGCTCGTCATGGCTGAGCGTCTCCTCCATGAGCGAACCGAAAATGACCGGGCTGATGCCGCTCCAGTCGAACCCCTCGCTGATCTCCATGAGCGCGTCCTGAATGTCCCGTCCCATCGGCGGTATCTCGATCTGGTCACGGAACAGGCCGCCGTCCACATACGGGAAACACGCGAGGGCCGCATCCAGGTATTTGCTCCGACCATCCTCGGGCGTATCGAGCACGTCGAACAGGTCCTCGATGTCGCCGCGCAGATGCCGCGGATCGGACGCCTTCACCAAGTCGCGGAAACTGTTGGCCGGAAACAGGCCCGCATCCTCGGCATACAGGCAGAAGACGATCCGCACCGTCAGCATCGCCAGATCGTCATGCGCCTTCGCCTCGTCCGGATCGTCGTAGCAGGACGCGAGGGCGTCGTGCAGCCTCGCACCCAACTGGCCCGCCTTCTCCGACAACTGCTGCTGGACGATGGTACGGCTGCGCCCCCGGTCGAACAGGCCCGCCAGCTCGCCGACATGATCAGGCAGCTCCTCCAACGCGAACTCCGAGCGCGGCGCCTTCGCCAACGGGTCCGACTCCAGATCATAAAGACGGAACACGCCGAAATTGCAGGTAATCAACACCACCGGCCGCTCCGACGGCGGCAACGCGTTCGCATAATCCAACGCCTGACGCACCGGCGTCTTCATCACACCCTGCCGTGGCTCCTCCTTATCCAAATCCACGCCAAGGCTCTTCTGCTCGACCAGCACACGCGCCTCGACCATCAGCACGTCGATCAGACCATTGCCCGCCGTACGCCGCTCGAACCACAACACCTGCCGGTCGCTCAACCGGTCCACATGCAGCACGTCGCCCAGCAGATCCATCCAGAACTGCTGGGTCTCGCTGTTCTCATCGCCACGACCACGCCACCGCTCCACGAACGCCCCGGCGCGCATCCTCAACTCATCAGCCATGCCCACCATCATCCCCGATGGCATGCCCCAATCGGCGCAGCGGAAACACCATGTTCTCACCGTGTTCTCACGGGGGCCAAAACAACCCCCTGAAAAACAAAAGAACCGTTGGAATTCCAACGGTTCTTGAGTGGAGCGGATGACGGGAATCGAACCCGCGTAATCAGTTTGGAAGACTGAGGCTCTACCATTGAGCTACATCCGCGCATCATCCCATCGAATCACTCCGATGAAACAACTCGTGCCATTATACACAAGGCCACGCGACGCACAACCCGCGCGACGCCGTCGTGTCGCATCGCGCGTCATGCGGGCAGTACGCCGACGTCGGCGGTGCGCACGACGTGCGTTGCGCCGGCGTCGTCGCAGATTGTGAGCGACGCGTCGTCGTTCAACGCGACGGCCTCGCCTTCCAGCGAACTGCCATCGGTGAAGTGCGCGACGGCGCGGCGTCCGAGCGTGACGCACACGCCGGCCGTCTCGCGCCGCAACGCCGCCGCCGCGTCGCGCGGACCGGCGGCGAACGCGGCGAGACGGCGGCGCAGCGCGGCGACGGTTCCGGCGGCGATTCGGTCGCGCAGCTCCTCCCCCGACGGCAACGGCGCGTAGTGCAGTTGCAGCGACGTGGCCTGCGGCGTGGGCAGCCGGTCAGCAGGCACGGCGAGGTTCAGTCCGACGCCGAAGATGATGGCGACGCGACCGGCATCGTCGGACGTTTCAACCGATGATTCACCACCCGATGCGTCTGTTCCCGATTCGGCCGTGTCCGGCAGTGGCACGAGTTCGGCGAGGATGCCGCCGAGCTTCTTGTCGCCGACGAAGATGTCGTTCGGCCATTTGAGTCCGAGACGGTCGGCGGGGGCGGCGCGCAGCGGCTTCGCGCCGACGGCCACGAGCGCGTCGCGGATGCCGTCGAGTGTGGCGAGGCCGGCGGTCATCTGCAGCCAGCCGTTGACGGTCTCGTCGACGGCGAGCGCGCGCGGCACGGTCACGACGTACGACACGGTGGACGACTCCCCCGGTGCGCTCTCCCACGTGTGGTCGAGACGTCCGCGGCCGGCGGTCTGACGGTCGGCGACGACGACGGCGACATACGGGCGGTCCGATGCGGCGGAGCCACCTGCGACCGCCCCGGCGGCACCCGCGAGCTTCCCCGATGCGACCAGTTCGCGCGCAAGCGTGTTCGTCGATCCGGTCTGGTCGACGGCGATGACGCGGTCGGCGACCTGTGCCGTGCGCGGCATGCGCGCGTTGTTTCCCAGGATTCCCATATGGGCGACTGTAGCGCGCGGCGACGGGCCATGCCGCGGTTCTTCCGCCGTCGCGGGATACCGCCGCCGGAGAGCACCGGGACATCCGGGCCGCCAAGTCTACCGGGCCACCGGGCCACCGGAGGGCACCGACCTACCGGGAGCACTAGGCCACCGCCTGCATCGCGACCGGATTCCCGCCATCGGACTCAACGGATATGGATGACCCCGGCCGTGCGGGAAGGGGATCCGCGCGGCCGGGGCCACAGGTGGGACGGCATCGCGTCCGAGAGGAATAGGACACGATGCCGATGATGGTACGTCGTGGAGCGGCGCGTGCGGCGTCACCCCACGACGACGATTCTGGGAACGCTCACTCGTGGGCGACGATGATCTTCGCCTCGTAGGGCTTCAGATCGACGCGCTCGGGGAGCGTGACGTCGGCGGTGCTGTCGAGCACAGCGTAGGTGTCGGCGTTGGTGAAGTTGAACAGGCCGACGATCGTGCGCTCGCCCTCCTTGCGCAGGACGCCGAGGATCGCGTCGTCGTGCGTGTCCCACGTGGTCACCCACGCGTCCGGGCCGAAGCACGGGTCGTCGCGCATCTCGCGCAGCGACTCCATGCCCTCCCACAGGCGGTTCTGGAGCGTGCCGGGCGTGTTGCGTTCGGCGGCCTTCTTCCAGTCGAACTTGCTGCGGTGCAGGTTGCGGCTGTCGGCCACGCGGTCCGGGTCCTCCTTGTAGTCCCAGCCGTTGAGCTGGCCGATCTCGTCGCCGCAGTTGAGCATCGGGAAGCCGCGCAGGAACGCCATCGCGCGGTGCAGGAGCAGGTCACGGTCGATGGCCTTCTCGTAGGCGGGCTTGTCGTGGGTGATGAGCGCCTTCTCGACGCCGCACAGGGAGGCGGCGGTGCCGCAGCTGCGGGCGTCCTTGCTGGCCTCGTCGTAGTTGTACAGTTCGCCCATGGCCCAGCTGCCGGGCACGGTGCCCTCGTAGAAGTGGTACAGGAACTCCTTGTGCTTGAGCGGGTCGATGGCAAGGCGCACCTCCTCGTCCTCGTCGAGGCCCCAGCCGATGTCGTCGTGGCAGCGCAGGTAGTTGACGAACCAGCAGTTGTCCGGCAGGGCGTTGAGCTTGTCGGCCTGACGCTTGAGCAGGCGCACGTCGCCGCTGGCGAGCGCGGCCCACAGGTTCACCATGATGGACACGTTGTACAGCATGTGACATTCGGGGCGCTCGGGGGTGCCGAAGTAGGCGGCGAGCTCCTTGGGGGCCATGACGACCTCGCCCTTGAGGACGACGGCCGGGCAGACGATCTCCAGCATCATGCGCATCATGCGCACGATGGTGTGGACCTGCGGCAGGTTGCGGCAGTTGGTGCCGAACTGCTTCCAGATGTACGGCACCGCGTCGAGGCGGAACACTTCGACGCCGAGGTTGGCGAGGTGCATGACGGAGGTCATCATCGCGGTGAAGACCTTCGGGTTGCGGTAGTTGAGGTCCCACTGGAACGGGTAGAACTGGGTCATGACCCACTTGCCCATCTTCTCGTTCCAGGAGAAGTTGCCGGGGGCGGTGTTCGGGAAGACCTGCGGGACGACGGCGTCGTACTGGTCGGGGATGGTGCGGTCGTCGTAGCAGAAGTAGTAGTCCTGGTATTCGGGGTCGCCGGCCTCGGCGGCCTTCGCCCAGCGGTGGGAGGAGGCGGTGTGGTTCATCACGAAGTCGAGGCACAGGCTGATGCCGGCCTTGCGCAGCTTCTTGGTGAGGGCGGCGAGGTCCTCGTTGGAGCCGAGCAGCGGGTCGACGGTGTCGAAGTCCTCGATGGCGTAGCCACCGTCGTTGTCCGGGTGGGGCATCTTCAGCAGCGGCATGAGGTGCAGATAGGTGAGCTTCTGCTCCTTCAGGTAGTCGATCTTGCCGGCGAGCTTCTTCAGGTCGCCCGCGAACAGGTCGGTGTACATGGTCATGCCGAACATGTCGCCGCGCTTGTACCATTCCGGGTCCTTCTCGCGCTCGATGTCGAGCTTCTTCAGGTCGGCGGGGCGCGCGGCGTAGGCGTCGGCCATGGCGCGCTCGAAGACGGCGAGCTCCGGGGAGTCGCCGTACAGCATGCGGAACAGGGATTCGAATTCGTCGTGATGGCGGGCGAGTCGCGCGGCGAACACGTCGTCGGTCGCGGGCGCGGACTTGGTCTTGGACTTGGCTTCGGTGGTTTCGGCCATCTGTGACTCCTTTTAGCTGCGATGCCTAACTTCGTCGTTGGTTGTTGTGCGATGACGGTGTCCAGTGTAACGTCGCGCGCGCGTGTTATCAAACCGGTTCGATAATCGGCGTGTCAAACCGTTTCGACACACGTCGCCCCAACGGTAACAGCGTTTGCACCCATCCACTCACCCATCCACTCACCCATCCATCCTCTCCACCACTCACCCATCCATCCTCTCCACCACTCACCCATCCACCCTCTCCACCATTCACCCACCACCCCGCCATTCCCATGGTGCGGCAACACACAATCTCCACAACGGCGGAAAATGGCCGTTTTGCGGCACCGCACCATGGGGACTTCACCGCACCATGGGGACTTCACCGCACCATGGGAGATTAGGCGGACTCGAGGAGCGCGACGGCGGAGGCGACGCCGGCGTCGTGGGTGAGGGAGACGTGCCAGCGGAGGGAGGGAGATGGAGACGTGATGGTTCCCTCCCCGGTCGGCGGCAACGACGGCATCACTGGCACGGACTCGCGCAGTGCGTGCGCGACGTCGGCGCGCGGCGCGACGTGCGGGCGGCCGTGCGCGTCGTCGAGGATCTCGACGCCGGACCAGGGGAAATCGTCGATCGTATACGGCAAAGCCCCCTCCCCCACGGCCTCGCACCATGCTTTAAGGACCGCCTCCTTGCCGGCCCATTTCGCGGCGAGATGCACCGCCTCGCCGTCGTGCTTGGCCGCCGCGCGGGCCGCGGCCTGGCGCGTCTCGCGCACCGAGAACAACGCCCGCATGCGCGAGCCGGGCAGCGCGAGCTGTTCGGCGAACGCCGCCACGTCGACCACGTCGTGACCGAGACCGAGTACCGACATGATGACCTCCCCATCGGTGTGCATGCGAATCGATACGCATACGAGAAACATGTATACGGATATGAAAAAGCCTCCCTCTGACGAGGGAGGTGGCGCGACGCGCCGGAGGGAGAGACCGCGGGAAGCGCGCCGCTGTCTCTCCCCCAGTCGGCTTCGCCGACAGCCCCCTCGTCAGAGGGGGCCGATCACGATGGCCGGGCATGGTGCCGACTCGACGCCGCCGGCCCGGTCGGCTTCGCCGACAGCCCCCTCGCGGAGGGGGCCGATCAACGCCTCACCACATCAGGCTTCGAAGTAGCCGGAGGCGTTCAGGCGGGCGTCCGGATCGAGGAGCATGGCCTTCTCGACCTCGTGGGCGTCGTAGCGCGTACCGTCCGCGAGACGCGTGCCGTCCTCGCGGAAGCGGCGGTTGTCGATCGGCTCGTAGAGCGCGGCGCGGCCCATCATACCTTCCTCGAGTCGGCGCTGGCCGGCGGCGAGACGGGCGTTCGCGCGTTCGCGCCACGCCACGAGCGCCGCCTCGCCGTCCGCCTTCGCGACGGACGCCTCGAACGCGCCGGGGTGCACGAGCGCCACGAAGCCGGAGACGTGGCCGAAGCCGAGCGACGTGGCGAGACCGGCCTTGACCGGCTTGCCGGCCGCGGAACGGCCGAACACGTCCTCGCCGCCGCCGATGCGCAGCGGCTTCCTCAGCCAGGTCATGTGGTCGTCCTTCGCGAGCTTCGGATCGACGCAGTCGAGCGCCGCGTTCGCCGGGATGACGCCGGAGGCGAACAGCTGCGTCAAGCCGTTGACCTGGAAGATGCAGGCGCCGCCCTTCGCATGGCCGGTGACCGTCTTCTGCGAGATGACGAACAGCGGGTTGCCGTCGGTGCGGCCGATGGCGTGCGCCAGCGTGTTGTGCAGTTCGGACTCGTTCGGATCGTTCGCGTTGGTGGACGTGTCGTGCTTGGAGACCACGGCGATGTCGTCGGGCGTGACGCCGAGCTTCGCGAGGTCCCTCACCAGCTTCGAGTCGCGTCCGCCGAGGCCCGCCGCCAGGGCGCCGAGGCCCGGGGCCGGAATCGACGTGTGGGCGCCGTCCGCATAGGAGTGGATGAAGCCGATCACGCCGGCGACCGGCAGACCCAGCTTCAACGCGATGTCGCCTCGCGTGAGCAGGATCGTGCCGCCGCCCTGGGACTCCAGGAAGCCGCCGCGGCGACGGTCGTTCGCGCGGCTGAAGAAGCGCGCGTCGATGCCCTTGCCGTACATCTCGGCGGAGTTGGCGGTCGCGTTCATGTTGCCGAATCCGATCACCGACTCCACGCCGATGTCATCGATCGCGCCGGTGACGACGAAATCGGCCTTGCCGAGCGCGATCTTGTCGGCGCCCTCCTCCAGCGACACCGCGGCGGTGGCGCAGGCGGAGACCGGCTGGATCATGTTGCCGTAGCCGCCGATGTAGCTCTGCATGACGTGCGCGGCGACGACGTTCGGCAGCGCCTCCTGCAGGATGTCCGTCGGGATCTCGTGGTTGAGGAAGCGGTCGAGGTAGAGCTTGCGCATCGAAGCCATGCCGCCGAAGCCGGTGCCCTGCGTGGAGGCGACGAGCGACGGGTGGATCGCCTGGAGGATCTCCGCCGGGTTGAATCCGGCCGACAGGTACGCGTCCACGGTGGTGACGATGTTCCACAGCGCGATGCGGTCCACGTCGCCGACCATCGAGGCGGGGATGCCCCACTTGACCGGGTCGAAGCCCTTCGGGAACTGGCCGCCGACCGTGCGGGTCATGGCGGCGCGGCGCGGCACGCGGATCATCGAACCGGCGTGGCGGGTCACGTTCCATTCGCCGGACTCGTCGTCGCGGGCGATGGACGTGTGGGCCTCGTCGAGCTTGACGTACTCGCGGGCGACCTGCTCGGTGGGCACGGAGAAGGTGACGTCATGGTCGAGGTAGACCTCGGCCTCCTCCTCGTCGGCGCCGTCCTTGTAGTCGTCGCCCATGCCCTCCTCGAACGGGCGGATGCCGGAGCGGGCCACGACCTCGTCGTGGTAACGGTCGGCGATGTCCTCCTCGGGCACGAGGTTGCCGTCGGTGTCGTACCAGCCGGGCTTCGGGCTGTCGGCCCACGTGAGCAGACCCATGTTCCACGCGAGTTCGAGCACGGCGCCGGCGTTGAGGTCGACGGTGCCGTCCGGGTGGATGCCGAGTTCGGCCTGGGCGCGCGTGCGGCCGGAGCCCCACGGGCCCAGCTCGCCGACGGACACGATGACGATCTCATCCTCCGGTCGGGCGGTCACGCCCGCCCAGTCGGCGAGGTCCACGTGCGGCTGGTGCGGGACGACCGGCGTGGGGAGGGCCTTGATGACGGCCTTCGCGGCTCCCGCCGGCGTGGCCGACTGGGGAAGACTCACGGATTGACCACCCTCAGTCGCGACATTCGTCGCGCCAGCTCCCGCCAGCGGGAGCCCGGCGGTCTCCTTCGCGGCGTCGGCCGCCGCGTCCGCCTCGGCTTCGGCACGCAGCGCCTTGATGTCGATCGGTTCGCTGCCGAGACCACCGGTCAAGTCCACGTCGAGCGGCGCCTCGGCGGCCGCCTTGCGCGAGTCGGCGGTGCACAGGTCGAGCAGCTTGACCGCGATCTGGGCGGTGGAATACGTGTGGATGCCGTGGCGTTCGACGACGGCGACGAGCGGGTCGTTGCCGCCCATCAGGCCGGTGCCGCGCACCCAGCCGATCTTCGGGTGGGCGAAGGTGACGCGGTCCGACCAGGCGTCGCGCTCGGCGCGGGCGCGGTTGACGATCGCGTCGAACGCGGACTTGACCTCGCCGTACGCGCCGTCGCCGCCGAACACGCCGCGGTTCGGCGAGCCGGGCAGCACTACGTGCAGCTTGTGCTGCACGTCGGTGTCGGCGCCGATGCGGGACAGTCCGGCGATCGCGCGCTCGACGCCCCACAGCATGAGGCGGGCCTGCGATTCGAACAGTTCGCCGGAGTCGGCGAGCGTGCCGTGCACCGGAGGGGCGGCGAACGGGAAGAACAGGGTCGGCTCGTAGGCGGGCTTGAGGATTGTGGTGGTCGCGCCGGTCGTCTTCTTCTGGACGTGACCCACCCAGTCCACGAGCGCGTCCACGTCGCGGAAGCTGGACAGGTTCGCGGGCACGAGCCACAGCTTGGCGTCGCCGGTGGCGTGCTCGCGGTACGCCTGGCGGCCCCACGCCTTGATGGACGGCCTGAAGCTGTGCGAGGTGGCGATCACGGTGGCGCCGCCGGCGAGCAGGCCTTCGACCACCTGGGCGGCGATCGAGTTCGGGCTCACGCCGGTGACCACGGCCACGTCGCCCGCGAAGCGGGAGGCCTGCGCGTCGGACGAGGCCGGCTCGAGCGCCTCGGAGGCGATGCGGGCGAACGCGGATTTGAGCGCCTCGCCATGCTCGGCAGCTCCCGCCAGCGGGAGCCGGGAGAGGAACCACTTGGCTTCGGCGGCGACGGCCTTGCCGAGGCCGATGAAGCTGCCGGCGAGCGCGTCCGCGTCGCTTCGTAGTAGGCGCGGGCGAGGTCCTCGCGGGCGGAGGCCCAACGGTCGTCGAAGAGGATGGCCTTGTTCGCGTCGAAACGCGGCTCGACCTGCTTGGGCCAGTCGGAGCCGAGTTCGGCGCTGACGGCCGCGACCACGGCCGCGTTCTCATCCTCGCCGGCCTCGGGCGCCGGGGCGGCCACACCGAGCTCGTTCAGCACGAACCGTGCGGTGGCGGCGAGCACGCCGTTGGCGCCGGTGACCTTCTCGGCGAACGCGTCGAGCGCGGCGGAGTCGACCACGGCACCGCCCGCGGCACCACCGGAGGACGGCTTGGAGACGGCCACGCCCTTGGTCTGTCCGACCAGGGCGACCGCGTCGTCGATGAGCTTGTCGGCAGCGGCCGCGTTGGCGGCGGCACCGGTCGGCAGCTTGGCGAGGTCGCCGCCGCGCGAGCTGGAGCCTCGCGGGTGTCAAGCAGGAGCGCGGCGGTCGTGGCGGCCACCCAGCCTTCGCCGAGCCGCCACACGCCGGTCACGCGTTCGCGGATGTGCGCCGGCTTGACGCCGGCCGCGCCGAACAGGGCGCGCAGACGGTCGCGGATCGCGTCGGAGAGGACCGGGCCGAACGGCTTGTAGTTCGGGGCGGCCTTGTTCACGATCTGGGCGAGCTGGGTGAGCGTCGCCTCGGCGGCGCCGTCCACGCTGGCCACGCCCAGCTCCGAGCTGATGTCCATGAGCAGCTGGTTGCGGCGGGAGGACACGCCGTTGGTGAGCGTGTCGGTGGTGTCGGAGGCGCCGATCTGGTCGAGGCGCACCTTGGCCGAGTAGGCCATGAGCACGCCGATCGCGTCGGCGGCCTTGAACGGCAGGTCGGCGACGGAGCCGGTGGCGGCGGAACCGAGTTCGGCGACGGCGGAGGCACCGCTCACCGTGGCTCCCTCTGACGAGGGAGCTGTCGGCGCAGCCGATTGAGGGAGAGACCTCGCGGCAGGGCTGGGAGCGGTCGCTCCCCCAGTCACGCTGCGCGTGCCAGCCCCCTCGTCCGAGGGGGCCGAATCGGCCGGAGCGGCCGAAGCGGCGGAAGCGCTCTCCGGTTCCTCCTCGGGCACGAGGCTGTCCGAATCGGTCATGTACACACGGCCTTCGTCGCGGCCCACGTTGTAGACGGTGACGTCGGTGCCGGCGAACTCGGGCAGACGCAGGGTCTTGGCACCGAGGTTGGCGAGCGTCGGCGCGTTGCCGAGGCCGACCTCCACGTACTCCTCCACGCCGAGACCGCCCTGCGCGGCCTTGTGGAAGAGCAGCGACTGGGTCTCGATCCAGCGCACCGGGGAGGCGAACTGCCAGGAGAGCAGTTCGGTGAGCAGCAGGCGGCCGAGCTTCTGGTCGTCGGCGGCGTAGGAGTCCCACACGGCCGGATCGTCGAGCGCGGCCTTGATGCGCTCGGAGGGCACGACCTCGAGGATCTTCGCCGCGAACTCCTTGGTCATCTCGAACGGCGTGGCCACGAGGTTCGGGATGTAGCGGCCGACGAGGCGGCCACGGTAGTCGATGTATGCGGGAAGCAGCGCATCAAGCTTGTCGCGGAACTCCGGCACACCCTTCCTGAGCAGCGTGGAGTGGAACGGCACGTCGATGCCGGGCACGAGCATGAACGCCGGCTTGCCGCCCGCCTCCTTGGCGCGGCGGTTCGCGTCCGCCTGCAGCGCCTTGAGGCCCGCGATCGTGCCGGCGACCGCGTACTGCGCGCCGGCCAGGTTGTAGTTGACGATCTGCAGGAACTCGCCGGTCTTCTCGGACACGGATTCGACGTACGCCTTCACTTGCGAGTCGCCCACGCCGAACTGGTTCGGGCGAAGCGCACCCATGCGGTAGTTGGAGCGGCCCTGCGCGTCGCGCGGGATGAGGTGGTGCATCGTGGAGCCGCGGTGGAATACGAGTTCGAGCACGGTCTCCAGCGGGATCACGCCGGCGAACGCGGACAGCGCGTTGTATTCGCCAAGAGAGTGGCCGGCGAAGTAGGCGGGCCAGATGTCGCTGCCGGATTCGCGCAGGCGAGCGGTCTGCGCGAACGCGACGGTGGCGAGCGCGACCTGCGTGAACTGCGTGAGGTTGAGCAGGCCTTCCGGGTGGCGGTAGGTGACGCCGTTGGCGGTGAGCTCCTTGGGGTTGTCGCGCACGAGGGCGAGGATCGAGAACCCGAGCCTGTCACGGGTGAGCTTGTCGGCGCGTTCCCACACGTCGCGGGCGGCGGGCGACTTGGCGCGCTCGTCGAGGACCATGCCCTGCTTCTGGATGCCCTGGCCGGGGTAGACGAACGCGGCCTCGGGGGCGCGCACCAGGGCGGTGCCGCGGGAGACGAGCTGGCCGTCGATGCGGCAGGTGACCTCGAGGGCCATGCCGCCGTGGCGCACCTTGCCGACGCGTTCGACGGAGATCTCGACCTCGTCGTTCAGCTGGACCATGCCGTACATGTTGTAGGTCCAGCCGGCGATCTCGTAGTGGGAGCCCTTCTCGTCGGCCGCCTGCACCGCGTGCTGGGCGGTGGCGGACAGCCACATGCCGTGCACGAGCGGCGCGGCGAGGCCGGAGATCGCGGCGCCGCGCTTGGAGGTGTGGATCGGGTTGAAGTCGCCGGAGGTGCGGGCGAACGCGGTCATGTCGTTCGGCGCGGTCACCTTGACGCGGCGCAGGAGCCTTCGCGGAGTGGATTCGATTTCGTCGTGCTGCGCGTCGCCGAACTCCGGGGAGTCGACGGGCAGCGCGTCGGAGTAGACGCGGCCGCGGATCGCGAAACGTTCGGTCTCGCGGGCGAGCAGCGTGCCGTCGGCGGCGGTGTGGGTCACGTGGATGGTGACGACGCGGCCGGACGCGGATTCGAAGTAGTCCTCGGCCCAGGAGGTGAGCGTGACGGTCTCGCCGACGTGCTTCAACAGTTCATCCTCGGTCTCTTCGAGTTCGATGAGATGGTCGAGGTGGACGGCGTTGAGCAGACCCTCAATGACCGGATAGCCGTTCACGGACACGGAACCGAGCGCCGCGTAGATCGCCGGCCAGGCGGGGCCGACGAGCGCGTCCGGCGCGATGCGGGAGGCGCGCAGCGTACCCGGCAGGGCGCCGCCGGTAGCCGCCTCGTGGTCGTAGCCGAGGTTCGCGGAGAACGTGTAGGTGGCGTGCGCCTCGCCGAACGGACGCGAAGCGGCCGTGGCCGCGGTCTCTCCCCCAGTCACGCTGCGCGTGCCAGCCCCCTCGTCAGAGGGGGCCGAAATGGCCGGCATCGCGGTCAGCTTGTCGCCGGTGATGGCGGTGTTGCCGATGCCGGCGGTGGCGGCGAGCATCGCGTACACGTCCGGGATCAGCCGTTCGCGGTTGACGATCGGCATGCCGCCGGTCGCGTCGGTCGGCACGGTGAGCGGGATGACGATGTCGCGCACGGCGTGCTTCGACTTGCCGCCGTCCGGATCGTCGTCCCAATACGTGTCGAGATGGATGTCGAGGTCGTATTCGCCGTTCGCGGCATCCACGGCGCGGATCTCATAGTCCTTGTCGCCGAGCTTGGTGCCGTAGGCCGGGTTGTCGGTCACGTGGCCCACCCAGGAGATGTTCGGCGACTTGCGGATGAAGTCCTCGGCGTTCCCGGCCTCGCCAAGCGTCGCGTACGCGGTCTCGGAAACGGCGCCGGACTCCTTCGCGCGTTCCAGCGCGGCGGCCTCGAAACGGCCGAGGATGTCGGCCACCGGCTCGTCGACGGTGGTGATGCCGGCCACGGAGATCGGACCGGGGATGACGCGCACGGAATCCGCGGAATAACGCGGATCCTCGGACTGCCAGAGCTGATCCTGGCCCCACCAGCGCAGCAGATCGTTGTCGATGACCGGCACGAACGGCATCGGCTTCGGGTATTCGCGCACGAGCACCGGGAACCACGCCTCATCGGCCGGAGTGACCGTGAGCTCGGCGGCCTGCGAGTAGGCGGCGGCCAGCGCCTCGAGCGCGGGCGCCGGATCGGCAATCACGTCGTCGCGGGTCACGTCGAGCTTCGAATCGAACTCGCCGGAATCCACGTCGGCCACACGCGCCTCGATGCGGTGGAGCAGATGCAGGAAACGGTCGGCGTACGTGTCGTCCACCCACGGGTAGGCGAGGTCGGCGAACCGCTGCGCCCACTGAAGGTAGGTCATCGAGGCCAGATCGCCGAAGTACGGCTTGGCGGTGCGGTCCAGCGCGGCGATGATCTCGTCGCGGCGGGACTCGAGCTCCTCGGGGTGCTTCATGACGCGCACGAGCAGACGGCCGCACACGGCGGAGGCGTTCTCCACCTCGTAGATGTCGGCGTGCAGGTGGCTCAGACCGGACGCGACACCGCCCACAGACTTGCCGGACGGCACCCAGCGCTCGCCGGCGGGGGCGAACGGGTCGTCGGCCGCGCCGGACGCGGCGACGGTCTCGGCGGTGATGCCGGGGGTCTTGACGAGCAGCTGCTTGACCTCGGGGCTGGTGTGCGCCTCCTTGGCGGTCATGACGGCGGTGCCGACGAGCACGCCATCGACCGGCATGTCGGGCAGGCCGTAGGCGCGCGACCACTGGCCGGACAGGTAGTCGGCGGCGCGTTCCGGCGTGCCGATGCCGCCGCCGGCGACGAGCACGAGGTTGTCGCAGGCGCGCACTTCGGCGTAGGTGGAGGTGAGCAGGTCGTCGAGCGACTCCCAGCTGTGGTGGCCGCCGGCGGCGCCGCCTTCGACCTGCATGAGGATGACGGTCGGGGCGACGGCCTTGGCGATGCGGATCACCTGACGGATCTGGTCGACGGTGCCGGGCTTGAAGCTCACGTACGGCAGGCCGTCCTTCTTGAGCTGCACGACCAACGCCACGGCCTCGTCGAGCTCGGGCACGCCGGCGGAGACGACGACGCCGTCGATCGGCGCGCCGGACGCGCGCTTCTTCGGCACGATGCGGGAGGAGCCGAACTGGAGGTTCCACAGGTAACGGTCCATGAACATGGCGTTGAACTCGACGGTGCGGCCTTCGTCGAGCAGCTCCTCGAGCTTGGCGACGTGACGGTCGAACACCTCGGCGGTGACCTGGCCGCCGCCGGCGAGCTCCGCCCAGTAGCCTGCGTTCGCCGCCGCGGCGACGATCTCCGGGTCGACGGTGGTGGGGGTCATGCCGGGCAGCAGCACCGGCGGCTTGCCGGTGAGCTCGGAGAACTTGGTGACGAGGCGGTCGCCGGCGGGCGTGTGCGCCACGCGCGGGGCGAACGCCTTCCAGTTCTGGGTGCGCAGCGTCTCGGCCTCGGCCGGGTCGAGCGTGGAGAGGGCGGCGCGCTCGGCGAGCGTGGTCGCTTCGACGACGCCCACGCCGGTGCCTTCGACCACGTTGCCGATGAGCTTGCCGAGCGTGGAGCCCGGGCCCATGTCCACGATCCACAGTTTGGCCGGGTCGGTGTCGGTCAGGGCCTCGCGCACGCGGGCGGCCCAATCCACATGGTTGAGCAGCACCTCCTCGGCGAGCGCGCGGGCGCGGTCGGTGTCGAAGCCGCAGGCCTCGGCCCAGGCGATCGTCTGGTCGACGGCGGGCTTCATGAGCGGGGAGTGGAACGGCAGAGTCACGTCGAGGTATTCGAGCACGGGCGCGAACACGGCGCCGCCGCGCACCTTCTCCTCGCGCAGGGCGGCCTGCTTCTTGTGCTCCTTGGCGACTTCGACGGCGAAGGCGGCGAGGTCGTCCGGGAAGCCGGAGATCACGTGGTGGTCGTCCGAGTTGGTCACGGCGATGGCAATCGGTCCGCGCGGGTTGTTGACGCGGGCGGCGAGCGTCTCGACCTGGGCGCGGGTGGCGCCGCGCACCGACAGCATCGGCGTGGCCTCGCCGTGCAGCGGGTTCAGGGCGAGTTCGCGGGCGGCGCGCGTGCCGGCGGCGCCGATCAGGGCGGCGGTGGCGAGGATCTCGTCGATCTGGTCGCGGGCGGCTTCGATGGAGCCGATCCGTTCGATGGCCTTGGCCATGTGGACGGCGAGCACGCCCTGCGAGTGGCCGAGCACGGCGGCCGGCTTGGCGGCGGGCAGCGTGTAGCCGAGGTGTTCGAGGTCGATGAGCGCGCCGAGCTGGGTGAGGGCGATGCCTTCGACGGAGGCGGTGGCGTCGGCGGCCGCGCCGAGGCGGGCCGGGTTCGGCGTGAAGCCGAACAGGTCGACCGGGCGGCCGGTGGTGGCGAGCAGGTCGGCGTTCACCGGCGTGAGCTTCGTGTAGGCGGCGTCGACGTGCGCGTGCAGCGCCTCGGCGAGCGTCGGATCGGTGGTCTGGTCGGCGAGCGCGACCGGCCACGGCGTGGACTGGCCCGCGAAGGCGAGCGCGTGCGGCGTCTCGCCTGCGGCGAGCTGGTCGAGGAAGAATGTGCTCATTGGTGTTCCTTGTCTGTGTTCTTCTGTTGCGTAAGTCTGTATGCCCGCCCCCGCTGGCGGGGGCTGTCGGCGGTAGCCGACTGGGGGTGGTCTTCACGGAGGAACCACCCTCAGTCCCGCGCCTGCGGGACAGCTCCCGCCGGCGGGAGCGGGACCGCTACAGCGGCTGGTTGCCGTGGTGCTTGTCGTTCGGGCGGACGCGGCGTTTGCTGGCGAGCGTGCCGAGCGAGGCGACGATCGCCTCGCGCGTCTGCTCGGGGTCGATCATCGCGTCGATCTGTCCGAGTTCGAGCGAGAGGTTCGCGTTGACGGTGGTCTCCTCGTAGTCGGCGATGTACTTCGCGCGCAGCGCCTCCACGTCCCTGCCGGACGCCTTGGCCTTGGCGAGGTCGTGGCGGTGGATGATGTTCACCGCGCCGGCCGCGCCGAGCACCGCGATCTGCGAGCTCGGCCAGGCGAAGTTCATGTCGGCGCCGATGGCCTTGGAGCCCATCACGATGTACGCGCCGCCGAACGCCTTGCGCAGCACGACGGTGACGAGCGGCACCTGCGCGTTCGCGTACGCGTAGATGACCTTCGCGCCGCGGCGGATGATGCCCGCATGCTCCTGTTCGGCGCCGGGCTTGTAGCCGGGCGTGTCCACGAGGGTGACGACGGGCAGGTTGAACGCGTCGCACAGGCGCACGAACCGGGCGATCTTCTCGGAGGAGTCCACGTCGAGGATGCCGGCGTTCACGTTCGGCTGGTTCGCGACGATGCCGACCGGCCGGCCTTCGATGCATGCGAATCCGACGAGCGCGGACGCGGCGAACAGTTCGTGCACCTGCACGAACTCGCCGTAGTCGACGATGCAGCGGATCACGTCGAGCATGTCGTACGGCTGGCGGTCGTTGTCGGGAACGATGCGCGCGAGCCGTTTCGCGGTCTCGCGTTCGGCGCGCGTGGCGGCGTACGCGTAGACGGGCGGCTTCTCACCGCAGTTGGACGGCAGGTAGGCAAGCACGGTGCGCGCGTAGTCGATCGCGTCGGACTCGTCGGCGCCGAGGTAGTGCGCGACGCCCGACCTGCGGTTGTGGACTTCGCCGCCGCCCAGGTCGGCCATCGAGATGGTCTCGCCGGTCGCGGCCTTGACGACGTCCGGTCCGGTGACGAACATGTCGGAGTTCTCGCGCGTCATGATGATGAGGTCGGTCAGGGCCGGGCAGTAGACGGCGCCGCCCGCGCACGGCCCGAGGATGAGCGAGATCTGCGGCACGTAGCCGCTCGCCTCGCACGTCTTGCGGAAGATGCGCCCGTACTGGGTGAGCGCGGCGACGCCCTCCTGGATGCGCGCGCCGCCCGAATCGACGATGGCGACGATCGGCACCTTGAGCGCGATGGCCATGTCCATGAGGTGGCAGATTTTCTCGCCCTCCGCGGTGCCGAGCGTGCCGCCCTTGACGGAGAAGTCCTGCGCGTAGACGGCGACCTTGCGCCCGTAGACGAGACCGAAGCCGCAGATCACGGCCGCGCCCGCGTTTCCGGCGTTGATGTCACCGCCCTGGAAGCGGCCGATCTCCTCGAAGCTGCCGGTGTCGAACAGCAGGTCGAGGCGTTCGCGCGCGGTCTTCTTGTGCTTGGCGTGCTGCTTGTCGCGCGCGCGACGTTCGGCGTCGCGTGCGAGTTCGGCGGCCTTGACGACGGCCGCGCGCAGCGGCTGCCGGCCGTCCCCGGCGGCGACGCCGCGCTCGCCGCCCTGCTTCACGGCGTCGCGCACGGCGGGCAGTTCCACGATGTCGGTCATTCCGCGGCCTCCTTGTCCTTGTGGTCCACGTCGCCGGCCGAGCCGGACGCCCCAACCACGTCCAGCGTGACCAGCGTGTCGCCGGCTTCGACGCCGTCCGCCGGGCCGACGAAGATCTTCGTCACCGTGCCCGCGGCCGGCGCGTACACGTAGTTCTCCATCTTCATCGATTCGAGCACGACGATGAGGTCGCCCTTCGCGACGTCCTGGCCTTCGGCCACGTTGACGCGCGTGACGACGGCCTGCATCGGCGCGGCGATGATGCCGGACTTCGCGCCGTCGTCGACCGGACCGCGCGCCGTGCCGGCTCCGGCGTGCGCGCCGGAACCGCGCAACGGCTGCGTGGGGCGTTTCGCGCCGCGCGCCCGTGCGCCGCCGGTGAGGTTTTCGACGATGTCGAGCGGCACGGTGAGTTTGACGCGTTTGTCGTTCATTTCGATGACGAACGTCTCGGACGCGACCTTCGCGTCCGCGCCGGCGGCACCGGCCGCGCCGGCGAGCGACGCCGGCTGCCCGCCGCGCGCCGCGTTCGCCTCACGGTCGAGATACGTGCGTTCCAGCCATTTCGTGCTCACGTCGAACGCGTGACCGTGCTCGGCGGTGAACGCGTCGTCGCGGAAGATCTCCTTGAACAGCGGGATCGGCGTCGGCACGCCCTCGATGACCGTCTCGTCGAGCACGCGGCGCACGCGCGCCACGGCGGCGGCGCGGTCCTGCGCGGTGACGACGACCTTGCCCATCATCGAATCGAACTTCGGCGACACCGTGTCGCCTTCGACCACGCCCGTGTCGATGCGCACGCCGGGGCCGGACGGCCACACGATGCGCTCCAGCGTGCCGGAGGACGGCGTGAGGTTCGTGGCCGGATCCTCGGAGGTGATACGCAGCTCGAAGCTGTGGCCGCGCGGTTCGGGCGCGGGCGTGAGCTCGCCGCCGGCGGCGATGTTCAGCTGTTCGCGCACGAGGTCGAGGCCGCACACCTCCTCGGAGACGGTGTGCTCGACCTGCAGGCGCGGGTTCACCTCGAGGAAGTAGACCTTGCCGTTCGGCGTGACCATGAACTCGCAGGTGCCGAGTCCCGTGTAGCCGACGGTGGTGAACAGGCGTCGGGAGTATTCGACGAGCGTCTCCGTCACCTTGTCCGTCAGGAACGGCGCGGGCGCCTCCTCGACGAGCTTCTGGTTGCGCCGCTGCAGCGAGCAGTCGCGCGTCGAGTAGACGGTGAAGTCGCCGTGGGAGTCGCGCCCGGACTGCGTTTCGACGTGTCGCGCCTTGTCGATGAACTTCTCGATGAAGTATTCGTCGAGGTCGCCGCCTTCGAGCGCGTCGTGGTTCGTGTAGAAGCGGCGCAGCTCCTCGTCGTCGCGCACGACGGTGATGCCGTGCCCGCCGCCGCCGTCGGTGCGCTTCATCATGATCGGGTAGCCGTGCGTGTGCGCGAAGTCGAGCAGCGTGCGGATGTCCTTGACCGATTCGGACAGGCCGGGCACGGGCGGCACCTTGGCGCGCAATGCGACGCGGCGCGCGGTGATCTTGTCGCCGAGCTCGGTGAGCGCCGAGTGGTGCGGCCCCACCCAGATCGCGCCGGCCTCCTCGACCTTGGCGGCGAAGGACGGCACTTCGGAGAGGAACCCGTATCCGGGGTGCACGGCGTCCGCGCCGGAGCGCTTCAGGATGTCGATGAGCAGGTCCTCGTTGAGATACGTGTCCTGGTAGGTGTCGCCGGGCAGCAGGTACGCCTCGTCGGCGAGCGACACGTATTGCGCCCCGCGGTCCTGTTCGGCGTAGACGGCCACCGTGGCGATGCCCATCTCACGCGCGGTGCGGACCACGCGCATGGCGATTTCACCACGATTGGCGATAAGTAGTTTCTTGACGGATTGCCCCATACCGTCAGATTCTGCTCTTCGAAACTGACGGTTTCAATCAAAACGTCTACAAAACGTGATGCGAACTTTTGTTACCTTCCACAAACGTCACCGTAGCTTGACGGTCCTATCCTCGGTTGCAACACCGGCGGTGGCCCTCGACCACCGCGCCGGAAAGGCCGCGGATCATCCGGCGGCCGGGCGGAATCCGCCGTTCGGATCCGCTCTTTCACGAGAAGGGAACCATCATCATGCAGTCCAACACCCCCACGCCGGCCGCGCAACCGTCCGCCGCCAAGTCCGTCTCCGTCGCGCGCCGCGTCGCCGCCGTCTCCTGGAAGCCGGCACTGTTCGCCGTGCTCATGTGGGTCTCCGCCGCCGCGGGCGAGATTCCGATTCCGGGCACGCCGGTGCCGATCACGTTGCAGACGTTCGTCGTGATGCTCGCCGGCCTCATGCTCACGTGGCGTCAGGCGGGCGCCGCCGTCGCCGCGTATCTCGCGGCCGGCGCGGCCGGTCTGCCGGTGTTCGCCGGCGGCGCCTCCACGATGGCGCTCGTCGGACCGAGCGCCGGCTTCCTGCTCGGCTTCCTGCCGGGTGTGGTCGTCATCGCCCTGATCAAGGGCAAGACGGGCGCACACGGTGCGAAGGCGACGTTCCTCGCCGCGCTGCGCTACTTCGCGGCCGCGTTCCTCGGCGGCGTCGTGGTCGTCTACGCGTTCGGATTCCTCGTCCAGTCCGCGCTGACCGGCGCGCCGATCGCCGTCGTCGCCATCGCCTCGATGGGCTTCGTGATCGGCGACGTCGTCAAGGCCGCCGTCGCGTCCCTCGTCGCCGCCGGTCTGGCCAAGCTCCGCTGACACCCATTGGCATCGGCCCCCTCTGACGAGGGGGCTCCCGGCGAAGCCGGGTGGGGGAGAGACCGCGGCCGCAGGCTGGAGGAAACGGAATCGGCCGTAGGCCGATGCGATATCCCCGCGGCCTACGGCCTCTCCTCTGCTCTCCCCCAGTCTCACTACGTTCGACAGCCCCCTCGTCAGAGGGGGCCTAGTCATATACCGCTTACTGCAGCAAGCCCACTTCGCTGGCGAGGAGGGCGCGTACGGCACCGTCCCCCGTACGCACGCTGATCGACGCGTCATCGTTCAACGCGATCACCTCGCCGTGTACGGCGCTGCCGTCGATGAGCTGCGCGTCGACGGTGCGTCCCATCATCCAGCACACGTGGCGCATCTCGGCGCGCAGACGCCCCGCCTGCACGAGCGGCGCGGCGATGAACGCCTCCAACCGGGAACGCATCGACTCGACATACCGCGCGATGATGAGATCGCGCAATGCATCGACCGGCGGCAGCGGCCCCACGTTCATCTGCAGCGACGTGGCCTGGGCCGTGGGCAGGTGGTCGGCCGGCATGAACAGGTTCAATCCCGCGCTGAACACGAGGGCGCGGCGGTCGGGATCCCCATGCAGCGGCATCACCTCGGCGACCGTGCCGCCCAGCTTCAACCCATGGCAGTACAGGTCGTTCGGCCATTTGAGCTGGAACCCGCACTCATCATCGAACGGGCGGGCGCCGCAATCATCGATGGCACCCTCCAACGCGTCCAAGAGGGACAGTTCGGCGATCATCGCCAGCCATCCGTTGACCATCTCGTCGTCCGCGATTGTCTCGGGAATCACGCTCACGAACGTCGCGGACAATGATCTGCCCGGCGCCGTGATCCACTGGCGTCCGAATCTGACCAACGCGTTGCTCAGATAGTCGGCGGTGATCACGGTGACCGGCAGCTCCCCCTCGCCGCGTTCCAACACGATTTCGCCGCGTTCGAGCATGCGCCGTGCCTCGGCGTGCGTCGAATCCATATCCGCGACCGACACGACCTTGTCCGCGATGCGCCTCGTATGCTCCAGCTCCGATGCTGCGACCTTCAACAGTGAAATCATGCCCACCACCATACGCCCCGCCTCCCCCAACCCCTATCTCGGCGCGATTATGGTGCGCAAAACATCTGTTTTGCGCACCATAATCGCGCCGAGAGGTGAGTTGACCGACAAGGATGGGCCGACGATAGAATACTGCCCTATGAGTGACGTCACGAAGAATCCCTCCCCGGAGCACCGCCCCATCGACCGCATCGGCATCGTGGCGCGGTGGGCGCTGGCCGTGGCGGCGGTGCTGTGGCTCTCCTGGTGCACGGCCGTCGGCCCGTTGTATTGGGAGGATTCCTCGATCGCCGCGTTCAATTGGCTGAACGCGTTGTACGGTCTTCTCGCCTTCGTCATCTACATGACCATCATCGTCGTGTTGGTGCGCGTGGGCAGACGGGAGCCTCCGCTCGGCTGGCATACGGACCGCGCGACCGGCGAGCGCACGCCGCGCCGCATCCTGCCGGAGCGGCTGCGTCGGCGCCATTCCCGAATCCCCGCCGACACGGAATCCAGCGACGCCGCCCCAACCGGCACCACCGCATCCGACGGCACCGCTCCCGAAACAAACGCATCATCCAAGCAAGACTCCAGCGTACCGACCACCCGTCGCGCGCGGTGGTGCGCCCGCATGCGCACCACCGCGGCGCACACGCGGGCGTTCCTCTCCCGCTGGATCGTGCGCCTCACCGACCGTCGCTGGAAGCTGTGGACCATCTTCCTCGTCGGCTGGCTGTGGGCGCCGACCACGCTGTTCGCCGCGTTCGGCGCGGACCTGCGCAGCCAGGCGCGCGAGTTCAGTTGGGCGTGGAACCAGTGGACCGGCTTGAAGCAGCCGTACATCGGCTTCTTCTCGTTCGCCCCGATGGACATCTACCCGACCGCCCACTACCTGTGGCCCACCGACCCGACGTATCTGACCGACCAGCACAACATCGTGCTCACCCTGTTCTACGGGTCGACGATGGCCGCGAGCCGGTACCTGACCGGGTCGAACGACTGGGGCGTGATTGCGCTCGCGGCGGCCCAGTTCCTGTTCGCCGTCTGCTGCACGGCGGCGACCGCGCACCGCTTCCTCAACCTGCCGTGGATGCGCCGCACCGACGTGCGCACGGCCCGGCGCGACTTCGCGCACCCGGAGCGCGGCAGCCAGTTCCGTCCACGCGCGTTCGCCCGTCCCGAACGTGGCATGCGCCCCGCGCTGCCACCCGAGGCGGCGCACGCGGACGTGCGGCTCGCGGTGGTCGTGTTCTTCCTCGTCTGCCCGATGGCCGTGTTCTCGACGATCTCGCTGACGAAATCCCCGCTGTTCGCGTTCGCGTTCCTCTGGGCGTTCGGATTCTGGTACGAGCTCCACGCCCTCGCCGATGCCTCCCGAACCAACGCCTCCCGAACCGACGCATCCGGCACCCGCACCGCCAAGCCCCTTATCCTCCGTCTCCCCCGCCGCACGCTCGTCGCGTTCACCGCGGCGAACGCCATCATGCTGATCTCCGCGAAATACGCGTGGTACGTGCTGCTCTTCGAGTTCGTGCTCGCCATCGCCGCCGACCGCCGCCGTTGGGCCACCTACGTGGTCGCGATCCTCCTGCCGACGATCCTCATCCACGGCGGCATCTCGATGGCGATCTCCTCGGGCGCGATCATCGGCGGCGACCCGATCGAAAGCCACGGCGTGCAGTTGCAGATGATCGCCCGCGTCGCCGAACGCGCGCCGGAGACGATCCCCGAATCGGCGCGCAAGGAGCTCGCACCCGTCTTCAACCTCGACCAGATGGCCGACGCGTACTTCCCGCAGGACGCTGACCCGGTGAAATCCTCCGGCATCCAGTCGAAGAAGGTGAGCTACCGCTGGCGTTCCGTCAAACCCGACGACATGAAGAACTTCAACAAGGCATGGCTCGAGATCGTCAAGGCGAACCCGGTGGTGGCGATGGACGCGCTGATGGCGAAATGCTACGGCTACTTCGACATCGCGGACCTGCCGTACGTGTCGATGAACTACTACGTGGACAGCGACTACGTGCAGAAGAACTCGACGTGGCTCAAATACGTCAACCACGCCTGGCGCGAGCGCGTGGCCACGTTCGCCGACTCGTGGGGCGCGATCCCGGTGCTCGGCTGGGTGACGCACGGCAACTTCTATGTGATCCTGACGTTGCTCATCGGCGCGGCCGAGGTGATCCTGAAACGGTGGCGCTCGCTCGCCTGGCACCTGCCGCTGCTGCTGCTCATGGGCGTGATGATCACCGCGCCGGCGAACAACTTCGAACGCCACATGCTCCCCGTCGCCTTCTGCTTCGCCTTCCTCTGCCTCACCTTCCACCGCGATTCGCGCGACACAGATAGCAGCGTCACCGTCGCCACCGGAGCCCGCCCATAGGCATATAGCCGTCCGCGCGCCGGGCTCCGCCGCTCCGGCCATACGGGTTCATCCCGATTGGACGACGATGTCATCCTCCGGATGACAGGTTCTCTCCCGCAACCTACCGGAACGCCATACGGTGGAAACGTCACACGGACGTGACGGATACGGCGAGGGAGAAGATTCACGATGCACAGGAAAACAATCTCCAAGACCTCCAAGACCTCCTCCGCCACCACGTCCAAGCCCGCCCGCACCGGCGTCACCGTCTCCGTGATCGTCCTGCTGGCGGCGCTGCTGCTGTCGACGGGAGTGGCCGGCGGGTTCCTGCTCACCCGCTCGCGCATCCCCCAGTCGTTGGAATCCTCCACGCCGGCCGGTTCGATGACGGTCGCATCCACCCGGTTCGACGATTCCCGTTCCGTCCAACTCACGCTGACGCTCGGCGCCTCCGCGACCGTCACCTCACCCGTGTCCGGCACGGTCACCTCGTCGGATTGCGCGACGAACGCGACCGTCGCATCGGGCAGCGCCCCAATCGCCGTGGACGCCGTCCCCCTGCTCGCGCTCAACACCGCCACCCCGCCGTACCGTCGTCTCGCGAGCGGCACGCAGGGACCGGACGCCCGCGCGTTGAACGACGCGTTGCGCGCGCTCGGCTACGCCGCCCCCGATTCCGACTGGTTCGTCTGGGATTCGATCGTCGCCTACAACGCGCTCGCCGGCAATGTGGGCGCGCGCCGCATCACCAAGGACGACGGCTGGGCCATCGACCCCTCGTTCTTCATCTGGCTGCCAGCCGCCGCCGTGACCGTCGCCGACTGCCGGATCGCGGTCGGCCGGCAGGCCACGCAGGGCGCGGACCTGTTCGCCACGTCCGGCGCGCCCGTCAAAGCCACGTTGCCCGCGTCCCAGTCCGGCGCGCAATCGTCGGGCGCGGTCGCCGGCGACCGCATCCTCACCGTGAACGGCCAGGACTTCCCCATCACCGCCGGTACCGCCGAAATCACCGACGCGGCGACGCTCGCCGCGATCGCCGCCAGCACCGAATACCGTCTCGCCTCGCTCGGCGCCGGTTCCGGCGGAGGCAACAGCGGCGGCGCATCCGGTTCCGGCGGCGGCACCGGAACCGGCGAAGGCGGCGCGCTCCAGGTCTCGTTCACGTGGCGTCTCGCGAATCCGATCGAGTCGATCACCGTGCCGCCATCCGCGCTCTACCGCACGTCGGGCGTCACCGCGTGCGTGAGCGTCACGGGCAAGCCCACGCCGGTCACGATCATCGCCTCGCAGCTCGGCAAGACGATGGTCTCGCCCGACGGCGTCGATCCGTTCACCACGGTCGACGTCGCCCCCACCACCAGCAAGCCGTGCCGGGAGTAACGCCATGAACACCGACACCGTCATTCCGGCCGATACCGTCACCGCAGCCGACACCGCCGACACCGCTGCCGACACCGTTCCCGCCAAACGCGTCGTCCTCACCGACGTGGGCCACACCTTCGACCCGACCGGCGAGGACATGCTCTTCCGGCATCTCACTGTCACGCTGCTCCCCCGGCACGTGTACGCGCTCACCGGCCCGTCCGGCTCCGGCAAGTCGACGCTGCTGTCGATCATCGCCGGCTGGACCGCGCCCGCGCAAGGCACGGTGGAGCGCATCGGCTGCGACCGCGTCAACTGGGTGCTGCAGAACCCGCATGGCGTGGCCCGCCGCAGCGCCATCGACCATGTGTCGCTCCCGTTCATCGCACGCGGAGAAAACCGCCACGATGCCGAATCGCACGCGCTCGGCCTGCTCTACGCGTTCGGTCTCACGCGGCTCGCCTTCAAGCCGTTCAGCGACCTGTCCGGCGGCGAGGCGCAGCGGCTCATGCTCGCCCGCGGCGTGGCCAGCGGCGCCGACCTGATGCTCGTCGACGAGCCGACCGCGCAGCTCGACCTCACCACCGCCGCCACGGTGAACGAGCGTCTCCACGCGTTGTCGCTCGGCGGCGCGATCGTCGTGGTCGCCACGCACGATCCGCGCACGCGCGACGCATGCACCGACCTCATCGACCTCGGCGACTGGCAGTGACCGGCCGTGACCGGCAGCAGGAGGGCATCATCATGAACCAGCCGAAACAGTCGCGACGACAACCGCGGAAGCAGCGCGAACGGTCCCATCCCCGCATGCGCCTCGCCGGAGTCCTCGACGAGGCCGTGCGCAATCTCGCAACCGGCACGTCGCACGCGTGCGGGATGGCCCTGACGCTCGCCTTCCTGCTGCTCCTGTGCGCGGGCGCGGACCTCATGGCGATTACGAAGATCCAGCGCGAGGCGGACGCGTTCGTCGCCGCGGGCGGTTCCACCACCGTCATCACATATACGGGCCGCATCGACGGCACCGCGTGCGACCGTCTCGCCTCGCTCGACGGCGTCATCGCGGCCGGCGCGACGCGCGCCTCGCAGACGAAACTCACGTTCGCCGCGTTGCCGTCGACCGGCGTGCCCACGTATGAGGCGACGCCGGGCGCGATCGGCCTGTTCCGCAACAGCACGACGGGCGGGCGCGAGGCAAGACCCACGACGTTGAACGACGTGAACGGCGTATGGCTGTCGGGCGAGGCGGCGGCGCCGCTCGCCGCCCACGCCGGCAGCCGTCTCGCGTTGCGCGACGAGCGGACGCTCGACGTCGCCGGCGTCTACGACTGGCCGGACGACGGGCGGCAGAGCGGCTACTCGTATGCGGCGGTCACGCCCGTCCCCGCGGGGTACGGCGGCCTGTTCGACCAGTGTTGGGTGAAATCGTGGCCGGTCCCGGAGAACATCGAATCGTTGCTGCGCGTCACGACGGTCGGCGATGCGACGGGCACGCAGGAACGTCCGATGGTCTCGCAATTGAACACGTCGCGCGGACGCACGTTCGACGCGGCCGCGATGTACCGCGGGCGACTCACCGTATGGGCACCGATCGTGGCCGGCGTGGTCGCGCTGATCGCCGGATTCGTCTCCATATGGCGGCGACGGTTGGAGCTCGCGTCCGCGTTGCATTGCGGCGTGCCGAAACCGGCGATGGTCGTGCAGATCCTCGTCGAGACGGCCGCGTGGGCGATCGCCGCGACGCTGATGAGCGTGGTGGAGTTCACCTGGACATGGTTGGAGAACACGGCCACCGACGCGGCGGTGCTCACCACCGCGCTGCTGCGCGTGCCGGCCGCCGGGTATGCGGGCGTGATGACGGGCGCGCTGATCGGCGCGCTCCTGATCCGCGAACGCCACCTGTTCCGCTACTTCAAGACCCGCTGATCACCGATTCCCCTGTTCCCCCTTGCGGAATCGGCGATTCCCCTGCTCCCCCTGTGAGGGGGAGCTGTCGGCCAAAGGCCGACAGAGGGGGCCTCCCCGCGCCCGCACTCACTACACTGGAGACATGACTGATTTCCTGGACCTGCTGACGAGCGCCGCCGAAGCCGACGATGACGACGGTTCGGCCCGCGCCCGCATGGAGCGCGTCACGTTCGAGTCTCTGACGTCCGGATTGTCCGACGATCGCGTCGCGTCGCTGTTGCGTGTACTCGGTTTCGACGGCGGATTCGCGTGCTTCGCGATCGCGGGACGCCCGGCGGCCACCGTCGAGGCGACGATGCGCGGCGTGACGAAGGCGGTCGTCGACCTGGGCGGCGGCCTGCCGCTGGTCGGCGTGCGTGACGGCGTGGTCGCCGCGCTGATCCGCGTGGAGGCGGCGGTCAGCCCCGATGTGACGTGTACGGCGGTCGCGGGCGCATTCGATGCGACGGCGACGCCGTTGTGCCTCGGTCCGGTGCGTCACGGCGTATCCGGCGCGAAGTCGACGTTGATCGCCGCGCTGACGACGTTGTGCGCGGCCCCCGCACTGGTCGTCGGGCATGGTACGGACGTGACGGCCGCGGATGCGGCGGCTTCGGGTGCCGCGGGAACCGCGGGTGCGGTGGCTTCAGGCATGACGGCCGCGGGGACCGCCGGCGGACGGAAGTCCGTTGCCGCCGCCGGTGCCCGGAACGGCGGAAAGACGCGGGGTGCCGCCGCCGGGAATGTGGGCGATGCCGGCACCGCCGCGGGTTCCAGCGCGATGACGACACTCGCGCGCAAACGGATGCTCACGCCGTTGCGCGCCGAGGATGCGCTGCCAGAGCGCGCACTGCTCGGCGATGATGATGCACGACGCGAACTCGTGGATGTGGTGTACGGTTCGCTGGTCAGCCACGGTGCCGACGATCCGACGATGATGACGGTGTCCACGTTCCTCTCGTCCGGAGGATCATTGGAGACCACGGCGCGCACGCTCAACGTGCATCCGAACACGGTGCGCTACCGTCTCAAGCGCGCCGCCGACACGACCGGCTGGGACGCGACCAACCCCCGCGAAGCATATGTGTTGACCACAGCCATAGCCCTAGGCCGCATCAACGCCAAGTAGCACGCGTGGTGTGTGTCCTCCCGCCGGCGTGGGCGTGGCCTTGCGTGTTCCTCCCGCTGGCGGGAGGTGGCGCGCGCAGCGCGTCGGAGGGTGGTCCGGGGGTTGGCGGTCGGCTCCGGGCCGGCCGTCGGCCGGTGCCACCCCCACCCGGCTGCGCCGGGAGCCCCCGCCGGCGGGGGCGTGTTGTCCTCCCGCTGGCGGGAGGTGGCGCGCGGCACGCGCGTCGGAGGGTGGCCGTCGGCCCGCGTGGCCGGGGTGTCCGGGTATGACGAAGGCCCTTGGGAGCTGTGCTCGACCAAGGGCCTTCCTTATCGTGTGGTGCGGCGGCGTGCTACTCTCCCACATCCTCTCGGGTGCAGTACCATCGCCGTGCCAGGTCTTAGCTTCCGGGTTCGGAATGGGACCGGGCGTCTCTCCTGGCTATGACCGCCGCAAATCTTCAATTATCAGGGTTTCATATCCCTGATGGCTGGTGGTTTGGGGACCGGATGGTGGACGCTATGCTGATCGTCTTGTCGTGACGTCACGGTTGCTCCGTGTCGCGTGTATTCGCAGAAAGAGGTCGATGCCGTCCCAACATGGTTGGGATGTGTGTGTCGCGCTTCCCCGTTAGTACCGGTCGGCTCCACCCCTCGCGGGGCTTCCACGTCCGGCCTATCGACCACGTGTTCTACATGGGGGGTCACGGCTCCGAAGAGCCAGGGAATACTTATCTTGGAGCGGGCTTCCCGCTTAGATGCTTTCAGCGGTTATCCCTTCCGAACGCAGCCAACCGGCGGTGCCACTGGCGTGAC
>NZ_JGZP01000011.1 GCF_000741785.1 Bifidobacterium stellenboschense | reverse complement strand
ATCCGTCGCCGCCCGCTACCTCACGCAATCCATCCGCCGCGGCGTCATCCTGCGCGTGCTCGCCGTGCTCGCCGCGATCGCGATCGTCTGCGCCGGCGTGAGCGGCGCGACGTTCGCGACCCGCATGCGCCAGATCGACGAGGCCAACGCCCAGGCGAACGAGGAATCACGGCGATGGGACGCCCTGCGCGACGCGCTCGACGACGACCCGTACACGGCGATGAGGACCGTGCTCGCCCAACCGCACGACACGGCCACGATGCGCGGAAGCATGTATGTCGCCACAATGCGCATGGTGCTCGCCACGCATGTGCCCGACGACCACGGGGACGCCACGGACCAGCGGTTCGCCGGATACGACTTCCCGGACGCACTCGACACGCGCACGCCCGACGCGCTCGCCGACGCGGGCGTAGGCGCCGCATCTGACGGCAAGACGCGCGGATACGCCGTCTCACCCGACGGGCTCGAAGTCGCCGCACTGGGCGGCACCGACGTGCGCATCCTCGACGCGCGACGCGGCGGCACGATGATGACGCTCACCGGCGCGGACCTTACGGAGACCACGTCGATGGCATGGAGCGAGGACGGGTCGGCGCTCGCCGTACGCTCCTCCGACGGGAAGGCGACCGTGTGGAAGGTGCGCGCGAGCACGACGGTCGTCAGGGACACCGGATCATGGTTCATGGACGGCGCCGCACTGGGCGGTACGGGTGCCGGTTCCGCTGCGGGCGCGGGTGGGACGAGCGGCAACGGGAGCCGCGCCGCGCTGCTCGCGCGCGACGGGCGTGTCACGCTCGTCGACACGGCGAAAGGCCGCGTGGTCTCGGACGCCACGCGCGTGCCGGTCGACGTGGGCGTCGCCATCGCAACCGCCCCGGACGCCGCCGACACCGCGGTCGTCGCCGGCACGAAGGACGGGAGCACCGTGCTGTACCGGGTCACGTTCGATGATGGTGCGGATGGTGCCGGTGGTGGTTCCGGTGACGTGGGGAAGACGACCCGGATCGACGTGCCCGACGGCTGCGCGCCGGGTGCGCTCGCCGTGCTGCCCGGCGGCCGCGAGATCGCCATCGGATGCGGCGCGCAGGTCGACGTGATCGGCGTGCGCGGCGGCGGACCGTCGCGCACGATCGTCAACGATGCGGGCGCGGAGGTGACCGCCCTGCGCGCGGACGGCGAGGGACGCCTGTTCGTCGGATTCGACGGCGGCACGCTCGCCGTCGTGGAGGCGGGGGCGTCCACGCTGATCCTGCCGGGCGCCGCCGCCTCGGATGTGGGCAGCATCGGTATCTGCCTGGGCGGCACCGCGCGCGCCATCGCCGTGTCCGGAAGCAAGGCGCTGTTCGTCGGCGACGGCACGCCCGCACAGCTCTGCTCGCGCGGCATCTCCCGTTCGAAGACCGGCGACGGCGGGGCGAACGGCGTGGACGCCGCACGCCGCGACGATGACCCGTGGACGATGCACATCGGCATGACCGATTTCGCGTCGCTCACCGACGCGCACCAATCGCGCGCCGTCGCCGCCGCGCCGGACGGGAACGCATTCGCCGCGGGACTGGCCGACGGGTCGGTCATGTTCGCCCGCTACGACATGCAGACCGGCCCCCTCGTACGCGAGATTCCCGGCGAAGTGCGCGCCGTCGTGTACGCGCCCGACGGCAAGCGGGTCATCGCCGCCACGCGCGACGGGGTGATCTACACCGTCGCCGCGCCGGACGCGGGGGAGTACGAGGGCGTGACGCTGCGCGAGCAGGTGCAGGAGCGGCTGGACCGGGCGCGGAAGCTCGGGCTGACGCGGTAGTTCCCCGTGGTTCGTCGGGGCGAAACGATTCGGTCATACGGGGCATGGACGTTTCGCTCCGGTCGCCAGCAAGGCATGTGCAACCGCCAGCGAAGTTGAGTGGCGGGTATTTCCTCCCATCCAACCTGGAAACCGGGATGATGCCGGTTGAGTGGAAGGCGGTTTCTTCCACTCAGGTTGGAAAGCCCATATGACCATGCCTGCACAGATCGGGCACGCCACAATCGGAGAGGACCCTATCGTTGCCTTATCGGACGCATTTCGCGCCGCACTGGGTACAGAACGCCATCTCCCGCTTCAGCTTCGCGCCGCACTGACCGCAGAATTTGTAATCGCGTGACGTGGTTGACTTCGGAACGGGTGCAGCTGCGGGTTGAGGCAGGGGGACGGGCGGCATCTGCGATTGCGGCGTGAACGGTGTCGTGTTCCCGGACGTGCTCGAAGTCGCATTGTCAGGCGCGGCGGCGGATACGGGAGCTGGCACACGCATGGGTACGGATGCGGGGGCTGGTGCGGGCAGGGGTGCGGATGCAGGCACTGGAGAGGCAGGGACCGCCGGGGATGCGGCAGGATTCGCGGATGCCTCGGGATTCGCGGGTGCGGCGGGTGTGGCAGACGTGGCCGGCGCGGCGGATGCCGCGGGAGTCTTCCTGGGTTGCATGGTCGTGTTTTCGGACCGCGCCTGCGCCGTCATGGTCTGCCACGTCGGCGCCGTGGTCGCCGCGGGCGTCGCATTGCCGCCGAGCGCGCCGAACAGGCGTTTCGCCGTGGTCGTCCCCGCGTCGAACCACAGATCGTTGTACAGCAGGTACAGTCTGCCGAGGAAGGTGCGTGACTGCTGGTAGACGGCGGCCTTATAGTCCTCCGTGATCGGGGCGTCCCGATTCGCGCTGAGCATGCCGGGCCGCAGCAGCCATTCGTACGAGTAGTCGGCGATGGTGAGCGGCAGGTTCAGCGCCTCGTCCTGGAACGTCGGCGTGTATTTGCCGTGTTCCGACTCATACCGGTCGCGGAAGAACCGGTACATGTCGTCGTCGTTGGACAGCAACGTCGCTATGCTGCGTGAACTGGCGTCGTAGGCCATCGACAGTACGGCGACCAAGGCCAGCATGGCCAGCGTGAACACGATCCATCCGATGAACCCGTGCATGTTCTCGGCGCGCAGGTCCGCAAGAATACCGTTCAACTGGTCGGCGGACATGTACCCGTACTCCTCGAGTATGGATCCGGTGCCGTAATCCGTGTACCTGTCCGGCAGGATGATCGATCCGGCCGTGTACCCGGCGTAGGAGCCGGATGGTTTGAATCCGAAATAGAGCACGCCGATGAGTCCGATCACCGGGGGAACGAATGCCGCGTACTTCCAACGCTGCTGGAACATCGGCAGCAGCGGATGCCATTCGCCGATGGTCCATTCCTGTGGCGTGAACGGTTTCGTCGGTTTCATGTGGTTTTCGGCGAGTGCGGAGGCGGTATCCGTCTCGGATGCCGGCGTCGTCGGCGATGCCTGATCCGCGTCGGCCGATGTCGGGGCCGCCGGCTGTACAGCGGATGCCGCCGGACCGGTGGATGTTTCGTTGGACGTCTCGCCGGTCGTCGCGTCGGGCGCCTTGGCGGTCGCGGGCGTCCGTGTCGGCACCGACAGATGGATCCGCACGACGGGCCCCTGCGACGGCAGCGGCACCGCATGCGTGTCGGGTTGCGCGGACTGCGGAGACGGTTGTGGTGGTTGCGGGGATGGAACCGGGCGAGTTGGTTGTGTCGCGGTCTGTGCGGTCTGCGTGGGTTGCGTGGTCTGGTTGCGGTTCGCCTGTTCGATGACATCCTGGACCCATGTCTTGAGCTGTTTCATCTGGTCGATGTGACGGACCACGCCGTCCACGTTCGCCCATCGGATGAATTCGAACGTGGCGCGCTGCGCCTGCTCGTCGATCTGGAGGTACGCGGTGAACTCGCCATTGCCGGTGGTGCGCAGGTGGAACGCGTAGTAGATCCATTGGACGCCGTCGTCGGTCTCCTTCGCGACCTGCAGATTGTCGCCGAGCGGGGACTCCTTCAGCAGCGGCTTGACGTCGCTCCACTTGGCCTGGCACGGGTAGGTGAACCTGTGTTCGATCAACGCCTGCTGCTCCTGATAGGTGCCGCGGCTGAACACGTTGCGGTTCAACGCGGTGTTCGCCTTGCGTTTCAGGATCTCCCATACGAGGCAGATGGCGAAGAGTCCGACGAAGATGAGCACGCCGAGGGCGGTGCTGCCGCTGTCATTCATGATGAACTCCTTTGCTGTTCGCGTCGATCAGGCGACGCGTGCGCCGCACCGCGTGCAGAACGTCATGTCGTGTTGCAGTTGCGCGCCGCATTGGCCGCAGAATTTGCGATCATGCGCTGGGGTCGTCGGCGACGGGCCGTGCGTCGCGGCGGTGGGCGTGGTGGGCGTGGAGGGCGGCAACGGTGCGGTCTTCGTCCGTGCGGCCTGCGGCGTCCAGCCCGGCAGAGGCGCCGGAGCGGCGTCCGCACGTGGGGATGCGGCAGGTTCCGGCAGCGGTACCGGTGCGGGAGGTCGTATCGGCGATGCCGTGGAGGTGGACTTCGGCCCAGCCGGAGACGGCGTTTCGGCAGTGGCAGGACCGTTCGATCGCGAGCGGTCCCCGTCGCGCGCCGCGGTCGCCTTGGCGAGTTCCGCTTCGAGTTCGGCGATCTTCTTGTGGCGGTCGTCCTCCATGCTTTTGCCGAAGACGAGCATGCCGATACCGGCGAGCCATGCGGCGCCGGTTCCGATCCACAGCCACACGTAGACCGTGTTCGCATACTCGTATCCCACGTATGACAGCACCGTGCCCACGATGGCCGCGCCGAGCGCGGCGAACGCGCTTTTGTACGTGTTCTCGCCACGCGCCTTGTCGAGCTCCTCGCGGATGGTGTTGACGCCGCGCACCGGCTTGCCGTCATCGTCCGTCATCATTCCTCCTTCGTCGTGGATGCTCCGGGATGTACTGTCGGAACGGATATGTCGCGCATCAGGCCGGTCGGGATACGAGATCTCAGCCGAGATCCTCGAGCGTGGGCGGGATCTTCTCGGTCAACGGGTCGCGCACGTCGCGATGCTCGTCGGAGTATTTGAGCTGCACGCCGATGATGTGGTCCGCGTAGACGATCTCCTTGATGTAGTACACGTAGCCGCCCTTGTAGTAGCTCACGTAGATCGACGGGTCCGCGTTGAGGTCGTAGGTGATCGGTACGCCTGCGTCCGCCTCCAGCCGCGCCATCTCGCCCGCCGCGGAGCCGGTCGTGTTGGCGGAGCGCCACGTGGTGATCGTCACGCCCGAACCGGCGAACGTGAACCCGGTGCCGTCGGACGTGGTGCCGGTCTTGCGGAAGTTGTCCGGCACGCTGATCGCGTAGCGGCCCGCCGCGTTCTCGTAGCGTTTCAACGTGGAGGAGGGCGCGGTGTCCGCGTCGTTGGCGGTCGAGTCGCCGGAATCGTCCGAGTCGCCGCCGCGGTTGCGGTAGATGTAGCGGATGATGAGCAGGGACGGGTCGTCGTTCGCCTCGTCGACGATGTCCGTCACGGAACGCTTGCACATGTCCGGCGTGTACGTGACCTTCACCTTCGAGCCGCTCGCGGTGACCGTGCGGGCGCGCTTGCCGGAGAAGTCGAACGTGTTGTCCGCCATCGTCTCGCCGCTGGCGTCCTTGAGCGTGATGCGCGCCTTCGGATCGTCGAAGCGCGTGGACGAGCCGTCCGAACACGTGGAGGTGACGAGGATCGTCACGACGAGGTCGTTGCCGGAGCGCTCCACCGACACGACCTGCATGTCCGGCGTGGAGTCGCACGAGGCGTCCGTCGTCCCGCCGGAGCCGGAGCCGGAACCGGACGTACTGCCGGTCCCGTCCGACGAGGACGACGCGGTGGACACCGGCGACGAATGGGCATCGCGGTACATCGACACGCCGAAGACGACGCCGACGGCGAGCAGGATCGCGGCGACGGCGGCACCGATCGCGACGAGCATCTTCTGGCCGTTGCTCCACGGCTGCTTCGCGACGGTCGCCGCCGGCATCGGCGGACGGATCGGCTGCGAGGATTGCGGCTGCGACAAGGTCGTCGGCGACGGCGACATGGCCGGCTGCGGCGCGGGATAGACGTACCGGTCCCCGTTCGGGACGGTGGACGCCGTCGGCGATGGAGCGGGCACGTAGTGGTTCCGCGCGCCGTCGACCACCGTGGCGTCCGCGTCCGTGCCGACCGGCTGCGTCGGCTGGCCGCACTCCGTGCAGAACCGGTTGCCCGCTGCGATCGTCGCCCCACATCTCGAACAGATCACGAATCCGCCCTCCTCCGCGAGTTTTCCTCTGGATTCCAGTATAGGCGGCTGCGGGCGTTCGCACATGGTCCGGACGATGGTACGATTGGCGTGTTTCCGGCCAATGGGCCGCTCCGTTTTCTTGCGATGACGCACGTCGCGCCACGGTATGCCACGTTGCGTCAAGTGGTCCGCCGTCGGAGCGACGCGGGGATCGGAAAGGAGCCGCGATAATGACGTTCGACTCGCTGGATGTGTCCGGCGGAGGCGTGTTCGACGTTTTCGACGGGACGATGAAATACGTTCACGACGATTCCGTGACGTTGGCCATCGGATTGGGGGACGCGGGCACCTGGGCGTTGCGTTCGCTCAAACGGGAGATGTTCCTGCGGTTCCGCTCTCCGGGTCCGTTCGACCGCACGCGGTTCCTCGCCGTCACCGCCGACTGGTTCATGCAGGGCGGTGCAAGCTCGCCCATGGCCTTGCGCGAATATGACACCGATGACCCGGAGGGGAGCGAATACTTGGACATCGGGATCAGCGAGTACTTCCCCGAGTGGTTCCGCGATGACCGCGCCCGTTACGAACGTGACCCACGGTTCCGGGATTGGCTTGACTTCGATGACATGGCGGCCCGGTTGGACGGTCTGTCGTACGAGTCCACCGACGGGAGCCGTCGGATGGGCCGGTTCCTCATGATTCTCGCGGCCGAGGGGTTCGTGCGGCATGTGCAACGGGTCGTCGCCTCGGCGATGCGTGGTCTCGACGCCTCGACGCCGATCAGGGTGATCGTGGTCGCCGGGCTCGACGAGGGCACCGGCTCGGGCGTGCTGATGGACGCCTGCCATCTGGTCCGCAAGGCTCTGGAGGCGTATCCGCGGGTGGAATCGCACGGGTTCCTGCTCGTGCACGAGCCCGATGTGAGGCATCTTCACGAGGCGGGAGCGTGCCGGGTCGATGCGGAGCGGACGCTGTGGGAGATGCTCGACCGCATGCGCGACGATGGCCGTCACACGGCGTGGCGGCAGGCGTACTCCGAAGGCGGTTCGCTGGCCGTGGATACGACGATGCCTCCGTTCGACCGGTGCCATCTGGTCGTGCGGAGCGGCGTCGACGAATGGAGCCGGGTGCTCCGTCCCTCTGCGCCGTACGATCGTCTGGCGGATTGCCTGATCGACATGCTGATACGGGATGACGGCGGCGGAAGCGACGCGGGCGCCGATGATCCGGCCGTGGACGTGATGACGGTCGCCGACGTGATGCTGCCGTATTCGATGATGCTCTCGGATCTGCTGGAACGGCCGGTCGCCATGTTGGACGATCTGAGCGAGGGGAAGGGCATGCCCGCCGAGGAATACCGGCGGTTCCAGAAGACGATCGGCATCGACCCCGACCATCGCCCGGATCGCGAGGCCACGGTCATCCATCTCGGAGAGCTCGGCGATTTCGTTCTCCCCGAGGTCCGGCTGCCCGGAGACGCCGACATGTTCCTTGGGGCGGCGGGTGAGCTTTCCCAGACGTTCAAGGAGTATCGGAAGAACGTCCACGAATGGTCCGAGGTCCTGGACAAGAGAGGGACACTCGATTCGACGTGGCCGTACGATGCGGCCCGACGCATCGTCGCCGGCACGCCGGTCGACGATGCCGCCGTCGCCCACGACCTGCTGTGGGCGCTCGCCCGGGGTGAAGGCGACGACGAGGGCAAGCCGAGCATCGACGAACTGACGGTGTACCGGCGCTTCTGCCGGTTCGCGAGGAACCGTTTCCCCGGAATCGTCGGTTTGGCCGTGACGGATCTGCTCGCCGGCGACGGATGGGAGAGCCGTCCCGCCGAGGATGCGGCGGACGACCTCCTGCATGGGCTGATGGAACAGGCCACGGTGGATGTCGCGGAGGATTCCGGCGACGATGACGGTCGCGGCGTCGGTTCCGAAGCGCGATGGCGGACGGTCGTCACCTTGCCGGCCGGCGACCCGGCGCTCATGGAAACTACGCGACAGCTCGCCGCCACGATGCCGGGCGTCACCATCCGCGTCGATTCCATGCCCGACCGCCTCCGTGTCACACGGTTCATGCCGGTCGCCGTCTGAGTCCGGTTCCCGCGGATGGGCCGGCTCAGCGGACCTTCGTGCCGCATTGGCCGCAGAACTTCGCGTTCGGCGGCAGCTGCGCGCCGCAGCTCGTGCAGAACCGTCTGCCGGTCTGCGGCATGGCTGCGGCGGGTGACGGGGCGGATGGGGCCGATGGCATGGGAACGGGGGCGGCGGCAGGGCTCGCGCTCGGCGTGGTCGCCGCGCTCGCCGGCGAACGACCCAGCGTCGCGTCGAGACGCGCCTTGAGCGCGTCATGCAGGCGACGCGAGTGGGAATCGGATGAGGATGCCGATTGGGATGTCGATGCGGTCGATACGGGAGACGCCGATGTGGCGTCGTCGTTGCCGCCGTCATTGCGGTGCAGCCATCGGTGGACGGTGTCCAACAGCTCACGGGCTCGTTCATCCACCAGCTCCGCCGTCGCCTGTGGATCGAGATCGCACATCACCGTTCCGATGCCGGAAAACAGATACGGTCGGCATGGGCCGAACCGTTCCACACCGCTCCACGTGGCCGTCAGTTCCTGCTCCGTCATGGTATCGAGGGGGAACAGGAGTTTCGGGCCGGGGGCGTCGTGTTCGACGCCGCCGATTACGAACAGGTTGACGTCGCCGAATCCCTCGGCGTTGTATGGTTTCTGGTACATGTCGTAGCCGACTTGTCGCCATGAAGTCAGTTCACGGACGAGCTCCGGCGACATCAGTCCCAGATCATAGCCGTCCTTCGCCGAATCGTTATGAGTCGTGGGTTCATGCGTACGTTCGAAACCTGGCACGTACCATGGCGCCACCACGCTGCCCATGCCGATCGCCGCGGCCGCTCCCACGGTTGCGACGCCGTTGTCGAACAGGGCGTTGACGATGGCGAAATCCGGATGTCGTTTCGACCATATCAGCGTTTCATGCAGACATTCGACGCGCAGCAACTTCGTCGCTTCGCCTCCGGCTGCGATGCACATCATGGCGGAACCCTGCGGGCCCTCGAAGAGACTCCAGTACAATAGTTCGCCGGCGAGTTCGCCGGTCATATCCGTGTTCAGGCAGCCGGAGTCGGAGTGTCTTGAAGATTTGAAGTTGAGGTCCGGGAATATGCCGTCGAGCGTGGTGAGCAATTGCTCCGCCGGCGCCTGCGAATAAAAGATGATTCCCGGTGCTGCGGACAGTAGGTTATACACCCCTTTGGTCATGTCGTTGTCGTCGAACGGGCCTCCGAATCGTGTGACCGGAGCGCTGCTTGTGTCGTTGAACAGGCTGAGATCGACCATGGTGTCTTCCTTTCCCTGGCGGTCGATGTACGGAATCAACGGTTCGCGTCCGCGGCGGCGACGAGCGGATCCTTGCGGTGCTCCAGCACGTTGATGAACTCGTCGCCGTTGATTTCCCACGCGTCGTTCGCATGCCGGAACACCTGGTCGATGAGTTCGGCCGGCGGGACGTACGCGCCGCAGTACAGGCTGCTGGTGCTGTTGACCGTCCCCGTGGTCGGATCCATCTGGAACGCGAAGTGGATGCGGTTGTAGTTCGCCGCCGTGAGGAAGATCATCGCGTCCGCGAGACGGTCCGTGTCGTCGACGGGGACCTGCCTGACGACCGACAGCGATCCTTCGGGGACCTCCGGCTGGTTGGTGACGCAGATCGCCTCGGACGTGATGTCGAAGTTGATGCGCGCCCTCTTGATGGAGGTGGCCCGCGAGAAATTCCATTCCAACGTGATCACGCCCGTATCGGGGTTCGTCTCGTACGTGAAATTCCGCGAATCGAGATACGCGGTGACCGCGTGGAACAGGTCGGGACTGTAGTTCGCCATGATGCTCTCCTTCGCCGATGGGTGATGCGGCCGCCGCGACGTCGCGGTGCCAGGGAAAAAGGAGGGGCCGAATGGCCGGAACGTATCTTTCACCCTAGCACCATGAGGCCGTTCGTTCCGTGTTCGACATGGGACATGTCGCGTCGATGCCGCAAACGGAGACGAAAGGCGGTATCATCGGAATCATTCATGGCAGTCGCCATCCCCTTCTCGAAGACGCATGCATGGACGCATGCGGGACGACTACGGCCGGCATGCGTCGGCGACGGGAGGAACCGACATGGTGGGATTGTCTGATGGAAAGCGCGCGGTGGATGTCTACGACTATCTTGAACCGGCGAGCGACGACGATCCGAAGGTCGGACTGCGTAGACATATCAGGGATGCTCAGAGAACGGTCATGGTCTACTACTCGTCGACTCTGACATCCGCGCAGTTGCTGCCCTTGGTCGATTCGCTGATCGAGGAGGATCTGACGCGGAGCAGGTATATGGTCGAAGGCATCGTGGCAAGCGGGAGCGCCGAAGTGGCGTGGATGCTGTTCGATGGTCCGGCGGGGTCCGCTTTGATGATTCTGCCCAGCAAGGATCCGCAGGCGACATTGAGATTCCTGTGCCGAGGCGCCGCGGACGTCTTTTCGCAGCATGATCTGCATTTCAGCAGTCCAAGGACCGTTATGGCCGACCGTGACGCATGCGAGATCATGCGCGCAGGAGGCCTCGTCGCGCCATGGGAGGTGCCGGGCTACGGGCAGCTCGTACAACACGTGGAAGGCGTGGAGGAGTATCCGGTGATCGACCTGATGCCGGCAGGCTTCCTCTGCGCCATGGGAGGCTGGGAACGCGGCTCATACGGATGCTACACCACCGTGATCGGCGAGGGGGACGCGGCGCAGACGGTCATGTTCGGCGATCAGGGTCTCGAATCGATGGGATTGCCGTCGCCGGTGATGTCGATGCCGGTGGAGATCACCGATCGCGACTCCTACGTCGCACGGTACGGCGGCGACCACGTCATCAATGGCGGCTACCACATCGTATGGGCGGATGCCGGCGACGGGGAGGGAATCGTGCAGTTCGCGCTGCCGGTGCCGAGAAGCTGCTTCGCCCCAGGACAGTCGCGGGACCAGTACCGCCGGATCGTCGAGGACATCGTGCAACGGTTTCTGGCCGATGGGCGCAACGGATTCCGGACGGATTCGCAGGTGTTCTCCGCTACGGTTCCGGCGCCCCAGCCCGTCTCGCAGCCGACGGCGTCGCCTCAGCCCACGGCATCGCCGCAACGTGCGAACCGGCGGAACGTCGCCGAAAAGGTCGTCTGCCCGCGATGCGGCGGCAGGATTCCCGCGAACCGCCGATTCTGCACGCAATGCGGCGCGAAACTGCGCTGACGGATGAGCCGATACGGAGAGGAGAGGCACGATGACGACGTTCGAGGGAAGGACGCTCGATCAGGACACGCTGATGGAGGCCATACGACTCGCCTCTAACGACAAGGCGAGCGCCCAATGGCTGACGCACGTCGCGGACAACGGCAAGCTGGCGGTGATCGCAGCGCAGCTGGCGGGGTTTGATACTGATACCGCCAACCGTTACCTTGACGCCACTACACGGCTCAGACGTTGGGGCGGACAGATCGGCCCGGCGATATCGATGGTGCCGGCCTCGTATGCCGAGCTGATGTACGGAATAGTGGAGAGCTCCATCGGCGACACATTCCGTTACGCGTTGGGGCAGCGCGATCCGGTCGAGTACGTCGCCGAATCGAAGCGTCTCGCGGACCGGTATCTGCGGGAACTGCCCGGAGCCGTCGACCTCACCGCGCTCGCGCACGCCGTTCAGATGGCGGGGCCGGACGACTATGGCACGTGTCTGGTGGGCAGGTCGATGCTGGATTCCGTGTTCCTCGCCGCATCGGCCACGGGGGCGACGGGGCAGACATCCACGCGGCGACAGGCGGCTGCCGCCTCTTCCGCGCCTTCATCGACGTCGGCCTCCGCAACATCCGAGCAATCCTCCTTCGCCGATTTCATGAACCGGCTCAAGATTTTCAATACCGCGGAGGCGCTCGGCGAACAGATGATGCTGTATTTCGGTGTCGTGGCTGCTGCCTTCGTGTTCGCCGTCGCCCCGCTGCTCTGGGATTGGGTCGCGCCGGACGGCGGTCCCATCGCCGATTTCGCCAAGATCAGCGCAATCGGCGCGGTCATCGGGGCCGTGATCGGCGTGGTCGTGCTCGCCGTGATGTGCGCCGCATCGGGTAAGCCGTTGAAGACGCCTAACTGGACGATTGCAATCGGCTATATTGTGTGTATGGGTGGCACCATATATGCAGGTATGCAGATGAGCGAGCGCCTCATCACCGTGACGACATTCATTCAGTCCGCCGGCGTCATGGTCGCCGCCGGCTTCGTCGTGTGCGCCCTGATCGACGGTCTCGTCTCCATGGTCGCCACCGACTAGCCGTCGGCGACCATGGAGACAAGACTCACTACGCCGCAAGATGCGGATACCGTTTCAGCAGGGGCTTCAGCTTATGATCCTGCACATACTTCACATTGTGTTGCGTATCGGGTTCGGGGGTCAATGCGATCGACTGATGGTACCAGTATGCGGCCCATGCGGCATTCTTCTTCGCGGCTTTGCCGTGTTCGTATGCCCATTGTCCGAGTGCGCCTTGACGTTCGTCGGTCGTCCATCCTTTTGCGTTCCGGTGCTTGAGGTACATGTCGCCCAGCTGGCAGGCTGCAAGGCATGGTGACAGTCCCTTGCCTTGCTCGGTCGCCAGCCGGTACCAATGCGCCGCCTGCTCGTAGTCCTTTTCGACGCCTTCTCCCTTCTCGTATCTCACGCCGAGACCGAACATGGCGCCGGCGTCCCCTTGCTCCGCCGCCTTTCGGCACCAATAGGCGGATTGCCCGTCGTCGATATGGTGCAGCGCGTCGGCGAGCAGCACCTGTGCCGTGCGGTCGCCCTGCTCCGCCGCCCGACGGTACCATGATCTGGCCTGTTCCTCGTCCTTGGGTGTTCCCACGCCGTACATGTAACAGTCGCCTACTTTGATCTGGGCTTTGACGTGGCCGGCTTCGCCGGCTTTGCGATACCATGCGGCGGCGGCCTTGAAATCCTTGTCCTTACGGGCTTGTTCGCCGCGTCGATACCATTCCTCCGGAGTCTCACGGCTCGCAGTGGGCTGGGCTTCGCGTGGTTCCGACGCGTGCGGGCGTGACGTGGAATAGGCCGACGGCTGCCAGCCCGACGGCTGCGGGGTCTTCGGCTTCGGCGCGGGCCGCTGCTGGCTGCCCGGCTTCGGCCAGGGGCGTGGTGTTTCGGCGACCTTCGGTGCGGAGCCCTCAGATGCCGATGCGGCTTCCGGCGTGTGCCCGTCGAACCGCCACTGCGACGGCGTGCAGGCGATGTCGTGGGCCTGGCAGTACCACAGCAGGTATCCCGCGGCGGTACTGGCGCTGACGAGTGTGCCGGCCGTGCCGGAGGCGTCGCGCAGCATGCGGATGAAGTGCGGCGCCTGGTTGGTGCTTTCCATCGTCTTCGTGTAGGCGCACGCCTCGCCGGCGTCCTCCAGCACCCGCATCATCGCCAGATACCGCAGGTACTCGTCATAGTCCGCCTTCGAACGTTCGCTGGCGAACGTCCTGTCGATGCAGCAGCGGAACAGCTTCGTGCGCGCCTCGGTCAGCGTATCGTGCTTGCGCGGCATCGCCTCGAACCGTTCGCGGGCGTCGCCGCGCAGTTCGAACGCCGACTTGTACCAGCAGGTCCGCGGGCTGCCGCCGAGGAACGTGTACAGGTCCTCCACGCCGCAGACGGCGAGGGACGAACGGATTCTCTCGTACATGGTGAAGGAACGGGGTTTCGGCGGTTCGACCGGTACAAGGGCGTCGGATGGCGTGGCCGTCCGACGAATGTCGATATGCTTCCGCCGGATGAACGCGCGTACGGAGATCGGTGTCGGCGCATAGCCGGTTTCGTCGGCGATCTTGCCGGCGATGAGACCGATTTCGGGGTCGGCGATGAATCCTTTGCTGGCGAAATTGCCCACATGCTTCGTCATCGCCTCATCGACGATGCCGCGCGCTTCATCGAACTGCCGTTCGCGTTTCGCCTGCGTGTCCAGTGCCGCTTCGGCATGCTGCAGCAGGTCGAGTCTGCGTTTGCCCGCCAACGCCTTGCGGGGGTTGTTGATGGCCCGGGCGTTTTCGAGCTGCTTGTCGCGAATCGCCCGACGAATCGGTTCCATCACTTCCGGATCGGCATCGCTCGTACCGGACAGATCGTCGTCCGGATCGAAGATGCCGAGCAGCAGATAGTAGTTCGTCGATGCGTTCATGATCGATATGATCCTTCCCTATGTCGTGATGCGGCCCGTCGTGATGCCGTCGTTCCCGTGTTCTCCCGTCCGGTCCTACGGTCGGAAGCCGATGGAGGCGAGCTGGACCGCCGGCATGATGGCGCAGCCGAAGACGACGACCACGGCGACGATGACGTACAGCGCGATGCGTGCCCCTTTGCCGGTCGTCGGCCGTTCCGCCGCGGTCGCGAGCCATGCGGCGATGAGGAAGGCCAGTACGGCGAATACGGCGTACGCCCAGGCTATGGGTATCTGCGGCAGAAGCTGGTATCGCGGCGTGAAGAAATGGGAGGCGGTGAGGGGGATGGCATGCAGCTGCCCCATCATCAGCACGACGATCGACGAGCTGGCGAACATCACGGCGCCGCACGCCATGACCGCGGTGACGACCGCGCAGACAAGGCGGTCCGCGCCGGTCGTGGCTATGCGGCCCAGATACCGGCATGCCAGATATGTCACGAGATACGCGGTCGTGGCGCCGATTACGACGATTGCCATCATCGTCGGCGTGATGTGGATGCGCGCGTTCCCCGGTTGGAAGACCTGGAGGAGGATGATCGGGGAGAGCGAGCCCAGCATGCCCACGCCGACCGAGGCGATCGAGATCGGTTCGACCGGTTCGGTCGGTGTGGCTGTGCCGGGCTTCCCCGCCGAGGGCGTCGGGGATGATGAGCCTGATGGTGACGGGGTGGACGTATCGGGTTCGTTCCCCGTGGAATCGCCGGACGGTGAGGAGGAGGTAGGTCGCGACCAACCCGAACCGCCTGGCATCGGAGATACCGGTGAGCCACCAGACGGCGCGGACGAGGAAGATGGGCGTGTCCAGCCGCTCGGTGCCGGAGAACCTGCCGGTTGCGCGGCGCCGGAGCGTGTCCACCCGCCATGGCCGTCGCCGGTGGTGCCGCCCGAGCCGGTGGTGCTCCCGCCGTTCGATGAGGCCGAGCTGGAGCGTGTCCACCCAGAGGATCCGTTCGTCATGATCAATGCCTCCTTTTCCCGCCGAAGATGCCTTGGACCGCACCGAGGATGGACGGTCTGTGTCGCTGTTCCGTCGCCTCCAATGCGACGATGATGCCGTTGTAGAGCTCGTCGAACGACTGGTCGGGGAACCGGATCCCGTACGACCGTTCGTAGCGTGCGATGAGCTTGTCCATCTGCCGCTTGTCGTCGGCGCGTGCGAGCGTCTTCGACCGCACGCCGTTGCCGGCCAGCTCCTCGGCGATCGCGCGCGCCAGCTGGTCCGCGCGGTAGCGCACGCCCTGTGTGCCGTCGACGAATCCCGCGTCCACGGCGATGAGGAGCAGAATGTCGTCGGCGCGTGCGTGGGCGGCGGTTTCGCGCATCACGGCGCGGATGATCGTCGCCGTATGATCGCGGGGAACGACGATCGCCTGCAGGCTCCAGCCGGATCGTCCGGTCGGCACGCATGCCGCCACGTCCCGCGCGATGGCGCCCAGATACGCGTCCAGCTCGTTGCCGGCGGCTGCCAACGGCAGACCCGCGGCGGAGGCCTGGATACGTCGCAGCGCGACGTTCGCCGCGTTCTCGTCGGGGCGTTTCGTCGTGACCGAACGCGCGAGCGACGTGACGAGACGCCGGTATCCGACGAGTCGCATGCGCGGCGGGACGGGCGTGCCCAATTGGCCGCACAGTTGCCGTGTGCTGTCGCGCAGCCGGTCGTAGTCGTCGCCCGGCCGCGCGTCGAGCGGCATGCCCGCGTCCACGTCGGCGATCTGCCGTTCGTACCATGGTTTCGGCACGTTTGCGCCGAGCAGCCGGCTCGCCGCGACCATGCCGCGGTAGCGGGTGAACGGCGAGCCGTCACGCCCGGCCGCCGTCTCTATGATGCCGAGCAGCTGGTTCAGGTGCGCCTGCCTGTACGCGTCCGACAGGGCATCGCCGAAGGCCGGCGTGGCGAGCAGGTCGAGGAACCGGGACGGCGGCGTGTCCGCCGATCGCGCCTGCTCGCTCAACAGCAGGTCGGCCAGCCGATGGTATTCGGCGTCGCCGCATAGCGTCCGCAGGCAGCGAAGTCGCACGTCGTCGTCCTGCGCGAGATACCAGTCGCGCAGCATCGCATAACAGGCCGCGGCGGCCTGGCTCGGCAGGGCAGCCGGTTGCGGGGAGTCCACGAACCGTGCGTCCGCGCTGCCGGACAGCACGTCGATGAGGAACAGGAACCACGCCCACGGTATGGGCGCCAGCGCGCGCGCCGTGTCGTCCACGAGACGGGAGGCGTCCGCGTCGCCGTCATGGGCGATGATGACGCGGACGATCCGGTCCATCATCAGCGTGTTGCGGGTGCCGGCCGCCTGCACCATCATGCTCAACGGTCGTCCGAGCGGATCGTCGCCGCGCGTCGCCTGCGCGGCCGCGCGCACCGCGCCGGCGAACCACGCCGCCACGACATGCGCCGTCCACGGCATCGGCGTTCCCGGCGCGGCGCCGTCTCCCAGATCGATGTTCGGATTGTCGGCGAGACGTGCGAACAGTTCGGTGTCGAGGTCGCGGTGCGCCGCGGCGAACACGTTGGCGGCGATCGCGTGCCGCTGCTCGTAGGCGGTATGGTCCGGAGCGGACGTGGAGAACACGTCGACGATGAGATCGAGGCACCGTTGCGCCGCCGTCGCCGCATAATCGGAATCGCTTTCCGCGATGCCGCCGAGCGTGTTGGCGATGATGTCGAGCCGCCGCTCGTCGAAGGTCGTCGAGGCGATGTCGCGGAACATGCCGTCCGCGAACCGCCGCCACATGTCCGGGCGGCAATGGCGTTGCAGGAACGCGATCGCCGCGTCGATGGAGTCGGCGTCCATCCGCGCGAACGGCGTCATGCCGTTGACGAGCCGCAGCAGCGCGTACGCCGCGCCGAGCTGCGTGTCCGCGCCCGCATAATCGGTCTCGTCGAGGAACCGGTGGAACACGGTCAGCGAGTCGGGACTGTACTGCATGGCGCCCACGATGAACGTGCACAGCTCGTCGGCGGTGAGGGATTCGAGCACGCTGGCCTCCGGCGTGGGCTCGTCCGCGCCGAAGACCATGTGCGGCGGTTGCGGCGCGGAAGGGTCGAGGAGGTCGAACACGGCGCAGGATGCCGTGAGATCGGCGGACATGCCGTTGATGCCGTCCACGGCGCGCACGATGTCCGCGTTCGCGTAGGTGATGTCCTTCTCATAGGTGGAGAAGCCGTAGCCGAGGGCCTGACGGATGGGCAGCGCCATCTGGATCGCCGACACCCACATCGTGAAGTCGTCGGCGCTGCAGCGGATGACGATCCTGCGTGTGTACGGTTTGCCGGCGACGGTCGTATGCCGGCCGAGGAAGCGTCGCAGCATGTCGGTGAGGATCTGGGAACGCGGGACGCCGATGTTCGGCTCGTCCTGCGCGATGAACCGCCGTACGGCTTCGGCTGTGACGCCGTTGCGTTGCGGCTCCACCTCGGGCAACGGGTGCGGCGCCTGTGCGCTGCGCGCCAGATTCAGATCCATCGTCGTCCAGAACGTGGGGGACTGGATGTACTGGCATGGGTAGGCGTCCATGTCGGCGGTGCGGACCACGAGCGCGTGGTCGATGTAGTTGCCTCCGCGGATCACGCCCTCCGGGTAGTCGCGGCCGATGTACGTGGCCAACGCCAAGCGGTACAGGCCGTCCGGACCGTTCATGGGACCGAAATGGTTGCGGCTCGGGTAGAGTGCGAGTTCTTCGGGGGTGCTTGGCTGGGGCGGGAATTGCGGGCCACGTGGGGCGGCGTACTCCTGTGGGCCCAGATCGTTGCCGTCGGCCAGCCATCGCGCCATGCCGGGGGACTGGGAGTACACCTGGAAGCCCGACGTGTTCCCGGAGATGCCCCTGTTGCAGGAGGTGTAGATCCGCTGTTCCGCTTTCATCATGCGACCTTTCGCGTATACATGTGTGTCTGTCGGCTGCTACAGGGCCTTGTTGAGATGCAGCAGCCAGAACATCGCGTCCTCGATGCGTTTGGGAACCGGCACGGGGATGCGGCCTTGGGAATCCTTGTCGGGGCGGCGTCCGTAGGCGGAGAACGCGAAGCACCGGTTCGTCGCATAGGTCTGGTCGAGAAACGCGAGGAAATCGCCGTTGCCCCACTGTTCGAGCAGGCCTCGCATCTCGCCGTCCACCAGCCGGGAGTCGTTCTCGTCGAACACGCCCTGCAAGGCGTGGGGCGAAGGGCGCGACAGCGTGGAGCCGCGCACGAAGCCCATGTCCTCAAGCACGTCGAGCTTCGAGAACGACGCGGCCACGGGAATGGTGATGCGCTGGTTGTTGCGCAGCCCCTGCTGCTGGCGGATCAGCGTGGCCACGTTGCCGATCACGGTGGCCGGGTCGGCGGCCGGATCATAGCCGACCACCTTGGAGGAGGCGATGGCCGCCTGATCGGTGATGGATCCCAGCACCGTGCGGTTGTTGAGCGGGTCGAGCAGGAAGATGATGCCCGCCGAATGGCTGACATAGCGTGCCACGGAGGCGATGATGTCGGGGTTCTGCCAATCCTCGCCCGCGGAGTCGAAGAACACGAGCGTGAAGGTCCTGAGCCTGCCGAAGCGTTCGGTCTTCGTGAGCGTGGCGAGGATCGGACGTTTCTCGATCCTCAGGTTGTCGTAGGAGTGCGTCTGTCCGACCGGCTGGCCGTAGTTGTACAGCGGCGCCTCGAACCGTTCGCGGTATTGGCTCTGGTCGAGCGCCGTGGGCAGGGTGAACGTGGCGCCGAACGGGCGGACGAGCCGCTTCATCATCTCGTGGATGAGCACGCCCACATAGGTGCTTTTGCCCACGCCGCGCGTGCCGATCAGCGAGATGATCATCGGCTCCGCCGTGTCGATGTCGCTCGGCAGCTGGTTGTGGCATGCGGGGCAGACGCGCGCGCGGCTCATCTGATGGCATAGATCGCACTCGGCGACGTCGGGCATGACCGAACCGAACCGCGATGAGGCCGCGGAACGGAAATGATGGTGGCCCATATGGCTTGGCTCGCCCAGGTACCGGGCCATCTGCTCGTCGGGCTCCGTGCGGCAGCGGGCCCGAGACTGACATTCGAACTCCACATCGTCGAGGGCGTGCTCGGTGAAGCAGAACGGGCACAGGTAGCGTCTTCTCATGAACATGGGTCGTGGTCTCCTTCTTCGTTCGTGTGCATGATTCGTCGCCATCCTCGTCAGCCGATCCGCGGCATGACACCGGGGGCGACGGTGAGGCTGTTCGTCTCGTAGGCGTGTTCGTCGGTGAAGAACAGCCGGTAGAACACGCCTTTGGCGAGCAGGTTCGCCGGCAGGGGGAAGCTGTGGGAGCCGGCCGCGTCGATCGGCGGGATCTGCGCGATCGACACGCCCTGGGTGACGAACATCGGCAGGGCGCCCTGCTGGCCGCGCAGTTCGGTGGCGGGCAGCGGGCCGGAGGTTCTGATGTCGAGCTGGGCGCGGGACACGCGGCCGAATCCGAATCCGCCCTTGTGGGCCGTCACCTGATAGACGGCCTGCGCGCCCATGCCGGGCATCGGCACGCCGCCGCGATCCGTGGCCGCCCGGGCGGGCAGTGGTACGCCGGGCATGCCGCTGAAGCTGAACATGCGGCTGCTGCTCGCCGAATACGATGAGGAGGTGCCTTCGCCGATGAGCGCGAACAGGCTGAAGTAGTAGGTGGCGTGCGGGTCGAGGCCCCTGACCACGAGCGCCTGGGCCATGTCGTAGAGCGCCTTGGTCGCGCCCATCGTGGTCGCGCCCTTCTCCTGCGCGGAGGCGGGGAACCGGTCGGTGCGCCATGCGAGCAGCACGCGCGTGCAGTCCTTCGGCCAATCGAAGCGCACGATCGCGTCCGCGCCGGAGGCCTGGATGCGCGTGATCTCCACCGCCTTGCGCTTCGAGACGGTGGTCGTCTCGCCGATCACGCCCATGTCGTTCTTCGCGGTCACGGCGACGATGTGGTAGATCGCGTCGTCGGCGAGCCGGAACGTGCCGGTGTCGTCGCCGCGTGGCGTGACCGGCAGTGGAGATGCCTTGGAGGCGATCTCCCGCAACGGGACCATGTCGCCCTTGCGCCACGGGATGCGACCGCGTGTCGCGTAGAACCGGGCCTCGCCGCCTTCCGGAGCGTCCCATTCGAGCGAGAACACGTCGCCGGGCATGAGCTGCGCCATGAGGAAGTCAATGGGCTCGGCCGGCGCGGAGGGCGTCGTCGTGACCCGCACGCCCGAGGAATAGGCGGGCGTGCCGTCCGGCATACGGTATCCGACGAAGACCGTGTAGTGGACGGGCACGTCGTTCGCAAGCCCCCGGTCGTCCATGCCGGAATCGATGACGTTCGTCACGCGCACGCCGTCGCCCGGCCGGACCGGCGCCCGGTCGGGGCGGCGCCACACCTCGACCACGCCGCCGCGCGGCCTGCCCCATGCCATATGCACCGACGATTCGTCGGGCGTGACCTTGAGGTCGTCCACTTCGAACAGCACGGTCGTTGCAGGGGATGGGACGGCCGCGGACATGGTCGGTCCGACCTTCGCGGCCACCGCGTAGCAGTAGTCGACCGCCGGCTCGACGTCCGCATCCACGTAGGTGGTGGCCGTGGTCTCGGTGAGCGTCTCGCCGTCGCGGATGGTTAGCGGGCGCGAGCCGCGCTTGCGCACCAGCACATAGGAGGGCTGCGGGCCTGACGCCGGCCGCCACGAGACGACGATCCGCCGGCCGGCTCCGTCCGCCTTCGCCTGCACGGCGGCGACCGGTCGGGGCGTGAAGGCGGCGAGCGCCGTGTTGAGTTCCGGCAGGTCACGGCAGGCGTCGTAGGCGTCCAGAAGTTCCGGCAGCGTCTTCGGAGTCGGTGCCGAACGGGCCAGAAGCGCGGCGTTCCTGGCCTTCGCAAGGCCCGTGTCGATGGCGTTCCTCGCTTCGGGATCGGCGAAGCCGGGGCTTCGGCCGGCGATCTCCCGGTAGATGCGGTCGGCGTTGGCGAGCTCATGGGCGTCGATCGCGGCGTGGAGCCGTGTGCCGAGATCGCCGACGAGTCGGCGCGTGTTCGCGATGTCCGATTTCGTGCGCGTGACGTCCTGCAGTCCCGCCCATAGTCCGTCCGCCTGATCGAGTAGTCGTTCCGCCTCGTCGAAGCGCAGCGAGGCCGCTTCGCCGCGGGCCTCGTCGCATAGGGCCGTCGCCTTGGCGAGGTTGGTGTACGCGTAGCCGCAGTTGCCGCAGAAGCGTACGTCGGCGCGGTTCCGCTCATGGCACTGCGGGCAGGCGACTTCCACCTGGCCGCCGCAGTGGGCGCAGGTGGAGGTGCCGGGGGCGAGCAGCATGCCGCACCACGGGCAGGGTTCCGCCTTCGGCCCGGCGGCGGCCTCTTCCTGTTGGACTGGCGTATAGGCGATGTCATGGGTGCGGCACCACCAGATGAGATGGTCCTCGGCGTCGTCGCGGGTGATTGCGGCGCCGTGCGAGGTGCCGCCCTCCAGAATGCGGTCCACGTATTTGTCGGCCACGTCCTGCGGCAGGACGCCGGACGGCTGGAAGACCGTCGCCACCTCATCAAGCACCCGCTGCATGGCCGTGTAGGCGAGATAGTCGTCGTATGCGGCGCGGGAGGCATCGTCCTTGAACACCCTGCCGATGCACATCTTGTACAGGTTCTTGAGGGCGGTGGTGCGCGCGTCCTGCTTGGCGTTGTTCTTCGGGTCGTCGGCGGTCGCCTTCTTCAGCCACACCGCGGTGGACGTGGCCGCCGGGCGCATGTTGCCCGGGTCGAGCATCTGGTAGAGGTCACGGTAGCCGCAGGTGGCCAGTTCCGACTCAGCCTTGTTGAACGCCGTAAAGGATTTCGGTTTGGCGAGCTCACGTCCCTTGCGCGTCTCCTGTTCGCGGATCTCCATGGTGGAGGGGATGAGCTCACGCACCACGTTCTGCGGCACCGTGTATCCGTATCGTTCCTTGGCCTGGCCCGCGATGGTGGCGAGGTCATCCGGCGTCATGTAGCCTTTGATCGCGAACATGGTGATGATGGCGGTCACGTCGTGCTCGGCTCGGGCCCGGGCTTCGGCGTATTGCCGGGCGCGTTCGTCGCGGGACGCGAGGAACGCGGGTAGTTCGCGGTTGGCGCGGTTCAGCTCGTCGAGCCGTTGCTGCGCCTGCGCGCCCTCGCGGGGGTTGTTACGGAGCTTCGACCAGCGGGCCTCCTGCGCCTTGAACGCGTCGGTGAACGTCTTGGCGATGGCAGGGTCCTCGTCCGCGCGGCCGACGAGATCATGCTCGAAGTCGAACAGGTCGAGCAGCTGGTAGAAGTTGATGCCGTTGCCGTCATTGGATGTCATGTCGAATCACCTTCCGGAATGGCCGATGGCGGTGCCGGACGAGCCCGAGACGAGGCCGGTGGAGCCGCCGATGACGCGTGCGATGTTCGAGAAGCTGTCGCCCAGATGCCTCAGATCGGTGAGCCGGGCGAGGTCCTTCATCGAGGAGATGGCGTCGATGAAGGTTTCGTCGGCGCCGCCGAATCCCAATCCGATGGTGTCGATCCCCGCCTCGTTGCATTGCCGCGCCTGTCGGATCGCCGTGTCCTGGTCGTACCAGACGCCGTCGGTGAGGACGATGGCGTACTTCGGCCCGTCGTATCGGTCCAGTCCCCCGGCGAGGACGTCGGGGAACGGGGAGGCATCGTTCCCGAAGGACAGTTCCTCGGCGTCGAATCCGGCGGCGAGGTCGCGTATGCCCTGCCGGATGGCTCCGCCATCATCCGTGGGTTCGAGATAGGTCTTGGTCCTGTCGGCGAAGCCGATGAGGCCGACGTTGAGCGCCGCCACATCGATGGAGGCGATGAAATCCCGGCAGGCATCCATCGCCTGGCGGAAGGGATTCCCGCACATGCTGCCCGAGAAGTCGATTGCGAGATACACGGCGCCCGCGGGCGGCGCCTGCCTGTCGTTCTTCTTCGGGCTGCGTTCCAGCCAGCTCATGTCATCGGGGAGGGGTCTGCGTTCCATGTGGAGCTTCCGTCCGGTCTCGACCTGCGTGGCGGATACCTTGATCACGCCGTCGGCGTCATAGCGGTACGTCACGTCGATGAGCGTGCGGCCTCCATCCACATACGGGATGCCGGTGAACGCGTACAGTCCCGCCACGTCGTTGTCGAGCGGCGCCGGCTCCGAACCCTGCAGCAGGTAGACGTCGAGCTCGCCGCCGCGCCTCGGCACGGCCAGTTCGCGACGTTGCGTGTTGCGCGCGGGGATGGCGGCGTTCTTCGCGATGAGGATGTCGTTGACGTAGCGTTCGCGGTCCTCGGATTCGGCGATCATGCCGAGCGCGTGCGACGTCGCGTCGGTGATCTTCCTGCCGCCGATGAGCGGCAGCGCCTGGTTCCGGGCCTTGGTGCCGCCGATGGTGGGCGGCGTCGCATTGCCGGAGGCATCCTGGTTGGCGCGGATCGCCGCGCCGAGCGCCACCGCCTCGTCGACGTTCACGCCGGCCAGCGGCGGTTTGCCGGTCATGCGTTCGACGTATTCGTGCACTTGGGGCATGCGCGTCGAACCGCCCACGAGAATCACGCCGTCCACGTCGCTCCACCGTCTGGCCGGCGTGAAGCTCGCGAACAGACGGTCGATGATGTCGGCGGTGCGCATGAGCCGGTAGGAGGTCAGCTCATCGAACTCGCGTCGGGTGAGCGTATAGCGTCCTCGATGTCCGTGCCATGCCACGCTCACCGGGGCAGACGTGGCGTTGGTGAGGCGCTTCTTCGTCTTCTCGGCCGTCACGCCGATGATGTCGGCCTGTTCGGTGTCGTCCAGCGGATCCTCGCCGAACTCGTCCTCGAACCGGTCGGCGATCCACGTTGCCACGTCGTCGTCCCAGTCCTTCCCGCCGAGATAATGGTCGCCGTCCGAGCCGAGGATGCGGATCTCGCCGGCATCCACCCGGGCGAGCGTCACGTCGAACGTGCCGCCGCCCAGATCGTAGACGAGGATCGTCCGGTTCGCGCTCGACCCGCCCAGGCCATAGGCGAAGGCGGCGGCGGTCGGCTCGTTGAGCAGGCCGAGCACCGTGATGCCCGCCCGGCGTGCCGCGGCCAGGGTCGCCTCGCGTTCCGCGTTGCGGAAGTAGGCGGGCACGGTGACGACCGCAGCGTCGACGTGCTCACCGGACATCATCTCGGCCTGGCCGACGAGGCCTTTGAGCAGCATGGCCGACAGGTCGACCGGCGTGCATGGACGCCCGGGCAGGTCGAGCCTGAATCCGGGGTCGCCCATGACCCGTTTGAAGAACGACGCGGTGCCGGTCTCGCCCAGCTCCTGACGCTCCTTGGCGTCCTCGCCGAACAACTCCTCGCCGTCCTCCGTGACCGCCACGACCGAAGGCGTGACGGCATGCCCGTACCTGTTTGGGATGATGGTCGCCCGGCCCGTCGCCGGGTCGATGCGCGCCACCGCCGAATACGTGGTCCCCAAGTCGATGCCGACCCTGATGCCCATGTTGCGATTCCGTTCCTTCGCCGTGATGAATGTCAGAACACGAGTCCGGTGGAGACGCGCTTCCTGGCTTCCTCGATCTCCTCCTTGCTCAGCACGTTCTCCGACTTGAACACGGTGTCGATGTTGGTGCCGTTGTCGAGCGTCTGGCCGTGGAGGGAGATGGTGCCGTCCTCCTGCACGGCCAGCGTGATCTCCAGCGGGGTGTGCGCGGGCAGGCCGGCGGGCAGATTCATCTCGCAATCGCCGATTCTGCTGCTCGCGTCGACCGGCAGGTCGTCGGCCTTCTCCGGGGATTCGAACAGTTCGATGAGCACCTGCTCCTGGTTGGCGTCGACGGTGGCGAACCGCTGGGAGGCGTGCGCGGGCAGCTCGTCGTCCTTCTTCACGATGTTGAAGATGCGCGGCTCGCCGGTCTGGCTGTCGTTCGCCTTGATGCCGAAGCTCTTCGTGGAGACGGAGATGACCTTCGTGTCGGCGTTGAGGTTGGTGGGCAGCGTGGAGCCGCCGCCGATGGTCGGCAGCATGCGCGTCTCGCCGGTCGTGGTGTCGCGGGCCACGTCGTTGCCTTCGGCATCCTGCTCCTTGACCTCGGTGCTGTTGACCTCGCTCTGTTTGGTGGCCTGGATGATCGCGTAGATCGCCGCGCCCTTGGCGACCGCCTCATGCGGTTCGAAGATCTTGAACGGCACGCCGAACGTGTTCCCCACCATGTTCTGTACCTGAGGCATCATCGTCGAACCGCCGACGAGCAGGATCTCGTCGATGGCGACGCCCTGCGCCTTGGCCTCGTCGATCGCCTTCTGCGTGAGGTCCTTGGTGCGTTCGAGCAGCTCGCTGGTGATGTCGTCGAACTCGTCGCGCGTCACTTCGATCTTCGCGCGCTGTCCGTTGTAGTCCAGGAGCTTCTTGACGCTGGTCCTGTTCGACAGCGCCTGCTTGGTCTTCTCCGACTCGATCATCAGCTGCTGCATGAACTCCTCGTTGCCGTCCTCGTCGAACGGGTCGCCCGTGTAGCCGCTCTCGTCGAGGAACTTGTCGACCATGAGCGTGGAAAGCGCGTCGTCCCAATTCTTGCCGCCCAGATCATGGTCGCCTTCGGTGGTGATCACGCGGATCTCGCCGTTGGTGATCTTGAGTACGGTGATGTCGAACGTGCCGCCGCCCAGATCGTAGATGAGCACGTTCCTGTTGGAGTCGGCCTTGGTGACGCCGTAGCAGATGGCGGCGGCGGTCGGCTCCTCGATGATGGACAGTACGTTGAGCCCGGCCATCTCGCCCGCCTGCTTGGTGGCGGTGCGTTCGGTATCGCCGAAGTAGGCGGGGCAGGTGATGACGACGTCCTTGACCTCGTCGTCGGTCTGCTGTTGGGCTTGGCGGACGAGCTCGCGCAGGATGTAGGCGGAGACCTCGACGGGGGAGATCTGCCGTCCGTCGATGGTGGTGGCGACCTGCGATTTGCCGATGAGCCGCTTGACGAAGGATACGGTCCGGCCTGCGGATTCCTCGAGCACGGAGGTGTCCTTGGCCTCCTGGCCGACGATCACGGTGCCGTCCTCGCCCCACTGGACCACCGAAGGCGTGGTGTCCGAGTTGTTGTCCAGATTCTTGAGCACGGTCGGGCGGTCGCCCTCCTGATAGGCGATGCACGAGTAGGTCGTGCCCAGATCGATGCCATACACGTATTTCGACATGATGTCGTTCTCCTTATGGTGTTGTGCGGTTATGCGTGGTATGTCGCAGCGACGCTGCACGTATATATGCGCCGTCCACGCGGATTCCGGATGTCGGGATTCGGGCGGACGGTGTTCGGCGGGTCAGCCGATCGACGACGGGGTGTCAGGGGTTTCGGGGGCCGCGGGAGCGTCGGCGGGTCCGTCCGGAGTTTCGGCCGGTGGCGCCGGTTTGACGACCTTGTACATCACCACCTGCTCCTTGAGGAGCACGCGCGGGCGCTCGCCGGCCTCGTAGACGTAGCCGGGTGCCTTGGAACGTGCGATGGTGCGTGCCTTGGCGGGGTCGTCGGTGGTTTCGACGTCCTTCGGAAGGAACCTCTGGCGGGCCGCGTTGTAGCGGGAACCCGGTTCGCTGTCGACGCGCGCCACGTCGTAGTCGTCGAGGATCGCGCCGAGCATGTAGTCGATGTCCTCCAGCATGCTTTGCGCCTCGGCGTCGTCTTCGGGAAGCTCGCCCTTCATCGTGTTGATCTTGGCGAGCGCCGAGGCGATGTCCTGCAGCACCGGCTCCCTCAGATCGAGGGTCAGTCCGTCGCGCAGCTTGTTGAGTTCCGCATGCTGGCGGTCGATGACCTTCTCCTTGGCCTCGTCGTATTGCGACCGCTTCGAGAACGCCTCTGAGAGTCCGTCCAACGATTCACGCAATCCGTCGAGGCGCTTGCCCAGCGCTTCGAAGCGGGCGTCGAACGCGTCGAGACGGGCGTCGGCGTCGGCCAGCCGCCCGTCCAGACCATCGAAGCGGTCAGTCCAATCGGGAACGGTCGGTGCCGGTGAGACGGGGACTCCCGACTCACCGGACGGGGCGGGAATCTCTGATTGGACGGGGGCCTCGGTGGGTTCGGCCGCTGATTCGGATGGTTCGGGTTCTCGTTCGGGCGTTGGCTCCGTCGGCTCGACCGGCGCGGGCTGAGGAGTCGCAACCGTTTCGGTGGGTTGGGCCGGTGGGATAGCGGGGGCCGTCTCGGACACGACGGGGGAGACCGGCAGTGCGGGCTGTGCATCGGCCGTTGCCGGAACGGCCGATGCCTGCGGTCCGTCCGGGGGAACGGGCTGTGGAAGCTTGGATCCGAGCATGATGGATTCCTTTCGGTTTGGTGTGGTCGTCTATTGGTGCGGGTTGTCATGGTCGTTGCCGGTGCGCCGGGGCCGTGTCCGACGCGGTCTGGGCGACGGAACGGACGGTTGGCCCGTCCACGGGGCGGGTTCCTGCGGCATGGCCGGCCGCGGCACCTTGGGTTGCGCGTCTCGCCGGTCGGTGCCGGATCGAGCGCCGTTCGCGGGAAGCGGCTCGTTCGGGGCGGGGATGCCCTGGGAGGGCGTCGCTCCGGTACCCGCCCGGTGGTAGGGGCGGGTACGTTGCGGTCTGAAGCTCCGTCGTGCTGGCTGAGGGGCGGGCTGCTGCGCAGGTTGTATCGGTTGTGCCTGTGGCATCGGCACGGGACTCGCCTGTTGCCGTCGTGCCGGCTGCGGTGGGGGAGTCGGCACGACGGCGGGGTGCGCGGGCCTCGATACGGGTTCCGGTGCCGAGGGAATGGGCGTGGGGGGCGGAACCGGCGCAGGACCCGGCCGGGTGAATGGAACAGGTGCAGGTACCGGGGATGTCGTCGCCGCACCGGCATGCCCCTGCGGGGCCTTGCGTTCCCGCTTGGCGCGTTCCCTGTCCGCCTTGGCCTGTTCCTGCGCGATGCGGTCGCGTTCGCGCTGCGCCGCCTCGGCGGGGATGCCCTCGAACCGTCCGATGCCGGGCGTGAACACCGGCAACTTCGTCTTCGGGAACTCGTGGATGGCGAGCGCCTTGGCGAGGGCGGGGTCGCTGAGCGAGACGATCCAATCGATGACGTCGTCCACGCCGCGCGGCATGAACCGTCCCTCGCCGGCCGTGTGCCCGATGGCGCTCGCCGCGAAGAACCGGGAGACGGCGAACTGCTGCTGGATCATGTCGACCACGTCGCCCATGTCCATGTCGACGAGGAACTGGCGGCACAGGAAATCCATCGTGTCGAGGTCGTTCGCGCATCGCTCCGGCTCCGCCTGACGGAACCGTGCGATCGCGGGCGCGTCGAGACGCTCGTCGAGGAGCGGCGCCGCGTCGACCTTGTTGATGACGACGGCCAACGGCGTCGTCAGACGTTTGCCGCGGTTCCTCGCCAGATTCGCGTCGATGTCGTTGCGCAGCGCGTTCATCACGTCGCCGAGCGGGGAGGCGCTGATCGAGCCGGCGTCCGTGCCGCGCAGGCCGGATGCGACGCGGGCCTTCACCTGGGGAATGGCCAGAGGGTCGATGACCAGCACGATGCCCTCGCAGTGCGCATACTGGTTCTGCTGTTCGTTCTCGTCGCCGCGGACGAACGTCTCGCCGGCGATGTCGAGCAGCTGCACGAGACGCGACGGTCTGAGACCGCCCCCGTCGAGATAGAAGCTCATCGAGAACGCGCTGGCGCGTTGCCCGTCGGTCTCGACGGCGGTCTTGTCGACGAAGCCGCGCTCGCTGTCGGCCACCATCGTGGCGAACCGCTGCTTGCGCGCCTCGTCGTAGAAGCGCGTGGTGAGGCCATGCTCGCCGGCGCGGCGCGTGATCAGTGACACGGCGTACGCGTTGATGAGCGAGGTCTTGCCGCTTGAGGCGCCGCCCACCACGGGGATGCAGATGGTGCGGCTGCCGGCGGAGCGGATGATCTCGTCATGACCGGCGGCGAGGCAGTACGGGCACAGGGCGGTGAGCTTGCGGCGCGGTTTGCGGCGGTCGAGGATGCTTGACGGCAGTCTCTGGCCGCATCGGCAGGTGTGGTGGAGGATGCCGTAGCGTCCGGGGAACAGGTCGCGGTGCTTGGCGCCACAGTTCGGGCACTGGTAGACGGGGCGGGCGAACCGTTTGTGGCAGTAGTCGCAGACGTTGGAGATGCGCAGGATGGCGAGGAAGAGCGTGTCGGTCAGCCATGTGGCCGCGCATAATGCCGATCCGACGAGCTCGTAGCACAGGAAGGCGATGGTCTGCGGCAGCAGCATGCCGACGCAGTAGATGACGCTCGTGACCACCATGCCGAGACAGCACGCCAGCCAGTACACGTACCGGCAGGCCGTCCATCCGGCGCGTACGATCATGCTGTCGAACGTCGTGCCCTCGGACACTTCGACAGCGGCGCGCGTCATATCGTCGATGTTCGTGCGCGCCTTGTCCGTAGTGGACCTGATGACCCGCGAAATGTCGGCGAAACCCGGGCCGAACAGGTACGAGACCTTCGCCGGGTCGTCGGGTCTGCGCGGCTTCGGCGGTCTCGCGGGCTTCGTGGTCCCCTTCTTCTTCCCCATATGCATGAGCCTTTCCCGATGATGCGTCGATACGGCGGCGCCGTCGCATCACACGGCGAGCGCCACGGCGAGTGCGCCGAGCGCGATCCAGAACGCGGTGACGGCGAGCCCGATGGCGAGCCCCCTGCCTTTGCCGTACACGTCGCGCAGCGTCTCGTAGTAGCCGACGATGCCGCCGTACGCGCCTTTGACGAGTCCGATGACGAGCATCGTCCCCAATGCGACGGCGGTGAGGACGCCGATGACCGTCAGCATCATCGGCAGGATCTTGATGAGGAAGACCACCAGATAGTAGATGACGACGAGCACCAGAACGATGACCGCGAGTACGATGAACAAATCCTCCATCCGATGGCCTTCCCCTTGGAATCGGCGGTATCGCGACGCGTCAGAACTCGCGGCCGCAGTACGGGCAGGCGGCGGTGTTCGTGTGGCTGTTGAGCGAGTAGCTGCTGTAGCAGCGTGCGCCGCAGCTGGGGCAGTCGCGCACCATGCTGCTGTCCGCGCCGTATTCGCCGGGCTTGTAATAGGTGTACATGGCATGATGGTTTCCCTCCGTCCGGCCCGAACATCGCACGGTCGTCGTACGTCGGGCGACTGCCGCATGGTTTCGGGCGCAATGGTTTCGACATTGAAAAAGAGGGGAGGCGAGTGCCTCGAAAACAGTTCTCATCGTATCACCGCCGGGTCGCGGCGGTGCGGTACGACTTGCGTGGGACGTACGATTCGTGCGGGCGGTTCACTCCGTGCGATTCGTGTGGTCCACGCGGTTCTCGGAGATCCTCTCGCGCAGGCCGTCGGCGACCAGCAGCAGCGCGTCCTTGATCATGATGTTCGTCAGCAGCATGCGCGAAACGTGCTCGTTCGGCAGGAACAGCCGCATCCGCGCCTTCGGGTCGTTCCACGAGGCGTCGGCGGGGAACACGCGTCCCGCGTCGCCGAACACCCACGCCGGTTGCGCGACGTGGCGTTTGAACTCGGAGATCGCCTCGTTCGAGTCGAGCATCACGGTCGCGGCGAGCCCGTGCAGCATGGTCGAGATGAGGTCGACGTCCACGCACGTCCGGCGTGATCCCGCCGACCGCGACACCACGACGACCGGTTTGCGGCGTTCCGGCGACAGCAGCAGGTCGGCGAGTTCGCGCGCCTCCGCCTTCGTGCGGATCACATGCGCCGGATGCCGTCTGCGCAGTTCCTCCAGATCGTAGGAGCGCGTCTCGTCGGACCGTTCGACGAACCGTCGGACGGCGTCTTCGGACGGCGCGGCGGACGGTCCGGTGGCGGCATCGTCGTCGCGCCGCAGCAGGTCGGCGATCAGCCGGCCGCGATGCGCCGCGGTGTCCAGATAGTAGAGCGTCGTCGCCGCCGGCGGCGCGGGGTAGAGCCGCGCCGCCCCGTTGTAGACGCCGGGTGTGCCGTGGCCGTCCGCGGCCAGAGCCGCGTTGAACGTCTCGTCCGCGCCATCGACGGTCCTGCCGGCTCCGTCGAGCAGCACGACGTCCAACGCGCCGCCCGTCAGCGCCGCGATCGCCTCGACGTCGTTCCACGCGTCGTGCGCGTTCCCCCGCGCGGTGACGACGAGCACCGGCCTCGTGCGTGAGCCGGACAGCACGTAGCGTGCGAGCCGTCGCGTGTCCTCGCCGTCGGTCACCCGCTGCGGGCGGGATGAGGGGAGAGCCAACATCGTTCGATCCTTCCTCAGCGCGCGAAACCGTCGCACGCCGTTCGTCGATATCCGTCGGCGGGGATATGTCGCGAAACGGGCGCATCCGGATGCGAAAAACTGAAAAGCGCATCTGCATACAAGAAGAAGGAGATGGGCGAGTGCCCTGAACAAGCCGTATCGTACCACATGCACGCATCCCGACCGGGAATTGTCCGGGGGGGGGGCTTCGCTCGCGCGGTCGGACGGTTTTCGTCTCCCGATCCGTGGCCGTCGCGGCATATACTGGAATGAGTTTCGAGGCAGTGGCCTCCGCTCGCATGTGGTTCGGGGGAGTGGAGGCCGTCGAGCCGCATCGCAGCGGTCGCCGCGGATGTCAAGGAGAACGGAGAAGAATCATGGTCTGTCAGCAATGCGGATTCTCGAATCCGGCGGGATGCCGGTTCTGTACGGAATGCGGAGCGCCGCTCGCCGCCGCGCCGGTCAACGACGCGACGGTGCTCGACGGCGGCGCGAACCGCACCGTGCCGTATGGGGCGGGGACGGGCGTCGCGCCGTCGCCGGCGATGCCGCCACGACCGTCCGTCCCGCCGCGCCCGGCGGCGAACGACGCGATGGCGTCCTCGTCATCCACATCCGCCGCCAGTCCGCAGATGCCGGCGGCGCGGCCCCTGCGCCCGAACGCGTCCGGATCGTCGGGCATGAGCTCGGAGACGAAAGTCACGCTCGCCGTGCTGTCCCCGATACTGATCGGTCTGCTGATCCTGCTCCTGATGTACGTCATCTCCGTGTCACAGGGAAACAAGCCGTTCCAGTTCGGCACGCAGGCGCAATCGTCGTCGGACACGTCGGCGTCCTCAGAATCCACCACGACGGGCTCCGACGATTCCTGGCCCGATACGGAAGGCAGGAACCTCGCCTGCGACGCGGAACCGGACATGAAGGTCGTCTCCGTCGAAAGCGTCGGCAACGATCTGGTCGTCACCGTGCTCGTCACGCCGTCCGACGACTGCGAATCCGGTACGACCACCACGCTCGACGACGATTCGACGCGCGTCACGCTGCGCGATTCGAGCGGCGACACGGTCGCCGACGCCGTGTTCGACTTCTCGTCCGACATGCAGACGATCCCCGCGAAGGGCAAGCGGATCAAGCTCTCGTATGCGCCCACGCAGTTCTACCGTCCCGCCACCGAACTGGAGCGGACGTTCCAGGACGATCCCGCCGAGCTCATCGTCAAATACGTCTACGCGGCGTCCGCCGGTTCCGGCGCGTCCACGTCGACCGGACCATCCTCCCGGTCCGGGGCGCTCGGCGGCGAAAGCGCCTCCGACGACGAGGCCGAACAGGACGCGTGCAACGCTCTGCAATGGCAGGTCGCGCAGGACAAATCCAAGGCGTCCGCGTTCATGAGCACGTACACGACGCAGTTGTCGAGCAAACGGCAGGGCATGGTCATCGACGGCAAGACGTGGAGCTGCCGCGACATCCTCGCCCATTTCATCACGCTGCGCGACAAGCATCCGAACGTGCTGCTCATCTGGTCCGGCGACTGGCCGACCTACGACGCGAACCCGACGAAATACTACGTGATCATCTCCGGCGAGAGTTTCGGATCGACCGATGACGCGTGGAACTGGTGCCATTCCAACGGATACGGGCAGGTCGACTGCCTGCCGGTCAACCTGGAATGAGCGCGGCGCGGGTGCGGCGGCCTTCTGCGGACGTGCGCGGCGGCGTACAATCGGACGCATGGCCAAGGACGACATCAAGGACGACAGGAAGACCGGCAAGGGCGGCGGCAAGTCGGCGCGCAAACGCGTCGACAAGGCGCTCGACGCGGCCGAGGCGCGCATCGGCGCTATCGAGGAGAGCGACACCGTGGCGGAACGCCTCGCCAACGCCGCCAAATCAAGCGAGCTGCTGAGCGCCGTCTGGTCGCTGCCTCCCGCGCAGCGGCTCATGTTCCATCATGGAGTGGATGTGGGGGAGATGGCCGCGTCCGGCGCGGGGGAGACGCCCGGATTCGACGGCGACAAGTACGACGGCGAACGGTTCATCGACCTGAGCTCGTCGGGCATCGCCCGCTACCAGCGGCTCATGTACGCGAACGGCGTGAAGGGCTCACCCAGACGGCTGCTCATCGTGCTGCAGGGCATGGACGCCTCCGGCAAGGGCGGCATCGTGCGCCACGTGTTCCGTCAGGGTGACCCGATGGGCATCCACTACCACGGGTTCGGTAAACCCACCGAGGAGGAGGCGTCCCATGGGTTCCTGTGGCGCGTGGAACGCGAACTGCCCCAACCCGGATGGATCGGCGTGTTCGACCGGTCGCATTACGAGGACATCGTCATGCCGCACGTGTACGGCACGTTTCCCGAAAGCGTGTGGCGGGAACGCTACGATCTGGTCAACGCGTTCGAGCGCAGTCTCGTCGCCTCCGGATGCGCGGTCATCAAGATCTTCCTCGTCTCCAGCCGCGAGGAGCAGCGGCGGCACTTCCTCGCACGCCTCGACGATCCCACCAAATACTGGAAGTTCGACATCTCCGACCTGGACGCGCGGGACCGTTGGGACGACTACATGGACGCATGGCAGGAAGTGTTCGAGAAGACCAGCACCACGTTCGCCCCGTGGTATCTCGTCCCCGCCGACAACCGCTGGTATTCGAGGGCCGTCGTCTCGGAGCTGCTACGCACCACGCTGCGCAACATGAACATGTCCTGGCCTCCGCTGGAACCGGAGATCGACCCCGACGAGGCCCGACGACGCCTCGCCGCCTAGCCGCCTAGCCGACCAACGAGAAAGAACCATCATGACCGCGAACGAATCCGGCACATGCCGTCCATCTGCCATCCGCCGCCCTGCGGCCGCCGGTGCATCGATCGCAACGATCGCCGTATGTCTTTTGGCGATGCTGACGGCATCTCCCGCGGCCTACGCGGCGGAACCCGCGCTTACGCAACAGCACACGTTGAGCGTAGAAGGGTCATATCTGTATGGTGACGCATACGGCACCGGCGAGGCGGTGGGTGTCAACCAGCATGGCGGCATCCATGTATACCGCACCGACGGGTCCGCGGACTTCCTCGCGCCGAACAACGGCATGGTGTTCCCCGTCGTGCTCTCCAGTGACAACAAGACCCTCTACACGACCGATTCCGTAGGATCGGCGCTGTTCGGCTTCGACATGAAGACCGGTGACGTCAAGACCTACGGCAATGTCGACATGTGGAACGCCAAGGAGGTTCGCACGTCCCCCGACAACGGGTCGCTGGCGGTGCTGTCGTATGAGCTGGATTCCGATTTGGGCGATGAGTACAATCTGCAAGCCTCAAGCAACATGCAGATATACGATCCCGCAACGCAGCAGGTGACGGCGGCATGTGACATCGGCGCCGCGACGGGCACGTTGGCGTCCAACGACCGCAAACGCATCCACGTCATACTCAACGGGACGAAGCCCGTGCTGAAGACGGTGGACGCGTCGACCTGTTCGACGGCGGGAACCCATGACATCGTCATCGGCGGCGTCGACGCCACCCAGTTCGTCGACCCGCTGCACGTGGCGGACGACGGGTCGATCATCGCCTACGTAAGTCCGTTGTCCATGCACGGCACGCACGACGATTCGATTTCGAAAGTCACCCATTACGCCCGCATCGATCCGGAAAGCGGCAAAGGGGAGCTGTTCTTCGACCATCCGTACAGGAAACTGGCGGATGCCGAACACGCGCAGGCCTACATGCATATGCAGTCGGGCTCGCCGGACGATGATCTGCCGCACGAGTACTCCGACGACATGATGCTGACGATCACGGACGACTCGGGCAGGGCGGTGCGTAGCGAGAAGCTGTCCCGTGAATTGTATGACCAGGTGCAGGAGTACGTAAAGAACGATTACTACGACTTCGCCGAAATCACCAACGACGGCCGATACCTGTTCTTCGCCGGCTATGACAGAAAGGAGATCTTCTCCTACGATACCGAGAAAGACACGCTCACGACACTGAAGAAGAACTCCTCGCGTGAGGGCGTATACGCGTTGAGCGATGACGGGCGAGTGCTGCTGACGACTCATACCACCGATGGCGAAGGCTCTTTCAACCACTTCGGCATCACCGCGTATTCCACCGGCATCACGTCGAGCATCGAAGGTCCTTCCGCGGCCGGATCCGTGGGAAGGACCGTGGGCATCGGCATCACTGCCGGAGCCGTTCTGGTCGTCGTCGCGGCGGTTGCGTGGATCGTCATCCGCCGGAGACGGCAGGCGGGAAGCTCGTCGGCGTCTCCGACGGACGACGGTGGGCATCCGCCAGTTCCCTCGGTCACGCCCGACGGGATTCCGTCCGGAGCCGCGACGGTGGGCGTGACCATGAGTACGTCGCCGCCGGTTCCATTACCGACGCGTGTCGATTCCAAACCTTCCGTGCCGTTGCCGCCGAGAACGGGACACGGCGTCCCTCCCTCCGTTCCGCTACCGCCGCGTCCGGGGAACGACTGAACCGCCGGAGTTTGAGACAAGTTTCCCTCCCCATGCCATCACGGACGACGCCGATCCCCTCCCTCAGCGTGTCGCGCATCAGGGTCGTGCGGAGGAAAGGAGGGAGGGTCAGCTCTGTTCGGCGTCGTAGCGGTAGATGGTGCCGTTGGCGTCCGAGGCGATGATGATCTCACGCGGGGTGAGCGACAATACGTGCAGATTGTAGTCGTTGATGTCGGTGCCGCGGAAGTCGAGTTCGTGGCACCCGGTGTAGGAACCGTCATCCTCGTCGTCGACGGCATCGCACACGGAGAGATGGAGCGTGAGCGACGAGTCGATCTCGTCCTCCTCGATGTCGCCGTCGGCCACCAGGAAGTACAGGTCGCGTGTCAGCTCGCCGTAAGTCCCCAGTGTGTCGTCCGTCGTGTCGGCTGTCGCTTTGGTCCGGTAGTGGGTGCCGCTTGTGACATCGGAGAGCGTGCCATCGGATGTGATGTTCGCCATCCACTTGGGCCGGCACGACGATGTGTCGTAGTACGTGCGGAACGCCTTGTAGATCGTGCACTTGTCCTTGTCGGAGTCTTTGTTGGAGTAGTAGCCGACGACGCCCGCAGGCAGCTCCGGCAATGTGTTGTTCGATGATGTCGAGGGGTCGACCTTCGTCTTGTTGGTGAACGCGAACGCCACGATGACGCAGACGATCAGGAATCCCAGCAGCAGCGCGACGGCGACGTATTTCAGCGTGTCGGCGTTGTCCGTCGTCTTCGGCATGGCGGGCTGTCCATCGGATGTCGTGGTCGTGGACGTGGTTGTGGTCGTTGCCGGGAGTGGTACCGACGGCCGGGGTGCCGTGTACCGAGGCGGCTGCGGGGACTGAGCGGAGGAGCCTTGCGCGGTGGAAGCCGGTGCGGAGGGCCGTGGCGGCAACGGCGGCCGCCTTGACGGAATCACCGTCTGCGCGGTCCCCGTCTGCGCGGTGCCTGTCCGTGTGGTGCTCATCGGTGTGGCGCCTATCGGTGTGGTGCTCATCGGTGAGGTGTCTGTCGATTCGGTGTCTGTCGGCGTCAGTGGGCTGCCGCATCCCGTGCAGAACCGGCACTCGTTGGTGTTCCTCGTTCCGCATCGTCCGCAATACCGCATGATGTTTCCCTTCTTCCCCTCATCCGCTTCGATGATCGTCGATTGGCTATTTCTTCAGAGTATATCCGTCCGTTGCCATGCGGTTCCGCCGTTGGTTCCGATGCCGTTCGTGGGCGTGGATTCGTCGGGAAGATCCGCGGTCGGTATCAGCACGTTGTAGATGAGGAAGCCTTGGGAGAATGTCGTGTCGGGTTGCTTTCCCCTGCGTGACGACCGTTCGCGTTCATGGTCGATGATGCCCGTCGGCAGCGGAGACCATGGGGAGGCGAGGCGGTATCGGCGTCCCACGGAGGTGGCGGTCGTCGCCATGAGATGGCGAGACGTGCCGTCTCCCCATCGCAGGTGACGGTAGATTCCCGCCAATGTGGCGAGCCATCGATGGTCCCGTATGCCGTAGGACGCCTGTGTGAATGCGATGCATTGGTCGTCGCGGTCGGAAGCGTGGAACAGGTCGTCGAGGCGCGACGACAGGGAACGCCATGTCATGCCGTTGTCGATGAGCCGTTGGTCGATCGGCCGACGCAATTCGGCAAGAAGCCCGTGCAGTTCGTCCGTCGGAGACGGGTCGAACGGTGCCGACCGTTCGACCCTGACCGTGAATCCGGCTCGTTCCAAGCCTTTGGCGAGCAGGTCGGATCCCATGCTTCTTTCGCCGCGCAGCACCTTGGCGACCGACGACTTGTCGATGCCCATGTGTCTGGCCAGCTCGCTCGCGGTCCACCCCGTGTCGGCCATGATCGATTGCAGTATATCCGTCGTGTTCATCATCGCATCCCCTCGTATATTGCATCGTTCAGCGTGTTCCTCATAACCGCAACCAAAATGTTCATCATCGCATCCCCTCGTGTATTGCATCCCCTCGTGCGTATGGAGCGGCCTTGCCCCTGTAGCTATTCTATCCCTGTGTCTCGTAATTCGTTCCGTCACCGTGCCATTGGTTTGGTCAAGAGCCTGTTCCGCACTTTCGGGAAGCCGTTCGGATTGGGAATAGGGGAGGGAAAGAAGTGTTCCCATGTCAATGACGGGACTGTCTCGGAAAGTGTGTAACTGGCTTAAATTGCCGGCCATAGAGGCGGAACCTTCTCGGAAAGTGTGTAACCGGCTTTAATTGCCGGCCGTGGAACCACTCCAGACAACCAAAGACGGATGCTGCACTCCATTGAGAACTCGGACGGGCAATACGGTTGTACTGCGGTGTCTCATCGGACACTGGCTTGCCATTGGCCCAGCCAAGAGCGAAGAGCTTCACCGTCGACTCCGCAACCGGCGGACAACAGCCAGTTGCATGCTTCCTGAGGCAGTCCCCAATGACAGGGCGGTGTCCGATGGGACACCGTTGACCGGGACCGTCATCGGGAGGTGTGGGCATGAGGGCGTCCCGGGAGGCGGGCTTGTGGGGCGGGTCAACTGGAGTGTGACACGGCTCTGACACTCGTCTGAAGAGTGCGGGGCGAGGCGTGTATTGGATATGTGACAGAAGAGTGTGGTTGGCTTCGGAATGGGAGAGGAGGAGGAAATCGCGCCTGTGCCAGTGACAAGCCAGTGTCCGATGGGACACCGCTGAGCGGGTCGTCCCGGGAGTGGTGCAACTGGTTGGATAACTGGGTTGGGGTTGTGTGACGGGGCGCGCAATGGGGTGTGCGATCGGGCGGTTGGTTGGGATATGCGATTGGAATGCATGGCATGGGTTGTAATTTGGCTTGGAGTGCGGGGCCGGAGCGTGGACTGGTTTCGCCCGTTGATTGTGGGTCGAAGGAAAGGTGCCATGACGGGTATGGCACCATGACGAGGATGGGTATTGCATCACGACGAATGACGATCGCGTCTCACGATCGCGTCTCAACGAGCTTCGCTGTGATCTCGGGCGAATGAGTATGGCTTCATGTGACGAGGGCGGGTATTGCATCATGACGAATGACGATTGCGCCCTCAATGCAAGGTGACACTTCGGTCTGTGACGGTTCGATCAGTGACGATTCGATCAGTGACGGTTCGATCAGTGACGGTTCGATCAGTGACGGTTCGGTCTGTGACGGTTCGCCGGATAGTTGACCTGTGTTGACTGGGTGTTGACCTGAATGGACCGTATTGACTGTATTGACTGTATTGACCGTATTGACCGTATTGACTGTATTGACTGTATTGACCGTATTGACCGGGTGTTGACCTTGTATCTTGGTATCTTATCGGACACCGGCTTGCCATTGGCCTGGTCAAGAGCCGTAATGCTTCGGTCTGTAACGGTTTGATCTGTAATGGTTTGATCTGTAATGGTTTGATCTGTAATGGTTTGGCCCGTGGTGCCTTGGTCTGTAGCTGATCGGTCCGTTGGTCTCGGTCTGTAGCTGTTCGCCGGATTGTTGACTTGCATTGGCCGGGTATTGGCTTGAATGACTGTATTGACTGTATATATTGGCTGTATTGACCGGGGGCTGACCTCGTATCTTGGTGTCTTATCGGACACCTGCTTGCCATTGGACTGTTCAAGAGCGGGATGGCGCTGTCATCGCGTGGCCAGAGAGCAAAACAATGCCGGTTGTGGACTTTCGGTTTTGGAAGACGAACACCTTTTCGAGAGGCACCCCTTTGTGACCTCTTTCGTAAGATGCCCCTTTCGGAAAGCATCGGAACGACGCTCCGATTGCCGGATCGCGGTCATTCGGATCTGATGATCGGAGATGCGGTTCACGGCAGGTGCGCTCCTGCGGCTACACTCGTGAGACATGATCGACGAGAAGGAATACGACGATATGGAGCGCGACGACGCGACGCGCGATGAGAGGGGAGCTGAGATGCGGGCGACGGACGATGCGCCGCGCGACGGCGCGGGCGCGGACATGGACGCGGATATGACGTCCCGCTACGGGTCGCTGGGACGATTGGCCCCGGAATGGGACGGGAGCGAACGTGAGCGCAACCTCACGGACGATGACATCTACGAACGGTTCTTCGGATGGGTGGAGGACGTCAAGGGCATCGAACCATGGCCCCACCAGGAGGAGGCCATCATGGACCTGCTCGCCGGCGACCATGTGATCCTCAACACGCCCACCGGCTCCGGCAAGTCGCTGGTCGCGCTCGGCATGCACTTCGCCGCCCTGTGCACCGGACGGCGCTCCTACTACACGGCGCCCATCAAAGCGCTCGTCTCCGAGAAGTTCTTCGACCTCGTCGCGGTGTTCGGCCGCGACAACGTGGGCATGATCACCGGCGACAGCCACATCAACGCGGACGCGCCGATCATCTGCTGCACCGCGGAGATCCTCGCCAACCAGGCGCTGCGCGAGGGCGAGCACGCCGACATCGGCATGGTCGCGATGGACGAGTTCCACTACTACGGCGATCCGGAGCGCGGATGGGCGTGGCAGGTGCCGCTGCTCACCCTGCCGCAGACCCGCTTCCTGCTCATGAGCGCGACGCTCGGCAACGTCGACGCGATCGCGAACAAGCTCGAAGAGCTCAACGACGTGCCCGACGTGGACGTGATCGCCGACGCGCCGCGCCCCGTGCCGCTGAGCTACGAGTACACGCTCGACCCGTTGGAGAAAACCGTCGAACTCGCGTTCAGGAACGGGGAGACCCCCATCTACGTCGTCCACTTCTCGCAGGACGCCGCCCTGGAGACCGCGCAGGCGCTCGCCTCCACCGGTGTCTCTTCGAAGGAGCAGCGCGCCGCCATCGCCGAGGCGATCAAGGGAGTCAAGTTCACCACCGCGTTCGGCAAGATCCTCCAGCGACTCCTGCGCACCGGCGTCGGCATCCACCACGCGGGCATGCTCCCGCGCTACCGGCGTCTCGTCGAACAGCTCGCCCAGCAGGGCCTGCTGCCCGTCATCTGCGGCACCGACACGCTCGGCGTCGGCATCAACGTGCCCATTCACTCGGTCGTGCTCACCGCGCTCACCAAGTTCGACGGCACGAAGATGCGCCGGCTCAAGGCCCGTGAGTTCCACCAGATCGCCGGCCGCGCCGGCCGCATGGGCTTCGACACGGAGGGCCTCGTCGTCGCCGAGGCGCCCGAATACGAGATCGAGAACCAGAAGGCCATCGCCAAGGCGGGCGGCGACCCGAAGAAGCTCAAGAAGGTGAAGCGCAAGAAGGCGCCCGAAGGCTTCGTCACGTGGAACCAGAACACGTTCGACAAGCTCATCGACGCCGCGCCCGAAACGCTCGTGCCGCACCTGAAGATCACACATTCGATGGTGCTCAACGAGGTCGAGCAGGGCGGCGACGCCCGCGCGCGCATCGACGACCTCATCGACGACTCCGCGCAGACCCCCGACCAGAAGGAGAAGCTCCACCAGCGCGCCGACGAGATCTTCCAGACGCTGTTCGACACCGACGTGATCGAGGTGCTCGAAGGCCGCGACGGCGGCAAGGACTACGTGATGACGCTCGACGTGCCCGACGACTTCGCGCTCGACCAGCCGCTCTCGCCGTTCCTGCTCGCCGCGCTCGAACTCCTCGACCCCGAGTCGGACACGTACGCGCTCGACGTGATCTCCATGGTCGAGGCGACGCTCGACGACCCGAAGCAGGTGCTGCGCGCCCAGGAACGCGCCGCCCGCGACAAGGCCATGGCCGACATGAAGGCCGACGGCCTCGACTACGACGAGCGCATGGACCGCCTCCAGGAGATCACCTACCCCAAGCCCTTGGAGGACATGCTCGACGCGGCGTTCGACCAATACCGCCACGACGTGCCGTGGGCCAACGACTACTGGCTGAGCCCCAAGTCGGTGGTGCGCGACATGGTCGAGACCGCCTCCGACTTCACCGGCTACATCGCCCGCTACAACATCGCCCGCTCCGAAGGCACGCTGCTGCGCTACCTGTCCGACGCGTACCGTGCGCTCGCCCGCACCGTGCCGCCGGAGAAACGCGACGAGCAGCTGGACGACATCATCGCCTGGCTGCGCGTGCTCGTGCGCTCCATCGACTCCTCGCTCGTCGACGAATGGGAGAACGCGGGTGCCGACGGCTCCACCGACGCGTCCGAAGCGGCCGCGTCGCTCGCCGCGCCCGGCGCGCGCGACGCCGTCGTCGAGGACCGCCGCGGCCTCACCGTGCTCGTGCGCAACGCCCTGTTCCGCCGCGTCACGCTCATGGACCTCGACGATCCGGACACGCTCGGCGCGCTCGACAAGGACTGGGGCTACGGCGTGCACGAATGGGAGGACGCGCTCGACGACTACTACGACGAGCACGAATACGTGAACACCGACGCGAAGGCCCGTTCCGCCGACCTGTTCATGCTCGACACGAAGCATGAGAAGGACGAGCACTCGTGGAGGGTGCGCCAGATCATCGACGACTCCGACGGCGACCACGACTGGGCCATCGAAGGCGTCGTCGACCTCGACGCCACTCAGGAGAGCGGCGAGGTCGTCTTCTTCGACTACAAGGTCGGCAACGAATGACCGACAACGACCTGTTCGCCGCATCCGACGTGCCGGACGAGGTGACGCGTCCGCTCGCCGTGCGCATGCGGCCACGCACGCTTGACGAGGTGATCGGCCAATCCCACGTGCTGGGGGAGGGCTCGCCCCTGCGCCGCCTCGCCAACCCGGCGTCGAAGGGCTCGCTCACCGCCCCCAGCTCGATTATCATGTTCGGTCCTCCCGGCGTCGGCAAGACGACGCTCGCCACGATCGTCGCGCGCCAGTCCGGCCGCGTGTTCGAGGAGCTGTCCGCCGTGACGAGCGGCGTCAAGGACGTGCGCGCCGTGCTCGACCGCGCGCACGAACGGCTCGTCGCGAAAGGCGAGGAGACCGTCCTGTTCATCGACGAGGTGCACCGGTTCTCCAAATCCCAGCAGGACGCGCTCCTGCCGGCCGTCGAGAACCGCGACGTCACGTTCATCGGCGCGACCACCGAGAACCCGAGCTTCTCCGTCATCAAACCGTTGCTGAGCCGTTCCGTCGTCGTCAAGCTCGAATCGTTGGAACCCGCACAGCTCGACGACCTCGTGCGCCGCGCGCTCTCCTCCGAGCATGGGCTCAGAGGTGAGGTGCGTGCCAGCGACGAGGCGATCGCCGAGATCGTGCGTATGGCTGGCGGCGACGCGCGCAAGTCCCTCACCATCCTCGAGGCGGCGGCCGGTGCCGTTACCGGCGACAAGGCGCGCGAGAAGGGCCGGCGCCGCCCGATCATCACGCCCGACGTGGTCTCCACCGTGATGGACGTGGCCACCGTGCGCTACGACAAGGACGGCGACGACCATTACGACGTGATCTCCGCGTTCATCAAATCGATGCGCGGGTCCGACCCGGACGCCGCCGTGCACTACCTCGCGCGCATGATCCGCGCCGGCGAGGACCCGCGATTCATCGCGCGGCGCATCATGATCGCCGCCGCCGAGGAGGTCGGCATGGCCGCGCCGCAGATCCTTCAAGTGACCGTCGCCGCCGCGCAGGCCGTCGCGCTCGTCGGCATGCCCGAAGCGCGCATCATCCTCGCCGAGGCCGCCATCGCCGTCGCGACGGCGCCGAAGTCCAACGCCAGCTACACGGCCATCAACGAGGCGCTCGCGGACGTGGACGCCGGGCACATCGGCGCCGTGCCGCTGTATCTGAGGAACGCGCCCACCAAGTTGATGAAGGAGTGGGGCAACCACGAAGGGTACAAGTACGCGCACGACTGGCCGGGCGCGGTCGCCCCGCAGGAGTACCTGCCCGAGGATCTGCGCGGGACGCGCTACTACCGGCCGAACAACCGCGGTTATGAGCGCGAGGTGGGGGCGCGGCTCGCCCGCATCGAGCCGATCCTGCACGGCGGCGACGGGAACGACGGGCGGTGATGGAAGCCGACGATGGCATCGGTGAATGTCGGCGAACGCTGACAGGTAAGCGGTTACGGGGTACAATGAACCGGAACCACGACGGGACGGAAAGGAAGATGCAATGACGCAGGATGATATCGCCGGCAAGATGATCATGATCGTCGACGACGACCAGGCACTGGGCGAGATGCTCTCCATCGTGCTGGAGAACGAAGGCTTCCGCACCACGACCTGTCTGGACGGCCTGCGCGCCGTGGAGATGTTCCCCACCGTCGTCCCGGATCTCATCCTGCTCGACGTCATGCTGCCGGGTATCGACGGCACCGAGGTGGCCCGCCGCATCCGCGAGACCTCGTCGAACGTGCCGATCATCATGCTCACCGCCAAGTCCGACACCGTCGACGTGGTCGCCGGCCTCGAGGCCGGCGCCGACGACTACGTGCCCAAACCGTTCAAGGTCGCGGAGCTCATCGCCCGCATCCGAGCGCGGTTCCGCATCCGCGCCAAGCTCGCCGCCGCATCCGCCGCGGCGCCGACGAGACGGGCTCCGGCGAGGACCCGCAGCACATCGAACGCGGCGCGATCGTCATCGACCGCGCCGGGCACACCGCTACCAAGGACGGCGTCGACCTGGCGCTCACCCCCATGGAGTTCGAGCTGCTCGCCGTGCTCGCCGCCGGTTCGGGCGAGGCCATCAGCCGCTCCACGCTGCTCAAGAAGGTGTGGGGGTATGACGGCAACGGCGACACGCGTCTCGTGAACGTGCATATCCAGCGTCTGCGCGCCAAGGTCGAGGATGATCCGGAGAAGCCGCAGATCATCGTCACCGTGCGGGGCATCGGATACAAGTTCGTCACCCCGAGCCCGCTTTCCGGCCAGACGGCATGAGCGGGGGTGAGGCCGCCCGCCGCATCATCGCAGGCAGACGGTTCAGCTGGCGGCGTCTGCTGAAAAGCGGACGCGCCGAGGTACGTCGTTCGCTACAGGCGCGCACCGTCGCCCTAGTCGTGGCGGTCACGCTCGCCGTGGCGGTCGTGTTCTCCGTACTGTCGATGATCTCCGTCCGCTCCACGCTGCACGACCAGGTGTCCATGCAGGCGCGCAACGACTTCTCCACCATGGTCCAGCAGGCGCAGAACGGACTCGACTCGTCCGACGTGACCGATTCGGTGCAATACCAGCAGCTCGTCAACGACCTCGCCTCCTCACTGCAGAACGAGGGCGCCTCCAATCTCACCAGCGTGTACCTGTGGGGCAAGGACGACGAGAGCCGCTTCATCGTCCCCGTGTCCACCGACCCTACCTACGAGTCGCTCATCACCGACGACATGCGCGCCGCCGTGGACTCCGACACGCACAACCGCGTCTTCTACCAGCCCGTCTCCCTCGACGTCGCCGGGCGTACGGGCGTCCCCGGCGCGGTGCTCGGCACCACACTCGAATTCGGCGCCGCGGGCGGCCTCGAACTCTACGCCCTGTTCTCCTACGAATCCCAGGACAGGTCGCTCGCTCAAATCCAGATGAACCTCATCGCCATATGCCTCGCGTTGAGCATGATGGTCGGCGTCGTCGTGTGGATGACGCTGCACGGCATCATCCGTCCGGTCGGAGCCGTGGCCGCGGCGGCCGAGACCTTCGCCGCCGGCGACCTCGACGCGCGCGTGCCGGTGACGCGCAAGGATGAGATCGGCTCGTTGCAGGACTCGTTCAACAAGATGGCCGATGCGTTGAACCAGAAGATCGACGAACTGGAGGAGGCGGGAGCCATGCAGCGCCGGTTCGTGTCCGACGTGAGCCATGAGCTGCGCACGCCGGTCACTACGATGCGCATGGCGTCCGATCTGCTGGAAAGCCGCAAGGACGACTATGATCCGATGACGCGGCGCACCGTCGAACTGCTGTCCGGTCAGATCAACCGCTTCCAGGACATGCTCGCCGACCTGCTGGAGATCTCCCGCTACGACGCCGGATACGCCGCGCTCGACCTGGTCGAGTCGGACATCCGCGAGACGATCGACGAAGCCGTCGACCAGGTGGACGGACTCGCCAAGGCCAAAGGCGTGCCCATCCGCACGTACCTGCCGAACATCGGCGTGCTGGCCTATTTCGACACGCGTCGCATCGTGCGTATCATCCGCAATCTGCTCGCCAACGCCATCGACTTCGCCGAGGACGGCCCGATCGAGATACGTCTCGCCGCCAACCGCAAGGCCTTCGTCATCTCCGTGCGCGACTACGGCGTAGGCATGTCGCGCGACCAGGTGCCGCACGTGTTCGACCGGTTCTGGCGCGGCGACCCTTCGCGCGCGCGCACCACCGGCGGCACTGGGCTGGGATTGTCGATCGCGATGACCGACGCGAAACTGCACCAGGGGACGATCCGCGTGCGCTCCGAGGAAGGCGAGGGCACCTGGTTCCTCGTCATGCTGCCGCGCGACCCCTCGCTCGGCGCGGTGCCCGACAACGAGATGCCGGTCGATTTCGAACGCGGCACTAGGGCGCTGCGCATCACCGGAGGATTCGGCATCGCGGACAACCGCAGCGCCGACTACGTCAAACGCGCGACGGATGGCGCGGTTGAATCGGCGGCGGATCCCGTGGCGGATCCCGCGACGACGCGCACGGACCCCACCGAGGGAGGAGACGAATGATGGCCGGTACCACCAGACGGATCCGCCACGTCGCTCGCATCGTCGCCGCCGTGGTGGCAGCGGCCCTCATCTGCGCCACCGGCGCATGTTCCAGTCCGATCGGACTGCCGACGGGCGGCGGCGTGCAGACGCTCTCGCCGGTCGAACAGCAGACGCAGCGCGTATACACGAGTCCGGAAGGCCCGACGGACGATGCCCAGCCGGAAAGCATCGTCGAGGGATTCTTCAACGCGATGCCCGCCGGCGTGCAGTCGGACGGCTACCGCGTGGCACGCCAGTTCCTCACCGCGCAGGCCGTTGACGCCGCCGGCCTCAAGGGCAAGGTCAAGATCATCACCATCGACGGTACCAAGAACGCCCTGCAGGCCCTCGTCGACGGCGATCTCTCCTACGTGATCGAGTACAACCCGATCTTCGGCAAGGAGACCGCGCAGGCCGTCAAGGACTACCTGGACGGCAAGGACGTCAAGTCCGACATCCAGATCGAGTCCAAGACCTTCGACGCCACCAGCGCCAAGGAAGCCCTGGATTCCAACTCCCGCGCCTACTGATTCAGGCTCCACGCCTCCATCAGTGATAATCGACAACCACACATGACCACAAGATGATGGTGTACGAGGAACGTTCCTCGTACACCATCATTCATGTGAGGCCGAAATATCACAAAACGGTAACAATCCCACTGTTCAAAGGCAACGAAATGACAGACAAAACCCCTATCGTCGTGATGAAGGGCATCACGATCGAGTTCCCGGGCGTCAAGGCCCTGGACGGCGTCGACCTGACGCTGTACCCGGGCGAGGTCCACGCTCTCATGGGTGAGAACGGCGCGGGCAAGTCCACGATGATCAAGGCGCTCACCGGCGTCTACAAGATCGACGCGGGCACCATCACCGTCGAAGGCAAGCCGCAGCAGTTCAACGGCACGCTGGACGCGCAGAACGCCGGCATCGCCACCGTGTACCAGGAAGTCAACCTGTGCACCAACCTCTCCGTGGGCGAGAACGTCATGCTCGGCCACGAGAAGCGCGGCCCGTTCGGCATCGACTGGAAGAAGACCCATGAGGCGGCGAAGACGTACCTCAAGCAGATGGGTCTGGAGCACATCGATCCGCACACCCCGCTGAGCTCGATCTCCATCGCCATGCAGCAGCTGGTCGCCATCGCCCGCGCCATGGTCATCAACGCCAAGGTGCTGATTCTCGACGAGCCGACCTCCTCCCTCGACGCCAACGAGGTGCAGGATCTGTTCGCCATCATGCGCAAGGTGCGCGACTCCGGCGTCGCCATCCTGTTCGTCTCCCACTTCCTTGACCAGATCTACGAGATCACCGACCGCCTGACCGTCTTGCGCAACGGCAAGTTCATCAAGGAGGTCATGACCAAGGACACCCCGCGTGACGAGCTCATCGGCATGATGATCGGCAAGTCCGCCGAGGAACTGTCCCAGATCGGTGCCAAGAAGGCGCGTCGCGCCATCGAACCCGGCGAGAAGCCGATCGTCGACGTCAAGGGCCTTGGCAAGAAGGGCACCATCAACCCGGTGGATCTCGACATCTACGCGGGCGAGGTCGTCGGCTTCGCCGGTCTGCTCGGCTCCGGCCGTACCGAACTCGGCCGACTCCTCTACGGCGCCGACAAGCCGGATTCCGGCGAGTACACGCTCAACGGCAAGCAGGTCTCCATCAACGACCCGGCCACCGCCCTGAAGAACAAGATCGCGTACTCCACCGAGAACCGCCGCGACGAGGGCATCATCGGCGACCTGACCGTTCGCCAGAACATCCTCATCGCCCTCCAGGCGACGCGCGGCATGTTCAAGCCGATTCCGAAGAAGGAAGCGGACGCGATCGTCGACAAGTACATGAAGGAAATGAACGTGCGACCGGCCGATCCGGATCGCCCGATCAAGAACCTCTCCGGCGGCAACCAGCAGAAGGTCCTCATCGGCCGTTGGCTGGCCACCCACCCGGAGCTCCTCATCCTCGACGAGCCGACCCGAGGCATCGACATCGGTGCCAAGGCCGAGATCCAGCAGGTCGTCCTCGACCTGGCCTCGAAGGGCATGGGCGTCGTCTTCATCTCCTCGGAGCTCGAAGAGGTCGTGCGTCTGTCCGACGACATCGAGGTCCTCAAGGATCGCCACAAGATCGCTGAAATCGAAAACGGCGACACCGTCTCGCAGTCGACCATCGTCGAGACGATCGCCAACACGAACGTGAAGAACTGAAAGGAGGGATGATGGCTGATAAGAAGCAAGCAGAAGAGAAGAACAACATCTTCAAGAAGCTGCTCTCCTCGAATATCACCGTCGAGGTGATCGCACTCATCCTGCTGGTTTTGCTGTGCACCGCGTTTGACCACGCGTTCCTCGCCCTGAGCTGGAACGACAACACCGGCGGTCTCGCCGGCCCGCTCATCACGATGCTTCAGGAATCCGCCCGATACCTGATGATCGCCACCGGCATGACGCTGGTCATCTCCACCGCAGGCATCGACCTCTCCGTCGGTTCCGTCATGGCGGTCGCCGGCGCCGCGGCCATGCAGGCCCTCACCAACGGCACCAACGTGTGGCTCGCCATCCTGCTGGCCCTCGTCATCGGTCTGGCCGTCGGCTGCGTCAACGGCGCGCTCGTCGCGTTCCTCGGACTCCAGCCGTTCATCACCACGCTGATCATGATGCTCGCCGGCCGTGGCCTCGCGAAGGTCATCACCTCCGGTGAGAACACCGACGCCTCCGCGGTCGCCGGCAACGAGCCGCTCAAGTGGATGGCCAACGGCTTCATCCTCGGCATCCCCGCCAACTTCGTGATCGCCGTCGTCATCGTGATCCTCGTCGGCCTGCTGTGCCGTAAGACCGCCATGGGCATGTTCATCGAGGCCGTCGGCATCAACCCCGAAGCCTCCCGCATGACCGGTATCAAGCCCAAGCAGATCCTCTTCCTCGTCTACGCGATCTCCGGCTTCCTTGCCGCCATCGCCGGCCTGTTCGCCACCGCATCCGTGATGCGCGTCGACGTGGTCAAGACCGGTCAGGATCTCGAAATGTACGCCATCCTGGCGGTCGTCATCGGCGGCACCTCGCTGCTCGGTGGCAAGTTCTCCCTCGCAGGCAGCGCCGTCGGCGCCGTCATCATCGCCATGATCCGCAAGACCATCATCACCCTCGGCATCGATTCCGCCGCAACCCCGGCCTTCTTCGCCGTCGTCGTGATCGTGATCTGCGTGATGCAGGCTCCCAAGGTTCGTAACCTGAGCGCCGAACTCAAGCGTAAGCGCGCGCTCAAGTCCTCTGAAAAGGCGGTGGCAGCATGACAAACGCTACGGCAACCCCGGCCAAGAAGGCCGTGAAGAAGACGCGTCGCATCGACGCGCAGATGATCCCGACGATCGCCGCAGTGGTGATCTTCATCCTGATGATGATCATGGGACAGGCGCTCTTCGGCACCTATCTCCGTCTCGGCTTCATCTCCACCCTGTTCATCGACCACGCCTACCTCATCATCCTGGCCGTGGCCATGACCCTCCCGATCCTCACCGGCGGCATCGACCTGTCGGTCGGCGCCATCGTCGCCATCACCGCCGTCATCGGCATCAAGATGGCCAACGCAGGTGTCCCCGCCTTCGTCGTGATGATCGTCATGCTGCTGATCGGCGCCGTGTTCGGCGTGCTGGCGGCCACCCTGATCGAGGAATTCAACATGCAGCCGTTCATCGCGACGCTGTCCACGATGTTCCTCGCCCGCGGTATCGCCTCCATCATCTCCACCGATTCGCTGACCTTCCCGGACAACAACAACTTCGACGTGCTCTCCAAGAGCATCACGATCATCGACCAGCCGAAGCTGAGCCACGATCTGTACTTCAACCTCGGCGTCGTGATCGCGCTCGTCGTTCTGGTGTTCGGCTACATCCTGCTGCACCACACCCGCATCGGCCGCACCATCTACGCGATCGGTGGCTCCCGCTCCTCCGCTGAGCTCATGGGTCTGCCCGTGAAGCGCGCCCAGTTCACGATCTACATCACCTCCGCGACCCTCGCCGCGCTGGCCTCGATCGTGTACATCGCCAACCTCGGCTCCGCGAAGAACACGGTCGGTGTCGGCTGGGAGCTCGACGCCGTCGCCTCCGTGGTCATCGGCGGCACGATCATCACCGGTGGCTTCGGCTACGTCCTCGGCTCCGCCCTCGGTGCCCTGGTCCGCTCCATCATCGACCCGCTGACCTCCGACTTCGGCGTCCCGGCCGAGTGGACGACCATCGTGGTTGGCCTGATGATTCTGGCCTTCGTGGTCCTCCAGCGTGTGGTGACCGCCGTCGGTTCGAAGAAATAGGCGATGGCCGGTCGGTGAGGCTCCGTTCCTGTGAGTTCGGATTCTCACCGGCCGGTCGGCCACCGGATTGAATCCCATAACCGAATACCGTGATAACTGAACATCGTGATAACTGAACATGGAGGTCGACGGGCGTGCCATCGGTGCCCCCGCAAGGCATTCCTCCTCGCCTCGAAGCAACGAGAGCTTCCAGCGGGGACCGTGCACGGTTCGTCCGTCGACATCCGCCTCTCTTTCTTCTTCTCCTTCCTTTCATCCGCGTGTGGCCCGTTCCGAATTGCTTCGGAACGGGCCACACGTGTTGTTGTCTGTTGTGGTTGTCTAGCCTGTACGGTTGCGATTCGACTCTTCCTCCCGCCGGCGGGAGGTGGCGCGCAGCGTCGGAGGGTGGTCACGGTCTGGAGGTGTTGATCTGGAGGTGTTGGTCGAGAATCAAGCGATTCGATATTCCGACCGAGCGGAATATCCATTGTCGTGCCTCGGTGGTTCACAACACCTCGGATGACGTGAACCCGGTGAGTTATCTCGCTTGGTGGGGCATGTCGCTTGGTGGGGCGTGTCGCTTGGTAGCCGCTGTATTCAGCCAGCGCCCGGCGTCAGAAATCCCGGGAATCGATGGCTTCGTCCGGGATTTCTGACGCTGAGAGGGCGTCAGCGTCAGAAATCCCGGAGAACGAGCCCATCATCCCGACAGCGGGACGCTGAGACGCGGTCAGCGTCACATATCCCGGACGATGGGGATAATCTCCGGGATTTCTGACGCTGGGGCGCTGCCCGCTGGAATGGCGTATCGCTCGCGGCGGGGTATCAGCTTCGGCGGGGTATCAGCCGCGACGGGCGCGGATGCGGAACGCCGCGGCGAGCGAGACCCACCCGATCACGCAGATCACGGTCATCGTGGCGAACACCCACTGGCCGCCCACCGCGGTCGCATGCATGAACTCCGCCGAACCCTCCGTGCCATGACCGGCTTGCGCGACCGCCAGGATCGTCGAGAACAGGGCGGTGCCGGCCGCTCCGCCGAATTGGAGCGCCGTGTTGAAGATGGCGTTGCCGTCCGGCGCGAACTGGCGGGGGATGGAGCTCAGGGCGCTCGTCATCACATTGGAGTTGCCGAGCGCGAAGCAGAATCCGAAGACGAAGTAGAAGCCGGCGAGCATCGCCGGGGTCAGGTGCAGCGCGAACGCGAACAACAGCACGGGGCCGAGCGTCGCCACGCCGAAGGGGATGAGCACGGGGCCGACCGCACCGAACCGGTCATACAGCCAGCCGCCCACGGGCGCGCACACGGCGCCGATCAGAGCGCCCGGCAACACCAGCGAACCGGCGAGGAACGCGTTCGTGCCGAGTCCCAGCTGCGCCACGTTGGTGATCACATAGCCGAATCCGATCGACACGATCGGCATCACCAGATAGGCGACCAGATGCAGCAGCACGACCGGGTCACGCAGGATGCCGAGTCTGAGCAGCGGCGAGAACGCGCGTTTTGTCAGCCAGCAGAATGCGGCCAGCGCGGCGAGACCGACGACGACGCTCACGATGGCGACCACAGCCGCGCGCGTCGAGGAGCGTCCGGCCACGGCGGCGCTCACCGCGACGCCGGCCTGATTCAGTCCCAGCACCATGCCGACGAGCGCCACGACGATCGTCACGACCTGGAACGGGTCGAGGTATGCCGCCTCGGTGGGGGACTTCTGCTCGATGCACAGCATGCCGAGCAGCAGCGCGAGCAGGATGAACGGCACGGCGATCACGAAGATCGCACGCCACGGCAGAATGGTCGTCACCGCGCCGCCGACGGTCGGCCCGATGGCCGGCGCGACCGTGATGACCAGGGAGCCGACGCCCATGAGACGACCGATCTTGGAACGCGGCGACTGTTCGAGGATGATGTTCATCATCAGCGGCGTGGCGACTCCCGAGCCGATGCCTTGGATGATGCGGGCGACGATGAGCAGCGGGAACGCGTGCGCGACGACCATGATGACCGATCCGATGAGCGCCAGCGCGACGGCCGCCACGAAGATTCGCTTCAGCCGGAATCGGCGTTTGAGGAACGACGACATCGGCATCGTCGCCGCCACGGTGAGCAGGTAGATCGTGGTGATCCACTGCACGGTGGCCGTGTCCACGTGGAATTCGCGCATGAGCGCGGGGAACAGCACCGTCATCACCGTCTCGGTGAGGATGCCGATGAACGCGAGCGCGCCGGTCGCGATGATCGCGCCAATCAGCTTGACGGGAATCTTGTCATCCGGTGTATTCGGGCTCGCTGCTACTGCGCGATGCGTGTCCGTTGTCTTCTGTTGTACTGTCATTGGTTCTGCAAATCCCATAGTGATGCCGCATGCGCCCCGATTGCGGGCGCGGATGCGAATGGCCTGACTGTCCAGGAGGATGAAAAGCCGGCCCTGGCCGCACGGATTTGCGGAGAGCTCCCGGCGTGTGCAGTGTAGCGCGTCATGCTGGACAACACCGGGAGCGATGACTAGGGGTGACGCCCCCCTGAACCTGCTTATTCGCGCACGAGGCGGATGTGCTCGACGTCCTTGCGCTTGGAGCGGCGGAACAGGGTGAAGCGGTTGCCGATGGTCTGCACGACTTCGGCGCCGAGCTGGCCGGCCAGGTTCTCGGCGGCCTCCTTGGCGGTCAGTCCGGAACCGTCCTGCACGCTGAACTTGACGAGTTCGCGGTTCTCCAGGGTTTCGCTCGACTGCTTGACGAGCGCGTCGGTCACGTCGTTCTTGCCGATGTTGATGAGCGGCTTGATCGTGTTTGCCATGCCGCGCAGCTGCTTGATCTGCTTCTTGGTCAGTGCCATGTCGTTTCCTTCGTTGTTGTGATTGGTTGATGGGTTTCCTGATTCGCGTCTCTTCGACGCGGCTTCGCCGTCGCCGGTATCGTCGTCGTATCGGATTGTACCGGCAGGGTCAGGCGAGCGCCTTGCGGATGCGGTTCATGCTGGCCGGCTTGGGCGCGCCGAGCTCCTGCGCCCACAGGCTCACGTAGAACTCCTCCAACAGCCATTGCGCGTCCGTGGCCTTGCGCATGAGTTCCTCGTGCCTGGGGCCCGCGGGTTCGGCCTTCGCCTTGGCCATGGCCTTGTCGACGAGCTGTTTCGCCTCGTCCGCCTCCCACGCCCATTTCACGTCGCGGTTCTTGTCCGACTTGGCCTTGTTGAGACGCATGAGGTCGGCGTGCAGGTACCGTTCGATGTGCCGCAGCGAGGCCGGGGGAGCGGCGCCGATGAACCCGGGGTAGACGAGCGTGGCGATGTGTTCGCGGATCGACTGGAGCACGGAGAGCATCGGCAGGTCCGCCTTGCCGGACACCGCCTTGTCCACTTCCGCGTAGCGTTTGAGGATCGCGATCACGTCGTGCGCCACCTGATAGACGGTGTCCTCGTACACTTCGCGCACGTCGAGCACCGCGTTGGCCAGCGCCTCGTCGTCGGGCAGACGGTCCACGTCGGGCAGCAGCCGTTTGACGGCCGCGAGCTGCAGGTCCTCGACGAGCGCCTTCGTCGACTTGTAGGGGGCGGCGGCGAGCATGAGCGCCTCCGTGCCGAGCCAACGCGACGAGACGCGTTCGTCGGGGAGCTTCAGCGCGTCGAGCGCGCCCCGCCACAGCATCGACGCACGCGACTCGGTGGTCGCGCCCGCCTTGTGCAGCAGGTTCGCCTGTTCGACGAGCTTGCCCTGGCCGGCGGCCTGGTCGGCCTTCCGCCGTACGGCCTTGCGCGCGGAGACCTGCGCCTCCTGTGCGAATTTCACCTGCAGTGCCTTCAGATCCTTGCCGGTGCCGAGCGTCTTGACGGCGTTCCTGCTGCGTCTGCGTCCTCGGCGGCCGTCGCCGCGCCCGGAACCGCGCCCGTCGTCCAGCGGCTGTTCGACCGCGAACGTCATCCTGAGGTACGGGGAGAGCCGTTCGACGAGCTCCGGCCCCAGCACTTCGGGGTGGATCTGTGCGCCGACCGTTTCGATCGCGGCGCGCGTGAACACGTGCGCGAGATCCGGCCACGCGGCGCCTCCCGCCGCTCCCGCGATGCCGCCGGTGCCGTCCTCCACCGCGTCCTCCGGCGGCAGGTTCGGCTTGCGCTGCGAGCCGGAGCCGGGCAGGTCCGGGTAATGCTCGTCGATCCACGCGCGGATCTTGCGCGTCGCGTCGGGCGCGGGCACGAACTGGACGCGCAGCTTCTTCGGCAACGCCTTGATCATCGCGAGGATGAGCTCGTCGAGCAGGCCGGGCACGTTCCACGTGAACTGTTCGGGCGTGACGCGCGAGAGCGCCTTCAACGGCACGTGCACGGTGACGCCGTCCGCCTTGTCGGACGGGTCGTACACGTAGCTCAAACGCAGGTCGATCGGCTGGCCGTCGGTGCCGAGCGTATGCCAATGGTCCGGATAGTCGTCGAGGCTCACCGATTCGGCGGACTGGAGACGCTCCACCTTGCTCGGGTCGAAGTCGAGCATCGTCGGATGCGCGTCATGCTCGCCCTTCCACCATTTCGCGAGGGCGGCGACGCTCGTCACGTCGTGCGGGATGACCGCGTTGTAGAAGTCGAACAGGTCCTCATCGGATACGGTCTCGGCGATCTGGCGCGTGCGGTTCGCGTCGTCCGCCGCGTCCTCCAGCTGTTTGAGATTCTTCGTGACGAAGTCGTCGTAGCTGAACCGCTGCTGGATGTCGCCCTCCACGAGTCCCTGACGCAGCAGGAAGTCGCGCGCCTCCAACGGGTTGATGCGGCCCCACTGCACGGTGCGGTCCTGCACGATCGGCAGACCGTAGAGGAGCACGCGCGCGGTCGCCACGGCCGAGCCGCGCGAACCGGACCAGTGCGGCTCCGCGTACGTGGTGCGCGTGAGCGTACCGGCCAGCGGCTCGGCCCACGCCGGGTCGATGACCGCCGAATACCGGGCCCACAGGCGCGACGTCTCCACCAGTTCGGTGGACATCACCCAGCTGGGCGTCGACTTGGCGACCGCGGAGGCGGGGAACAGGGCGAAATGCGTGCCGCGCGCGCCCAGATAGTCGTTCTTCGACATCTTCTGCGCGCGCTTCAGGGCCCTCGCCCTTGCCGCGCCCTTGAGGTGCGCGTAGTCGGAGGCCTTCGGCTCGCGCACCACCTGCATGCCCATCATCGACAGGAGTCCGGCGAGCATCGACTTGTGGATGCCTTCGGCGTCCCACGAGCAGCACATCGAATGTGCGGCCTGCTGGTTGATCGGCAGCTGCCGGATCTCCAGCCCCGCGCGCGAGGCGGGCAGAGGGTCGCCCACCTTGAATTTCATCTCGCGGCACATCTGTGTCAGCTGGGCGACCAGATCCTTCCACTGGCGCATCCTCAGCCAGCTGAAGTACTCGGTCTTGCAGATGCGGCGCAGCGCGTTGTTGCTCGGATTGCCGTCCGCTTGGAACACGCGGTCCCAGATGTTCAGGGCCGTGAGGAAGTCGGAGGTCGGGTCGGCGTAGCGGTTGTGGATGCGGTCCGCCTCCTCGCGCTTCTCGTCCGGGCGTTCGCGCGGGTCCTGCAGGCTCAGGAACGCGACGACGACGAGCACCGCGGCCAGCGTGTTCGGCGACGTGGTGCGCGCCGCCTCGATCACCATGCGTCCGAGCCTCACGTCGATCGGGATGCGCGCCAATTGGCGGCCGATATGCGTGAGCGTCACCTCGCCGCGCTTCCTCGCCACAGCCTTCAACTCGGTGAGCTCGTTGAAGCCGTCGGAGACGGCCTTCACGTCCGGCGGGTCGATGAATCCGAAGCCGGTCACGTCCTCGGCGGTGCGGGCCACGCCCACCGACAGCATGTGCAGCACGACCGCGCCGAGCGAGGTCCTGAGGATCTCCGGCTCGGTGAAGCGCGGGCGAGTCTCGAAGTCCTCGCGCGAGTAGAGGCGGATCGCGATGCCGTCCGCCACACGGCCGCATCGGCCGCTCCTCTGGTTGGCGCTCGCCTGGCTGATCGGCTCGATCGGCAGGCGCTGCACCTTCGCCGTCTTCGAATAGCGGGAGATGCGCGCCGTGCCCGGGTCGACCACGTAGCGGATGCCCGGCACGGTCAGCGACGTCTCCGCCACGTTCGTCGCGATGACGATGCGCTGGTGCGTATGCGCCTCGAACACCTTGTGCTGGTCGGCGGCGGAGAGCCTCGCGAACAGCGGCATGATCTCGATGGCGTCCGCGCGGCGCATGTCCTCGGCGCGCGGGCCGTAATGATGCCGCAGCGCCGCCTCGAATTCGTGGATGTCGCGCTCGCCGGACGCGAACACGAGGATGTCGCGCGGGCCCCGCTCGTGCGAGGAGTGGATGACGAGCTCGGCGCAGGCGCGCGCCACGGCCGTCGGCATGTCGGTGATGCCGTCGTCCTCATACGACGAGTTCGCGTTGCGCCCCGAGCCGCGGCCCCCGCGCGACGGGCCGTCGTCCTCGCCGGCGATCGCGTTCGCCAGCTCCTCGTAGTCGGCGTCTCCGGGCCTGGCGCCCGTCGCGAAGCCCGGCACCTCGCGCATCAGCGCGGGCGCCGTGCCGAGCGGCTCGTAGACGACCTGCACCGGGTAGGTGCGTCCCGACACCTCGATGACCGGCACCTTCTCATGCAGGGCGCGTTCGAAATGCTCCTGGAACTTCTCCGAGTCGATGGTCGCGGACGTGATGACGAGCTTCAGATCGCGGCGCTTGGGCAGCAGGGCCGTCAGGTATCCGAGCAGGAAGTCGATGTTGAGGCTGCGCTCATGCGCCTCGTCGATGACGATCGTGTCGTAGCGGCTCAGCTGCGGGTCACGTTGGATCTGCGCGAGCAGGATGCCGTCGGTCACGACCCTCAGACGCGTTTTCGGCGAGCTTTCGTCGGTGAAACGCACCTGATAGCCGATCTCGTCGCCGAGCCGCACGCCCATCTCGGAGGCGATGCGCTCGGCGACCGTGCGCGCGGCGATGCGGCGCGGCTGCGTGTGCACGATCTGCCTGCCGTGCGTGCCGCGCCCCAATTCCAGCAGGATCTTCGGCAGCTGCGTGGTCTTGCCCGAACCGGTCTGTCCGGAGACGATCACCACCTGGCTGTGACGGACGGCGTCGGCGATCTCGTCGCGCGCCGCCGAGACCGGCAATTCCGCTGGATATTCGAAACGCATGCTGCTGGGCTGACTTCCTACTGGTCGTTACTTTCGCAAAACCTCAATGATACGGAATCCCTTGGAGCTCGCGTATTTGCCCACCGCATAACCCTCGCCGAGCGCGTCTGCCAGCCACGGGATCAGCGAATCCGAGCCGAGGTTGCGCTGCACGACCAGATACGCGGCGCCCGTCCCCGGCTTCAGGCGCGGCAGCCACGCCATCAGCAGCGTGTGCAGCGCCTCCTTGCCGATGCGGATCGGCGGGTTCGACCAGATCGCGTCGAACATGAGATCGTCCGGCAGCGTCTCGCACACGTCGAGCGGCTGGTCGGCGAGCGGCGCGCCATGCGCGTCCGTCGCCGTCACATGCACGTTCGCCGCACCGTTGCGACGCGCGTTCGACGCGGTCAGTTCCAGCGCGCGTTCGTTGACATCCACCGCCCACACGCGCGCCTCGGGCGATTCGGCGGCCAACGCCAGCGCGACCGGGCCCCAGCCGCAGCCGAGATCGAGCAGATCGCCGGTCTCCGGCGGTTCCGGCGCCTGCCTGAGCAGCACCGACGTGCCGAGATCCACGCGCGAACCGGAGAACACGCCGTTCGACGTCTCCACGTCCGCCTCGTGGCCGCGCAGGGTGACGTGCATCGTGCGACGCACGTCCTTCGACGTCGGTTCCGCCGCGAAATACTGTTCCGCCATGATGTCCTTCACACTCCTTACCGCCCCGACGTCCGCGTCGCGCGGCGCCCGGACCATCCGTACGATGGTGCGCATGCCGGCGCATGTCACCTCAATGATGATAATAAGGACCATAACGCAATCGAGGAACCTTCCGACGGACCAGAGGTGACATTGAGCAGCAGCCCCGCAACCCATGAATCATCGCATGACGGACGCATCGACGAGGAAGGCGTCGTGACGGGCGGAGGGGGAGTGCTCGCCGAATCCTCCGAGGTGCTGCTCGACGAGGGGAACGGCGCCGGTTGGGCGGAACGCCACGACGAGGCGTGGGAGGAACGCGAGTCGCGCAACCAGCTGAAGCACGTCGCCGGCTTGGGCGAACTCAAGGACGTCACCGAGGTCGAATACCGCAAGGTGCGCCTCGAACGCGTCGTGCTCGTCGGCGTGTGGTCGAGCGCGAAGACCACGCAGGCCAAGGCCGAGGAGTCGCTGCGCGAGCTCGCCGCGCTCGCCGAGACCGCGGGCGCCGAGGTGTGCGACGGCCTGCTCCAGCATCGTCTCAAGCCGGATGCCGCCACCTACGTGGGTTCCGGCAAGGCGCGCGAGATTGCTGACATCGTCGCGCGCGAGGAGGCGGACACGATCGTCGTCGACGACGATCTGCCGCCGAGCCAGCGCCGCGGACTCGAGGACGCCGCCAAGGTGAAGGTCGTCGACCGCACCGCCGTGATCCTCGACATCTTCGCCCAGCACGCCACCAGCCGTGAGGGCAAGGCGCAGGTGGAGCTCGCCCAGCTCGAATACATGCTGCCGCGACTGCGTGGCTGGGGCGGGTCCCTGTCGCGTCAGGCGGGCGGCCGTGCGGCCGGCGCGGACGGCGGCATCGGCTCGCGAGGCCCGGGCGAGACGAAGATCGAGATGGACCGACGCGTCATCCGCACGCGCATCGCCCGCCTGAAGCGCCAGATCCGCGAGATGGCGCCCGCCCGCGAGGTCAAGCGCGGCTCGCGCCGGCGCTACGGGCTGCCCACCATCGCCGTCGTCGGCTACACGAACGCGGGCAAGTCGTCGCTGACGAACCGGCTCACCGGATCGACGGAACTCGTCGAGAACGCGCTGTTCGCCACGCTCGACACGGCCGTGCGCCGCGCGAAGGCGCGCGACGGCCGCCTCTACGCCTACGTCGACACCGTCGGATTCGTGCGCCGTCTGCCCACGCAGCTCGTCGAGGCGTTCAAATCCACGCTGGAGGAGGTCGCCGAGGCCGACGTGATCCTGCACGTCGTCGACGGCTCCCACCCGGACCCGTTCTCGCAGATCGATGCGGTCAACGAGGTGCTGTCCGGCATCGACGGCGCCGAATCCATCCCGCGCGTCATCGCGTTCAACAAGGCCGACATGTGCGACGAGGCCACGCTGGAACGGCTCGCCGCGCTCGAACCGGACGCGCACATCGTCTCCGCGTTCGACGGCCGCGGCGTCGACGCGCTGCGCGACGCCGTCGAATCGCTGCTGCCCGTGCCCAACGTGCACGTGGACGCGCTCCTGCCGTACACGGCTGGCGCCCTGCTGTCGCAGGTGCGCGAGTACGGCCACGTCGGGAGCGTCGAATGGCGCGACGACGGCGTGAGGGTCGTCGCCGACGTCGACGCGCATCTCGCGGCGCGCATCGTCGCCGTCGCCGTCGACTGACGCGCGGCGCGGCGGCGTGCGGTGTCGCGCCGACGTCCAGTGTCTCCATGACACGCGATGTGACTTTGCCCACATGTGTCGCGCGATGTGCGTGTGAGCGGTAACAACGTTGACGTTGCAAGGAAATCGTCAACCATCGTTCGACGCGTCGTCACGTAATGCGAGTACATTGGTAGCCGTTGGTTGAATGATGCCCGGCAACGGGCATTGACTCTAAGAGAGGTTCATTAACATGGCTGAATTGGTCAACAAGCCCACGAAGCTCGCTGTCATCGGCGCCGGCGCCGTCGGCTCCACCCTCGCGTTCGCCGCCGCCCAGCGCGGCATCGCCCGCGAGATCGTCCTCGAGGACATCGCCAAGGAGCGCGTCGAGGCCGAGGTGCTCGACATGCAGCACGGCTCCAGCTTCTACCCGACCGTCTCCATCGACGGCTCCGACGATCCGGAGATCTGCCGCGACGCCGACATGGTCGTCATCACCGCCGGCCCCCGCCAGAAGCCGGGCCAGTCCCGCCTCGAGCTCGTCGGCGCCACCGTCAAGATCCTCCAGGCCATCATCCCGAACCTGGTCAAGGTCGCCCCGAACGCCATCTACATGCTCATCACCAACCCGGTCGACATCGCCACCCACGTCGCCCAGAAGATCTCCGGCCTGCCCGAGAACCAGGTCTTCGGCTCCGGCACCAACCTCGACTCCGCCCGCCTGCGCTTCCTCATCGCCCAGCAGACCGGCGTCAACGTCAAGAACGTCCACGCCTACATCGCCGGCGAACACGGCGACTCCGAAGTCCCGCTGTGGACCTCCGCCACCATCGGTGGCGTCCCGATGCTCGACTGGAACCCGCTGCCGGGCCACGAGCCGCTCGACGCCGCCACCCGCGAGCAGATCCACCAGGACGTCAAGAACGCCGCCTACAAGATCATCAACGGCAAGGGCGCGACCAACTACGCCATCGGCATGTCCGGCGTCGACATCATCGAAGCCGTCCTCAAGGACTCCAACCGCATCCTGCCGGTGTCCTCCATGCTCAAGGACTTCCACGGCATCTCCGACGTGTGCATGTCCGTCCCGACCCTCATCAACCGCACCGGCGTCAACACCGCCATCAACACCCCGGTCTCCGACAAGGAGCTCGCGGCCCTCAAGCGCTCCGCCGAGACGCTGAAGGAGACCGCCGCCCAGTTCGGCTTCTGATGAAAAACCGTTCTACGGAGCGTTCTCTGCGTTGCGGAGAGTTCGACGTACCTTCGTACGCCTTCACTCTCCGCGCCTTGAGACCGCACGCGTAGAACGTTTTTTCATGAAATAACCCCTGTACGGATGCCTTGTGGCCCGTGCAGGGGTTGTTCTTTTTCGCTCCCGCTGGCGGGAGCTGTCGGCCGGAGGCCGACTGAGGGTGGTTGGCGGTCCGCTACTCGTGAAGGGACTCGTCGGAGGGGGAGTCGTAGCCTTCCGGCTCCAGTTGGAACGTGGTGTGCGGAACCGAGACGGGGAAATGCTCGCGCAGGCAATCCTGCAGCTGTTCGAGGACTCCCGCCGCCTGCTCCATCGTCATGCCCTTCTCCACCACCACATGCGCCATCAGGAACGGCATGCCCGTCGACACGGTGCTCGCATGCAGGTCGTGCACCGCCACCACATGCGGCACCTGTTCCAAGTGTTCGCGCACCTCGTCCAGATCCAGACCCTCCGGCGTCTCCTCCAACAGCACATGCATCGCCTTATGCAGCAGCGAGACGGCACGGGGGATCATCATCAGGGCGATCACGCCGCCCGCCACCGCGTCGAAGCCCATCCAGCCCGTCGACATCATCACCAGGGCGGACAAGACCACCGCCACCGACCCCAACGCGTCGTTCATCACCTCAAGGAACGCCGCCTTCATGTTCATGTTGTCGCCTCGCTGCGAGGCGAGAATGAAGATCGACGCCACATTCGCGGACAAGCCCAGTACGCCCACGAACAGCAGGAGGTTCACGTCGTCGATGCCGTGCGCGGCCCCGCCGAACAGGCGCATGCCCGCCTCCACCAGCGCATACACGCCCACGATGAGCAGCACCACCGCGCCGGCCGCTGCGGTCAGCACCTCAAGCCGCGCCCAACCCCATGTGCGCGTGCTGCTCGGTCTGCGAGCCATCAACACCGCCGTCACCGTCGAGGCGATCAGCACCGACATGTCCGTCAGCATATGGCCGGCGTCCACCAGCAGGGCAAGGGAGCCGGTCAACACCGCGGCCACCACTTCCACGACGAACACCGAAGCCGTCACCGCCAACGTGGCCGTGAGCCTACGACGGTGGGCCGCCGCCTCGCCGCCGGCTTGCCGCACCGCGGCCGAATCCTGCGCATGATCGTGAACCATGACGTGACACCTCGCTTCCATCGGTCCCACGCAGGTGAGACCGTTTCTCACTACCATTCCCGGTAGCGCCCGAAAACACGAGGACCCCGGCGCTCTGCCGGGGTCCATGACGATGACGACTATAGCACGCGATTCCTCACGCAGGCGGGAATCGCCTTGGCGGGGCGCGGCGATGAACGACGGCCGCGTGGGTGTGTCCGCCGCTACAGGCGACGCAGCACCGTGACCACGCGCCCCATGATCGTCGCATGAGTGCCGTCGATCGGCGGATAGGCCGGATTATGCGGCATCAGCCACAGATGACCACCCTCGCTGCGGTACGTCTTCACCGTGGCCTCGCCGTCGAGCAGGGCGGCGACGATGTCGCCGTTCACCGCGTCATGCTGTTCGCGGACCACCACGAAGTCGCCGTCGCAGATGGCGGCGTCGACCATCGAATCGCCATGGACCTCCAGCATGAACAGGTTGCCTCCCGGCCCGGTGAGCCGTTCGGGCAGGCGCATCACGTCCTCGACATGCTGCTCCGCGGTGATCGGCACGCCAGCCGCGATGCGGCCCACCAGCGGCACGTCACGGGATTCACGCACCGAAGCGGGGAACGGCACCACCACCGGAGCGCCCTCGCCATCGACGGCGGACTCGGGTGCGGGTGTCGTGCCGATGCCGCCGGCGGTCGCGCCGGAAGTCGTCGCGGTCGCCGGAGAAAGGATTTCGATGGCGCGGCCCTTGTTCGCATTGAGGCGGATGAAGCCCTTCTCCGCCAAGGTCTGCAGTTGATGTTTGACCGATGACGGGCTCTTCAGGCCGGTCGCCCTGCCGATGTCCCGGAAGGAGGGGGAGAAGCCGCGCTCGTTCTGGTAGTCCCTGATCGCGTCGAGGATCATTCGTTGACGTTCCGTCAGGTCGCGCTCGTCCGGCTGCCCGGCGTCGCGGGGGGTGAACGGGATCGTGCTCATGGCGCACTCCTTTCCATCGTGATGGTGCAAGCATAACGCGGATTCGAACAAACGGCAAAACATATGTTCGACACGGCGGGTTGCGCGAATCGAACATCCGTGCAACAATCAATACAACTGTTCGATAAAACATCTGTTCGAAAGAGGTGGTCGTCATGGTGAGGGCGATGAGGCGAATGGTCGTGCTGGTGATGGCGATGGTCGCGGTATGGGTGGTGGTCGGCGTGTTCTCGTCGCCGAAGCAGGCGACCGGCGCCTCGACGCCGGTGGAGGTGACGAGCTACACGGTGCAGCCGGGCCAGTCGCTGTGGACCTATGCGGAGATGATCACCCCGGAGGGCGGCGACGTGTCGGCGTCGGTCGACGAACTCAAGCGCCTGAACGGCATGGACGGCACGCAGGTGCGGGTCGGGCAGCGCATCATCGTGCCGGAGGAACCCGACGAGACGGGAGGTGAACGGTGACGTGCATGTCCGGTGGCGGGCGGGGCTCCTCGGATGGCGGGCGGGGCTTCGGGGCGGCGGCGCGCGCGACGGTGAGGCGCCGGCCCGTGCCGGAGATGGGTGCCGCGGCGCGTCGAAACCCCGTCCGCACGGCGTGCGGCGTGGGTCACGCTATGGTTGATGGTATGCATTGCCCGTATTGTCACCATGCCGAGACGAAGGTCATCGAGACCCGCGTCAGCGAAGACGGCTATTCGATTCGTCGTAGGCGCATGTGCCTGCATTGCAATAAGCGGTTCACCACATTGGAGACCACCACGCTGCTGGTGGAGAAGCGGTCGGGGAGCCTGGAGCCGTTCAACCGCGACAAGGTCATCTCCGGTGTGCGCAAGGCCTGCCAGGGGCGTCCGGTCAAGGAGGACGACCTGAGGAAGCTCGGCCAGCGCGTCGAGGAGGACCTGCGGTCCACCGGGCAGGCGCAGGTCACGTCCGACGAGGTCGGCAAGGCCATCCTCAAGCCGCTGAAGGAACTCGATCAGGTCGCCTACCTGCGGTTCGCCAGCGTCTACCAGAACTTCGAGAACCTGTCCGACTTCCAGCAGGCGATCGACGCGCTCAAGGAGGAGTAAGAAGAAGGAATTGAGTATCCATCCTCGCGGATGCCCGTAGGGGAATCAATGCCCGTAGGGGAGTCAGGAGGACGGAAACCTGAACGACGATGGCCCGCGGACGGACATACCGTCAGCGGGCCATTCATTATACGGGCGCGGGGATGCCGAGAACCCCCCGCCGGATCAGGAGATCACGCGCATGCGGATCGTGCCCTCGATGGAGCGCAGGGCCTCCAGAGCCTCCTTGGAGGGACGCTGGGACACGTCGGTCACCACGTAGCCGAGTTCGCCTTCGGTGCCGAGCGACTGGGCGGCGATGTTGATGTTCTCCTCGCCGAGCACGCGGTTCACATGGGCGAGCACGCCCGGCAGATTCGCGTGCAGGTGGGCGATGCGCGCCACGCCACGGTTCGCGCCCAGATTGATCTGCGGCAGGTTCACCGACAGCGAGGTCGATCCCTTCTCCCAGTAATCCTCAAGACGCTGCGAGACGAAGTGGCCGATCGCCTCCTGCGCCTCCAGGGTCGAACCGCCGATGTGCGGGGTGAGGATCATGTTGTCCTCGTCGGCCAGCGCCGTCTCGAACGGGTCGCCCGTCTTCTTCGGCTCCACGGGGAACACGTCCACGGCGGCGCCGGACAGGTGCCCGGAATCCAGATGCTGCTTCAACGCGCCCAAATCGGCGACGAAGCCGCGCGAGGCGTTGATGAAGATCGCGTCCTGCTTCATGTGGGCGAACTGGTCCTCGCCGAAGAACCCGGTGTTCGATTTGCGGCCGTCCACGTGAATCGTCACCGCGTCCGACTGTTCGAGCAGCTCGTTGAGCGTGGCGCAACGGTGCGCGTTGCCGAGCGCCAGCTTCTCCTCCAGATCGTAGAACACGACGCGCATGCCCATCGCCTCGGCGAGCACGCTCAGCTGGGAGCCGATGTTGCCGTAGCCGATGATGCCCAGGGTCTTGCCGCGCACCTCATGCGAACCGGTGGCGGTCTTGTCCCACACGCCGTGCTTGAGATGATGCGTGTGGGCGGGGATGCGGCGCATCAGGCAGATGATGTCGCACAGCACGAGCTCCACGACGGATCGCGTGTTCGAATACGGGGCGTTGAACACGGCGATGCCCTGTTCGCCCGCGAAATCGAGGTCGACCTGGTTCGTGCCGATGCAGAAGCAGCCCACCGCGGAGAGGGTCGGGCGCGCCTCGAGCACGCGGCGCGTCACATTCGTCTTGGAGCGCACGCCCACCACGTCGACGCCGTCCAGCGCGTCGATGAGCTCGTCCTCGCTCAAGGCCCCCTTCATCGTCTCCACTTCGAACCCGTGATCGCGCAGCGACTTGGCCGCGTCCGGGTGAATGTTCTCCAGTAACAGTGCTTTAGGCATGCTTCCCACCTTAGAGTTCCAAGTCCTTTTCGTCCAATGAGGTTCGAACGATGGCCAGACGCTGCGTCGGACGCGTCATCGCCACATACAGGTCGGCGGCGGCGACCAGACGGCTCGGTGCCTCCTGATCGATGAGCCCGGGCTCGACGAGCACGACCGCATCGTATTCGAGTCCCTTCACCGTCTCGGTGCCGCATACGTCCACCTGACGATCCCACGGCTCCTGCGCGGCGAGCCGTTCCGCCTCGGCGGCGCCGAGCACGTCGCGCAGGGCGGCATCCATCGCGTCGCGCAGTCCGGGCAGCAGCGCGTCGGCGGCGATCACCGCCACGCGGCCCGTGCCGTCTTGGGCGACGAACCGTTCCGCCAGTCCGGCGGCCTCGCGCGCCGCCGCCGCGCACAGTTCGCCGCGCGAGGCGACCGTCAGGCGGAACACGGAGCCGGGGATGCGGCGCACCGCGTGCACGGTGGAGATGTAGAGCCCCTGCGCCTCGGCGAACCGTCCGGCGAGATCCGACACCTCCTGAGGGTTGCGGTAGTCGATGGTCAGCTCGTTCAAATCCCAGCGGCCGCGGCCGAACAGGCGGTTCATCGTCTTCGCCCACGAACGGGTGCCGCCGAGCGCGCTGGTCTGCGCCACATCGCCCACGATCGTGAACGAGCGCGACGGGCAGCGGCGCATGAGCATGCGCCAGTCCATGGCGGTGAGCTCCTGCGCCTCGTCGACGACGACGTGCCCGTACGTCCATTCGCGGTCGCGGCCGGCGGCCTGCGCGGTCGCCTCGGCGTCCGAGCCGTTGATCTGGTCGAGCAGCATCTGCGAGGTGACGAGGCCCGTGCCGATGCCGTTCTGGGCGAGCGTGTCCTGCGCGAACCGCAGCTGCTCGGCCTGCGCGGCCTCCTCGCGGCGTCGACGCGACGCGAGCTTCGGATCGTCGCCGAGCAGCTCCAGCGCCTCGTCGAGCAGCGGCACGTCCGAGCGGGTGATCGGCGCCCCCTTCGGTCGGGTCAGTTCGGCCACCTCCTCGTCGCTCAGCCATGGGGCGTAGCGGCGTAGTTTCGCCGGCTTGGAGAACATGTCGTCGATGAGCCACATGCCGTTCATCGGCAGCCAGGCGAGGTTGAGCGCGACGCGCACCTTGTCGTTCATGCGCAGCAGGGAGACCACGCGGTTGACCTCGTCCTGGTCGGGCGTGTAGTCGAGCTGCTCCTCGTAGCGGATGCGCATCGCGGAGATCATCGACTTGACGAACGTCTCGCGCGCCTTGTTGTGCGGCTGTCGGGTGCGTTTGGCGTCGGCGATCGCCTGTTCGACGTCCGTGGCGAGCATCGGCACCGGCATACCGTTGATTTGCACGACCGGCAGGTCGGCGGGCACGCGTTCGCGCGCGGCGACGGCGTTGCGCACCGCGTTGGCCATGCGGTGGTCGCCCTTGAGCCATGCGGCGCGCGGCGAATCCACGGCGGTGGCCTCGACGCCGGGGATGAGGTCGCCGATGGTGCGCGAGACCACGCCGGTCTCGCCCAGCGAGGGCAGCACTTGGTCGATGTAGTGCAGGAACGTCGAGCTGGGGCCGACGACGAGCACGCCGGAACGTTCCAGCGTGCGGCGGTGCGTGTACAGCAGGTAGGCGGCGCGGTGCAGCGCCACCGCGGTCTTGCCGGTGCCGGGGCCTCCCTGCACGACGACCGCGCGGTCCATCGCCGAACGGATGATGTGGTCCTGCTCGGCCTGGATGGTGGCGACGATGTCGGTCATCTTGCCGGTGCGCCGGGAGCTCAGCGAGGCGAGCAGGGCGCCCTCGCCGGTCAGCGTGCCCGACTTCGACGCCTCGCCGACCTGATCGGAGTGGATGTCAAGCACCTCGTCCTCCAACGCGACCACGTCGCGGAAGCTCAGCGTGATGTGGCGTCGCATCACGATGTCGCCGTGATGCGACGGCGTTGCCTCGTAGAACGGACGTGCCGCCTCGGCGCGCCAGTCGGTGAGCATCGGCACGTGGCGGTCGTCGGACAGGCCGATGCGGCCGATGTAGCGTCGGCCGCCGGTCCTGTCGTCGAGACGCCCGAACACGAGACGGTCCTCGACGGCGCGCAGCTGCGTGAGCCGGTCCTCGTACATCGTGGCGAACGAGTCGCGTTCGGTGCGCTGCGTCGGCGAACCGTGCGATCCCGCGGCCCGCACGGCGTCGAGACGCTGCCTGGCCTGGGCGCGCAACGCGTCCAGACGGTCGTATGCGCGGCTGACCGCGTGCTGCTCCTCCTCGATCTGCGAGGCGTAACTCGACATGTGTTCCGAATCCCCTGTTCTGGTTCCTGAAAACTTGAGTATTCCAATCTACTCCACACCCCGAACGTGGCCGGCGGGTCGGTCCGGGGACGAGGTGAATTCCGGGTGAATTCGTCCTTGGTGCGTAGCCGGAGCGCCTCGGAGGTCCGTAACCCGCCGAAAAAGCGCGAATTGTGTGAGTGCGTGGGGAAAAATGGGGGAAAGTGGGGTAGAGTGGGGAAGCAGTGTGGTCGGAGTGTGCCCGGATGGTGTGCGAAGGAGGTGGGGCGGATGGCCGGCGAGACCGTGAACGGTATGCAGGAGGAGGGATTCGGCCCCGCCCAGTCGGGCCAGGGATACGCCGGATACCAGGGATACCCCTATCCGGGCTACCCGATGTACCCCGCCATGGGCATGCCCGGCCAGATGCCGATGGGGCAGGGCGCCGCGATGCCGGGGGCTCAGACACCGGCGGAGGGCGCGTCTCCCGTCGCTCCGCCTCCCGCGGCCGCGACGCCGGCGCAGCCCGCGCCGATGGGCCTGCCGCCGCTCATGCTCGGCACCTACACCCCGAAGATTGACGCGAAGGGCCGCATGGCCCTGCCCGCCAAGATGCGCGCGCAGCTCGGCACCGGGCTGGTCATGGCGCGCGGGCAGGAACGCTGCGTGTATCTGCTGCCCGCCATGGAGTTCCGTCGCATCGCGATGCAGATTCAGCGCACGTCGATGGGCGACAAGGCGGCGCGCGACTACCTGCGCGTCTTCCTGTCCGGCGCCGTCGACCAGGATCCCGACAAGCAGGGCCGCGTGCTCGTGCCGCAGATGCTGCGCGACTACGCGAACCTCGGCAGCGACATCGTCGTGATCGGCGTCGGCACGCGCGCCGAGATCTGGAACCGCGAGGCGTGGGAGTCCTATCTCGCCGACAAGGAGCAGGGGTACGCCGACATCGCCGACGACGTCCTGCCGGAGGTGGGACTGTGAGCGCGACGGCGGGCCGGAGCCATACGGATATGGACGAGACCATCGAACGAAACGAACGAACCAACGGAACGGAGACCGCGACGACGGTGAACCACGAACGATCCAAGGAGCAGGACATGGCCGACACGGGCGACATGAACGCCGCGACGGGCGAGACGAGGGATCCGGCCGCGATCCATCAGCCGGTCCTGCTCGACGACTGCGTGCGACTGGTCACCTCCGGCCTCGCCAAGACCGCTCATCCGGTGATCGTCGACTGCACGCTCGGTCTCGCCGGCCACGCCACCGCGTTCCTCAAGGCGGCGCCGAACGCCCGCCTCGTCGGCATCGACCGCGACGCCGAGGCGCTCGCGCTCGCCACCGAACGCATGGGACGCGAGGGGCTCGCCGACCGGTTCATCCCCGTGCACGCGGCCTTCGACGAATTCACCGAGGCGCTCGACGCGCACGGCATCGGCCGTGTCGACGCCGCCTTCATGGACCTCGGCCTGTCGAGCCTGCAGATCGACGAGACCGACCGCGGCTTCTCCTACTCCCACGACGCCCCGCTCGACATGCGCATGGACGTGAGCCAGCCGCTCACCGCCGCCCGCGTGCTCGCCGAATACGACGAACGCGAGCTGACGCGCATCTTCCGCACCTACGGCGAGGAGAAGTTCTCCAAGCCGATCGCCCGCGAGATCGTCAGACGCCGGCAGGAGCACGGCCCGCTGACCACCTCCGCGCAGCTCAACTCGCTCGTCGACGAGGTGATTCCGAAGGCGCACCGTCCCGCCGGGAACCCGGCGAAGCGCGTCTTCCAGGCGTTGCGCATCGAAGTGAACGGCGAACTCGACAAGCTCGCGCGCACCCTGCCACAGATCGCGCTGCGGCTCGGCGCCCACGGCCGGATCGTCGTCGAGTCCTACCACTCGCTGGAGGACAAGACCGTCAAATCCTTCATGGCGCAGGGGCTCAAGGCCGACGTGCCGCCCGACATGCCCGTCGTCCCGCCGGACGCCCGCCCGTTCTTCAGGGAACTGACGCGCGGCGCGCTTAAAGCCGACGAGGCGGAGATCGCGGCGAACCCGCGATCCGCCTCCGTCAGGCTGCGCGCCGTCGAACTGGCGAGACCGCTGCCGGAACGCATCATCGAACGATTCGAACGGGACATGCGCCCCGACGAAACCGCACATGGCGGACGTGGAACGAACGCCCGTCGCAGGCGCGGAGGGAGGAACTGACATGGCCGCATCGGCACGTACCGCGCGCTCCACGAGCGCATCCCGCCGTCCCGAACCGGCGTCCCGTCCCGCGTCCCGTCCCGAACTGCGCGTCGTCGACGGCGGAGCGGACGCCCGAACCGGGTTCGCGGCCGGCTTCGGCCGGTTCATGACCTGGGTGAGGACCCGGTCCGCACCGACCGTGCATATCGTCGTCGCGGTCGCGTTCCTCGCGTCCACGCTGATCGGCGCGCTCATGCTGCGCACGCAGATGGTGTCCAACGCGTTCGAGACCTCCCAGCTGGAGACCTCGATCAGCCGTCTCACCCAGGACGTGCAGGACGACCAGGCGAAGCTCGACCAGTTGGAGGCGTCGCTGCCGCAGAAGGCCAGCGACATGGGCATGGTCCCGCAGTCCGGATCCGTGACCATCGATCTGAACGGATACCAGGAGCCTCAGGAAGGCGGCCAGTGATGAAGAAGCGATTCCAGGCGTTCACCCGCGCCCACGGGCTGGACGGTTTCATGGTCAAGAGCCTCGCCGTGGCCTTGGTGCTCGCCGTGATCGCCGCCATATGCCTCGGCCGTCTCGCCTGCGTGCAGCTGCTTGAGGGCCGCGCCACCGCGCAGGCCGCGACCAACGCGCGCACCGCCAAGATCGTCTCCAGCGCCAACCGCGGCAAGATCCTCGACGCGAACGGCACCGTGCTCGCCCAGAGCGTCGAACGCTACAACATCATCGGCGTGCCCGACTCGGCCACCTCGTTCACCCCGGTCGCCTGCGGCTCCAAGCAGGCGGAATCCCTCGGCTACTGCCATGAGATCGACGGCAAGCCGGTCGGCGCGACCGGCGCGGCCGCCGTCGCGCGCCTGCTCGCCCCCATCCTCAAGATGGACGCGATGGAGCTCGGCGCCATGCTCAACGGCACCGGCCAGTACGTCGTCATCAAGAAGGACGTCACCCCGCAGGTCAAACGCCAGATCGACAAGCTCGGCCTGTACGGCATCGTCTACGGCGAACTCAGCAGCGAACGCGTCTACGCCGAGAACACGCTGCTCGGCTCCCTCCTCGGCGGCGTCAACGACGAGGGACGCGGGGCCGCCGGCCTCGAACAGACCCTCGACAAGACGCTGAGCGGCACCGACGGGTACACCGTCTACCAGCGGGGCAACGGCGGCGAGGTCATCCCCGGCACCGTCACCGAGTCGAAGGACGCGGTCAACGGCAAGGACGTGACCCTGACCATCGACGCCGACGTGGACTGGTATGTGAAGAAGGTGCTCACCGAAGGCGTCAAATCCAGCAACGCGCAGTGGGGCATCGCCGTCGTCCTGGACACGCAGACCGGCGGCATCGTCGCCCTGGAGGACTCCGACCAGATCAAGGCCGGCTCCGACGAGGCGAAACTGTCCGTCTCGCGCGCCGTCAGCCAGACCTTCGAACCCGGCTCCATCGGCAAGGTGCCGGCGCTCGCCGCGATCCTGCAGAACGGCGCGCACAAGATCACCGACAAGTTCACTGTGCCCTACGAGTACACGAAGAGCAACGGCCAGAAGTTCCACGACGCCGTCGAACACGAGACGAAGCATTGGACGCTCGCCGGCATCCTGCAGAACTCGTCGAACGTGGGCATGGTCATGGCCTCCGAGAACGTGACCTCGCAGCAGCGCTACGACATGCTCACCAAGTTCGGCATCGGACAGCCCACCGGCCTGAACCTGCCCGGCGAGTCGCAGGGCGTGCTCGGCACGCCCGAATCGTGGGACGGCCGCACGAAGGACACGATCCTGTTCGGTCAGGGCTACACGGTCAACGCGCTGCAGCTGACGCGCGCCGTGTCGGTCATCGCGAACGGCGGCGTCATGCGCCAGCCGTCGATCATCAAGTCCGTGACCGACGCGGACGGCCACGTGACCGACGAGACGCACGGCGAGGCGACGCGCGTCATCGACGAGGGCGTGTCGAATGAGATCAAGAACGCGATGGAGTCGGTCGCCGAGGAGTACAAGAACACGGCGAGCGTGAACGGCTACCGCGTCGCGGCGAAGACCGGCACCGCCGAGGTAGTAGGTTCCACGGGCCAGCTCACCTCGATCATCGCCGACTTCTCCGGCATCATCCCCGCCGACAATCCGCGCTACGTCGTGACCGTGGTCATGCTCGACCCGGACGGCATGTATGGTGGTACCACATCCGGCAAGCTGTTCGCGCAGATCGGTGAATTCCTCATGCAGAAGTACGAGGTGCCGACCTCGACGCCGCGCACGGATGCTATTCCGGTTGAGTGGTAGGACACGGGCGAAAGGGAGAATATGAGCGCAGTGAGCGAGTCCATCATGCAGCGCATGACACTCGGGCATCTCGTCGAACACTACGGTTGGGAGCTGGTGCCGCCGTTCGCGAAGTCCGTGACCGTCACCTCGCTCGCCGACGACGTCGACTCGGTCGTCCCCGGCGCGCTGCTGTGGTCCGAACAGGACCTCGACGTGGAGACGCTGCGCCGCGCCCGCCGCAAGGGCGCGTACGCGGCCATCGTGCCCGAGACCACGCGCGCCAACCTCCCCGAAGCGCCCGACATGCCGATCCTGTACGCGACGCCCACCGACGAGGAGCTCGGCACGCTGGCCGCGCAGATGGCCGGCAACCCGTCCAACACGCTCGCCGTGTTCGCCGTGAGCGCCGGCACCCCCTCGGAGAGCGTCGCGGTGGTCGACAAGCTCGCCAAATTCCTGCACATGCTCGGCAACCCCGTGGGCGTGATCAGCGTCGGCGGCTCGTACTCGCTGGAACGCCGTCTCGACCTCGACTATCCGCTCGGCGTGCTCGACCTGCAGCGCACGCTCGCCGTGTGCGCGGAGGACGGCGCCGCGGCCGTGGTCATCGCCATGGACGATCTGACCGTCGCCGCGCACGCGCTCGAATCGGTCAGCGTCGACGTGTTCGGATCCGAGACGCCGGCACCCGCGAACGCGGACCGCGCCGTGATCGAACGCATGCAGGACGAATACGGCTTCCGCGCCGACGAGCAGATGCGCGTGACCAGCCGCACCGAGGAGTCGGACACGCTGGCACGGCTCGCCACCACCGCCGACACGGACGAGGAACGGCGCCGCCTGTCCCTCGCCATCGCCATGGTGCTCGCGGCGGGCGTGCGGCGCAACAACATCAGGAACGCGCTGCGCGTGGCCGGCGACCTCAACTAGCGCGGACGGATACACAGGACCACATGGGAAACAACGAACGACGGAGGATTGAAGGTTTGACGGACAGCACAATGATGCCGATGACCATCGCGCAGATCGCCGAGGCGACCCACGGACGCATCGTCCCGCCCGCGCAGGGCGCGGTGCCGGAAGGCGCGGTCGCGCGTCACACGGTCAGCGATTCCAGGCAGGTCGGCGAGGGCAGCGTGTTCGTCGCCATCAAGGGTGAACGCGTCGACGGCCACGACTACGTGACGCGCGTGGGCGCCCAGGGCGCCGTCGCCGCGATCGTCGACCACGAGATCGCCGGCGCCGACGTCACGCAGATCGTCGTCGACGACACGGTCGCGGCGCTCGGCGCGCTCGCGAAGCGCAACATCGAACTGCGTCGTGCCACCGGCGAGCCGTTCACGCTCATCGGACTGACCGGATCGGTCGGCAAAACCACCACCAAGGACCTGCTCAAGACGCTGCTCGCCACGATGGGCGAGACCGTCGCCCCGGTCGGCTCGTTCAACAACGACATCGGCCTGCCGCTCACTGCGCTCACGGTGGGGGAGACCACCCGCTACTTCGTCGCCGAAATGGGCGCCAACCACGTCGGCGAGATCGCCGGACTCACGCGCATCGCCCCGCCGGACATCGCCATCGTGCTCAAGGTCGGCGTCGCCCACCTCGGCGAATTCGGCTCCGTCGAACGCATCGCGCAGGCGAAATCCGAGATCGTGCACGGCCTCGTGCCCGGCGGCACGGCCGTCCTCAACGCCGACGACGCGCACGTCGCCGCCATGGCCGCCATCGCGCCCGGCGACGTCCTGTGGTTCGGCGTCGACCCGGCCCACGCCGGCGAGGACGCGCTCACCGCGCGCGACGTGACCTGCGACGCGACCGACCGCGCCTCGTTCACGCTCGTCGCCGCCGACGGCCGGGAAGCGCACGTGACGATGGGCATCCCTGGCGCGCACAACGTGATGAACGCGCTCGCCGCCGCCACCGTCGCCAGCCGGCTCGGCATGGACCTCGACGCGATCGCCGCGACGCTCGGCGAGCAGAAGCGCATCAGCCCGCACCGCATGGCCGTCTCCACGGTGCGCAAGGGCGACGCGGAGTTCACGCTCATCGACGACTCGTTCAACGCGAACCCGGATTCGATGAAGGCCGGCATCGACGGCCTCGCCCGCTGGGGCGCCGGCCGCGAAGCCGAACCCTACCGCGTGGCCGTGCTCGGCGCGATGCTCGAACTCGGCGGCGACGAACAGGGCCTGCACCGCGGCATCGGCGAGTACGCCGCACGCGCCGGCGTCGACCGGGTCATCGCCGTCGGCTCGCCGACCGACCCGGAGTTCGACGCGCTCGCCGCCTCGATCGCGCAGGGCGCGACGCAGGCGGGCATGGACGCGGCGGCCGTCGCCCAGGTGCACGACACCGAAGCGGCCGACGCGCTCGTGCGTGCCGCCGCACGGGAGCATGCCGGCACCGTCGTGCTGCTCAAGGGGTCGCACGCCTCCGGACTGAGCGCGCTCGCCGCGCGCTGGACGCCGGACGCGTGACGCCGGCACGGGTCCGGGACATACGGGAGAACGCCGGGATACAGACCCCGGCGAGGGAACAGACAGAACAAAGGAACAGCAAGTGATCGCGCTCATCATTGGAATGCTCGTGTCGTTGGTCGTCATGTTGGCCGGCACGCCGATGCTCATCCGCCTCGTGCACAAACTGCACTACGGCCAGTACATCCGCCAGGACGGCCCGCAGTCTCATCTGGTCAAGCGCGGCACGCCGACGCTCGGCGGCGTCGTCATCAACCTCGCCATCCTGCTCGGCTGGGCCGCCTCCGCGCTCTACCGCTACCTGCACAACGGCGACGCGCCCTCCTGGTCCGCGGTGCTCGTGCTGTTCGCCATGCTCTCCATGGGCCTGCTCGGCTTCATCGACGACTTCGCCAAGGTGCGCAAGAAGCAGAACGAGGGCCTGACCGTGCGCGGCAAGTTCATCGGCCAGTTCATCTTCGCCACCATCTACGCGGTGCTCGCGCTCCTCATCCCCACCAAGAACGGGTTCCCGAGCGCGCAGGCCGGCATGAGCTTCATCGAGAAGCCGTTCCTGAGCTTCGACTTCGCCGGCCGCGCCGTCGCCATCGTCATCTTCGTGATCTGGGTGAACTTCCTCATGGCCGCGTGGACGAACGCGGTGAACCTCACCGACGGCCTCGACGGCCTCGCCGCCGGCTCCTCGATGATCGCGTTCACCGGCTACGGCGTCATCGCGTTCTGGGAGAGCTACCACTTGAAGGGCGCCGGCCACTACGGCTTCGCCTACGGCGTCTCCGACCCGCTCGACCTCACGATCATCGCCGTGTGCGCGGCCGTCGCCTGCATCGGGTTCCTGTGGTACAACACGAACCCGGCCGAGATCTTCATGGGCGACACCGGCTCGCTCGCGCTCGGCGGCCTGTTCGCCGCGCTCTCCATCGCCACGCACACCGAGTTCCTCGCCGTCATCATCGGCGGTCTGTACGTCATCGAGGCGATGAGCGACGTCATCCAGGTCGGCTACTTCAAGGCCACGCACAAGCGCGTGTTCAAGATGGCGCCCATCCACCACCACTTCGAGCTGTGCGGATGGCAGGAGTCGAAGGTCGTCGTGCGCTTCTGGATGATCGAGCTCATGTTCGTGCTCATCGGCCTCGTCGTTTTCTACGGCGACTGGGTGACCCGTTCCGGCCTACTGTTCGGCTGATCCGGGCGCATCCCGGCGTATCCGGAAGGTTTCCCGGACCAGGCCTTCCCGCGTAACATTCGATTGGAATAATGCCGCTGGAACCGAGGCCGCCCGTCGCGGCGCCGCGGACATCATGCGGACATCCTAAGGGGGATCAAGTCATGGACATCACAGGAAAGACCGTCGTCATCGCCGGACTCGGCGTGTCGGGCACGTCGCTGGCCGAGGTGCTGCGGGAGCGCGGCGCGCACGTGATCGGCGTCGACGAGCGCAAGCCGGAGGCGGACCTCCACTCGTTCGACGCGATCGACTGGGATACGGTCGACTACGTCATGTCGTCGCCCGTGTTCAACCCGCGCACGCCGTTCGTGCTCGAGGCGCAGCGCCGTGGCATCCCGGTGATGAGCGAGGTCGAGTTCGCGTGGCGCCTGCGCGTCGACTCCGCGCACACCGGCCGTCCCGCCGGCTGGATCGGCATCACCGGCACCAACGGCAAGACCTCCACCACCGAGATGACCTCCGCGATGCTCACCGCCTGCGGTCTCGACGCGCCGTGCGCCGGCAACATCGCCTCCGGCAACATGGCGATGTCGCTGTCGCGCTGCGCCACCAATCCCGCGCACGACGTGCTGTGCGTCGAACTGAGCTCGTTCCAGCTGCACTTCACCGATTCGCTCGCGCTCGACTGCGCCGCCATCACCAACATCGCCGACGACCATCTCGACTGGCACGGCGGCCGCGAGAACTACGCCGCCGACAAGGCGAAGGTGTTCCACGGCGTCAAACGCGCGCTCGTCTACAACGCGGACGACGCGCTCGTCACCGCCAAGGCCGAGGCCGCCGAACCCGCGGAGGGGTGCCTCAAGGTCGGGTTCACGCTCCACGAGCCCGAGGCCGGCCAGATCGGCGTCGCCGACGGCTGGATCGTCGACAGGAGCGGCGTCGCCGGCGGCGAGCCCGGCGAGACGACGCGCATCGCGCCCATCGCCGAATTCACGCATCTGACCGAACCCGACGGCACCATCTACCCGCATCTGCTCGCCGACGCGCTCACCGCGCTCGCGCTCGTGCTCGGCTACGGCGCCGACAAGGCGAAGGCGCTGGAGGCGCTGAAGGCGTTCCATCCGGGCGGCCACCGCATCGAGACCGTCGCCGCCACCGCCGCCGACGCGCAGGGCCGCACGATCCGCTTCGTCGACGATTCGAAGGCGACGAACGCGCACGCCGCCAACGCCTCGCTCACCAGCTTCGCCGACGGCTCCGTCGTGTGGATCGCCGGCGGTCTCGCCAAGGGCAGCCGGTTCGAGCATCTCGTCGCCGACCGCAAGGCCACGATCAAGGCGGCCGTCATCATCGGCAAGGACCAGCGTCCCATGCTCGACGCGTTCGCCGCCTCCGCGCCCGACACGCCGCTCACCGTCATCGACCCCGAGCCGAACGGCACGGTGATGGATCGCGCGGTCGAAGCCGCCGGCGCCTACGCCGAGCCCGGCGACGTGGTGCTCATGGCGCCCGCCTGCGCGTCGATGGACCAGTTCGTCTCCTACGCCGACCGCGGCAACCGCTTCGCCGACGCCGCCCGCCGCTGGGTGAAGGCGCATGGCGAAGACTGACCGCGACAACCCCGGCATCCGCAGCCTGTTCAACCCGCTGTGGTGCTATCACGGCTTCCGCATGTCCGTGCTGGGACTGAGCGTCTTCGGCGTGATCATGGTGTTCTCGTCGTCCGCCGTCTCCTCGGCGTCGGAGGGCAAATCGCCGTTCACCGATTCGCTCGGCCAGGTCGTCGTGTGCGTCTGCGGCCTGGTGGCCGGCGTGATCGTCAGCATGCTCCCGGTGGAGTTGTACAGGAAGTCCGCGCTCGCCGTCATGGTCGGGGCGCTGGGTCTCCAGGCGCTCACCCTCACGCCGCTCGGCGTCGGCCAGTACGGCAACAACGGCTGGATCGCCGTCCCCGGCACGTCGGCCACCTTCCAGCCGGCGGAGGTCACCAAGCTCGCGTTGTGCGTGTGGATGCCGTCCGCGCTCATCGCCGCGCGCCGCATCCTCGGCGACCACGCCCGTCGTGCCACGTGGAAGGAGGTGGTCTCCGCCTATCGTGGCGTCATCATCGTGTACGGCGCCGCTCTGCTGCTCGTCATCGGAGGCAAGGATCTCGGCACCGCGATGATCGTCATGCTCATCGGCTTCGTCTCCATGCTCGTCTCCGGCTTCCCGGGCGGCAAGCTCGCCGTGATCGCCGGCGTCGGCATCGCCGTCGTGGTCGCATTGGTCGCGTCCAGCCCCAACCGTCGCGAACGCGTGCTCGCCGCATACTCGCAGTGCACGGCCGCCGACGCGCAGGAGATCTGCTACCAGTCGATGCACGCCCGCTACGCGATCGCCTCCGGCGGGTTCCTCGGCGTCGGACTCGGCAACTCGCGCGAGAAATGGAACTACCTTCCCGCCGCGCACAACGACTTCATCTTCGCGATCATCGGCGAGGAGACCGGATTCGTCGGCTGCGCGATGGTGATCCTCATCTTCGTGATTCTCGGCTGGTGTCTCCTGTTCAGCGCCATGCAGGCGAAGGACCGCTACAGCGCGATCGCGCTCATGTGCGTCGCCACATGGTTCGTCGGGCAGGCGCTCGTCAACATCGGCGTCGTCGTCGGCATCTTCCCCGTGTTCGGCGTGCCGCTGCCGTTCGTCTCGTCCGGCGGCTCGTCGATGCTCGCCTGCCTGATAGCCTCCGGATTCGCCGCCGGGCTGATGCGCCAGCAGCCGCAGATCAAAGCGGACACGTCCCGCCTGTAGCCGCCGCCCGCGGCCTCGCCGCGCGATCGGCGCCGGTCGCGCGGGCCGTTTCTCGCGCGTCGCCGTCGGGCGGACCACGCGCATGACTATGCTCGTTACCCATGAAGCATATCGTCCTCGCCGGCGGCGGCACCGCCGGACACGTCAACCCGCTGCTCTCCGTCGCCGACGCGATCCGGGGAATCGAACCGGACGCGAAGGTGACGGTCGTCGGCACGGCCGTCGGGCTTGAGAAGGATCTCGTGCCCGCCGCCGGATTCGAACTCGACACGATTGAGAAGGTGCCGTTCCCACGCCGCCCTAACCTCTACATGCTGCGGTTCCCCGCCAAATGGAAGGCGGAGACGCGCAAGGTGCGAGGCATCCTCGAAGCGCGCGAAGCCGACGTGGTCGCCGGATTCGGCGGATACGCCTCCGCGCCCGTCTACGCGACCGCGCACCGCATGGGCCTGCCCATCGTCATCCACGAGCAGAACGCGCGCGCCGGCATGGCCAACAAGCTGGGCGCCCGCTGGGCGGACTTCATCGGCACCGTGTACGACGGCAGCGGGCTGAAACCCGGCAAGGGCGGAAGCATCGAACGCGTCGGCCTGCCGCTCAGGCCCGCCATCGCCTCGCTCGTGCGCGAACTGGAGAAGGACCGCGCCGGGGCCCGACGCCGCGCGGCCGCCGAACTCGGCGTCGACCCGGATTGTCCGCTCGTGCTCGTCACCGGCGGCTCGCTCGGCGCGGTCAACCTCAACCGCGCGGTCGCCGCCGCCGCGGGCGACATCCTCGCGCACGCGCAGGTCGTGCATCTCACCGGCCGCGGCAAGGCGGACGAGGTGCGCGACCTCGTCGGCGTCAACGCGGGCGAGAACCATCTCGCGGGCCTGCGCTTCAACGACGGCGACGCGGCCGGCGACGGCGACTATCACGTCGCCGAATACCTGGAACGCATCGACCTCGCGTTCGCGTGCGCCGACCTCGTGATCTGCCGTTCCGGCGCGGGCACCGTCGCCGAGCTCACCGCGCTCGGCCTGCCCGCCGTCTACGTGCCGCTGCCCATCGGCAACGGCGAACAGCGGTTCAACGCGCAGCCGGTCGTCGACGCGGAAGGCGGCGTCATGGTCGCCGACGCCGACATGACCCCCGTATGGGTGCGCGAACACGTGCCCGCGTTGCTCGCCGACCCGGAACGCCTCGCCGCGATGGGCGCGAAGGCTTGGGAGTACGGCATCCGCGACGCGGCCGACACGATGGCGCGCCGCATCCTCGCCCTCGCCGGCACCGGACGCGAATAGGTCCGGCTAGGTCCGGCTAGGTTTCGGCTAGATCCGGCCGCAAGTAGTCCGGCCGCCGGTCGCTTGAGTAGACCGGCACGGCATATCCGACCATAATGGAACAGGCCCGTCCCCGCGCGATCGCGGCCGGGCCGGAGATTTTTCCCACAAGGAGCACGTTTCGTGAGCGCAGACAGCACATCGTCCATCATCCTCGACCCCGCACGCGCGGCCTTCTCTCCGGAGGAGACCACCGACGCGTTGGGGGCCACGCACTTCATCGGCATCGGCGGCGCCGGCATGTCCGTCCTCGCGGAGATGCTCCACGAGCGCGGCGTGAAGGTCACCGGCTCCGACCGCGAACGCAGCGCCAAGACCGATCGCCTCACGTCGCTCGGCATCGCCGTCGCGTTCGGCCAGAAGGCCGAGAACGTGGCCGACGCCGACACCATCGTCTATTCGAGCGCCATCAAGCCCGACAATCCGGAGATCGTCGCCGCGCACGGCTCCGACAAGCGCATCGTCCACCGCAGCGACATCCTCGCCCTCCTCATGCACGGCAAGCGCGCCGTCACCGTGGCCGGCGCCCACGGCAAGACCACCACCAGCTCGATGCTCGCGCACATCCTCGAACACTGCGGCGAGGAGCCGAGCTACGCGATCGGCGGCTCCATCCAAGGCCCCGACGGCACCACCATCGACGGCGGCCACGTCGGCGCGGGTGCGGCGCTCGTCGCCGAAGCCGACGAATCCGACGGCAGCTTCGAGAAATACCGTCCCGAAATCGCGATCATCACCAACTGCGAGGCCGACCATCTCGACCATTACGGCGACGAGGCGCACTACCGCGCCGCGTTCGTCGAACACGCGGGGCACGCGACCGGCCACGTCGTCATCTGCGCCGACGACGCCGACGCGCTCGCCGTGTTGCGCGCCCTCGCCCCGACCGTCGCCGCGCGCGCCATCGCCTACGGCACCGCCGACCCGGCCGAGGCCGGCGACCTCAACGGCGCCGCCTACGTGCACATCGAATCGGAGAACGAGACCGCCGGGACCGGCACCGAACACTTCACGCTGCATCTGCCTGAAGCGGTGACCGGCGGCGAGCCGATCGACCAGCCGGTCACGCTCGCCGTGCCCGGACTGCACAACGCGCGCAACGCGGCGGCCGCGCTCTCCGCCGCCGTGCTGCTCGGCGTCGCGCCGACCGACGCGGCCGACGCGATCGCGTCGTTCCGCGGCGCCGCACGACGCTTCCAGGTCCGTGGCGTCGTCAAGCAGGTCACCGTCGTCGACGACTACGCGCATCACCCCACCGAGATCGCCGCGCTGCTCGACGCCGCGCGCCGCCGCTACCCGCAGTCGACGATCCGCGTGCTGTTCCAGCCGCACCTGTTCAGCCGCACGAAGTTCTTCGCGCGCGAGTTCGCCGAGGCGCTCGCCAAGGCCGACGACGTGATCGTCACCGGCGTGTTCCCGGCGCGCGAGAAGCAGGAGGACTTCCCGGGCGTGGGACCGCTCACCATCGTGCGCGAATCGCAGGGCATGACCGGCGTCGAATTCCGCGCCGTCGACGACATGAACCTCGCCGCCCGCATGATGGCCATGCGGGCGCATCACGGCGACGTCGTGTTCACCGTGGGCGCCGGCGACATCACCGAGATGGACGAGGTGATCCTGCACGCGCTCGAAGCCCACCGCGAAAGCTGCGAGTGATGGCGGGACGCGTCGTCAGGTCGGACGGCGACAAGCCGGCCGCCGCCGGGGCCGGCAGGAGCTCCGGGGCCGGCAGGGCCGCCGGGGCCGGTAGAACCGGTAGGGTCGCCGGATCGTCCGCATCCGCGGGTGCCGAATCCTCCGGCAGGTCGCGGCGCGTCGCCGGCACGAGCGTCGAACGCGCGGGCGCGGCGGGACGGCGCAAGACCGTCTTCGGACGCGGCTCCGAATCCGCCGTCGGACGCGGGGGAGAGGCGCCCCGCAAACCGCGGCGCATGGTCGGCGAGGCCGGATCGCGCGAACCGGTGTCCCGCTCCGAACCGGGGCAGTTCGTCGACGCGCGCCGGCTCGCCAGCGAGGATCTCGTCGCACGGACGCTGCAGGAGAACTCCGGCACGCTCGGCCTCGCCACGCGCCCCAAGGTCGTCGACTTCAAGGCGCGCGCCAAGGAACGCAGGCGCGTGGGCGCGCGCATCATCGCGCTGCGCGTGGGCGTCGCGATCCTCGTGACCGCCCTGCTCGTCGGATTGGGGTGGCTGCTGTTCCTCTCGCCGGTGCTGCGGCTCGACGCCTCGCAGGTGACCGTCTCCGGCGCCAACGAGTGGGTGAGCGAACGGCAGGTGCGGCAGATCGTCGACGGACAGACCGGCAAGTCGCTGCTGCTCGTCGACACGAACGCGATGACCGACGAGATGACCGCCATCGCCGGCGTCAGTCGGGCGGAGGCGGTGAAGAAGTACCCGCACGGGCTCGCCGTGACCATCAAGGCGCAGCGTCCCGCGGCCATGCTCAAGGAGAAGGGCTCGGACGCGCTGACCGCCGTCGATGCGAAGGCGCGCGTCCTGAACTCGGTCTCCGCGAATGTGTCCGTGGCAGGCGTGCCGGTGATCGACGTGGGCGACGTGGACGCCGGGCTCAAGAGCCGGGCCGTCAAGGAGACGCTCACGATACTCGACTCGCTGCCCGAATCGCTGCGCAAGCAGATCACCAAGGTGACCGCCAAGACGCAGGATTCCGTGACCACCGAACTGAACGGCGGCGAGCACGTGATCGTGTGGGGCAACTCGTCGGAGCTCAAGCTCAAGAAGGCCGTCGTCGACAAGATCCTGTCCGATCCGAACGTGATCGGCGACAAGACCCAGGTCGACGTGTCCGCGCCGCTGAGGCCGGTGCTGCGCTGACAGCGTAAGCGCCGGATTCGTTTGCGATAGGCGGCGGCCGGGTGTACTCTGAAAAGTCCGGCCGCAAGACCGGAGCTTGATAATTCAAGAATGGGGTCGATCGGTTTCGACGGTGACCTGTTCGTCGCAGGGAAGCGTGCCGAGAACGCCGGGTCCGCTCGTGGATGCCCCCGGCAAAAGAATAAGTGCTAAATCTAACCGCACTGAGTTCGCTCTCGCTGCCTGAGCTTCGCGCCAGGATTAACCAGTGAGCAGCCGCTCCGCTCACTCCTCCTCGTCCTTGGGGGGATGCTGAGCGTCGTTTAGAGGACTTGCTGATGTGATCGAGTCACGGGGTCGCATCGGGACTTTCACTGCGAATATGCCCGCCAACGGTTGTCCGCGACATAGTTGGGAGCAGAAAAACCGCCGCATGGCCAGCGGACTACGCACGTAGAAGACTGAGGGTACGGTCACCGGACCGGGGTTCAATTCCCCGCGACTCCACCACACGAAAGCGCCGCTCCGAAAGGGGCGGCGCTTTTTCGTTGCAATACCAACGTTTTTCCCTGATTTTCCAAGTGTTCCGGGATGGGGAGGGAAAGACGTAACACAGCCTGAAACGTCCATCCGACACCTATCATGTGTGGTAGTTGGTGTGGTAGAAAACCACGCCGCCGGACGCGACGATGGAGGAGCGATGCCGAAACGATTCGGGGCCATCCGATTCAAACCCAACAAGACCACCCCCAAATACATCGAGGCCAGCTACATCACGCCCGCATGGGCGTTCAGCGAATGGCCCGGCCTCAAGGAACGCCAATACGCGAACTTCGACCCGGACGACGAGGACGGCGCACGCGCATGGCTCCGCAAGGCGCGCATCAGCATCGAGGCCGGATCATGGCAGCCCGAAAGCGAGACCAGACGCGACCAAGTCCGCAAATCCATCACCCTCGCCACCTACTTCGACCAATGGATCACGACCCGCCGCACCAAACAGGGCACACCACTGGAGGCCGGCACCCTCTACCGGATCCGCAAGGACGCCGAAAACCACATCCTCCCGTACTTCGGCCGCATGCGCCTGACGGACATCACCACCAGCGACATCGACCGCTGGTGGGCAGGCCTCGACCACACCCAGACCGCCATGTGCATCAACGCGCTCAAAACCCTCAAAGCCATCCTCAACAGCGCCGCCGCACCCGGACGCGACGGCGAAACCCCGCTCATCGCCGAAAACCCCTGCCGCATCACCACGCCCCGCCACCGCCGCGACCACGAGACCATCCCCGCCACCATCGACCAGGTCAAGACCATCCACGACGCCATGCCCGAACGCTACGCGCCCGCCGTCTACCTGAGCCTCTTCTGCAACGGCCTGCGCATCGGCGAGGTATGCGCGCTCCGCCGCCGCGACATCGACCTCAAGAACCTCACCCTCCACATCCGCGCCAGCCGCAAGACCATGGACAAGACCGCCCTCACCGGCAAACCCAAAACCGCCAACAGCGTGCGCGACGAAGCCATCCCACCCCAATTCGCCCCACTCCTCAACGACCTCCTCGACCAAATCCCCGACGACCCCGACGCCTTCGTCTTCCCCGCCATCCGCCACCCCGACCAGCCCCTCCACCCCAACACCCTCCGCAAATGGTTCAAAACCGCCCGCGAAACCGCCGGACGCCCCGACCTGCGCTTCCACGACCTACGCCACACCGCCCTCACCCTCCTCGCCGAACACGGCGCCACCCTCAAGGAACTCATGGCCGCCGCAGGCCACAGCGACCCCGAAACCGCCATGCGCTACCAACACGCCACACAAACCCGCACCCGCGCCCTCGCCCGACAGATCGGCCAACTCATCCCCACCACCGACACCACCCCGACCGACACCGACGACAACGGCGACGAAATCACCCGGCTCAAACGACGACTCGCCGCGCTCGCCGCCGAAAACCAACGCCTCACCCAACAACTCAACCAACAATGACGAGACCTCCCCGGCGCTCGCCGATGCGGGCGCCGGGGAGGTCTTCGCTTATTCCTTGGGGTGCTTGCGTGGCCGTCCGCCGCCGACCCCACGTCCGGGGCGGTTCCGGTTCCACTCGTCGATCGTCTCGGGGAGCCATCCGCGCGTGCGGCCTATCAGCGCGTCCGGCTCGGGCAGCCTGTAGCCGGCGGCGCTCGCGTTCTTCACGCCGATGCGTTCGGCGACCTCGGCGATGCTGAGATATCTAGTCGTCATCCCTGTCCCTTCCCGCCAGCCAGCCGAGCGTGCCGGCGCAGAGGGCGAACACGCCGCCGGCGGCGTCGTGCGACGTGACGGCGATGACGAATCCGACCGCTCCGAAAAGGAGCGAGAACAGTCCTGCCTTGTCTTTCATGGTGGTCCATGGCTAGTCTTGGAGCGGGGGCTTGCGGTCCCGGATAGGTGCGGAATCCGGGACCGGCCCCTCTTCTAGCGCCTCCTTCGCCGTTTGCGCGGCGGTTTCGGCTTCTTCGGCTCGTCATGCCTGCTCATGACGAAGATCGCGACCGTGGCGATGGGCGCGAGGGTCGCGCCAAGTCCCTTGAGGAACTCGCCGATGGCGTTGAGCAGCTCCGTGACCTGTGCCATGCTCACCTCCTTTCCCGTGTTCCGTTGATGATTCTATTATAGAATATCTATATAAGATATGCAAGTCGTGGCGACGGCGACACGCCGAAGACCTCCGCACCCTGCCGCCTACTCTGTCCACGGTTTCGCGAGAATCGAAGATAAGACGTTTTGCGACATCGCGGAATGTCGTGTAAATTGTTCAGATTCCGCCGAACGCAATCGAAAGGAGGCGGCCATGACCATGACCGATGCCGGCGTGAAGCCCATCCCGGTGTACGCGCCGCCCGCCGACGGAAAGCCCCGCAACGCGGTGGACGCGAAATGGATGAAGCTGCACCGCGCCGCCCTGCATTACATGGACCGCCGGGCCGAGGCCAAGGCGAAGGAAGCTGATCCGCATGACGGCGTTGAAGCTCGTCATTGAGCGCGAATGTTCTAGTGATCACCGGTTCGCGCTGAGACGCTTCGTCTGCTGTGAACCGGGAGGCCCGGAATGGGCCATGGATCCGCAACGCTATATCCGTGGCCTCAACGTGCGCAGGCAGCCGTCCGACATCACCCGTACCCTCCTCGTCGTGGCCGGCGCGGACCGGTCGCAGGACGACGTAGTGGGATTCAGTGAATACGGGGTGGCCGTAGAGACGACGCCCGAACATGAAGGCGTCTATCAGATCGCCTACATCGCCACCGCGCTGAAAACACGCGGAACCCACCTCGGCGACCTGATGCTCTCCGCGGTCCTGATGCACATCAGCGACGACGCATGGCGCTTCAACCGCACCCCGCTCGTATTGGCCCAAGTCGACCCGCGCAACAAGCCCAGCATGCAACTGTTCTCCAGATTCGGCTTCACTGACGAAGGCCCGGACCCGGACGACACGGAATACCGCATCCTCGCCCTGGAATTCACCCCGCAGGAACACGGCCCCTACCTGGCAAGCACGTTGGCATACTTCTGACATCCAAGCTCCTTCCCCGCCCCGGCGCTCGCCGACGTGGGCGCCGGGGCGGTTCCGTCTATTCCCTGGGATGTTTGCGCGGCCGTCCGCCGCCGACCCCGCGGCCGGGGCGGTTCCGGTTCCATTCGTCGATCGTCTCGGGCAGCCATCCGCGCGTGCGGCCGATGGTCGCGTCCGGTTCGGGCAGCTTGTAGGCGGAGACCGCGGCGGTGCTGATGCCGAGTCGTCTCGCCACGTCGGTGACGCCGAGGTATTCAGTGGTCATCGCGGCCTCCGTTGTCGAATCCGAGATGAAGACAGTCGAGGCCGGCCGCGACCGCGAACAGCGCGGTGATCCACGGCTGTATGCCGCCCACGGCGCAGGCGGCCGCGATGATGGCGAACGCGAGTCCGCCGATGCCCTGTGTCTTGCGTTTCATGGTGGTTTGCGGGATGATTGTGGGGCCGAAGCCCCGGATTCTAGGCCTATCCGGGACTTCGGTCTGTCACTTCTTGGGCTTGTCGCGTTCGTCGCGCCATTTGATGATGTCGAACGCCAGTTTGGCGGCTTCGACGATCACGGCCCCGATGGCCGCGACGGCGAGAATGAAGTCGTTGCTCATCCCGCTTCCTCCTTTCGCTCTTGAGTTGTGGCGTCGGTCTTCCGTGCCGACATAACTATATTAACATAGATAATAAAGATATGCAAGTCGGGACAACGACGACACGCCGTCGTCTCCACGCCGAAGAGTTGAATGGACGCCAAAAGGAGGAACGATGGCCGAGAAAATCGTCGGAACCGGCATAACACCGACTACGGTCGCCAACAGCATCCTCCGTCGCGCCTTCCGCGATGATGTTCAGGTGACCCCCATGAAGCTCCAGAAGCTCCTCTTCTACGTCACCTGCCTGTACCAGAGAAACACGGGCAAGAGACTGCTCACCGAGTCCTTCCAGCCATGGCGCTACGGCCCCGTATGCCGTAGCGTATACGACGAATTCAAAGGCTTCGGAGGCAAGCCGATCACGCGATACGCACAAGATGCGCTAGGCAACGCCACCGCGGTGGACGAGTCCAGCAGCGAACCGTTCCGCAAGGCGCTGAACCTCGTATGGCTGACATTGGGAGGGAGAAGCGCCGTAGAACTTTCCCGCATGACCCACCGCAACGGTTCCGCATGGTCGCAAGCCATAGCCGCCGAGAAACCATTCATCAGCAACACCGCAATGGCCGAAGACCACACATTCGACGAAGAGCTGGGAATCTGAAACATGAATCAGAACGAAGACATTCCCCTCGACGCATCCGTCGATCTGCCTCCGGAGGGATATGAATCCACCGACGCAGACGACAACATCAAAACGGAACCCATCAACCCCAAAGACAAGCACAACTGGGAAGTCGAGAACTTCAAGAACAGCACGGCCTTCATCATCGTCGCCTTCTGCCTCCTCATGGTCGCGATCTTCACCGGCGTGCAATTCACATGGACGGGCTCCAAATACGGGCATGAAACCATCTCCAGCGCAATCGACGTATTCAAGCTGATCGCCACCACCGCACTCGGCTTCCTATTCGGCCGCAATTCGAAATAGGAACCACCCCGGCGCTCGCCGATGAGCAGCCGGGAGCGGTCTCGTCGTTCGCCTTGGTCAGGCGTCCTGCAGGGCGCTGACGCGTTGGAGGCTGACGCCGGTGACGGTGGCGACGTCGCGCACGGTCAGTCCTTCGCCGCGCAGGGTGGCGACGGTGCTGCGGGCGAGGCGCGAGGCCTCCTCCTGCGCCTTGCGGGCGGCGTCGCGCTTGGCGAACAGGTCGTCGACCATGCGCTGGGTGGTTTCGTCGAGCTGCGGGTCGATGGTGACGTCGCCGACATCGACGCCGAGCAGGTCGGCGGCGTCACGCACCGTGGCCTCGACCTGGTCGAGGCGTCGCGCCTGGGTGAACAGGCCGGGAATCTCGGGCACTTCGACGGCCCACCAGCCGTCCGCGCGCCGGCAGACGGCGGTGGCGTTGACGGGATCGCTCATTTCATGTTCCTTTCGATGTATCGCAGGATGCCCTTGGCGGTGAGCTCGTTGACCTCGCCGGGAGGCGGACTGCAGGTCATGGCTCCGATTCGTCGTATGTCTGTTCCGAGAGAGGGCCGGTGCGTCGGATGTAGTCGGCCATGCCCGGGACGGTGAAGGCGATGAAGCCGCGTTCCGGCGAATACGCGAGACCGGCTTCTATGATTCCCTTGCGTGCGCGCGCCACTTCGGGTACGGGACGGTGCAGCTTCTCGGCGACTTCCGCGGAAGAGCAGGTGTCCTTGCCGACCGACGCCATGGCGCGCATATATTCACGCTCCGATGGACGGGCTCTTTGCCATCGTGACTCGTAGAGCCCGTTGTCCAAGGCGGCGCGGGCGACCGGTTCTCCCGCGCCCACCGCAGAACGGGGTATGGGGGACGAATCCGCGGCCTCGAACGCGGCGGAACCGTATGCCTGGATGAAATAGGGGTACCCCTGCGACAGTTCCACGAGTCGGTCCAACGCCGCGTCCTCGAATCTGCTGACCCTGCTGATCGTCTTCACGTAGCAGTCGCGCGTTTCGTTCTCCGGCAGTCTGCCGATTTTCCGGTACTCGAACAGACGTTCCGCGTAGGAGCGGGATTTCGTGAGCACGCCCGGCAGGTTGGGTAGTCCGGCGGCGATGACGTAGAACGGCAGCCCGTCCTGTCCCATCGCGTGCTGCAGGCCGATGATGGTGCCCATGAGCTCCGCCGGCATCTCTTGGAATTCGTCGATGAAGAGGAACAGGCCGGACCCGTCGTGTTTGAGTTCGGTGCAAAGCTCTTCAACCATCATCTCCAGACGGAACGAGTCCGACGACGGCGTCTCGTCCTCGGCGCCGGGTTTCAGTGTGGCTTGAATGATGCCGATGTTGGCCGAGATGCTGTCGATGTGCCGCAGCACGGCGAGGAGCCTGTCGCGCAATCCTTCGTCGCGTTGTTTGAGGACCGCCTTGGAGATGCCTTCGAAGATGGCCGCGTAGTCATGCCCGGAGTCCGTGGTGGCTTCCATGCGGATGGCGAGGAGCCCGCGATTGATGACCATGTCGCGCATCCTGAGGAGGAGAACCGTCTTGCCCATCCCACGCAGACCGCTGTATACGAGCCCACGGCTGGTGTATCCCGCCTTCGTTCTGGAGATGATGCGGTCCATGATCTCAAGCTCGTGCTCACGGCCGGCGAGATCCTTGGGCGGGCGACCCGCTCCGGGAGCGAACGGGTTCAACCCGTGCATGATGGCCCGAGTTTCGTTGTCCATGAAGACCTCCTCGCACTGTTTATGCAAATTAATGCACGCAACTACACGATAATGCATAAAAATGCATGCGACTACGTTTCGTTCACTCCCTTGATGTGGTCATCTCATTCGGCTTGTCGGAACGGCGCTGCCTCCGGCACGCACCCCATCCTCTTCCCTGATCCTGTCGGCCCACGCGTCGATGTCGATATCCTCGCGCTCGCCGGCGAGCGCGGCTGGGGTGTCGGTGGAATCCACCATGGGCGCTCCCTCGATTAGTTGCGAGGGTTTGAGTGACCATAGCAGGCACATACGTTCGATATCTCCGAGGGCCCATTCCTTTTCGTCGTTGATGCGCTCGCGGACGTAGGTGGGGCCCCTATGTATGGCCTTTGCGAGATCGCGTCCTGACATTCTGCGCATGCCTAGCTGGGCTCGTATGCCTCGGCTGACTTCTAATGCGAATCCGCTTACTCCAATGCTGTTTCTACCCATGCTCTTCATTCTATGGCGTAAATAAGCCGTAACGCGCGTGAATCCGCCTATAAGTCCGATGGGTCAGAAAATTGGGCGTAATTACGACACGCCCGGTGGGCGTATCTGATTGACCTTGAGCGTAATTACGCCCATAATGAGAATCGTCAGACAGCAACGGAAAGGACGGACGGAGATGGACAGCAGGACGGAGACCAAGGCAGGGACCTGGATGGACACGGCGAGGCCGGACGGGATGAGCACCGGCGACTGGGACCGGTACCTGCGGAAGGCGATGCGCGAGACGCAGGAGACGCGCCGGAGGCTCGCCGCCCACTGGCGGGCGCTGACCGGCCTGCCGGTCCCGGTCGTCCCGGCCGGCGTCCTCGCCTGACCCGGCCACGGGCGGCGAGCGCCGCCGCCCGACCCCATCGCGTCTTATCGAAATCTCAACTGGAAGGAAATGTCATGGCAACATCCGCGCTTGAGGAGTGCTTCAGAGAAAGAGCCCGTGCGGTCCTCGCATCTCAGGGGATGACGGTCTCCGCGTATGCGGAGAGGACGGGCCAGACGTTCGACATGGCCCAGAAACGGCTCAGCGGCAAAATCAGGTTCTCTATCACCGACCTTGCTCGATTCGCGGAAGTTACCGGTTACAAGCCATCCGAACTACTCGACGACGCGTTCGTGTTGAAGCCGTCGTCCGCGCTCGCCGGCAAGGGGGTGGAGTGATGACGCTCAATCTTAACCATGAGGACCTTGAATTGATCCGCACGGCGGTCGACGAACTGGAACACTTCGTCGGCCGCCGCACGGACGCCCCTCTCGCGGACGGCGGTGACGAGCCCGTGAGCGTGGACGAGTACACGAAATCCCACTCCCAGCTGTTCGGACTGGTCAAGAGCGCCATGCGCGACGTATTGGCGGAGCATGACGCCTCGGACGAGGAGATGAAGATCATCCTCGAACGCATCGAGAACGCCACGCGCCGCCTGAAAAAGGAAATCGGATCATCGACTCAGCTTGTCGCCAAGCTCCTCGATGGAGAACGCGATGCTCGACGCGGCCCCATCATTCGCATGGAACCCCTCGGCGAGGAACGCGAGACCTTGGCAGAGGCATCGCATCCTTTCGTCCGAGTCGTCGGCCGTGGCGGCGGCGTCGAAACGCTTCTTCGCATCGAGGAACGGATGTGGACTTCCCATATCATCACCTCCCTTCTTTGCGTAGGCGGTGCGCTCATTATCGCACGGCAGCTCGCCGGCAAGGGGGTGGCGTGATGAGTGCGAACGAGGTCATGTTCGGGATTTCGATGGTGCTGTTCCTGCTGGCGGGCGTGCGGACGGTCCACGCGAGGATCCTTGAGCGGAGGACGGAGCGCGACCGGCGGCGAGCAGAGCTTCGGCCCGCTCCTTCACCGTGGTCAGATCCACCGTCTGGCCCTCAGGCAGGTCCTCGTAGTCCCTCGTCAACGCGCGGAGCCTCCATCTCGCTCGGCCCGGAATGTTCGGACCCGCGGGGCGTGTTCCGTCCGCTGCGCGTCTCCACCGGGCGCGGGACGTTCGTGGTCCGCTGCGACCACTGGGCGTTGCGCCGTCTCGCCCTACTGACCGCCCCGTATATGGTCGGCGAGACGGACGAGCAGCTGCGCGAGCTTGACCCGCCAGCCGTGCCCGTCGTGCTCTCCTACAGGCGGTTCCGTCGGCTCGTCCGCTCCGGACGGATCCTCGTCGAACATCGCGTCGATCTCGTCGTCCGTGACGTGGGTGAACGAGATCGTGCCGCGCGCGGTCAGCACGACGGTCATGATGCCGGCGGCGGTGGCGACGACCGTGGCGAGCGCTTCGACGCCGCTCCATCCGGGCCATCGGAACAGCTGGTCGAGGAGTTGGAACACGTGCATGCATCCGACTCTAGCAAGGGGGTGGCGTGATGGTCGACCTGCTGCAGGACACGGCGATCATCTGCCTCGCCGTCTGCCTCATCATCCAATCCCATACCATCCGCCGGCTCGACCGCATGCGCCGCACCCTGTCCGACGCGGTCGACGGACTGCTCGCCGCGGTCCGCGCGGTCAACGACACGGACAGGAAACAGAACGAGGCGCTCGCCGCCCTGACGGACGCCATGAGACGAAAGGAGGCGCGTCATGGACGCGCATGAGTATGGGCGCCATTGCAGCGGCTACCGGAAACCCGATCCTCGCAGGTGGGAACGCTGGCCGTACACGACAAGGGAGACGTTGCTGCTCGCCATTGCCGTGGCCGCGTCGTTCGCGTGGCTGATGACCCACGACGGTCTCCTGCACCCGGTCGCGAACACGGTCGCCCTGGTCGTGTACGCGCTCGCGGGCGGTCTGCTGCTCCTGCCCTGCGCCGTCCGCGCGCTCGCGCTCGCAGGTTTCCCGTCCCGCATGGATGGGGGAGAGGGGGCGGGCGATGAGCGCCGGTGACTTCACGCCCGTGTGGGCCAACCTCGCCGAGGCGTGCAAGCTGCTCGGCATGGGGCCGGCGAGCGTGAAGAAGCTCGGCCGCGAAGGCGTGCTCCGCTTCACCTTCGCCGCAGGCCAGTACCGGTTCAAGGTCGCCGACATCGAACACCTGGACGAGCGGATCGCCCAGCACGCGCGCGACAAGGACGCGGGCCCGCGCCGCCGCAAGGGCCGGTAGGACACCCACAGGGGGCCGTCCGAATCGGCCCCGGCCCACAAGGGCGCGCGTCAACGCCACCCCCATGCCGTCCGCAACCCGCGGCATCGGGGGAACGAAGGCCGGAAAGCGATACGGAGCGGCCGGCCTGCGCGCGCCCCACCACACCACACCAGTCTCACGAGGGAGGAGACCACCCATGGCAGGGGAGACCCTACTGACGATCGTCGGCAACCTGACCGCCGACCCCGAACTACGCACCATCTCGACGGGCGCGACCGTCTGCTCGTTCACGATCGCGTCCACGCCCCGCACCTACGACCGCCAATCCGGCCAATGGCAGGACGGGCAGGCCCTGTTCATGCGCTGCAGCGCGTGGCGCGACCTCGCCGACCATTGCGCGCAGAGCCTCAGGAAGGGCATGCGCGTCATCGCCCGCGGCACGCTCCGCCAGCACTCCTACCAGACGCAGGACGGGCAGAACCGCACCGTCATCGACATGACCATCGACGACATCGGCCCCTCATTGCGCTACGCCACCGCCGCCGTCGCCCGCCAGCAGACCGGCCACGCCGGCCGCACCGGCAACGGATACCAGAACGGCTACCAGAACGGCTACCAGGGCGGGGCCGGCTGGCAGGGCGGGGCCACGCAGACCCCGCCGCAGGACCCGCACAACACGCCCGAAACCGACCCATGGGCCGAAGGCGGCACCACGTTCGGCGCAAGCGACGACTACCCGCCCGCCCAGGACGACCCCGAATTCTAACCGCACCCGCCACACGGAAAGGAACACGCATCATGGCCTCGAAATACACCGACGCGGAACTCAAGGAACTCTACTATCTCGCCCTGTCCGAAGGCCTCGACCAACTCGACCCCGGCGAGAAACGCGCCGTCACCCGCTGGTGCCAACGCACCCACCACCCCCGCCCCGGAATCGAACCCACGGCCACGCCCGCGAGCGCGCCCGCGGATCCCGTCATCGCCGGGGATTCGGGATGGAAGGTGGTCGCCGCCGCGCCCGTGGACTCCGGGCCGCGCGTGGTCGTGGAGCGTCGTGTGGACACGCCGGCTGGCACCTCGTTCGTCGACGCGGCCGAACCCGCGCGGCCTGACCTTGACCCCGAACCTGAACCTGAACCCGCACGACCCGAACCCGCGCCGGTGGACGGCGGGGAGCTGCCGGAGGGGTGCGAGTTCCTGGGCTCGTGGCCCGAGGATGCGGAGGACGGGACGAAGAGGCTGACGCGCTCGCAGCTGATCGCCCGCGTGCTCATGGCGCATCCGGGCATGCCGGCGGTGATCGCGCGCGGCCAGTCGCGCAAGCAGGCGCTCGACATGCGCTCGCGCCTGCACTCCGGCAAGTTCAAGGCGTATCCGGGCGGACGCGCTTGTTGGCGGTGCGGCATCGCCCCCGACCGGGAGCGTGCGGGCCGGTACGTGGTCGTCCTCGAATACCGGACGGACGCGGAGGCGACGCGATGAGCGGCACGGACAACGGGGGACGCGCCCTCGACCTGGTCATCCCCGGCACGCCCATCACCAAGGGATCCGTCACCCCGTACACGGGCGGGCGCGGCAAGGCGCTGAACGTGGACCGTCGGACCGGCGAATGGGAGGAACGGGTGCGTGTGATCGCGCTCGCCGCCCTGCACCGCGCCGGGTTGGAGCCGTATGACTGTCCGGTGGAGATCCGCGGGGAGCTGCGCATGCCGTCCCCGCGCGCGCCCCGGTTCCCGCTGCCGGCCACGCAGGCGGCGAAGCGGGCGGGCGGCGGCGATCTGGACAAGCTGCTGCGCGCCCTGGGCGACGGATTGCAGCGGGTCAACAGCAGGCATCTGGGCAAATGCCGCGACGGGGTGCTCGCGGACGACAGCCGGATCGTGCGCTGGGACGTGGCGAAACTGTACGCCGCGCCCATGCGCCCCGCCGGCGCGTATTTGACCATCATCCCCGTCACCGACCCCGTCCTGTTCGACCTCGACCACATGTGGCGGCCCATGACCCCGGAGGGCGACATGCAGCTTTCGGCCGCGTCCCCCGTGAACGGGGACGGCACGGTCAGCGTCAGCCGTCTCGCCAGCCTCCACCATTTGGACGGAGGCATGCGATGAGACCGATCACGTTGACCCTGACCGCGACGATGCGCGAGATCCTCGCCACGCTCCTCAACCCGTACAGCACGCTCACCGTCGGCTCGAACGATTCGACCGCGTTCCGCCGGCTCGAAGCGCACGGGCTCATCCAACCCGACATGTCCGGCCTGTGGGCGCTCACCGGCCCCGGACGCGCCATCGCCAAGCAACTCAGAAAGGAGCAGGCATGAGCATCGAACTCGTCGCCCGCGCCAAGAAGACCAAGCTCCACGGGGACAGCACCGCCAAACTCCTCCTCATCGTCCTCGCCGACTACGCCAACGACGACGGCATGGCCTGGCCTTCCGTCGCCACCATGGCCCAAGAGGTCGAGAAAAGCGAACGCAGCATCCAACTCCTGCTGCGCAAACTCGAGAAGACCGGGCTGATCCGCAAAGGCGACCAGAAACTCGTCGGCAAATACGCCAAAGGCCGCCGCCCCGTCGTCTACAAGCTCTTCCCCAAGAAAACCAAGAGCGAAAACCCCGACGAAGCGCACCATGACGCGGAAAACAGGGGTGAAACAGACTTCACCCCCGAAACCCGCTTCACCGGTGAAACAGACTTCACCCCACAGGTGAAACCAGCTTCACCCCACGGGCGAAACCCACTTCACCCCACGGGTGAAACCCACTTCGCTTTAGGGGTGAAACCCACTTCACCCAAACCGTCACAGGAACCGTCAATAGAACCGTCAAGGGAGAGTACGCGCGCGAGCCAGACCGAAAACCCGACCAAGACCGACGACCCGCGCACCGGCATCGACGCCAGCGGGTACACGCCCGACACGGACCCCGACGCCACCGCGCTCGCCGCCGAACTCCACCTCGACGTCGAACACGTGTTCGACGACTTCCGGGACTGGGCGCGCGACAAGGGCATGACCAGCGTGGACTGGCCCGCCGCGTTCCGCCGGTGGATGCGCCGCGAGGCCCAGTACCGCGAGCGCGACACCGGCGTGTACGGGGCCCCGGCCACGGACGCCGGCGGCGGCGCGGCGGGGGAGCGGGATGTGCGTTCGCGCGCCCGCCGCATCCTCGACACCAGCACCCGCATCAAAGCCGCGCTCGGCGACCGCCGCCACGCGCCCGAGTGGATCGCCCAGGTCGCCGACATGCTCGCCGACGGCATGGAGCCCGCCCGCATCGTCGAACTCCTGTGCGAGGCGGCCGCGGGCATGCCCCCCGTCGACGACCTCGACACGATCGCATGACCACCCCACGAAAGGAACCACCAATGACCACCACCAATCCGCCCATGCCGAGGCCCGACATGCTCCTGTGGCTCGACCTGGAGGCCACCGGACTCGGCGAAGGCGCGCGCATCCTCGAGACCGGCATGCGATGCACCACCATGGACGCGAGCCGGGAGACCGACCGGCTGTCCGTCGTCCACCACATCGACGGCCGCCAGCTCATCCGCATGGAACTGCCCGCCATGCGCATGCACCTCGACAACGGACTGCTCGCCGAATGCGAGGCCCAAGGCCTCGGCGAGCCTGACGCCGCCGATCTGATCGTCCGCTTCGTGACCGGCCTCGCCGCCCGGTACACGCTCCACCTGGCCGGCACCAACCCCCAGTTCGACCACGTGCGCCTCCTGTCATGGCTCGCCGTCATCGACACCGACATGTACGTCACCGTCGACGACTGCCTCCACTACCGGCGCCTCGACCTCACCGGCCTGCGCCTCGCACTCCAGGCCCGAGGCCACCACCCCTACGCGAGCGGCTACCACGCCCGCCACCGCGTCGACGACTGCCTCGACAGGGACATCCACGACTACCGGCGCTACCTGTCGCTCATCCCACCCGCAAGCCGCCACGACCCCACCGGCACCGACCATGAAACCGAGTAGCCATGCCAGTCCGGATCCTCGGCGAGAAGACCGGCAACTACACGCCCGCCAAACCCGCCACCCATCCCCGCCGCACCGACCCCGCCACACTCCGCCTCATGCTCGCCATGACCGACGACATCAACCGCTACCGGCAAGGCGACCCCCACCGCCAACCACACGAGACCATCAACCACAAGGAGGAAACCGAATGAGCAAGAAGAAGAACCAGAAGAACCGTTGGAACGGCAGGCAGGAACCGCCCGCCGGATTCAAACCGGGCAGCGACATGCCCATCGCGCTGCTCGCGGACGGGCACATGCTCGACCTGTCCCACCCCGACGCCTTCAACCTCGTGGTCAACTTCCTGCCGCCGGGGGCGCTCGGATGCGTCACCGTCGCCTGCCTCCAGATGCGCCCCGGGGAAGGCAACGCGTTCTGCTGCGTGAGCGAGGACATCGACGAGAAAAGCCGCGTCAAATTCGCCGGATTCCTCGAAACCATCGCCAAAGGCCTACGCCACGCGAAACCCGGCGACATCGTCATCGAGGAAACCCCCCGCGCCGAGGAGGACGACGAATGAGCAGCGCGAGGATCTACACGCAGGCCGACCTCGCGGAAGCGCTCCGCCACTGGGCGGACCACGTCACGCTCGCCGCCATCGAAGACACCCCGCCCGAAGCGTGCGCCCGCTACGTGTACGAACACTACGGGCTCGAAACCGACACCACCTTCCTCGACGAACCGGCGCACACGGAACCCGGCCTGTGCGCCCGATGCGGCGACTACGACCCGAAACTCACAGGCGGACTATGCCCCGTATGCCAGGAGACCGGAGGCCGACGGTGAACGTATGGGACCTAATCTGCCTGCTCCTCGCGGTCGCCGTATTCCAATCGACGCTCATGGTCTCCACCGTCGTGTGCATGACCGCCCTCCACCGCGTGTTCGACTGGAACCCGTTCACCACCCGCCGCACACGCGCCGGCAACGAGGGAGAAAAAAGGGAGACCCAGAAGGGAGAAAGTGGGAGAAACCAATGAGCACCGACGTTGACGACATCCGCGAATACCTGAAACGAAGCATCCACCGGATGAGCCTCGTCATCCTCGACGCGGACGACTACACGCCATTGATGAGGTCGGCCCAGGCGAAACGGGACGCATACAGGAACGTCCTCAACTACATCGACAAGAAGCAAAGGAGAACACAATGAACACCGACATCAACGAACTCGTCAAGACCGCGCTCGCCGCCGGCGCGACCCTCACCATCAACCTCACCATCATGCCCGACGGCCAGACCACGGACGACGCCGCGGGCGGGACGGGAGCATCGGCGAGCGCCGGCGGCGAGATGCGCGGCCTGCCGGACAAGCCGGGCCTGTGGCGGGATCGCGAGGGCGACATATGGCTCGTGGCCACGCTTGACGGGCGGCTCGTGCCGTGGCTCATGCGCGCCGGCGGCGCGTGGGACATGCCGCAGACCGCGTGGGACATGGACGACCCCGATTTCGCGCGTACCGCGCCGTTCACGCGCATCCACATGGAAGGAGACAACGAATGAGCATCCGCCACCCGTTCAAGGACTGGAGCGTCGAAAGCACGATCGGCCTCTTGGCCATCATCATCACGATCACGCTCGTCACGGGCGTCGTCGGCATCATCGGCGTCGCGTTCACCACCCTGACCACGCCCGAACCAGCGCAGACCGTCACGCAGGAACGCATCGTGACCGGCGACGTCAAACGACTCTGCCTCGTCATCAAGACCGGAGACCACGTCGACGCCGTCAGCTGCCAGCTCATCGACGACATCACCGGAGGCATGGAATGAGCATGGACCCCGCGCTGGAGGAATACATCGAACTATGCCGCGCATCCGGCCACCACGCACGGTTCGCCTGCGAGCGCTGCCACCGTCGTTTCCCGTGGCTGTGCCGTGACGGCCTGTGCCGCCGCTGCCACCGTCTGGTCCTCGCCGAGGGGCTGGTGTCGGGCGGCACCGTCAAGACGCTCAGGGACGCGGAGCCGCCCATCAGTGTGCGTGGTATGAGCGAGTACTGCGGCAACGGGCACAAGTGGACGCCCAAGACCACGCGGTGGCGCTACCGGGATCGTGGTGGCCGGCACGGGCGCGGCTGGGAGCGCGACTGCCTCCTGTGCAAGGACATGGCCGACAAGGCCCGCATGCACAAACCCGGCAGGCGTGGCAGCAACGTCATGGTCAACGTCACCAAAAACGGTACCGGATGGATCAGCGGCCACTCCGGAGGAAAGGACTACTCATGACCGCCATCGCCTACATCCACAGGCTCCCGACATCCTACAGCGAGCGCAACGTGCGCTGTCCCGAGTGCGGGCGCATCAACAGCGTTCCCACCAACCGCATCGGCACGGGCTGGACGAAACGCTGCTGGGGTTGTGGCACACCATTCCGCGTCGAATACAAGGAGGACGACCAATGACACTCACTTTCGAACCGGACTATTGGGCGATGGCCCGCGAATGGCATTGCCCGCAATGCGGCAGGCCACTGCGCATGACGCACACCCGGCAGAACCACACCGGCCGCGACAGCTACCGGATCCGCTGCACGGACCCGCGCCACTACCTCGGCCCATGGAAAGCCACGGAGCAGGCCGCCTACATGGCGGCGAAGGCGCAATTGGACGGGGAGACGGCATGAACGCGGTTACGCGCTCGCTGATCCTGCGCAAGCACGCGCAAGGCTATAGCGCCACCGAGATCGCCCATGCCACGCGCCTGCCGCTCGACGAGGTGCGCGCCGTGATCGCCGCGGGCGACGGCCGGCCGCGTCCCGCCCGCACGGTCGAGTCCATCCCGCCGCCCCTGTTCGACGACCAGTAAGGCAAAAGAAGGAAAACAAGCGAATCGTTGGAACCACGCCGTTCCCGCCACCATACGGGACGACACGGATCCAACGAGGCAAATAACAACGTATCAAAACGTATCAAAACGTATCAACGCATCAAAAGCGAAACCCCCCACCCCCGGACGGGAGTGAAGGGCGTGCCCTGAACAAGCATCTATAGTACACCTGTTCGACCGGAGGGTTTCGCCTTGACCACCACACCCACCCAACAACTCACCGACCAGCTCACCCGACTACGCGACCTCCGGCAACCCCTCGACCAACTCGCCACCAAAACCATCCACATCGGCGACCACACCAACAGCGGACACACGACAGCGGCGAGCGCGCCCCTGCCCATCAACCTCGGCGCCTTCCAACTCGTCCAGGACATCGACGCCTACACACGCCGGCTCGTCCACCTGCTCCACCTGCACCCCACACGCGACATGGACGGCCACGACCTCATCAAAGGCGCGCTCGCCAACCGCACACGCCTGGACATGCTCGACTCCGACACGTTGACCGCGCTCGCCGGCGGGGCGCGTGATCTTGTGGGGCGGGCGCGGCTGTTGTTGTATCCGCCGGAGGGGACGCGCATGGTCGGCTGGTGCCCGCGGTGCGTGCGCGAGCTGCGCTGCGACGAACAGGAGATCGCGGGCGGCTGGGTGCCGTGCCCCGGATGCGGCGGGACGTGGCGCATCAAGGATCTGCATACGCTGGCCATGCAGCGGTTGCATGCGCGGGGTGTGAAGGGCACGCCCGCCCAGTTGTCCCGGCTGTTGAAGCCGTGGGGGATCGACATCAAGGCGGCGACGATCCGGCAATGGGTCAGGCGCGGCGTCATCACACCGGTCACGCGGGATGGGGGAGCGCCCGTCATCCTCGTCTGGGATGTGTGGGCCGCGCATACGCGCCTCGCCGGATACGAGCGCGCGCGACGCAGGCGGACTTGACAAAACCCGACTGTCACGCAATCATTGCCTATAGTGGTCATTTCCATGCCATGGCATCGGGGATGACGCAGGCGGCCATCGTGCGGGTTTTCTCCGATGCGGTGGCCGCGCGCATATGGGAGGCTCCCCGATCGGGCGGCGCCGGGTCCACACCGGCGTCGAATCATGTCCTCCCGCCAATGGCTTGCGTGCCTGAGGGGACGAAAGGGCCATCGCCGCGAGGCGAGGGAGCGGTACCGCAAATAGACCGGTGAGGTCGGGCCGCCGCGGATTCGAATCCCGCCCAAGCCACCATGCGCCGCGCCGCCGCTTTCGGTTGGCGCTGACGGCGACGCGACGCACCGCAATCGTTATGATTGGCGTATGCCAACCGACAACAAGCATGAAAGCCGACTGCGCGCGGCGAGACAACGCGCCTTCGACTACGTATCCGAACAGATGGAGCGCATCGACGCCTGTCCCGTGTGTCATGGGAACGACTGGGCCATACCGGACTCCACGTATGTGCTCAGGGAGGTCACGGCCGACGGGTACACGGAGAACGTGTTTCCTCTCGTGCTCGCCACCTGCCGTTCATGCGGATACGTGCTGCTGTTCAACGCGTCCATGGCGGGCACCGTCGACGACTGGCATTTCGACAAGGACGCCCGGGATGCCGTCGACTAGAAGAATCTCCCAATACAGGACGAACGTCATCCTGCCGGACAATGAGGAGGCGACGCCCATGCGAGTCATCGACCTCGACCATCTCAGAAGGGATATCCGGCAGATTCCCGACGGGCAAGGCAAATTCGACAACGCGTTCTGGGGGTTCACGGGCCTCGGCGCGCCACTCGTCCTCCAGGACATCCCCGCGATCATCCACGGAGGCCATGCCGGCTTGGACCTGTACGTCGGCATCCTGTGCGTGTGCGTGGCGGTCGTCTTCGCGCTCTTCGGACGGAAGGCGAAAAAAGACCGTGACGCCGCGATCGGGAGGATCGTGCAGAACATCGAGGACTTCAGCAACGGCGCGCTCGACAGCGACCCGGAACCCGCCGCTTCCCCGAACGATTACAGGACGCCATTCTGACACGGATCAGCGGCAAAACCCACTGACCCCACATCCAACGCCCCGCCAGCGTGCGGGGCCTACCCATATCCACGGGAAGGAACGCCATGGACGGACCGACGTTGGATCTGCTCGTCTGCGACCGGCATCACACCATGCTCGCGGAGATGGACGGATTGCCCGTGCCCATGCGCGCCAGCCCGGACGGACACCCCATCGTCCAGAACCTCACCCCCGTCATGCGGCACGCATGCGACGCGTTCATGAAAGCATGGGAGGAGGCGTGCAGTGAGCGGCCGCCACGGCAACCCCAGACGAGGCAAGGGCAAGGCCTACAGGCGTGACCAGCTATGCCGGCGCGTGTACGCCCACTACGACACCTGCTACATCTGCGGCCGCCCCGTCGACAAGACACTCCCATGGCCCGACCCATGGAGCAAGACCGTCGACGAGACCATACCCGTCGCACGAGGCGGCAGCGCACTCGACTGGGACAACGTCAACCTCGCCCACAACTGGTGCAACCGCATCAAAGGAACCCACACGCTCGCATGGGCTCGCCGCGAGGTCGCACGACTCCTCAACGCCGACACGGCGAACACGAACCACACCACGGAACCGCGCATGAAGGCCACATCGATGCCATTGACGACAAGCGGCGACTGGTAGACCCACGGGGAGGCACCCGGCCCCGGCCGTCCATCCGACCCTCGGGCGCAGTCAGAATCTCTCCCCACGATTCGTAACCGTTAACCGTTAACAGCGCCGCCGGCCGTTAACGCCCGTTCCCGGAGGAGGCCGCCATGCCCGTGAGGACCTGCGCGCACTGCGGCAAGCCCCTCGACCCGAACCAGTCCGCGAAGGCGAAGTACTGCTCCGCGTCCTGCCGCGTGCTCGCCTGCCGCGAACGCAGAAAACACGGCACGCCCCCGAAACGGAAGCCGGAACCCAAGCCGGAGCCGGCACCCCAGCTCAACAGCCGCGACTTCGACCGGATGATGGACGGCAGTATCGAGGACGACCTGCGCCACGCGCGCGACCGGCTGAAGCAATACCTGGACGATCCGGCGACCCCGGCGAACGCGATATCGAACATCGTCGCCCGCTACGTCGCCGTGTGCGAGAAGCTCCACGACATGGCCGGCGGCGACGACCTGCTCGCCGACCTGACCGACGACACAAGCGAGGTGAACGCGGATGCCGGAACGTCGATTGTCTGAGATCGCCCAGCACCTCAACCAGCCGAGCGGCATCGTCTCCAGCGACTTCACCCGGTTGAACCGCGTCGCCCTCAAGGCCGGCATCCACTACGACCTGTGGCAGCAGGGACTGCTCTACCTCCTGTTCGCCCGCCGCCAGGATGGCAGATACGCGTGCGGCGAGGGCGGCACCGTCGTCAGCTCATGCCGCCAGATCGGCAAGACGTTCACGCTCGGCACCGCCATGTTCCTCACCTGCATCCTCAAGCCCGGACTCAAGGTCATCTGGACCGCCCACCACACGAGGACCAGCGACGAGACGTTCGCCGACCTGTGCGACCTCGCCAAGAACAAGCTCCTCGGCCGCCGCGTCGAACGCATCCGCCGCGCCAACGGCCAGCAGGAGATCACGTTCCGCAACCACAGCCGCATCATGTTCGGCGCCCGCGAGAACGGCTTCGGCCGAGGCCTCCACAGCGTGGACGTGGAAATCTTCGACGAGGCCCAGATCCTCACCGTCCGCGCCCTCGACAACATGCTCCCCATCGTCAACACATCACCCGACCCGCTCGTCGTGTTCCTCGGCAACCCGCCCAAACCCGGCGACCAAAGCGAAGTGTTCGAGGAGAAACGCCGCGCCGCGCTCGCCGGCACGGACGGCATGGTGTACGTCGAGCTCGCCGCCGACAGGGACGCCGACCCCGACGACCGCGGCCAATGGGCGAAGGCGAACCCGTCGTATCCGAAACGCACGAGCGAGACCGCCATATTGAGGATGCGCAACCTCATGGCCGAAGACAGCTTCCGCCGCGAGGCGCTGGGCATCTGGGACGAGACCGCGGCCCACCGGGCCATCGACCCCACGCAATGGGAGCAGGCCGCCGTCGACGCGGAACACGTCGACAAGACCGGGCTCGTCGGCTACGCGCTCGACATGAGCCCCGACCGGTCGACGCTCGCCATCGGCGGCGCCATCCGCCACCCCGACGGAGGCATCCACGTCGAACTACGCGAGTTCAAGGCCACCAAGCAGGCCGGCAGCATGTGGGCCGTCGACTACATCGCCGACCACTGGCCCAAGACCGCGAGCGTCGTCATCGACGGCCAAAGCCCCGCCATGGCGTTGCTCGCCGACCTCAAGGCCCGCCACGTGCGCCCCATCGTCACCAACGCCAGCGACATGGGCCGCGCCTGCGGCCTGTTCCTCGACCTGCTGCGCGACCACAAGCTCACCCACCTGCCCGACAAGGACGCGCCCGCCCTCGCCCAGGCCGTCGCGAACGCCACCACCCGCAACATCGGCCAATCCGGCGCGGTCGGCTGGAACAAGATGGGCGGCGACATCGACATCAGCCCCCTCGTCGCCGTCACGCTCGCCGCCTACGGCACCACCATCACCAAACGCAACCCCAACAGGAGACAGGAGATGATGATCTGATGGCCAGCGACGAAATCGTGGCCGCCGCCGGCGGCAAACCGTTCCTCGCCTCGAACACGCTGCCCACGGCGCGCTCCATCGCGTCCGTGGACGAATCGGATTGGGACGTCGTCGAAGACCTGCTCAAAACATGGCGCGACAAGATGGGCGGCAACGTGCTGCGCGGCCTCTACTATTCCGCCCACGAGAACCTGAGGAACTTCGGCATCGCGATCCCCGAGAACATCAGCCGCGGATACTGGGCCCCGGTCGGGTGGCCGGCCAAGGCGGTACGCTCCCTCGCCGACCTGAGCGCCTTCGAGGGGTTCAGCGTCGACGGCGGCACGTCGGACGGATTGGCGTCGGACGTGGCCGCCCTGTTCGAAGCGAACTCGCTCGACTCGATGGTCTCCCAGACCATCGTGAGCGCGTACACGCACTCGTGCGCGTTCCTGACCGTCAGCATCGGCGACGACGGGCGCGCCAAGATCACGCCCCGCTCCGCCGACTGGTCGTCGGCCATCTGGGACACGTACAACAACCAGATCAACAGCGCCATGACCATCACCGACGCCGACCGGGACGGCACCATCACCGGGTTCAACGTATGGCTGCCCGACAAGGTGTACATCTGCCGCAAAAAGGCTGCCGGCTGGCGGGCGGAACCCCAGATTACGAACTACGGGCGGCCCAGCGTGGTCGCGTTCTCCTACGACCCGCAGCTCAACAGGCCGTTCGGCCGGAGCCGCATCAGCCGGCCCGTGATGAGCCTGACCGACGCCGCGTTCCGCACCATCCTGCGCATGGAGGGCAACGCCGAATTCTACGCCGCACCCAAACTCTGGTTCCTCGGATTGGACCGGGACGCGCTCGGCAAGGACGTGTGGAAAAGCCTCATATCGTCCATCAACGCGGTGTCCCGCGACGTCGACGACCAGATACCCGAACTCAAGCAGGTGTCCCAGGCGTCGATGCAACCCCACTCCGACATGCTCAAGACCCTCGCCATGATGGTCGCCTCCGAAACGAACCTGCCCGTCAACGACCTCGGCATCACCATGGACAACCCCGCCAGCGCGGAGGCCATGGCCGCCGCCGAACGCAAACTCTCGCGCGAGGCCGACCGGCAGAACCGCCTCTTCTCCCGCGCCCTCAAGGACGTGGCCGGCATGGCCCTCGACCTCGACGACGAGACCATGGCCCGCGTCACGCCCGTCTGGGCGCCCACCCGCGAAGTGTCGGACGCGGCGCGCGCCGACTACTACGCGAAGGTCGCCGGCGTCAACCAGGACTTCGCCGACAGCGACATCGGCCTCATGAAGGCCGGTCTCACGTTCGGCGAGATCCGATCCTTCCGCGCCTACCAGCAAAGGAAACGCGCGCAGGACCATATCGACCAGATCCGGCAGCAGGTAGCCGCAAACAGGCAGGAGGGTCCCGATGGCCAGTCCGAATCTCCCGCCGCTGTCGGACGACAAGCGCCGGGAACTGGAAGCGACGCTGGGACAACTGACCAAGGGCTATCAGGATGACCTCGAAGCGCTCGCCGACGCGGCCTCGTCCGCCATCGAACATGAGCACGGCCGCCCGGACCCGGACCTGACCGGCATCATGCGCGACTACGCGCGCGACGCCAGCCAGTACGCGAACAACTACTACGCCAACGTGCGCAAGGCCTACGAGGACGCGTACGGGTACACGTTCGAGGACTACGCGACCGGCGACGTCTACGACCCCGACCATACGCTCTACCGGATGGTCGGCGGCTTCAACGGCAACGACTACAACGGCCTGAACTACACGCAGCTCAAAAACGGGCAGTCCCGCGCCGGACTGACCGTGGACGACCTGTGGCCGAGCCTTAAAAACGTGGACGACGCGATGCAGTGGGCCGCGGACATGGTGCACGCCTCCGCCCGCTACACCATGGAATACAACCTCGCCCACGACCCGACCGGACCACGCTGGGCGCGAGCCACCGGAGGCGCGAAACCATGCGCGTTCTGCGTCATGCTCGCCGGACGCGGCTTCGTCTACCACAGCAAGGACAAGGCGATCTTCGGCGGGAAACTGCATGACGGACGATGCCATTGCACGGCGATCCCCGGATGGAGGGGCGATGTACTCACGCCGTCGCAGCAGCGATGTCGCGACATGTATAGGGCCGGGGTGAAGAAGACCGGAGGATCCACCGACGAGAACGCCGTCACCGTGGCCATGAACCACCTCTTTCCCGACGAACTCAGCGGAGGCGTCTATGACCTGTCCGCCGAATGGCCCGACGATGTCCGCAACATCAGCAGTCGAATCTGGACGCACATCCTCGAAGGAGACCCCAACGGCAACGGAGGACACGCATCATGGTCGAAGAATCCCGGAAAAACGAAATTCCCCGACGACTGGGATGAAAAGAAGATAAAATGGGCCGTAAAAGAAACCATAGTTGATCCTGATGAGGATAAAGACGGCCAACGTCCAAATAACCGTGAAATGGTGAAGGACATCGAAGGCGTAAGGATTCTTGTCAGATTGACTAAAAAGAAGAACGGGTGGCGCGTTAATACAGCATTCCCGGATGCCAAGGACAAGAAAGGATTGAATACCTGAAAATGCCAACACAGGAACAATATCAGTCCATGTGCCGTGTTTTGTCGCCTATCGTTCATTCATCCATGAAGGAACAGCATTGGGAAAGCGCAAACGCATGTTTCCGTGCCGGAGAATACTACGAGTGCATGCTGGATCTTCTCTGGGTCGCGATCGCTATTAATTCACCACGCGATACGGTGATGGACGCTTTTTCCCTTGTGCTTGACGAAGACAAAGAGCAGTTTCGCCAACCACTGAAAGAACACGCCTACGCATAAAGGTGAACACAATTCCCCAACCACCCGCACGGGTGGTTTTTTTATGCCCGAAACGGGCCCCACATCAACATCCATAGGAGGAAACACATGGCCGAGGAAGCCAACACCGCCGACCAGTCGCAGGACGCGGGCAAGCCGCACGGCGAATCCACGCCCACGGATTGGGAGGCGAAATACCGCGAGGTGCTATCCCACTCGCGCGAGTGGGAGAAACGCGCCAAGGACAACAAGGCCGCGGCCGACGAGCTGCAACAGCTCAAGGAATCGCAGATGAGCGAACAACAGAAGGCCGAAGCCAAGACCGCCAGGCTCCAGAAGGAGCTCGACCAGCTCAAGGCCGAGAAACAGGCCAACGAATGGCGCTCGCAGGTCGCCGCCGAAACCGGGTTGCCGTCGAACCTCATCGTCGGTGATTCGCTCGAAGCGATGCAGGAGCATGCGAAGGCCATCGGCGAGTACGTGGCCTCGCAGTCCGGTCGTAGGCTCCCGCAGGTGTCCGATCCCGGCAGGCAGCCGAACCGTGCGCCGAGCGACCTGCAGCAGTTCGCGTCCAGCGTGTTCTCCAACTGACCATCATCCACATACCATCCACCAACCCCGTAAGGAGACCATATCATGGCTATTTTCGGTACCGGCGGCATCAAGGCGATGCCGACCCAGATCGCGGACGGCATCGTCGACCAGGTGCAGTCCGGCAGCGCCATCGGCGTGCTCTCGCAGCAGAAGGCGATGCGTTTCGGCGAGACCAGCATCGTCACGTTCGAGAACCGCCCCCGCGCCGAGTTCGTCGACGAGGGCGCGCAGAAGTCCTCGACCACCGGCACGTTCGGCGTGGTCAAGACCGTGCCCCACAAGACGCAGGTCACCATGCGCTTCGACCAGGAGGTGCAGTGGGCCGACTCCGACTACCAGCTCGGCATCATCAACAAGCTCGCCACCGAAGGCGCGAAGGCGTTGTCCCGCGCGCTCGACCTCGGCGTGTTCTACCGTCTCAACCCGCTGACCGGTAAGCCGGTCACCGCGTGGACGAACTATCTGGACGCGACCACCAAGCGCGTGACGCGCACCGCCAGCCCTGACGTGGACGTGGAGCAGGCCATCGGCCTGATTCTCAACGACAAGGAAGGCTGGGACGTCAACGGCATCGCCATGAGCCGCGAATTCGCGTTCAGCCTCGCCACCCTCAAGGACACGCAGAAGCGCCCGCTCTATCCGGAGCTCGGCTACGGCGTGACCATGAACAGCTTCAAGGGCATCCCCGCCTCGGTGACCACCACCGTCAACGCGCCCGAGTTCACCGCCCCGGCCGAGGGCGAGAACTACACGGTGCCGAAGGTCGGCGCCATCGTCGGCGATTGGAAGAACGGCATCTACTGGGGCGTGCAGCGCAACCTGCCGCTCGAGACCATCACCTACGGCGACCCGGACGGACAGGGCGACCTGCGCCGCAACAACCAGATCGCCCTCCGCTTGGAGATCCTGTACGCCTGGTACGTCTTCACCGACCGCTTCGCCGTGGTCGAGGGCGACGCGCCCACCGGCAAGGCGGGCAAGTGATGGGTCAGGCAGTCGAATTCCACCACCTGGCAAGCGGCGTCACGAACGACGCGCACCAGGCGGTCATCGAGACGCAGTTCCTCGACGCGGACGGCAATCCCATCGACATCGCCGGCGGTTCCACGCCGGCGGCCGGTTCCATCACCTCGGACATGCTCGCCGCGGGCGCGGTGAACACGGCCGCGATCGCCGACGGCGCGGTCACGGCGGCGAAGCTCGCGAAGGGCGTGGTCCCGGCCGCGTACACGCTGCCGGCCGCCACGGGCGCCGCGCTGGGCGGCGTGAAGCAGGGCGTGGCCGTGCCGAACGTGGCCGCGGACGCGGACGCGGCGGCGCTGGCGTCCGCGTTCAACGGGCTGCTCACCCAGTTGCGTGCGGTCGGCGTGATCGCCCCCAAGTAAGGGAGGCAAGCCATGACGGACGACAATCCCACGCCGGCCCCGCCGTTCGCGCTCGTCTCCGACCTCGAATCCCGGTGGCGCACGCTGTCCGGGGGCGAGCGTGTGACGGCGGGCGTGCTCATCGGGGACGCGTCGGACAAGATCATGACCGACTGCCCTCTGTGGGCGCAGGCGTCCCCGGCGACGTTGAGGCGCGTCACCTGCCAGATGGTCAAACGCGCCATGCTCAACGCCGACCAGGCGGGCGTGTCCCAGGGCACGCAGACCGCGAACGGGTTCAGCGAATCGCTCAGCTACTCGAACCCGGATGGGGACCTGTATCTGACGAAGTCGGAGAAGCGTTCGCTCGGCGTGGGCGTGCAGCGCATGTGGAGCATCGACATGGCCAGCGGGGAGGCGAGCGTATGACGCGCATGCACGGGGAGACCGTCACCGTCACGTACCGCGTCGACACCGGCGAGCGGGACGGGGGCAACAATCCCGTCTGGCGGGAGGAGACCGAACGCGTCGATGATGTGCTCGTCAAACCGGGCGCCGACTCGAACGCGTCGGACTCCACACGCCCCGAAGGCGTGACCGTCGCGCTCACGTGCGCGTTCCCCCGCGCATGGCCGTACCGGCCACTCAGGGGTGCGATCGTCACCGTGCGCGGCCACGACTACCAGGTGGTCGGCGACCCGCTGCCCGCCGACGGCGGGCTCACGCCCACCCGGTGGAACCTGCTCGCCGAACTCACCGACACCAGGGGGTGATCATGTCCGGAACGGTGAAACTCAACCTCGGCCAGTTCACGGCGATGCGCCGCGACGCGCGCACCCTGGGCGCCATCAACGCGGAGGCAGACCGTCTTGCCGCCCGCGCCAACTCCATGGGCGCGGACACGCACGCGGGCACGCCCGTCTACGAGGCCGCGCGCGCCATCCCCTCCCGGGTGGGCGCGGTCGCGCTCGTCTCGACCGCGAACACCGCCGCACGCGTCGACAACGCCGCCCACAACACGCTCGCCAAGGCGCTCGGCACAGGAGGCGGCTGATGGAACCCGTGGAGAAGACCGTCATCGACTGGCTGAACGCCGACCCGGAACTCAAGGACTGGCCCGCGTCGATGGACGTGCCCGCCGCCTCGACCGCCGCCCGCCCCACCCGGTTCATCACCGTCGAACGCACCGGCGGCACGGAGGAATGGTTCCGCAGCCTCCCCCTCGTCGCCGTCCAAGTATGGGGCACCTCATCCTACGAGGTCGCCGACACGGCCACACGCCTCGTCCTGCCCCGCCTCAAACGGCTCGTCGAACTCGACCCGGTCGCCGACGTGGACGTGACAGGCATGACCCATTTCCCCGCCCCCGACGGACGGCCCCGCTACCAGATACTCATCCAACCCACCATCAAGGTGAACCTGTAAGGAAGGAAACCCATCATGGCCGAAACGAACGACGCGACCAACGTCAGCCTCGGCAAGTTCAAGATCGGCGGATACGCGTACTGGGCGCCGTCGACCGCACCCCTGCCCACGGACGCGACCACCCCGCTGCCCGCCGACTACAAGCTGCTCGGCTATTTGAACGAGGACGGCGTCACCCTGTCCACCGACACCGACAACACCGAAGTCAAGGACGCGAACGGCAGCACCGTCCTCAAGGTCATCAGCAGCTACGCGGAATCCGCCCAATTCGTGCTCCTCGAAGTACTCCGCGCCGAAGCCGCCAAACTCCGCTACAACACGGACAACGTCGACGGCGCGGACAAGCAGATGACCATCAAGCACTCCATGCCGTCCGACGAGACGTTCCGCCTCGTGTTCGAACTCGTCAAGACCGGCGGCGTGCTCGACCGCTTCGTGGCCGGCCTCGCCTCCCGCGCCGAATTCGGCGACCGCCAGGAACACGCCGGCGACGCATCCGCCTACGACGTGACCTGCGCGCTCAACGACATGGGCGACGGCGTCACCAGCATCGAATACATCTCGAAGCCCGCCACCGGCGACACCACCGGCGACGGCAAGGAGGGCCAGCAGTGAGCACGCCGAAGCAACCGCAGGACCACAAGCCCAAGAAAGGGCCCCGCACCGTCACCGTGCAGGACGTGACCGTCACCGTCGACCCCGACGTGTTCGACGACCTCGACGTCCTCGAAATGCTCTACCGCATCCAATCCGCCGACGAGGACGGCGGCGACGATTCGGACGCGCTCGCCATCGTCCCGTTCCTCATGCGGATCCTCGGCCCCTCGTACAAGCCGGCCAAGGACGCGCTGCGCGACCCGGACACGGGCCGCATCCCCCTGGAGAAGGTGGGCGCGTTCCTCGGCGACCTCATGGGCAAGCTCGCCCCAAACTCCTGACGCTCGTACACCTGCTGCACGAATGCCCCGACGCGCTCGGGGCGGACATGCGGCGCGTGTACGGGCTCGACCCCGCAACCCTATGGGCGGGCGGCATACGCCCCCTCGACTACGCGGACCTCGCGGCGAACCTGCCCGACGGAAGCATGGTGTGGCGGCGGCTCGACTCGCCGCGCGCCTGGACGACCGCCGAATACCTGCTCGCCGCGCAGGTCGACCAGCTCAACCTGTGGATGTGGGCCAACAACGACCCACGCAAACGCGGCGACAGGCCCGACCCCCTGCCCCGCCCCGGCACCGCCGCACGCCGCGACGCCGCGACGCATGAACCCCGCGACCGCGACGCGGACGGCAGACCGACGCGCACGATACGCCCCGAACCGATGACCGTGGCCGAATTCGAACGGTTCCGCGCCCAACGCTTCGAGGACGTGACCGCGCGAGCCTACCGTCCCCACCCCGCCGGCGACGGCGAATAACCGAAGAGAGGAGCCGACATGGCCTACCAGCTCGCCCAGGCATACGTGCAGATCGTCCCCTCGATGAAGGGCGTCGGCAAGGCCATCGAAAGCGCGTTCGCCGGCCCCGCCAAAAGCACCGGCCAGAAGGCCGGCGACGAGGCTGGCGGCGGCTTCTCCGCCGGCTTCGGCTCCAAGATCAGCTCCGGCCTGGGCACGAAGCTCGGCGTGGTCGCCGGCATCGCCCAATCCGTCGCCTCCACCGCGCTCGACGCGTTCGCCGGCCTCAGCTCCCAGATCGTCGAAGCATCCGACTCGGCGCAGAAGTTCGCCAGCACGCTCGACTTCGCCGGCGTAAGCACCGCGGAAATCAAGAAGCTCACCGCCTCCACGCAGGAATACGCCGACAAGACCGTGTTCGGCCTCGCCGACATCCGCAACACCACCGCCCAACTGGCCGCCAACGGCGTACCCAACTACGACAAGCTCGCCGAAGCGGCCGGCAACCTCACCGCCGTCGCCGGCGGCGGCTCCAACGAATTCAAAAGCGTCGCCATGGCGTTGACGCAGACCGCCGGCGCCGGCAAACTCACCACCGAGAACTGGAACCAGCTCACCGACGCCATCCCCGGCGCGGCCGGACGCCTCCAGGACGCCATGAAGAACGCGGGCGCCTACACCGGCGACTTCCGCGACGCCATGGCCAAAGGCGAGATCACCGCCCAGGAATTCAACGACGCGCTCCTCCAACTCGGCATGAGCGACGTCGCCAAGAACGCGGCCACGTCCGCCACCACCATCGAAGGCGCCACCGGCAACCTCGAAGCCGCCGCCGTCAAACTCGGCAGCACGTTCCTCGACTTCCTCAAACCCGCCATCACCGGCACCATGGGCGCGGCCGCCGACGCGCTGACCTCGGCGACCGACGCGATGGCCGGGGCGCTCCCGTCCATCGGCAACGCCGCGCGGAACATCGGCGACAGCTTCCTGAGCGAGTTCAAGGACGCGTTCAGCCCGGACGGCCTCATGCAGGCGTTCACGGACGCGTTCGCCCCGTTGCGGAACGCGTGGAGCATCATCCAGCCGCTCCTTCCCGACATCGCCGGCAACCTCGGCGAATACTACGGGAACCTCGCCTCCGGATTCTCGGACGCGTTCGGCGGCATCGTGTCCGCCGTGTCCGACATCGTCGGCGCCATCGCCCCGTTCGCCGCCCAGTTCGTGGACATGTGGACGGGAGTGGCCGCGTCGGTCAGCCCCGCGTTCGCCACGATCGGCAAACTGTTCGGCGACGTGTTCTCCCAGATCGGCGACACAGTGTCCGGCCTCGTCAGCGAGGTCGGCCCGCCGGTCATGCAGTTCGTCAACCAGCTGGCCGGCGTCATCCAGGCGAACATGCCGACCATCCAGAGCATCATCGGACAGGTCGCCGACACGGTGCGAGGCCTCCTGCCGACCATCCAGCAGCTGGCCGACATGTTCGTGTCCACGATACTGCCCGCCGTCACGCCCCTGTTCGACGCGGTCTCCCAGTTCGTCTCCTCGGTGCTGCCCCCGCTGCTCTCCGCCATCCAGCAGATACTGCCCATCGTCACGAGCGTCGCCCAGACCATCATGACGAACATGATGCCCGTCATCCAAGGCGTCATGACCACCATCAACGGCATCATCACCGTCCTCACCGGCGTCATCACGTTCATCACCGGCGTGTTCACCGGCAATTGGGGCATGGCATGGCAAGGCATCCAGACCGTGTTCTCCGGCATCTGGGAGTACATCAAGGGCATCGCCTCCACCGCCGTCGCCTACGTCACCGGAGCCATCGACAGCGGCGTCGCCGTCCTGTCCGGCGCATGGAACGCCGCATGGACCGCCATCGGCACGTTCTTCTCCGGCATCTGGGACGGCATCAAATCCGCCGCCTCCACCGGCATCGACAACGTGGTAAACACCGTGTCCGGCATCAAGGACAAGATCACCGGATTCTTCTCCGGCGCCGGCACCTGGCTGAAAGACGCGGGCGCCGCCATCATCAAGGGCCTCGCCGACGGCATCACCAGCATGGCCGGCAAGGCCGGGGACGCGGTCAAGGGCGTGCTCGACAAGATCGCCTCGTTCATCCCGCACTCGCCCGCCAAACAGGGCCCGTTCTCCGGACACGGCTGGACACCCTACTCGGGCCGCGCCATCGTCACCGGCCTCGCCGAAGGCATCACCGCCGCCACACCCACCGCGCTCGACGCGATCGGCGGCAGCATGGCCGCCATCAACGCCCGCCTCACACCCACGCCCACCGACTACTCGCTCACAGGCGGCATGACCGGCGGCGCCGACGGCCTCCGCAACACCGCCATCCAACCCCGCAACACCAACGTGCAGGTCAGCATCGACGCGTCGGGCACCGACCCGGACGTGCTGTTCGCCATGTTCGGCGCGCGCACCGAGGCCGCCGTCAACGCGTGGGGCTGACCCCGGAACCATGGGAAGGAGATGACACGTGCGCATCGACATCACCGCCGACGGCGTCGAACCGCTCGTCCTGACGGCCACGCGCACCGGCGACCGCGGCAACATATGGCTCGTCCAGGACGGTCTCGACGGCTGGTACGGCACCCCCAAACCCAACGAGAGCGCCACCAGCGTCCCCCAACGCGACGGCGGCTACTGGCCCAGCCGCCTCACCAGCGCCAGCCGCACGCTCACCGTCAAGGGGGCCGCCGCCGGCCTGAGCGCCGTCGAGACCGCGCATCTCCGGGACCGCGTGTGCGCGCTCGCCTGCCTGCCGTTGACGGTCACGGTGCACGACGCGGCCGGCGCGCGTTCGGTCACGGGCTTCCTCGCGGACGACCCGGAGCCGAGCATGTTCGCCACGGAGCACGCGTTCCGGTTCACGCTCGTCATCAGCTGCCCGGACCCGTTCAAGTACGGGCGGCCGGTCGTGTGGCGCCAGTACAAGGCGGGGCTCATCCACGTGGCGAACGCGGGCAACGCGCCCTCATGGCCGCTGCTGCGCTCGACGGGGGCGACGAGCTTCGACATCACGTTCCAGGGCAGGCGCGTCTCGTGGAAGGGCGCGGCCGCCCCCTTGGAACTGGACTTCACCGACATGATCCCCTCGCAGGGGACCGTGTCGCACGACGACGCGTTCCAGATACCGCCGGGCGCCTGGGACCTGACGGTCGCGCAGGCGGGCAGCCCGGACATCAGCATGACCGTGAGCCCCGCATGGAGGTGAGAGCATGACGGACCGGCTGGCCGCGCTGACCGTGCACGCGTGGGACATCACCACCGGCAGGCATCTGGCGCGCATCCCCTACACGGCGTGCTCGTGGTCGGACTCCATCTCGGAGCCCGGTTCGATGAGCGTGGACATCGTCTTGAACGAGGTCACGGAGCGCATGGACGAGGCCGGCGTGGGCGTGTACGCCATGCTGCGCCCGTGGCGCGTCATCCTCAGCGTGCAGCGCGGCCCCGGCATGGTCAAGCACGCGGGACCCGTCACCTCCCGCGAATGGGATCCCGTGGCCCGCAGGCTCAGCCTGTCGTGCGGCGGCGGATGGACGCTGCTCGGCCGCCGCCTCGTATTGAACCACAACCTCGACCGGAGCTTCCGGGACGGGGACGTGCTCGTCGACGACGAGCATCCCGCCGGCGACTGGCTCCTCCACCTGACCGGCAGCTACTCGGACATCGCGCGCGGGCTCGTCGCCGAAGCCATGAAATGGGGCGCGCTGCCCATCGCATTGCCCGCCGTGACGGGCGGCACCTACGAACGCAACTACGGCGGCTACGACCTCGCCACCACGGCCGACCGGCTCAGCGACCTCGCCGGACTGGAGGACGGCGACGAGATCCGGTTCACGCCACGCGTCATACAATCGGACGCGGGCGACCGGCTCGAATTCCTCCTCCAATCCGCACGCGAGATCGTGGACCACGAATGGCGGATGAACGCCGCCGCCCCCGGCCAACGCTGCTACTTCACCAAATACGGGGAGGACGGGGCGCCCCTGACGACCGACGTGTGGGCGGCCGGCGGCAAGGACGACGACAAGACCGTCATGGCCCGCCGCAAAGGCTCGACCCTCACCGCCCAGGGCTGGCCCGTCATGCAGACGGCCGACAAAAGCCACACCACCGTCAGCATCCTCGCCACATTGCAGGCATACGCCGCCAGTCAGCTCGCCGCCGGCGACCGGGATTCGGAGTCGTTCGCCCTGAAGGCCGGCGAGGAATGGGACATGCACGTGGGCGACCACATGGACGTGCGCATCAGCGACCTGCTGCTCGGCGACCGGTCGTTCGCGTTGAAGATCACCGACGTGTCCGGCTCCGCCGACTCGGACTGGATCACCCTGCAGGCCAGAAGGAGGACGTGATGGGCTTGTACAAGCCGGGCCGCCTGGACCCGTTCGCGAACCAGCAGCGGCGCGAACGCGAACGCGACGCCGCGAACATGGAGGCCAACCGGCCCACCGGCACCGAACTCGGCCAGATCACCCGCAAACTCCAGGAGATCACCGCCGAACTCAAACGCCAGCAACAGCAGCTGGAGGAGCAGCAGAAGCAGCTCGCGAGCATGCTCGCCACACTCCAATCCCAGCAGAACACGCTCAACGACACCGTCAACCGACTCCAGGACGCGGTCAACAACATCAGATCGATGCAATCCACGCTCCAATCCCAGCAATCCTCCCTACAAGCCCAGCAGAACACGATCAACGCGCAGCAACAATCCATCCAATCCGCGCTCGCCGGCGTCCAGTCGAACTACGGGAAGATCAAGACCGCGCTCAACTACTGCTACCTGCAGTTCGGCTCGATCAGCAGCTACGTGTCCGGCTACAAGCCGATGACGCCTCCGAGCATCTAGACGGAAAGGGGAACACGATGACCACCATCACGCAGAACGTCGGCCGCGGCGACATCCTCCTGCACCGCGGCGTATCCGAACGCGTCGGCGTCCAGTGGACGCAGGACGCGGGCGACGGACAAGGCTACCGGCCGGTCGACATGGACGGCTGGACCGGCGTGTTCCGCATGAGCGGCCCGCTGGGCGACGTGTGGTTCGAGACCGACGACGTGAGCCTCGACTCGCGGGGCGTGGCCGCGGTCATGCTCGCCCCCGGCACGTTCGACGGCGACGAGTGGGCGGGACGCACGGACGGCGAATGGCGGCTCACCGCCCGGAACCCCCTGTCGGGCGGCGTGGAGCTGCTCGGCTGGGGCCACTACCACCTCGAACTCTAGAAAGGAGACTCCCATGGCCGACCAGATCATCGACAGGAAGACCGTCGGCATCCCCGGCCCGCAGGGCAGGCAGGGGCCGCAGGGCGAGAAGGGCGACACCGGCGACCGCGGCCCGCGCGGCGAACAGGGCATCCAGGGCCCCAAAGGCGAGCGTGGCCCGGAAGGCCCGCAGGGCCCGCAGGGCGAAAGCGGCATCGCCACGCAGGTCAACGGCCTGTACATGCTCGCCGTCGACCCTGCCGGGAACCTGTACGCCTACTACGACGACACGAACACGCCGCCCCCGTTCGAGTACGACGCGGCGACCGGCAGCCTCTACTACGACTTCGACGACGCCACCAACACCACGGAAGGAGACTAGCCCATGGCGACCAAACGCATCCTGCTCGGCAACGTGAAGGGCCCGAAGGGCGACGAGGGCCCGCGGGGCATCCAAGGGGAGAAGGGCGAGACCGGGGAAACCGGGCCCGTGCCCGGCCCCACCGACCTGTACAAGGGCGCCCACCCGGTCGGCGACCTCATCGCCAACACCACCGGCACCGATCCCGGCACCCTCTACGGGGGCACGTGGGCGCGTCTGCCGTCCGCCGCCGCCCATGTGTGGCGGCGCACCCAGTGAAAGCGAGGCGGATATGACCACGCTGGGAAGGGCCGCGCTGCTCGCCGCGGACCTCATCATCATCGCCGGCGCGTCCAACCGGTTCCGACTCCAATGGGCGCGCCGCGTCCGCGACGACACCGCCACGGACGACGCCGACTCGGACGATGCCGGCTGCACGCTCACCCCGGTCGACCTGACCGGCTGGACGGCGCGCATGCAATTGCGCCGCGACGACGAGCTCATAGCCGATCTGAGCGACCTCGTCGCATTGGACGCGGCCGGCCACGTGACCGTCGCCATCGACCCGGAACGCTCCACCGCGATGGATCCGGGCACGTGCCGCTACGACCTGCTGCTCGCCGCCCCGGACGGCACGGTCACACGGTTCATGGCGGGCGTCGCGCTCGTCGAACCCGCCGTCAGCAAGGAGGCCGCATGATCCGCACGCTCGACGGATGCTCCTGTTCGGACACGGTGCTCGTCGTCGAGGACACCGTCGCCGGCGGCACGCACATCACCTACGCGATCGACCAAGACATCGACAACCTGTTCCAACCACCCACCACGACAGATAAGGAGGAACACGATGGCTGAATCGAAGGTCATCGACCTCGACCGGCTCGCCCGGTTCAAGGAGAAACAGGATGCGGCCAACGAGGCCAAATTCGCGTTGAAGGGCGAAGGCGGCGGCATCGCGACCGCGGACAAGGCGGGCATAGTCAAGCCCGGCGGCGACTTCGACATCACCGCGGACGGCACGCTCTCGCTCTACTCGAAGATCAACGTCACCGCGTTCACGTGCACGCCGTCGCAGGCGGAACGCGGCGCGACCGTCGCCGACGTGACGCTCGCATGGAGCGTCAACAAGACGCCCGCCACGCTGACGCTCGACAAGGACGCGCAGGACACGGCCAGCAAGGGGACCACCCTGAAGGCCGTGAACCTGACCGCGAACAGGACATGGACGCTGACCGCGACCGACGCGCGCAAGGCCACCGCGTCGCGCACCGCGGGCGTCACGTTCTACGACAAGCGCCACTGGTTCACCGGAGCCTACGACGCGGACGGCGTGACCGACGCGGTCCTCAACGCGGCCACCGGCGAATACGCGACCGCGCGCGCGAAATCGTTCACGCTGACCGCGGGAGAGGGCCAGTACATCTACTACGCGTTCCCCGCCTCGTGGGGCACGCCCACGTTCAAGGTCGGCGGCTTCGAGGGCGGCTTCGGCCTGCTCAAGACGTTCGACCACGTGAACGCGTCCGGCGGCACGGTCTCCTATGCCGTCTGGAGGTCCACGAACGCGAACCTCGGCAAGACCACCGTGGAGGTGAGCTGACATGGCAATCGAACTGATCGACACGCTCGCGCCGAAGAACAACGGCGCGTTCCCCATGGTCAACGCGAAGGACGTGGACGTGGACGGCACCCGACTGCCCCAGAAGCTCGCCGAACTCGCCGCCGGCGCGGGCGTCGAGGCCGCCACCGAGGACGACATCGCGAACCTGTTCAACACCACCGACACCACCAACACCACCAAGTAACCGGAAAGGGACCATCATGGCATCCAAGTTCATCAACCTCGACAACCTCGCGTCCTTCCTCGCGAAGCTCAAGACCCTGTTCACCACCACCGAACAGGCCACCGACATCGCCAACACCGCCGCCGGCACCGCCCGCAACGGCGCCGTCGACGACGTGAAGAAGCTTGGCTACCAGACCGCCGCCGACGTGACCAAGACGCTCGACGGCAAGGGCTACCAGACCGCCGAACAGGTCGACACGGCCATCGCCGCGAAGGGCTACGACACCACGGCGTCCGTCGACAAGAAGGTAGCGGACGCGAAGAGCGAACTGCAGAACTCGATCGGCTCGGCCTTCCATCCGAAGGGCTCCAGCGCGTTCGCCGACCTGCCCACCACGGGCCGCGCCGTCGGCGACGTGTGGAACGTGACCGACGCGTTCACCACCACCGACGACTTCGTGGAGGGCGCGGGCAAGAACTACCCGTCCGGCACGAACATCGTGCTCGTCAACGTCACCACCGGCGAGGGCGCGGACGCGACCACCACCCCCAAGTGGGACGCACTGTCCGGCGTGACCGATTTGAGCGGCTACATGCTCAAATCGGACATGACCCCCGCCACCGACGCCGACATCGACGGCCTGTTCGCCTAAGGGAGCCCCCGGATGGCGAGCACGTTCGTCACGCTCGAAGGGCTCGCACGCGCGGTCGACCGCCTCCTGGGCATGTTCGACACGTCCAAGAGGTTCCTGGCCGCGCACCCGCCCGGCAGCATCCACACCACCACCAGCGGCCTCAACCCGTCCGACCTGTACGGCGGCCGCTGGCGGCACATGCCGTCCACCGGCGAACACCGGTGGCTCCGCCTCGAAGACGACACGGCCACACAGGACGGGGACGGCGACGCGTTCCTCGACGCGTGGCCCGTCGGCTCGATCATGCGCACCACCGGCCTCGACCCCGCCAGCGTGGGCGGCCGGTGGGAGCGCCGCCCCGACATCGACGCGCACGCCTGGCAGCGCGTCGGCTGACCATCCTCCAACCCAAGGGAAGGACACTCATGGCATACAACATCATCAACGGGTTCACCGGCCTGCCCCACGTCGGCGCCGGACACCTCGCCACCCTCGCCAAAGCGCTGCTCGGCGACGCGCACGTGCTCGACTGGGGCGACAGGTTCGCCTGCACCATCTCGACCGACGGACGCACCGCGACCATCGGCACCGGCGCGCTCAACATGGGCGAAGGCTGGCTCCCGTTCAGCGACGAGCCCGTCAAACTCGCGATCGACGCGGGAACCGCCGGACAGAAACGCAACGACCTCATCGTCGCCCGCGTCAGGAAGGACGGCGGCGACCTCAACCTCGGCGGCATCCAATCGTTCGAGCTCGCCGTCGTCAAGGGCGCGAACACGACCGGCACACCCACCGACCCCAAGGACACCGCCACGAACACCGACTCGTACCCGCTGTGGCGCATCCCCCTGGACGGCGTCACCGTCGGCACGCCCGTCGCCCTGTACAAGACACTCGCCACCCTCGCCACCGTGGGGGATTCGCTAACCCAGATCAATACGGCGCAGCTCAAGATGCCGTACAGCGACCGGACGATCGCCCTGACCCGCGTGGGGCGCATGGTCGTCGCGAGCGCGTACATCACGCTCAACAGCAGTTTTTCAAACGCCAGCAACCAGTCCGTCACCGAGACGATCCCCGCAGGCTTCCGGCCGATGCCCGACATTGGAGGACTGCTGCACGGCAGCGACAACACCGGTGCCATCAGCTTCTACCTGTGGGGCAACGAGGACGGCAGCATGCGCCTGAACGGCACCGGGAATGCCGGCCGTTTCGTCGGCATCTCCGGCTGCTGGATCGCCGCGTAGACGAAACCTAAAAACCAGCGGAAAGGGGTCTCATGGACGAGATCATCACCAGCGTGACGGCGAGCCTCATCGTCGCCGCGGTCAGCGTCGTCTGTGGATGGCTCGTCGGCCGGCTCAGACAGGTGAGCCGCGACGTCGCCGCCGAACGCGAACGACGCGAACGCCGCGAGGAGATCGTCGACGGAGCACTGCGCGCCCTCCTGTTCGACAAGCTCGCACGCCTCCACGCCGACACCGTCGAACAAGGCAAACCCGCCGGCGTGGAGGTCAAGCAACGCGCCGACGTCGCCTGGAGCGCCTACCGGGCGTTGAACCCCGACGACACGCTCGACGACGGCACCGCCGCCCACCTCCACGCCGAGATCATCGACGTGCACGCCGCGGGAGACCCCGAATGACACCCGAAACCCAGCCAACGAAAGGAACGACCATGAGCAACACCATCGGAGCCGCCGACCACAAGGCCACGGACACCACCACCACGATTCCGGGTCTGACCGCGGAGCGCACGAAATCGATCATGCTGCTCCTCGTCCAGCTGTTCAGCGTGCTCCAGACCGGCCTGAGCATCGCGGGGGTCGCGGCACTCCCGTTCACCACGGACCAGGTGTCGACCGCGATCACCGGCGTCATCGCCGTCGTCTCGTCCGTCTGGGCGTGGTGGCGCAACAACAACATGACCGGCGCCGCCATGCAGGGCCAGCAGATCGTCGACGCCGTCAAGCTCGCCCAATCCACCGGCAACGCGGCGGACATGCCCGGCGAGGTCGTGCCCATGAGCGAGACGCTCGCCGACCCGGACACCGGAACCTCCACCGTGGAGTAGCCATGGTGCAGATCAAGGAGGAGATCGTCAACCAGGGGCACGGGTACCTCAGCCCGTCCCTGTTCGCCGTCCACAGCACGGCGAACCCCGGCGCCACCGCCCGCAACCACAGGGATCTGTGGAGCCGCGGCTACGACTACGCGGTGCACCTCACGTCCGACTGGACGGAGGCGATCCACTGCGTGCCCTACGACCGGCTGTGCTGGCAGGTCGGCAACGGCAACGGCACATGCGAGGGCATCGAGATCTGCGAGGCCACCAACGCGTCGGACTTCTGGAAAGGTATTGAAATCGCCGCCGACGTGATAGCGCAACGATTGCGCGCCCACGGTTGGGGCGTGGACCGCATGCACCCCCACCAATGGTTCGCCCAGGTGTACGGCGGTTCCGACCACACCGACCCCATCCCGTACTTCACCCGCTACGGCTACACGTGGCAGGCGTTCGTCCAACTCGTCCAACAGAAGCTATCCGGCGTCACGGCCGGGCAGGAGGTAGACATCATGGCAGGCATGATGATCCGCAACGACGACACCGGCGTCATCTGGTACTGCGAGCCCGGCAAGGGCCGCACCGCCCTCACCCACGTCGACCAGGCCAACCTGCTCCAACAGGCAGGCGTGCCGTTAATCCACGCCAACAGCCGAGCCCCATGGTGGGCCCGCTTCGACCAGATCGACGCGCTCGTGCGCACCACCATGAAGAAACTCGGCGTCTAAGCCGAGTGAGCCGACCCGACCCCCGACAGGAACCGCCCCGCCCCCCACCGCGCACCGCGGGTGGAGGCGGGGCGGTTTCGTCGTCTAGAATGGGAAGGGACGACACCCGAGGCGAGACGGGAGCCATCGGGGGAGTCTTCTAAATGCGCACTCCCGACACGCCGGACATGTGGTAAAACATGTGGTAGCAAGACGTGCGAAGCTCTAAAATCGGCGGAATATAGCGGAAAACCCGTGGTCGTTTTCAATTCCCCGCGACTCCACCACACGAAAGCGCCGCTCCGAAAGGGGCGGCGCTTTTTCGTTGTCCGGCGAATCGTCGGAGGACTCGTGCGTCAGGCCTCCTCGTGCCAGTGCGGGTTCTGACCGAACGTGTAGCCTTCCGGATTGTCCATCGCGGCGATGTCGCGCATGTCCTGCTCGTCGAGCGTGAATCCGGTCAGGTCGAGGTTCGCGCGCTGGCGTTCGCGGTGCATCGACTTCGGAATCGCCACGTCGCCCAGCTGGATGTGCCAGCGCAGGATCGCGGCGACGGGGGAGACGCCGTGCTTGGCGGCGATGCGCGTGATCGTCGGATCCTTGAGCATCTGGTTGGCGCGTCCCAGCGGGCTCCACGCCTCGGTGATGATGCCGTGCGCGTCGTCGTAGGCACGCTGCTCGTTCTGCTGGAAGAACGGGTGCAGCTCCACCTGGTTGACCGCGGGCGTCACGCCGGTGGCGCGGATGAGCAGGTCGATGTGACCGGGCAGGAAGTTGCTCACGCCGATATGCTTGACGATGCCCTGCTTCTGCGCGTCGACCAGCGCCTGCCACGCCTCCACGAACTGACCCTGCGACGGGTTCGGCCAGTGGATGAGGTACAGGTCGATGTAGTCGAGGCCCATGCGCGCCACCGACTCCTCGATGGTCGCGCGCGCCTGGTCGTACTGGTGATGGCGTCCGGGCAGCTTCGACGCGACGATGATGTCCTCGCGGGGCACGTCGGATTCGCGGATCGCCTTGCCGACCACGCCCTCGTTCTCGTAGTTGAACGCCGAATCGATGAGACGGTAGCCGACCTCGAGCGCCGACTTGATTGCCTCCACGCCGGCGAAACCGTTCACCTTGTACGTGCCGAAGCCGATGGCCGGCAGTTCCAGCCCGTCATGCGCGCGACGCACGGGGATGGCCGGAGGATCGAGCAGTGTTGCCATGAGGGTTCCCTTCATTGGTCATATGGTCATATGGTGCAGGCGAATCCGCCGCATCTCCACCAACTCTACGCGCGTTCCGCCCGTCCCCGCTCCCGGATTCGCGACACGCCGAAGCCATGTGACATGGGTCTCAAACGGAGTCGGGCATTCGGATGAGCGGTGGCGGATAATGGCGGTATGGATGTCGAAATGCATGGGAATGACGTGCTGAAGATCGCCATCGCGCAGTTCACGGTGACGGAAGAGCCGGCCGCGAACCTTGAGACCATCGAGGGATACGCGCGGCGTGCGGCGGAAGACGGTGCGCGGGTGCTGCTTCTGCCGGAAGGACTGATTGCGCGTGACGACGGGGATTCCTCGTATACGGCGCGCATGGCGCAGCCGCGGGACGGGCCGTTCGTCACCGGATTGCGTCATGTCAGCGAACGGTACGGCGTCACTCTGATGGGCACCGTGCACGTGCCGGCGAAGGGGGCCGCATCGCGCACGATCGACGAGCATATGGCAGTGGAGAGCGGAGTCGGCGCGGATGAGCCGAAGGCTGTGCGACGGCGGGTATCCAACGTGTTCGTCGTCATTCGCGGCGGCGAAATCGCCGCGACCTACCGCAAACTCCACCTGTACGACGCGTTCGCGGAACGTGAATCCGATACGGTCGAGCCGGGCGATGCGCTCCCGCCGATCGTGGATGTCGACGGATGGCGCATCGGCGTGATGACCTGCTACGACCTGCGGTTCCCCGAGACGGCGCGCTCGCTGGCAGTGCGCGGAGCGGACGCGATCGCGGTTTCGGCCGCATGGGTGCGCGGCCCGCGCAAGGAACGCCATTGGGAGCTCATGACCTCCGCCCGCGCGTTGGAGAACACCTGCTATGTGCTCGCATGCAGCGCGACGGGCGCGAGGACCATCGGACTGAGTCGCGTCATCGACCCGCTTGGTGAGGTCGTCGCGGCGGCGGGCCCGCAGCCGTCGCTCATCACCGCCGAACTACGTCGCGATGTGCTCGCCTCCGCGCGTCGCTCGCTCCCTGTCCTCGCCAACCGCCGTTTCACCGATCCGTCACTGGCCTAGTCTCCGGTCCCACGGCAGCCATCCGTGCTTTCAGCTTCTTCCATCCGACGGCATGTCGAGCGCAGCGGCGCGCGGGGCATCATCGACATGCCCATGGAACCAGTCGGCGACGCGGGTCTCGCTCACTGGTTCCAGATTCCACGCGTCGAGGCCCACGTTGAGCGCCTCCGGACGGGCGCCTTCGGGCGAGAGCTGATGCGTGTGCCCGTAGAGGAGCCGATGCCCGTCGAACGGCAGCGCCTTGTCGCGGAACCGCACGGCGTCGTCCGGCCATCCGTAGCCAAGATCCTCACGATACGGGAAATGCGACAGATTCACGGTTTCGACCGCTTCCGGCCGGGCAGTGTCGAGCCCGGCGAGGTCGACCGTGCCGTTCGGTTCGATCGATGCGAATAGGTTGCGGGCGGGACGGTCGTCCAGCCACCAGTCGTCATGATTGCCGATTACCGCGTGCAGGTGCCGGCAGTGCAGCTGCCTCAGGCAATCCTTGAGATGGTTGACGGACGTTCGGAATCCGATGTCGCCGAGAATCCACAGTTCGTCGTCCTCGTCGACCAACCGGTTGATGTTCGCGACGATGGCCTCGTCATGCGCGTCCGTGTCGGCCGCCGTGTGGAACTTGAGCCGTGAATCGTCGAGTACGACGCCCTTCGCCCAATCCTCGGCGGCCTTGCGCCCCTGCTCGGCAAGCAGCGCCGCATAGCGCGTGCGGCCGGGATCGAACCTCGTGAATCCGCGCAGCACGCTCACCAGCGGATGCCCGAAATGCGTGTCGGTGGTGAAATACCTCATATGCGTGTTCCTTCCTTGGAATGGATTATGGTACCGGCATCGGTCATGGGGCGTCCCGGCGAGGAACGCCGGCTTTGAGCAGTTTCATCGTCAACGGTGTCTTCCGCATGACGTCGTCATAGTTGAAATGGACGATTTCGCGTGCGCCTGCGCGCTTCAGGGCCTCATCTCGGCGGCGTTCGTTCGCTACGATCTCCTGAATGCTTCGATTATCGGTCATGTCGGGATCGATGTATTTGCGTGTGCCGTCGTATTCGCCGACGACCGTCGCGCCATCCGCCAGCGTCCATACGAAATCGGCTCGGTATTCCGCTCCGGTCTGCGGGTCCCTCACCGGCACCTGAAGGCGCGGCGTGGAGAATCGTTCCTCGATCATCGTTCCGCGTGCCAACGATTCCCGCCGTTCTCGCTTTTCGCGTTCACATGACGCAGCAGACGCAGGGCCGAGCGTGGATCGGCGTGCATCCGGCCGAGCGCGTCAAGCACGTCCTCGGCGGTGGTCCCCTTGGCGAACGCCGAATCGAAGAACGGCAATGCGAAACGGAACTCATGTGAGCCGGCGCAGTCGAGCAGCGTCATGGCGGGCGGCAACAGGAACAGCCCCGTCTCCTCGTGTTCGATCCGCGTCGTCGCCGTCTTCGGCACATAGACGCGTTTCAGATGACAGTCGGGACGGTGCGTGCCATGATCCGATGTGGCAATCGTCACGGAACCGTCGTGCAGACACCATTGGTGTTCGAATCCGTAGGCCACCGCGGCGACGAGTCCGCCGAACACCCATGTGCGATGGGCCTGCGCGAGCGTGCGGGCGATGTGCATCGTGCGCTCCGGAGGCTTCAGCCCGTTCCAGTACATGGTCTCGGCGTACAGCGACGGAATACCCGGATAGACGCGTGTGAAATCGCCGACTTTCGCGCGTCTGCGCAACGCCGCCTGCTCGGCCTCGTTGCGGGAATACGCGCACCTGCCTGCGCGTTGGGCGTCCGCCATCAGCTTCGTCACCGTTCTATGCGTTCTCATGGTTCGACCGTAGCCGATTCGCGTTCCATGGAAGGGGACCGAGCGCCCCTTGTGGTCGGAGCCCTGTTCCTCGGCGTGTCGGCTACGGGAATCGGCGGAATCAAGCCGATTTGTGCGCAAGGTGTTCGATGTGGATAACCGTGGTGGCGTCGGATTCCGGGAACCCGCATCCCTGCCGTGGCGGTAGCCGGTTACCACTGTCGGTGTGTCGCAGCAGGTGCGCCACACTACATCGGGTGCGCCGCGCTACTGCTGATGTGCCGCAGCTGGTGTGCCGCTGCTGGTGTGTTGCCGGTGCGCTGCTGGCGTGAGCATTGCCGTTGGCATGCGGTACCGTCGCGGTCGCGTCGCATCGTCGCCGGCATGCAGGGTAATGTCGGTGGGACTTACCTTCCCTTCCGTCGGTTCCGTGCCAAGGATGGCACGGCTTCTCTGTTTGAAGACCGCCCTGCGTCGGTTCCGTGCCATGGGTGGCAGAGAGACGACGCTAGGAAGGAAGTGAGCATCGGTTGCGCGCCATCCTTGGCACGGAAACGACGGTGTGGGCTTTCTTAGCGCCGTTTCCGCGCCACGCGTGGCACAGCTCCGACGCTGAGAGGCCTCTCGGCGTCGTTCCCGGCCAGTAGGTGGCACGCATACGACGCCGCTGGCGGGAAGTGACGCGGAAGGGAAGGGTTGCCCGGTGGTGAGCGGGTGAAAGAGGCGTCCGGTGGCGAGTGGGCGAAAGGGGCGTTCAGTGGTGAGTGGGCGAAAGAGGTGCCCAAGTGGTGAGTGGGCGGGGAGGGGCGTCTGAAGATGTGGAGCGGTAGAGCAGCCCCTGTTGCAGGGAGTTAGTGGTGAGTGGGTGAAAGAGGTGCCCAGTGATGAGTGGGCGGGAGGGCTGTCTGGCGATGTGGAGCGGTAGAGCAGCTCCTGTTGAAGGGAGCCAGTGGTGAGTGGGTAAAAGAGGTGCCCGTCGATGAGCGTCCGCCGATGAGCGGCGGCCGTCGATGCGCGGCCGTCGATGCGCGGCCGGTGATGCGCGGCCGGCGAACGGATGGCGCATGACGGCAGGGGGTCGGCTATCATTGTGGGGTTTGGGCATGTGAAGGCCGTACAGTCGGCCCGGACGGGGAAACCACCCGGACAGGGAACCCACCCGGATGAAGAGCTACTTGGACGGGAAGCCCCCGGACGGAGAGCCCTCGTCGGGAGGTTCCCGTCCGGGAGCCCCGGCCGCGGGCGGATCCGACGGCCAGCCGGCCGCGGCACGGCAACGGCACAGAAGAACAAGCAGGAGCAACAGGAACCATGTCATTCGAGCATCCGAACAGGAACAACGAGACCATCCAGGACGTCGAGCTGGACATCATGAGCCGTCCGCCGGAGCACAACACCACGAATCTCGATCTGGACCGCATGAACCTGATGCTCGACGTGCTGGGGCACCCGGAGGAGTCGTTCCGCGTGATCCATGTGACCGGCACCAACGGCAAGGGCTCCACCGCGCGCATGGCCGAGGCCATCTGCCGCGCCTACGGCATGCGCACCGGCCTGTACACGTCGCCGCATCTGGAGAAGATCAACGAGCGCATCGCCATCGACGGCCAGCAGCTCTCCGACGACGATTTCATCGACGCGTGGGATCAGATCAAGGACCTCGTCGCGCTTGTCGACCGGAAGATGGAGGAGCAGGGCAAGCCGCGCATGAGCTTCTTCGAGGTGCTCACCGCCATGGCCATCTGGAAGTTCGCCGACGCCCCGGTCGACGTGGCCATCGTGGAGGTCGGCATGGGCGGCGCATGGGACGCCACCAACGTGCTCGACGCGGACGCGGCGATCATCGGACCGGTCGACATGGACCACATGAAGTGGCTGGGCGACACCGTGGAGGAGATCGCCACCGAGAAGGCCGGCATCATCAAGCCCGGCTGCACCGCCGTCATCGGCCCCCAGCCGCACGAGGAGGCGGTCATGCCGATCATCGAGGCGGCCGCCGAACGCAACCATGCGAAGCTCGTGCGCGACGGCTATGAGATGGAGGTCATCAACCGTATGCCCGCCGTCGGCGGCCAGGTCGCCACCCTGTCCACGCCGCTCGGCACGTACACGGAGGTTCCGATCGCCAAGTTCGGCGAACATCAGGCGCACAACGCGCTTTCCGCGCTCGCCGCCTGCGAGGCCGTGATCCCCGTGTCCGGCGCGTTGGACGGCGACATCGTCGCCGAGGCGCTTTCCAGCGTGAGGATCCCGGGCCGCATCGAGCAGATCCGCACCTCGCCGACGATCATCGTGGACGGCGGACACAACGTGAACGCCGCCGAATCCCTGCGCGCCGCCATCGAGGAGAACTACCACTTCGAACAGCTGGTCGGCGTGGTCGCCATGATGGAGGACAAGCAGGTCGAGGAGTATCTCGGCGTGCTCGAACCGGTCCTGAGCCAGGTGGTCGTCACCGAGAACTCGTGGCGCGACCGCGTCATGTCCGCCGACGACCTGGAGAAGATCGCCGTCGAGGTGTTCGGTCGCGACCGCGTCGTCAAGGAGCCGGAACTGCCGGACGCGATCCAGACCGCCGTCAACATGGTCGACGAGGCGGACGAGCTGGGTGTCGGCTACGGTCACGGTGTGCTCATCTGCGGCAGCTTCGTCACCGCCGGCGACGCCCGCGAGATGCTCGAGGAGCATGCGAGCCCGATCATGAGGAAGGCGATGAGCATCCACCAGCCCGTCGTCGAGCCTGACGACGGCGACACGGACGCATCCGACATGGCCGACTCCGGTGAGGACGCCGGCGACGACGTGCTCGGAGGCCTGTTCGGCGGCGAGGCGCGGCCCTCCGCCGATTCCGCCACCGATACCGACAAGACCGAGTAAAGGACGACCAAGGGGTGTATCTCAAGGAACTGACGCTGCGCGGCTTCAAATCATTCGCCTCGGCGACCACGCTGCGCTTCGAGCCCGGCATCACCGCCGTGGTCGGCCCGAACGGCTCCGGCAAGTCGAACATCGTCGACGCGCTCACCTGGGTGATGGGCGAGCAGGGCGCGCGCAACCTGCGCGGCACGTCGATGGAGGACGTGATCTTCGCGGGCACGTCCTCCCGTCCGGCGCTCGGCCGCGCGCAGGTGAGCCTTACCATCGACAACACCGACCACGCGCTCGACATCGACTACACGGAAGTCACGATCTCGCGCACGATCTTCCGCAACGGCGGCTCCGAATACGCGATCAACGGCTCTCCATGCCGTCTGCTCGACATCCAGGAGCTGTTGAGCGACACCGGTCTCGGCCAGCAGATGCATGTGATCGTCGGCCAGGGCCGTCTCGACCAAATCCTTCGGGCCGATCCGGCCGGGCACCGCGCGTTCATCGAAGAGGCGGCCGGCGTCCTCAAACACCGCAAACGCAAGGAACGTGCGCTGCGCAAGCTCGCCAACACGGACGCGAACCTGCGCCGGCTCGACGACCTGCTCGGCGAAATCCACCGCCAGCTCGGACCGCTCGGCCGCCAGGCCCGCGTCTCCCGCCGCGCCGACGCGATCAAGGTCACGCTGCGCGACGCCCAGTCACGTCTCTACGCCGAGGACGCGGTCAAGGCGATGCGACGACGCGACCGTGCGCACGAGGAGCTTACAGCCGTCCGCGGCGACCTCAACGCCTTGCGCCGCGAACTTGCGCAGGTCAAAGTGCGCATCGAACAGGTGGAGGCGCAGGCCGGCGAAGCCGACCCCGCCATCGAACGGCTCGACCGGTCCTGGCATGAGCTCACGCAGCTGAAGGAACGCTTCGGCTCGCTCGCGGCGCTCGCCGACGAACGAGGCCGCGCGCTGTCCGCGGCCGTCACGCCGGAACGCGGCGAGGATCCGGACATCCTCGACCATCGCGCCGCGGAACTCGACGTGCAGGAGGCCGACGCGCGGGACGCGGAACAGGACGCACGACTCGCACTCGAACAGGCCACCGAGACGCGCGCCGCCGACGAACAACGTCTCGCCGGCATGCGACGCACGATCGCGGAAGTCGACCGCGCCTCACGTGAACGCGATGCGCGCGCCGCACGGATGCGCGAGCTCATCGCACGCGAGGAGGCCGCCGTCGAACTGGGGGAGAGCCGAGGCAAGGACCTCGCGGCGCAACGGGAATCCCTGCTCGCCCAGCAGCATGACGCGCGCACGCGGCTCACACGCCTGCACGAACAGGCCGAAACCGGCGGTGACGACGGGAACGTCGCGTTGGATGAGGCGCGCGCCGCGCTCGCCGAACGCCGTACCGCCCTGGACACGCTGCTCGCCGAACAACGCGACCTCCAGTCCGCGATCATCTCGCTCGACGCCAAATCCGAGGCGTTGAAGGACACGCTCGAATCCCGCGGCGACGCCGGCTCGCTCGAATCCGATCCGGACGTGACCGTGCTCGGGCGGCTCGCCGACCTCATCCACGTCGCCGACGGATGGGAGGAGGCGGTCGCCCATGCGCTCGACGGGTATGCGGGCGCGCTCGTCGTCCCCGACGACACGGCCATGCTCGCCGCCCTGCGCGCCGCCCGCGAACGCCGCATCGGCAAGGCCACGGTCATCAACGCGGGCGCCGCCATTCCGGATGCCGCGGGAGTGCCGGTCGATGCCGCGGGGAACGACGTCACGGAAAACGATGCAGCCGCCGGAACGCCGGCGCTCGCCGCGCTCGTCACCGCGAACCCGCATGCCGCGGATCCGGCGCTCGCCGCCCGCGTCGCCGCGGTGGTGCGCATGCTGCTCGCCGACACGGCCACGGCCGACCGGCTCGAGGACGCGCGGCGAATCCTCGCCGAAGGCAAGGCGACCCGCGCCGTGACGCGCGCCGGCGACATGCTGGTCGCGCATATCGCCGCGTCGGGCGGCTCCGGCTCAGCGCAAAGCGACTTGTCATTGGCCGCGCGCCGCGACAAGGCGCTGCGCCGGGCGAAGGAACTCGCCGCACGGCTCGAACAACTGGAGCCCAAGGTATCGCAGGCCCGTACCGCGCTCGCGCAGGCGTCGGCGAACGTCGAAGCGGAGACCCGGCGTCGCACCGAGGCGCGGATCAAGGCCGAACAGGCGCATCGTGAGACGCGCGACGTCCAGACGCGTCTCGACGGCGTCACGCGCGAGATCGCACGGCTCGACGAGCGGCTCGAAGCCGCACGCGGGGAGCAGGAGAACCATCGCATGCGGCTCGCCGACCTCAACGCCGCGCTCGCCGCGGAATCGGAGGGCGAGGCGGGGCGGCAGGACGCCGCTGGTCTCGCCGAACGCGCGCGCGAGCTCGAGACGGCGCTCGCCACGGCCCGCGACCAGGAGGTCGCTGCGAAGATCGCATGGACGGAGACGAAACGCAGGGCCGAATCGCTGCAACGCCAGTCCGCGCTCCTGCACACGCAGGCGCGGGAGGCGCGCGAACGCCGCGCACGGCTCGACAGGCTCGCCGAGGAACGCCGCGAACGCGCCGCACGAGTCCGGGCGGTCGCGCGGAAGGCCGGAGCGGCGGCCGCGAAGGCGGAACAGGCGGTCGCGAAGGTCGTCGCCGAACGCGACGGGCTCAGGGCCGCGGCCGCCGGGCGCAACGAGACGTTGCGCGAGCTGCGTGAACGCCGCAACGGGCTCGAACCGAAGGTCGGCGGGCTGGCGGAACGCGAGCACGCGCTCGACGTGGACCGCGAACGATACGCGGGCGAATACGCGCAGGTCGAACGCAAGGCGGGCGACGAACTCGGCATGAGCGTCGGGGAACTCGTCGCGGAATACGGTCCGGACCGGCCGGTGCCGGTGCTCGACGAGCACGGCAGACCGGTGCCCGTCGACGAGACCGCCGCAGCCGATGCGGACGGGACGAACGCGGACGGCGGCACCGACGATGCGGATGCTGACGGTGCCCCCGCCGCCATCCGCACCACGCCGTACGTGCGCGAGGAGCAGGAGCGACGCCTCGACAAGGCGAAACGCGACCTCGCCAAGCTCGGCAAGGTGAACCCGCTCGCCACCGAGGAGTACGAGGCGCTGGAGGAGCGCAACAAGTACCTGAACGGTCAGCGCGACGACGTGGCCCGTTCACGCGACGACCTCATGCGGCTCATCCACGACCTCGACGCGACGATGGTCGACGTGTTCCGCACCGCCTTCGACGACACCGCCAAGGCGTTCGAACAGGTCTTCGCGACCCTGTTCCCCGGTGGTACCGGACGTCTGCGGCTCGAACGTCCCGACGACCTGCTGTCGACCGGTGTGATCGTCGAGGCGAGCCCCGCCGGCAAGCGCGTCAAGCAGCTGAGCCTCCTGTCCGGCGGTGAACGTTCGCTGACCGCGCTGGCCCTGCTGTTCGCGATCTTCACCGCACGCCCCAGCCCGTTCTACGTGATGGACGAGGTCGAAGCCGCGCTGGACGACGTGAACCTCACGCGCCTGCTCGACGCGTTGAATGATTTGCGCGAGCACGCCCAGCTCATCGTCATCACGCACCAGCAGCGCACGATGTCGATCGCGGACGCGCTCTACGGCGTGACGATGCGCGCCGACGGCGTCACCGCCGTGGTGAGCCAGAAGCTCGACGGCGGTCTCGCTGTCGCCGACTGAGCGAGTACCGAACGAGTACCGAGCAAAGACGGAACAGCCCCTTCCGTCCGTCGGATGGAAGGGGCTTCGTCGTATCGGTGCCGTCGGAGGAGCCGACCGGCTCACGCCTTGCGTGACTCGCGCAGCGCCTTGGCGCGGGCGATCGTATCGTCTACGAGCACCGCCTGCGCGTCCACGATCGGCAGCTGCGGCATCGGGAACGCCTCGTTCAACACGGAGAGCTCGGTGCAGCCGAGGATCAGCGCGTCGGCGCGCACCGGTCCGGACGGGTCGAGCATGTCGCGCAGCACCGACTCGTAGCGTTCCAGATTCAATCCGCCGGCGCCCTTCACGTCGTCGTAGATGAGCGACGTGATGCGGTCCTGCAGCGCGTCGTCCGGCTCGACGAACTCGTAGCCCGCCTCCTCGACGGCCTGACGGTACACGCCCGCGGCGCGCGAGCCGAGCGTGCCGAGGAAGCCGACGCGCTCGCACGTGCCCGAAGGCGCGTGCGGGTACAGGGCGGCGAGGCGTGCGACCGCCCCGCGCGGCATGTGCAGGATCGGCACGGGGGTGAGCGCCTGGAAATGATCGTAGAAGTAGTGCGCCGTGTTGCAGGTGAGCACGATGAAGCTCGCGCCCATCGCGGTCGCCTTCTCGATGTCGTCGGCGAGCACCGGGAACGGGTCGTCGTCCGACTGGCCGGTGATGAACGCGGTGCGGTCCGGCACGGAGGCGTCGTTGAACACGACGTAGTCGAGGTACTCCTGGTCGCAGCGTGCGTGCGTGCCCTCGTTGACGAGACGCACGTAGCTTTCCGTGGCCAGCGAACCCATGCCTCCCAGCACGGCGAAGAACGGTCTTCTCACTTCAGTGCGCCCTTCTGTCGGAAGTACTTGGCGTAGCTCTTCTTGTAGATCGAGAACATGTGGCGGATCATCAGCCAGCGCAGCGGGTTCATGTCCTTCGCGTACTCGAGCGTGGTGCCCCAGTCGCCGGCCTTCATCATCGCCATGCCACGCGCCTTGTCCTCGCCTTCGGCGACGTAGTCGGTGAAAATCGAACGCGGGATCTCCAGCCACAGCTTCGAGCCGCGGCCGAACACGGTGTTCCCGTCGAACGGCGTGTCCTCGACGAGGTCGTCGACGAAGTACTTCGCCAGATTGAAGCCGTTGAGCGTGACGAAATAGCTGGAGCGGCCCTGGCGCAGGTTGATCTCGAACAGCTTGTACTCGCCGTCGCGCTCGTCGTACTTCATGTCGAAGTTCGCGACGCCCTCGTAGCCGATGTCCTCCAGGAACGCCTTGATGCGGTCGAACACGCCCTGGTTGAAGTCGGGGATGATGGCCGCGTAGTTGCCGGCGGCCACGGGGGAGGGGTCCTCGAGCAGCGGGTGGCCGAGGAACATCATGCGCACGCGGTGGTGGTGGTCCACGTAGGCGTTGAGCACGCGCATGCGCGAGTCGTCGCCGGGGATGAAGTCCTGGATGATCATCTCGGACTTGTAGCCGGCGTCGTAGGCGCGGCGGATCATCACGTCCAGCTCCTCGGGGCGCTCGAAGATGTACGCCTTACGGCGGCCCTCGAAGTCGATGTCGAGCCATTCGACCGAGTTGGCGGGCTTCATGGCCACCGGGTAGGAGAACGGCAGGTCCTTGTACGCGCCGAGCCTCACGTCCTCGGCGGTCACGGTCTTCGTCTTCGGATGCGGCAGGTCGTACTTTTCGCACAGCTTGTAGAACGTGGCCTTGTAGGCGAGCTCGCGCGACAGGCGGATGTCGAGCGTGTTGTAGACGAAGTACTTCCTCAGGTCGTCGCCGCACTGGCTCAGCAGGTTCGCGTACACGTCGCCGCAGGGGATGAGCAGCAGCGCGCGGTCCGGGTCCTCGGCCTTCATGCGCCGGCCGAGGTCGAGCATGAAGTCGCGGAACGTCACGAAGTTGTCGAAGTCGGGCACGATGTGCACGTTGACGATCTTGCTGAACTTGGTGGGGCTCAGCTGGAAGTACGCGTACGCGTCGGAGACGATGCCGTACTCCTCGTGGAACGCGCGGGCCATGCCGTACACGTTGATGTCGCTACCAAGCAGAATCGGTTGGAATCGGGTCATGGTTGCTCACCTTACTCCCTGCGCATGCCGTTCGAGCGCGCGCCGCACGACGTTCGCGTCGCCCGGCCACGCCACCGGCCTGCCGTCGATGATGTTGCGCGTCTCGTGGCCCTTGCCGATGACGAGCACGATGTTAAGCCTCCCGTGCTCGCGCGCGTCGGCGCGGGCCTCGTCGATGGCCGTCCCGATCGCCTGCTCGCGGTCGACGATCACCTTCGCCGTCGCGTCCGGGTCGGTCACGTGGGAGGCCATCTCCTCGGCGATCGCGCGCGGGTCCTCGAAGTTCGGATCGTCGGTGGTGAGGATGAACGACTTGGCGCGTCCCAGCGCGCCCTTGACGATGCCCTCGCGGCGGTCGATGGCTTTGCCGCCGGTCGATCCGGCGACGAGCGTGATGCGCGGGTCCCGTTCGCCGTACACGCGCAGCACCTCATCGACGACCGACTTGGTGGAGATGTAGTTGTGCGCGTAGTCCACGTACACGTGCAGGTTCTCGCCTTCGGTGAAGCGTTCCATGCGTCCCGGCACCTGCACGCGTTCGACGGCGCGCATCGCCGGGTCGTCGAACGGCACGCCGGCCTTCATCGCCAGCGTCATCGCGGTGCCCGCGTTGAGGAAGTTGAATTCGCCAAGCATGTCGAGCTCGAGCGCGACGGTCGTGCCGCCGCACGTCACGCGGATGCCGGTCTTGCGCGACGGGTCCACGGCGATCGTCACGTCGGCGGGCGTCGTGTGTCCGGTCGCCGGGTCGTCGAGCGCGAACGTCGTGACCGTCACGCCGGCGCGCCGCGCGTCCTCGCGCAGCAGGTCGGCGTGGTCGCAGTCGGCGCCGAGCACGAGCGTGCGCGAGTTCGCGATGATGCGGCGCTTGCAGTGGAGATAATCCTCGAACGTGGGGTGTTCGATCGGGCTGATGTGGTCGGGGGAGATGTTGAGGAAGGCGCCGACGTCGAAGGTGAGTCCGTAGACGCGGTTCACCTTGTACGCCTGCGAGCTGACCTCCATGACGAGGTATTTCATGCCGTTGTCGACGGCCTCGCGCATCATCCGGAACGCGTCGAGCGATTCGGGCGTCGTGAGCTTGGACGGCGTCCACGTACGCCCGTCGAGGCAGCAGGTGAGCGAGCTCATCATCGCCGCGTGGCCATGCGAGTATTCGTTGAGGATCGCGTGCGTGAAGTAGTCGGTGGTGGTCTTGCCTTTGGTGCCGGTGATGCCGATCAGGGTGAGCTCGTCCTGCGGGCGTCCGTAGAATTCGGCCGACAGCAGACTCATCGCCTTGTGCACATCCTCGACGATGAGGCCCGGGGCCTTCGTGCGGTCCGTGTAGGGGGTCTCGGCCACGTAGGCGCCGAGGCCGCGCCCGTCGATGCCGTCGAGGAACTCGGGCTTGAACCGTCCCTTGATGAACAGCAGCGCGCCGTCCGCCACCTTGCGGGTGTCGTAGGTGATGGACGGAATCGGATCGCTCGCGCCGGGAATCGTCGAGGCGTCCATCGTCCAATGGTTCCCGGCGACGATCTCGCGAAGCAGATGATGGTTATCCAGCAGCTTGGCCGCGGCGGCGAGGCTCAACGGCGAAGTCGTGGTGGGCATATGGTTCTCTCCCTAGTATCGAGTGGCGATGCGGGTCTCCCCGGCATCATCGCACGATACTACTCCACCGGCGTCTCACTTCGCCGCAAGCAGCCGTTCGACCACCCGGTCGTCGCCCTCGTACGGCACGTGCCTGTTGCGGTCCTTGATCCAGCGTTCGTCGCCTTTGCCGATGACGAGCACCACGTCCACGCGTTCCGGGTGCGCACGCGCCTCGTCCAACGCGTCGGCGATGGCGGCGGTGCGGTCGATGATCGTCGCGGCGGCGACGCGCGGGTTGGTCACGTGGGAGCGCATGTCGCGGCAGATGTCCTCGAATGGTTCGGTGTCGGTGTCCTCCGCGGTGAACACGAAACGCGCGATGCGGTCCTGCGCCGCCTCGACGATCTCCCGGCGGCGGTCGAACGCCTTGTCCCCCGCCGAACCGGCCACCAGCGTGACGATCGGATCGCGGCCGGCGTAGCGAGCGTCGACGAAGTCGAGCAGCGCCTTGACGGAGACGTGGTTGTGCGCGTAGTCGACGATGATGTCGGTGTCGCTCGCCGCGTCGCGGAAATGCTCCATGCGGCCGGATACGCGCGTCGGCTCCATCGCGTGCAGCGCGCCCGCCTCGTCGGCCGGCACGCCCGCCGCATGCGCGATGGCCACGGCGGCCAGCGCGTTCTCATAGTTGAAATCGCCGGCGAGCGCCAGCCGGTAGCCGCCGAGGTCGTGGCTGTCGAGGCGCATCGCGTAGGCGTCGTGGCCGTCGCCGGTCGGCCACGCGACGGCCGTGGCGGGCGCGTCGTCGTCGGCGGGTGCGGCGTCCAGCAGCGCGAATTCGGTCACGGGCACGCCGGCGGTGGCCGCGTCCTCGCGCAGCAGGTCGGCGTGGTTGGTCCGCGCGTTGAGCACCAGCGCGCGGCTGTTGTCCACGATGAGGCGTTTGCAGCGCAGATAATCCTCGAGCGAGGGGTGCTCGATGTCGCTGATGTGGTCGGGGGAGATGTTGAGGAAGGCGCCGACGTCGAAGGTGAGTCCGTAGACGCGGTTTACCTTGTACGCCTGCGAGCTGACCTCCATGACGAGGTATTTCATGCCGTTGTCGACGGCCTCGCGCATCATCCGGAAGGCGTCGAGCGATTCGGGCGTGGTCAGATCGGATTCGACGTAGGTGTGGCCGTCGAGGCAGTTGTCCACCGAGGAGAACAGGGCGCAGCGGCCGTCGGAGTGGGTGTTGAGCACGGCCTGCGTGAAGTACGCGGTGGTGGTCTTGCCTTTGGTGCCGGTGATGCCGATCAGGGTGAGTTGGTCCTGCGGGCGTCCGTAGAATTCGGCGGCGAGCAGGCTCAGCGCCTTGCGCGCGTCGTCGACGATCAGTCCGGGTGCGGCGGTGTGGGCGGACATGTCGGTTTCGGCGACGTAGCCGGCGAGACCGCGGTCGTCGCAGCCGTCGAGGAATTCGGGGCGGAATCGGCCCTTGCATACGAGCATCGAGCCGGGGGCGACCTTGCGGGTGTCGTAGGTGAGCGAGGCGAACGGTTCGTCCGCGCCGGGCAGCGCCGCGGCCGTCCTCGACCATCGTCCGCCGTGGATCACCTCGCGCAGCAGATGGTGGCGTTCGAGCAGTGCGGCGGCGGAGTTGAGGGTCAGTGCCATCGGTGTCGCTTCCTTTCGTGGCGGGGCCGTGCCCGCCGATCGTGTCGGTCGTAGCGGCCGTACGTTCCTGTACGGTCGGAAGGCCCGTGCCTCCCGTTCGGACGGCTCTACTGTGGGCGACGAATCTCAACGTCGACTGGGAGGTTGCTTGGATTCTACCGCCGGATATGCCCGGATACGCGGCCTGCGGCGATTACAATGGGCAATCGTGACCAGCGAGACGAAAGAGACGATGGCTCAGCGCCGCGCGCGCTTCGAGAAGCTCGCCATGCCCGCGCTCGACGCGCTCTACCGGCGGGCGATGCGCCTGACCAACGATCCGGACGATGCGCAGGATCTCGTGCAGGACACCTTCGAGAAGGGGTTCAAGGCGTTCGATTCGTTCACGCCGGGGACGAACTTCGAGGCGTGGATGACGACCATCGAACGCAACGCCTACTTCAACCAGTACGCGAAGGCGAAGCGGCGCCCGCAGCGGGCGAACGATACGAGCGGCGAATACGACGACTGGGACCTGTACGAGGCGTCCGAACATTCCTCGGACGGGCTCAAATCCGCGGAGGACGAGTATCTGGACGCGTTCGCGCCCGAGGAGATCATGCAGGCGCTGGCGAAGCTGTCTCCCGAACGGCGGCAGGTGTTCATCGACACGGCGATCGACGGCAAGACGTACCGGCAGGTCGCTGAGGAGCAGGGCGTCGCCATCGGCACGGTGATGAGCCGGCTCAACCGCGCGCGCACCCAGCTCAAGCACGAGCTCGCGTCCTACGCGCGCGAACACGGGTACGGGTCGCAGCTGCCGGCTAAGCCGTCCTCCGGCTCCGGTTCACCCTCGGCGAAGTCGGGGCGGGGGCGTGCCGGTTCACGCGTTTCCGGCGATAATGGAACCGTCAGGCGGGAATCCGCACAGGGAAAGGAGACGCGATGAGCCAGATGCCGGTGGAGCATGTGCGTCGCATCGCCGTCACCCGCACGTCGGCGGATGGCGTCGTCAGCCATACCGAGGTGCGCATCACCGAGACGCGCGTCGTCGACGTGGATTCCGCGGCCGATGCCGGTCGTGACATGGGCGATGTGGGGGAGTGCTTCGACCCCGCGACCTGCTGCTCCGAGCGGGAGCAGGCGATGATCGCCGCGTTGCGTGCCTATCTGCGGCCCGAATCGGCGCCGGAATGTCTCAAGGCGAGACTCAAGGCATGCCTCGACCACTGCTGCGAACAGTGAGCGGGTGCCTCGCGCGGGGCATGTGGGACTTCGTTCGCGATATCTCTCCCTCAGTCGGCTTCGCCGACAGCTCCCTCGTCAGAGGGAGCCGAACGAAGACGCGGATATGAGAAAACCCGCCGGGCCGTGAGGCTCAGGCGGGTTTTCCGCGTCTTGAACAGACAAGAATCAGGCGTTGGGGCGCTTGCCGTGGTTGGCGGCCTTCTTACGACGATCCTTGCGCTTACGTCCGCGCATGCCCATGATGGACTCCTTTACTGGAAAGATAAATAAGCCTTCGGCATTATGCCACAGGACGCGGACGCGCCGCAAACCGCGTTTCGGACGGGAGCCGGAAACGCGGTTCGCGGCGCGTACCGTGGCGAGATGGCGTCAGTCGATCTCGGCCTTGATGAACAGCTTCGTCACGCTGGACTCGCCCGGCTTGATCGCGATGAGGTCCTTGCCGGTGTTGAACGCGTTCGCGTAGGCGGTCTGCGGCTCGACCGCGGTGCCCGCCGGATGCTTGGACGCCGGGAAGCCGGTGCCGGTGCACACCTGGAACGAGGTGACCGTCTCGTCGCCGCCCACGTGGACGGTCAGGCCGTCCGGGCGGTGGAACACGGCGGTCGTGGTGCCGTCGGCGGCGTGCTCGACGTCCGTCCACGCGTCGTCGTACGGCTGCTCGGTGATCAGACGCGGCTCGCGGAAGTCGTACTTCGTGCCGTCCACCGGTTCGGTGCCGGTCGGGATGAGGTTCTCGTCGACGGTGACGTGCGTGCGCGCCGGCACGGTGAGCGTGCACTGCGCGTTGTGGCCGTCGATCTCGTCGCCGTAGCCGTTGAAGCCGTTGTCGAGCCACGGGTGGATGGCGAGCGCCCACGGGGCGTCGACGTCGCCGTTGTTGGCGGCCTCGACGGTGACCTTCAGGCCGTCGTCGGTGAGCTCGTGCGTCGCGGTGACGGTCACGTCGAACGGGTAGCCGAGCAGGAACGGCACGCGCCAGGACTGGGTGACGGAGTTCTCGGTGAGGGTCTCCAGCTTCCAGAAGGAGCGGTAGCCGTAGCCGTGGATGGCGGTGTTCCTGTCGTGCTCGTCGATCGGCAATTCGTAGGTCTTGCCTTCGAAGGTGTAGACGCCGCCTTCGATGCGGTTCGGGAACGGCACGAGCAGCTGGCCGTGGCAGCAGGTGACGGGGTCGTCCGGTCCGAGCGGGACGATCACGTTCCTGCCCTTGTAGGTGACTTCGCGCATCGTCGCGCCCAGTTCGGTGATGACGGCCTTGTAGTCGCCGTGGGTGATCGTGTACTGCTGCCCCGTGCGCGGGGGAAGGTTCTTGGCCATATATCTCACTCCAGAGTGAATATGAAGTTGTTTGCGGTGTGCGCGACAACGTGCGTTATCGCTAACACGTCCAGTCTAGCGTTATTTTCACGTCACGCGCCCGTGCGTCTCCCGCGAATCGCGCGTCGCAGGTCGCCGGCGGTGCGGTAGAGTGCATGCGTAACGATTGCGGCGCGGGGCGCGCCGATGCCCGAGACGATCGAGAAAGGTCCCTGATACCCATGGCGAAACGCATCGTATTGGCCGATCCGCGCGGATTCTGCGCCGGCGTGGACCGGGCGATCCTCACTGTGCGCACGATCCTCAAGGGTTCGCACGGCGCGCCGGACGGCGATCTGCCGCCCGTGTACGTGCGCCGGCAGATTGTGCACAACAAGCATGTGGTCGAGGATCTCGCCTCGCAGGGCGCGGTGTTCGTCGAGGAGCTGGACGAGATCCCCGACGAGGCCGCCGCCGCTGGCGTGCCGGTCGTGTTCTCCGCGCACGGCGTGTCGCCCGCCGTCAAGGCGGAGGCGAAGGCGCGCGGGCTCAACGTGGTGGACGCCACCTGTCCGCTCGTCGCCAAGGTGCACCGCGAGGTGCTGCGGTTCGCGCGTTCCGGCTACGAGATCGTCTACATCGGTCACAAGGGCCACGACGAGGCGGTCGGCGTCGTGGGGGAGGCCCCGGAGCACGTGCATCTGATCGAGCACGAGCGCGACGTCGAGGGGCTGGACTTCACGCCGGACACGAAGCTCGTGCTCCTGAGCCAGACCACGCTGAGCGTCGACGAGACGGCCGGCACGATCGCCGCGCTGAAGGCCCGCTTCCCGTGGATCGAGATGCCGCCCAGCTCGGACATCTGCTATGCGACCTCCAACCGCCAGGCCGCCGTCAAGCTCGTCGCCGAACGCTCCGGATGCGTCGTGATCGTGGGGTCGGCGAACTCGTCGAACTCCGTGCGCCTTGTCGAGGTCGCACAGGAGGGGCTGGGGGAGCGCGGCCGCGCCCACCGGGTCGACGACGCCGGCGACCTCGACCCCGCATGGTTCGAGGGCGTCGAGGCGGTCGGCGTCTCCTCCGGCGCGTCCGTGCCCGAGGAGTACGTGGACGGCGTGATCGCCGCGCTGCGGGAACTCGGCTACACGGACGTCGAATCGGTGGAGACCACCAAGGAGACGATGCACTTCGTGCTGCCTGCGGAACTCCGCAGGCAGCCTTCGCGGTAAACCGCTCACTTCGCCTACGGAAAGCCCACTGGGCTTTCCACCATACGGCTCAGTACCATACGGCTCAGTCTGCGGAACTCCGCAGGCGATAGGATTCTCCGGCGGCGATGCACAGGACCGTCACATCGCGTTGGTAGGGTATTGGCAGTCGAAATCAACCCCGAGGAGATGGAATACCTTATGTGCGGAATCGCCGGATTCGTCAACGACGACCCGATCGACGTCAAGTGCCCGGTCATCAAGCGGATGACCGACATCATCGCCCACCGCGGACCCGATTCGGAAGGCAAGTACGTGGACGAGCACGTGGCGCTCGGCCACCGGCGCCTGAGCATCATCGACCTCGGCGGCGGCCAGCAGCCCATCTACAACGAGGACGGCAACCTCGTCATCACGTTCAACGGCGAGATCTACAACTACCAGCCGCTGCGCGCCCAGCTCATCGAGGCCGGGCACACGTTCACCACCGAATCCGACACCGAGGTGCTGCTGCACGGCTACGAGGAGTGGGGCGTCGAGCTGCTGCAGAAGATCCGCGGCATGTTCACCTTCGTGATTTGGGACAAGACCAGGAAGGAGCTGTTCGGCGCGCGCGACCACTTCGGCATCAAGCCCTTCTACTACGCGAAGATGAACGGCACGTTCATGTACGCCTCCGAGATCAAGAGCCTGCTGCAGCACCCCGACTTCGTCAAGGAGCTCAACCGCGAGGCGCTGAAGCCGTACATGACCTTCCAGTACCCGCCGTTCGCCGAGACCTTCTTCAAGGGCGTGTTCAAGCTGCCCGAAGGCCACTACTTCACGTACCGCGACGGGAAGATGGACATCCACCGCTACTACGACGAGCGCTTCCGCGAGTCGGACGTGACCCTCGACCACCTCGTCGACACCATCGACGACACGGTCATGGGATCCGTCAAGGCCCACCAGATCGCCGACGTGGAGGTCGGCTCGTTCCTCTCCTCCGGCGTGGACTCCAGCTACGTGGCCGCCGTGGCCCGACCGCAGCACACGTATTCGATCGGCTTCGGCAAGGGCACCTACAACGAGAGCCAGCAGGCCGGCGAACTCGCCGAGATCCTCAAGCTCAACAACACGGCCGAGGCACTGACCGACGAGGAGGCGTTCAGCGCCTTCCCGCAGATCCAATGGCATCTCGACGAGCCCGACTCCAACCCGAGCTGCGTGCCGCTGTTCTTCCTCTCGAAGCTCGCCGCGCACGACGTCAAGGTCGTGCTCTCCGGCGAGGGCGCCGACGAGCTGTTCGGCGGCTACATCGACTACGGCGTGCACACGAAGTCGAAGGTCATCAAGGTCGTCACCCGCTGGCTCACCCACCTGCCCGCCGGAGCCCGCCACGCCATCGCCCGCTGGTGCAAGGGCAAGACCTTCCACGGCGCATGGCACCTGTACGCGAACCTCGCGCCCGCCGAGGAGAGCTTCATCGGCCAGGCCCGCGTGTTCGAGGAGTCCGAGTCCGACCGCATCCTGAAGCCCGCGTACCGCAAGGCGCCCAGCGTGCAGAGCATCGTCGACAAGACCTACGCCCGCATCGAGGGCAAGGGACTGAGCGAGCTCAAGAAGAAGCAGTACCTCGACATGCACCAGTGGATGCCCGGCGACATCCTCCTCAAGGCGGACAAGCTCACCATGGCCCATTCGCTCGAGCTGCGCGTGCCGCTGCTCGACAAGGTGCTCATGGGCGTCGCCGAACAGGTGCCCACCAAGTGGCTCATCAACGACGAGAACACCAAGTACGCGTTCCGCCAGGCCGCCGGCCGCCACCTGCCCGAGGAGTGGAAGAGCCGCGAGAAGCTCGGCTTCCCCGTGCCGATCAAGAAGTGGCTGCGCGAGGAGAAGTACTACAAGCTGGTGCGCTCCGTGTTCGAGCGCGATTACGTGAACGAGTTCTTCGACCAGGACGCGATCCTCAAGATGCTCGACGACAACTACGCGGGCAAGACCGACGACCGCCGCCGCATCTGGACCATCTACACGTTCCTCACCTGGTACGACGTGTACTTCGTGCACGACGGCTCCAAGCCGGCCGTGCTCGACCTGGGCGACTGAGCGCCGTTCATCGGAAGGCTTGACCGCGACCGCGGTCAAGCCTTCCGGCTATCATCAGTGCGGTTTGTGTGCACACACAGGTTGGACCAATCCATGCTGTCCATACTGTCGGGAGGGCGGCGCGCGGGACAGGCCCCGCGCCGCGCGGTTACGCGACAAGAACAAACAGAATCAATCAAGAGAGGTTTCGATGGCGGTTCGCGGTGATATCCGTAATGTGGCGATTGTGGCTCACGTCGACCACGGCAAGACCACGCTGGTGAACGCGATGCTCCAGCAGTCCCACGTGTTCAACGAGCGCGAGGAAGTGCCGGATCGCGTGATGGACTCCAACGATCTGGAACGCGAGAAGGGCATCACCATCCTCGCGAAGAACACGGCCGTCGAGTACACCGGCCCGCTGGCCGCCAAGTACGGCCACCCGGAGGGCATCACCCTCAACATCATCGACACCCCCGGCCACGCCGATTTCGGCGGCGAGGTCGAGCGCGGCATCTCCATGGTCGACGGCGTCGTCCTGCTCGTCGACGCCTCCGAGGGCCCGCTGCCGCAGACCCGTTTCGTGCTGCGCAAGGCGCTCGAGGCGAAGCTGCCGGTCATCCTGTGCGTGAACAAGGTCGACCGTCCGGACGCCCGCATCGAGGAGGTCGTCGGCGAGACCTCCGACCTGCTGCTCGGCCTGGCCGACGACGTGCAGCACGAGGGCATCGACCTTGATCTCGACCAGCTGCTCGAGATGCCGGTCATCTACTGCGCCGCCAAGGCCGGCTACGCCTCCGCCAACCAGCCGGAGAACGGCGGGCTGCCGGACAACGACAACCTCGAGCCGCTGTTCGAGGCCATCATCTCCAACATCCCCGCCCCGGAGTACGAGGAGGGCGCGCCGCTGCAGGCCCACGTCGCCAACATCGACTCCTCCGACTTCCTCGGCCGTCTCGGCCTCGTGCGCATCTACAACGGCACGCTGGAGAAGGGCAAGACCTACGGTCTGAGCCGCGTCGACGGCTCCATCGAGAACTTCCGCGTCGCCGAGCTGCTGCGCACGCAGGGCCTCGAGCGCCAGCCCGTCGAGTCCGCGGGCCCCGGCGACATCGTCGCCGTCGCCGGCGTCAACGACATCATGATCGGCGAGACCATCGTCGACCCGAACGACCCGAAGCCGCTGCCGCTCATCCACGTCGACGACCCGGCCATCTCCATGACCTTCGGCGTCAACGACTCCCCGCTGGCCGGCACCGAGGGCAAGGACCACAAGCTCACCGCCCGCATGATCAAGGACCGCCTCGACCGCGAGCTCATCGGCAACGTGTCCATCAAGGTGCTGCCCACCGACCGTCCGGACGCTTGGGAGGTCCAGGGCCGCGGCGAGCTCGCCCTGGCCGTGCTCGCCGAGCAGATGCGCCGCGAGGGCTACGAGCTGACCGTCGGCCGCCCGCAGGTCGTCACCAAGAAGATCGACGGCGTGGTCAACGAGCCGATGGAGAACACCACCATCGACGTGCCCGAGGAGTACATGGGCACCGTCACCCAGCTCATGGCCGACCGCAAGGGCCGCATGGACGGCATGACCAACCACGGCTCCGGCTGGGTGCGTCTGCAGTTCACCGTCCCGTCCCGCGGCCTCATCGGCTTCCGCACCGCGCTGCTGAGCGCCACCCGCGGCACCGGCATCTCCTCCTCCATCTCCGCCGGCTACGCGCCGTGGGCCGGCCAGATCACCATCCGCCAGAACGGCTCGATGGTCTCCGACCGCCAGGGCGTCGCCACCCCGTACGCCATGCAGCGCCTCCAGGCGCGCGGCAACTTCTTCGTCGAGCCGCAGTCCCCGGTGTACGAGGGCCAGGTCGTGGGCGTGAACAACAAGCCCGACGAGCTGGACGTGAACATCACGCTCGCCAAGCACATGACCAACATGCGCTCCTCCACCGCCGACGTGCTCGAGACGCTCACCCCGCCGATCAAGATGAGCCTCGAGGAGTCCCTCGACTTCGCGAACGAGGACGAGTGCGTCGAGGTCACCCCGGAGTCCATCCGCGTGCGCAAGATCATCCTCGGCCGCGAGGACTGGTACAAGTGGCGCGCCAAGCAGCGCCGCCAGAACGCCGCCCAGCAGGGCAAGTGACGAAGTGACGCAGCACGTGAAGACCACGGCCGACTCCGACGAGCGGCCGTGGTCGCACCGGTTCGGCCCGTTGGGCCGGACCGCCGTCACGCTGCTCGCTGGCGCGGGCGCCGCGTTCGTCGGCACGCTCGCGCACCGCATGGGCGCGGCCGTGAACATCCCCTACGGGCTTCTGCTCGCGTTCCTCATCGTCGCCCTGTCCACCTATTGCGCCCGCGCGCGCCAGGGCGTGACCGGCCTCGCCCTGCATCTCATCGTCTCGTCGGCCGTCGCATGGGGTCTCGCCCTGTTCGGCGGCCCGGGCGGCGACACGCTCGTGGTCGCCGGCTTCAGCACGCCGACCACGTTCTTCAGCCAGCACGCCGGCTACATCTGGCTGTACGGCGTGATTCTCATACAGGTCGCCATGCTGGTCCTGCCCGCATCATGGTTCCGCATCCCCGCCCCGAAAGGCGAATGACGGTACAGTGGTGTCCTATGACACGCGAAACCCTGTTCTATCTCGGGCCGGAAGGCACGTTCACGCATCAGGCGGCCATGGAGGCCGCCGCGCAGCTCGCGGATGAGACGGCGGGGAAGACGGGCTTCGACCTCGTCCCCCTGCCCGACGTCCCCGCCATCATGGAGGCCGTCCGCTCCGGCCGCGGTCTCGGCGTCATCGCGTGGGAGAACAACGTCGAAGGCTACGTCGTGCCGAACCTCGACGCGCTCATCGACGCGGGCGACGTCGCCGGTCTCGCGCGCGTGCGCGTCGACGTCGCGTTCGACGCGTTCACGCGACGCGGCGACGACCCGTTCGCCGCGCGCGACGCCGCCGGAACCGTCTCCGACGCGGATTCCGGCGTGATTCCCGTCAGCGCGCACCCGCACGGTCTCGCCCAGTGCAAGCGCTTCATCGTCGACCATCATCTGACGCCCACGCCCGCATCGTCGAACGCGGCCGCCTGCCGCGACCTCGAGCCGGGAGGCGTCGCGCTCGGGCCGCGCATCTGCGGCGAACTCTACGGGCTCGACACGCTCGCCGCACGCGTGCAGGACTTCGCGGGCGCGCACACCGACTTCCTCGTCCTCGGCAGGCGCGACGACGTGCGCGCGTCGAACGACCGCGCACGCGCGCGCGACACCGACTTCGAGACGATCATCACGTTCATTCCACTCGTCACCGGCCCCGGCGTCGTCGCCAACGTGCTCGACATCCTGCGTGACGCGGGACTCAACATGACGAGCTTCATGTCCCGTCCGATCAAAGGCGACGACGGCACGTACAGCTTCATCGACACGCTCGACGCCGCGCCGTGGGAGCCGCGCTTCCGCGACGTGCTCGCCACGCTCGCCGCGCACGGCATCTGGCTGAAGACGCTCGCCGTCTACCCGCGGCGCGAACGCTCCAACCCGCCCGTCGAGGCGTGGCGGCTGCCGCAGGGCGGCGTGCACCTCGACGCGACGCGCATCAGCGACGACTGGCGGGAGACCGAGACCACGAGAAGGGAACTGCTGTGGTAGACACGACCATCACGACCGCTACGACCGCCGGCCAATCCGCGCATGCGTCCGCCGGGCCTATCGGCATCATCGGACTCGGCCTGATCGGCGGCTCGCTCGCCCGCAGACTCGTCGCCCGCGGCATCGACGTCGTCGCATGGAACCACCGCCCCCACCCGTACGCCGAGGCAGAGAAGGCGGGCATCCGCTGCGTGCCGACGCTCGACGCGCTCATCGCCGCACGGCCCTCGACGATTATCCTGTGCAATCCGCTGAAGGCGATGCCCGCCATCCTCGCCGTGCTCAAACCCCTGATCGACGGAACCCCCGGCCTCGACGTGACGCTCACCGACGTGGGCAGCGTCAAGGGCATGGTGCGCGACCAGGTGAAGGCCGCCGGGCTCGGGAGCCGCTACGTGGGCGCGCATCCGATGGCCGGCAACGAACTGTCCGGCTGGGCGGCCGCCGACCCGCACCTCTACGACGACGCCCTGTGGGCCATCACCGTCGACGGGACGACCGACTACGCGCGCTTCCTCACCGTCGCCTGGCTCATCACCGCCGGCGTCGGCGACCGGGTGATCGTCCTCGACGACGACACGCACGACAGGGCGGCCGCGCTCATCAGCCACATGCCGCACGTCGTCGCCACGGCGATGGTCAACACGCTCGTCGCCAGCCCCGACCGCAACATCGCGGCCGCGCTCGCCGCGGGCAGCTGGCGCGACATGACGCGCGTCGCCCTGACCGACCCGGACCGCACGCGCGCCATGGTCGAGGAGGACGCGGAGAACGTCGAACGGCTGCTGCGCGACGTGGCCGCACGGCTGCTCACGGTCGCGAACCTGCTGCACGACGAGCGGGACGAGCGCGACATCGCCGTCGAATCACAGTCGCGGACCGACATGCTCGGCTTCTTCGCCGAAGGCCAGCCGTTCCGCGACTACAAGGCCGCCCAGCGCGCCATCGCCGCGCAGACCGCGCCGGCGGGGGAGCGGCATCCATATGAGACGGTCGAACTGCGCATCGACCCGACCGGCGACTGGCGGGGCGAACTACTCGCCTCCGCGCGACGCGGCGAGCACATCATCGCCTTCGACGGTCCCGGCGCCGCCCGTGCCGAAATCCGTTCCGCCGTGTGATCGGAGTTTCCCTCCCCGGGAGGGGAGGGTGCCGGCACCGCCGGCGGGTGGGGTGCCCGGGTCCGTCGTCTCCTGCCCTACGGCCTTGTCCGCGGCCGCTCCGGCACCGGTTTCAGCGTGGCGATCGTGTCCGCGTCGATCGCCACGTGCTGCTGCGGGCGTGAGCCGTTCGCGGCCGCGTCGCGCGACAGTTCGAGCGTGCGCCCGTCCCAGCCGAGCACGTGGCCCACATAATCGCGGAACTTGGTGCGCCCGTCGGTCGGATCCACGCCTTCGATGACGCGCACGACGATGCGTGCGCCCGACGGTATCTGTCTCGGCAATGCCATGATGCCCTCCCCAAACGGCGTTGTTTCGGCGGCCGCGGCCATTCGCGCCGCCCGGTCTTTCCACTGTACGCGCGTCGCCCGTCCGCCGCGCGTACCGACATGCCGTCAGTCCGTCGCCACGGCGTCGAGCACCGGCACCTTCAATGCGCGTCGAGCCGGCGGCAGCGCGGCCACGATGCCTACGAGGATCGACGCGGCGAGGAACACGCCCAACTGCCCCCACGGGATCGACAACCGTTCCAAGCCGTTCGACGCATACACCTCGCGGATCACCGCGCCCGCCGCCACGCCCACGACCACGCCGAGCAGCGTGCCGAGCATGGCGATCAGCGACGCCTCGATGGCCAGCATGCCGCGCACCTGGCCGCGCGACGTGCCCACCGCGCGCAGCAGGCCGATCTCGCGCGTGCGCTCCGACACGCTCAGGGCGAGCGTGTTCACGATGCCGAACACGGCGATGACGATGGACAGGGCGAGCAGCGCGTACAGGATGATGAGGATCTGGTCGACCATCGTGGACATCGAGGATTTGAACTCGTCGCGGTCCTGCACGTTGATCACGTAGAACGGCTTGACCGCCTTGACGAGGCGCTTCTTCACAGTGGCCGTGTCGGCGCCGTCGCGCGCGTTGACGAACAGCATGATGGTGAACATCGTGTTCTCGTTGTTCACCCGTTCGGCGAGGTCGTCGTTCATCAGCACCATCGACCGGTAGACGGAATTCTCGATGATCGCGCCGACCTTCACCTTCACATGCGTGGTCTCGGTCGTCGTGCGCACCAGCGTGGACGGGTCCACGTCCGCGGCGTCCTCGGCCGCCCGCCGCGCCTCGTCGGCCTTGGCCTGCGCGCCGTCCGCGTCGCCCGCTGCGGCGAGCTGCTGCGCCTGGGCCGTGAGGTCGGCGGTTTTCGCCTCCGCCTGCGCCCGGTAATCGGCCTGCGCCTTCGCGGTGGCCTCTTCGTCGACGACGACGCGTCTGCCGTTGACACGCACCGTGTCGCCGACCTTCCAGCCGTTGTCCTGCGCGACGGTGAGGCCGACGACGAGCTCCCCGCTTTTAAGCGCCCCGTCCGCGTCGCCCGCATTGGTCACGGGGGCGAACACCTTGGAGAACAGGGACGGCTGCTCGGCGAACGTCATCGCCTGTGCCGCGTCCTTGCCCGAACCGTAGGTGACGCCCATGAGCATGCGGCTTTGCGACACGGAGGCCACGCCCTTCGTCTTCCTGATCGCCGAGACCGCATCGTCGGGGATGCGCCCCGAGGACGCGGACATGGCGGTGAAATCGGATTTGAGCCCCGTGTCGACGATGCCGGCGACCGAGGCCTTCGCCGAGGAGGCGACCACCGCCAGGCAGCTCACGATCGCCACGCCGACGAACAGGGCGGCCGCCGTGTTCGCGGTGCGTCGTTTCTGCCGTGCGAGATTGCGCGTGGCGAGGCGTCCGGTCACCGGGAACACGAGCGCGGGCAGCCAGCCGAGCACCGTGCCCGCGGGGGCGACCAGCGCGGGGGAGAGCACGATCACGCCCACGACGATCAACGCCGCGCCCGCGCCGAGCGGCCAGCCCGCGCCCACGCGTTCCGCCAGCGCGTTGAGCGGCGCGAACGGCGTGGGATCGCCCGTGTCGCCGGCGCGTGCGACCGCCACGCAGTACGCCCAGCACGCCGCGCCGAGCACGACCATCGCGACGCCGGCGACGCCACGCGGCAGGACCGGCTTCTCCGGGTTCACGGTCTCGTTCATCGCCTGGATGGGCGGCGCGGTCGCGGCGCGGCGTGCGGGAAGCGCCGCCCCGACGAGCGTGACGGCCAATCCGACGGCGAGGCCGACGAGCATGTCCGTGGGGCCCGGCGTCGCGGCGCCGGTCATCGGCGTGCCCGCCTGCGCGAGGCCGAAGACGATGAGGCGCACCATGCCCCAGCCGAGCGCGATGCCCGCGCCCGAACCGACCAGGCCGAGCAGCAGCGCCTGCACGACGACCGTGGAGAACACCTGGGCGGGGGAGGCGCCCACCGAGCGCAGCAGCGCATAGCGGCGCATCGATTCGCGCACGATCATCGAGAACGTGTTCGCGATGATGAACGAGCCGACGAACAGCGCGATGACGCCGAAGATGAGGATGAGCGGCTGGATGAAGCCCAGCTGGTCCTTGATGGACCGCGAGTATTCGTCGCGCAGCCGGTCGCCGGTGATCGCCGTGGCCTTCGACCCCTTCGGCAGCGCCTTCCTCACGCGCGCGGCGAGTTCGCGCTGCTGCGCGTCGTTCAGCGGGCCGCCGCCGTCGGCCGAACCGTACACGGTGATGTACTGCGTGACCCCGATCTCGCCGGTCTTCTCCTGGACGACCTCCCTGGCCACCGACGGGGCGAGCCCGATGATGATCGCGCCCGCCTGGGAGACGTCGGTGTCGAACACGCCGACCACCTTCACGTCCTCGGGTCCGGACGGGTAGACGAGCTTCGTCGTGTCACCCACCCCGAGGCCCGCCGTCTTGGCGGTGAACGCGTGCAGGGCGATTTCATGCCGGTTTCTCGCCCACCGGCCGTGCTCCAGCCGGGCCGACCTCCACGTCCCCTTTTCCAGACCGATGCCCATCGTCGGCGAGCCCATCGAGGAGACCGCGTTGCCGTCCTTCGCGACGAGCACGAGCGTGCCGGACGTCGAATAGGTGACCCCGGCCCTCGCGACGCCCGCGACCTTGGCGACGTCGTCCACGAGCGAGACGTCGATGTCGTTGTAGGTCTTCAGGGACGAGGACGAGCCGTCCGAGCCGGTCGCCGTCGCCGCGGAGGCGTCGTCCTTCCTCTCCGCGACGCCGCGCACGTACACGTCGGCGTCGGTGTTCGAGCCGAGCATCTGGTCCACCTGGTCGTTCATCATCTCGCGGAAGCAGAACGAGCCGACCACGAAGGACACGCCGAGGGCGATGGCGATGATCGACATCACGAAGCGCGGCAGGTGCGCGCGGGCGTCGCGCAGGCCGATGCGGATCATGCGCCGGCCCCCGCGCCATGCGCGTCCGCCGCCTGCGCGGGACCGTTCTCCCGGTCCTCGTCGCCTTCGGTGGCGAACACGTCGAGGATCTTCTCGTAGGAGGGGTGCCTCAGGTCGCGGGTGATGCGCCCGTCGGCGAGCACGAGCACGCGGTCCGCGTACGAGGCGGCGCGCGGGTCGTGCGTCACCATCACGATGGTCTGGCCGTACTCGTGCACCGAATCCTTGAGGAAGCCGAGCACCTCGCGGCTGGAACGCGAGTCGAGGTTGCCGGTCGGCTCGTCGGCGAAGATGACCGACGGCCTGGCCATGATGGCGCGGGCGCAGGCGACGCGCTGCTGCTGGCCGCCGGACAGCTGACTGGGACGGTGCGACAGGCGCGGGCGCAGTCCAGTGACGTCGACGACCTTGTCGAACCAGGCGCGGTCGATGGGCCGTTTCGCGATCTGCAGCGGCAGCAGGATGTTCTCCTCGGCGCTCAGCGTGGGCACCAGGTTGAACGATTGGAAGATGAACCCGATCCGCGTGCGGCGCAGTTTCGTGAGCTGCCGCTGGTTCATCGACGAGACCTCGAGCCCTTCGACCACCACGCGGCCCGAGGTGGGCGTGTCGAGGCCGGCCATGCAGTGCATGAGCGTGGACTTGCCCGATCCGGACGGGCCCATGATGGCGGTCATCTCGCCACGCGTGAACGAGACGTTCACATGGTCGAGCGCCACCACCCGCGCGTCGGCGTCCCCGTAGGCCTTCGTCAGGTCGATGGCCCGCGCGACCGCGTCCGGCGCCGTCCCCGGCCCGTCGTCGACCCTGTCCTTCAGCGCCGCCACCGATGCGGCCGAATGTCGTGCCATCTTGCCCCGTTTCCCCGTGTTGCGAACGGTTATAGTCTATCCGAAGGCGGCCGTCGGGCCGCCGGCCGCCGCGGGCGGCCCGGGAGACAGGGAAAGGGGACCCCATGCGGTTCGACGGTCAGCTGCGCGCGTTCCTGGCGTTCCTCGGCGCGAACCGCGGCCTGAGCGCGAATACGCTCAAGGCGTACGGCGCGGATGTGGGGGAGTGCCTGCGTCTGCTCGAGACGCTCGGCGTCGAGGACCTCAACGAGGTGACGCTCGAGGACCTGCGTGCGTGGATGGCCCGCGAATCACGCTCGCACGCCCGTTCCAGCATGGCCCGCAAGACCGTGTCCGTGCGCCGTTTCTTCTCGTGGGCGCGCGATCACGGGGTGACGGCCTCGGACCCGGCGGCGATGCTGATGACGCCGAAGATCCCCGACACGCTGCCGGCCGTGCTCACCGAGTCGCAGGCCGAGAAGCTGATGGACACGGCCGACGACGATGCGCGCGCCGGCGGCCCCGGCGCGGTCGCGGACGATGACGCCGGG
>NZ_JGZP01000010.1 GCF_000741785.1 Bifidobacterium stellenboschense | reverse complement strand
GTCGCCGCCGCGTCGACGACGATCCGCTCGCACGCCGCCCGCGCGCGTCGAGCCGCGTGTTGTGCGTCGTGTTCGGTCTACTGCTCGTCGCCGCCGCGTTCGGCGTCTACTGGTTCGGCGTACACACGGAGACCGGCCAGTCGTTCGACGACATGGTCGAAACGTATTTCGCCGCCAACGTGCCCGGCTGGTTCACGGGACTCCTCGCCGCCGGCTCGCACGTGGCCGTGCTCGTCGGCTCCATCCTGTTCGCCGCGGCCGCGCTCGCCGTCACGATCGTGCGCAGACGCTGGTGGCTGCTCGGTCAGCTCGTCGCGTTCGGCGTGCTGTGTTTCGCCGCGTCGCTCCTCAAGGACGTGCTGCCGCGACCGTTCATCATCCACACGACGATCGACGCCGGCAACTCCGCGCCGAGCGGGCACACGATCCTCGGCGTGGCCGCCGCGACCGCCCTGCTGTTCGCCGTCTCGCGCGGATGGCGGTGGGTCGCCGCGCTCGCCGGCGGACTGTGGAGCGTGTTCGTCGCGCTGTCCGTCGTGAACGGCAAATGGCATCGTCCGTCCGACGCGCTGATGGCGGTCCTGCTCGTCGGCGGCGTCGCGCTGCTCACGCTCGCGTTCACGCGCGCGTCCGGCATGGACGACACCGGCAAACGCCGTTCCTCCGCCGGCGTGCAGGTCGTCGGCTCGATCGCGATCACCGGCGGCGCGTTCGCCTGCCTGTACGGCGCGTACGTGGTCTGGCAGGTCGTGCCGGGACTGCTGATGAGCGCCGAATGGGCGCGTTCCGGCGCGGTCGCCGCCGCGATCATCCTCATCTGCGGCGCGACGACGCTCGTGTTCGGCCTCATGCTCGCGATGCGCCAGCTCACCGCCGCACCGTTGACGCGACTCGGCCTCGTCGGCGCGCCTCCGGCACCGCCGAAGCGGCGCTGAGACGGTCGCCGTCCGCGCGTCCGGTCGGAGTCGGACACACGGATGGCCACCGTTGGTGAGTATGATGACAGCACGACGGCACCGTGCGACGTCGATGCCGGTCGAGAAGCAGTGACAGACGATAACGGAGAGGTGAAGGAGAGGTCATGGCAGCACGCACCGCGAACGACACCAAGCTGGTGATCGTGGAGTCTCCCACCAAGGCCCGCAAGATCAGCGGATACCTGGGGGACGGCTACACGGTGATGGCGTCGGTGGGACACATCCGCGACCTCGCCCAGCCCAGCCAGGTTCCCGCCGCCGACAAGGAGAAGTACGGCAAGTTCGGCGTCGACGTGAACGACGGATTCAAGCCCTACTACATCGTCGACGGCGACAAGAAGCGCACCGTCTCCGAACTGAAATCCGCGTTGAAGAACGCGAGCGAACTCTACCTCGCCACCGATGAGGACCGCGAAGGCGAGGCCATCGCGTGGCATCTGGTCGAAACCCTGAAGCCCAAGGTGCCGGTCAAGCGCATGGTGTTCCACGAAATCACCAAGGATGCGATCCGCCGCTCCCTCGACCAGACGCGCACCGTCGACGCGGACATGGTCGACGCGCAGGAGACGCGCCGCATCCTCGACCGTCTCTACGGCTACGAACTCTCGCCAGTGCTGTGGCGCAAGGTCGGGCCGGGACTGTCCGCCGGCCGCGTGCAGTCCGTCGCGACGCGTCTCATCGTCGAGCGCGAACGCGAGCGCATGGCGTTCGTCCGCGCCCCCTACTGGGATCTGACGGCGACGCTCGCCGCGCCGGACGCGTCCGGCGAGATCGCGACGTTCGACGCGCGCATGGTCGCGCTCGGCGGCAAGCGACTCGCCACGTCGAAGGACTTCGGCGCGGACGGCAGGCTCACGCCGGAAGGATTCGCCGGCAACGTGCGCCAGCTTGACGAGACCGCGGCGAACGCGCTCGCCGCACGTCTGAAGGACGCGCCGTTCACCGTCGTCTCGATGGAGTCGAAGCCGTACCGCCGCCGCCCGCTGCCGCCGTTCACGACGTCCACGCTGCAGCAGACCGCCGGCAACCGTCTCGGCATGAGCTCGCGTGCCACGATGCGCGCCGCGCAGGGCCTGTACGAGAACGGCTACATCACGTATATGCGAACCGATTCGGTGACGCTTTCGCAGGAGGCGATCGCCGCCGCGCGCAACGCGGTCGAATACCATTTCGGTTCGCGGTTCCTCTCCGACGCGCCGAAGCAGTACGCGACGAAGACCGCCGGCGCGCAGGAGGCGCACGAATGTATCCGCCCGGCCGGCGCGCGGTTCCGCGATCCGGACGAGCTTGCGGGCAAGGTGCCCGGCGACCAGCTGAAGCTGTACCGGCTCATCTGGCAGCGCACGCTCGCCTCGCAGATGGCCGACGCGACCGGTTCGACCGCCACGGTGAAGCTCTCCGCGCCCGCGGGTGTGGGCGATGCGGGCGTGACCGAGGACGCGCTGTTCCAGGCGTCCGGCACGGTGATTGAATTCCCCGGCTTCATGAAGGCGACGGGGGAGGGGCGCCACGCGGCCTCCGGTACGGGTGCCGCGGGCGCTGCGGGTGCCGTCGCCGCGAAGAGCGGTGACGGCAAGGGCAAGGACGAGAACGCGTCCCTGCCGCCGATGCGGGAGGGCCAGCGTCTCGCCGCCTCCGACGTGCACGCGGACGGCCACGAGACCCAGCCGCCGGCACGCTACACCGAAGCCTCGCTCGTCAAGACCCTGGAGGCCAAGGAGATCGGACGACCGTCCACCTACGCGTCGATCATCTCCACGATCATCGACCGCGGCTACGTGTACGAGCGCGGCCGCGCGCTCATCCCCTCGTGGCTGGCGTTCGCCGTGACCAAGCTGCTGGAGACGAAGTTCCCCAAGCTCGTCGACTACCGGTTCACCGCGGAGATGGAGAACGGGCTCGACCAGATCGCGCACGGCAAGGAGACCGGCCGCGACTGGCTCACCCGCTTCTACTTCGGTTCCGGCGCGGGCGCCGCGCAGAACGCCGACGAGGCGCACGAGGGCCTGCAGCAGCAGGTCGCGCAGCTCGGCGAAATCGACGCGCGCGCCATCAACACCATCGAGATCGGCGACGGCCTGCACGTGCGCGTCGGCCGCTACGGCCCGTACCTCGAAGACATGGAGCACACGGACGCGGAAGGCAACCCGAAGCGCGCCTCCCTGCCCGACACAATCGCACCCGACGAGCTGACCGTCGAGGTCGCACACGACCTGATCGAAAACCATTCCGGCGGGCCGCGTGAACTCGGCGTCGACCCGGCGACCGGCGGCACCGTCGAAGTGCGCAACGGCCGGTTCGGACCGTACGTCGCGCTGATCACGCCCGAGGCGGCCGCCGCCGAGGCCGCGGCGCGCAAGGCCGCGAAGGAGGCGGAGGCGGCCGGCAAGCCGGCGCCGCGCCGTTCGCGCAAGTCGGATGCGCCGCGCCCGAAGATGGCGAGCCTGTTCAAGACGATGAGCCCCGAATCCCTGACGCTCGACGATGCGCTGAAGCTGCTGAGCCTGCCGCGCGAGGTCGGCTCCTACGAGGAGACGAACGCGGAGACCGGCGAGACGGCGGTCGTGACCATGGCCGCGAACAACGGCCGCTACGGTCCGTACCTGACCAAGACGAAGGCGGACGGGACGAGCGAGACCCGGTCGCTGAACTCGGAGGACGAGATCTTCACCGTCACGCTCGACCAGGCGAAGGACCTGTTCGCCCAGCCCAAGTACCGCGGGCGCGGGCGCGGCGCCGCCAAGCCGCCGATCCGCACGCTCGGCAACGACCCGGAGAGCGGCAAGCCGGTCGTCATCAAGGAGGGCCGTTTCGGCCTGTACCTGACCGACGGCGAGACCAACCGCACGCTGCCGCGCCAGTACGATCCGGCGACCATCGAGCCGGCGGACGCGTACCGGATCCTCGCGGAGAAGCGCGCGATGGGACCGGCCGCCAAGCGCGGTGGTTCGCGCGGGCGTTCCGGGGCCAAGGGTTCCGCGGCGAAGGGCGCCAAGGGCGCGAAGGCCGCACCGAAGGTGAGCGCCGTCGAGGCGAAGCGCGCCGAGCGACGTGCCGAGGTGAAGAAGCTCGCCGCGAAGGGCTGGGCCAACACGCGCATCGCGGAGAAGATCGGCTCCACCGCCTCCACCGTGAAGGGCGACATCGACTGGCTCACCGCGAACGAGGGCTTCGAACGCCCGCCGGTCGTCGCCGCCAAGCCCAAGACCTCCAAAACCGCCAAGAAGAAGTAGTAGCCTGCATGACTGGACTGTTCATCTCGTTCGAAGGCGTTGACGGCGTCGGCAAGACCACGCAGGTCGAACGGCTGCGCGCGGCGTTGGAGGCCGCTGGCCGTGAGGTCGTCGTCACCCGGGAACCCGGTGGCACCCCCTTGGGTCAGGCCATCCGCAGCCTCCTCCTCCACGGCGTCCCCGCCGAGGCCTCCGCCCATATCGCTGCCCCCGCCGGCGGGGGCTGTCGGCGCCAGCCGACTGGGGGTGGTCCCGCAGCCGGCGATGCCGCGGCTCCCGCCGACATCGCCCCGCGCGCCGAGGCGCTGCTCTTCGCCGCCGACCGCGCGCAGCACGTCGCCGAGGTCATCCGCCCGGCGTTGGAACGCGGCGCGGTGGTCATCACCGACCGGTATCTCGACTCCTCCCTCGCCTATCAGGCGGGCGGGCGCGAGCTCACGGCGGACGAGATCCGCGAACTGAGCATGTGGGGCACGAACGGCCTCCTGCCGGATCGCACCTACCTGCTCGACATGGATCCCGCCCTGTCACACACGCGTCTCACCCACGACGAGGACCGCATGGAATCCGCGGGCGACGACTTCCAGCGCCGTACGCGCGACGCGTTCCTCGCTCTTGCCGCCGCCGAGCCCGACCGGTTCCGCGTGATCGACGCGTCGCAGCCGATCGCCGCGGTGTGGGCGTGCATCGAGCGTGATGTCGCGGCGCTGACGGCGGGCGGTGAGACGCGATGAGCGTATGGGATGCGATCATCGGGCAGCAGCCGGTCGTCGAACGGCTGAAGACGATCGCCGCCGGCGACCCGAAGCAGATCGCACAGTCGTGGCTGATCTGCGGTCCTCCCGGATCGGGCCGCTCGAACCTCGCGCGCGCGTTCGCCGCCGCGCTCGAAAGCCCCGACCACGGTCTGGGCGACGAGCCGACGAAGATCACGAAGCAGGTGCTCGCCGGCACGCATCCGGACGTGAGCGTGCTCGCCACCGACAAGGTGACGATCGGCATCGACGAGGTGCGCGAGCTGATCGGCGTGTCCGAGCAGATGCCGAGCACCGCGCCGTGGCGCATCATCATCATCGAGGACGTCGACCGCATGCTCGAACGTACGACGAACGTGCTGCTCAAGGAGATCGAGGAGCCGGCCGAGCATTGCATCTGGCTGTTGTGCGCACCGAGCGCGCAGGACGTGCTGCCGACGATCCGTTCGCGCACGCGCATCGTGAACCTCGCCGTACCGCAGCAGGCGGCCGTCGCCGCGTATCTGGAACGCTCCGTCGGCGCGGACGCGCATCTCGCGCGGCGCGCGGCGCGGCTCGCGGAGGGGCATATCGGCATCGCGAAACTGTATGCGACCGACGAACGCGTGATGACCGACCGCGACGAGCTCGTCGTCGGCGTGCTGGAACTCGCGAAGGCGTCCGACGCGGTGCTGCTCGCTGGCCGGCTCATCGACAACGCGAAGGCGCAGGCCGAAGTGGACGTGTCCGGGCAGGCGGCGAAGGCGGAGGCGGACTTCCGCCGCGTCAACGGCTTGGGGCCGGACGACCGCATCCCGCCGAAACTGCGCGGCGCCTACAACGCGATCGCGAAGAAGGACGACCTGAAGCGTCGGGCGACGCGTCGCAGCCGCGACGTGCTCGACCGCGCGCTCAACTCGATCGCGTCCGTCTACCGCGACATCGCCGTCCTGCAGAACGACGCGGAGGACGCGGTCGGACTCATCAACCTGGAGAACCGGGCGGCGATCACCGAGCTGGCGGCGCGCATGCCGCGGGCGGCGGCGCTCGCGCGGCTCGACGAGGTGGCGCACGCCCGCAAGCGGCTTATGGGCAACGGCAATCCGACGCTCGTCTTCGAGGCGTTGTTCTGCGCGCTGATCCCGTGAGTCGCGGGTTCCGCCGTCGCGAGGCGTCGTGTCAGCGTTTGGTGCTGGAGACGCGGACGATGAGCTGCGGCGGCAGGGCGACGTGGCTCGGGTGCCCGGGGCCGGCCTCGATGAGGCGCAGCGATTCGGCGACGATGCGGTCGTAGGGCGGGCGCACCGAGGTCATCGTCGGCAGGGTGGCGGAGGCGATGGGGGAGTCGTTGTAGCCGACCACCTTGATGTCCTCCGGCACGCTCATGCCGAGCGCGTGCAGGGCCATCATCACGCCGAACGCGATCGTGTCGTCCGCGCAGACGATCGCATCCGGGTGGCCGTTTTCGCCGAACAGGCGAATCGTGCAGTCGAAGCCGCGCTGCACCGTCGAATCGCCGAACCGGTTCCATGCACTGACGGTGTCGAGGCCGGCGGCGCGCAGTTGCGTGTGGAACATGGCGAACAGTTCCGCCGACTCGAACGAGACCTCCTTGCCGGCGAGGTAGGCGACGGACCTGACGCCCTGCGAGGCGAGGTGGCGGATGATCGACTCCATTGCCGTGTTCTCGTCGATGGAGACCATGTTCGTGCGGAACGAGCGCTGGTGCCCGCCCACCTGCACGATTGGAATCGTGTCCGCATAGCGGTCGAACACTTCGGACAGGTCGTTGCCGGCGGAGGTGACGGCGATCAGCCCGTCCACCTTGCGCGAGCAGAGCGTCTCGATGCGGTCCGCCTGCTTGGCTTCGCTCTCGCCGATGCCGAGCAGCAGCTGGCGGCTGTCCGAGTCGACGACCGGTTCGAGCGCGTCGAGCAGACCGGCGCTGAAGCTGTCGGTCGCGGAGGGGATGACCAGGCCGATCGTGTTCGTCACGTCGCTGCGCAGCGCGCTGGCCGCGTAGTTGACGGAATAGTTGAGTTCGGCGGCCGCCTTGCGCACGCGGTGCGCGATGTCGTCGTCCTTGGCGCGGCGGCCGGAGAGCACACGTGACACCGTCGCCGTCGAGACGTTCGCCAGCGTGGCGACCTCGAGGATGGAACTGGGGGATTTCGCCGCCCGGTTGGCCATGGTGCTGTGCCCTTTCCTGTTATGCATCTCCCGGCGGGTGTGCGGGAAGACGGCGCGAATACAAATTCGCCGCCCGGCACAGTATGATACCGCGTCGGACGGCGAACTCGTCTTTGCAATAAGGGATTCGACACATCGCCCATGCGCTGGCGACGGCCGAAGTCTATGTGTCGGTCTTACTCGGCCTTGAGCAGGGTCTCGACCAGGGAGTCGGCCACGGCCTCGGCGTTGTCGCCTTCGACGTTCAGGGTGACGGTGTCGCCCTGCTTGACGCCCAGACCCATGACGGACAGGATGGAGCCGGCCGGGACGGCGGCGCCGTCGCCCTTCGCGATGGTGACGGTGTGGCCGGAGGCGGCGACGGCCTGAGCGAACTCGGCGGCCGGGCGGGCGTGAATGCCGACGGGGTCGTTGATGACGGTGGAACGGGTGACGGTTGCCATTGAGCACTCCTTTGGTCTTACGGTTTTCCTTCGCGTGCGTCAGCCGCTGACGTGTCAGTCTCTGACAAGCACTGGTAAGCACTATAGCACGTTTTTCCACGACACGCAGAAAACGATTACCGGCGTTGCCACAATGGTTTTTCTGTGTATACTGTCACATGTCGGTAAATGGATTACCCGCTGAAAGCAAGGCGGCGGGTGGTTGCTGCGGGACGAGCCGCAGGTATGCCGGCGGTGAAGCAAAAGACATAAAGGAGTGCTCAACATGGTTATCACCGGAAGTGGAATCGGTCGCGGCGTCGCTGTGGGCAAGGTCATCCGTATGGCCCCGCCGCTGGAGGAGCCGGCCGACGTGCGCCGTGACGCGTCGATCAGCGCCGTCGTCGAGAACGAGCGTGTCACCAAGGCCCTCGCCACCGTCAACGCGGAGCTGAACCACCGTGCCGAAGAGGCCAAGAACGGCGATGAAGGCGCCAAGAAGGCCGCTCCGATTCTTGAGGCCATCGCCATGTTCGCCTCCGACCCGTCCCTTGCCACGTCCATCCAGAACCTCGTCAACGGCGGCAAGACCGGTGAGCGCGCGGTGCTCGAAGGCTTCGCCCAGGTCGAGGAGATGTTCAAGATGATCGGCGGCTATCAGGCGGAGCGTGCGGCCGACCTGCATGATGTCGGCCAGCGCGTCATCGCCGAGCTGCGCGGCGTGCCCGCCCCGGGCGTGCCCGAGTCCGATGAGCCGTTCGTGCTCGTCGCCGAGGATCTCTCCCCCGCCGACACCTCCGGTCTGGATCTGAACAAGACCCTCGCCATCGTCACCTCGCAGGGCGGCCCGACCTCGCACACCGCGATTCTGGCCCGCGCCCGCGGCATCGTCGCCGTCGTCTCCGCGGCCGGCGCCGAGGATCTGAAGACCGGCGAGACCGTGATTGTCAACGCCGCCAAGGGCGAGGTCGTCACCGAGCCGACCGAGGCCGAGATCCAGGAGGCCGAGCACGCCAAGGCGAAGGCGGCCCGTGCCAAGGAGCTGCGCGGCCAGGCCGGCGGCACCAAGGACGGCCACCTCGTGCCGCTGCTCGCCAACCTCGGCAAGCCGGCCGACGGCAAGACCGCTCTGGAGTACGGCGCGGAGGGCGTGGGCCTGTTCCGTTCCGAGTTCCTGTTCATCGGCAACTCCGAGCCGCCGAGCGTTGAGGAGCAGACCAAGGCGTACGCCGAGCTGCTCGCCCAGTTCCCGGGCAAGAAGGTCGTCATCCGCATGCTCGACGCGGGCGCCGACAAGCCGCTGCCGTTCCTCACCCCGGAGGACGAGCCGAACCCGGCCCTCGGCCTGCGTGGTCTGCGTACCCTGCGCGTGCACAAGGAGGTCCTCGAAGGCCAGCTCAAGGCCCTCGCCGCCGCCGACGCCCAGACCAACGCCGACCTGTGGGTCATGGCCCCGATGGTCGCCGACGAGCATGAGGCCGCCTACTTCGTCAAGCTCGGCAAGAGCTTCGGCCTGAAGAAGGTCGGCGTGATGGCCGAGGTGCCGTCCATCGCCGTGATGGCCGACAAGGTCGCGCAGGTCGCGGACTTCGTCTCCATCGGCACCAACGATCTGACCCAGTACACGATGGCCGCCGATCGTACGCTCGGCTCCGTCTCCAACTACCAGACCGCATGGCATCCGGCGGTGTTGCGCATGATCAAGTCCATCGCGGACGCCGGCAACAAGTACGGCATGCCGGTCGGCGTGTGCGGCGAGGCCGCGGCCGATCCGGATCTGGCGGTCATCCTCACCGGCATCGGCGTGAACTCCCTGTCGATGACCCCGGTCGCCCTCGACGATGTGCGTGCCTCCCTGGCCGAAGTCACGTTCGAGGAGGCCAAGGCCAAGGCCGAGGCCGCCCTCAACGGCGACTTCTACAAGCCGGCCTGGGGCGACTGATCCCATCCGATACAGCTAGCTTGGCGCGGCGGACCTGCGTTTCCCCTTCAGCGCGGGTCCGCCGCGTCCAATTCACCATGACCATCCGCGCATGCCCGATCGCATGCGCCGCCTCGGCCCGACGGCGTGCTCCTTTTGGCGCGTCGGCATCCACGAGGTGCAGAAGAAAATAGACGTGATCCGGTTTCCCTTCGCCCGGGTCACCCTTGTCGTCCGATCCGAACCGGTGGGAATGAGCACTCCTCGCCGGCCCGGATCGGACTTTTTTCGTTGTGTGTGGCATCGGCGTGTTGTGTTATAGTAATAGGGTTATGTGAATAAGTCGACGATGTGCAATAGTCGGCACTCGATGTCGCATGCCGGCCCAGCGCGTTCGACGCGCCTGAAGCCTTGCAATTCCGGTATGCGGATTCGGACTGGAAGGGGTTGTCATGGCTTCCAAACAACGGGATCTTGCGCTGAAGCTGCAGAAGCGCATCGCTGCGGGGGAGTTCTCGGAAACAGGTAAGCTGCCTACCGAAGATCAGCTGATGGCGGAATACGGGCTGTCCCGGTATTTCGTGCGCGGTGCCATCGCGGTGCTCGCCGAGGCCGGCGAGGTCTTCCCGGTGCGCGGCAACGGCGTGTTCGTGCGCGAGGGGCGCGACAGCGGCTACATGCCGATCGGCACCTCCTATGGCATTTCCGCCGATTTCGGCAACAGCAACGTCACGTCCGTGGTGTGCGAGGTGGCGTTGGAGAAAACCGACGAGGAGCTGTCGAAGCGGATGCGCTGCGAGGTCGGCTCGCCGGTGTGGCGCGTGGTGCGGCTGCGCCGCGTGGGGGGCAAGCCGCTGTGCTACGAGACCGCCTGGTATCTCAAGGAATACGTGCCGTTCCTCAACGAGGACATCGCGAAGGGCTCGTTGTACTCCTACGTGCATGACGACCTCGGTCTGAACTTCGGCTTCGTCGACAAGGTGATCCATATGGACTGGCTGGGTGGCGAGGCCGCCCACCTGCTTGAGCTCAACGAGGGCGATCCGGCCATCTGCATCGAGGACGATGCGTTCCTGACGAACGGCAAGCTGTTCAACGCCTCGAAGAACCTCTACCACTACAAGAACGCGAAGTTCTATGCGATGGCATCGATGAAGTGAGGTGGGCGCGTATCTGGAGAAAATCTGATACGCTTTTTAAAAGCGATTTGCATAAGTTTGGGGCTCGGCGTGTCGCCGGGCCCTTTCTTATGCGTTAACAATGGCCGAATGTCAACGTTTTTTGGCTGTTTGGCGTCGTCGCCCATTGGATTTGACATCGGGGCAACGGGGTATATACTTAAGTCATCGTTATTTAAACAACCCATGAAGGTTGGATAACAAAGCGAGTTATGAATATCTTCATGTTGATTGAATGACGGGATAAGGGACATGGGATGGATGCCGTAGTCCATCCAAGGAAAGGAAAAACGATGAAGGAGAAGATGCAAGCCATAGGCGACGCTATGCTCAATGGCTTCATGAAATTCGCCAGCCTCAAGGCGCTGGTGGCCCTGAAGGACGGCTTCATCCTGACGATGCCCGCCACACTGATCGGCTCGCTGTTCCTGCTGATCGCGAACCTGCCGTTCACCGGCTACGCCGACTTCATGGCGAAGACGTTCGGCGATAACTGGAACATCGCCCTCAACCAGGTCTCCACCGCGACCTTCAACATCCTGGCCATCATCGTGGCCGTCGGCATCGGCTACGCCTACGCCCGCAACGAGAAGTGCGACGGCATCTCCTCCGGTCTGCTCTCGCTGGTCACGTTCTTCATCGTCTCCCCGTCGTCGATGGACATCTCCATCGACCCGAAGACGATCGACATCGCCACCGACGCCACCAAGAACGCCAAGGACGTCGCCGTCTCCGGCGTGTTCGTCCAGAACTGGACCGGTTCCAACGGCATCATCTCCGCCATCATCATGGGTCTCATCGTCGGCTGGATCTACACCGCCTGCATCAAGCACGACGTGAAGATCAAGATGCCCGACTCCGTGCCGCAGGGCGTCACCAACGCCTTCTCCGCCCTCATCCCGGGCCTGATCGTCATCACCGGCTCCTCCATCCTGTACCACGTGTGCAAGGTCTTCGGCGGCGTCTCCCTGACCGAGCTCATCTTCAAGGTCCTCCAGATCCCGCTGCAGTCCCTCACCGACACCTGGGCCGGCGCGATCATCATCGCCCTCCTGATCTCCATGCTGTTCTGGTGCGGCATCCACGGTGCCAACGTCGTCTCCGGCGTCGTCACCCCGCTTCTCACCGCGAACACGCTCGTCAACCAGAGCCTGCTCGACAAGGGCATCTACCCGAGCAAGGCGAACGGCGGCCACTACCTGACCCCGCAGGTCATCGACTGCTTCGTGAAGTTCTCCGGCGTCGGCCTGACCGTCGGCCTGCTGATCGCCGCCCTGCTCTTCGCCCGCTCGAAGCAGCTGCGCGAGGTCTCCAAGCTCTCCATCGTGCCGGGCATCTTCGGCATCAACGAGCCTGTCATCTTCGGCCTGCCGATCGTGTTCAACCCGATCATGCTGATCCCGTTCGTCGTCACCCCGCTGTGCGCGATGATTCTCATGTACGGATGCCTGTCCGTCGGCTTCATCCAGCCCTTCGGCGCCGTCCAGGTGCCGTGGACCACTCCGCCGATCATCTCCGGCTTCATCCTCGGCGGCTGGAAGTGCGCCCTGCTTCAGGTCATCATCGCCGCGATGGCCGTGGCGATCTACTACCCGTTCGTCAAGATGCAGGACAAGATCTACCTCGAGCAGGAAGCCGAGGCCGAGTCCGCCGAGTGATCGACGGACCATGGACCGCCCGGCCGGCCGCGACGCCGGCCGGCCGATCGAACACCACTACTTACCACGAATAACAACCTCTCTCAATAACGGGCCGGTCCGCGCGAACTTCCTCACTCTCGCGGTGTGGCCGGCCCATCCTCTTCACTTCGACAACCAACCATTCAAAGGAGAAACATCATGAAGATCGTACTGTGCTGCAGCGATGGCATGTCCACCAGCATCCTGGTCAAGAAGATGCAGGCCGCGGCCGCCAAGCGTGGCCTCGAGGACGTCGACGTCTCCGCCATGCCGGTCTCCACCCTCGAAGCCAACGCGCAGGACGCCGACGTGATCCTGCTCGGCCCGCAGGTGCGCTACATGCTCAAGGACGTCAAGAAGGAGTTCGAGACCAAGCCGGTCGAGGTCATCGCCCCGCAGGACTACGGCATGGCCCGTGGCGACAAGGTCCTCGACTTCGCCTTCAAGCTCGCCGGCAAGTGATCGCCGCCCCATCCGAACCATACAGCGACAAACGAGAAAGCGTACCAACATGGCAGACGAAGAATTCGACCTGGAGACCACCTGCTTCCAGCTGATCACCGCGGCCGGCACCGCCAAGTCCGACTACATGGAGGCCCTCAGCAAGGCCAAGGAAGGCGACTTCGAAGGAGCCAAGGCGTCCATCGACGAAGGCGACGCGAGCTACCGCGAAGGCCACGCCGTGCACGCCGGCCTCGTCCAGCGCGAGGCCGCCGGCAACCCGGTGAAGATGGGCCTGCTGCTCACCCACGTCGAGGACCAGATGATGGCCGCCGAAGTGTTCCGCGCGATGGTCGTCGAGATCATCGACCTGTACAAGCGCCTCGACGGCAAGATCGCCGAGTAAGCGAAGGATCTGACGATGGGATTCCCCGACAACTTCCTCTGGGGCGGCGCGGTCGCCGCGCACCAGCTCGAAGGCGCCTGGAACGAGGACGGCCGCGGACCGAGCATCTGCGACGTGCTCACCGGCGGCGCCCACGGCGTGGCGCGCAGGATCACCGACGGCGTGGTCCCGGGCGAGAACTATCCGAACCAGCGCGGCATCGACTACTACCACACGTTCCGCGAGGACGACGCGCTCTTCCAGGAGATGGGCTTCAAGTGCTTCCGCACCTCGATCTCCTGGTCGCGTATCTTCCCCAACGGCGACGAGGAGGAGCCGAACGAGGAGGGCCTGAAGTTCTACGAGAGGCTCTTCGAGGACTACCGCGCCAGGGGCATGGAGCCGGTCGTCACGCTCTCGCACTTCGAGATGCCGCTGCATCTGGCGAAGATGGGTGGCTTCGCCAACCGCGAGGTCGTCGACTACTACTTCAAGTTCGCCTCCACGGTGATGGACCGCTATAAGGACCTGGTCAAGTACTGGCTGACCTTCAACGAGGTCAACAACCAGATGGAGATGCACACCGAGATCTTCCCGTACACGAATTCGGGCATCATCCCGAATCCGAAGGATGACTGGCACACGGTGGAGCAGAAGATCTGGCAGGCCATCCACAACGAGTTCGTCGCATCGGCGCTCGTCGTGCAGCGCGGCCACCAGATCAACCCGGACTTCCAGATCGGCTGCATGCTCGCCATGGTGCCGATCTACCCGGCCACCTGCAAACCCGAGGACGTCATGCACGCGGAAGTGCTCATGCGCGACCGCTACCTGTTCGGCGACGTGTACGTGAACGGCGAATACCCGTGCTACCTGCTCAACCGCTGGGACCGCGAGGGCTTCGACATCGCGATGGAGCCGGGCGACACCGACATCATCGCGGCCGGCACCGTGGACTTCATCTCGATCAGCTACTACATGAGCGCGGCCGTCTCCGCCGAGAAGGTGCCCGAGTTCGACGGCCATGGCCTGCCCGGCCAGGTGAAGAACCCGTACATCAAGGCCACCGACTGGGGCTGGCAGATCGACCCGGTGGGCCTGCGCTACGTGCTGTGCTCGCTGTTCGAACGCTACGGCAAGCCGATCTTCATCGTGGAGAACGGCATCGGCATGTACGAGACGCCCGATTCGGACGGCTACATCGCCGACGACGCGCGCATCGACTACCTGCGCTCGCACATCGAACAGGTGCGGAAGGCCATCGACTACGACGGCGTTCCCGTTATCGGCTACACCGTGTGGGGCTGCATCGATGTCATCTCCTTCGGCACCGGCGAGATGAAGAAACGCTACGGCATGATCTACGTCGATGCGGACGACAACGGCAACGGCAGCTACAAGCGCAGCCGCAAGAAGTCGTTCTACTGGTACCGCGACGTGATCTCCAGCAATGGAGAGAACCTCGGCACCGCCGACGACGAGGCCTGACCTACCAATACTCCGGGCGTCCTCCGGGACGCCCGACGAACCATGACCCGGTTGTTCTTTTCCCCTTTTTCTCCCGGGTCTGATTTCGAGCCCGATCCGGCGCACGGAAAGTACTCCCCGTGCGCCGGATCGGGCTTTTTCCATGCGGTGGGGCCGTGCCCGCGGTGTGATCTCGGTGCGCCTCCGGTGATGGCCCGTGCGGCCTCATCGGGTTCCGCCGCTCCCCGTCGTGAGACCCGTGTCCCCGCGTCTCTCGCGATACACTGGAGCCTATGAAGATCTCAGCTGATTTCACCGTGGTTCCGGACGATTTCGCCAAGGCGGCGGCGCCCGAATACCGCACAGGCGGCGTGCCCGTCATCTCCTTCCCCTTCTACATCGACGAGGTCTCGCCGGACGCCCAGTACCTGCACTGGACGTTCACCGACCCCGATTCGATTCCCGTGTGCGGATTCGAATGGATCCACTGGACCGTCGCGAACCTGCCCATCGACGCGCTGATGTTCGACTTCAACGACGCGCACGCGCTCGCCATCCCGCCGGACTTCTCCCGCCAGATGGCCTCGATGATCCCCGAGGCCGTGCAGGGACGCAACTCGTCCGCCTCCAAGTTCGTGGGCCGCGAGAACGACCCGGCCGTCACCATGCGGTACAACGGCCCGCAGCCGCCGGACAAGGACCACGACTACTACCTGCACGTCTACGCCACGAAGAACCCGCTGCCCGGACTCAACCAGGGCTTCTGGATGAACGAGCTGCTCCACAAGCTGCGCGAGGCCGGCGAGACCCCCGACCAGGCCGGCATCTTCCTCACCGGCAAGGCGTGATCCGCCCCGACCGCAACGGACACGCGCCCAGGGCGCATGACATCATTCTCCGCCCCCGACTACAACGGACATGCGCCCACGGGGCGTATGGCGTCATTCTCCGCCCCCCGCCGGCGGGGGCTCCCGGCGTAGCCGGGTGGGGGTGGTCCCGTGTGTGCGACGTCCGTTAACCACCCTCAGTCAGGCTTCGCCTGACAGCTCCCGCCGGCGGGAGCGGGAGATGGAATCGTGCTTTGCGCGATGCCGTTTTCCCGCGGCCCGCGGTGTATGACACCGCTCTCCGCCCCCGCTGGCGGGGGCTCCCGGCGTAGCCGGGTGGGGGTGGACCGTACTCCCGCCGGCGGGAGCAAGTATCCAATCAACGAAAGGAAACCTAGGCAACCATGGCCTGCACCACGATTCTGGTCGGCAAGGACGCGAGCTATGACGGCTCGACCATCATCGCCCGCAACGAGGATTCCGCGAACGGCGAGTTCAATCCGAAGCAGTTCCTCGTCATCAAGCCCGAGGACCAGCCGCGCCGCTACAAGTCCGTCATCTCGCACGTCGAGATCGACCTGCCGGACGATCCGCTGCAATACACGTCCGTGCCGAACGCGGACCGCAAGGAAGGCATCTGGGGCGAGGCGGGCGTCAACGAGGCGAACGTCGCGATGAGCGCCACCGAAACGCTCACCACGAACGAGCGCGTGCTCGGCGCCGACCCGTTCGTCGAGCGTGTCCCGGCGCACGGCACGCCCGGCGACGCCGACTACGAGCCGGAGATCCCCGGCGGCATCGGCGAGGAGGACTTCCTCACCATCGTCCTGCCGTACGTCAGGACCGCGCGCGAGGGCGTCGCCCGCCTCGGCGCGCTGCTCGAGGAGTACGGCACGTACGAGATGAACGGCACCGCGTTCAGCGACGCGAACGAGATTTGGTGGATGGAGACCGTCGGCGGCCATCATTGGATCGCCAAGCGCGTGCCGGACGAGGCGTACGTGACGATGCCGAATCAGCTCGGCATCGACGAGTTCGACCTCGACGACGCGCTCGGTGACCAGGAGGACCACATGTGCTCCGCCGACCTCGCCGAGTTCATCGAGGAGAACCATCTCGACCTCGCCGTCGAGAACACGACGCCGTTCAACCCGCGTGACGCGTTCGGCTCCCACTCCGACTCCGACCACGTGTACAACACGCCGCGCGCCTGGTGGATGCAGCGCTTCCTCAACCCGTACGACGAGGTGTGGGACGGCGCGGACGCCGACCACGGCCCGGAGAACAACGACATCCCGTGGGCCCGCCAGCCCGAGCGCAAGATCACGATCGAGGACGTCAAGTACGTGCTGTCCGGCCACTACCAGGGCACCCCGTACGATCCGTACGGCAAGCGCGGCGACGAGCACACGCGCCACATGTACCGTCCGATCGGCATCAACCGCCAGAGCCAGCTCGCCGTCATGCAGATCCGCCCGTACCGTCCGCAGGCGAACCGCGCGATCCAGTGGATGGCGTACGGCTCCAACCCGTTCAACACGCTCGTCCCGTTCTACCCGAACGTGGACGCGACCCCCTCCTACCTCGCCGACACGACGACGCGCGTCACCACCGAGAACTTCTACTGGGCGAACCGCGTGATCGCCGCCCTGTGCGACGGCGCGTTCGCCGACACCGCGAACGCCGTCGAACGCTACCAGCAGAAGACGCTCGCCGCCGGGCATCGTCTCGTCGCCGCCACCGACGAGCAGGTCGCGCGGCTGGGTCTCACGGACGCGGAGGCCGCCGCTGAATCCGCCGCCGAAGAGGAGTTCGAGGCGGACAACGTGGACGGCGACGTGCAGCCGCTCGAGCCGGACGCGATCATCGACGCCGTGCGCAACGGCGAGGTGCGCGGGATCCTGGCCGCCGCCAACCAGACCATGGCCGACCAGCTGCGCGTCGAGACCGACAAGCTGCTCGACTCCGTGCTGTACACGCGCTCCATGGCCATGAAGAACGGCTTCCACATGTCCGACTTCTAGGTTCCTGCCGGATACGGACGGCACAGCCGCCTGCGCCCCCGCCGGCGTTGCCTTCCGCCCCCGCCGGCGGGGGCTCCCGGCATAGCCGGGTGGGGGTGGTTCGCGCGGGTGCCGGCGTCGTCCGTCCTCCGTCATGCTCCGCATGACACCTCCCTCGTCAGAAGGAGGCAACAACGATGTGCTATACACATGCATGATTGGTGCATACAGCGAACAGAAAGGCGTTTCACCTATGACCACCATCGAAGACTTCACCAGCCGGTATGGCCTGGTCGAGAAAATCGACGCGTTCGGCTACCTCGACTACCTGAAGAAGAACCCCGACGCCCCGCGCAAGCACGGCAAGGTCGTGCTCGTCACGGCGGACACCCCGCTCAAGGCGTCGCGCGGCGAAGGCAAGACCACGACGACCATTGCCCTGATCGACGCGCTCAACGAGCGCGGCATCGACGCGGCCGCCGTGCTGCGCCAGCCGAGCATGGGCATCACCGCCGCCGGTTCCAAGGGCGGCGCGTCCGGCGGCGGCAAGGCCTCCCTGACCCACCCGGAGCTCATCGACTGGGGTCTGTGCGGCGAGATGGGCGCCATCGAAGCGGCCCAGAACCTGCTCGTCTCCTTCGCCGAGAAGGCCGTCGACGAGGGCAAGCTCGACACGATCCTCGTGCCGCGCGTCTCCGAAGTGCCGTCCCGCTCCCTGCGCTCCATCGCCGTCGACTACGGCAAGGGCGACGTCAAGGAGAAGGTCGTGCTCACCCCGACCTGCGAGCTCATGCAGATCGTCGTGCTGTCCCGTTCGATGGACGAGATCGGCCAGCGCGTCGCGAAGATGATCGCCGGCACGAAGGACGGCAAGGCCGTCACGTTCGGCGAGTTCGTCGACCTGTGGCGCATCACCGGCATCCTCGCCGACGCGGTCAAGCCCGCGAAGACGGAGACCGTCAACGGTTCCCCGGTCTACGTGCACGGCGGCCCGTTCGCCAACGTGTCCATCGGCATCCCGACGCTCGTCTCCGTCGAGATGGCGTGCGCGCTGCACGACGTCGTCATCGTCGAAGCCGGCTACGGCACCGATGCGGGCGCGCAGAAGTGGCTCGACATCGCCTGCCGCGAGTTCGACGCGCAGTGGCCGTCCGCCGCGATCGTCGTGACCCGCGCCTCCACGTGGCGTGACGATCCGGAGCTCGCGTGGCGCTACCCGTTCCACGTGAACCGTCTCGAAGGCCTCGACATCCCGACGTTCCCGCTCATCAACCTGTGGGACGGCGAGGACGACCAGATCCCGTCCCTCAAGGAGACTGCCGCCAAGCTCGAGTTCCGCGACCCGATCATCGGCAACCTGTACCGCGACGGCGGCGAGGCGCTCGCCCCGCAGCTCGACGCGTTCGTCGACGTGCTCACCAACGGCTCCGCGCCGGCCCGCCCGCACAGCCATAAGGGCATGTCCGTCATCGAGAACGTGAAGTGGGTCGCCGAGCACGCGTACGGCGTTCCGGCCGAGCGCGTCAAGTTCAAGGACGGCTTCCTCGCCTCCCGTGACGAGGCCGTGAAGCTGTGCGAGTCCGCCGGCTTCTCCCTCGCCGACCTCGCGCTGGTCGCGGTCAAGTCCCCGGCGACGATGACCGACAACGACCGCGCCCCGGAGGACGAGCGCACCGTGACCCTGAAGAAGGTCGAAGTGCACGCCGGCGCCGGTCTGGTCCACGTGAACCTCACCACGTCGCTCACCACCCCGATGCCGAAGATCGTGTGATTGTTCGGCTGATTCCGGCTGATTGTTCGTAGCATCGAGCAGCGATAGCGTCGCAGGATATGGGAAACCCCGCCATAATGGCGGGGTTTTCCGTATCCTGCCGTTGGCGGCTCAGAAGTTGCCGCCGTTCCAGCCCCAGTCGGAGGTGGCGGTGTAGCGGATGTACGTGCGGTCCTCGGGGATGCCGAGTTCGCTGTTGAGCGCGGCCATGATCTGCTTGGTGAGTTTCTCCCACGCGGAGCCGGGGATGGCGCCGCGGCCGAACACGTTGACCTCCACGTAGGCGGCCGGCTGGTCGTCGGAGCCGCCGAAGTAGATCGGCATGTCGTCCTCGAACGGGCACATGAGCCAGCCTTCGGACTTGCCGGGCACGGCGGTGATCGCCTTGCCGTACGCGGCCTTCAGCGCCTCGCGCTGCTCCTTCGTGGTCTTCACGGACACATGGGTATGGATGACGGGCATGATTCCTCCTTGATGGTGGATGCTTCCGCTCCAGTCTATCGCCGCGCGGCAATCGGTTCCCGAATGGGGAGATTGTTGGCTGACTGGCGGGGGAGCGGCTTGCCGGTCAGATGGATGGTGTTGAATGGCCCTTTGTGAGAAAACTGATCGCACAGCTTATGAAATTCGGCATCGTCGGCGTGATCGCCTTCATCATCGACTGGGGCATTCTCAACATCCTGGTCGGCGTGTTCCACATGCACAACGTGATCGCCGCCACCATCTCGTTCATCATCTCGCTGATCTTCAACTATCTGGCGAGCATGAAGTTCGTGTTCAAGCATCGTGACGACATGGCCCGCTGGATGGAGATCGTCATCTTCGTCGTGGGCGCGGTGATTGGCCTGTTCATGAACGACGCGATCATCTGGATTTCCACCTACGGCATGAACCATGACGCCTACGTCACGCAGCACGCGGAATACCTGCTGCGCACGAACGTCGGCAAGCTGATCGCCACCGCCGTCGTGATGGTGTGGAACTTCCTCATCCGCAAGTGGCTGCTCGACGACACGCACACGAACGCGATGAACCGTCTCAAGTCCGCCGAGAACCGTCTCAGCGCCGAGGAGCTTCAGGCGAAGTGGGAGAACAGCTTCTCCCACAAGCTCGGCGTCTGGTCCCTGGAGCACACCCCGAAGGGCTGGCCGAAGTAAGGCTGGCCGCGGGCGAGGTGCCCGCCGGGTGGGTGTCCGTCGACCACCCCCAGTCGGCTTCGCCGACAGCCCCCGCCAGCGGGGGCAATAATACCGTCCCGCCTCCGGCGGGTCCGTGTCTGCCTCCCGCTGGCGGGAGGTGGCGCGTAGCGCCGGAGGGTGGTCGTTAGGTGCGAAAAAGCATGGCCTCACGCCGGCACTTACCTCACGCCGGCACTTACCTCACACGCTCACTTCGGTCAGGGTCGGCTGTTCCGTGGAGGTCTTGATCTGCTTCAACCCCACGAGCGCGATCGCGAGGGAGCCGATCGCCAGGGCGGTGACGACCATGAAGCCGCCGTGCGAGCCCATGCGGTCGATGAACTGGCCGGCGATCGCCGATCCGGCGGAGGAGCCGATCGAGTTCATCGCGCCCATCCACGCCATGCCCTCGGTGAGCCGCGACGGCGGCACGAGGTGCAGCATCAGCTGGTTGCCGTTGATCCACGTGGGCGCCTGGCATACGCCGATCAGCAGGTAGATGATCATGATGACCCACAGGTGCTTTGCGAACATGAACGATCCGATGCCGAGGTTCACCACCGCGAGGCAGAAGTAGAACCGCTTCCACAGCGGGATCGTCCAGTTCTTCGCGCCGTACACGAGCGCGCCGCACAGCGAACTGATCGAGAAGCAGGCGAACACGAATCCGGTGTACTGCTTCATGTCCGACTCGGTCGCGAACGCGATGATCGAGATGCCGGCGGCCGACTGGAACGCGCCCAGACCGAACCACGTCACGCACACGGCGATGAGTCCCGGCCCCCAGATCGACGCCTTCCGTCCCTGCTTCGCCTCCTCGATCGCACGCAACGTTTCACGTGAAACAACCGTCTCGTCGGTCACGCCCTCGCGGCGCAGCCGGCGTCGCATCTCCTCGGCGGCGGTCTCGGCGCGCAGCGCCTCCGCCTTCGCCGCCTCGCGCGCGCGGTACTCCTTGCGCGAGATGCCTTCCGCCCTCGCGAGATCCGATTGCGACGGCGGTTCGGTCGTGAGTTCCGTGAGGAACATCAATGCGCCGACGATCACGCACACGCCGGTGAACGAGAACGCGAGCAGACCCGAGATCACCGCCAACGTCGAGGCGAGCGGGTTGCCGACCACCCACATGCACTCGTCGAGCACGCCGCACAGCGACAATGCGCGGTCGGTGCGCTCGCGGTCGCCTTTGAGTAGTCGCGTCCAGCGCGCGCGGCTCATCGCGCCCCACGGCGGGATCGCGGCGAGGAACGGCGTCAGACAGTACAGCACCCATTCCGGCGCGCGGTTCGTGATCGACGTGGTCAGCGCGATCGCCGCGACGATCCACACGATGATCGTCGGAATCGACACCTGCCGCTGGCCGAACTTGTCGGTGAGCTTGCCGAGCAGCGGCGTCGCGACGGCCAATGCGATCGCCTGAAGCGCGGTCAGCATGCCGGCGAGCGAATAGTTGCCGTAGTAGTGCTGCACGGAAATCGTGATCGTCATGCCGATCATCGGGAACGGCATGCACGCGACGACGCCGCCGATCGAATACCGTGCCGTATGCGGGATGCGCAGCAGCTCCGCATACCCGCCGAACACCTTGCCGGCGACATCCTTGATTCCGGTGATCACTGTATTGGACATACCGCACCCGCTCCTTTCCGCTACCGATTGGATGTCCCCCGACGGCCGTGGCGTTGGCCGGCGAAGCCCTCATCGAATGATGTGTGCTTGTCCTGTTGGTCGCGCAAAGGAGTGCGTCCATGGGCTCCCGCCGCATGCACGCACGTTTGCGTCGCGGCCACTCTACGCGCGCGTGCGCCGCGACACGCGGCCGCATCGCGGTAGATTGGAATACAAAATTGCGAACCGTATCGCGAACCGTTCACCGATTCCCGAAGGAGGCCGGCGATGACCGCCACCACCATCCATTTCGTCCGTCACGGCAAGGTGCACAACCCCGATCATCTGCTCTACGAGCGCCTTCCCGACTTCCACCTGTCCGACGTGGGCCGCCGCATGGCCGAGGCGACCGGCGCGTACATCGCCGCCAGCCCGCAGATGAACACCGTCTCCGCCGTCTACTCGTCGCCGCTCGACCGCACGCGCGAGACTGCCGGCGCGATCCTCGACGCGCTGAACCCGGTGCGCGAGGCGCGCGGGCAGGAGCCGCTCACGCTCACGACCGACGAACGCGTCATCGAAGCCGGCAACGAGTTCCGGGGCAAGCGCATCGGCCACGGCGAAGGCGCGCTGTGGAGGAACGGCAACTGGAGGCTCGTCGCGAACCTGTGGAAGCCCAGTTGGGGCGAGTCGTACGCGCACATCGCCGCGCGCGTCGGAGACTTCGCGCGCGAGAAAATCCGCCGGCACCCCGGCGAGCAGATCATCGTCGTCAGCCACGAATCGCCGATCTGGTCGTTCCGTCATCTGCTCGAAACCGGTCACGCCGAACACTGGATGTTCCTGCGCCACACCGCGCTCGCCTCGATCACGTCCATCACGTTCGACTGCGAGACCGGCCGTGTGATGTCCATCACGTATGTCGACCCCGCCGCCGGAATCCAATAGACGCACACTAGAATCGACATGTGGATGGGGGCCTGCTCCCGCCGGCGGGAGCTGTCGAGCGCCGGCGGGACCGAGGGTGGTCGCCCGCGGGTCTCCCGCACGAAACGCAAAGGAGCAAGATGACCGAACTGAACACCGCAGACATCGCGCGCGTGGCCGCCATGCCCGCCGTGCGCGAGGCGGCGCGCGAGGCGGCGCGCCTGATCGCGCTATGGCCGCTCACCGACGCGATGCGCATGGACAACGACGCGAAATACGGCGAGAACCTGCAGGTGCGCGTGACGCGCGCCTTCGCCCGCATCCTCACCGGCGAGGACGTGACCGTGCCCGACGCCGAATACGTGTACGAGGGTGCGGACGCGATTCCCGGGCGCCCGCAGGCGATCGTCGACGCGCTGCTCGCCGCCAACGACGCCTACGACGCGCTCGCCGACTTCTCCGACACGGGCGACGTGACGCTCGTCGACGATGCCGCCGCCGACCTCGGCGTCACATGGGACGACGTCTCGCCCGCGCTCGTGCACGCGACGCTGGATGCCGTCGAAGCCGCCGTGAACGACGGCACGTTCGACGCGGGGGAGTACGCGGTCGCCGGCGATGACGGCGAGACCGGCGGCGCGGCCGAAGCCGCGGACGCCGCCGCCGTGCCGGTCGACGACGACGCGTTCGAGCCGTCTCCCGCGCTCGTCGACGCGATGGCGCACCGGTTCGCGGCCGCGCTCACCGTGTGCGACGCGCTGCTCGTCGCTACGGACGATGATTCCGGCGATGCGGCCCCCGCTCCGGTCACCGCCGCCACGCCCGTCAACGCCGCCGCCGTACGCGCCGTGTTGCCGCTGCTGCTCGTCGTCAACGAGCTGCGCGAACAGATCTCCGTGCCGCGCATCTTCCTGACCGACGTGCAGATCCGCGACCTGCTCGCCGCCCGCACCGCCGCGCTCGCCGACGCCGCGACGCTCGTCGTGGGGGAAGCCGCCCTGCTCGACGCGACCGCCGCGTTCGTCGCGCCGCTCGCCGCCGCGGAATGGAGGAAGCACCGCGAGGACGTGCTGTGGGACCCGGCCGCCGCCAAGAAGAAGGCGAAGGAGGAGGACGAGAAGCGCAACAAGGCCGCGCTCGCCGCCAAGTTCGCGCACGTCAAGAACGACAACACGGAGACCGTCGAACTGTAGATTCCGGTGCTCCGGGGCGGACCGGGGCGTACGTGATCTCCTCGCCCGCGTCGGGAACGGCCCGCACCGTTAATGTAAAGAAGGTTTGCATTAATGGTGCGGGTCGATTACGATGAAGGAAGCATGGCGGATGCCATGACCGGCGACGGAGCCGGTCTGCCGCGTGACATGCGGAAAGGAAGCAAGGAAGCACCATGGCGGAAATCATCATCGTCAAAACCGAAGCGGAGGCCGGCGCGATCTACGGCCGCTGCGTGGCGGACCTCATCAAGGCCAAGCCCGACGCGGTCCTCGGCCTCGCCACCGGATCGAGCCCGCTCGCCGCCTACCAGGCGCTCGCCGGCATCGTGAAGGAGGAGCATATCGACGTCTCCCAGGTGCGCGGCTTCGCGCTCGACGAATACCTCGGCCTGCCGCTCGACCACCCGGAGTCCTACCATTCCACCATCTACCGCACCGTCGTGGAGCCACTCGGCCTCGACCCGGCCAAGGTCCACGTGCCCGGCGACGTGCTGAACGGCGCCCCATTGGAGGACGGCGACAAGATCGCCGCCGCCGGTCCCGCCTATGACGCGGCGATCGAGGCGGCGGGCGGCATCGACGTGCAGATCCTCGGCATCGGCACCGACGGCCACGTCGGCTTCAACGAGCCCGGCTCGTCGCTCGCCTCCGGCACGCGCGTCAAGACCCTCGCCGAACAGACCCGCATCGACAACGCGCGGTTCTTCGACGACGACATCGATCAGGTGCCGACCCACTGCATCACGCAGGGTATCGGCACGATCCTCAAGGCGCGGCATCTCGTGCTGCTCGCGTTCGGCGCAGGCAAGGCCGAGGCCATCGAGGAGACCGTCGAGGGCGGCGTTTCCGCGTTCTGCCCGGCCTCCGCCCTTCAGCTGCACCCGCACGCCACGATCATCATCGACGAGGAGGCCGCCAGCCGCCTGCGCCACAAGGACTACTACCGGTACGCCTACGCCCACAAGCCCGCCTGGCAGGGCATCTGACGCATCCCTCGCTCCCGCTGGCGGGAGCTGTCTCGCGTGGCGAGACCGAGGGTGGTCGGAAGAGCCGCGACGCGGCATCACATTGGAAGGAACGAATATGACTGACAGAAGCGAGACGGTCGCGCGGGTGACGGCGGCGCTGCACGGCGCGCCGCACCCGGTCGCGATCCGCGGCGCGCGCAAGGTGGACGCCGCGGGCGTGCGTGACGGTTGGTGGACGGTGTCGGACGCGCGCGGCGTGATCGTCGCGTCCGGCGTCGCGCGCGGCGGCGACGGCGAGGAGGCGTTCGAGCATGCGTGCCGCACAGTCGGTCTCGATCCGGCGTCGCGCGAGACGGTGATCGACGCGGACGGGATGATCCTCACGCCCGGATACGTCGACATTCACGCGCATGGCGCGTGGGAGCGTTCGTTCGACGACGGCGCGGACGGCATCGACGTGGCGCGCACCGGGCACGCGGTGCACGGCACGACGCGGCAGGTGCTGTCGTTGATCACGAATCCGGTGGACGTGATGTGCCGCAACATCCGCACGGTGCGCGACGTGATGGCGTCCGGTCGTCCGGATGTGCTCGGATGCCACTTGGAGGGGCCGTTCCTCGCGTTGAAGCGCAAGGGCGCGCACGATCCGAACTGTCTGAAGGATCCGGTGGACGAGATCGTCGACGAGATGCTGGAGGCATCCGGGTATGTGGCCGGCGCGCACGGCGGTGCTGGTGCTGGCGGTGGCGCCGGGGCGTCGGGGCGGCCGGTCGGACGGCATACGGCGGCGGGCGTCGGCGGCGCGGGGCGGCTCGGCTGCATCCGTCAGGTCACGATCGCGCCGGAGCTGGAGCACGGCGTTTCGGCGATCCGACGGTTCGCGGCGGCGGGCGTCGTGCCCGCGGTCGGGCATTGCGACGCCGACTATACGGCCGCGAAGGCCGGGTTCGACGCGGGCGCGGGCATCATGACGCACATGTTCAACGCGATGAACGGCCTGCATCACCGCGAGCCGGGGCCGATCCCCGCGGCCGTGGAGGATCCGCGCGTCACGATCGAACTCATCAACGACGGGTTCCACGTGGACGATCCGATGGTGCGGTTGGGATTCGGATTCGCGCCGCACCGGATCGCGTTCGTGACCGACGCGATGGCCGCCACCGGGTGCCCGGACGGCGCGTACAAGCTCGGCGAACTCGACGTGAACGTGGTCGACGGGCACGCGCGGCTCGTCTCCAACGGTGCGATCGCCGGGTCGACGCTCGTCTTGGAGGTGGCGGTGCAACGCGCCGTGCTCGCCTTGGGATTCGAGCCGGCCGCGGCCGTGGAGGCGGCGACGCTCACCCCGGCGCGCGCGTTCGGATTCGACCGGCCGAATCCGGTGACCGGTGCGCCGATCGGACTGGTCGCCCCCGGCTACGCCGCCGACCTCAACCTGCTCGACCCGGCCACATGGGCCGTGCGGCACGTGTGGTGCGCCGGCCGCGCACTGCGCTGACCGGCGGGGCCGGCGGCCAGAGGCTGATACGGTTCGGCTCCTATAAGTAACGGTTCGCTCCTTGGTATGCCACGTGTTTCCGCGGCAGACCAAGGAGCGAACCGTTATCGTACGGGAGTGAGCCGTGACCGGCCCGGAATCATCGGGCGGTCACTGCCCCTGCCAGGGCTTCTGGCCCTGACCGTATGGATCGGACGGCTGGACGTTCGGCTGCGCTTGGCCGCCGGTGTGCGGGAGATTGCCCAGCACGGTCGCGTCCATGTCGACGTTGTCGTCGGTGTCGTCGTTGCCGGTCTGGGGCGCCGAGGCTGGTTCGGTCGTGGCCGGAACCGCGAACGGGTCGGCGGGCGCGGGCACGGCGAACGGGTCGTCCTGCGCGGCCGGGGTGACCGGAGTCTCGCCGGGAGCCGGCACGTCGGGCGCGGCCGGTGCCGTGCCGTCGGCGGCCGGTGCGGGCGGGACCGGCGCGTCGCCCGCCGCGTAGCCGGGCGTCGACGTGCTGTACACCGGAACGGCGTTCGGGTCGGGCGTGTAGGGATTGCCCGGAGCGGCGCCGTACGGGGCGGCGGGAGCCGGAGCACCGTACGGCGCGCCCGCGACGGGGGCGGCGGGCGCGCCGGCCTTGTCGAAACGGGCGCCCTCCGGCTTGCTCGGCTGGGCCATGAACACGATGTAGGTGATGCCTCCGACCAGATCCAGCACGCCGCCGATGAGGAGCAGGATGCCGCCGCCGGCCGCGGCCGTACCGTACCCGTGGCCGCCGCCGAGCAGGCTGCCGACGCCGCCGACGACGAACGAGGCGCCGCCGACGACTTCGAGAATGCCGCCCACCGCGATGGCGCCATAGAGAATCGCGATCCACCAGCCCGGCTTGTTCGTGTCATGCAGACGACGGACCGACAGCGACAATGTCGGAATGATGACGGCGAGCTGATACAGGGTGACGAGGAAGTCGAGATTCACGCCGGTCGCGCGGTAGACGACCGCGGTGAAGAATCCGAGAATGAAGCCGACGATCGCATTGCACAGGACCACCCACCAGAACTCGCTGCGCGAGGCGCGGCCGGAGAACACGATGTACTTCTTCCAGAAACGGATGAACGCCGTGCCGATCGGGCAGCCATAGTACGGCTCGTCGATCGACGGTTCGCCGGTTGCGTACGCGTACGGGTTGGGGGCCGGTGCAGGTGCGGGCGCGCCGGGCACGGGGGTACCGGGGAACGGCACGCCTTGGACACCGGGCTCGGGAGCGCCGGGTGCGGGTGCCGCGGGTGCGGGGGCGCCGAACGGCGTCGGTTCCGGCGTGGCCGGCGTCGCTGCGGACGGCAGCGGAGCCGTGTCGGTGTGCGATGCGTCGGCGTCGACATTCGCGTTTGCGACCGGCGGTACCGGGTGGGCGCTGCCCAGCACGGTCGCGTCGGCATCGTAGTCGTCGTCGGTCGTCGGCTGGTCGGCTGCGGGCGTAGCCGTCGAGGTGACGGGCGTCTTGGGGGCGACCGGTGCCTCGGGAGCGACGGGCGTTTCGGGAACAGCCGGGGCGGCGGGAATATCCGGTGTCGCGGGCGTCACGGGCGTCATGGACTGCGGCGACTGAGGATAGGTGGGGATGGCGGGCTGACCGTACTGCGGCTGCATGGGCTGTGCGGGTTGGCTGTACTGCGCGTATCCGGGCTGCGCGTACTGTCCGTACTGCGGCTGCACGGGCTGGGTCGGCTGCGCGGGGGTGCCGTACGCCGGCTGGCCGTAGGCGGGCTGCGCATACCCGTAGGCGGGCTGCTGCGTGGGCTGCCCGTAGGCCGGCTGCTGCCCGTACTGCGGCGGCATCGGCTGGGCGTAGGCGTTGGGATTATTCGGATTGGCGTTGGTCTGGGTGCCGGAATCCCCCGGAGTCCCTGCCCCGCCGGGTTGCTGCGGCTGCGCCGGATTCGGCGGCAGCGGCGTGTGGTTCGGATCGCTCATGCTTCCCCTTTCGAGTCATGATCGCCATGATCTCCCGATATGGTTCCGCTTCCCATTGTACGGAGCCCGTCATGGTTCCCGCCGATTCCGCCCAGCATCGTCGCTCCCGCCCCCGCCCGCGCGCGTCCGGCACGCGCGGCACAATAGGGGACTATGACTGAAGCCGAACACGCGAACGAATCCGCGAAAAACCACAAGCCCGAACTGCCGAAGGACGTGCGCGTCCGATTCTGCCCGTCCCCGACCGGCACCCCGCACGTCGGCATGATCCGCACCGCCCTGTTCAACTGGGCTGAGGCGCGCGCCACCGGCGGCAAGCTCGTCTTCCGCATCGAAGACACCGACGCCCAGCGCGACAGCGAGGAAAGCTACAACCAGATCCTCGAATCCCTGCGTTGGCTGGGCATCGACTGGGACGAGGGCATCGACGTGGGCGGCCCCCACGGCCCGTACCGCCAGTCCGAGCGCACCGACATCTACAAGGACGTCGCCGCCAAGCTGCTGGCCGCTGGCTACGCCTACGAATCCTTCTCCACTCCGGAGGAGATCGAAGCCCGCAACGTGGCTGCCGGCCGCCCGAAGGCCTTCGGCTATGACGGCTACGACCGTGACCTGACCGAGGAGCAGAAGGCCGCCTTCCGCGCCGAAGGCCGCAAGCCCGCGCTGCGCATTCGCATGCCCGACGAGGACATCGCCTTCGACGACCTCATCCGCGGCACCATCGAGTTCAAGGCCGGCTCCGTGCCGGACTACGTGATCGTCCGCCCGAACGGCGACCCGCTGTACACGCTCACCAACCCGGTCGACGACGCGATGATGGACATCAACGTCGTGCTGCGCGGCGAGGATCTGCTGAGCTCCACCCCGCGCCAGATCGTACTCTACCGCTACCTGATCGAGCTGGGTATCGCCAAGCAGACCCCGCTGTTCGGCCACATGCCGTACGTGATGGGCCAGGGCAACAAGAAGCTCTCCAAGCGCGATCCGGAATCCAACCTGTTCAACCACCGCGACGCCGGCTTCATCCGCGAGGGCCTGCTCAACTACCTCGCGCTGCTCGGCTGGTCCATCGCCCCCGACCGCGACGTGTTCTCGATGGACGAGATGATCGCCAAGTTCGACGTGCGCGACGTGAAGGCCAACCCGGCCCGCTTCGACCTCGACAAGGCCATCTCCATCAACGCCGAGCACGTGCGCATGCTCGACCCCGCCGACTTCCTGCGCCGCTCCGTGCCGTACCTCAAGCGCGACGGCGTGGTCTCCGCGGATTCGTGGGACGCGCTGACCGAGCGCGAGCAGGAGATCCTGACCGCCGCCGCGCCGCTCGTCCAGACGCGCGTGCGCCTGCTCGGCGAGGTCGCCGGCATGGTCGGCTCCCTGCTGTCCACCGCCGAGTACATCGAGCCGGACGACGGTGCCAAGAAGCAGCTCAAGGATTCCGCACCGGCCGTGCTCGACCTGGCGATCGCCGCGCTGGAAGGCGTCTCCGAGGGCGATTGGAAGACCGACAACCTGCACGAGACCCTGAACAAGGCGCTCGTGGAGGAAGGCGGCTACAAGCCGCGCCTCGCCTTCGGCCCGGTGCGCGTCGCCATGTCCGGCCGCCGCGTCTCCCCGCCGCTCTTCGAGTCCATGGAGATCGTCGGCCGCGAGGTTTCGCTCGCGCGCCTCAAGGGCCTGCGCACGCACCTGTGAGGTGTTCGGTGACGCGTTCCATGCGGCCTCGTAGGTGCCCGTAGGTTCGGTGCCGGTATAAGGCCGTGAGCCACGGCTCGTGAGAATCGGAATCGCCCCGCTCTTTGTCGGAGAGTGGGGCGATTCGTCGTTCGCTGGGAAAGTGGCCGGAAGCCGCCGGGTCAGATGGCAGAAAGCGGTTACAGCAGAGTTGTCAATCAGGGAATCACAATGTGACACGCCGATGTTGACGAAGTCGGACGGCTCCCGTATATTAATCACTCGTTGCGGTTCGCCGCGGCGGGTGGAAACACCGAAAAATGAATATGCCCCCATCGTCTAGCGGTCTAGGACTACGCCCTCTCACGGCGCCAACACCGGTTCAAATCCGGTTGGGGGTACGAACAGGAAGGATCCCGGCTTATCGAGTCGGGGTCCTTTGCATATCCGCCCGTTCCGTTGGCGTCGTCGGCATCGTCAGTGTCATCGTTTTTGTCATCGTCGTCGGTGTCGCTGCTGGTGTCGGCCGTTGCCGGTGCGTCCGGTGCGTCCGGTGCGACCGTCGTCTGTCTTGCTTGCCGCCCATATCTCCGTCTCCTTCGCCGTACGTTTCTCTCACCGTACGTTTCTCTCACCGTACGTTTGCGACGGGATTATCCGTTTCCACCGTGTCAAACGTACGCTGACGATTTCTCACCGTACGTTTGCCACGATGGCCGGCGATAATACCGTCGCAAACGTATGCTGACGTTTCCTTGCCGTACGTTTGCCACGATGACCGGTGATAATACCGTCGCAAACGTACGCCGGGATGTCGGCGTACGTACGTGTGTGGGGGCGTGTCCGGTGACTGCGTGTGACGGTGTGCGTGGGTTGTATGCGCAGCGGTATGCGTGGCGGAGCGGTTTTGTGCGCAATGTACCGCAAATACGAGGGGCGCGAGCGTACACCGGATGCCGTCCGGAGATATACAAAACCCTTGAAATTAATGGCGACACGCCGTAAGTTGCGCACGTACCGGCATGCGCGTATATTAATCACTCGTTGCGCGGTTCACAAACAACCAAGCAACACGGTGGAAACACCGAAAACAGAATATGCCCCCGTCGTCTAGCGGTCTAGGACTACGCCCTCTCACGGCGCCAACACCGGTTCAAATCCGGTCGGGGGTACGACGCGGAACTCTTCGGAGTTGCACGCCAGCCAAATTGGGGTGTGGTGTAATTGGCAACACAGCTGATTCTGGTTCAGCCATTCTTGGTTCGAGTCCAGGCACCCCAGCCAGTGAAAACCCTCGCGCAAGCGAGGGTTTTTTGTTATGCGAAGCCTCATATCCCATGGTGCGGTAAAACCCCCATGGTGCGGTGTCAAGAAACGGCGGTATTCCGCGGTTGTGAAGAATATGTGTTGCCGCACCATGGGAGAGACGAGGGTCTCACCGCACCCGTACGCACCGCGCCGCAACGCGTTGCGGTAGGCGCGTTGCGGTCGGGCGCATTACAGTAGGAGCCATGACGGAACACACACGCACGCCCGAGGGGCTGTCTTCAAAGCCGAGGATCCGACCGGCGGAGACGGGGGACACCCGTCCGCTGTCCGTGTCCGCCCGTCTGGGGCGTCTCCAATTCCACCATTCCGGCAAGTTCCGCGTCCTTCAGGTCGCCGACATCCAGGACGGTCCGAAGGTCGCGAAGGACACGATCCGCCTCATCGAGGCGAGTCTCGACGCGGTCCGCCCCGATCTGGTCGTTTTCACCGGCAATCAGATCGCCGGCTACGATCCCGCGTTCGCCGAGACGTTCCGCAAACGCCGCTGGAGCGCCCCCGCCGACGCAGCCGATACAGCATCCGACGTATCCGACACAGCAGTCACCGCAGCCGCCGTATCCGGCACCGCCGCAACCGACACATCCGATACGGCAGTCACCGCAACCGACGCAACAGCCGATGTATCCGACACCACGGCATCCACCGCATCCGACACCGAAGCCGCAACCGTCGCCGCGGCGGCGCACGAGCGCACGCGCGAGTCGGTGCGCGGCGCAATCGCCCAGTTCCTCGCGCCGTTGATCGAGCGCAGGGTGCCGTTCGCCGTCACCTACGGCAATCACGATTTCCAGTGCGGCCTGTCGAACGACGAGCTTGACGCGATCTACCGCGAGTTCCCCGGCTGCGTGAATCCGATGCCCGGCGTGGAGGCGGATGTGCTGTCGGCGCACTCGCTGCTGCCCGATCAGGTCGTTTACCCGCATGCGGCGGGAACGTTCGCGCTGCCCGTCGCCGACGAGGCGCACAAGCGCACGGTGCTCGGCATCGTCGTCCTCGATTCCGGCGATTACGCGCACGGTGGCGGGTTCGCCGCGCCGGCGGACGACGCGCTCGCGTTCCTCGCGCGCGTGCCGGCGATGATCGGCGCGCGGTCCGCCCTGTTCCAGCACATGCCGCTGCCGGAGTATTACGATCTGCTCACGCCCGTCACCGCGACCACGCCGTACGCGATGCAGGGGTATCGCGACCACGCCGCGCAGTATTACGTGCTGGATGAGGCGAAGGTGCGTCCCGGCGGCTATCTGGGTGAGGGCATCAGTTGTCCGGATGCGTCGCGTGAGTTCGCGGTATTGCGCGGCGATGATGCGGCGATTCGCGCGGTGACGGATGCTGCGGATGCTGCCGGTGTGATCGATGATGACGATGCGGTTGATACCCGCGCCGGCATGTTCCCTTATATAGGAGTGGCGACCGGCCATGACCATCGCAACTGGTTCGTCGGCGAGCTGGACGGGGTGTTGCTGGCGGCGACGCCGACCTGCGGATTCGGTTCGTATGGGCCCGCGCCGGCGAAGCGTGCGACGAGGCTTATCGAGTTCGACATCCGTCATCCGCATGAGCCGCGCACGCAGTTGTTGGAGTTCGGAGAGCTGGTCGGCAAGCCGAGTTCGAAGAAGGCGTACACGTACGCGTTGAACGCGAAGCCGCCGCAGGATGGCGAGGGCGATGACCTGCTGCGCAGGCCCACCCTCTGGGGGCAGATCAAGGGCTTGTTCGCCTGATTGGTGGATGAGATGACCACCCCCACCCGGCTTCGCCGGGAGCCCCCGCCAGCGGGGGCGAGGTTGTGTGCGCATGCATCCTGCCGTGCTCGGCAACATCCTGGACCCTGCCGGCGGGGGACGATATGGCAAAGCGTTTGCCGGTAATGGGCACAAGAAGTCTCCGCCAGCGGGGGCGGTATGACGGGACGAGGTGGTATGGACGGGGCGATATGAAGAAGCCCCCGCTGGCGGGGGCTGGCACGCGAAGCGTGACTGGGGGTGGTCCGGAGTGGTTCGCGGTGGTTCGGGGGTGGTTCGTCGGGTCGGAACTATCGACTCAGCGACCGGAGGAGGCCTTGATGAGGGCTTCGGTGAGGTATTTGCCGGCGGCCATCACGAGCGGCGCGTAGCGGCGGCCCGGTGCGGACCCCATGCGGCCGGACGGGCCGGAGATGGAGATCGCGGCGATCACCTGGCCGGAGGCGTTGCGGATCGGCGCGGAGATCGAGCACACGCCCTCCTCGCGCTCGTTCACCGACTCGGACCAGCCGCGCTTGCGGACAGCGGCCAGCTTGGTCGCGTTGAACTTCGCGTGGCGCAGGCCCTGATGCATGCGCTCGGAATCCTCCCAGGCGAGCAGAATCTGCGCGGCGGAGCCGGCTTCCATCGAGAGCATCGCGCCCACGGGGATCGAATCGCGCAGACCGGAGGCGCGCTCCACGGCGGCGATGCACACGCGCTGGTCGCCCTGACGGCGGTAGATCTGCGCGGATTCGCCGGTGCGGTCGAGCAGCGTCTGGAGGATCGGGCCGGCCGCGGTGAGGAGTCGGTCCTCGCCGGCGGCGGCGGCGAGTTCGGCGAAACGGGAGCCGAGCACGAAGCGGCCGTGCTGGTCGCGCAGCACGAAGCGATGGCGTTCGAGCGCGATCGCGAGTCGGTGGGCGGTCGGGCGGGCGAGGCCGGTGGCGGCCACGAGCTGGCCGAGCGTGGACGGGCCGGTTTCGAGGGCGTCGAGAATCTTCACGGTCTTGTCGAGCACGCCGACGCCGGAATGCACCTCGCCGTCGTTCTTCTCGGCGGTCTGCGCGGTGGCGGGTGCCTTGTCGTCGGTGGTGTCCTGCTCGGCGACCGGCTCTTCGGCCACAGCGGTATCTGAGTGCATGGAAGTCATGGTTCCCGTTTATACCATCTCACATAGTGAAATGCCAAATCGGAGAAGTTTACCATGTGGTGAACGTCGCATGTCGGCGGATGACCGATTGGTGAAACAGTGTTTGCGTCCGTGCGCGCGCCATCGTCATCCGCCTTCCGGCAAACGATTGACACCGGTACCGTAATACGGTGCCGCAGGGGAGGGGCTTCAATCCGATTTCCGCGGAATTCCGGCCGAAATCGGGCCTTAGACAGCACGAGCGACGGCACATCTCATAATCCGGCCGGGATATGGTCGCCCCCATGTTGACCGCATACTCTATTACCACGAACACGGCGCAAACACAATACCTAGCGTCGAGAAATTTAGGAGGAATCCCCATGGGAACGACACTGGCCGAGAAGGTCTGGGCCGATCATCTGGTACGGAAGGGCAGCGACGGAGCGCCCGACCTGCTGTACATCGACCTGATGCTCATGCATGAAGTCACGAGCCCCCAGGCGTTCGAGGGCCTGCGACTGGCCGGCCGCAAGCCCCGCCACGTCGATCAGCTCATCGCCACCGAGGACCACAACACGCCCACGGTGGACATCGACCGTCCGAACCCGGACAAGACGAGCGCCCTCCAGCTGAGCACGTTGGAGAAGAACTGCAAGGAGTTCGGCGTGCGCCTGCACGCGCTCGGCGACGCCGACCAGGGCATCGTGCACGCGTTCGCCCCGATCCTCGGCCTCACCCAGCCGGGCATGACCATCGTGTGCGGCGACTCGCACACCTCCACGCACGGCGCGTTCGGCGCGCTCGCATTCGGCATCGGCACCTCCGAAGTCGAACACGTGATGGCCACGCAGACCCTGTCCCTGAAGCCGTTCAAGACGATGGCGATCAACGTGAACGGCAAACTGCCGGCGGACGCCACCGCGAAGGACATCATCCTCGCGATCATCGCGAAGATCGGCACCGGCGGCGGCCAGGGCCACGTCATCGAATACCGCGGCGAGGCGATCCGCAACCTCACGATGGACGAGCGCATGACCGTGTGCAACATGTCCATCGAGGCGGGCGCGCGCGCCGGCATGATCGCGCCGGACGAGACCACGTTCGAATACCTGAAGGGCCGTCCGCACGCGCCGGAAGGCGAGATGTGGGACAAGGCCGTCGCGTACTGGAAGACGCTGAAGACCGATGACGACGCCGTCTTCGACAAGGAGGTGGACATCGACGCGTCCCAGCTCGGACCCTACGTGACGTGGGGCACCAACCCGGGTCAGGGCCTGCCGATCACCGCGAACGTGCCGGTCCCGGCGGACATCGCCGACGCGACCAAGCGTTCCGCCGCCGAGCGCGCCATCACGTACATGGGACTGAAGCCCGGCATGCCGATCAAGGATATCGCCGTCGACACCGTGTTCATCGGCTCCTGCACGAACGGCCGCATCGACGACCTGCGCCAGGCCGCCGCGATCATGAAGGGCCACCACAAGGCGAAGAACATCCACCGCGTGCTCGTCGTGCCCGCCTCCTCGCGCGTGCGCCTGCAGGCGGAGAAGGAAGGACTCGACAAGGTGTTCGAGGACTTCGGCGCGGAATGGCGCAACGCCGGCTGCTCGATGTGCCTCGGCATGAACCCGGACAAGATGGTGCCGGGCGAGCGTTCGATCTCCACCTCGAACCGCAACTTCGAAGGCCGTCAGGGCAAGGGCTCGCGCACGCACCTCGCGTCGCCCGCCGTCGCCGCCGCCACCGCGATCCGCGGCACGATCTCCAGCCCCGCCGACCTGTAATCCGCTCGCCGCGGACGCGGCCCGCGCACCGTGCCCGCGGCCCGCGCACCGCGGACGTGGACCGTACGCCGCGGGGCGCGGACCGCACGCCGCCTCCCATTCCGCTCCCGCTGGCGGGAGCTGTCAGCCGCAAGGCTGACTGAGGGTGGTCCGTGCGGTCACGCCGCAATCCGTGCGGCCGCGACTCAACCACCCCCAGTCGGCTCCGCCGACAGCCCCCGCCAGCGGGGGCAACGTCACAACGCCGCCGTGAACAACGACCACGCCGACACCATCGACAGCCCCCGCCAGCGGGGGCGACGACATCACAAAGGACTTTCATCATGGAAAAACTCACTACGTTGACCGGCGTGGGCGTGCCGCTGCGCCGCTCGAACGTCGACACCGACCAGATCATCCCCGCCGTGTTCCTGAAGCGCGTCACCAAGACCGGCTTCGACGACGCGCTCTTCTACGCGTGGCGCCGCGACCCCGAGTTCGTGCTCAACAAGCCCGAATACGCGAAGGGCCAGATTCTCGTCGCGGGCCCCGAGTTCGGCATCGGCTCCTCCCGTGAGCACGCGGTGTGGGCGCTGCATGACTACGGCTTCCGTGTCGTCATCGCGCCGAGCTTCGCCGACATCTTCTATGGCAACACGGCGAAGAACGGCGTGCTCGCGGCGATTATGCCGCAGGAGAGCGTCGAACTGCTGTGGAAGCTTCTCGAAGAGGAGCCGGGCCGTGCGATGACCGTCTCGCTCGAGGACCGCACCGTGACCTGCGGCGACGTGACCCTGCCGTTCGAAGTGAACGACTACACGCGCTGGCGTCTGATGAACGGCTACGACGACATCGACCTGACGCTCCAGCATGAGGACGACATCGCCGCCTACGAGAAGATGCGCGCCGAGAAGTTCCCGTTCAAGCCGAAGACGATTCCCGCCAAGCACCTCCCCGAAGAGGAGATCAAGCCCGCCCGCGAGCTCGAATACAACTGGGCGGGCCCGTTGGCCGATCGCGGCATCATCTGAGTCCCCCTTCCCGCTCCCGCTGGCGGGAGCTGTCAGCCGTAGGCTGACTGAGGGTACTTCCGCTCCCGCTGGCGGGAGCTGTCGAACGCAGTGAGACTGAGGGTGGTCTTCCGACCAGCCCCGATACCGTGCCGCCGACCACCCCCAGTCGGCTTCGCCGACAGCCCCCGCCGGCGGGGGCGAGTTTTGGCCGGCTTCTTTCTTACCGTCGCGTGGGTGACAGCCCTCCGCCGGCGGGAGTCAGCGGGGGCGAGCTTTTCGCTTTCCTCTTGCGGACCTTTTGTTCCGCCTATCAAGACATCGCTCTATACTTGACCGCGTATGCAAGGATGCCCTTGCCGTCGCTTGTCGGCTTCGCCGCCGTGGGCGTTCCGGGGTGTTCACGATCGTGAAGTATGGAGAAGGAAGATGTCAAAGAACATCACACAACGACTGTCGGGGGCGGTCGCGGTATTGGCGAGTATCGCCATGCTGTTCTGCGTGCTGCCCTTGCCGTCGGCACATGCGGCCGACGCATCCGGCACGGTTGGCGCCGATGCCGCCGCGGATGCGAATGTCTATCAGGCGCTCAAGTACATGCAGGAGCTCAACGCCCTGCGTGCCCGCACGGATCGCCGTGCGCTGACCAACGCGCAGATTGCGGCCGCGAAGAACGCCGACCACAATACCAACGTCTACAACACATCCAATGTTGCCAGCTACACTGCTGACGGCAGTGCCGTCGGTGCTTTGGCCGTCAACTGGGATCTGATGAAGTGGGCGCAGACCCGCGCCAATGAGTTGGTACAGAAGGGTAATCTTGACGGACATGCGAATATGCTGAACGGCAAGCCTTCTTGGTATGTGTACGTTCCGGGGCGTGATTTCAACCTAGCCCATTCCCCGAAATACCAGTCCGGAACATATTTCGATGGTCCGGAGGCTTTGGCATTGTCATGGACCAGCGTGGGTGGTCTGTCCGGTGATGCAGTGGATTCCTGGTATAGCGAGCTCAACTATGAGATTGAACATCCGAACGCTTCCGCATCGGATTTGCAGAATAATCGTCAGGGATATGGCCACTACCTCACCGAGGTCAGCCCGTTGGCGGACATTGCCGGTGTGGGTGTCGCTGTAAAGGACGGCTATACCATCACCGTTCTCGAAATCGGCAACAACTACTCTAAGCAGGGCAAAACCCAGTCCGTCGAGGACGCGATGAAGCAGTATGAGCCGAAGGCCACGTACACGGTGAAGTTCGACTCGAAGGGTGGCTCTGCGGTTGATTCGCAGACCGTGGAATCCGGCGAGACCGCGACCGCACCGGCCGCGCCGACCAAGTCCGGTTCCACGTTCGGTGGCTGGTACTCTGACGCGAACCTCACCACCAAGTACGACTTCAGCTCCGCCGTCACCGGCAACATCACCCTGTATGCGAGGTGGGACGCGATCACCATCACCTCGCTCGATGACGCCACCGCCGTCTCCACGTCGGCCGGTGTGGACCCGACCGATCAGTTGCCCGAGCAGGTGACCGCCCATTACAGTGACGGTTCCTCCAAGCCGGTTGATGTCAAGTGGGATTCCATCAATAAGAGCGACTACGCCACGGCGAACACCAGCTTCACCGTGAACGGCACTGTTGATGGCACCTCCAAGAAGGCCAAGGTCACGGTGAACGTGACCGCCGCCGTGCCGACCGGTGCCGTCGCCGCGCAGGCCTCCGTCTCCACGATTGCCACGCACGCGCCCGATCTGAGCAAGGTCAAGGCGACCGTCACCTACTCCGACGGCACCACGCAGCAGGCCGACGTCACGTGGAACACCCCCACTCCGGACCAGTACGCCACCGAGAACGCCAACGGCTTCGACGTGAACGGCACGGTCACCGTGGGTGACAAGACCTTCACCGTCACCGTGAAGGTGATCGTCACCGCACGCACCATCAAGTCCGTCACCGCGCCGGACGACCAGACCGTCGAATCCGGCACCGAACCCACGTACCCGGATACCGTCGCCGTCACGTACAACGACGGCGAAGCCGGCACCGCGAACGTCACGTGGACGAAGCTCACGAAGGACCAGTACGGCAAGCACGCCGGCGGCGAGTTCACCGTGAAGGGCACCGTCGACGGATACGCCGATGGCGTCTCCTTCAAGGTGACCGTCAACCCTGCTACCGTGAAGTCCGTCGAACCGTCCGCCACCACCGCGCAGACCGTCGTCAACCAGACGCCTGACCTGAGCGGCATCACGGCGACCGTCACGTACACCAACGGCGACACCGAGACCAAGGACATCACGTGGGAGGAGACCACCGCCGACCAGTTCAAGACCGCAGACGACACCGTGCCGGTCAAGGGTTCCGTGACCGTTGACGGCAAGGCCTACGAGTTCACCGTCAACGTGACCGTGGTCGCCGCCACCGTCGACTCCGTCACCGGTCCGTCCGCCGATACTCCGGCCGTGACCGTCGAGTCCGGTGACAAGCCCGATTTCTCGAACGTGAAGGCCACCGTCACGTGGTCGAACGGCACCACGACGCAGGAATCGGTGACGTGGAACGAGCCGAACAAGGCCGACTACACGAACCGTAAGGGTGGCACGTTCGCCGTCAACGGCAAGGTCTCCATCGCGGGCAGGGACTACAAGGTGACCGCCACCTACAAGGTCAACCCGGCCACCGCGCAGCAGGCCACGCCGACCGATGGCACCACCACGATCACCGTCGACTCCGGCACCGATCCGACCGCCAAGCTGCCGAAGAGCGCGACCGTCACCTGGTCCAACGGCGACACGACCACGAGCCCGATTACGTGGATCACGTCCTACAACGAAGCCGACTGGAAGGCCCGCGCCGGCAAGACGTTCACCGTGAACGGCACCGTCGACCCGGATGTCGAAACCACCGCCAAGGCGAAGACCGCGAAGGTGAAGGCCGCTGCCGCCGTTGCCCTCGCCGCGGACGCCACGACCACGCTGTCCGTCACCGTCAAAGTTAAGGTCAACCCGGCCACCATCACGAAGGTCGCCGACATCCCCACCGTGCCCACTGAGGCGAAGGTCGACCCGACCCCGAACCTGCCGAAGACCGTCAAGACCGACTGGAGCAACGGCGAAACCGGTGTCGATACGCCGATCACGTGGGACAAGATCAAGAAGGACGACTACGCGAAGCGCGGCGAGTTCACCGTGAAGGGCAAGGCGACCGACGCCACGACCGGCGAGACCGCCGACGTGAAGGTCACGGTCAAGGTCACCGCCAAGGCCGAATCCGCCGCCAAGCTTGGCGACGTGACCGTCGACTCCGGCACCGACCCGTTCGAAAATCTGCCGACGAGCGTCAAGGTCACCTACTCGGACGATGCCACGGAAAACGCCGACATCACGTGGGACACCAAGTCCTACACGAAGGACGACTACTCGAAGCGTAAGGGCGGTTCCTTCGAGGTCAAGGGCAAGGCCGCCGGACTCGACGTGACGGTTAAGGTCAACGTCAACCCGGCCACCGTGAAGTCCGTCGACACCACGCCCGTGACCGTCGGCGCCACGGTCGGCGTGCAGCCGACCCTGCCGGATCACACCACCGCCGAGTGGTCCAACGGCGAGACCGAGACCATCGCCGTCACGTGGCCGGCCATCGCCGCCGACAAGCTCGACAAGGCCGGTTCGTTCGAGATCGAAAGCAACCCGTTCACCGTGGACGGCAAGAACTACACGATCAAGGCGACCGTCACCGTGACGGCTGCCACCGTGAAGTCCGTCGACCGCGACGTGAAGGTCACGACCACCGCCGGCAAGGCGCCCGCCCTGCCGAAGACCGTCAAGGCCCACTGGTCCGACGGCTCCACGACCGACGCGGCCGTGAAGTGGGACGACGTGCCCGCCGCCAAGTACGCGAAGGCCGGCACCTTCTCCGTGAAGGGCATCGCCACCGTGAACGGCACCGACTACGAAGTGACCGCCACCGTGACCGTCACCTCCGGCGACAAGCTGGTGCAAACCCCGAGCCAGAAGACGAACAACACGCTGACCACCACCGGTTCCAGCGTCGCGATCATCGCGGTCGTCGTCGTGCTGCTGGTCGTCGCCGCCGTCGCGCTCTTCGTCCTCACCAAGCGCAAGAAGCAGTGACGCGATCCGGTCCACAGGGCTGAACCGAACGCGTGAAACCGGGCGGCGGTAGTTGCCGCCGACGAATCAGTGCCGGTCAGCCCCCCCTGAAGTGGCCTCCTTCCCATCCGGGAAGGAGGCCACTTCGCGTATCGCCGCAGCGGGGCGGCTGTTTCTTGGTTACAAGGGGTACTTCAGGGACGGACAGACGGTGTAACTGGCTTGCGAGGGGTATCCGACGGGCGATACCCCCGCTATGAACGCCGCACAACGGCCACATAGCGGTCTCATATACGAGTCTCGGTACCCCTCGTAACGCCAATGGACGATTGCCGCTGCCGATATGTACCCCTTGTAACCGAATAACCTGCCATAAGAATCACCACGGCGCCTCACCGCCCCGTGAACCACGCTTCGAGCGCGTCCGCGTCAGCACGCCGCAGGAAACGGAACCGGATTTCGGACATGCCGTTCATCACGAACAGGCGCATGCGCAGCCCCTCCACGCCGCGTGCGTCGCGCCACGGCGTGGTCGTGCGCGTCACCGACTGCACGCGCGCCCGTCGCGTCATCATCGCGAACAACCCCCACCGCGTCGCTCCGGTCACCAGAATCCGGTGCGGCAGGGGAGCCAAGACCTCGGCGATGGGATCATCCGGTACGGCGGTATCCGGCGAACGGCTCGGGCGATCCCATGCCGGCGGCTCCGGGCCATCCGGCAGCATCGCGTACCCTTCGGCCCGTGCCTGCAACCATCGGCAGGTCGTCCACCACAATCCCGCCGCAAGCGGCGCGGCCATCACCCACCATGGCCACGAGCGGGTCGCCGGGCCGCCCACGCCTACAAGGAGTGTGGCGGCTGCCGTCGCGGCGAGCGGCATCATCACGTAATACCGTGTAAGGCCGCGGCCTGTGCGGTGGGTCGGTGCCGTCGCGGCGAACATGTCCGGAATGCCCCATTCGGGCAGCATCGCCCGCAACGTCGCGGCCACGCGGCGTGCGCCGATGACCGGCAACACGACCGCGGCTGATGCGACGTCGTCGCCGCTCGCCGCCGCGGATAGGCCGAGCCGTGTCGAGCACAGCCCGAACACGCGGCGCGGCAACGACTGCGATACGACGATCGTCTGCACTCGACCCGTCGGAATCGTCGTCGCACGGCGCGTGAACAAGCCGCGTTCGACGATCAGGTCGTCCCCGCGCCGCCACACCTCGAACCCGTGGAAATGTAGCAGGGAGATCGCGATGCTGACGAGCATCAGCAGAATGACGCACGCCATCGCCAGCAGTACGATCGACGGCACGCCGTGGGCCGCGTAGTCGCCGATCGATCGTTCCGCGGCATGCGTGAGGCCATGGGGCAGCACGTCCTGCAGGTTCTGAACGAATCCGTAGACGACGAACGCGGCCGCGACCATGCGCGGATCGGTGACGGCGAACAGGAGGATGTCACGCGTCGACGCACGGAATATGGGGATGGGGGAGGGGCAGGAGGTGACGATGCCGGCGCGCGGGGCGGTGGGGTCGGTGGCGGTGCCGGTTGGAGCATCGGCGGCGGTTATGGCGACCCCATCCGTGGCGACTCCGGACGGGGCATCGGCGGCGGCCTGCGGTGTCGAGGTGCCGGATCGTGCCGCGCCGGCCGCTTCGGCGCGACGGCGTTCCAACTCGCTTTGCAACGCCGAAGGAACCGCGCTCAGATCGATGTCGGCGCCGTCGCCGACCGGGGAGACCGTCAGATGGATCACGCCGAACGGACGCAGATACCACGGGCTCGCGCTGTTGATCGCATGGATCGAGCCGTAGGCGATGGCGCGGCGTTTGCGGAACAGCACGCCGGAACGGTATTCGAGCATCGTGGCGGACAACCGGTATCTGGTCGACATCCACGCGCAGACCGGGCCGACCGCCACGTAGACGACGATTGCCGCGGCCGCCAGCCACAGCCACCATTCATGGCGCATCAGCGAAACGCGGATGATCACGATGAACGAGAGCAGCAGCGAGACCGTGCCCTTCGCGTTCGACGCCACGCGCACGATTAGCGCCGCCGGGTGGAGACGACGCCACATCGCGGGCCACGTCACGGGCCGCATCACAGGTCCTCCCGTGCGTCGGCCACGCGGGCCGCGATCGTCGCGACCATGCGCTCGGCCTCCGCGGTGTCCAACGCGGCGATTTCGGTCGTGTCGGCCGCCGTATGCACGACCACTGTGGTCAATCCGAACCGGCGCTGCACCGGATTCTGCCTCGTATCCACATGCTGCACGCGGTTGTACGGGGTGGTCGTGGATCTGCGCCACAGCCAGCCCGTGCGCGTGGCGAGGTCGCGCTCGCCGATGCGGAAACGCGTGAACGCGTACCGGTATTTCGTCTGCAACGGCTGGGTCGCGAGGTCGCCGACCGCGTAGATCGCGGCGAGCGCGGCGACCAGCTGCGTCCAGAACCCCCACCAGCCGTTGAGTACGCAGACCGTGACGAATCCGCCGCATGCCGCCAACCAGACCGCGCACTGGATCGCCTCGTTGATGAGCCACACCGTGCGCACCCGCTCCGGCAGCGCACGCCACGCGGCATCGGTGGCGCTGCCGTTTCCCGTGTCGCCGGTAGGGCTGTTGGTGTGACCGGTGTGGCCGGTGTTGGTGGTGTGGCTGGTATTACTGGTGTGGCCGATGTTGGTGATGTGGCCGGTGGTGTTGGCGGTGGTGTGGCTGGTGTTGACGACGCTGGTGTTGGTGGTGCGGCCGGTGGTGTTGTCGTTGTTTCGCTCGTGGTCGTTGCGCGTCATGCCTGCAGCCGTCCATACTCCCCGTTCCGCCCCCGCTGGCGGGGGCTGTCGGCGGAGCCGACTGGGGGTGGTCATGCTCCCGTTCTCTCTGATGCCGTCGGTGCCTTCCCCAAGTTCATTCATGTGTCCCACTGTATCGAATATATCGAATCGAGGTGTTGGTGATCGGGTTGGGGGCGGCTATCCGCGCGTGTGCTCGCGGAATCCGCGATGCGCCATGGTGGTCGGCTCACGATGCTTGGCCATGTTGTTCAATGAACGGTCATGTTACGTTCAGGAACGGGGCATAGGTTGGCACCATGAATACGAATGAAGGGCATCCGCAGGGGGATGCGAATCCGCGGACGCAACAATCCGAGCAGGAACAACGGGAACAATGGGATGCGACGCAGCGGTCGCGGTACGGAAGCCCCGCGCAGGCAGGCGAGCCGGTGAGGCCGGGGGAGCCGGTATCGCCAGCGGAATCGGTACGGCCTCCGGAATCAGCAAGAAACGGGGACAGGGCCGTGGAGGTTCCGGGTGAACCTGCACGGTCGGGGCGTGAACCTGCGTGGTCTGGGGATGAACCTGTAGGGTTTTCGGACGGACGTGTAGGGGCCGAGGGGCGACCTGTAGATTTGGGGGCCGAACGTGTAGATGCTGCGGGCCGACCTGTACGGGGTGGTCGAGTAGAAGCTTCCACCGGATCGTTTGCCGGCTCGGGGAATCCGCGGAATACCGCGGTTCCCGAAAACCCGGTGATGGCGCGGAGCACCGGTCTTCAGCAGGGGACCGCACAGGTTGCGACGGGAGACCTACACGTTGCCGGCGAAACTCCGCACGTTGGTACCGAAACCATGCAGGTTGCGCCGGGAACCATGCAGGCCGGGGCTGAAACCATGCAGGCCGGGAGCGGGGCCCCGAAGGTCGCCGCTGGGACTCCGCAGGTCGGTGGGGTGTACCCGCAGGCCGTTCCCTCGGCTTCGTCCTACCCGCAGCCGCCGGTGTGGCAGCCGCCCCAGTCTCCGGAACAGCCCATGCCGCAGTCCGCGCAGTATCAGCAATACGCCACTCCGGCTCCCCAGCCTGCAGTGGTTTCGCAGCCCGTGGCTGCTCCTCAGGTCGCGTCTGTCCCGCAGGCTGTTCCGTATGCTCAATCAGCCCAGTCCGTGCCCTATTCCCAGCAAGCGGCGCCTGCTGCCCAGTACCCATCGCAAGGCACTCAATATCCGCCGCAGGCCGCCCAATACCAATACGCGCCGCAATCCGCGCAGTATCCGCAGTATGCCGCGGGCGTCCCTGCCGCTCCGCCGGTTTCCCCGGCTCCCGCAGCCGCCGGCATGCCGACGATTCCGATGGGCACGCCGATGGGAGCCGCCGGAGCCCCGGGGTCCGTCGCTACGCCGGGTGCCGCTCCCCTCTACCCGTCGCAGCCCCAGCTCCAACCCCAGTATCAGCCGCAGCCGATGTGGCCGACCTATTATGCGCAGCCGATGCCCATGGCGGTGCCGACGTTCGCGGCCATCGACCCGCGCGCATGGTGGCGCACCTGGCGGCGCAAGGTCGTCAATCGCGCGATGGGACTGACGCTCGCCTATGACGCTGTGATGATGGGTGTGAGCATCGTCGCCGGCATCGTCTTCGGGGCGATCTACGCCGCGACGAATCCGGGCGGCAGTTCGTCATCCTATGACAGCGCGTTCAACCGGTGGTCCGGCATCATGAGCCTCGTCGCCGTGTTCTCCGCGGTCGGATTCCTGATCCTCATGCGCCACCGTGATATCTTCACCCGCGAATACTGGCTTGGCGGCCCGCATCGCGAGACCTACGGCGAAACGAACCAAATCGGCACGATCAGCCAGTACGGCGCCCGGCGCATGACCCCGCTCGCCTGCCTCGCGATCCTCGTGGTCGCATTGGGCGTGCAGGGCGTGATCGTCCTCATCCAACTCGCGTTCTCGATGTTCGGCACGGATCTGGCGTCGCCCACGTCGGACAGCATCAACGAATCCGCCATCACCGTGAGCATGTGGCTATATATCGGCCTGATCGGGCCGATCTGCGAGGAGATGATGTTCCGCGGCGTGCTGATGAAGGAATTGAAGCCGCTCGGCAAGAACTTCGCGATCCTCACGTCGGCGATCGCGTTCGGCCTGTTCCATGACGATGTGGTGCAGGGCTTCTTCGCGTTCCTGTTCGGTCTGGTGCTCGGCTATGTCGCGATGGAGTATTCGCTGGTCTGGTCGATCGCGTTGCACATCTTCAATAACGCGATCCTGTCCGGCGTGATCGACGGTCTCGCCAGCCATTTCCTCAGCAACATGGGGTATGGCATCTTCTCGCTTGCGTTGGCGTTGGGCGGTGTGGTCGGCGCGATCATCGTGCTGATCGTCGGGCGGAAACAGATCGGCGGGTTCCTGCGCGTCAACCGCAGCGGGCAGGACACGTATTTCGGATGGACGTCGTGGGCGTTCATCGTGTTTGTCGCGATCAATGCGCTGCTCGCCATTACCTCGTTCGTCTCCGCGATGCTCGGCTGAGCGAGCGGAACGAGTCCGGTCTCCGCGCGATTATGGTGCGCAAAACCGTCGTTTTGCGCACCATAATCGCGCGGAGCTTTCGTAGCGGCGGCGTGCCCTTGGGCGCGCGTCGTTTGTGTATGACGGTGCTTATGCTGGATGATGGGTAGGTAGGCGAGCGTATCCGCCGATTGTGGCGATTTCCGCTCGACGTCGCGCATAGACGCACCGTCATCGCATGGTCGTTGCGCGCGGACAAGCGCACGGCCGCCCAGTGCACAGTCATCCGCACAGAGCCGAGGAGAATCGAGAACACCATGAGCCAGGACCTCCACCAGTCCGAACCGTTCTACGACGTGAACCGCACCTATGAGGACAACTACGAGCAGGGCCCGTTCGGCGCGTTCGCCGAAGCGCTGAAGCGGGATGAGGCGGCCGGTGGGGCGGAATCCGGCTCCGCAGGTACCCCCTCAGACCGCTCCGCGGCCAGCTCCCCCTCGGAGGGGGAGCAAGGCAATGGTGTCTCCGCCCCTACTGACTCGTTCCTCGGGGTGCCGGTGAACCTCGCGTTCGGCATCCCCGCCGGTCCGCTGCTCAACAGCCGTTTCACGACGGCCGCGTTCCGCATGGGCTTCGACCTGGCCACCTACAAGACGGTGCGTTCGCGCGCATGGGGCTGCAACCCGTTCCCGAACGTGCTCGCCGTGCACCCGCGCTCGGCGGACGGCTCGCTCACCCCCGGCAGTCCCGAACTCGACGAGGGCGTGTTCGCCGACACGAACTACGAGCGTCCGATCTCCATCTCCAACAGCTTCGGAGTCCCCTCGCAGGACCCGGACCTGTGGCAGCCGGACATGTTCCGCGCGATCGCGGCGGCCGGCCCCGGCCAGCTGCTCGTCCCCGGCTTCCAGGGCTCCCGCGTGGAGGGCATGACCGAGGAGGAGTACATCGCCGACCATGCGACCACCGCGCGCCTCGTCAAGGAGACCGGCGCGAAGGTCATGGTGATGAACACGAGCTGCCCGAACGAGGGGCACAACGTGCTGCTATGCCATAATCCGCTGCTCGTCGGTCGCATCGCCGAGGCGGTGAAGAACGAGATCGGCGACACGCCGCTCATGGTGAAACTCGCCTACATCCCCGACGACGCGGCGCTCGAACTCATGGTGCAATCGACCGTGGGCCGCGGCACCGTGCAGGGTTTCAGCACGATCAACACGATTTCCGCGCGTCTCGTCGACGCGAACGGCGATCAGGCCCTGCCGGGCAAGGGCCGCGACCGTTCCGGCGTGTGCGGTCACGCGATCCGCGGCGCGGGCCTCGACATGGTCTCGCGCCTCGCCGCGATCCGCGAGAAGAGCGGACTTGATTTCGCGATCAACGGCGTCGGCGGCGTCGTGACGCCGGATGATTTCGCCGCGTACAAGCGCGCCGGCGCGGACAGCGTGATGTCCGCCACCGGCGCGATGTGGGACGCCGACCTCGCCCACAAGATCAAGGCGAGTCTGTAGGGGATCGCCGGTCTCGGCCCCGTAGACGAGGGGTACCGTTCCGTCGTGCCCCCGCCGGCGGGCTGAGCCGTGAAGCAAACGCCGGAGGCGTTTGTAGGCGAAAGCGAGCGACAGCGAGCTGTGTGATGTCGGCCGGAGGCCGTCTGTAGTTGCAGGGCCCGGAGGGCTGTCGGCGTCAGCCGACTGGGGGTGGTTACGTGGGGGTCGCCGTCGGACCACCCCCACCCGCTTCGCGGGAGCCCCCGCCAGCGGGGGCGAGTACGGCCGATTGTCCATCTGTTTCGCGGGAGCCCCGCCAGCAGGGGCGAGTTGCTGGAGTACGGCTGGACCACCCCCACCCGCTTCGCGGGAGCCCCCGCCGGCGGGGGCGGCATTTGTCAGGCGGGGGCGGTATTTGTCAGGCTTCGGCGGCGGCCTTCATGGCGACGGCGCCGACGTAGTAGACGGGCTTGTCGAAGTTCGGCTGGAACAGGAAGTCCACGTTCGCGAGCTGGTCGATGGTGAACTTCGTCTGGATCGCCATCGAGATCACGTTCGCCGCGCCGGAGATGTCCGCCTTCGAGCAGAACTGCCCGCCCTTGACCTCGCGCGTGACCGGATCCCATGTGAGGATCGACGTGACGGGCGTGGTGGTGAGCATGAAGTCGGGGCGGTAGTCCTCGGTCAGCTCGGTCTCGCGCACGGTGAGTCCGCGGCGTTCCGCGCCGGCCGCGGTCAGGCCGGACGCGGCGAGCGACAGGTCGTACAGCTGCACGGCGCTCGTCGCCTGCGTGCCGAGGTACTTGACGGTCGGCTCCGCGATGTTGCGGCCGACGAGCAGGCCCTGGCGCACCGCGTTCGTGGCGAGCGGGATGTAGTCGTGCTTGCCGGTCGGGTTGTAGAAGACGGTCGCCGAGTCGCCGCACGCGTACACGTCCGGCACGGAGGCGCGCATGTAGTCGTCGACGACGATCGCGCCGTTCGGCAGCATGTCGACCTGTCCCTTGAGCAGGTCCGTGTTCGGCAGGAAGCCGACCGCGAGAATCGCCATCTCGGCCGTGTATTCGCCCTTTTCGGTGACGACGGTGACGGTGTCGTCGTCGTTGTCGCGGAAGGCGGTCACCTTCTGGCCGAGCGCGAGCGTGACGCCATGCTCCTCGAACGCGGCGGCCACCTGGTCGGTGATCCGCTTGTCGAAGTTGTTGGCGAGCGGACGGTCGAGGCCGTCGACGAGCGTGGTCTTGACGCCGGTGAGCGAGAACTGCTCGGCGATCTCCGCGCCGATGTAGCCGGAGCCGATCACGACCGCCGACTTCGCCTCCTTCGCCTTCTCCTTGATGGCGATGGCGTGGTCCCAGTTCTTGCACAGCAGCACGTGCGGGCTGTCGATGCCCGGGATCGGCGGCACGACCGGGCGCGAGCCGGTGGTGACGACGAGCTTGTCGAAGCGCAGCGTCCGCTCCTCGCCGGCCGCGTCGCCCACGCCGATCGCGTCGACCGGACGGTAGGTGAGCGTCTTGGCGGCGACGTCGATGGACGTCACGTCGGTGCGCATGTGCATGGTCGCGCCCGCCTCGGCCAGCGCCTCGGGCGACGAGTAGAACATCTTCTTCGGGTCGGACACGTGGTCGCCGACCCACAGGGCGATGCCGCACGAGAGGAACGACAGCGTGCCGTTGCGTTCGAACACGTGGACGGTCCAATCGGGATGCTCGGCGAGGATCGACGTGGCGGCGAAGGTGCCGGCGTGCGTGCATCCGACGATGGCGACGGTGGTCATGGATTATGCTCCTTTGCGTAGTGGTGCGGGTGGCGCGTTCCGGCAGTCTCCGATCGCCTGCCTTCCGTGAACGTTCACCTCTGCTGCCCACCATAGCAAAGCGACGGCGGCGGGTCCGCCGGGCACGCGGCGATCGCCGGCGATTGTGACGCGCGTCACAATCGGCGTGGCGGTCGCGGCGGCGTGCGGCCGGCGGCGCGACGATTACGCCGCCAGCCGCATCGCCACGGGTTTCACGGTGTTCGCACATGCCTTATGGCACACTGTTTGATAGTGTTTCGCGGTCCTGTTGAATCGAAAGAGGTAATCGTGGGCGAAAACGAGAACGACGTGCTGCACGTCGAGGGCGGCAAGCCGCTGAACGGCACGATCAAGGTGCGTGGCGCGAAGAACTTCGTGAGCAAGGCGATGGTCGCCGCGCTGCTCGCGCCGGGCAAGTCGGTGCTGAAGAACGTTCCGGAGATCCGCGACGTGCATGTCGTGTCCGACCTGCTGCGCCTGCACGGCGTGGACGTCGACGTGGACGGCGAGCACGGCGTCGTCACGATCGACGCGACGCACGTGCAGCTCGCGGACGTGGCGGACGTGGACACGCTGTCCGGCTCGTCGCGTATCCCGATCCTGTTCTCCGGCCCGCTGGTGCACCGTCTGGGCGAGGCGTTCATCCCGGCGCTGGGCGGCTGCAACATCGGCGGCCGTCCGATCGACTTCCATCTGGAGACGCTCAGGAAGCTGGGCGCGAACGTCGACAAGGAGCACAAGGACGGCATCCACATCACCGCGCCGAACGGACTGCACGGCGCGAAGATCCACCTGCCGTACCCGTCCGTGGGCGCGACCGAGCAGACGCTGCTCGCGGCCGTGCTCGCCGAGGGCAAGACCGAGCTGTCGGGCGCGGCGATCGAGCCGGAGATCATGGATCTGGTGGCCGTGTTGCAGAAGATGGGCGCGATCATCAGCGTGGACGTGGACCGCACGTTCCGCATCGAGGGCGTCAAGGAGCTGAAGGGCTACACGCACACGTCGCTCACCGACCGCATCGAGGCGGCGAGCTGGGCGTCGGCGGCGCTGGCCACGCACGGCGACATCTTCGTCAAGGGCGCGACCCAGCCGGAGATGATGACGTTCCTCAACGTGTTCCGCAAGGTCGGCGGCGAATTCGACGTGACCGACAAGGGCATCCGCTTCTGGCATCCGGGCGGCGACTTGAAGCCGGTCGCGATCGAGACGGACGTGCACCCCGGCTTCATGACCGACTGGCAGCAGCCGCTGGTCGTGGCCCTCACGCAGGCGAACGGCCTGTCGATCGTGCACGAGACCGTGTACGAGAACCGTTTCGGCTTCACGAAGCCCTTGGTGCAGATGGGCGCGACGATCCAGCTGTACCGCGAGTGCCTCGGGTCGCTCCCGTGCCGCTTCCAGCAGCGCAACTACAAGCATTCCGCGGTGATCTTCGGACCGACCCCGCTCACTGGCCGCGACATCGACGTGCCGGACCTCAGGGGCGGATTCAGCCACCTGATCGCGGCGCTCGCCGCGAAGGGCCCGTCCAACGTGCAGGGCATCAGCCTGATCGACCGCGGCTACGCCGACTTCCGCGGCAAACTCCAGCAACTCGGCGCCGACTTCGACTGACGGCCTTGTTATGCCCGCCCCGCTGGCGGACTGCTCGCCCCCGCTGGCGGGGGCTGTCAGCCGTAGGCTGACTGGAGGTGGTTTCGCGGGTGCGATTGAGACCACCCCCACCCGCTTCGCGGGAGCCCCCGCCAGCGGGGGCGGGGAAGGACGAACGCACGAGCCGCGGTAGGGGGCGAACGTAGAATAAGGCGCATGGCATCCAAAGGAAAACCGTCGCCGCGCTCCGCGGTCAAACCGCTCTCCGACGCGCAGGTGGCGAAACTCGCGAAGAAGCATCATCTCGTCGACCCGATGCGCGACCTGCCCACCGGCCCCGACCGCCGCATCAACCAGCGCGAGATCGATGCGCAGAACCCGAACGGCACGCGCCGCCTGCTCAAAGGCGTCGACGTCGTCTTCAACGCGAGCTGCCGGACCTACGCGTGGGGACTCGACAACATCCCCGAAGACGGCCCGTTCATCACCGCCGCCTCGCACGTGACCATGTTCGACGTGTTCGTGCCGATGGCCAGCATGTTCCACATGGGCCGCCGCCCCCGCTACATGGCCAAGGCCGAGATGGCGAAATGGCCGCTCATCGGCAAATGGTTCCAGCTCGTCGGCATGCAGCCCGTCCAACGCCACTCCGGCAAGGCCAAGCAGATCGAGGAGACCTCGATCGACATCCTCGTCTCCGGCCGTCCGCTCACCGTCTGGCCCGAAGGCACCGTCACCCGCGACCCGCAAAAATGGGTGATGAGCATCAAGGAGGGCGCCGCGTTCATCGCGCTCGAAGCGTCCCGCCGACTCGGCAAGCAGGTGCCGCTGTTCTGCGCCGCCACGTGGGGCGCCGCCTCCATCAACCACTGGTGGCCGTGGCCGCACAAGAACGTCGTCATGTGCTACGACCACCAGCTCGACTACTCCGACCTGCTCGAAGGCATGGAGCACTGGGGCGACGAGCCGCCGGCCGAAGCCGTCGAAACGCTCAAATGGCGCATGTTCATCCGCCTCAACGAACTGCTTGAGGAGATCCGCGGCGAGAAGTTCCCGGCGGAAGGCTACTGGGACTACCGCACGATGAGCCGCAAGCCGATCGCCTCGGCGTGAGCGGCGAGTAGCATGGCACGAAGGTCACGAAACAGTCACGAATCGAAAGTAAGGAATCACACAACATGAAGATCACTGTTCTCGGCGCCGGCGCATGGGGCACCGCGTTCGGCCAGGTGCTGGCCGACGCGGGCAACGACGTGACGATGTGGGCGATGGAGCCCGAAATCGTCGCAGGCATCCGCGACAACCACCGCAACCACGTGAGGCTCCCGTTCATCGAGCATCTGCCGGACAACATGACCGCCACCGGCGACCGCGCCGCATCGGTCAAGGACGCCGAGATCGTCGTCGTCGCGATCGCCGCGCAGTTCGCGCGCGTCGCGCTCGCCGAATTCAAGGGCCTCATCCCGGACAGCGCGATCGTCGTGAGCCTTATGAAGGGCATCGAACGCAACACGAACAAGCGCATGGACGAGGTCGTGCGCGAATCCCTCGACCTGCCGTCCGACCGTTTCGCCGCCATCTCCGGCCCGAACCTGAGCAAGGAGATCGCGCTGCGCCAGCCCGCCGCGACCGTCGTCGGCTGCGAGAACCTCGACAACGCGACCAAGGTCGCCAAGGCCTGCACCACCGACTACTTCAAGGCGTTCGTCACCACCGACGTCATCGGACTGGAGATGTGCGGCTCGCTGAAGAACGTCGTCGCGCTCGCCGTCGGCATGGCGCGCGGCGCCGGCTACGGCGAGAACACGGCCGCGATGATCGAGACGCGAGGCCTCGCCGAACTCACCGCGCTCGGCAAGGCCGCGGGCGCCGATCCGAAGACGTTCGCCGGTCTCGCCGGCGTGGGCGATCTGATCGCCACGTGCGGCTCCCCGCTGAGCCGCAACTACACGTTCGGCGCGAACCTCGGCAAGGGCCTGAGCAAGGAGGAGGCGACGAAGGTGAGCAACGGCGTCGCCGAAGGCGTGCCCACCACCGACGCGGTCGTCGCGCTCGGCGACGAGCTCGGCGTGCCGACGCCGCTCGCCTACGCGATGAGCCGCGTGCTCGACGAGGGCATCTCCTGCGCCGAGATGCTGTCCCTGCTGTTCGGCCGCGAGATCACCGCGGAGTAGTAACAGCGGCCACAGCGGCCGTGACGGTCGCGGAGTAGGATACGGTACCCGGAACGATTCGATGATTCGATGATCCGGCAGGATTCGGCAAAGAGCATTAGAGAAACGGACGAGAAAACGACTATGACCAAGAAGCGCATCGTGGTGTTGTACGGCGGCAGGGCCGACGAACATTCGATCTCCTGCATTTCGACCGCCGGCGTGCTGAACGCGCTCGACGCCGACCGTTTCGAGGCGGTGCCGGTCGGCATCACCAAGGACGGCAAGTGGATTGTCGGCGGCGAGGACCCGCGCGGCTGGAACCTCGACGGCGGCGTGCTGCCGACCGTCGAGCGTACCGCCGCCGCGCGCGACGTCGTGCTCGACGTGGCACTCGGCCAGGATGGCTTCTTCGCGCGCAACGCGGACGGCACGCTCGAGCCGTTCGGCCACGTCGACGCCGTGTTCCCCGTGCTGCACGGCCCGTACGGCGAGGATGGCACCGTGCAGGGCCTGCTTGAGATGATGGACGTGCCGTATGTCGGCTGCGGCGTGTTCGCGTCCGCCGCGTGCATGGACAAGCACTACACGAAGGTCGTGCTCAATGCGGCCGGTATCCCCACCGCGCCCGGCGTGATGGTCGACGCGCGTTCCGTCCGCCCCGAGGAGGCGCTGGAACGCGTCGCCGAGGCGGGCCTCACGTATCCGCTGTTCGTCAAGCCGTCGCGCGCCGGTTCCAGCTTCGGCGTGACGAAGGTCGAGGAGGCCGATTCGCCGGAGGCGCAGACCTCCCAGCTCGGCGCCGCCATCGCCGAGGCCGGCAGGCATGATTGGAAGGTGCTCATCGAGCAGGGCATCGACGGCCGCGAGATCGAGTGCGCGGTGCTCGCCGCCGCCCCCGGCGACGAGCCGGAGGCCAGCTGGCCGGGCGAGATCGTGCTTGACCATCAGGACGACGACCAGTTCTACGATTTCGACTCCAAGTACATGGACTCCACCGCCAGCCACGTCGAAGTGCCCGCCGACCTGCCGGTCAGCGTGCTCGAGGACGTGCGCGACGTCGCCCGCCGCGCGTTCGCCGCGGTCGACGGCGCCGGCCTGAGCCGTGTGGACACGTTCGTCACCGCGGACGGCACCGTGATGGTCAACGAAATCAACACGATGCCCGGATTCACGCCGATCTCCATGTATCCGAAGGCGTGGGACGCGACCGGCGTGAGCTACACCGCGCTCATCACCCGCCTGATCGAAGGCGTGCTGCGCTAGACGCGCCTGCGTGCCGGTGAGACGCCGGCTGACGCATGCCGGCTGATGCCGGGCGATCGTCGGGGAGGGTTCCGCCGTTGCGGCGGGACCCTCCCCGCGTTTTTCCGGCGTCCTGATGTTGACGCAAACAACGTAATCGTCATAGTTCATCTGTAGTTTCCCGGAATTCATCGCGGCGTCGCGCAAGGTCGCGCGGCGTTCACCGGGGCGTCGGTGTCGGGACGGATAACGGACGTACCTTTCTCAATTGGATTACGGGCCACGCGCCCACGGCGCGGATGAAGGCCCTGATTCCCTAGAGGGCAACTCCCTAGAGGCAAGTTGAGTAAAGGAACATCCATGAAGAACCTGCGTAAGATCGCGGCTGGCGCCATCGCCACCGTGCTCGCGTTCTCGATGGCCGCCTGCGGTTCGTCGAACGCCTCCTCCAGCAACGACTCCGGCTCCACCGGCAAGTCCGTCACCGTCGACCAGAAGTCCGCCAAGGCCACCTCCCTCGCCGATTTCGGCACGATGGACGACCTCGTCAAGGCCGCCGAGAAGGAGGGCGCGCTGAACGTCATCGCCCTGCCGCACGACTGGTCCAACTACGGCGAGGTCATCTCCACGTTCAAGAAGAAGTACCCGAAGATCAAGATCACCGAGCTCAACCCGAACGCCTCCTCCAAGGAGGAGCTCGACGCCGCCAAGACCAACAAGGGCACCGACGCCGCGCCGGACATCTTCGACCTCGGCCAGCAGATCGCCGCCACCTCCACCGACTCCTTCGCCCCGTACAAGGTGCAGGCGTGGGACAAGATTCCGGACGAGAACAAGGACGCGAACGGCGCCTACTACGCCGACTACACCGGCATCATGTCGATCGGCTGGAACAAGGACAAGTACGGCGAGATCAAGTCCCTCAACGACCTGCTCGACCCGAAGTTCGCCGGCACCGTCGCCCTCAACGGCAAGCCCGCCGAGGCCGGCGCCGCCTTCAACGGCTACCTGATGGTCAACCAGCTGGCCGGCGGCGACATCAAGAACGTCCAGCCCGGCCTCGACTTCTTCAAGAAGCTCAAGGACGCCGGCAACCTCACCACCGTCGACGTGACCAACGGCACCATCGATTCCGGCCAGACCGGCGTCGTCATGGATTGGACCTACAACCAGGCCTCCTACAAGAAGGAGCTGAAGAGCAAGGGCGTCAACTGGGAGTACAAGACCTTCCCGAAGGCGCAGGTCGTCAGCTACTACAACCAGGCCATCAACAAGGACGCGCCGCACCCGGCCGCCGCCCGCCTGTGGGAGGAGTACCTGTACACCGCCGAAGCCCAGAACCTGTGGTTCAAGGGCGGCGCCAACCCGGTGCTGCTCGACTCGATGAAGCAGGACGGCACCGTCGACAAGGCGACCCTCAAGGACGCCATCACCATCGAAGGCAAGCCGGTCAGCTACACCAACGATGATGCCACCCGCATCACCGACTGGCTCCAGAACAACTGGGACAAGACGATCGGCAACTGAGCCGACCGCACAACCGCAGCGTTAAGGGACACACACCCCATGACCGCAGCAATCGCACAGAACGGGCCCGTCGCCGGCAAGGTCGCGGGCCCGTCCGCTACTTCCTCCTCCTCCGCGCTCGCGAGGCATCGCAAGGAGCTCGGCACCTTCGCGGTGACGATCCCGTTCTTCGCGTACACCGCGTGCTTCCTGCTCGCCCCGACCGTCATCGTGGTCGTCGGCGCGTTCCAGACCCGTGACGGCGGCTTCACGTTCGCCAACTTCGCCAAGCTGTTCGAGCCGAACACCGTCTCCGCGTTCGTCACCTCCATCATCGTGTCCATCGCGTCCTCCGTGATCGGCGCGGTGGTCGGCGGCCTCGCCTCCTACGCGCTCGTCATCGGCTCGAAGCCGAACGGCCTGCTGCGCCGCATGGTCTCCGCGATCTCCTCCGTGCTCGCCCAGTTCGGCGGCGTGATGCTCGCTTTCGCGTTCATCGCGACGATCGGCATCAACGGCATCGGCACGATGCTCATCAAACAGGTGACCGGACTGACCGTCAACCCGAACTGGCTGAGCTCCCTGCCGGGCCTCGTGACAGTGTACTGCTACTTCCAGATCCCGCTGATGATCATCATCTTCCTGCCGGCCGTCGATTCGATCCGACCGCAGTGGCGTGAGGCGTGCGAGTCGCTTGGCGGCAACACGTTCCAGTACTGGACGCGCATCGCCCTGCCGATCCTCACCCCCCGTTTCATCTCCGCGTTCCTGCTGCTGTTCGCCTCCGCGTTCTCCGCGTACGCGACCGCCGCGGCCCTGTTCTCGCAGCGTTCGATCCTCGTGCCGCTGATGATCCAGGGCGCGATGCGCAACGAGATGGATCCTAACCAGCAGGGATTCGCCCAAGTGCTGGCATTCGCAATGATCATCGTCGTGGCCATCGTCATGCTGTTGAGCCACGCCGTGGAAAAGAGGGCCGGACGTTGGCAGTGAACACCACCGAAACCGTCGCGGCGTCGAACCGCCCGCCGCAACTGCGCGCCGCCCGCGTGCGCAGGCAGGGCGTCATCAAGTTCGTCATCCTGTTCGTCACCTTGGCGTTCCTGTTCGTGCCGCTCATCTCCATGCTCGTCTTCACGCTGCGCCACCCGCTGTCCGGACGCTGGTCCGCGGCGCCGTGGATCGCGATCTTCACCGGCAACGGCGAATCGCTCGGCGCCGACCTGACCGTCCTGTGGCAGGGACTCGGCGCCTCGCTCGGCCTGTGCGTCGTGACCGTCGTGCTCATGCTGCTGCTCATGGTGCCCACCATGGTGATCGTGCACATCCGCTCCAAGGCGCTCGAACGCGCCATCGAATGGATCGCCACGCTGCCGCTGACCATCCCCGCCATCGTGCTCGTCGTCGGCCTCGGCCCCATCTACCGCTGGCTGAGCTCCGCCGTGCTCGACACCAACCCGATCTGGCTGTGCTTCGCCTACGTCGTGCTCGTCATGCCGTTCGCCTTCCGCGCCATCGCCGTCGGCCTCAACTCCATCGACGTGAAGACCCTCGTCGAAGCGTCCCGTTCGCTCGGCGCCTCCTGGCCGAAGGTGTTCTTCCGCGTCATCATCCCGAACCTGTGGCAGTCGATCCTGTCCGCCAGCTTCATCTCCATCGCCGTGGTGCTGGGCGAATACACCGTCGCCTCGCTGCTCGGCCGCATGAACCTGCAGGTCGCGCTCTACCAGCTCGGCCAATCCAACTCCCAGATCTCCACCGCCATGTCGCTGCTCGCGTTGCTGTTCGGCGTGGTGCTGCTCATCGCGCTCGACCTCATCTCCGAACACATCGGACGGACGCGCACGGGCGAAACCAAGGAAGGCAAGTAACCGATTATGTCTCTCGCGCAACAGAACAACGTCACGGCCGGCGGCGCCAAGCAGGCCGAACACGAGTTCAAGAACGATCCGACCGCCACGCTCGAAGGCGTGCGCGGCAAGGACGTGACCAAAGCCGCCAAGGCCCTGCTCAAGGATTCCGCCACCCGCGGCGGCGGCATCCGGATGCAGGACGTCGTCAAGATCTACCCCGGCTCCACCGTGCACGCGCTCGACGACTTCAACCTCGACATCAAGCCCGGCGAAATGGTCGTGCTGCTCGGCGGCTCCGGCTGCGGCAAATCCACCGCGCTGCGCTCCCTCGCCGGCCTTGAGGACATCCAGGGCGGCCGCATCCTCGTCGGCGGACAGGACGTCACCGGCGTGCCCGTCAACAAGCGCGGCATGTCGATGGTGTTCCAGGCGTACTCGCTGTTCCCGCACATGACCGCCGTCGAGAACGTCGAATTCGGCCTCGAAGTGCGCGGCATCGGGCGTGAGGAGCGCCGCCGCGTCGCCATGGAGCAGCTCGAACTCGTCGGCCTCGCCGACCAGGCGAACAAGTTCACCCAGCAGATGTCCGGCGGCCAGCAGCAGCGCGTGGCGCTCGCCCGCGCACTCGCCATCAAGCCGCGCGTGCTCCTGCTCGACGAGCCGCTCTCCGCGCTCGACGCGAAGGTGCGCGTCCAGCTGCGCGACGAGATCCGCCGCATCCAGCTCGACACCGGCACCACCACCGTGTTCGTCACGCACGATCAGGAGGAGGCGCTCGCCGTCGCCGACCGCATCGGCGTGATGAACCACGGCCGCATCGAACAGATCGCCGCGCCGCAGGACCTCTACCAGCGTCCCGCCACCGAATACGTGGCTACGTTCATCGGCCTGACGAACCGCCTGCCCGGCGCCTCCGACGGCGAGGAGGCGGTCGTGTTCGGCCAGCGCGTGCCGCTGCTGCCCGGTTCGAAGCAAGGCGATCCGGTGGCCGTGCTCGTGCGCCCGGAGAACATCGCGCTCGTGCGCGCCGGCGAGGCCGCGTCCGCGGCCGGCGAGCGCGCCCGCGTCGAGGTGATCCACTTCCTCGGTGCCGTGGCCCGCGTCGACTGCGAGATCTCCAGCGGCGAATACCAGCATTGGAACAAGGGCGAACAGCTCAAGGTCACCGTGCAGCTGCCCGCGAACGAGCTGCCGGCCGGTCTCGCCGTCGGCGACGAGGTGGTCGTCACGCCGCGTCCCGTCGCCGCGCTCGCCTGCTGAGCGCGGTACGGCGGTGACCGCACCGCCGGCGGCCGCAGGCGTGGGACGCGACCGGCGTGAGCTACACCGCGCTCATCACCCGCATGATCGAAGGCGTGCTGCGCTAGGTTCCGGCCTCCCCGCGCGGCGGTTGTTGTCAAAAGTGTGCAATCACTACACTTTTAACATGTTAAAAGTGTTGAGTTGATACACTTTTGACAACAACCGATTGGATGGGAGAGGCGACGATGCGGCGAATCATCGACGACAGACTGGAACAGTGGAAACGTTCCGCACGGCGCAAGCCGCTGATTCTGCTTGGCGCGCGTCAGGTGGGCAAGACCTACGCCATCACGCATTTCGCGCGTCGTTCCTTCGATTCCATGGCCTACGTGGATTTCTCCCGCGAACAACGCGCCGCCGCGGTGTTCGGGGATTCCATCGCCCCCGCGGACATCGTGCATGGGTTGGAGACGCTGCTGCGGATGCGCATCGACCCGCAGCGGACGCTGATCGTGCTCGACGAGGTCCAATTGTGCGAACGCGCGTTGACGAGTCTCAAATACTTCTGCGATGACGCGCCCCAATACCATGTGATCGCCGCCGGCAGCCTGCTCGGCGTCAAGGTGAACCGCAGCCGGTACTCGTTCCCCGTGGGCAAGGTGGACATGCTCACCCTGCATCCGATGGACTTCGAGGAGTTCCTGTGGGCGAAGGGGGAGGAGCGGCTCGCGTCGGATATCCGCGAAGCGTACCGCACGCCGGATCGGGCGTTCGGATTCCACGACAGGGCGATGGAGCTGGTGCGCGAATACGTGCTCGTCGGCGGCATGCCCGAAGCGGTCGGCATCTATGCGGAATCCGAGCGTCTCGACGACGCGCGCGCGGTCCAACGCGACATCGTCACCGCGTATACGGCGGACATGGCGAAATACGCGTCGCCGCGCGAGACGCAGCGCATCCTCGAAGCGTGGAACAGCGTGCCGAAGCAGCTCGCCAAGGAGAACCACAAGTTCCAGTACAAGGCGATCCGTTCGGGCGGACGGTCGAACATGTATCAGGGGGCGTTGTCGTGGCTGGTGTCCGCCGGCATCATCACGCGCCTCACCCAGGTGAGCGAGCCGGTCGCGCCGCTGCGCGCGTTCGAGGACGTCTCCGCGTTCAAGATCTACATGGCCGATACCGGGCTGCTGTCATGCGAATACGACGCGCTCCCGGCCGACCTGGAACCGTCGGACGACAAGGCCTCGGTGTTCCGCGGCGGCCTGTACGAGAACTACGTGCTCCAGCAGCTCACCGCCGCGGACGTCTCCCCGCACTACTGGGGGACGCTGAATCGCGGCGAGGTGGAGTTCATCGCCCGTGACGGCGACGGCGACATCATCCCCATCGAGGTCAAATCCGGAACGAACGTGACGGCGCGCAGCCTCGTCGCCTACCGGGCGAAATACCGGCCGCGCTACGCCGTACGGCTGAGCGCGCGCAACTTCGGCGTGGACGGCGACCTGAGGAGCATCCCCCTGTACGCCGCATGGCTGCTGGGCGAGAACCTGCGGTGAATGTCCGCGCCACGCGCGATCAGGCGGCATGCCGATATAGTGTCAAGACGATTGGAAAGGACGGAGGACGATGACGGACGGAAACGACGAACCCCGCGAGGCCACGCCGGCGGCTGTGGCGAACGTCGATGTGAAACGACAGGTCGACGCGGTATTCAGCATCGCGAACAACCTGCGTGGCACCTACCAGCCCGACAAGTACCGGGACGTCATCATCCCGATGACGATCCTACGGAGACTGGAGTGTGCGCTCGCGGATACGCGGGACCGGGTCAGCGATCTGGTCGAGCAGGATGCGGACACGCCGTACAAGGTGCTGTGCAACGTGTCCGGGCACTCGTTCTACAACACCAGCAGATGGACGTTGGGAAAACTCGTGGCAGAACCCGCGAGCCTGCACCGGAACCTCGTGACGTACATCGACGCGTTCTCGCCGAACATCAAGGAGATCTTCACCGACCTCGAATTCGACAAGGAGATCAAGAAGATGCACGCCGGCTCCAAACTGACCGGCGTGGTTCGCAAGTTCTCCGAACTCGACCTCGATCCGAAGACCGTGAACAACGTCGCCATGGGATACATGTTCGAGGAGATCATCCGCAGGTTCTCCGAGAACGCGGAGGCCGGCGACCACTACACGCCGCGCGAGGTGGTGCGTCTCATCACCCGTCTGGCGCTCGCCGAAGGGTGCGATGATTTCCGTCGCAAGGGACGGAACATCAACGTGGGCGATTTCGCGTGCGGAACCGGCGGCATGCTCTCATGCGCGAAGGAGCAGCTGGACGAGGTGTGCCCGAAAGCGAACATCTACCTGTTCGGGCAGGAGGTGATCCCCGATACGCACGCCATCTGCCTCGCGGACATGCTCATCAAGGGGCAGAAGGGCGAGAACATCCGGCATGCGGACACGATGAAGGAGGATTGCTTCCCGGACGAGCGGATGCAGCTCATTCTGATGAACCCGCCGTTCGGCACCCCGTGGGGCGGCAAGGACGCGGGCGACGGCGTCGAGGCCGCGGTGACCGCGGAGCACAAGCGGCTGGACAGCCGCTTCCCGGCGGGATTGCCGGCGAAAAGCGACATGCAGCTGCTGTTCATGCAGCACGCCCTGTACAAGCTCGACGACGATGGCCGCGCGTGCATCATCTCGAACGGTTCGCCGTTGTTCTCGGGCGGAACCTCGTCGGGGGAGAGCCAGATCCGCCGTTGGATGCTGGAGAACGATTACGTCGAGGCGATCGTGGGACTTCCCGGCGATCTGTTCTACAATACGGGCATCGGCATCTACGTGTGGGTGCTGTCCAAGCACAAGGCGCCCAAACGCAAGGGCGTGGTCCAGCTCATCGACGCCACGGGCATGTGGGAGAAGATGCGGCGCTCGATGGGCAACAAGCGCAAGTACATCAGCGACGGACAGATCGATGCGATCGTCCGGCTGTACCAGTCGTTCGAGGAGAACGACCATTCGCATATCCTGCCCTGTGAGGAGTTCCTGTACAAGGAGTATGCGATCTACCAGCCGATGCGCCGCAGCTACCAGATCACCGAGGAACGCATTCGCGGGCTCATCGCGGGCAAGCTGCGCGACGACTTCCACAATCCGGCGAAGCTGGAGGAGCTGGAGTCCATCGACGAGGCGGATCTGACGGCGAAGCAGCGCGGTGATCTGGAGGCGCTGCGCAAGGCCGAAACGGTGTTCGACGAGCTGGTGACCGCGTTGCGGGCGAACTTGATGGACGAGAAGACCCTCGATTGGAAGGGATTCGCGAAGCGTATCAAGGCGATGGTCGCCGATCTGCCCGACTACAAGACGAAGGTGACCGCCGCGCAGCGCAAGTCGATAGCCGACAAGGTGATCGACGCGATGAGCATGCGCGACGAGGAGGCGCCGCTGCGTGAGAAGCGCGACGGTTCCATCGAATACGATCCGGCCACCAAGGACGTGGAGATCGTCAAGCTCAGCGAGGACGTGGAATCCTATTGCGAACGCGAGGTGTACCCGTACGTGAAGGAGGCCAAGTGGTTCGACGAGGAGACCGACAAGGCCGTCAAGACCGGTGCGGAGATACCGTTCAGCCGGTATTTCTACCATTACGAGGAGCCGGAATCCTCCGACGCGCTGCTTGACGAGTTCATGGCGCTCGAACGCCGTCTCGACGCCGAACTCAAGGAGCTGGGCGCATGAGCGACGGTATGAAGTCGAGCGGCGTCTCGTGGATTGGTGAGATTCCCGAGGATTGGCGCGTGGAGCCTTTGAAGTTCCATTGCGTCATGTTCAAGGGGTTGCCTATCCAGAAGACGGATTTGACTGATGATGGGCGAAGAGTCGTCAGTTATGGGCAGGTCCATTCCAAGCTTAATTCCGGCACGCATCTGAGTGATGACCTTATCCGATATGTTGCTCCGGCATTGGCTCCGGTTTCCGCTTCTTCGCGGCTTCGGCGGGGTGATTTGGTTTTTGCGGATACCTCTGAGGATTTGGAAGGTATCGGCAACGCCGTTTATGTTGATTCCGACGATTTGGTGTTCGCTGGTTACCACACCGTGACGTGCCGGCCCGATCGGATGATTGATGGCAGGTACTTTGCCTATCTGGCGCGTGTGGAATGCTGGCGTGGTCAGCTTCGTTCCTATGCCATGGGCGTCAAGGTGTATAGCATCACCCAGTCCGTGTTGAGCAAGGTTTCCGTCATTCTGCCCCCGGTCGAGGAGCAGGAGCGCATCGCCGCATACCTCGACGCGCAGGCGGCAGGCATCGACGCGGCGGTGGCGGATATCGAGCGGCAGCTTGACGTACTGGAGCGCTACAAGGTGTCCGTCATCCACGAGGCCGTCACCAAGGGGCTTGACGCCGATGCACCGATGAAGTCGAGCGGCGTCTCGTGGATTGGTGAGATTCCCGAGGATTGGCGCGTGGAGCCTTTGAAGTTCCATTGCGTCATGTTCAAGGGGTTGCCTATCCAGAAGACGGATTTGACTGATGATGGGCGAAGAGTCGTCAGTTATGGGCAGGTCCATTCCAAGCTTAATTCCGGCACGCATCTGAGTGATGACCTTATCCGATATGTTGCTCCGGCATTGGCTCCGGTTTCCGCTTCTTCGCGGCTTCGGCGGGGTGATTTGGTTTTTGCGGATACCTCTGAGGATTTGGAAGGTATCGGCAACGCCGTTTATGTTGATTCCGACGATTTGGTGTTCGCTGGTTACCACACCGTGACGTGCCGGCCCGATCGGATGATTGATGGCAGGTACTTTGCCTATCTGGCGCGTGTGGAATGCTGGCGTGGTCAGCTTCGTTCCTATGCCATGGGCGTCAAGGTGTATAGCATCACCCAGTCCGTGTTGAGCAAGGTTTCCGTCATTCTGCCCCCGGTCGAGGAGCAGGAGCGCATCGCCGCATACCTCGACGCGAAATGCGCGGCCATCGACTCCATCATCGCGACGAAACGCCGGCAGGCTGCTATCCTGAAGGCACGCCGGCAATCGTTGATCTACGAGTACGTCACCGGCAAGCGCCGCGTTCCGATGGAGGAGTAGCCATGTCCGCAAGGAATCCGCTCGATGAGTCCGAGTTCGAGAACAACATCATCCACCATCTCGTACACGACCAAGGCTACATCGAGCGGAAGGCCGCGGCATCCTTCGACCCGGTGCGCGCGATGGACGTCGACCTCCTGTTCCGCTTCCTCGACCGTACCCAACCCAAGACGATGAAGGCGCTGCACGATCTGCACGGTGGCGCCTACCGCGACATCATCCTCGCCACGGTCTTCCGGCACATCACCGAACACGGCCTGCTCGCCGCCATCCGGGACGGCGTGCCATTCGACGCCGGCCTCACCCTGGACCTCGTCTACCCGCGCCCGTCCGCACGATTCGACGCGGCCTCCGCCGCGCTCTATGAGGCCAACATCCTCTCCGTCATGAAAGAGGTCTACCCGAAACCCGGCGAACGCATCGACCTCGTCATCTTCCTCAACGGACTCGCCCTGTTCACCATCGAACTCAAATGCCCAAGCTCCGCCACCGGCTGGGACTGGCGCGAAGCGATCCGCCAATACCGAGAGGACCGCGATTGCACGTCACGGCTCCTCATGCCCCGCATCGGCGCGCTCGCCCACTTCGCCATGGACACGAACGAAGTCCACGTCTGCACGGAACTCAAAGGACGGGAGTCACGATTCCTACCGTTCAACCAAGGCGTGCGCAGCGGCGGCCAGACACTGGAGACGTTGCCCGGCAACCCGCCGCGGAACGACACCTACGCCACCGCCTACATGCACGAGGACATCCTCTCCCGGAATACGATCTCCGACCTGATCCACGATTTCATCTACCTCGCGCACGACCGGAAACGACGCAACCGCACGCGACTCATCTTCCCCCGATATCAGCAGCTCCGCGCGGTGCGACGCGTCACCGCCGACATGGCCGCGCACGGCACCACCCGCAACTATCTCATCGAACACTCCGCGGGGTCGGGCAAAACCAACACCATCTGCTGGCTGGCACACCACCTGTCGAAGCTCTACGCGACTGGCGAGGACAAGCCGCTGCTCTCCAAAGTGCTCATCGTCACCGACCGCATCGTCGTGGACGAACAGCTTCAGCACGCCGTCATGGACATGGCGCGCGACCCCGCCGTCATCAAGATCATCACCGATGGGGCCGGCGGCACGGACGAATACGGCGAATCCAGCAAGTCCGGCAAACTGGGCAAAGCGCTCGCCGGCAGCTACCGCATCGTCGTATGCACGATGGCCACGTTCCTGCACGCGTCGACGGGCATGTTCGACGGCACCGGCGAACGGTTCGCCGTCATCATCGACGAGGCGCACAGCTCCACCTCCGGTTCGATCATGAAATCCATCGGGGAGACGCTCGCCGACGGCCAAGAGGCCCCGACTCGTTCGGACGCGTTCAGTCCTCTCGACATGGTGGCCGCCAGACTGCCCCGCGAGCATGGCGGCCGGCAATGGCGCAACGTCAGCATCATCGGCTTCACGGCCACGCCCACCGCACACTCCCTGCAGCTTTTCGGCACCACCGGCGCCGGCGGCCGCAAGGAGGCGTTCGACCTGTACTCGATGCGTCAGGCCATCGCCGAGAAATTCATCCTCGACGTCACCGCGAACTACACCACCTACAATTCGTATTGCCGTGTGGTCAAAGACTCGCAGGACGATCCCGAATTGGACAGCGGATCGGCGAAACGGCAGATCGCGCACATCGTCGCCAACGCGGACGGCACCATCGAAGGCAACCTCAACGTCATTATCGACCATTTCCTGATGACGGTGGCGGCGGGACTCGGCGGCAAAGCCAAGGCGATGATCGTCACCGCCGGGCGGGAGGAGGCCGTACGGTACAAGCTCGCCTATGATAAGCTCCGAGCTTCCCACATGGGCAGGCTCGGACGTATCCAGGCGCTCGTCGCCTTCTCCGACGAGATCGAAGTGGACGGCGAGAGCTACACCGAGAGGGCGATGAACGGCGGGCTCGCGGAGGACAAGCTGCCGGAGGTGTTCGCGCAGAACGACTACCGGCTGCTCATCGTGGCCGACAAATACCAGACCGGCTTCGACGAGCCGTACCTGTCCGCCATGTACGTCATCAAGAGACTCCATGGCATCGCGGCCGTACAGACCCTGTCCCGGCTGAACCGCATCTGCCCTCCGTACGAGAAACGGACGTACGTCATCGATTTCGTCAACAATTACGATACGATTCGCGAGGCGTTCGCCCCCTACTATGAGAGCACGATACTGGAGAAGCCGCTGACGCTGGCCATGCTCAGGAACACGGAACGCATGCTTGCGGAGCTCAATGTGCTTGACGTGGATGACGTGCGTGAGTTCTATGGGCTTATCCGCAAGGAGCGTCCGGGCGTAAGGCAGCAGGAACGCATGTGGGCGTTGCTGGATGCGGCGGCCCGCGTCGTGCTCGCAATGGACGAGGAGGCGGCGGACAAGGCCCGCGCCGTCATCCGCGCGTACGTGCGCCAATACGGGTTCCTGTCGATGTGCGTGCCCATCGAGGACGAATACATGTACATGGAGTACCGGTTCTGCATGTTCCTGATGCGCGAGATCACGACCGGTGACGATTCGGATGAAGGCTTGGACATCCGTGACCGGATACGGCTTGAGGATTTCCGTGTCGAGAAGGACACCGAGCATGTGGATGAAGGCATCGAAGCCGGTCCGGAAGTGGTGATGCCGCTCGGCGCCGGCGGCAGTAAGCGAGACCAGCGCAAGGAGACTCTGTCCCGAATCCTTGATGAGTGGAACGCCAAATATGGTAAGCGTTTCGACGAGGGAACCGTGGAGAACGCCCGCGACCAACTCGAAAGCGCCCTGTCCGGCAACGGCAGAGTGCGGGAGAGCGCCAAGGCCAACGACATGCACGGCTTCGACAAGACCGTGCACGAGGAGACCTACGAAACGTTGACGAACAACTATGCCGACAACATGGAGTTCTATAAGTTCCTCTTCAAGGAAAAGGGCGCCGTCGACGATCTCATCGGCATGTTTCTGGGGGACCTGTATCGCAAGTTGCGTGGTGATTCCGATGGTGGCGGCGACATGTGATTCCGTCGATTCCGTTGCACTCATAAGGCGATTGTCATAGCCGTTACTATGGGTGTGACTATTATAGTCGTGACTATAATAGTCACACCCATAGTTTATGGTGGGGGCATGGTGTTCATCGGACGCGACGACGATCTGGCGTTTCTCCAGGACTGTTATGACGATGCGAAGGCGCAGCTGGTCATCCTGTATGGCCGCCGGCGCATCGGCAAAACCGAAACGCTCGTGCGGTTCTCCCAAGACAGGCCCACGCTGTTCTTCGCCGCACAGACCGGCACCAAGGAGGAGCAGCTCGCCGAATTCACGCAACGTATGGCCGCACAGGGCGCGCCGGCCGGGAAATACCTCAGCCGATACGCGAACTGGAGCGACGCCCTCGGCGATCTGGCCGAACTGCCGGAACCTGCCGACGGGAGGCGACGGCTCGTCATCATCGACGAATTCCCGTATCTGGTGAAGTCCGATCCGACGCTGCCGTCTGTTCTGCAGAATCTGTGGGATCATCGGCTTCGCCACGAGAACCTGATGATCGTGCTGTGCGGCAGCGCCATGAGCTTCATCGAAAAGGAGATCCTGTCCGAAAAAGCCCCCCTGTACGGCCGCGCCACCGGCGTGCTCAAGATGCTGCCCATGCCGTACTGGGACGCGGTGCAGTTCTTCCCCGGCTACTCCGCGGAAGACAAGGCGCTGGCCTATGCGATTCTCGGCGGTGTGCCGCAATACCTCGCCACCTTCGACCCGGAACGGCCGCTCGCATGGAACCTGAAACGGTACGTGCTCCGCCGCGGTGCCGCCCTGTACGCCGAACCCGATGTGCTGATGCGCGAGGAATTCCGCGAGACCGCGAAATACAACACGATCATCCGCGCGATCGCGTTGGGCGACACCAAGCTCAACGACATCGCCACGCATACGCTGATTCCGATCGGCACCCTGGGGTTCTACCTGTCGTCCCTGATGGAGGTCGGCATCGTGGAACGCGAGTTCCCCGTCACGGCGAAACTCGCCGAACAGGCCAAGGGGACGCGGGGACTCTACCGGCTGGCGGACGATTTCTTCCGATTCTGGTATTCGTTCGTGTATCCGAACCGTTCCGAACTGGAAAGCGGCGACGTGGACGGCGTGTATGAGGAGGTCGTCGCCCCCGCGCTCCACGATTTCGCGGCGAGCGCCTTCGAACGGATGTGCCGCGAATGGCTGCGGCGGCAAAGCCTGCGCGGCAAACTGCCGTACCGGGTCAACCGCGTCGGCCGATGGTGGGACAAAACCGACGAGATCGACGTGGTCGCTCTCGACCGCACCGGGCGGAAGGCCATCGCCGGTGAATGTAAGTTCCGGAACAATCCGATGGATCCCGCCATGCTCGACGTGCTGCGTGCCCGCGCGGCGAAGCTCAAGGTCGACGAGCGTCTGCTCATGATGTTCTCGTTGCATGGGTTCACGCCACAGTTGGATGCCATCGCCGCGGCGGACGACGCTGTGCGGCTGGTGGGTATGAACGACCTGTTCGACTGACGATCGCGGTTTTGCGACGGCATCGGGTGCCGTAAGCTGGGTGTATGAGTGATGAGCAGCCGCAGATGACACCGTCGCAGATGACACCGTCCCAGCCGTCTCAGTCGGGAGACCCGTCCCGGCCGTTCTTTCTGGAGGCGCATCGGCGGTTCATGCTGGTCGGCGTCGCCCTGTGCGTGACGGTCGCGTTCTGGGTGGGATTGAACACCGTCCTGTCCGGACTGCTGCGACCACTGTTCCCAGTCGGCGCTCCCATGTGGCTCTCCATGCTCATCTCGTCCGGCCCGCTGTATGCGGTCGCCATGCCGTTGGGATTCACCGTGCTCGCCCGCGTGCCCGCGTTGCAGGTTCGCGAATTCCCGCTCGGCGGCAAACGGTTCTGGATGCTGATGGTCGCGTGCTTCCCGATTATGACCGTCGGCGGTCTCATCGGGGACTGGCTGTCCCAAGCCGTCTCCGGTGGCACGGCCACGAATCGCGTCTCCGACATGGTGATGCAGTCGGACCCGTGGGTGAACGCGCTGTTCGTCGTGCTGCTCGCCCCCATATTCGAGGAATGGCTGTTCCGCAGGCAGATCATCGACCGCACGCGCCGCTACGGCGAACGCACCGCCATCGTGCTGTCCGCGTTCGCGTTCGCGCTGTTCCACATGAACCTGTACCAGTTCTTCTACGCGTTCGGCATCGGCTTGGTGCTCGGCTACGCGTACATGCGCACCGGCCGGCTGCGCTACTGCATCATCATGCACATGGTGATCAACACGTCAGGCTCGCTCGTGGGACCGGCCATCCTGAAGCTCATCGGAGCGGGCGGCGGCGACGTCGCGAAGCTGACCGACGGTTCGATGAGCGAAGCGGAGATGATGCGGTTCGCCGAAACGAATCCGACCGCCATGGCGGGCGTCATGCTGCTCGGCCTGTACGGGGTGCTGCTGGTCGCGCTCACCATCGCCGGCGCGGTGATCATCGCGATGAACGCGAGGCGGCTTGAATTCTTCGATCCGCCCGAACAGCTGCCGAAATGGTACGGCGCGCGCCTCGCGTTCCTCAACCCCGGCATGGCGGTCTACGCCGTGCTCACCGTCGTGCTCGGACTGTGGCAGATGGGATTGATCACGCTCTTCTGATCGCGGTCTCTCCCTCCGTCATCGCTTCGCGATGCCACCTCCCTCGTCAGAGGGAGGCAGGGGCAGGTTGGTCATCGCTGCGCGATGCCGTTTCTACTCGGAGGCGCCGCCGTCCCTGACGAGGTAGTCGGCGGTGGCGATGGCGCGCGCGGCACGGTCCTTCGCGGTGGACAACAGCACGCCGTCGCGCACGAACAGCAGGATCTCGCCCTCCGCGCCGTACGGGGAAAACCCGGTGAACTTCACCAGCGGCGGATTTTCCGGGCGCAGCACCTCGCTCGCGCCCGCCTCCACGCGTCGCAGCATGTCGCGGCTCACCTCGTCCGGATCGGCACTGCCCTTCACCGTGAACGGCACGGTCGCCATGCCTTCGGTGACTTCGGTGAGCTTCGTCAGCGAGGCGGTGTTGAGGATCGAGTTCGGGATGACCATCCGGTCTCCCGCACGCGTCTCGATCATCGAATGACGCCACGTGATGTCCACCACCGTGCCGGTCACGCCCTGGATCGACACCAGATCTCCCGGCTGGATCACACGGCCGAGCATCAGCCCGAACCCGCCGATCACGTTCGCGATCGTATCCTTCAGACCAAGGGACAGCGCGACACCACCAACGCCAAGGGCGGTGACCAGCGTCGTCGGATTGATGCCGAACACCGGTTGCAGCACCATCGTGGCGGCCGCGCACCAGACCACCACGCGCATCAGATTGATGAAGATGGAGGCGCTGGGAATCTGCGAATTATCCAGCACCTTGCGCAGGAGTCGGCGCAGCACGCGATCCGCCACCCATGCGGCGACGACCACCATGCACAGCCACAGCAGTTTGCCTGCGTTCGCGTGGAACCAGGCCATAATCATGTCATCGAAGTTTTCCATGCGCACCACGATAAACACGGGGGCTGGAAGCCGGTATACATGTACCGGAAAATATCCGGAAAACCGCGCGCCGGCGTGTCGTGCGCGACGGGCACCCCCTCAGTCGCGCTTCGCGCGCCAGCTCCCCCTCAAGGGGGGAGCAAGATAAAGAATCCACCCCTTCCTGAGGGGTGCGAGATAAAGAATCGCACCGGGGGAGCGAGATAAAGAATCTGCTCCCCCTTCAGGGGGAGCTGGTCGGCCGCAGGCCGGACTGAGGGGGTGCCAGCCGGGATACCCCCTACTCCTGGTGTTCGCGGCAGGTTTGGCCCAGGCCTCGCGCCAGGCGGATCGGGTCGAGGATCTCGTCGAGCTGGTCGGCCGGCAGGTCGGTCATCTCGCCGGCCACCTCGCGCACCGTGCGGCCCGAACGCACCGCTTCGGCGGCGATCGCCGAGCCCCGCTCGTAGCCGATGTAGTGGTTGAGCGCGGCCGCGATCGACGGCGTCGATTCGGCGTGCGCGCGCCCCACCTTGGTGTGCACGACGATGCCCTCGATGCAGTTGACGCGGAACACGTCCATCGCGTTCGTGAGCAGCGACATGCCGGTCAGCAGCTCGTGCACCATCACCGGGTCGAACGCGTTGAGCTGCAGCTGGCCCTCGGCCACCGCCCAGTTCACCGTCACGTCCATGCCGAACACCATGAAGCAGCACTGGTTCACACATTCCGGGATCACCGGGTTCACCTTCGCCGGCATGATGCTCGAACCCGCCTGTCGCGCCGGCACGTCCAGATCGTTGAATCCGGCGCGCGGGCCCGAATTGAGCAGACGCAGGTCGTCGGCCGCCTTCTTCAGGTGCACGGCGAGGTTCTTCAACGCGGCGGAGGTCGACACGTACGCGCCCATGTCGGTCATCGCCGCCACCGGGTCCGGCGCCGCCGTGATCGGCAGGCCGGTGATGCGCGCCAGATGCTCGGTCGCCGCGCGCCGGAACCGCAGATCCGCGCAGATGCCGGTGCCGATGGCCGTCGCGCCGAGGTTCAGCTGCGCGAGCTGCGGCACGAGGCGTTCGAAGCCGGCCAGATCGGATTTGAGCAGCGTCGCGAACGCGTGGAACTCCTGCCCGTAGGTCATCGGCACCGCGTCCTGCAGCTGCGTGCGGCCGAGCGTCACGTCGTTGATGTGCTTGTCCGCCAGATCGTGGAACGCCTTCGCGAGACGCTTCGTCGCCTCGGCGAGCGGGTGGATCGCGTCGATCAGCGCCAGCTTGCACGCCGCCGGATACGTGTCGTTCGTCGACTGCGACTCGTTCACGTCGTCGTTCGGATGGATGTACGCGTAGTCGCCGCGCGCGTGCCCGGCGAGCTCCAGCGCGCGGTTCGCGATCACCTCGTTCATGTTCATGTTCGACGACGTGCCTGCGCCGCCCTGCATCACGTCCACCGGGAACTGGTCGGCGAGCTTGCCGCCCTCGATCTCCACGCACGCCTCGCGGATGAACCGCGCCTTGTCCGCGTCGATGAGTCCCAACTCCTCGTTCGCGCTCGCGCACGCCCGCTTGACCGTCGCGTAGGCGCGGATGAGCTCGGGATGCGCGGAATCGGTGATGCCGGAGACCGGGAAGTTGCCGATCGCGCGTTGCGTGTGGATGCCCCAGTACACGTTCGCCGGCACCGCCATCTCGCCGATGCAGTCGTGTTCGATGCGTGTTGCGTTCGTCTCGTTCGTCATGTCTCCATGATGTCGCCTCGCGGCGGAAAACGCCATGGCCGCGCGATGATTCCCCTCTGTGAGAAACCGCACATGCCCCCTATTTGTTGAAGATGCGGTTCCAGTAGGCGAGCATGTTCTCCTTGGACATGGACATGTAGATGCCCATCGCGAGCACGGCCACGTCCTCGTTGAGCAGGTCGTCCATCGAGACGTTCTGGCGCAGCTCCGGCCAGCGTTTGAGGATCGTGAGCAGTCCGCCCGCCGTGAAGTCGAGCAGCAGATCGGTCTTGAGATCCAGATGGTCCGCGTCGAGGTCGAGCGTCTGGAGCAGCGACAGCCGTGCGAAATCATGCAGCGATTCGACGAGTTCGGGGGAGCTGTGCGGTCCGGCGAGCAGGGCGAGACGGTCGAGACGCTGCTGTTCGCGCGGCGAGTTCATGAAATGCGTGACGCGTTTGCGCCACTGCTCCTGCGGATCGGCGTCCGGGTCCGGGGCCTCCTGGATGAGCGGCGAGGTCTGCACCTCGGCGAGGATCGCCGCGTCGGCGAGCTCCGACAGTCCGGAGAAATGGTAGTAGAACGAGTTGCGGTTCACCTGCGCCAGATGCACGATGTCGGTGACGGTGATGCGCCGGTATTCGCGGTCGGCGAGCAGCTCCCAGAACGCGTTCTCCATGCGTTCCTTGGCCGGCGGGATGTTCGAGTCGCTGCGTGGGCGTGGCATGTCCCCTCCTTACGGTCGTATCGGTCATGGTCGATGCGTGCGGCGCATCGAGCGTCTAGACAACTTGTCTAGACAGTATAACCAATAACGTGACATGGGAGAGCCGTCGGCCGTCTCGGGAGTCACACCGCGGATCACGCCGCGGAAACACCCGAATCATCGGCGATGACGGCGGTATCGGTCGTACCGGACGTATCGGCCGTATCGGTCTTATCGGCGGTTCCGTTGGACGCGCCGGCGTTCCCGCCGCGGCGCCTGCTGCGCGCCATCGTCGCACGCACCAGAATCGCCACCGCCTCCAACAGATGACGCCGGTCCTGTGCCGGCAATCCCAGCATCGACGCGATCATCGCCGGAATCGACGCCGGGAAACCGGCCATCACCTCGGAGAACGTCGTCGCGCCGTTCGCATGCAGCACCGCGAACAGCGCATCCACCGCACGTTCGCGCTGCTCGATCGTCAACCCCGCCATCCACGCGTTCAACGACTGGTTGAACAACTGCGAACTCGACGCGAGATCCGGCTCCGTCACGAAGCGGTCGCCCTCCACCTGCCAGGAGAACGAGAAATGCTGCATGATTCCGTCCGAATCCGACGTGACCACGCGGCACGGCTCCGGCGTCTCGAAGATCTGCCCTACGATCGACGAACTCGGCACGATCTTCGTCACCTTCGGCTGGATGTCCAGATACTGCCGCGACGTGACCACGTTCGGCGGGAATCCCGGACCATCCAGCGAATACACGTGACGGATGCGTCGCTGGACCTCGGCGTCCGCGTTCATCGCCGCGTACACCGCCAGATTGCCGCCCTTCGAATGGCCGGTGAGCACGATCGGCCCGCGCCACAGCCGCGCCACCATGTCGAGATACGCGCTCGCCGCCCGCTGTGCCGGCACCGGGTACTGGAAGGCCATGTTGAAGTCCTCCTTCCACCCGATGAGCGAATCGTCGGTGCCGCGGAAGGCGATGACCAGCGTACCGCCGCGCGTCGGGTTCTTGACGCGCGGCCGTCCGCGCCAATCCCGGCCGTCCGGCAGCATGAACGTCATCGCCGCGAACTGCGTCTGCTCGCCCGGATTCACGTGTTCGGCCACCGCTCCGAGCCTCGTTTGCGCGAACCGCGGGGAGGCGGACACGGCGGCGAAGAAGTCATGCGTCTCGTTCGGGTCGGTCAGACCGACCATCTGCACATCCGGCTTGTCTGCGCCGGATGCGTCGTCGGTGCCGGGGGCGGTACTGGGGTCGGCGCTGGGGGCGGCGCTGGGGTTGGTCATATCGGGGGTGTTCTCGCCGTTGGCGTCGCCGATCGTGTTGCCGGCTGCGTCCCCGCGGCCGTCGTTATCGTCGACATCCCCGTATGCGCCGGCAACACTGTTGCCGCTGGCGGCGCCGTTGCGGTCGCCGCTCCCGCCGGCGAGTTCGCGGCGCAACGTCCGCTCCGCCTCGGCGAGTGTGACCGATTCGAACGGTTCACGCACCAGACCCTTGGCCCACAGCCACGGATGACGCGGCTCGAACGCGCGCAGCCGGGCCGCGAACGAGCCGCCCAGTCCGCCGTGTCTGCTGCTGCCCGCGTCTTTCGTCTCGTCCAGCGCAAGCGTGGGGGAGATCCGCGCCACATCCTCGTAGGCGAGCGAGGCGAACACGAGCGCGTCCACCTCGTTGAACGGCGCGTCCGGATCGGTGAGCGGGCGTCGCTCGCCGGTCACATAGTCGAACACGTTGCCCATGGGAGTCTCCTTCCGTGCAAGTGCGGCGCGATGCCGTGTGATGCCCGTGCGGTGTCGTGCGGTGTCCGATCGCGTTCGGCACGCTCGTCACGTTCAGTCATTCAGTCTAGTCGTGCGTGGAGCGGCGCCCGTGCGTCATTATCGGCGATTTCGTGCGGTTTTCGCGATGACGGAGGATTGATGCAACGCCACCGGAATCCGGCGCGACACGCCGATAGGCCGCCCTGATTTGCATGATGGCGAAAACTCGCGTATGTTATTCACTCGTTGCTTCACGGAGCAGCAAACAACTGCGGACATAGCTTAGTTGGTAAAGCGCAACCTTGCCAAGGTTGAGACCGCGGGTTCGAGTCCCGTTGTCCGCTCTCGGAAGGCCGAAGCGATTCGGCTGGATGTCAACCGGGCGGTTGGCGCAGAGGTAGCGCACTTCCCTGACACGGAAGGGGTCACAAGTTCGAATCTTGTATCGCCCACGAGCGTGAACGTTTCGGCGGTCGCGTGCATAACAGAATACGGGGCTATGGCGCAGCTGGTAGCGCATCTCCATGGCATGGAGAGGGTCAGGGGTTCGAATCCCCTTAGCTCCACTCGAAGAAGGAACCGGCGTCCGCCGGTTTTTTCGTCGAAACGCCGGTTTCGTTCCGATGTTCGGAATCGACGCAACGCATGGGCGATTGGCGCAGCGGCTAGCGCACTTCGTTCACACCGAAGGGGTCGTAGGTTCGATTCCTACATCGCCCACCACCAAGGCCACCGCCACAAGCGATGGCCTTTCGCGTATCCGTGCCGCCGCTCACAGGCCGCGGCGTTTCAGATCCGCCACCAAGCCGACGTAGAACTCGCGCACGTCGAAACCGGGGATGTTCTCGCGGTTCAGGTCGATCATGTCCGCGTGGGAGATGCCGCGCACGCCGTTCGGCTCCAGCCAGGTGAAGCTTTCGCCCCATGGGAACGACGGCCGCGCGACCAGTCCGTCGTTCGGCCCGTCGAACCATTTCACCAGCGGGTACGTGAAGTTCAGCGGGAACTTGCCGGTCGTCGCATGCGCGAGCTTCGAACCGACGCTGCGGCACAGGATGCCCGCGAACGGCCCGGAATCCGGCACCGCCGTCGCATCGCCCGGCGCCGTCACCGTTCCGGCCATGCCACTCGCCGCCGCACGCGCTCCCTCTTCCAGCAACGCCGCATCCCCGATCTCCGCGTTGAGCTGCGCGCACCCCGCCTGCGTGAGGTCGTGCACCGCGGCCATGAAGTCGGGCCGCTTGTCGCCCAGATGCGAGGCGGCCATGTTGTACGCCGCCTCGACGCGCCGTTGCGCCGCCAACGGGATGTTCATCAGCAGGTAATCCGCGAACCCGCAGCCGCGATGCGGCGTGTTGATCGTCGTCAGCGACGCCACCCACCGTCCGGCGCCGCATCGCGCTATCGCATAGCGCATGTCCAATCCGCCCTTCGAATGGGCGATCACGTTCACTTTCCCGCATCCGGTCGTCTCGACGATCTGCCGGATGTGTTCGGTCAGTTCACGCGCGCTGTCCGCCACGGACGCCGCCGACTGATGCTCGCCGTAGTACACGACCGCCCCGTTGCGTTCCAGTTCCGCCGGCACACGCCCCCAATAGTTGAGTGCCTTCGTGTCGCGGAAGAAGACGCCGTGCACGAACAGGATCGGGTAGCGTGTCGCGCATACGCGTGCCGCGGCGCGCGACCGGTCCAGCCGCTCCTTCGCCGATTCGAAGCGCACCTCCTCCGCCACGGTGCGGATGATGAGGTGCAACGCGACGAGATTCGCGATCGGGATCCAGCCGCATAGGACGCCGATCACGCGGATCTTCAGCCCCAGCTGCACCGATGTGAGATACACGGTGATGATGCCGATCCAGAAGACCACCGATTCGGCCACCACGACGACGCCCAACGCGACGAGCCACGGCACCCAGCCGCCGGACGTCCAAGACGCCGGCCATGACACCGTCAGCATCGTCGTGAGCGACACCGCCAACGCGATGCCGGCGACCAACGTCGTCCACCAGAAGATGCGCAGCATGGCCACGCCGAAGCGGCATGCCCTGATCCGACCGGTCATATCGGCCTCCTAATCCTGCGGAACGCGGTCATCCGTTATCCGTTATCCGTCCTGCGCCATGCGCAGTTCCATGGCGAGACGATAGTAGTCGATGAGCCGGTCGACCATCGCCGGCCAGGTACGGCCCCGCACGGCCGCCAGTCCGGCGGCGCCCATGCGTCGCCGCAACGATTCGTCGCCGATGAGCCGTGCCACGTGATCGCGCAGGTCGGCGTCGTCCTCGTCGTGCGGGTCGAACAGCAGTCCGGTCACGCCTTCGTCGACCAGATCGAGCGGTCCTCCGCTCGCCGGGGCCACCACGGGCAGGCCGCTCGCCATGGCCTCCTGGATGGTCTGGCCGAACGTCTCCTCGGCACCCGTGTGGACGAACACGTCCAACGCCGCGTAGGCGTCGGCCAGATCGCGTCCGTGCAGCATGCCGGTGAACACCGCGTGCGGCAGGCGTTCGCGCAGATCCTGCTCGCTCACGCCGCCGCCCACCACGACCAGCCGCATGGGGAGTCCCGCGAGCGCGGCGAGACGTTCCACCTGCTTCTCCGGCGCGAGCCGACCCACGTAGCCGACGACCGGCAGCTTGCCGTCGTCGCTCCATTCCCGATGCCATGCGCGGGACTGCGGGTCGTCGGCGCGTGCGGGGGAGAACAGTGCGGAGTCGACGCCGCGACCCCACAGCCGGATGAGGGAAGGATCCACGCCGAACGATTCGAGCCGGTTGCGGGCGTCCTCGGTGGGAGCGAGCGTCATGGTGGCGAGATTGTGCATGCGCGCGATGCGGTCGGCCACGATGCGTTCCGCCTGTTCGCCGGCGGCCTTGCCGATGCGCCGGAGCCATTTCGTATGCCGCGGCCATGCGCCGTCACGTTGCGGAGCGGAACCGTCCACCGCATCCGCGCCCGTCGCGCCCGACGTCGCGCCCGTCGTGCCCCGCTCGCCGGTCACCGCCTCGCGTGCGAACCGGCGTGCGTACTGCGCCACGTCGGTCTGGTAGATGGCGACGGTCGGCACGTGCAGCCGGTCGCCCGCGATCAGCGCCGCGTGGCCGAGTTTCGAGATCGGCGCGGCGACGTGGATGATGTCCGGTTTCGGCCCGTCGAGAATGTCGCGGATGACCGAGGATTTCGTCGTGACCGCCACGTTGAACCGTTGGATCGGGAACGACGGCACCTCTTCGACGGGGTATCCCGCGTATGCGCCGCCTTCCGGCGCCGGCCCGGGCGCGATGACGCGCGCGTCGAACCCACGTTCGGCGAACCGGTCGAGGATGTGCCGGATGCTGCCGGACACGCCGTTCGTCTGTTCCAGTGACGATTCGCTGACGACGAGCACGCGCAGGGGACGCGACGCGATGGTATTCACGGTTTCCCAGTGTAGGGAACGCCTACGGGCCGGAGCCTACGTAGGTGACGGATTTCATCGCGGCGTAGCGGGCTGTTCACCCGCCGGACTACGGCAGCTGCACCTCGGCCGCCGGATGCTTGTCGCGCCACCACTTCTGCACGAAGTACGCGGCGTAGCACACGACGATGAACAGCAGCTCGGCCACGAGCGCGAACCGCTGCTCCTTGTCGAAGAACACGAGCAGGAACGAGGCGGTACACAGGATGAACGCGCCCCACGAGGTCCACGGGTAGCCGGGCGTCGCGTACTTGAGCTCCGCGGCCGTGTGCCCGGAGGCGACCCAGCGGCGGCGGAACACGATCTGGCAGTACGCGATCGCGATCCACACCACCACGGCCGACAGACCGGACAAGGCCACGAGCACGAGATACACGGTGGAGGCCGCCACCACGGAGGAGAGCAGTGCGAGCAGACCGCCGGCCATCGCCGCGCACAGGGCCAGCATCGGCACGCCGCGGCGGTTCGTCTTCGCGAACCAGCGCGGAATCATGCCCTCGTGGCCCATCGACCACACCATGCGCGTCGAGGCGTACAGGCCGGAGTTCGAGGCGGAGAGCACGGCCGTGAGCACCACGAAGTTCATGATGTCCGCCGCGTACGGGATGCCCACCGAGTTGAGCACGAGCACGAACGGGCTTTCGCCCACGCCCGCCTTGCGCCATGGGATCAGCGCGCTCATCACGACGATCGAGCCGATGAAGAACAGGACCAGACGCCACAGCGTCGTGTGGATCGCCTTCGGCACCGCCTTCTCCGGGTCGCGCGTCTCGCCGGCGGTCACGCCGATCAGCTCGGTGCCGGAGAACGCGAAGTTCACGGTGAGGATCGTCGCGAACACGGGCATGAAGCCGTTCGGGAAGACGCCGTCCTTGAACAGGTTGTCGAACATCGGCGCGTGCGTGTACCCCTTCATCGGGATGATGCCGAAGATCGTGAGCGTGCCGATCAGGATGAACGCGCAGATCGCGAACACCTTGATCGAGGCGAACCAGAACTCCGCCTCGGCGAAGAACCGCACGGACAGGGCGTTCAGCGTGAAGATCAGCGCGATGCACGCCGCCGACCATATCCATGTGGGCGTGTGCGGGAACCACCGCTGCATGAGCAGGCCGGCCGCCGTGAACTCGGAGCCGAGCGCCACCGTCCACGTGAGCCAGTACTGGATGGCGATCACGAAGCCGGTGCCCGGTCCGATGAACTTCTCCGCGTACACGTGGAACGAGCCGGTCACCGGCATCGCCACGGACAGTTCGCCGAGCGTGAGCATCACCAGGTACACGATGACCGCGCCGATCGCGTAGGCGAGAATCGTGCCGATCGGTCCCGCCTGCTGGATCGTGTAGCCGGAGCTCAGGAACAGACCGGTGCCGATCACGCCGCCCAGCGAGATCATCTGCAGATGCCGCGCCTCCATGCCGCGCTTGAGGTTCGTGTGCAGCGCGTGCTTCGTGTGTTTCTCGGTGCCGGCGGCCGGGTCGGCTTGTCCGGTGCGCGTATCGGCGGGCGCCTCCACCGTCGTTCCGGCTTCGCTGTCGCTCATTGCTCTCGTCCTCTGTCTCGCGGTTGCGGTCGAATCGCGAACAGTATACGCTAGCCCGCGCCCGTCAGTCCGTCTTCACGTCGCCTTCCGCATTGGTGATCGCCTCGGCGATGTTGTCGCGTGTGAAGTCGTGGTTGCGGTAGTCGGGATTGTCGACGGGCAGGTGCGTGACCATCGTGTCGAACACCTGACTGAGGATTTCGCCGCGTTCGAGCACCGCGTCGAGCACATGGCCGCCGATCGAGTGGTCGTCGGCGAGGAAATGCTCGTGGAATCCGGCGACGGCCGCGCCGTGGAACATGACGGGGGAGAAGTAGCCGAGCATCGTGCCTTTGACGTCGTGGCCGAGGAAGATCGCCTGCCGGTCCGCGACCTCTTCGAGCGTCGGGTACGGTGCCTGCTGTTTGATGACGGCGCGTGTCTTGATGAAGCTGAACGTGCCGCGCACGATGACGGCGAAGAACGTGTTCGCGCGTCCGTTCGCCTCGACGATGCGCCGGTTGAGCTCCTCCAGGCCGATGTCGCTGCGTTCGCACTGGTATTGGAACGCGGCCCGGTGCATGTTCGCGAACGGCAGCGTGAGGTCGTCGGGCACGGCCTCCACCTCGCCGGTGCGTCCCACCTTCCACGCGCGTCCGTCGAGCACGATGATCTCGCCGTCGAGTCCTTCGCCGGTGCCGATGCCCGTGTCGCCGTGGGTGAGCAGTTCGCCCATCGTCGTGGTGCCTTCCAGCAGCCCTGGCACGAGCAGTGCGAGCGTGCCGTGCTGGTAGAGCACGTTCGCGCGGTGATCGTGGATCGGTTCGATCGATTTGCCCTTCAGTTCGCTCACGATTCCGTAATATAAATGACCGCCTCCGGCGAGGCAAGGAAGATGTCGCGGATTCCCGCATCCGCCGCCGTGACCTCGCTCACAGCGTGATTGCGTGTGGATTGGGCACGGCTGGGTATAGCGTATTCGCGTGCTTTGGGGGAGCCGCATCGTGGTCGAGGGCGGCCGAATCCCCTCGGGAATCGCACGGGAAGAAGTATGCGGCATATGGCGATCAGGCTGGAATCATCGAAGCGTACGCTCACGCGCGGGGAATCATATGTCGACGGGCATCTGACGCATACGGCGTTCGTCTCGCTCGCCATCCTCACGTTCATCACGTTCGTCGGCAATTTCACGCAGCTGCAGCTGTCCGCCGCGCTGCCGTCGATCGTCGACGAATTCCGCATCAATGTGACCACCGGACAGTGGCTCACGTCCGTGTTCCAGCTCGTGATGGGCGTGATGGTGCCGCTCACCGCGTTCCTCACGCGCCGCTTCTCCACGCGCCAGATCGTCATCACGTCGATGATCGTGTTCACGCTCGGTTCCGTGTGCGCGTGGCTCGCGCCCACGTTCCTCGTCCTGCTCGCCGGCCGCGTGCTGCAGGCCGTCGGCACCGGCGTGATGTGGCCGGTCCTGCAGATCACCGTGTTCTCGATATTCCCGCTGTCGCGCCGCGGCGGCGCGATGGGCATGGTGGGCATCGCGATGAGCGTCGCCCCCGCCATCGGACCGACGCTCGGCGGCCTGCAGACCGACGCGAACGGATGGCGTTCCATCTTTCTCACGCTCACGGTGATCGGCGCGCTCTCGCTCGCCGCCGCCGTGCTGTGGCTGCATGATTTCGGCGAGAACGACGCGACCGCGCGCGCCGACTTCTTCTCCGTCGCGCTGTCCGTGTTCGGTTTCGGCGGACTGATGTTCGGATTCACGAACATCGAGAACTATCCGTTCACGCATCCGATGGTGTGGGCGTCGATGCTCGTCGGCGTCGTCGGCATCATCTGGTTCGTCGCGCGGCAGGTGCGGCACGCGCGCCGCTACCGCGAAGGCGTCGCGCGTGGGGAGAAGCCGGAACCGGCGCTGCTCGACCTGGGCGTGCTGAGGAACCGTTCGTTCACTGTCGGTACGATCACCGCGTCGCTCGCGTTCTTCGCGTTCAGTTCGATTCTGGTGATCATGCCGCTCTACATCCAGAACGACCGCGGCTACTCCGCGACGATGAGCGGTCTCATCATGCTGCCCGGCGCGATCGGCCAGTGCATCTCCCAGCTGTTCGGCGGCAAGGCGCTTGACCGGTTCGGCGCGCGGCCCGTCGCCCTGTTCGGCGCGATCACGCTCACCGTCGGCACGATCGGCATGAGCCTGATCGCCGCCGACACGTGGATCTGGTGGGTGTCGATCTGCCAGTTCGTGCGCCAGATCGGCATGGGATCGCTGCTGATGCCGATCACCACGTGGTCGCTCAACTGCTTGGAGCCTTCCGGCATCTCCGCCGGTTCGTCCGTGACGAACACGGCCCGTCAGGTGGCGGGCGCGATGGGCGCGCCTATCCTCGTGATCCTGATGGAGACGTTCACCGCCATGTACCATGCGGGCGGCATGTCCGCCACGCTCGCGAACATCGCCGGCATCCAGTGGGCGTTGCGCATCTCCGCGTTCCTGTGCTTCGTCATGGTGCTGCTCGTCGCCTTCGGCGTGCGCGGCAACGGTGCCGGCTCCGCCCACGAGGCCGCCGCCCGTGCGATGCGCCGCCTGCGCCGTTAGCGCCGCTAACGCCGTTAGACTTGGACGCATGAGTGATGTGCCCAGACCCGTGAATCCCGATTCCGGGAATCCCCGTCCGGTGAATCCTGATGCCGCGCGGCCCCAGGCAGTGAAGCCGCGTCCTACGCGGGCGCGGGATTGGATTCCCGACCAGCCGGGCGCGTGGGTGATGGCGCTCGCGCCCGCGTTGGCCGGGCTCGTCGCCGGTGGGCCGACCCGGGATTCCGTGTGGCTGGTGGTGCTGTGGGCGCTGTGCTACTGCGTGCAGTTCGTCGCTGCCCGCTGGCTCAAATCCCGGTTCGCGCGCCGGTACCGGATGCCCGTGGCGGTCTACGGTGTGGCGCTGGCCGTGCTCGGCGTCCCGTTCGTCGTCATCAATCCGGGCATACTGCGCTGGGCTCCCATATATATCGTGCTGGCCGCGCTCTCGTTCCTCGCCGCATGGCTGCGCCGCGAACGCAGCCTGTGGGGCAACGCGGTGGCCGTGTTCGCCTCGTCGATGATGGCGACGGTCGTCGCCTCGTATGGGACGCGCAATCCATTGCACATGATGATGCCGTCCACGGCGGTGATGATCTCGGCCGTGTTCGCGGCGACGCAGTTCGGTTCGGTGCTGTTCGTCAAGACGATGATCCGCGAGCGGGGGAGTCGCGCGTACCTCGTCGCGTCGATCGCATGGCATGCGGCGCTGTTCGCGGGCGTGACCTGGTGGATCGGCTCGTTCGTGCCTGCGGGCGGCGTCGGAGACGGATGGATTCCGATGCCGCTCATGTGGGCGGAGCTCGCCGCAATCTGGCTGTTGGCGCGTGCGGTCGCGTTGCCGTGGGTCGGCTCGCGGCGGCGGGTGAAGCCGATCGTCGCGGGTGTGACCGAGATGGTCTCCACCCTGCTGGTTTTCGTCGCGGCGCTGGCGGTGACGGCGGCGTGAGCCGCATGGGCCGACGGCGTGTCGCGGGGGCGCGCTCGTCCAAGGCCGGTGATTAGATACTCAAGTTGCCTGATTTGGGCTCGCACATTGGAAATAACAAAGCGAGCACGGGCCGGCGGATCGCCAGCGCGATTCGTGGTGCCGTGCACTGATGTCGGATGACCGCCAGAGGACGTATGTCCAAGGGAGGCCATGCGCGCCGGTGCCCTGAAGAAGCAGGCTGGAAACCAGTACACGAATCGCTAGAAAGGGCGGACGGCAATGGCGGGACAGAAAATCCGCATCAGGCTTAAGTCCTATGACCACGAGGTCATCGACCAATCGGCGAAGAAGATCGTCGAAACGGTGACGAACGCGGGCGCAACTGTTGTTGGCCCCGTTCCGCTGCCGACCGAGAAGAACGTTTTCTGTGTTATCCGTTCTCCTCATAAGTACAAGGATTCTCGCGAGCACTTCGAGATGCGCACGCACAAGCGCCTCATCGACATCGTGGACCCGACCCCGAAGGCCGTGGATTCCCTGATGCACATCGATCTGCCTGCGGACGTCAACATCGAGATCAAGCTGTAAGGGAGGAGGGAACCGCTATGTCGCAACATAAGGATCGCAAGGCGCTGCTGGGCAAGAAGCTCGGCATGTCGCAGGTGTGGGACGAGAACGGCTTCTTCGTGCCCGTCACGCTGGTGGACGTCTCCACCAACGTCGTCACCGCCATCAAGACCCCGGAGACCGACGGCTACACCGCCGTCCAGCTCGGCTACGGCCAGATCGACCCGACGAAGGTCACCAAGCCGCTCGCCGGCCACTTCGCCAAGGCCGGTGTGACCCCGCGCCGTCACCTCGTCGAGGTGCGCGAGGACAACGCCACCGAGTACGAGGTGGGCCAGGAGCTCAACGCCGACGTCTTCGCCGAGGGCGCTGAGGTCGACGTGACCGGCACCACCAAGGGCAAGGGCTTCGCCGGCACCATCAAGCGTTGGGGCTTCAAGTCCTACCGCCGTACCCACGGCTCCCACAAGAACGAGCGTCGCCCCGGCTCCGTCGGCGCGTGCGCCACTCCGAGCCGCATCCTCAAGGGCAAGCGCATGGCTGGCCGCATGGGTCATGTGACCTCCACCGTGCAGAACCTGACCGTCGTCTCCGCGGATGTCGAGAACGGCATCCTCGCCATCAAGGGCGCCATCCCGGGCCCGAAGGGCGGCATCGTTCTCGTTCGCTCCGCCGTGAAGGGAGCCTGATAAGCCATGGCTAACGTTACTCTGAACGTCACCGACCCGCAGGGCCAGGCCGCCGGCACCGTCGAGGCCCCGGCCGAGCTCTTCGGCTTCTCCGCCGAAGAGGTCCAGTCCCGCATCCCGCTGATCCACCAGGTCGTCATCGCGCAGCTCGCCGCCCGTCGTGCCGGCACCCACGCGACCAAGACCCGCGCCAACGTCTCCGGCGGCGGCAAGAAGCCGTGGAAGCAGAAGGGCACCGGTCGTGCCCGCCAGGGCTCCATCCGCGCCCCGCAGTGGTACCACGGCGGCGTCGTGTTCGGCCCGCAGCCGCGTGACTACTCCCAGCGCACCCCCAAGAAGATGAAGGCCGCCGCCCTCAAGTACGTGCTGTCCGACCGCGCCAACGCCGGTCGCGTCGCCGTCGTCGACTTCGGCGTCTCCGAGAAGCCGTCCACCAAGGCCGCCATCGCCGCCCTGAACCCGGTCATCGGTGAGAAGTTCGCCACCATCGCGCTGACCCGTGACCAGATCAACGAGTGGCTCTCCGTGCGCAACCTTCCGTATGTCCACCCGATCTTCGTCGATCAGCTCAACACGTACGACGTGGTGACCGCGCAGTACGTCGTCTTCACCAAGGAGGCCCTTGAGGCCTTCGTGGCGGCGAAGACCAAGAAGGAGGCCTGATTTCCATGGTCGCTATTCACAAGCCGGCTCACGACATCATCATCAAGCCCGTCGTGTCCGAGAAGAGCTACGCCGCTTCCGATCGTGGCCAGTACACCTTCGTGGTGGCCCCGAACGCGAACAAGGTGCAGATCAAGCAGGCTATCGAGCAGATCTTCAACGTCAAGGTGACGAAGGTCAACACCCTCAACCGCGAGGGCAAGCGCACTCGCACCCGCACCGGCTACGGTCGTCGCGTCGCTCAGAAGCGTGCGATCGTGTCCGTCGCCGAGGGCCAGACCATCGACATCTTCGGTAACTGAAGGTTAGCCGAGAAAAGTTAAAGGAAGAACTACATTATGGCTATCCGCGTTTACAAGCCGACGAGCGCCGGCCGCCGCAACGCCTCCGTCTCGGACTTCTCCGAGATCACGCGTTCCACGCCTGAGAAGTCGCTCGTTCGTCCGCTCTCCAAGACCGGCGGTCGTAACTCCTACGGCCGTATCACGTCCCGCCATCGCGGCGGCGGCCACAAGCGCCAGTACCGTCTCATCGACTTCCGTCGCTGGGACAAGGACGGCGTGCCGGCCAAGGTCGCTCACATCGAGTACGACCCGAACCGCTCCGCCCGCATCGCCCTCCTGCACTACGCCGACGGCGAGAAGCGCTACATCATCGCGCCGAAGGGCATCAAGCAGGGCGACGTCATCGAGACCGGCGCCCAGGCCGACATCAAGCCGGGCAACAACCTGCCGCTGAAGAACATCCCGACCGGTACGGTCATCCACGCCATCGAGCTCAAGCCGCTCGGCGGCGCCAAGATTGCCCGTTCCGCCGGCACCTCGGTCCAGCTCGTCGCGAAGGACGGCGCCTACGCCCAGCTGCGTATGCCGTCCGGCGAAATCCGCAACGTCGACGCGCGCTGCCGCGCGACCGTCGGCGAGGTCGGCAACGAGGACCACGCCAACGTGCAGCTCGGCAAGGCCGGCCGCGCCCGTTGGATGGGCAAGCGCCCGATCACCCGTGGTGAGTCCATGAACCCGGTCGACCACCCGCACGGCGGTCGTACCCGCGGTGGTAAGCCGCCGGTCTCCCCGTGGGGCAAGGGCGAGGTTCGTACTCGTCGTCCGAAGAAGGCTTCGAACAAGATGATTGTCCGTCGCCGTCCGTCCGGCAAGAACCGCAAGTAAGGAAGATTCGAAGCGATGACTCGTAGCATCAAGAAGGGCCCCTTCGTCGACGCCCACTTGCAGAAGAAGGTCGACGAGCAGAACGAGAAGGGCACCAAGAACGTCATCAAGACGTGGTCCCGCCGTTCGATGATCACTCCTGATTTCATCGGACACACGTTCGCTGTCCACGATGGCCGCAAGCACGTCCCGGTGTTCGTCACCGAGGCCATGGTCGGCCACAAGCTGGGTGAGTTCGCCCCCACGAAGACCTTCAAGGGTCACGTGAAGGACGACAAGAAGGCCCGCCGCTAAAGGAGAGAATGACTTATGGAAGCTAAAGCAATCGCCCGTCACGTCCGCGTGACGCCGCGCAAGGCTCGTCGCATGGTCAACCTCATCCGAGGCAAGCAGGCGACCGAAGCCCTCACCATCCTCAAGTTCGCTCCCCAGGACGCGTCCATCCCGGTTCGCAAGGTCCTCGAGAGCGCCATCGCCAACGCGCGCGTCAAGGCCGACAAGGCCGGCGAGCCGTTCCGTGAGAACGACCTGGTCGTCAAGGCGACCTACGTGGACGAGGGCGTGACGCTCAAGCGTTTCCGCGCTCGTGCCCAGGGCCGTGCCGCTCGTATCAACAAGCGCACCTCCCACATCACGGTCGTCGTCGCCAACAAGGAAGGAAACCGCTAAAGATGGGTCAGAAGATCAATCCCTTTGGCTACCGCCTGGGCGTCACTGAAAACCACCGCTCCAAGTGGTTCTCCGATTCCAACAAGGCCGGCGAGCGCTACAGCGACTTCGTCCTTGAGGATGACAAGATCCGCAAGGAGATGAACAAGGACCTCGAGCGCGCCGGCGTGAGCAAGATCGTCATCGAGCGCACCCGCGACCGCGTCCGCGTCGACATCCACACCGCCCGTCCGGGCATCGTGATCGGTCGCCGCGGCGCCGAGGCCGAGAAGGTCCGCGCCAAGCTCGAGAAGCTGACCGGCAAGCAGGTCCAGCTCAACATCTTCGAGGTCAAGAACGCCGCGCTGGACGCCCAGCTCGTCGCTCAGGGCATCGCGGAGCAGCTGACCAACCGCGTCACCTTCCGCCGCGCGATGCGCAAGGCCCAGCAGGACGCCATGCGCGCCGGTGCCAAGGGTATCCGCATCAAGCTCTCCGGCCGTCTCGGCGGTGCCGAAATGAGCCGTTCCGAGTTCTACCGCGAGGGTCGCGTCCCGCTGCAGACCCTCCGCGCCCTGATCGACTACGGCTTCTTCGAGGCCAAGACGACCTACGGCCGCATCGGCGTCAAGGTCTGGATCTACAAGGGCGACATGACCGAACGTGAGTTCGAAGAGCAGCAGGCCCAGCAGAACAACCGTCCCGGCCGTCGCGGCGATCGCCGTCCGCGCCGTGGCAACCGCAACGCCGGTGCCGCCCGCAACGCCGAGGCCCCCAAGGCCGAAGCCGCCGCGGCCCCCGCTGCCACGGAAACGAAGGAGTGAGCAAGAATGCTTATCCCAAAGAGGACCAAGTACCGCAAGCAGCACCGTCCCGTCCGCTCCGGCATGTCCAAGGGCGGCAACGAGATCAACTTCGGTGACTACGGCATCCAGGCGCTGGCCCCGGCCTACGTGACCAACCGCCAGATCGAGGCCGCGCGTATCGCCATGACCCGCTACATCAAGCGTGGTGGCCGCGTGTGGATCACGATCTTCCCGGATCGTCCGCTGACCAAGCACGCCCTCGGCGCCCGAATGGGTTCCGGTAAGGGTACGCCGGAGTTCTGGATCGCCAACATCCACCCCGGTCGCGTGATGTTCGAGATCGGTGGTGTCTCCGAGGACGTCGCCAAGGAAGCCCTGCGTCGTGCCATCGACAAGCTCCCCATGAAGTGCCGTGTGATTGCTCGTGAAGGCGGTGACATCTGATATGGCAGTCGGAACCGAAGAATACTCCATCAAGAATCTCAACGAGAAGACCAACGCGGAGATCGAGGGCTTCCTGAAGAAGTCCAAGGAAGAGCTGTTCAACCTGCGCTTCCAGTCCGCCACCGGTCAGCTCGAGAACACGGCCCGCCTCAAGGCCGTCAAGCACGACATCGCCCGCATGTACACCGTGCTGCGCGAGCGCGAGCTTGGCATCACCTCCGAGCCGGCCGACGAAGCTAAGGAGCAGTGATCATGGCTGAAGAGCAGCAGGAGCGCAACTTCCGCAAGGTTCGCCGCGGTTACGTCGTGTCCGATAAGATGGACAAGACGATCACCGTGGAGCTGGAGAACCGCAAGACCCACCCGCTGTACGGCAAGGTCGTCCGCACCACCAAGAAGGTCAAGGCCCATGACGAACACAACGAGGCGCACATTGGCGACCTCGTGAGTATCATGGAGACTCGTCCTCTGAGCAAGACCAAGCGTTGGCGTCTCGAGTCGATCATCGAGCGCGCCAAGTAAAAAAATAAGTTCGGCAAGGCTCGCCGTCCACCGGGCGCGGTTAGATAGATGTTCTGTGCGTCTATCCGCCGCGCCCGGTGTGCGGGGAGAACCAGCTCGGCTAAGGAGAATCAATGATTCAGCAGGAAACGCGGCTTCATGTCGCCGACAACACGGGTGCCAAGGAGATCCTTGCCATCCGCGTGCTCGGTGGCTCGAAGCGACGCTATGCCGGCCTGGGCGACGTCATCGTCGCCTCGGTCAAGGACGCGATCCCTGGCGGATCGGTCAAGAAGGGTGACGTGGTCAAGGCCGTCGTCGTCCGTACCGTCAAGGAGCACCGTCGTGTCGACGGCTCCTACATCAAGTTCGACGAGAACGCCGCGGTGATTCTCGGCTCCGGCCGTGAACCGAAGGGCACTCGTATCTTCGGACCGATCGCCCGTGAGCTTCGCGACAAGAAGTTCATGCGCATCGTGTCCCTCGCCCCGGAGGTGATCTGACATGGTAGCCAAGATCAAGAGCGGCGACCAGGTGAAGGTCATCCGCGGCAAGGATCGCGGCAAGGAGGGCAAGGTCCTTCGCGTGCTGCCGAACGACCGTCTGATCGTCGAGGGCGTTCAGATCGTCAAGAAGCACGTCCGCGCCACCCAGCAGGGCCAGCAGGCCGGCATCGTCTCCGTCGAGGCGCCGATCCATCGCTCCAACGTGATGGTCATCGACCCGGAGACCGGCAAACCGACCCGCGTGGGCGTCATCGTGAAGGAAGAGGCGCGTGACGGCAAGGTGAAGACCGTGCGCGTGCGCGTCGCCAAGAAGTCCGGAAAGGAGCTGGCATGACCGACACCACTACCGTCGAAGCGCCGGCCACCCCGCGCTTGAAGGTGCAGTACAACGAGCAGATCATCCCGGAGCTCGAGAAGGAGTTCAAGTACTCCAACCCGATGCAGGTCGCTCGCATCCAGAAGGTCGTCGTCTCCATGGGTGTCGGTGCCGCCGCTCGCGACTCCAAGCTCATCGAGGGCGCCGTCAAGGACCTCACCCTGATCACCGGCCAGAAGCCGAAGATCACCAAGGCCAAGAAGTCCGTCGCGCAGTTCCACCTGCGTGAAGGCCAGGCCATCGGCGCGTACGTCACCCTGCGTGGCGACCGCATGTGGGAGTTCCTCGATCGTCTGCTGACGATGGCTCTGCCGCGCATCCGCGACTTCCGTGGCATCAACGGCCACCAGTTCGACGGCCAGGGCAACTACAACTTCGGTCTCACCGAGCAGTCCATGTTCCACGAGATCGATCCGGATTCCATCGACCACCAGCGTGGCATGGACATCACCGTGGTGACCAGCACCAAGGACGACAAGGAAGCCTACGCGCTGCTCAAGCACCTCGGCTTCCCCTTCAAGGAGAACTGATATGGCAAAAACCGCTCTTAAGAACAAGGCGGCCGGCAAGCCGAAGTTCAAGGTGCGCGCCTACACGCGTTGCCAGGTCTGCGGTCGTCCCCATTCCGTGTACCGCAAGTTCGGCCTGTGCCGCATCTGCCTTCGCGAGAAGGCCCACCGCGGCGAGCTGCCCGGCGTTACGAAGTCCAGTTGGTAAACATCGACGCTGAAGGTCCGCGGCCCTAGCTCTCCTGGAGCCCCAGGGGAGCCGGCGGCGGAAACCACGGCGAGAAAGGGCATAAGCCCACATGACAATGACAGATCCGATCGCAGACATGCTCACGCGTCTGCGTAACGCGAGCGCGGCGAAGCACGAGACCGTGGATATGCCGTACTCCAAGTTCAAGAAGAACATCGCGGAGATCCTGAAGCGCGAAGGCTTCATCAAGGACTACACCGCCAAGGAAGCCAAGGTCGGTCAGACCCTTGAGGTCACCCTCAAGTACGGTCCGAACGGCGAGCGTTCCATCCAGGGCATCAAGCGCATCTCCAAGCCGGGCCTGCGTCGCTACGCGAAGTCCGACTCCCTGCCGATGCCGCTCGGTGGCCTCGGCATCGCGATCATCTCGACTTCGTCGGGACTGCTGACCCAGAAGGAATGCCTCGATCGAGGCATCGGTGGCGAGATCGTCGCCTACGTGTGGTGAGAAAGGAGAGCTGACACATGGCATCGCATATTGGTAAGCTCCCCATCGCCATTCCCGCTGGCGTTGAGGTCAAGATCGACGGTCAGAACTTCGAGGCCAAGGGCGCGAAGGGCACCGACTCCTACGTCCTGCCGGAAGGCATCACCGCGGCCGTCGAGGGCAACGAGATCATCGTCACCCCGGCCGACGACCTGCGTCCGACCCGTGCCAAGCACGGTCTGGCCCGCTCCATCATGGCCGGCATGGTCAAGGGCGTGCACGACGGCTACTCCAAGACCCTGGAGATCGTCGGCACCGGTTACCGCGCCGTCGCCAAGGGCAAGGGCATCGAGTTCTTCCTCGGCTACTCCCACACGATCACCGTCAACCCGCCGGAAGGCATCACGCTCAAGGTGACCGACGCGACGCACGTCGTCGTCGAGGGCACCGACAAGCAGATGGTCGGTCAGGTGGCCGCCAACATCCGCAAGCTGCGCGCTCCGGAACCCTACAAGGGCAAGGGCATCAAGTATGCCGGCGAGCATATTCTGCGCAAGGCTGGAAAGGCTGGTAAGTGATATGAGCGTCACTATTTTCGGCAAGGGCAAGAAGGCCGCGCTCAAGCGTCGTCACGCCCGCATCCGCAAGCGTATCTCCGGCACCGCCGAGCGTCCGCGCCTGGTGGTCACCCGTTCCAACCGCCACATGGTCGCTCAGGTCGTGGACGATACCAAGGGCATCACCCTGGTCTCCGCCTCCACCCTGACCGCTGACTTCGCCGGCTTCGAAGGCACCAAGGTCGAGGCCGCCAAGAAGGTCGGCGAGCTCATCGCCGAGAAGGCCAAGGCCGCCGGCATCGAGTCCGTCGTCTTCGACCGTGGTGGTCACAAGTACACCGGCCGTGTCGCCGCCGTCGCCGATGGCGCCCGTGAGGGAGGTCTGGCACTGTGAGCGAAGAAATGAAGGAAACCCAAGTGGCTGAAGAAACTCAGAACACTCAGGCTGCCCCGGCTGACGAGAACAACGCCAACGCCAACGACGAGCGTCGTGGCGGCCGCCGTGGCGGTCGTCGCGGCGAAGGCCGTCGCGGTGAGCGTCGCAACCGTCGCGAAGAGAACAAGGGCGATGAGCTCCTCGATCGCGTCGTGACCATCAACCGCGTGTCCAAGACCCACAAGGGTGGCCGTACGTTCAGCTTCGCCGCCCTCGTGGTGGTCGGCGACGGCAACGGCACCGTGGGTGTCGGCTACGGCAAGTCCCGTGAGGTCCCGGCGGCCATCGCCAAGGGCCAGCTGGACGCCAAGAAGCACATGTTCACCGTGCCGCGCGTCCGCGGCACCGTCACCCACCCGGTGATCGGTCACGACGCCGCGGGCACCGTCCTGCTGCGTCCGGCCGCCCCCGGTACCGGCGTTATCGCCGGTGGCCCGGTGCGCGCCGTCATGGAGTGCGCCGGCATCACCGACGTGCTGACCAAGTCCATGGGCTCCCCGACCGCGATCAACATGGTCCGCGCGACCGTCGCCGCCCTCAAGCAGCTTGAGGAGCCGGAGGAGATCGCCGCCCGTCGTGGTCTCGCCCTGAACGAGGTCGCCCCCGATGCCCTGCTGCGCGCCCGCGCCGCCGGCATCGCCGAGGCCCGCAAGGCCCGTGAAGAGGCTCAGGCCGCCAAGGCCGCCGAAGCGAAGGATGGTGAGTGATAGATGGCTAACCTGAAGATCACGCTCCACCACGGTCTCGTGAACCGCACGCCGAAGCAGCGCGCCGCCGCGAAGACCCTGGGTCTGAACAAGATCGGCAAGACCGTTGTCCGTCCGGACATCCCGGCCAACCGCGGTCTGGTGAACGTCGTTCGCCACCTGGTCACCGTCGAGGAGGTCGACTGATTATGGCAGACAACGAAATCCTGCAGATGCACGACCTGAAGCCGGCTCCGGGCGCCAACAAGGCGAAGACCCGCGTCGGCCGCGGTGAGGGCTCCAAGGGCAAGACCGCGGGCCGTGGCGCCAAGGGCCAGACCAAGCGCACCAACGTGCGTCCTGGCTTCGAAGGTGGCCAGCTCCCGCTGTACATGCGCCTGCCGAAGCTCCGTGGCTTCAAGAACCCGTTCAAGGTCGAGTACCAGGTCGTCAACATCGCGCGTCTCGTCGAGCTCTTCCCGGAGGGCGGCGAGGTGTCCGTCGAGAACCTGGTCGCCAAGGGCGCCGTTCGCGGCAACGCTCCGGTGAAGGTCCTGGGCGACGGTGACGTCTCCGTCGCGTTCACGCTCAAGGGCGTGAAGGCCTCCGCCTCCGCCAAGGCCAAGATCGAGGCCGCCGGCGGCAGCGTCGAAGCCTGATTCGCCTCCGGGCGCATCACCGCTTCGGTGAGATAATTTCACGACCATGACCCTCTCGCTCCCCGATGGGCGAGGGGGTCATGTCGTATGTCCACGATTTTCCACGTCGTCCGCGTCACGATCGCGCCATGATTGCGCCACGATCACACGGTGACCGTCCCGCGGATTCGACGTTCTGTTAGCGCTAGTAGGCACGATACGATATGCTCGTGCGGTAGCGTTCAAATTACGAACACATGAGCATCGCTGTAGCGCCTTGGGGCGCATGGGAGGATTCCAGGTGAGGACGTTAATCCAGGCCCTGAAGACGAAGGAACTGAGGAAGAAGATTCTCTTCGTCCTCTTCATCATCATCATCTATCGCATCGGCTCGTTCATCCCGACTCCGGGCGTGGACTATACCGTCGTGCAGAAGTGCGTGGCGACCCTGCAGGGCAGCCAGGAGAACTTCATCGGACTCGTGAACCTGTTCTCCGGCGGCGCCATGCTCCAGCTGTCGATCTTCGCGCTCGGCGTCATGCCGTACATCACCGCGTCCATCGTCGTGCAGCTGCTGCGCGTCGTCATCCCGCGCTTCGAGGCCCTGCACAAGGAGGGCCAGTCCGGCGAGGCGAAGCTGACGCAGTACACCCGATACCTCACCATCGGTCTTGCCGTGCTGCAGTCCACCACGATCCTCGTCACCGCCCGCTCCGGCGCGCTGTTCAACTACGCCTGCTCCCAGGTCATCCCGGACGGCTCCGTGTGGAACCTCATCGTCATGGTGCTCATCATGACCGGCGGCACCGGCCTGATCATGTGGATGGCCGAGCTCATCACCGACAAGGGCATCGGTCAGGGCATGTCCGTGCTCATCTTCATGTCCATCTGCTCCGGCTTCCTGCCGCAGCTGTGGGAGATCGGCTGGGGCACCAACGGCACCAACGGCGACTGGACCAAGTTCGCCATCGTCGTGAGCGTCCTCGTCGTCATCCTCATCTTCGTCGACTTCGTCGAACTGTGCCAGCGCCGCATCCCGGTGCAGTACACGCGCCGCATGATCGGCCGCAAGATGTACGGCGGCTCCTCCACCTACCTGCCGCTCAAGATCAACATGTCCGGCGTCATCCCGCCGATCTTCGCCTCCTCGATCCTCGCCATCCCGACGCTCATCGCGCAGTTCGGCAAGACCGACCAGAGCTGGGTCAAGTGGATCAACTCCAACCTCGCGAACACCACCAGCGTGTGGTACATCGCGCTGTACGCGCTGATGATCGTGTTCTTCTGCTTCTTCTACACGGAGATCACGTTCAACCCGGACGAGACCGCCGACAACATGAAGCAGTACGGCGGCTTCATCCCCGGCATCCGCGCCGGCAACGCGACCAGCCGCTACCTGAGCTACGTGATGAACCGACTCAACACGGTGGGTGCCGTCTACCTGCTGTTCGTCGCGCTCATCCCGACCGTGCTCATCATGGCCCTCGGCCTCAACACGCAGCTGCCGTTCGGCGGCACGACGATCCTGATCATCGCGGGCGTCGGCCTCGACACGCTGCGCCAGGCCAAGGCCCAGACCGAGCAGTTCCAGTACACCGGATTCCTGCTCGAAGACATCGACCACAAGGAACACTGAGTCCGTACCGTGGCCCCCGCCGGCGGGGGCTGTCGGCCGTATGGCCGACTGGGGGGTGGTGGCCGGTCGACGGAACCACCCTCAGTCCCGCGACGCGGGACAGCTCCCGCAGGCGGGAGCGCCATAACGATTCCTGAACAAACCACCAACCGCAACATACGAGATAGGAGCAACGACAATGCGTCTTCTCATCATGGGCCCGCAGGGCGTCGGCAAGGGCACCCAGGCCGCGCTGCTCGCCGAGCACTATGGCATCCCCGCCATCTCCACCGGCGACATCTTCCGCGCCAACATCAAGGGCAAGACCGAGCTGGGCCTCAAGGTCATCGAGTACACCGACAAGGGCGAACTCGTGCCGGACGAGCTGACCAACTCGATCGTCAAGGACCGTCTCGCCCAGGACGACGCCAAGAACGGCTGGATCCTCGACGGCTACCCGCGCAACGCCTCCCAGGTCGAGGCGCTCGACGCCATCCTCGCCGAGCTGGGCACCCCGCTCGACGCGGTGGTCGCGCTCGACGCCGACCACGACGTGCTGATGCAGCGCATCGCCAAGCGCGCCGAGGAGCAGGGCCGCACCGACGACAACCCGGAGGCCATCGCCAAGCGCCTCGCCACCTACGCGAAGGAGACCGCGCCGCTGCTGGACACCTACAAGTCCCGTGGCCAGCTGGTCGCCATCGATGGCGTCGGCGAGATCGACGAGATCCAGAAGAACATCGTCGCCGCGCTCGACGCCCGCTGAGCGTAGCGGACATACGCGCCGGTACGTGCGCGACGCCGTGAACGCCGTGACATCGCGCGCATATACCACACGACCGTAGAGCCGGACAAAATGACACGCCGAGTGTCGATTTCGTCCGGCTCTTCGCTATTCTTGTAACTTGGTGTGTCTTCGGATACGTCAATGTAATGCAACCAACGAAACGGAAGCCGGGAGCTCATGGCAAAAGACGGTGTGATTGAAGTCGAAGGTCGGGTGGTCGAAGCACTGCCCAACGCGATGTTCCGCGTTGAACTTGAGAACAAGCACATCGTGCTGGCCACCATTTCCGGCAAGATGCGGAAGAACTACATCCGCATCCTCCCGCAGGACCGCGTCGTGCTCGAGATGAGCCCGTACGATCTCAACCGCGGTCGCATTACGTACCGTTACAAGTAAGGTACAAGCAAAGGATAACCATGAAGGTCAGCCCTAGTGTGAAGAGGATCTGCGAGAACTGCCGCGTGATCCGTCGTCACGGCCGCGTCATGGTGATCTGCACCAACCCGCGCCACAAGCAGCGTCAGGGCTGAGAGCAGATTCTCCAGCGGCACAATTGAAAATCAGGCGCTCACTCACAGTGCTTCCCGCAAGGGAACGACACTGAACCACGGGTACGTAGGCCCGTGCCGGACAGCTGGACGAGTGGGTGCAAGACCTACGTCAACCAGAAGGAATCGCAATGGCACGTCTTGCCGGAGTCGACATCCCCAATGAGAAGCGCATTGAGATCGCCCTCACCTACATCTTCGGTGTGGGCCGCACTCGTGCGAAGGAAACGCTTGCCGCGACCGGTATCAACCCGGACATCCGCGTCAAGGATCTGACCGACGAGCAGCTGATCACGCTGCGTGACTACCTCGAGGCCAACTACAAGATCGAGGGCGATCTGCGTCGTGAGATCGACGCGGACATCCGTCGCAAGATTCAGATCAACTGCTACCAGGGCCAGCGTCACCGCAGGGGACTTCCTGTGCGCGGCCAGCGCACCAAGACCAACGCCCGTACCCGCAAGGGCCCGAAGCGCACGGTCGCCGGAAAGAAGAAGGCCACCAAGTAGTAGTGGCATTGGCACGGGCCACGGGGTAACACCCATCGCCCGAGCCGCAACCCCAAGCAAACAAATTCGTTACTAGGAAACGAGGGTCAATGGCAGCGCCTAAGCAAGCCGCTCGTAAGCCCGCTCGTCGCCGCGATCGCAAGTCGATCCCGGTGGGCCAGGCTCACATCAAGTCCACTTTCAACAACACGATCATCTCGATCACCGATCCGTCCGGCGCGGTTGTGTCCTGGGCGTCCGGTGGCGACGTCGGCTTCAAGGGCTCCCGTAAGTCCACGCCGTACGCTGCCGGCATGGCCGCCGAGTCCGCCGCCCGCAAGGCGATGGAACACGGCGTCAAGAAGGTCGATGTGTTCGTGAAGGGCCCGGGTTCCGGTCGTGAGACCGCCATCCGCTCCCTGCAGTCCGCTGGTCTCGAGGTCGGTTCCATCACCGACGTCACCCCGCAAGCGCACAACGGCGTTCGTCCTCCGAAGCGTCGTCGCGTCTGAGCACTACTAGACAATATTCATCCAACCCGCTGTTGGCCCGGTGAGTGCACCACCGGCCAAAAGCTGAAAGGATACCACAGTGCTTATTGCACAGCGTCCGACTCTTACCGAGGAATCGCTGAACCCCCAGCGCTCCCGCTTCATCATCGAGCCGCTCGAACCGGGCTTCGGCTACACGCTTGGCAACTCGCTGCGCCGCACCCTGCTGAGCTCGATTCCGGGAGCCGCTGTGACTTCGGTGCGTATCTCCGGTGCCCTGCATGAGTTCACCACGCTGCCGGGCGTCCAGGAGGACGTGACTGAGATCCTGCTCAACATCAAGGGCATCGTGCTCACCAGCGAGTACGACGAGCCCGTCGTGATGTACCTGCGCAAGAGCGGCAAGGGCGAGGTCACCGCCGGTGACATCACCCCGCCGGCGGGCGTGACCATCGCGAACCCGGACATGCACATCGCCACCCTCGCCGAGGACGGCGAGCTCGAGATCGAGTTCACCGTCGAGCGTGGTCGTGGCTACGTTCCGGCCGCGATGAACAAGCAGGACAATGACGAAATCGGTCGTATCCCGGTCGATTCCATCTACTCCCCGGTGCTCAAGGTGAGCTACAAGGTCGAGGCGACCCGTGTGGAACAGCGCACGGACTTCGATAAGCTCATCCTGGACGTGGAGACCAAGCCGGCCATCTCCCCGCGCGACGCGGTGGCTTCCGCCGGTTCCACCTTGGTGGAGCTGTTCGGCCTGTGCCGTGAGCTCAACACCCAGGCCGAAGGCGTCGAGGTCGGCCCCGCCCCGGTGGCGGAGGAGTCCAACCCCGAACTCGCCGTGCCGATCGAGGATCTCAACCTCACCCAGCGCAGCTACAACTGCCTGAAGCGCGAGGGCATCCACACCATCGGCGAGCTGGTCTCCCACACTGAGCAGGATCTGCTCGATATCCGCAATTTCGGCATGAAGTCCATCGACGAGGTCAAGGAGAAGCTCCAGTCTCTGGGCATGTCTCTCAAGGCCTCCCCGCTGGGTGGCTTCGATGCCAACAATCTCGAAGGCGGCACCTTCTTCTCGCCTGAAGACGAGTGAGAACCCGTTAGCCGCATTCGACCAACCGTCCGACCGGTTCGGATGTTCGGGCCACTGCCCACCTGAACCGGCCTGACATAAGGAGTTACTATGCCCACACCTAAGAAGGGCCCGCGTCTGGCCTCCAGCCCGGCGCACGAGCGCCTGATGCTCGCGAACATGGCCACCAGCCTGTTCCAGAACGGCCGCATCGTCACCACGCTGCCGAAGGCCAAGCGCCTTCGTCCGCTGGCCGAGCGCCTGATCACCTTCGCCAAGCGCGGTGATCTGCACTCCCGCCGTCGCGTGATGCGCGTCATCCGCAACAAGTCCGTCGTGCACGTGCTGTTCACCCAGATCGCCGAGCAGATGGAGCAGCGTGAGGGTGGCTACACCCGCATCGTGAAGATCGCCCCGCGCAAGGGCGACAACGCGCCCGCCGCCATCATCGAGCTCGTCACCGAGCCGGTGAGCAAGAAGCAGGCCGTCGTGAAGGAAGCCGAAGCCGCCGCCAAGTCCGCCGAAGCTCCGGCTGCCGAGGCTCCGGTCGAGACCGCCGCCGAGGCCACCGAGGCTCCGGCCGAGCAGGCCGAGTGAGCCGTTAGCGTCAGCTGACCTAATACCAAAGGGGTCGGGAATCCACGTGATTCCGACCCCTTTCGCATACTCACCCATTTCTCCATCCCCTTCCTATCCCACCTATCCCACCTATCCCACCTATCCCACCTATCCACCCCACCCCATCACCCACCCACTCATCCCATGGTGCGGTAAAACACCCATGGTGCGGTAGGCGAAAACGGCGGAATTCCGCCGTTGTGGAGAAAGTGTGTTGCCGCACCATGGGGGAGGTGACGCTGGGGGGAGGTGACGCTAGGGGGAGGTGACGCTAGGAGGAGGTGACGCTAGGGGGAGGGGGTATGGGAGGTGGGTTTTACGAGAGGTGCGGGAGAGGATATGGGAGGGGAGCTACGGCAATGTGCGGACGGCGCGGATCGCCTCGGCGCGGGAGGCGAGCTTGTCGTCCGGCGGGTAGGCGACGTGCTCCAGCGTGAGTCCCTGCGGCGCAATCGGCCCCGTCGATCCCTCGCGCTTCGGCACGGCCATTTTGCCGGCGAACCAGTCCAGATCGCGTTTGCCGATGCCCACCGCGACGCACGCGTTGACGAGCGATCGCACCATGTTGCGCGCGAACGCGTCCGCGACGATCGTGAAGCACACCAGTCCCGACTCCAGCGTCGGCGTCACGTAACCGATTGTCGCGACGTCGCCGGTACCGTGCGTCGCGACGTCGTCGCGCGCCGGTACCAGCGGGCGCGACGGGACGCGCGTCCACGTGGCGCGTTTCACCTCGCGGATCGTCGTGCCTCCCGGATTCGGCGTCGCGAACGAACCGAAATCATGCAGGCCGAGCGTCATCGCCGCCGCCCGGTTCATCGCGTCGAGGTCGAGAGTGTCGTCGATGTGCAGCACGCAGCCGCGCAGCCGCGGGTCCACCTCGCTCGCGCGGTCGGCGATCCGATACACGTACGTGCGTTCCAGCGCCGAGAAGCGCGCGTCGAAGCCGTCCGGCGCGACGGACACGCGATGAATCGCGATGTCCGTCGGCAGGAGCCGCTGCAGACGATGCTCCAGCGCGGTGACCGCCGGCACCTTCATGTGACCGACGGCGCGTTCCAGCGTCGATTCGTCGATGTCGAGATGGCAGACCTGATGGCTCGCGTGGACGCCCGTATCGGTGCGTCCGGCGACGACGAGACGCAGCGGCTCGTCGGGATCATGTTCGGGCACGCGCAGCAGCTTATGCAGCGCCGCCTCGATCGTGCCCTGCACGGTGCGGATGTGGGGTTGCGTGGCCCATCCGTAGAAGCCGCCGCCGTCGTATGCCAGGTCGATGCGCAGTCGTGTCATAGCCAACGAGTATACGGAATGGCCCGGCGCGATTCTCGTGCGCGAAATGCCGGTTTCGCGCACGAGAATCGCGCATAGGGGAGGAGGGACCGCGGCGGTGACGTGTTCGTAACATTGGCGCGCGTTTGCCGAAACCGTGTCTTCCTACCGTGAAACGAGTACGAAATGAACAACCCATCACAAGGAAAGTGGCACGATGATTGAATCGGCGGCGAGCAGGCTTGCGGCGGAACTGGTGGCGCGACGTGAGGAGATCAACCGCGAACTGAGCCGCAACGGCGTGCGGTTCGGCGTGTACAAGGACGGCGTGTACAAGGACCGTCTGTTCCCCTACGATCCGATTCCGCGCGTCATCGAATCCGACGAGTTCGACGAGCTGGAGGCGGGCCTGAAACAGCGCGTCAACGCGTTGAACGCCTACCTCAAGGACATCTATTCGGAGAAGCGGATCATCCACGACGGCGTCGTGCCCGAGGAGTTCGTGTACACGTCCGCCGGCTACTATCCGCAGGTGAACGGCGTGACGCCTCCCGGCGGCGTGTTCGCGCACATCGCCGGCGAGGATCTCGTGCAGGGCGAGGACGGCCGCTGGTGGGTGCTCGAGGACAATCTGCGCATCCCGTCCGGCGCCAGCTACCCGCTGTTCGCGCGCGACATCGAACGCCGCACGAATCCGCGCCTGTTCCGCGAGGTGCATGTGCGCGACAACCGCGACTACCCGCGGCTGCTGCGCAAGTCGATGGACTTCGTCTCCACCGAGGGCATCGCCGTGGTGCTCACGCCGGGACGCTACAACTCCGCGTTCTTCGAGCACGCGTATCTGGCGGAGAAGACCGGCGCGACGCTCGCCTTCCCCGAGGATCTCGAAGTCGTCGAGAACAAGCTGTTCTTCCTCGACTACGCGGGCAACCGCCACCGCGTCGGCGTCGTCTACCGCCGACTCGCCGACGACTTCCTCGACCCGTTCGCGTTCAACCCGGATTCGGTGATCGGCGTGCCGGGGCTCCTGTCCGCCTACCGCGCCGGCAACGTGGCGATCGTCAACGCGCCCGGCAACGGCGCCGCCGACGACAAGGCCATCTACTATTTCGTGCCGCGCATGATCAAGTACTACCTGAACGAGGAGCCGATCCTGCGCAACGCGCCCACCTACATGCCGATGTTCGAGAAGGACCGCAAGGAGGTCCTCGACCGCATGGGCGAACTCGTCATCAAGGACGTGGCCGAGGCGGGCGGCTACGGCGTGGTCTTCGGCCGCGACCTCGACAAGGCGAAGCGCGAGGAGCTGGCCGACAAGATCAAGACCGACCCGCGCCGGTTCATCGCGCAGGAGATCATCCAGTTCCGCGACATCGACGTGGTCGACCCGGCCACGGGGGAGCGGAGCCCGCGCAAGTGCGACCTGCGCGCGTTCGTCGTGACCGGCCAGAACACGCACGTGTGGTATTCCGGGTTGACCCGCTACTCGTCCGTGCCCGGCCAGATGATCGTCAACTCCTCGCAGGGCGGCGGCTTCAAGGACACGTGGGTGCTCGCCCCGTCCGACGGCAGCAAGGACTTCGCACGCGGCGCCGAGATCGAATCGGTGAGCCTCATGCCGCATGCGCGCAAGCACTCGCTCCAGCTCGTCACCGCATCCAAGGCCGACAACCTGTACTGGCTCGGCCGCTACACCGAACGCGCGTTCACCACGCTCGTCCAGTTCTTCCCGTTCTATGACCGCGTGATGGACGAGAACCCGGACGCGTTCCGTCCGTTCGCCCGCGCGCTCGACTTGCCGGAGGATTTCGAGGACTTCGACACGTTCATCCACTCGTTCCTCTACGACGGCACGAACCCGGATTCGGTGCGCTCTGCGATCGTCGCCGCGTTCAACAACGCGGTCATCCTGCGTCCGGAACTGTCGTCGCGTCTGCTGCAGTACGTGGAGCTCGCGATGACGAACATCACCGACGCGGCCGAACGCTCCGCCAGCGCGGAGGACATCTACACGCAGCGCGACATCGCCGACGACATGCTCGCCTTCTGGGGCGGCATCGAGAACTCGGCGGCCGACATGACGCTCAAGGCGTTCATCTTCATCGGCAAGTACATCGAACGCATCGACCTGTACACGCGCTTCGGCATGCCGATGGCGCAGATGGAGGCGCCGCTGCGCAAGCTGGAGACCTACGCGCACGCGCTCGATGGCATGCCGCTGCCGCAGTGCTTCGCCGAGGGCGTGAGCTGGCTGCTCGGCCAGTTGCCGCAGCGCGGCTACCCGGAGCTCAACGGTCGTCTGCAGGAGTTCCTCAGCGACTTCGGAAGCCGCTCCATCCATGGCGACGTCAAGGACGGCAGCTCGCTCAACTCGATGAACATGGACGCGCGCCGTCCGTGACCCAGGTCACACTGGTAAAGTTGGAAGACAGTATGTCGTTGTTGTTGTTGCCGTCCACTTTCCGGAGCCCGAAAGCATGAAGAAACTGGTGTTTGATTATGAGATGAAGCTCAGCTTCAGCTCGCCGGTCACCGATCATCGTTTCCAGTTGCGGTGCATCCCCGCCACCGGCCCGCGCCAGCAGGTCGTGGACGTGGAAATCGACATCGAGCCGGACGTGGATCTGGAGACCACCATCGACTCGTTCGATTCGGTCGTGAAGACCGGGTACATCCCCGAGCCGCATGACGTGTTCAACTACAAGGTGACCGGCATCGCGTTCGTCGACAACGAGCACATCAAGCCGGAGATCTACAAGCCGCTCTACCGGTTCGACTCCGCGCTGACGATCCCCGGCCCCGCGATCGAGGCGCTGACAGCGATCTGCCGCGGGCGTCTCGCCGCCCTGCCGGACAGCGCCTCGCCGATCGACAAGGCGCGCGAGATCATGGACGAGGTGTTCCGCGCGTTCGTCTACACGCCCGGCTCCACGACGATCCGCACTACCGCCGAGCAGGCGCTGGAACAGCGCAAGGGCGTGTGCCAGGACTACGCGCACGTGATGCTGTCCGTGGCGCGCCACTGCGGTCTGATCGCGCGCTACATCGCGGGATTGCTGGGCGGCGAGGGCGCGACGCACGCGTGGGTGGAGATCTACCACAACGGCCGGTGGATCGGCCTCGATCCGACCCACAACCGCATGGTCGACGACAACTACATCACGATCGCCCACGGCCGCGACTACCGCGACTGCATGCTCGACATCGGCATCTTCTCGGGATACAACGTCCAGCAGAGCCAGTGGGTCAACGCCTCCGTCCACGAGCAGGAGCTGTAGCGGCGGGTTGGGCGCGGCGGCCGGGTGCGCGCGACGCGGGCCTCGCGACGCGCGGTGATTTGCGTATCGGACGAACAGGCTTATAATGAACAGGTTGCGTTTTACGTGACGATTGGATAAGTGTCCGAGCGGTCTAAGGAGCACGCCTCGAAAGCGTGTGAGGGCGAACCCCTCCGCGAGTTCGAATCTCGCCTTATCCGCCCCTAGGGTTTCAGGCTTCGGCCTGAAACCCTTTTTCGTAGACTGGCTGGCACCCTTCCGGCGAAGAAGGGCTAAACGTGTGTTTTAGAGTTCCCGGGTGTGGTGCGGGTGCTGTCGCAGGGGAGACAGCGGCGGCACTCCTGAACGGGGTTGCCGGGTTATAGGGGTTACGTAAAGAAACGTGGTGAAGCAAGTCCGCTGCTTCGTGTCCTTATTGTTTCTCTGAAGGGGCTTCCAGCGAAACGATAAGGATATCGGCTGTCCTGTCCGGTTCGCCGGGAGCATGTGGCGAACCGAAACGGTTTCCGAGTGACTGGGTTGTTTCGATGACGTTGTCGATTGCTCTGTCTTCCACTCAACCCGTATCGCCCTGTTTTCCACGTTGAGTGCGAGGATCATGCTCTTCCCCTGTGCGCCACACTTCGGTTCGCGGGGCGTTGTGTGGCACGTGTTTGCGCCACTCTCGGCAGGAACTGGTGGGTTCTGCGTAAGTGTGGGCGAGAGGCCGTGCCACATGACGTGTGATGTGCCCATTTTCGTGCTTGTGTGGCGTGATACTGCGCCACGTGACGTGTTGGGGATGCGGTTTCGACGTTGTGTGGCGCGATACTGCGCCACACTTCGGTTCGCGGGGCGTTGCATGGCACGTGTTCGCGCCACACTCGGTAGGAATCGGTGGGTTCTGCGTAAGTGTGGGCGAGAGGTCGTGCCACATGACGTGTGATGTGCTCATTTTCGTGCTTGTGTGGCGCGATACTGCGCCACACTCCGGAATGTGAGGTTTATCACACCTATTGATTTCGCGTGGAAAATCTGCCACCGCGCGCGTGCGAATAGCGGCGGCATCCCGTGGACACAAGACTGTTCTTCCCAAAGAATCCTTCGTACATTGCGAAATGCTTTCGCGGCCGCCCACCAGCGACTCAAGGGAATCAGGGGCGGAATCCGCGAAGAACCTCCGCAAAGGAACGAAAGGAACCAGGATGACCGCATCATCCCGCCGTGCCGCGATCGCCACATTCGCGGCCGTCGCCGCGCTCGGTGCCGGACTCGTCGCGCCGACCGCATACGCCGCCGAAGCCAAGACCACCAGCGACGCCACGCTCACGTGGAGCCTCAACAGGGAATCGAACTGGCGCGCCTACGCGCCGGGCACGTTCAACTTCCTGTCCGCCGGCATCGTCGACAAGACCTCGGCCGGCGACTCCGTCGAGGAGAACGAGTGGAAGCAGACGGACGGCAACGTGTCCATCGAGAAGAAGCAGGCCGACGGCACGTACAAGGCCGCCACCTGGGCCGGCCTCAAGACCACGCCGGACGGCAAGGACCTGCCCGCCGCCTATTCCGCGACCGGCGAGGGCAGCGGCAACCGCGTCAAGCTCACCAAGGGTTCCGGCACGATCGACGCCGCGAACGACGACGCCGAGATCTCGTGGGACGGCGCGTTCACCGTCGTCTACTACTCCGGCCTCAACCAGTGGTACGCGAAGGACCTCAAGCTCACCGTGACGAACGGCTCCGGCAAGCTCACCGCCACGCTCGGCGGATGGGGCACCGACATGAACGATACGAGCAAGTTCTCCGTGCTCGATGAGGAGAAGGACGTGGAGATCGCCACGCTCTCCAACGTCGACGTGAAGGACGACGGCACCATCGTCACCCCCGACTTCAACGAGACCGACGTGGACGGCCAAGGCACGATGTTCAAGAGCTGGCCGAAGCCGTTCCTCGACTTCGTGACCAAGACCGGCTCCGGCCCGTACTGGTACGCCTCCGGCGGCGCCGCCGACCAGCGCAAGGCCCCCGCCGAGATCCAGGTCTCCTACACCGCGAAGGCACCGGAACCGCAGGCCACCGTGCCGGACGCGCCGGCCAAGCCGACAGCGACCGTCGCCGGCAGCATGGCCGACCCGTACCAGGTGAAGGTCGACTGGAAGGCCCCGGCCAAGGACGGCGGCTCCGCGATCACCGGCTACACCGTCACCCTCACCCCGTCCACCGGCGACCCGGTCAGCCAGGACGTGGACACCACCACTGCCACGTTCGGCAAGCTCACCGCGCAGAACGTCTCCTACACGGCGTCCGTCGTCGCGAAGAACGCGGAAGGCTCCTCCGCCGCGTCCGCCGCCTCCGACCCGGTCACTCCGAACGCCGATCCGGCCGACAAGCCGTCCATCACCGTCGAACCGACCGGCGACATCGATCCGGCCGTGGAGAACACGTTCACCGTCAAGGGCACCGGCTTCACCGGCGGCGCCGCCTTCTACGGCGCGTACGCCGTCGTCGCCGACACGAGCAAGTGGAACGCCGGCCGGAATCCGACCTCCGCGGACGACTTCGTCAAGGCCGTGTGGGTCAAGGCCGCCGACATCAAGGACGGCGCCTTCACCGCCACCGTCACCGTGCCCGCCGGCTCGCTCGAATACGGCAGGACCTACGTTGTCGGCACGACCGCCGCGCACGGCCTGTCCCTGACCGACCGTCGCCTCGACGCCGCCACCGCGATCACGCTCAAGGCCCAGCCGCAGTCCCCGGTCACCCCCGCCCCGGACCAGTCCACGGGTGATGGTGACGGCACCGATTCCGGCACCACCGGCGGCACCGGCACGACCGGCGCGACCGGTTCGACCGCGACCGGCACCACGAACACCACGACGACCGCCGCGCTGAGCGCCACCGGCGCCTCCGTCGCCGCGCTCGCCGCCGTGATGATCGCGCTCGCGGCCGCCGCGGCCGCCGCGACCATCCTGCGCCGCCGCAACGCCTGAGACGGATGATGACCGACTCCCGCCGCGCTCGCCGCCGCCCGCGCTCCATCTCGCGCGTCGCGGCGGCGACCGTGGCCGCGTGCCTGCTGGCGCTCGGCGGCTGCGCGAACATCGGCACGATCTCCGAGGCGAGTCTCGACAGCTGCGACGTGCCTACCGTCTCCAGCGAGCCGAATCCGCCGCAGCTGCCCGACGTCACGCAGCTCGCCGACCCGCGCACGATCGAAGGCCCCACCACCGCATACACGCGGTCGGACCAGATCATTCCGATTACGAACGTGCCGTTCGAGGAGCAGCGGCTGCCCGTCACCGTGGAAAGCGCGGACGGGCCGGAACAGACCGTGACGGATACGACGCGCATCCTCGCGCTCAACCAGAACGGCGGTCTCGCCGCGGCCGTGTATGCGCTCGGATTCGGCTGCAACCTGGTCGGCCGCGACACGGCCACCGGATCGTCCGGCATGGACAAGCTACCCAAGGTGACCGTCAACGGCATGGACCTGAACGCGGAGGCGATCCTCGCGCTGGAACCCACCGTCATCATCACCGACACGTCGATCGGCCCGTACGACGTGCAGCTGCAGTTGCGCCAATCCGGGATTCCGGTCGTGTTCGTGCCGTTGGAAAGCGAGAAGGGCGTCGCCGGCGTGGGCGCGCAGATCCAGGCCGTCGCCGACGCGCTCGGTGTGAGCGACCTCGGCAAACAGCTCGTCACACGCACGAACAGCGAGATCAGCCAGACCATCCAGATCATCCAGCGCACATTCGTCCCCACGGACGAGAAGCGACGCCCCCGCATCGTGTTCCTCTACGTGCGCGGCACATCGATCTACTACTGGTTCGGCGAAGGCTCCGGCGCGGATTCGCTCATCCAATCGATCGGCGCGGTCGACGTGGCCGAGGAGGTCGGCTTCAACGGCATGGCCCCCACCAACTCCGAAGCGCTCATCAAGGCGAAACCCGACGTGATCCTCGCGATGACCCTCGGCGTCCAATCCGCGGGAGGCGTCGACGGCATGCTCGCCATGCCCGGCATCGCGGAGACGCCAGCCGGCCAGCACCGGCGCATCGTCGACATGAGCGACTACGAGATCATGAGCTTCGGCCCGCAGACCGCGCAGGTGCTGGCCGCGCTCGCCACCGCCGTCTACGCGCCCGAACACAGCTACCAGCCGGACAGCAAGCCGGAAATCATCCAGAAACGACTCGACGAGATGCAGCAGGAAAGCGAGGGAACCCGGCAATGACAGCGTCCCCAACGCAGCAGTCCCGACGTGACGCGCGCATCCGCGCCAACGCGGCCGACCTCGGCCTCGCCGCCCGCACCCCGCGCGTGACCGCCTTCACCTTCATCGTGCTCGCCGCGGGGCTCATCGTCATGACCGTCGTCTCCGCGTCGCTCGGCCAGCTCATCATCCCCTTCGACCAGGTGCTCGGCTCCGTGCTCGACAAAATCGGCCTCCACTGGCTGCAAGGCCCGTCGCGCGCGTTCGGCGAGGAGGCGTTGTGGAACGTGCGCTTCCCGCGCATCGTCATGGCGATCGTCGTCGGCGCGGCGCTCGGCGTGGCCGGCGCGCTCATGCAGGGCGTGTTCGGCAATCCGCTCGCCGAGCCGGGCACGGTGGGCGTCTCCTCCGGCGCGGCCGTCGGCGCGAGCTGTTCGATCCTCATGGGATGGGATTTCCTCGGCGCGCTCACCACGCCCGCGCTCGCCTTCGCGTGCGGCCTGTTCACCACATTGTCCGTCTACCTGCTCGCACGCCGCGACGGCCGTACCGAGGTCGTCACGTTGATTCTCACCGGCGTGGCCGTCAATGCGGTGGCCGGTGCGCTGATCTCGTTCTGCACGTTCGCCGCGCCCACCTCCGCCCGCGACCAGATCGTGTTCTGGCAGATGGGCTCGTTCAACGGCTCGCGCTGGAACCAGGTCGCGCTCGTCGCGCCGATGTGCGTGGTCGGCGTCATCGCCGTGCAGTTCATGGCGCATCGTCTCGACCTGCTCGCGCTCGGCGAGAAGCCGGCCCGCCATCTCGGCGTCGACGTGGAGCGTCTGCGCTTCCGCTCGATGCTTGTCGTCGCGCTGCTCGTCTCGTCGGCGGTCGCGTTCTGCGGCATCATCGCGTTCGTGGGTCTCGTCGTGCCGCATCTGCTGCGCATCATCATCGGTCCCGGGCATCGCGCGCTGCTGCCCGCCTCCGCGCTGGGCGGCGCGCTGCTGCTCACCATCGCCGATTTCGCCGCGCGCACCACGATCCGGTTCGCGGACCTGCCGATCGGCATGCTCACCTCGCTCGTCGGCGGACCGTTCTTCTTCTGGCTGCTGCGCCGCAGCCGCTCCAAGTCGGGAGGTTGGGCATGAACATCCTGAACCCGCGCCGTACGCATCGCCCGCCAGTCCCGCCGCAGCCGGGCGACATCGTGCTGGAACTGGACGGCGTCGGCATCGAGATCGACTGCCGCACCATCCTCAATCGTATAGACCTCGACATCCGCGCCGGCGAACTGCTCGCCATCGCCGGGCCCAACGGCGCCGGCAAATCCACGATGCTGGGCGCGATCACCGGCGACGTGCCGGTCACGTCCGGCTCGATCAGCCTGTTCGGCGAGCCGATCGCCGCGTGGGACGCGACCGAGCTCGCGATGCGCCGTTCCGTGCTCATGCAGAACGTGGACGTCACGTTCCCGTTCACCGTCGACGACATCGTGCGCATGGGCCGTTCGCCGTGGGAGGGCACGCCCGACGAGCTGGACGACGACATGATTGTCGCGTCGGCGATGGCGATGACCGAGTCGATGTCGCTCGCGGAACGCGTCTACACGTCACTGTCCGGCGGCGAGCGCGGGCGCGCCGCGTTCTCGCGCGTGCTCGCGCAGGCCGCGCCGATCCTGCTGCTCGACGAGCCGACCGCGGCGATGGATGTGAAGCATCAGGAGATGCTGATGCGTCTGGGCCGCGACTACGCCGAGGCCGGCTGCGCGGTGGTCGTCATCGTGCATGCGTTGGATGCGGCGGCCGCATGGTCGGATCGTGTGGCGCTGCTCGAGCGCGGCCGGATCGCCGCGCTCGGCACGCCCGAGGAGGTGTTCACGTCCGCGCGCCTGTCCGCCGTGTACCAGTGTCCGATCGAGGTGCTGCGGCGCGGCGACGGGAGCCTCGTGATTCTGCCGGAACGGCCGGCCGTGAGTCGTCACGTGTACGGCCGCCGTCAGACCATCCATGGGAAGGAGACATGATGATGGGGAAGAGGATGACCGCCCGCGTGACGCCGCGCGTCGCGACGCGCATGGCGGCGTGCGGTGCGTCCGTATTGCTGTCCGCGGTGATGCTCGTCGCGTCCGCGTTGGCCGGCGTGTGGCCGGGTGTTGCGTCGTCGGCTTTCGTCCCGTCCGCCCATGCCGCGGGTGCGAGCGTCGTCGTCGGCGTGGATGGCGGCACGCTTAATCCGGACGGGAATACGGCGGTCGCGCTGTCCGGCAGCGGATTCCAGTCCGTGAAGAACGGGTTCGGCGGCATCTACGTGCTGTTCGGATGGGTGAGCGACCCGTCCGGCGACTCGTGGAAGCCGTCTCAGGGCGGTGTGACCGGCGAGACCTACAAGTATGTGCCGGACGACGAGAACGCGCCCGCCGGCTACGACGTGTTCGTCGCGTTCCCCGGCAGTTCGACCGCGTCGGCGGCGAACGGCGGAACGATTGCGTCCGACGGCACGTGGAGCGCGACGATCACCGTGCCCGGCGCGAAGTTCACGAGTACGGACCGTTCCGGCAACCCGTCGGACGTGGACTGCACGGCCGTGCAGTGCGGCATCATCACGATCGGCGCGCACGGCGTCGCGAACGCGAACAACGAGACGTTCACGCCGTTGACGTTCGGCGCGACGGCCGCGTCCGCCGCGGGCGCTGCGGGTGCCGCGGACTCCGGTGCCGCGCAATCGGGGCGGCAGGCGGGGGCGGCGTCCGGTTCGGGCGCGACCGGCAAGACCGGCAAGAGCGCGGGCGGCGCGACGGTCGCGGACGACGCCGCACGACAGGTTACGGATGCAATGCTGGAAGGAGCGAATGTGGGAACCCCGTCCTTGGGTGTGGCCGGATGGCTGATCGTCGCCGCGGCGATCATCCTCGGCATGACCGTCATCGTACTGGCGGCGGGATGCGGCGGCTATCTCGCCGCGAAATCGTTGCTGCTCGGCGTCTCGCCGGCGGCGATGGAGAAGGAGATGGCGCGGCGTGAGCGTCGCGCCGAGAACGTGCGTGCGCGTGAGGAGCTCAGATCCGCGAAACGGCGGCGCAAGCAGGCCGAACGGCTGGCGCGCGAACGGGCGAAGGCCGGCATCGCCGGCGATGAGACGCAGGTGCTCGCGTCGCCGGTGGGGGAGACCACGGTGACGCCCGCGGTCGCGGGTACGTCGGGCGTCGTCGTGCGTCGTGCGGCCGACATTCGCGGGTTCTTCACCCGTCATGCGGCGGCCGACGCGGCGACGAACGCGGCGACGGCACAGGAGGTCTCGTGATGGACGTGTGGCGCATGATATTGAGGACGCTGTGCGCGTTCGCCGCGGCGCTGACCGTGTGCGCCGGCTCGGTGGCCGTCGTCGCGCCCGCGTTCGCCGCGGACGGCGCGACGGCTGCCGCGGACGGCGCGGACGGTACTGACAATGCGGACGGCTCCGGAGACGGCGATACCGGCGATGGTGATACCGGCGATGACGGGGACGCCACGACACTCGCCGACGTGACGCTGCGCTGGGGCATGAACGACGAGACCAATTCGGCCGCGTTCTACGGCGGCTGCAACTTCCTCTCCGCGGGAGTCGCCGCGGACACGGGCGGCTCGAAGACCTGGGATGAAAGCCTCTACACGGCGAACGACGGGAACGTGAGCATCCAAAAGCCCGACGCGAACGGCGAATGGACCGAGGCGACCTGGGCGTCGAAATGCCTCACGCGCGACGGCGCGAACGTGACGATGGGCAAACGCGCGGACGGCCGGTCGATCAACACCGAATCGCAGGTCGTGGTCTCCGGCGGCACCGGCACGGTGAAGTCGGATGGCACGACGACCGTCAGCTGGAAAGGCTCGTGGACGGTCGCCTACTACGGCGGCATGACCTACTGGTCCGTCACCGATCCGACGCTCACGCTCGCCGCGGACGGCACCGGCGCGCTCACCGCCACCGCGAGCGGCTACGGCGCGGACATGAACGACGCGAGCAAGTGGCTCACGCTCGAACCACAGGAGATCCACCTCGCCGACTTCACCGGCGGCAATGCGGTGGACGTCGCGAAAGCGCTCGACGACCACGGGTTCACCGCGACGCCCGACTATCTCGGCGTCGCGGTGAACGCGAGCGGCGACCACGGTTCGCAGGCCGGCAAGGATGCGGTTAACGAGGCCTACTGGGGCGCCTTCCCGCAGTCGTTCGTCGACTTCCAAATGGGGACCGGCCAGTCCGCCTACTGGTATACGTCGGGCAGCGCACGTGACTTCGCGAAACCGACGCTGCCGCTGTACGTGCAGTACGACGCGTCGTATGTCGTGGATGCGGGGGAGGGAAGCCCGGGCGGCGGTACGGGAACCGGTGCGGGTACGGGTTCCGGGAGCGGCGTGGCCACGTCGGGTGGTGCGGGTGCCGCGAAGGCCGGCACGGGGGCCGGTACCGCGGGAACGGGTACCAGCGCGGATGCGAGCTCGGATTCCGCCGGTGCGGGCGATGCGGATACGGCGGATGACGGTTCGACGGGTGCCGATGCCGGTGCTGCCGGCGTGGGGGATGACGTGCCGCTCATCGCCGACAACGCGAAGACCATCGCGGTCGGTTCCGGTGCGGTGGCCGTCGCCTCCGCATTGCCACTGGCAACCGGGTGTCTCATCCGCCACCGTCTCGGCCTCGACGCCGCCGCCGAGCTCGACAGATGCGACGAAGGCGGGTGAATCCCGTGGTAGGGATTCACCCGCCTTCGTTACCGGGCCCCATCAAACAGGGGCGTATCCGGCCGGAACTTAGTCGCGCTTGCGGGCGGCAAGTGCGAGGATGCCCGCTCCGGCGAGGATCATGCACGCCACGACGGCGAAGAGGACGGAGGAACCGGTGCTTGAGAGCACGTTCTTCGGCTGGCCGTTGTTGGTGGTGCCGCCGTCATGCTTCGGCGTGGCCGGGTTCGTCGGGTTCGTCGGCTGGGACGGCTTGGAGGGGTCCTTCCAGCTGTTGACGAAGCTGATGATCGGCGGAACGCCGTTCTCGGATTCCAGTTCCTTGCCATCGACGGTCGTGACGACCGTGAAACCGGTGCTGGACGTGTCGTCCTTCGTGACCGTGATGACGACCTTCTTCGTGGCGCTGTCGTTGGTGTATCCGGCCGCGGCGTCACCGGGGACGTGCGATTCGGCGATGTCGTACACGTAGGTGCCGGCATCCTCCGGAGTGAACTTCAGGGTGAGCGGCTCCGCCAGGTTGACGGTGCGGCCGGACTCGCTCTTGGGCGAGTCATAGGTCTCGCCGTTGTCGAGGTCGGCGGTATCAAGACCGAGCATCTTGGCGGCCTTTTCGCGGGCGTCCGCGGAGATGGCATTGCCCTGCGCGTCCGTGTCGGCGGGCTTGACGGTGAACTGGTAGTCGCCGTCGTTCATCGCCTTGCCGTTGAGCACGTTGGAGATCAGCAGCGTGTAGTCGGAGGAGAGCGCGGTGACGTCGAGGTTCGTCGTCACCTTGATGTCGGCCTCGTCGGTGTGGCGTTCCATGTAGAAGAAGTCGAACCGGTAGGTCTTGCCGTCCTTCAGTCCGAGGGAGTCCGCCTGCTTGTCGAGGTCGACGCTCTCGCTGTCCGCCGTATGCGCGCCGCCGAGGTCGATGGCGAGCTTGTTGTTGACGAACAGGTACACGTCGTCGTCGCCGGTGAAGTCGAAGAACTGGCCGGCGCCCTTGTGGTAGGTGAAGACGCCGTTGCTCTTCATGGCGTAGTGGTAGTTGTGTTGCTTCTTGACGTAGACGTTCTTCCCATCCTTGTCGAGAACAGGCTTGTTGTCCTTGTCGCGGATGCCGATGTTGCCTTCGGTCATCTCGCCGCCGTCGATGCCGTCGAGCGGGAAGAAGCCGAAGTTGCCGTCGGTCTCGCTCTTCGTCTTGGTCGGATCGTACGTGACGCTGCCCGGGGCGTCCTGCGTTCCCGGCTGGTAGGTGACGTCGCCCTCGACGCTCGTATTCGCGGCGAAGGTGTACTTGTCGATCTGCTGGCCGTGCGCCGACTTGGAGCCGTCGTAGGCGAGGACCATGTTCTTGTAGCCGTTGTACGGCGTGCCGGTGTTGCCGGTGAACAGGTTGTTGAGCATGTAGTAGGCGTACGCCATCGGGCTCTGGAAGTAGCCGATGCCGTTGTCCGTGCTGTCCGAGGAGAGGTCGATCTTCTTCGTAAGATCGACGGACTTGACGGCGTCATCATACGTCTGGGACTTCAGCGTGTTGTGCTTCGGCTTGATCGTGATGCCGCCCGCACGGTATTGCAGGCTCGTGTCGTCGCCGGCGAGGATGGCGAGCGTCACGCTGCCGTCCTTCGGCGCGGTGACGTCGAAGGTGCCGAATTCGCCGTTGTCGTCGTTCTTGGGAACCGCCGGGTCGATCTGGTCGACCGTGTTGTGGCCCTTGTTCTCATCGGTTTCCGGAACCGTGAGCGTGATCGCCTTGCCGCTCGCGTCGGTCGCCTTGATGCCGGCGTAGGCCGTACCGTTGAAGCCGCGCGCGTAGGAGACCGTGTACGTCTCGCCGGCCTTGAGTCCGGTGATGGTACGGGTCAGCGGGCTGACGGCCGTGCCGGCCACGCTGCGCACGCTGTCGCCGTCCTGGGACCACGTCATGGTGCCGGTGACCTTGGAGGCCTTGCCCGCGGCGTATTCGATGTCCTTGCCTGCGCCGGAGACGATCCACTTGCCGAAGCTCGTGGTGCCGGTGGCGTCCGTCTTGCCAGTGTAGAAGTAGTCCGTGCCGTCGCCGAGCATGCTGGTGTAGGCCGGGGTGTTATACGCGTTGTCGTCGCCCGCGGGGGCGAGCTGAGCGCCGGCGACGCGCACGGTCTTCGCGTCGGCGCTCGGGGTCAGCGCGAGCGTGATGGCCGCGGCATCACCGCTGTTGAAGTAGAAGTCCTGCCAGCCGGTGGCGTCCTTCGCGACGTTGGCGCGCTCGGTGCGGTTGGCGTCGGCGGGAGCGGCGTTGTACGCCTTGATGGCGTTGCCCTTGCCGTCCTTGATGGCGACGTTCATGCCGGCCGCGGTGGCGCCGCCGTTGTCGGCCCAGAAGGTGAGCTTGTATTCGGTGTTCGGCGTGACCGTGAACTTGCTGCTGGTGAGCGTGGAGGCCGTGTTGTAGCCGTAGACGCCGTTGCCGTCCTGCTGCCACAGGGTGTCGACGGACGGGGCGGTGGTGCCGTCGGGGGTCATGCAGGTATCACCGACGACCTGCGAGCCCGTGCCGCAGTTCCAGTTGGTGAACGCGCCGGCGTTGTCGGCACCGGGGGTGTTCGGGTTGAGCACGGTGGTCGTGGTGGCCGGGACCGTCACGAACTGGTTGAGCAGGCGCTGGAACAAGGTGCGCTGGGTGGGCTCGGCCGGAATCGCGGTTGCGTCCGCGCGTCCCAGCTCCGTGTCGATGCCCTTCGCGATCTGCTCGACGGCGGCCTTGTTGTACTGCGGCATGCCGTTCTTGCCGAGCGTCTTGTTGACGAGGCCTTTCCTCGCTGTGCCGTTCTTGCCGTTGTTGAACGAGAGATCGTTGGCGCCGGTACCGGCGCCCATCGCGTATTCGAACAGCAGGTTGTCTTTGTTGTAGTCGATGAACTGAACCGGCAGAGTCAGCGTCTTATCCGCGTTGACGGAAGCGCTGGAGGGGGTGGCGGACGCCGGCGCGATGCCGACCGCCATCAGTGTGGCCGAGGCGGCCACGGCGCATATGGCGGCTCGAATGACGCGCGCCCTGTCTTTCTTCTCCTGAGATGCCAAAAGTGGTCCTTTCCTGTGGGATTCGGGGGAGCCGGTCGGGTCGTCCCGTGTGTTGAATCCCTATATGGAGGCTTTGTTGCCCCTGTAAGGGGCAGTGTAAGGCGGCGATGGCTCAGGGGGAGGGTAGTTGTCTAAATAATGAACAACTTATTTACATTTCGGGAAGTTGTTGAAATAGGATTGCCGAAGCGGATGGGTGCCCGCCGGGGGTGCCCGCCGAGGCGCGGCGCCGCAAGACGAAGGCGCCCGAATCCCCATGAGCGGGGATTCGGGCGCCTTCGGTATCGGGCAGGCTTCGTCAGCAGGGCCTAGGCGATGTCACTCGCCGAGGGCCTTGTCGACGACCTCGGAGGCTTCCGCGAGCACCTTGTCGAGGGCCTCGGGACTCTCGAAGGACTCGGCGTACACCTTGTAGATGTTCTCGGTGCCGGAAGGACGGGCGGCGAACCAGTTGTCCTTCGTGGTGACTTTGAGACCGCCGATCTTGGCGTGGTTGCCCGGCGCCTCGGTCAGTTTGGCGGTGATGTCCTCGCCGGCGAGCTGCGTGGCGGTCACGTCGTCGCCGGACAGGGAGGCGAACTTCTGCTTCTGCTCGAGCGTGGTCGGGGTGTCGACGCGCTTGTACCAGGACTCGCCGAAGCGGGCCACCTGGTCCTTGTGCAGCTCGGCCGGGTTCTTGCCGGTCTTCGCGGTGATCTCGGCGGCTAGCAGGTCGGGGATCAGGCCATCCTTGTCGGTGGTCCACACGCGGCCGTCGCGGCGCAGGAAGCTCATGCCGGAGCTCTCCTCGCCGCCGAACGCGACCTCGCCGGAGAACAGCGGGTCGACGAACCACTTGAAGCCGACGGGCACCTCGAGCACCTTCGCGCCGATCGACGCGGCCACGCGGTCGATCAGGGAGGAGGAGACGAGGGTCTTGCCGACGGCGGCGCCCTTCGGCCAGCCCGGACGGTTGCCGCCGAACAGGTACTCGACGCACACGGCGATGTAGTGGTTCGGGTTCATCACACCCCAGTCGGGGCAGACGATGCCGTGGCGATCGGCGTCCGGGTCGGTGCCGCCGACCAGATCGTACTTGTCCCACGCGCCGGCGTTGAGCTGGTCGACGAGGCCCTTCATCGCGTACGGCGAGGACGGGTCCATGCGGATCTTGCCGTCGTGGTCAATCGTCATGAAGCGCCAGGTCGGGTCGACCTCCGGGCGGACCACGCCGATGTTCAGACCGTACTTCTCGTTGATGAGCGGCCAGTAGTTGACGGACGCGCCGCCGAGCGGATCGATGCCGAGACGCACGCCGGAGTTGCGGATCACGTCGAAGTCGATGACGTTGCCGAGGTCGGCCACGTAGTGCTCGCGGAAGTCGAAGCCCTCGACGTACTCGGACTTGACGGCCTCCTCGTAGGGCACGCGCTTGACGTTCTTGTAGTCGCCGAGCAGCTCGTTGGCGCGGGCGGCGATCGCGTTGGTCACGTCGGCCGGGGCGGGGCCGCCGGTGACGGGATCGTACTTGAAGCCGCCGTCGGTCGGCGGGTTGTGGGACGGGGTGACGACGATGCCGTCGGCCAGGCCTTCGCCTTCGAAGCGCTGGGTGCCGTCGGCGGCGCGGTTGTGGGTCAGGATCGCCTGGGAGACGACCGGGGTGGGCACGAAGTCGTCGCGGGAGTCGATGCGCACGTGCACGCCGTTGGCGACGAGCACCTCGATCGCGGTCTTCTTGGCCGGGCCGGACAGCGCGTGCGTGTCGGAGCCGAGGTACAGCGGGCCGGTGACGCCGGCCTTCTTGCGGTATTCGGCGATGGCCTGGGAGATGGCGACGATGTGGGCCTCGTTGAACGAGGTCTTCAGGGACGATCCGCGGTGGCCGGAGGTGCCGAAGATGACACGCTGTTCCGGAACGGACGGGTCGGGGACGAGGTCATAGTACTTGCCGATGACCTCATCGACGTTGATCAGATCTTCTGGGGTGGCGGGCTTGCCCGCATTGTTTGCTACCATGAATCCCATTGTACGGCGACGGGGCCGCGCAACACGTTATGTTCTGTGATTAATTGTTCTGAAATGTGTGTGAACGTCGGATGAATCCCCGACGGATGTCCGCGCGGTCGTCCCGTGGGCGCGGCGCGGACGGTCCAGCGCGTCCGACCTCACGATTCTCTCGCCCGATGCACGCCGATTCCGGAAATGACTTTTGCGAAAACCCTTGGAATTACTGGCGACACGTCGTGAGCGTGAAAAGGTTTGCACGATTGTTACCGTTCTGTTATAGTGACGCACTGTCAGTTTCCTTAGCAGGGTTGCTACTCAAGATTTCGAGGCAAGACCTGAGGCGTGAGCCAAACCATAGGGACGGTCGCCCACAAGGCGCATATCCCCTACGGTCAGACTCTTGCCCCAGGTCTTTTTCGTTGTCTGGGCCAATGCCGACCTGACACGTGGGGGAACTGCGACATATGGAATGAAGGAAATGGAGAACACGATGTCGCATCAGGACGATGTCAAGGCGATCATCACCGCCGTCGGTGGTGCCGCCAACGTCAAGTCGTTGACGCACTGCGCCACTCGACTGCGTTTCGAACTCAAGGACGGGGGCAAGGTCGACCAGGCCTCCCTCGACGCCAACAAGGTCGTGCTCGGCGGCGTGCCGCAGTCCGGCGACCGCTACCAGGTCGTCATCGGCGGCCAGGTCGCCTCCGTGTACGACGAGATCATGCACCTGCCGGAGATGGCGGGCCTCGGCGCCGGCACCGTCCCGGACGACGACGGCGATGGCGAGATGTCCAACGCCGAACTCAAGGCCGCGGAACGCAAGAAGGGCATCCGTGGCAAGGTCGCCTGGCTCGACAACTTCTTCGAGTATCTGGCCGACTCCTTCCGCCCGATCCTGGGCGTCCTGCTCGGCGCGTCCATCATCATCGCGCTCGTCAACCTGGCCATCTCCCTCGGCCTCGTCGAGAACGACACCGCCACCACCGGCCTCGTGTTCATCCAGGCCATCTGGAAGGGCGTGTTCTACTTCCTGCCGATCATGATCGCGTACAACGCGTCCAAGAAGCTGAAGGTCGACCCGTGGCTGGGCGGCTCCATCATGGCCATGCTCATGACCCCGCAGTTCATGACCACCCTGCAGGATCCGAAGCAGTGGGGCGACGCCGTCAAGTGCGTCAAGGTGATGGGCAACACGCAGTGCACCACCACCGTGTTCGGCCTGCCGATGCAGATGTCCGATTACTCCGGACAGGTCTTCGTGCCGCTGCTCATGGCCGCCGTGCTCGCCCTCGTCTACCACGGGCTCAAGAAGATCATCCCGGACTCCGTCCAGCTCGTCTTCCTGCCGTTCTTCTCGATGATCATCGTCGGCGCCCTGACCGCCTACATCATCGGACCGCTGGGCGTCTGGGCCGGTAACGGCGTCGGCGTCGCCCTGTCCTGGATGAACTCCCACGCGCCGTTCATCTTCGCCATCGCCATCCCGCTGCTCTACCCGTTCCTCGTGCCGCTGGGTCTGCACTGGCCGCTCAACGCCCTCATGCTCATGAACATCCAGACGCTCGGCTACGACTTCATCCAGGGTCCGATGGGTACGTGGAACTTCGCCTGCTTCGGTGCCACCGCCGGTGTGCTGTTCCTCTCCATCCGTGATAAGGACGACCAGATGCGCCAGACCTCCATCGGCGCCCTCGCTGCCGGCCTGCTCGGTGGCGTCTCCGAGCCGTCCCTCTACGGCATCCACCTGCGCTACAAGCTCATCTACTCCCGTATGCTCGTCGGCTGTGGCGTCGGCGGTGTCGTGATCGCCGTCATGGGCTGGCTGTTCCCGTCCTCCGCCGGCGTCCACGGCGTGACCACCACCACGTTCGCCTTCACCTCGCTGCTCACCATCCCGGTGTTCAACCAGATGTGGGTCTACGCCGTGTCCATCGCCGCCGCGTTCATCACCTCGATGGTCCTCATCATCACCCTCGACTACCGCACTCCGGAGCAGAAGGCCGAAGTGAAGGCCCGCGTCGCCGCCGCCGCCAAGGCCAAGGCCGGCAAGGGCGGTGCCGCCGCCGTCGAGGCCGCCCCGGCCGCCGCGACTGCGACCGCCACCGCGACCAAGGCCGAGGCTCCGGCCGTCGACGCCGCGCCGACCACCGCCGTGCTCGCCCCGGTCGACGGCCACGTCGTCTCCCTCGACGACGCCGGCGATCCGGTGTTCGCCTCCCGCGCCCTCGGCGAGGGCGTCGGCGTCCAGCCCGCCGCCTCCGTGGTCAAGGCCCCGGTCTCCGGTGTGCTCCAGACCGTCGCCGAGACCGGCCACGCGTTCGGCCTCAAGACCGACGACGGCGTCGAAGTGCTCGTGCACGTCGGCATCGACACGGTCAAGATGAACGGTGAAGGCTTCGACGTCAAGGTCGCCAAGGGCGATCGCGTCAACGCCGGCGATCCGCTCGTCGCCGTCGACTTCGACAAGGTCAAGGCCGCCGGCTACAGCACCACCACGCTGATGACGGTCCTCAACACGGCCATGCTCAAGGCGGTCACTCCGAAGACGGACGTGGACGTCAAGGCCGGCGACGAGGTCATCGCCATCGAGAAGTGACCATTCCCGACGCGCCGGTCCCGAATCTGACGGCAATTGCCGCCATGATTCCGGGCCGGCGCGTCGGCTATGCTGGGAAAGGGATCCGCGGCGAGGCCGACCTGTCGTCGTCTCCCCGCGGACCTTGCGGTGAAAGGGCTGTCATGGAAATACTTCGCGTCTTCAACAACAACGTCGTCCTGGCGAAGGACCGGGGGCGTGAAGTCATCCTCACCGGGCGTGGGCTCGGATTCAAGGCCAAGCCGGGCATGAAGGTCGACCGCACCAAGGTGGCACGTGTGTTCGTGCCCGCCGACGGCCGCGACCCCGACCACATGGCCCAGCTGCTCGGCGACATCCCGCCCGAGATCATCAAACTCGTCTCCGAGACCATGGACGAGATCGGCATGGGCGAGGAGGCCGCGCAGAATCCCACGCTCGTCATGGCGCTCGCCGACCACGTGTGCGGGGCGCTCCGCCGCGTCAAGAACGGCATCCCCTCGATTCCGTATCCCCTCACTGAAGAGGTGCAGTCGCTGTACGAGCGCGAATACGAGCAGGGGCAGGAGCTGCTGCACGCATTGAACCGGCGGCTCAACAACGCGCTCTCATCCAGCGAAGGCGTCGCGTTCGCGCTGCATCTCGTCAACGCCGGATTCGCGACCGGCGACCTGTCCAGCACGTACACGATGACCGGCGTCATCCAACAGCTGCTCGCCGTCATCGAAAGCGCCTATGGCATCACGCTCGACGAACACTCCGTCAACGTGGGCCGTTTCATCACGCATCTGCGCTACCTGTTCGTGCGCATCCACCAGCATGAGCAACTGGAACGCGAACCGGAGGCGATCGTCGAATCGATCGCGCAATCCTACCCGGAGGCGTCGCAGTGCGCGGGCCGCATCGCCGAACTCATCGAACTGCGACTCGACACCACGCTCACCAAGGATGAGATCGCCTACCTCACCCTCCACGTGGCCCGCGTCACCGCCGCCTAGCGTTTCCTACGACCGGATCGGCTCCATCGTGCCGGTGGCGGACGGGTCCTGCCGCGTGATCTCCGGCACGCGCACGATCAGCGCCTCACGGTCCACGGTGAACCGGATGTGCTGCGTGGCGGGCAGCATGTCGCCGTCCACCTGCGCGGGCGTCGGCTTCTCCAACACGAGCTCCGCGCTCACGCCCTGCACCTGGTCGATCGTCGAATTCGTCGAAAGCGGATTCTGCTCCGCCTTGCCGGTGATCGTCTGATGCACCACGTCGCCGAACAGGTTCGCCCAACCGATGAGCCCGCCCGTCGTGTCGATGATCTCGAAGTCAAGCAGACCGTCGTTGAACGAGGCGTTCGGCATCAGCGAGAACACGGGAATCTGGCCGCAGTTGCCGGCCATGAACGTGCGGAACACGAGTCCGCGCGTCGAATGTGTGCTGCCGTCCGCGCTCCGGATCGTCACGTTCGCACGATACTTCGGCGCGAACAGGTTCTTCACGCCGCCCACGAAATACGCGAGCCAGCTGATGTTCTTCTTCAATTCCGGATCGGTGTCGTCGATCATCGCCGCGTCGAACCCGACGCCCGCGATGATGAGGAACGCGTGCGCGTGATCGTCCTCCGGATGGTCGAGCAGCGCGAGACGGCCCATGTCGACGCGCCGCGATCCGTGCGACGTGGCCACGGTGAGCGCCGCGTCGATGTCGTCCACCGGAATGCCCATGTTGCGCGCGAACAGGTTGCCGGTGCCGATCGGCACGATGCCGAGCGCATGACCGGTGCCGGACACGGCCGACGCGACCGTGCGCACCGTGCCGTCGCCGCCCACCGCGACGACCACGTCCGCGCCGTGCGCGAGCGCTTCGAGCGCGCACGCGCGGCCATCCTTGTCGAGCTGCGTGTCGATGAACTCGACCTCCGTGAGGCCCTTCTCCTCGCAGAACCGTTCGATGCGCGCGCGGCGGGCGTCCGCCTGCGGCTTCGACGGATTGATGATGAACGCGTAATGCACCTGGTCGTCATCGCGTTTGACGAGTTTCTCGGCGAGACGGCGGCGGCGGTACGCGCGCATGGCGAGCGCGGCTGCGACGATGACGGCGACGACGCCGATGACTACTGCGATGATGACTGCGGCTGTGGGCATAACCCTTATTCTGCTCACCCGACGCTCGGTTTCCCGCATCGCCACGGGATAATTGAACGATTCCTGCACGTGGGGGGCGGGGCATGGCGGGTTTGCGGGTGGCGGTGTGATGCGGGTGCGGTGTGATGTGCGCTGGGCGCATGATTTGCGTCGGTTGCGTGCCATATCTGGCATGGCGCCGACGTTGCGAAGGCCGTAGGCGTCGGATGCGTGCCGCCCTTGGCACGGAACCGACGCTGAGCTAGCTGTCTGCGTCGGATGCGCGCCACGCTTGGCGCGGTGACGATGCTGCGAGGTCTGTAGGCGTCGGTTGCGTGCCACGTTTGGTGCGGGACCGACGCATTTGGCACGGGGACGCCTGCGCTGCGCTGCAGGAGCGGGGAACGGACGATACAGGCGGGACAGGACCCGGTCAGGCCCCGCGCCCCGCGTGTCGGCTTACGGCGGTAGGCTGGGCGGCATGCTTGATATTCAATTCATTCGCGAACACGCCGATGTCGTCAAGGAATCCCAGCGCAAGCGCGGCGAGTCCGTCGAACTCGTCGACGAGGTCCTGCGCTCCGACGAGGCGCGCCGCTCCTCCCTCAAGGAATTCGAGGCCGCCCGCGCCCAGCAGAAGGAAATCGGCAAGAAGGTCGCCGCCGCCCCGGCGGACGAGAAGGCCAAGCTGATCGCCGAGACCAAGGCGCTCGCCAACAAGGTCTCCGAGTACAAGGCCGCCGCGGACGCCGCGTCCGAGGAATACACCACCGCCATGTGGAAGCTGTCGAACATCGTCGAGCCGGAGGCGCCGGAAGGCGGCGAGGACGATTACGTCGTCGTCAAGAAGGTCGGCCAGATCCGCGACTTCGCGGCCGAAGGCTTCGAGCCGAAGGACCACCTGACCCTCGGCACCGAGGTCGCCGGCATCGACATGCGCCGCGGCGTCAAGGTCGGCGGCTCCCGCTTCTACTTCCTGCGCGGCCAGGTCGCCCGCATGCAGATCGCGATGCTCACGATGGCCGTCGATCAGGCCGAGGAGCACGGTTTCACGCTCGCCATCACCCCGACGCTCGTGCGTCCCGAAGTGATGCGCGGCACCGGCTTCCTCAACTCCCACGCCGACGAGATCTACCGTCTGCGCGAGCCCGACGACCAGTACCTCGTCGGCACTTCCGAGGTGGCGCTGGCTGGCATGCACGAGAACGAGATCCTCGACCTCGGCAACGGCCCGCTGCGCTACTGCGGCTGGAGCTCCTGCTACCGCCGCGAGGCGGGCGCCGCCGGCAAGGACACTTCCGGCATCATCCGAGTCCACCAGTTCGACAAGGTGGAGATGTTCGTCTACGCGAAGCAGGAGGACTCCTACGCGGAGCACCAGCACCTGCTGGAGATGGAGCAGGAGATGCTCGCCAAGGTCGAGGTGCCGTACCGCATCATCGACACCGCCGCCGGCGATCTCGGTTCCTCCGCCGCCCGCAAGTTCGATTGCGAGGCGTGGGTGCCGACCCAGGGCCGCTACCGCGAGCTCACCTCCACCTCGAACTGCACCGAGTACCAGGCCCGTCGCCTGAACATCCGCGAGCGCACCGAGGACGGCTCCACCCGCCCGGTGAGCACGCTTAATGGCACGCTGGCCACCACCCGCTGGCTCGTCGCGATCCTCGAGAACCACCAGCAGAAGGACGGCTCCATCGAGATCCCGAAGGCCATGCGTCCCTACATGGGCGGCAAGGAAGTCATCGAGCCCACCAAGTGGGAGGCCTGACGCCCCCAAAGGCGTAACCACCCACCACACATCCCACCCATCCCATCCCGCCCAATCCCCATGGTGCGGTAACACACAATCTCCATAACGGCGGAAAATAGCCGTTTTGACCTACCGCACCATGGGGATTTTGCCGCACCATGGGATGCCGGGGGCGGTTTAGGGGTGTGGGGCGCGCCGCCGTGAAGGCGGAAGGGCGTGTTCCGCACCTTCTGTATAATGAATCGTCGTGCATGCGGCCGAAATGGAGCATGCGCGATACGGACAGATGTCTGAGCGGTCTAAAGAGACGGTCTTGAAAACCGTTGAAGGGCGACCTTCCGCGAGTTCGAATCTCGCTCTGTCCGCCGTAACGAACGGGGCTTCGGAAATCTCCGAAGCCCCGTTCCGTGTATTCGCGTGTATTCCCACCGTCGTTCAACCGCGCAACAGTCTAGCGCAGCAGCCGCATCGCACGCAGCAGCGGCTGACGCGTGAACCGGTCCACAACCGTCACGACGAGCACGAATGCGACGGAGAACAGCAGTGCGAACGCGATCGCGCCGGTGACGCCCGCGCCGCCGTGCGCGGCGAGCGACGTCATCAGCGCGGTGCAACGGTCGTGCCACAGGCCGCCCGTCAGCGACTGCGCGATGTAGAAGCCGAGGATGCCGGACGCGACGGCGGCCGCGAAACGCACGATCGCGTGCGGCCGCGCCGGTTCGGCGGCATCCGCGCCGCCGGCGTCGCGACGCGTGTCGCCGCCGGTCGCCGCCGCCATCAGCGCGAACCATGCGGCGAGGAACGAGACGAGCGACGTCGATTTGAACGACATCGCCATGAGCAATCCGCGCGCGCCGGCCACGGCGAACACGGCTTCGAGCAGCGCCGTCACGGCGACGACCGCGACCAGCGCGCGCCGCCAGAACCGCGGCGTCGCGGCGTGGCCCGCACGCACGTCCATGCCGAGGATGCCGGAGAACAGGAACGTCGCCAGATACGTGACCGCGCTCATCAGCTTGCGCCAGTCGGTCAGTCCACGGCCGCCCTCCGGCGCGACGAATGCGATGTACGCGTTCAGTGCGAACACGATCACGAGCGCGAGCGCGGCGAGCGCGTGGCGGGTCCGCGCGTCCATGCGCGCGAACAGCCACGCCGCCGCCGGCGCGACGACGACGAACACGAGATACAGCCAGACGAATTCGAGGCCCATGCCCCACCAGCCGACGGCGCCGAAACGCGGCACCGGTGTGAACACATTGATGACGGCGCATACGGCGACGTAGAACAGCACGGACAGCACGATGATCGCGGCACGTCGCACGGTCGCCGCGCATTGGACGCGCAGCGGCTTCGTCGCCGCGGACGGGATGAGATAGAACCCGGAGATCATGTAGAAGATGTGGTTGCCGCACGCGCCGAGCAGCGCGGTCATGCCGAGCACCCACATCGCCGCCGGATTCGCCGCGACCGGCTGCAGCTCCGCCGGCAGACGGTCGATCGGCGTCGCGACGGCGACCACGGCGAACCACGGCTGGAACGTGTGGAACACGGCGATGCCGAGGATCGCGGCGACGCGCAGCATCTCCACGCGCATATTGCGCGCGCGGCGGGGGCGTGGAGCGGATTGCGCGGTCTCTCGCGTGGTCATCTGGACGGATTCGTCATCGGTCATTCACACGATTCTACGGTCGGCCGCCCACCGGGTCAGTTCGGTGCGGTTCGACAGCTGGAGCTTGCGCAGCACGGCGCTCATATGCGTCTCCACGGTCTTCACGGAGATGAACAGCTCGGCGGCGACCTCCTTGTACGTGTATCCGCGCGCGATCAGGCGCATCACATCCTGTTCGCGGCGGGAAAGCCGGTCGAGCTCCTCGTCATGCGACGGGTAGCGGTTCGCGCCGCCTGTGCCGGCCATGCCGAGTCCCGCGCCGAAGCCTGCGCCCACAGCGTCCGCGCCGGCCGCGCCTTGGAACGCGGACAGCACGAATCCGGCGAGTTTCGGCGAGAACACCGCGTACCCCTCGTGCACCTGCTTGATCGACGAGATGAGGTCCGCGCCGGTGATCGTCTTGGTCACGTAGCCGCGCGCGCCGGCGCGGATCACCGCGCCCACGTCCTGCGGCGCGTCGGACACCGACAGTGCGAGGAACGCCGAGGCGGGGGAGTACGCCTTCGACTTGAGCAGGATCTCCGCGCCTCCGCCGCCCGCGCCGCCCGGCACGTGCACGTCGAGCAGCACCACGTCGGGCTTGGTCCGTGCGATCATCGCGATCGAACCGTCCACGTCCGCGCCCTGGCCGACGATGTCGAATTCGGTGCGCAGCGTGGCGGTCACGCCCGCACGGAACATCTCATGGTCGTCGACCACGGCCACGCGGATTCGCGCGCCGTCGCCCGTCGCGGTCGTTCCGGCCGCGTCGCCCGTCGCCGTTCCCGTCGTCGCGTCATCACGCATCGTCATCCCGTATCCCTCCGTCATCGCGTCCATCATTCCTTCCCGTCCCGTCGCGACGCATCGTCGTCGACCGTCGTGCGCGCGCCGCCGGCCGCGCCGGCGCCTTCCGGCGCGGCCGCGACCGGCATGCGCATGCGCACTTCCGTGCCCCACCCGGGCCGCGACACGATTTCCACTGTACCGCCGCGGCGGCGCACGCGGCCGACGATCGACTCGCGGATGCCGAGACGGTCCGGCGGGATCGCGTCCACGTCGAAGCCGTCGCCGTGATCGCGCACATACACCTCGACCGCCCGCGCGCCCGCCTCGCAGTAGACGGACACCGGTTCGCCGCCGTGCGTGACCGCGTTGACGAGCGCCTGCCGCGTCGCGTCGAGCAGCGCGTCCGTCGCGGCGCTCGGACGCGCGTCGCCGACGGTCACGACGTCGATCGGACGGCCGTGACCGTCCTCCACTTCGGCGGCGATCGCCTTCACGCCCGCGCTCACCGAACGATCCGACGTGACGCGCTCCTGATATAGCCACGCGCGCAGCTCGCGCTCCTGCGCGCGGGCGAGCGTGAACACCATGTCCGGTTCCGCGCTGTGCAGTTGGATGAGCGCGAGCGTCTGCAATACGCCGTCATGCAGGTGGGCGGTCATGTCGGCGCGCTCCTCCTCGCGCTCCTTCATCGCGCGCTCGGCGGTCAGCGTGCGCAGCGTCGCGCCCGCCCACGGCAGAATCGCGAGCACGACGCCGACGAGCATGAGGAAACCGGCGACGATGATGCGGCGGGGGAATGGCGTGCCTGAATACATGACGGTCGTCACATACGCCACATAGGCGAGGAAGATGAGGACGAGACCGGCGACCATAGTCGGGATGCGGCCCTGCTTCGCGTCGAACCGCGACCACGCGGCGATGAGACCGCATGCGGCGAGCAGCAGCGGCATGATGAGGTCGGCATGATTCGTGCCGCCCAATGCGACGCTCATCGCGACGAGCGCGAGACCGACGCATGCGACGAGCGTCGGCAGCGGGATGCGGCGGATCGCGGTCGCCACGTTCTCCGTCGAACCATGCATCGCCTCGGCGGCCGATTCGGCGCGCGTGCGGCCGGTCGCCGTGTCGCGGTTGCCGGCGGCGAGCGGCGCGTTCGCGACCGGCGTGGCCTGCGCCTGGGCGGCCGCCGCGGCCGCGGCGAACGGATCGCCCACGGGAACGAACATCCACAGGAACAGGTAGGCGGCGACGCCCGCGCCCCACAGGAACGTGAGCGCGACGAACGCGAGCCGCACCCAGCCGGTCGGTATTCCCAGATGCAGGGCGACGCCTTTGCAGACGCCGGCGAGCATGCGGCCGCGGGTCGGGCGCATGAGCGGGAGCTTCGCCGGGCGCAGGGGCGGGAGATTCGGTGAGGTCATGCCTCCATTGTGCCCGCTTCGGGGTGTGGAATCAGGATTCCTAGCCCGGGTTCAGGGAAGAATCAGGGGTTTCCCCGACGGTCGTGCAAGCGTGCGGCTGCTGTAATGGAGGCATGAACGAGAACAACAACAAGATTCTGCCCAAGGTGTTCGCCTGGTTCCGCGCCTCCGGCGTGGTGCGCGGCGACGACCGTTGGATCGGCGGCGTGTGCAGCGGCATCGCCGCCCGCCTCGGATGGAGCCCCACGCTCGTGCGGGCCCTGATGATCGTCTTCACCTTCCTGTTCGGCTTCGGCGCCGCCCTGTACGCGTTCGCGTGGCTGATGCTGCCGGACGCGCGCGACGGGCGCATCCTCGCCGAGGAGCTCGTCGCCGGCAGGTGGGATTGGAACTGTCTGGGCGCGTTCGTGATGCTCGGCGTGGCCGTGCTCATCGTCGGCGCCGGATGGGTGGCGATCGCCGTCGCCGCCGTCGCGCTGTGGGCCATCTGCCAGAGCGGCATGCGCCAGCAGCACGGTTACGGGTACGGCTACCGCAAAGAGGGGCCGAACGGGCCGTACAGTCCGGTGCCGCCGCGCGGGTATCCGGGCGGGGGCGCGGCCGGCGGGCCGGCGTATCCGGGCGGCCCGGTGCCTCCCCAAGGCGCGCCGGTGAATCCCGCCGGTTCGCCGGCAGGTCCGGCAGCGCCTTACAGTCCGGCACAGGCCTACGGGGCACCGTCCTATGGGGCTCCGTCCTACGGTCCCGCGCCCGCTCCCGCGCCCATGCCGACGATGCGGACGATCCCCGTCTCCGCGATTCCCGCGCCCACGCCGCGCCGCGCACGCCGCAAACCGGCCGGGCCGTTCCTCGTCCTGCTCGTCATGGGATTGTCGCTCGTCTCCGGCGCGGCCGTGATGCTCGCCATGGAGCACGGGTACGCCGACAGCCACACCGGTGAAAGCATCGTCAACGCGGTCACGATGATGACCGTGTGGATATCCGCCGTGTGCATCGCGATGGGCGTGCTGCTCGTCATCCTCGGTGCTGTGGGGCGCCGCTCCGGCGGACTCATCCCGCTCGCGCTCATCGCCGGATTCGTCGCCTGCTGCATGATCGTCGCGACCGGCGTCGCCGGCTACTCGACCTACGACATCAACACCGTCCGCAACGGCTACACCGAAGTGCGATTGGGAGCCGGGTCGAGCGCCGGATCCGAGAACGCGTACGGGATGGTCGCCGTGCAGGCGCGACTCGGCGAGAACTCCGACGCGGTCTACAGCGACGGTTCGAACGGCACGTCATCCCTCAACCCGAACATGAACTATTGGGTGTCCGATTCGAGTCCGGAGACCTTTCGCACACTCGAACAGGGTGTCCACTTCCAAGGCGTCGACTACGACCTGAGCACCGCGAACATCGACCTGAGCAAATACGGCAACTGGAGCTACGGCGGCGACCGGACGAACACGTACAAGGCCGGATGCCCGGCCGGGCAGATCAACCTGTCCGTACGCAACGCGCACGTGTACGTGACGCTGCCCGACGGATGCCCGTACGCGTTCGGTTCCGGCGGATTCGTCTACACGCAGGGCGACACGCTGGGCGGCTACGACCAGATCGTGCGCAACAACGGCACGACGACGCTGGAGGTGCCGTTCCTCGAGCGGTTGGCCGGAGTCCGCGACAATCGCGACGACAGCATGATGAACGCGGACGGCTACCAGTCCGGCAACTACGACTGGCAGGGCAACGGCGAGACCGACGAAAGCTCGTTCCTCATCAACGTTGCCTCCGGCGTCTCCGGCAAGGTGATCGTGCGCTACGCCTCCGAGACGCTGCTGCCCAGCTACACCGACTTCGTCAGGCAGATCGCGAAGAACGACGTCGCCTCGCTCGACCTCACGACCCGCAAGCACTACGCCGTGCAGAACGGCGACACGACCGCCTCCGGCACGAACGATTCCGGTTCCAAGGATTCCGGTTCCAAGGATTCCGGCGCGAACGACAAGAAGGAGCACTCCGATGACTGACGAAAAGACTCTGGACAAGACCACGAATATCAGGACGATGGACACGCAGGCCATGCCCGCGGAACAATCCGCGGAACAGGCCGTCGCGGACAAGGGATTCGACGACTCCCGCAACCACTCCCTGCAGGACATCGTCGACACGCAGGCCATGCCCGCGCCCGCCGACGTGAAGCCGGACATCGCCCCGCCCACCGAACAGGTCCTCGACAAGCCCCTCCCCGCCGTGGATCTCAACACCCCGTTGAACCGCCTGATGGGCGTCGCCGACGACGAGCCGGAGCCCGAACCCAAGCAGCCCGAACCCAAGCCTGAATCGATGCCGCAGAATCCCACGGTAGCGCCGACCTCCGCACAATCCGCGGCCCCCGCGCCGGCGGCGATCGCCCCGAGCGGGCCGAGCGTGCCTACCATCCTGCTCGGCGTCGTCGGCATCCTCGTCGGCGCATTCGGACTGCTGCTCGGCCTGCGCCTGCCCGACGTCACCGTCTGGATGCTCGGCATCGACCCGCAGACCCTGACCGCCCTGTTCTTCGGCGGCATCGGCGTGGTCCTCATCCTCGTCGCCGTCATCTGGGCCATCGCCAAGGCGGTCGCCGGCCGCAGGAAGCAATAGCTCCGCTTCCGGCCCCTCAGCCGCGCTTCGCATCCCCGCTCCCGCTGGCGGGAGCTGTCGAACGCAGTGAGACTGAGGGTGGTCTACGCCCGGCCAACGACCACCCCCACCCGGCTTCGCCGGGAGCCCCCGCCGGCGGGGGCACAACCTGTCCCGCGCACCGGCTCGGTTGCCTTGGATGCGGGAGCCCCGCCATCGGGGGCCAAACCGTTGCCCGGCGACACGGTCGCCAGCACGGGCTGTCGGCGTGTCCCCGATCATCCAACAGCCTCTTTGCTCCCCTTCAGGGGGATCTGTCGTCGAACGCGAGTTCCACGAATCCCATCCATCACTTTGCTCCCCCTTCAGGGGGAGCTGTCAGCCGTAGGCTGACTGAGGGGGTGCCTTCCCGCCTACGAAGGCGTGTCCTGCGGGGGAGAGAACTAGAGTGACGCACAGTGAGACCGGTGACAATCCGTGCCGGTGAAACCATGAGATACCGCGGAGAGGTCGACAGAGAAAAGGAGCGGGAGATGAACGCGTGGCGCACGGTGTGTCGAATCGCCGGCACCGCCGTCGCCCTGCTCGCCGTCCTCGCCGCGCTCGGCATGCTGATGATGCCGCAGTGGCGTCCCGAACCCTACACGGACCACATCGCGGTCGCATCCGCGGACACATCCATCATCGCGAATCCCGCCGCCGTCACCGGCACCGCCGCCACCGATGCCACGAACCCCGCCGCCCCCGCCCCCACCGCACCCGACCCATCCCCGTCATCCTTCCTCGCCGACCACCAAGGCGCCTACCGCACGCGCACGCGCGAACTCACCATCCACCTCGACAACGGCGGCACCGTGCCCGCCATCCTGCGCGAACCGGTCGACGCGCCCGGCAGGCGGCCCGCATGCCTGTTCATCCACGGCTCCGGCACCGGCACCGCCGACGACTTCGGCGACATCGCCAACGCGATGGCCTCCGCCGGCATCGTCACGCTCGTCCCCGCCAAACGCACCGACGACTACACGCCGCTCCACCGCGACTACCCACGATTCGCACGCGACTACACGACCGCGCTCGACCTGCTTGAACTCATCCCCGGCGTCGATGCTACGAAAACCGGACTGTACGCCGAATCCGAAGGCACATGGATCTCCATGCTCATGACGTCGCAACGCCGCGACATCGCCTACAGCATCCTCGCCTCCGCACCCGTCTACAAAGGCCGCGACCAGATGGCCATGGCCGTGAGCGCCTACGCGCGTCAGGCCGGCGCACCCCAGCCGGTCGTCAAGGACGTCGCCAAACTCCTCTCCCTCGACTTCGCGCCGTTCGACCTCCAGTACGCCGACTTCGACGCCGACGCGGTGCGCGGCTCGCTCACCATGCCCGTATTCGTCGGCTACGGCGTCTACGACACCGCCATGCCGATCGAACAGGGCGCGCGCACCATCATCCGCGACGCCGCACGCCACGGCAACCGCAACGTGACCGTCCGCTACTACGCCGCCAACCATCAGATGCGCGCCGGTCAAGGCCTCTTCACCGCCGGACTCCCGCTCGCCGACGGCTACACGCGCGACCTCGCCGACTGGGTGAACGGCGTCGCCTCAGGCGCGGCCGCCGGCACACGCGCCGACGGCTGGACCACGCCGCTAATCGCCGGCGCGACCCCGCACCAGCAGTACGCCGCGCCGCGCGACACGTCATCCGGCATCATCGGCTCGCTCGGCGTACTCGTCGCACTCACCGGGCTTTCACTGATTTGCTTCGCCGCCGTCATCATCATGGCGATCGGATTCGGCTGCGCGGAACTCGCGCGTCGCCGCAGGCTCGCCACGTTGCGCGCGCAAGGCGCGGCGAACGTGGCCGGCGGCCTGCGCGGCAGATTCCCGGCGATCGGACGGCGCGGGACGGACGCCGCGCGGTCGTGGCCCGGCACGAGCCGCGCGTACGTGCGCAACGTCGGCTACTCGCGCACGTTGCGGCGGATCCTCGGCTGGGGCATCGCCGCGACGACGCTGACGCTCGCCGCACTCGCCGGATACCTCTCCTACGTGGGCGTGAGCGCGCTGACCGTGCGCCGCGATCCGACGCTGATGACGACCGGATTCATCACACTGCGGGTCGGCGGCGTGATGTGCACCGTGATGTGTGCGTGGCTCATCGTGCGGCTGCGGGACGCGTGGCGCATCCGCCGCGCCTACATCACACACGGCCTCTACCCGACGGCGGGACTCCACTCCACGTGGCTCGTCGGCCGCTGGCACTGGCTCGCCGCGTTCCTCGCGCTCGCAGGCATGCTGCTCGCGCTCGTCGTCATGGCCTTCTGGGGCCTGTTCACCCCGTGACGTTCGTTTTGTGGACGTTCGTTTTGTGGACGTTCGCTTCGTGGGGGTGACGACTATGCGACTTGCGCGGTCTCCGCCTCGTCGAGGTCCGAGAATCCGCCGAGCCGCACCGTATGCAGCAGCGTCTCCTCGGTGATGTTGGCGCCGCGCCCGCCGCTTTGCGCCGCGCGCCCTGCGATCATTGCCTCGTACAGCGCGAACGTGCGGTCCGAATACGTGCCGAGCTCGCCGCGCAGATATGTTTCGAACGAGGTCGCCGTAGGCGTGTCCTCGCTCGTGGTGAGCACGCGCATCGCCTCGCCGAGCCGCGGGTAGCGCGCACGGAAGTCGCGCGCCCATGCGACCTGCGTCGCGATGACGCGCTCCTGCCGCGCGACCCGTCCCTCGGACAGCCGCGGAATGTACGGTTCGATGTTGCGCGCGTACTCGTCCGGCGCGGTCGAGGCCATCATGCGCCCGTATTTCTCGGTGACGAGATTGCGCCCGACGCGGTCCGCCTCGGCGAGGTCGTCCGCATAGGATTCAAGCAACGGCCGGTCCCACGTGAGGAACTGGGCGAGACGCATCTGGTGGAACACCGGCCAGTTGCCCTGGCATGCGGCGCGTCCGCCCTCGTTGTTCGTGCGTTGGAACTGGTCCCACTCCAGCCGCACGATCCGCTCGCGCAGCGTAGCGATGTCGGATTCGTCGATATGGTCGGCGGCGTGGGCGGTTTCGGCGGTGTTGCTGGATTCGGTCATCGGGGATGCTCCTTACAGACTGTGCAGGCATGCGGCGTCGGATGCGATATGTTCCTCGACGTACGGCCGCTGCCATTCGAGGAAGGTCTCGTCCGAGCGGGTGAATCCGTCGCGCTTCAGCTCTTTGACGATGGACGCCGCCACCTCCTCGACGAGACGTTCGATGGTTTCGGCCGCCGGCGCGGACCCCTTGCCGCCCTCGCCGAAGCCGGCGCCGCCGTAGCAGGCGGCGGAAGCGAGGCGCATCACGGATTCCAGCTTGCCGCACACGTCGCCCAGCCGGGCGAACATGCCGCCGGACAGTTTGCGCAGCGCGGCGAACCGCCACTTGTAGTACGGCAGATAACCGGCGACCATCGGCTTGTTGACGAGGAACACGAGCGAGGCGGCCGCGTCCACGAACTCGGCGATCGCGAGCCAAGCGGCCGCGCCGTCGCCGCGTTTCAGGCTGCGCGGCAGATTGTATTGCCCCGCCTGCGCGATCATGCCGAGCCGCTTGGAGACCAGTGCGAGACGCACGTCCTCCGGCATGTCCTTGAACCCTTGACGCGTCTCGGAGAACGCGCCGAGCGGGTCGGCGAACACCTGCCCGTTCGTCGCGGCGGCGAGCGTCGCCTCGTCGAGCATCAGCCATTCGTGCGGCGCGTCGGCCGCCGGAGCCTTGCGGTATCCGGTGATCGACTCGAAGAAGTCGCCGATGCGGAACACGCCGTCACGCCGGAACGCGCCCTGCGCGCGCGGCGTGAGCGGCGAGAGGGCCGTCGGATTAGACGGATTAGCCGGGGTGGCTGAGGTGTTGGTGGTGTTGGTAGCGCCAGTGTCGCTGGGGGTGGGGGTGTCGATGTAGGTGCTAGCGGTGGTGGCGCTGGCGGTGTCCGTCGGCTCGTCCGCGGTGGCGGACGGGCACACGTATCCGCGGAAGTCGCGGGGGAGTGCATCGTAGTCGGCCTGCAATCGCGCGCCGATCGCCGCATAGTCGTCGTCGGTGAGCCACAGGCAGAAGCGCGGACCGAAATCATGATCGTGCGAATATGCGTCGTCGAAGCCGTAACATTCCGAACCGTGCCCGACGAGGCCGGCGGCGATGCGGTCCGCATACTCCGGGTATTTCGCCCGCACCATCGGACGCCCGATCTCCTCCCAATACGCTTTCGCGAGTTTGAGGCCGGAGATGGGTGCCGCATGACCACTCTCCGGCGCTTCGCGCCACCTCCCGCCGGCGGGAGGCAAAGAAGCATCCGTCACATCCCCGCTCCCGCTGGCGGGAGGCAGGGGAGAGGACGCCGCATCCCTGCTCCCGCTGGCGGGAGGTAGAGGAGAGGACGTCGTGTTCCCGCTCCCGCTGGCGGGAGCTGTCCGCGGAGCGGACTGAGGGTGGTCGGCGTCAGCCGTGCGGATGCCTGTCTGCTGACCACCCTCCGGCGCTTCGCGCCACCTCCCGCTGGCGGGAGGCAAAGAAGCGTCGCCCGCACCCACCTCTGCTTCGGCCTCCCTGAGGTTCGCTTCGGTGATGCGGTAGTAGTCGGTATCCGTGCCGTAACATTCCTCGATCACCGCGAGCGCGCGCCGGTAGTAGGCGACTGCGTCCGCATACCGGTGTTCCGCGTAGCGCACCTGTGCGAGTCCGGCCAGCGCGGACGCGTAGTGCGCCGAATGTTCGAGATGACCGTCCGCGTAGATTTCCAACGCCTTTGCCGCGTGCCAATCCGCGCCTTCCAGCTTGCCTTCCTGAAGCAGGACGAGCGCGAGGTTCGTGTGCGACGAGGCCACGTCGATGTCGGCGTCCGGGTTCACGCTCGACGATTCGATGATGCGCAGCGCCTCGCGCAGTTCGGCCTCCGCCTTGTCGATGCGGTCGGTCTCGCTGTACAGCATCGACAGGTTGTTGTGCAGTGCGGCGAGCCGCCGGTCCGTCGGCTCATAGTTGCGTTCCGCGCATGCCAGCGCCTGCCGGTACAGGTCCTCCGATTGGTCGTAGTGTTTCGCGGCGCGCATCGCGGTCGCGCAGTTGATGAGCGTCGTCGCCCACGCCTCGGTGCCTTCGAGCCCCATGTGCAGGGCGAGTTCGATGGCCCGTTGCACGATCCACTGGTTCTCCTCGTGCCGGCCCTGCGACCGGTAGAATCCCATCGTCTCGTTGAGCACGGTGAGCAGTCCGGCCTCGTCGCCCGCGTTCTCCGCGTCGACCGCCGCCTGTTCGAGGTACGGTCCGGCCTTTTCGGCCGCGTCGTGCGCCGCGAAGATCGCGTCGAGCCCCGTGAGGAACCCGTTCACGTCGAACGTGGGGGCGGCGTCATCGGCGGCGTCGGAGGTGTCGCCGGCGGTTGTGGAGGCGTCGCTGTCGGTTGTGGAGGCGTCGCCGTCGGTTGCGGCGGCGTACGTTGCGGCGGCGACGCCCGTGGGCGCGTGTGTCGTTGGGACGTGTGTCGTGTCGGCGGCACCCGTGGCATCCGCGTTTTCATACTGCGGGGCGCCGAAGTCGTGCGCATGCTTCGCGGCCATCCGTTCCAGCGCCGCCTCCAGTTCCGAGTCCATCGCGGAATCTCCCGCAAACGATTCCATACCGCCGAGCGCGTCGGCGTCCACTGCATCATCGGCCATCGATTGTTCCCTCCATCGCGAATGTCGTTCGTCACTGCCTTCCAGCGTACTGTGACCGTTCCCGACGTACGTTGTGAGTGTCGTTACATCGAAAGTTCCCGGGCGTCCTTGCCGTCCCGCGATGATGCTGTCGACGCTCCCGCGACATACGCCGCTGTGGTGTCCCGTTGTCGGGAAACGAGCGTATTGCTCCCGACAACGGGACTCTGGCGGTGACTCAGCGTCCCATTGTCGGGAAACGGGACCATTGCTCCGGAATCAGGGACGCTTACGTCCGCTCAGTGTCCCGCTGTCGGGAGCATGCGGCTGATTTCCCGACAACAGGACTCCGGGACGGAAGCAAAACGGGGAGAGCCCCGCGCGGGCTCTCCAGGGAATCGTGGTCCGGGCCTTGGAAGGTCCCGGCCAGCGGATCCGATCCGAATTCGGTTCGGTGATTTGGTTCCCATCGGAAACGAATCACCGATTGGGACGCCGGAACCGAATCATCGGATTCGGTGTCAGCGCTGCTGGCGGCGACGCACGGCGACGGTCACGCCGCCGGCCGCGGCCAGCAGCACGACCACCGCGACGATGCCCGCCACGGACGCGCCGGTGTTGGACAGGCCGTTGCCCTTGGCGGCGTTGCCCTTGCCGGTGCCGTTCGCGCCGGTGCCGCCGTTGCCCTTGCCGGGCGTCGGGTTCTGCGGCGTATTGTCGCCTTGGCCGCCCTGGCCGCCCTGGCCACCGCCCTGGCCGCCTTGGCCACCGGGCTGGCCGCCTTGGCCACCGTTGGCGTGCGCCTTCTTGGCGTCGTCGATCTGGGCCTGCGTGTAGAGCATCTGCGGGTAGACCGAGGTGATGGCGGTGCCGAACTTCGCCTGCTCGTCGGCGGTCAGCGTCTTCGTCACCGTGAACTCGGACGGCTTCGCCGAGCCGAGCTCGTTGACGCCGAAGTCCACGCCGTTGACGTACAGGCCGAGCGCGAGCGGCTTCGGGCCGTGCGCGTACACCGGCAAACCGAACGTGAGCGTCACCTTGCCGCCTTCGACGGACGAGGACTTGAGCTGCACGCCGGCGGGCGACTCATCGCCCTTGACATCCGGGTGGGCGCCAAGGTAGTCGATGAGGCCCTGCACGTCGACCGTGCCGGTGAGGCGCGGCGCGCCCTGTGCGGTGAATCCGGTGAACCCGTCGCCGCCGGAGAGCAGGAACGAGTTGGCGGCCACGGTGACCGTGTCGTCGTCCTTGATCTGCTTGCCGTCGACGTACACGTCGGTGACGGTGGCGACCGGCACCTTGGTGTTCGCGTCGGGAGTCAGCGTATAGGTGAACGTCACGTTCGACGAGATGCCGAGACGCACCACGTTGGACTTGCCGTCCTTCTCCTGCCACTGCTGGGCGAGCACGGTCTTCAGCTGCTTGCCGGTGAGGTCGACCACGCTGTTGTCGTTGCCGAACGGGAGCATGCTGTACGCCTCCTTGACGGTGATCTGCTTGTCGCCGTCAGAGTCGAGGTCGTCGGTGCGCAGGCCGCCCGGGTTGATGAAGCCGATGGTCGCGTTCCTGCCGACCTCCGTCTTCTTCGCGGATTCGAGCGCCGCATCCGCGTTGAGCGTGCCGAGCTGGGTCTCGGCCGACCAGTCGCCCTTCGCGAAGTCCGTGGACTTGTCGATGGTGCCGATGACCTTCTCGCCGGCCGCGGCGGAATCCGCCTGGGCCTGCTTGTAGACCTTCGCGGCCGGACCGTTGTCGTCGCCCTCGAAGCCCTTGGACGGCGCGGTGCCGTTCTTGTTCGTCACGTACGTGACGGCGTACTGCGAGGCGTTCTGCACGGTGACCTTCGCGTCCTTGCCGGTGCCTTCGATGTAGAGGTCCTGCGCGGCCGCGTCCTGGCCGTACTTGCCGGCCTCGATGATCGGCGCGCCGGATTTCGTGGTGGAGCCGTACTCGTTCCGGTGGCTGTGGCCGCCGTAGACGAGGTCGACGTTGGCGTCGAGTCCGGCGCCGTCGTCGCGGATCGTGTCGCCGTCCTCATGGATGAGGGCCACGACCGCGTCCGCCTCGCCGTTCGACGGGTCGCCGTCGGACAGCTGGTCGGCGACCTTGTTGACCGCCTGGACCGGATCGGTCACGCTCACGCCCTGCATGACGCTGGGGGAGACCACGTTCTTGAGGTCGGCGGTGATGGCGCCGACGAACGCGACCTTCTTGCCGTTGATCGTCTTGATCGTGTACGGCTTGAGACGCTTGGAGGTGAGCTTGCCGCCGGAGATGTTCGCGGCCACCCAGTCGACGCCGTACCGCGGGTCGGCGATGCGGTCGTTGAAGTCGCCCGTGCCCTTGTCGAGCTCGTGGTTGCCCAGCGCGCTCACGCTCAGGCCCCACGCCTTCGCCATCTCAAGGGTCGGCTTGTCCTTGAAGTAGGAGGATTCGAACGGGGAGGCGCCCACGAGGTCGCCGCTGGAGACGAACACGCTGTTGCCCGGGTTGTGGTCGACGGCGAGCTTCCTGTACGCCGCCTCGACCCACTGGCCGGTCTCGATGTGGCCGTGGAAGTCGGTGATGTCGAACACGGTCACCTGCTTGGCGTCCTTGCCCGGCTGGTCGGGCTTGGTGGAGCCGCCGTTGCCGTCGGAATCCGGGTGGCCGCCGTTGTCGGCGTACTGTTCGCCGATCACGCTCGGCGCGCTCGCGCCCGGCTCGACCTTGACGACGTCGCCGTTCTCGTTCAGCGTGACCTTCGCGCTCAACGCGGCGGCCAGGTCGAGGCGCTGCCAGCCGGCGGACGTGGAGTCGAGCGGGTAGCCGCCGTCGATCGCGGTCTTCGCGAGGATCGCCTCACGCTGGTCGCGGTGCAGCTTCGGGTAGGCGATCTTCAGCAGGTCGGCGGAGCCTTCCGGCGCGGTGAACGCGGTGCCGGCGGTGGTCTTCGCGAAGCCGTAGGTCAGACGGTTCTTGTAGACGCGCAGCGCGGAGGCGCGGTCGGTGACCGGCTCCTTGCTCACCGCGTCGACGAACCCGTTCGTGTAGCCGTTGGCGGCGTTCGCGCCGAGATTGTCGACGCACTCGCTCACGGTCGCGTAGTCGGAGTCCTGCTTGGTGGCGTGGCCGTCCGCCACGCATTTGGCGGCCAGATACGACTGCAGCTGGTCGGAGGCCGGTTTCACATACTTGTCGTAGTAGGTGCTCCAGTAGTAGCCGTTCGCGGCCTCGCCGTCGATGCGGCCGCCCATGATGTCGAGCGGGTAGTGGACGCCGAGCACGATGCGGTTGTTGCCCGCCTCGGACGTGCGGGCGAGGATCTCGGGCGCGAGCTGCGGGAACATGCCGGCCAGCGCGACGCCCCACGAGTAGGCGCCGGTCGTGTGACCGGACGGGAACGAGCCGGATCCGGCGAGGCCGTCGTATTCGGCGGAGTGCGTGTTCCCCTGCGCGTCGGTCCAGTCGGGCACGCGCTTGATGCCCGCGGAGATGTCGGTGATCTCGTTCTTGCCGCCGTTCGTGCGGTCCTCGAACGGACGCGGATGCTGGAAGTGCTTCTTCGCGGTCGAGGTGGAGATCGTGTCGTATTTGAAGACGTCGGACACCTTGTTCAGGCTGCCGTCGGCGAGTCCGTCGGAGAAGTACTGGCCGAGGACCGGGCCGAGCGAGTCGGGCAGCGTCTCGGCGGCGCTCAGGTCGGCGTCGACGAGCGCGCGCTGCTGCTGCGGCGTGGCGGCCGTGCCGTCGCCGCCCGCCGCCGCGGCGTTGTTGATCTTCTGGACGAAATCGTCGTCATGGTCGAGCACGGTCTTGTTGAGGACCTTGCCGCCCGTGGTCTCGGTGGCCGGCTGCCAGTAGGAGTCGTATTCGCCGAGCAGCTGGACGAGATTCGGTTTCGCGGCGCGCGTGGCGCCGTAGGAATAGACGGTCGCGTCGTCGCCGGCGGTGGCGGCGTCGTAGCGGCCTTCGCTGGTGGCCGCGTACTTCGCGGCGTCGAACTTGTCGGAGGCGCCGCCCGCGGCGATGCCGTTCGCCGCGGCGGTCGCCGCGCCGTTCGCGGGCGCCGCGGTCTCGTCCGCGGATGCCGTCGCGACGCCGACGCCGGACAGCGTCGCCGCGGCGACCATCGCGGCGAACAGTCTCGTCGCGATACGCGTGTTCCTCTTCACTTGCTTCACTTGGGTTCCCTTCGTCATGTCCGTCGGAGCATCCATGACATCGGATTCGTGCCGGACACGGCCCACGCTACGGCCGCGACATGGCCGGGGTGGGCGACGGGGACGAACGGGAGGTGAACTTCCGTGAAGTGTGAGCAATCACACGTCACGCGCGCACGGCACACGTGGATCTCACGCAGACGGTGGATGGCGTCGGTGTCGGTCTCGTAGCGCCACGAGTAGATGGCGAGCAGGGCGACGCCGAGGATGCCGAGCGGCAGGCCGGCGAGACCGGTGAACCGGTAGTTCATCGCCAACGCGTTGAGCGTCATGCCGCCGACCGCGGAACCGACGGCGTTGCCGAAGTTGAACGCGATCTGCGCGGCGGCGCCGGCGATGAGTTCGCCGCCGCCCTGACCGGCTTCGGCCATGAGCAGCAGCTGGGGCGCGTTGACGAAGAACAGGCCGAACGCGATCCAGAAGGTGAGGATGGTGGTCGAGACATGGTTGCCCGGCACGACGAGCACCATGAGCAGGCCGAGGCAGGAGACCGACTGGCCGAGCGCGGCGGTGCCGGCGTGACGCCAGTGGTCGGTGACCCAGCCGCCGGCCAGTCCGCCGAGGACCATGCCGAAACCGGCAAGCATCATGAACATCGGGACCAGGGAGGACTGCCAGCCGCCGGACTTCTGCAGCCACGGGGAGACGTAGCTCCACCAGCAGAACACGCCCGCGTTGCCGGTGAAGATGGCCGCGATGATGAACCACGGGCCGGGCTTGGAAAGGAAGCGGAACTGCCCCTTGATGCCGGTGTCTTTGACCGGTGCGACGGCCGGGACCCAGGCGGCCACGAGGACGACCGTCATCGCGGCCCATGCGGCGAGGAAGCCGAACGTCAGACGCCACGAGAGGAATTCGGCCAGCAGCGTGCCGGCGGGAACGCCGAGCATGTTCGCGATGGTCTGTCCGGCCACCATCAGCGAGACGGATTGCGCCTCCTTGCCTTTGTCGGCCAGTGTCTTGGCGACGAATGTGGCGGTGCCGAAGAACGCGCCGTGCGGGAGCCCTGCGATGAAGCGCGTGACGAGCAGCATGGGCTCGTTGACGGCGAACGCGGAGAGCAGGTTGCCGACGAACGCGATGACCATGAACAGGATGATGAGCCGCTTCGGCGGGGTCTTGCGGCCGACGACGAGCATCAGCGTGCCGAAGCACACGCCGAGCGCGTAGGAGGAGATGTAGTGACCGGCGGTCGGGATATCCACGTTGGTGGCGGCCGCGGCCTGCGGCAGGATGCCCATCATCACGAATTCGGCGGCGCCGAGGATGAACGACCCGGCTGCCAGCGCGAGCAGACTTCTCTTCATGATTCCCCTTGGTGTACGAATAAGTTTGATAAACACGTTTTCTGAATACGTTTGCATCAAACGTTATACGCAACGCTACTCCTCACCCCATACCGGATTCGCGTCTTCGGGGCGGCGGGCCTTCGTGGTTGACGGTTGGCCCACGTCCGTCACGGTCGTTAACCCATAACCCATAACCCAGGGACCGCGCCCAAAGAGAATAAAAAAAGGGAACCGCTGATTTCTCAGCGGTTCCTCAGTTGTCGGGCTGGCGGGATTTGAACCCGCGGCCTCTTCGTCCCGAACGAAGCGCGCTACCAAGCTGCGCTACAGCCCGTTTGGCAACGGGGGATATATTACATGCTTCAGTTCGCGATGCAAACCTCGGCGTGTCGCGGCCGTGTATCGCCTTCTCGCTAGACTGTGTGCCTATGTGTGAAACCCAAGAATCCCAAGCGAACGAGGACGAGAACGTCGAGAACGCCGTCCCGCAGATGACCACGGTGGAACGCGCGGAGATGCTGCTCAAGCAGGATGAGACCATCCGCGAGAAGATCAAGGGTGGCGCCACCCTGGACGAGGCCGTCGACCCGTCCAACAAGGAGTTCGGCCCGCTGGCCCACCCCGAGCAGGTGCAGATGCGCGTCGCCAAGCGTGCGATGATGCTCGAATCCGGCGTCAACCCGTACCCGGTCCACCTCGATGTGACCGACACGATCGAATCCGTGCGCGCCAAGTACGACGGCAAGCTCGAACCCGGCCAGGAGACCGAGGACATGGTGGGCATCGCCGGCCGCGTCCTGTTCATCCGCAACGCGGGCGGCCTCAACTTCGTGCAGCTCTCCGCCGGCGACGGCACGAAGATCCAGGGCATGATCTCCAAGAAGGAGATCGGCGCCGACTCCCTCAAGCAGTTCAAGCAGCTCGTCGACCTCGGCGACCACCTGTACCTGAAGGGCCGCGTCATCTCCTCGAAGACCGGCGAGCTCTCCGTCTTCGCCACCGAGTGGGCGATCGCCGCCAAGGCGCTCCAGCCGCTGCCCGCCCTCCACAAGGAGCTCAACGAGGACACCCGCACCCGCAAGCCGTACATCGGCATGATCGCGGACGAGAAGATCCGCAACATGGTGCGCAACCGTTCCAAGGCGGTCGCCTCGCTGCGCCACACGTTCGCGAACCACGACTTCATCGAGGTCGAGACCCCGATGCTGCAAACCGTGCACGGCGGCGCCGCGGCCCGCCCGTTCACCACGCACATGAACGCGTTCGACCTGGACCTCTACCTGCGCATCGCGCCGGAACTGTTCCTCAAGCGGTGCCTCGTCGGCGGCATCGACCGCGTGTTCGAGATCAACCGCGACTTCCGCAACGAGGGCGTCGACGCCACGCACGCCCCCGAGTTCACGATGGTCGAGGCGTATCAGGCGTACGGCACGTACAACACGATCGGCCAGCTCGTCAAGGAGCTCGTGCAGAAGACCGCGATGGACGTGTACGGTTCGCACAAGGTGACGCTGCTCGACGGCACCGAATACGACTTCGGCGGCGAATGGCGCACGATCAGCATGTACGACTCCCTGTCCGAGGCACTCGGCGAGGAGATCGTCCCGAATGGCGGCCCCGAGCACCCGGGCACCTCCGTCGAACACCTTGGCGCCATCGCCGACAAGCTCGGCGTCGAGCGCGACGAGGTCGAGAACCACGGCAAGCTCGTCGAACACCTGTGGGAGCACTTCTACGAGGACAAGCTCTACGAGCCGACCTTCGTGCGCGACTTCCCGGTCGAGACCTCCCCGCTCGTCAAGGGCCACCGCTCCAAGCCGGGCGTGGTCGAGAAGTGGGACCTCTACGTGCGCGGCTTCGAGCTGGCCACCGGCTACTCCGAGCTCAACGACCCGATCGTGCAGCGCGAGCGATTCGTCGCCCAGGCGAAGGACGCGCTCGCCGGCGACGAGGAGGCGTGCGACATCGACGAGGACTTCCTCGAGGCGCTCGGCGTCGGCATGCCGCCGGCCGGCGGCATGGGCATGGGCATCGACCGACTGCTCATCGCCCTGACCGGCGCGACGATCCGCGAGACCATCACCTTCCCGCTCGTCAAGCCGCTCGTCGGCTGATAGCATCACTTTCAGCCCCCTCTGACGAGGGGGCTGTCAGCCGAAGGCTGACTGGGGGAGAGAAGAGGAGCGGTCATAGGCCGCGGGAATATCGCATCGGCCGTAGGTCGATTCCATTTCCTGCGGCCTGCGGCCGTGGTCTCTCCCCCACCCGGCTGCGCCGGGAGCCCCCTCGTCAGAGGGGGCCAATTCATATTGATTGGGGGATCATCATGAATCGGGAATCATCGCGTAGCGTGTCATCGAGCCACGCACATGCATCACTGCGCCTGTGGCTGTCCGGTATCCGTCCGAAGACGCTGCCCGCGTCGATCGCGCCGGTGCTGGTCGGCGCCGCCTGCGCGTGGCGGCTGCTCGACGCGCCGGCCGCCCGCAGCTGCATCGCGATCGACGATCGCGTCTGGGCCGATCTGGAGATGGCCAAGGGGCCGTGCTTCGCCCCCTGGTACGCCTACGATGGCGCGCTCGCCCGGTTCGTCGCCATGACGCTCCTGTGCGTCGGCGTCGCCCTGTTCCTCCAGATCGCCGTCAACTTCGCCAACGACTACTCCGACGGCGTCCGTGGCACGGACGCGTCGCGCGGCGGCAGTGAGGCGGCGACCGGCAAGCCGCGCCGCCTCGTCGCGTC
>NZ_JGZP01000009.1 GCF_000741785.1 Bifidobacterium stellenboschense | reverse complement strand
ATGCTTAACGCGTTGGCTCCGACACGGGACCCGTGGAAAGGGCCCCACATCCAGCATCCACCGTTTACGGCGTGGACTACCAGGGTATCTAATCCTGTTCGCTCCCCACGCTTTCGCTCCTCAGCGTCAGTAACGGCCCAGAGACCTGCCTTCGCCATTGGTGTTCCTCCCGATATCTACACATTCCACCGTTACACCGGGAATTCCAGTCTCCCCTACCGCACTCCAGCCCGCCCGTACCCGGCGCAGACCCACCGTTAAGCGATGGGCTTTCACACCGGACGCGACGAACCGCCTACGAGCCCTTTACGCCCAATAATTCCGGATAACGCTTGCACCCTACGTATTACCGCGGCTGCTGGCACGTAGTTAGCCGGTGCTTATTCCACAGGTACACTCAACGCCAAAAAACGCCTTGCTCCCTGCCAAAAGCGGTTTACAACCCGAAGGCCGTCATCCCGCACGCGGCGTCGCTGCATCAGGCTTGCGCCCATTGTGCAATATTCCCCACTGCTGCCTCCCGTAGGAGTCTGGGCCGTATCTCAGTCCCAATGTGGCCGGTCGCCCTCTCAGGCCGGCTACCCGTCGAAGCCACGGTAGGCCATCACCCCACCGTCAAGCTGATAGGACGCGACCCCATCCCATACCAGTAAAACCCTTTCCCAGAAGACCATGCGATCAACTGGAGCATCCGGCATTACCACCCGTTTCCAGGAGCTATTCCGAAGTACGGGGCAGGTCGGTCACGCATTACTCACCCGTTCGCCACTCTCACCCACCAGCAAGCTGGCAGGATCCCGTTCGACTTGCATGTGTTAAGCACGCCGCCAGCGTTCATCCTGAGCCAGAATCGAACCCTCCACAAAAAAACCTTCATGAAGAGAACCAAACAAATGACTCTCAAAAAAAGAAAAAAGACGGAACCCCTTATAAGGAAAGAGGTTCGCACAAAAACCCCGACACCATTCAAACCCCCTCGGGCACTCCGGAAAAACCGGAGCCGGCATCGGACTGGCAATCATTGACTATAAAGAAGTAAGTAGTACAACACACTCTTGAGTTCTCAAACCACCACACACAACCGAACAACCCCGGAAAACCAACCAAGAGAAGGCAACCGGACCGCTCAGCGGCAGCGAAAGAACAACTTACACCACCAACCACCACAACGCAAACCAACACCAACACAACACCCCAAAAACCCCCAAAACAAGCCAAAACACCGGCGTGTCGAAAACACACAATAACAACCCAAACAGACCACCCACCGACGCTACGCGCCACCTCCCGCCAGCGGGAGGAAACAAACGGACACCACACACCAACCACAACACCACCCACCAAACCAGCAACCGACACCCACCTCGCACCACCGGACCACCCACCGACACCCACACACCACCACGCGACAGCGGGAGGAAACACCAGCCCACCCACCAACACCACCACAACACCACGCGATACAATCCGTTCCATAGGCACGAATGCGCATGGCCGACGCGGATGAACGCGTCGGCCATGCGCAGACTGTTGGTTGGATGGGAGAGGCGGAGCGGGTTACTTGACGATCTCGCAGAATTCGAGGGTCTCGCGGTTCGGGCCGAAGACGTTGAAGTAGCGGATGCCCTTGTCCCAGAAGCTCGGAATGGACTGAATCTCATCCTCCTTGATCTCCAGACCGAGTTCCTTCGCGTTCTCCCACGCGGCCTCGATATCCGGAACGTCGAACGCCCAGTGGTTGATCGCACCGGTGGTCAGCGGGGCCGGATCACCCTCCCAGGTCTCGATGGTCAGGTGGCCGTAGCGCAGGAAGGCGCAACGGTTCTCACCGTTGTGGAACAGGCCGGCGAGTTCGAAGCCGAGCGTCTCGGTGTAGAACTTGATGGTCTCGTCCAGGTCCTTGGCGATCATGCCGGAGTGCTGGAAGTCGGTGGTGAATTCGGTCATCTTCTTGGCCATGATGATTCTCCTTTGAATGGTGATGGTTGATTCGATTGTCTCGACAGGTTCAGGATAATCCGTCATTCGGGCGGCGCGGCCGACGCCATGCCGCCCGAATGATCGATCATTGGTATTTCGTTGCCGATCAGGCCGCGATCGCAGACTCCGCCGTCTCGGTCTTCGTTTCCTTGATGCGGTGGCCCTTCTCGTCGAAGCCGGGCTGCTTCGGGTGCAGGGTGCAGGTGAGCAGCAGCGCCACCACGTACAGGGCTGCGTACGTCCAGCAGATGCCTTCGATGCCGATCGACGGCAGCAGGACCGTGGCGATGCCGGGACCGACGAACGTGGTGAGTCCCGCAGCCAGGTTGTAGGCGGAGAGTGCGGCACCCTGCTTGCCGGGGGCTTCGAGCGTCATGATGGTCGGCAGGCAGGAGAACGCGCAGGTACCGATGCCGACGATGATGGAGGCGATGATCATCATCAGCGCGTTCGCGCCGAACCACTGCGGGATGTAGTAGAAGGCGACGGAGCCGACGGCGAGCACGCCGCAACCGAACCAGCGCATCGGCCACACCCAGCCGAAGCGGTCCATGAACCAACCCCAGAAGGTGTTGAAGATCAGGGTGACGACGAACACGAAGCCCCAGATGCGCATCCACTCCTCGGTCTTGAAGATGTTGATGCCGCCGTACTTCGTGGTGCACAGGTAGAGCGGCATGATGACCGGGAAGCCGTAGAGCAGCAGGTTGTTGATGATGCGGATGATGGCGCAGATGGCGATCTTGCGGTTGGTGAACAGGATGGTGGCGCCGTCGGTGAGCTCCTTCAGCTTCTCCTTGGTGCTCAGCCCCTCACCCTTGACGACCTTGTTCTTCGGCACGAACAGGAAGCACATGATGGTGCCGACGATCGAGAACGGCAGCGCGAACCAGAAGGTCCGGTACTCACCGAAGTGCGGCATGATGAAGCTCGGCAGATACGCGCCGAACACGCCGATGCCCAGCGAGAAGCAGGTCCAGAAGAAGCCGGTGGCGGAGGCGAGACGGGCGGGGGTGATGTACTGCGCCATCAGCACGACGAACGAGTAGATGAACAGCGGGTAGCCGATGCCGCGCACCGCGTAGACGGCGAGGATGAACGGATAGATGCCGCTGGGCAAAGCGAGTCCCAGGAAGACCAGGTGAACGGCGATCCACCAGCAGGCGCCGAACATCATAACGCGGCGAGCGCCGAACATCTCGGCGAGCACACCGGCCGTCCAACCGCCGAGTGCGGCGAACAGACCGTAGACGGTGACCAGGCCGGACGCCTGCGCCGCGGTAAAGCCCTGATCGACCATGTACTTGGACAGGAAGGTGAGCTCGAAGCCGTCGCCGGTCATGAAGATGGCCACGGCGAGGAAACCGAGGAGCAGCACGCGGGGAATGCCGAACTTTTCAAAGAAGCGAATCATGGATAGTCCCTACATAAACGTCGTTGTCGAATAGGAGCCGTCTTACGGCAACAGTGTAATGGCCGCCGGGAAAAAGGGGAAAACCGGCGGCCAAGTCTGTGTGATGCGGAGCAGCGGGGCGGCGAACCACCCCACCCGGCTCCGCCAGGAGCCCCCGCCAGCGGGGGCCGAGGCGTAAGGGATCAGTGGGCGAGCTTGACGACGGCCTTGGAGACACCCTTGATCTTGCCGTCGAGGAAGTCCTGGACCTCGTCGAGTTCGAGCTCGTGGCTGATGAGCGGGTCGACGTTCATCTTGCCGGATTCCAGCAGGCTGATCGCGTCCTTGAAGGTGAGCGGGTTGATGAAGGAGCCCTGGATGGTCAGCTGCTTCTTGTAGATGTCGTAGGTGTTCATCTCGAAGTGGGCCTCCTGCGGACCGACGCCGAACATGAGCACCTGGGCACCCTTGTTGGCGGCGGCGACGGCCTGGGCCTGGGTCTGAGGCAGGCCGACGGCCTCGATGATCACGTCGTAGGCGCCTTCGGGGATGGACTCGCGGGTGGTGTTGTAGATGTTCTTCACACCAAACAGCTCCTGGTTGCGCTGCAGCTTCTCGTCGAAGATGCCGGCGAGGTCGACCTGGTGCACGCCGTAGGCCTGCACGATCTGGGCGAACAGCTGGCCCATGAAGCCGTCGCCGATGACGAGGGCCTTCTGGTACGGCTTGAGCTTGAGCAGGTCGACGCCGTGCACGGCGCAGGAGATCGGCTCGATGGCGGCGGCGTCCTTAAGAGTGACGTTGTCCGGCAGCTTGTAGACGACGGTGGCCGGGGCGGTGAACTGCTCGGCGAGACCGCCGTTGCGGGTCACGCCGACGGCGGACAGGTGGTCGCACAGCTCCGGACGCTGGGTGAGGCAGAACTCGCACTGGCCGCAGTAGATGTTCGGGTCGACGGCGACGCGATCGCCGGGCTTGACGTTGGTGACCTCGGAGCCGATGGCCTCGACGATGCCGGAGTTCTCATGGCCGAGGACGATCGGCGGTACGGCGGCGGCGGAGCCCGGACGGCCCGCATACAGGTCATGGTCGGTGCCGCACACGCCGGCGTAGGCGGTGTTGATGAGCACCTCGTTCGGCGCGATCTCGGGGGTGGGCAGGTCCTGGATCTCGAACTGCTTGACGCCGGTGAGCACGAGTGCCTTCATGATGATTCCTTTCTACACGCCTTCGACTGCGAAGGCCTTGCTTGTTGTTGTTCTTCCGTCGTCACCGACGGTGTTGAAGTTTCGTTCATCCCCGCGTTCCCTGCGAGGTGTTGATACACACTATAACTTCTTTTCCCATGTTTTGCAAATTCATTTTCTAAAACCAATTGCAATCGGCGTGTCGCCTGGAATTCCGCCAATTCCACAGACCGCGCACACAGCCGCATACGTCGCCATTCTCATGACCAACCTCACCATCGACTCCGCTGCCGCACCTGCGGCCGCACAGGAAACCACCGGCGTTCCCGGTGAAAACCAGACACGCCTACAATGGGTGTATGAGAAACCCACCACTGCATCGCTACGCCACCCGCCCCGGCTTCTACTTCACCGAGGACGGCGGCGCGGACGTCGTCGTCCGGTCCGAGACCGCCGATCAGGTGTGGCTGAGCGTCATCGAATCATTGGACGATCCGTCCGCGTTCTACCAGGACGCCATCCGACTGTTCGACGTGCCGAACGTACCGTTCGTCGATCAGATCCGCGAATTCCCCGTCTGCATGCGCATCCTCGAGGATCTCTACGTGCGCGAGACGCTGTTCCGCATGCAGGGCCCCAACTACGGCCTGTGGTACGTACACATTCCGAAGGCGTGGAGCGGCATGCGCTACGGCTTCCGCGTCGACGGCGCATGGGATCCGCGCCACGGCGTGCGCTTCAACCCGTACAAACTGCTGCTCGACCCGTACGCGAAGGGCATCGACGGGAAGATGGAACTGACGCCCGCCGCCTTCTCCTACGAATGCGAGGTGGTGGACAACCGCGTCCACGGTTCCGCGTTCGGCAACATGAGCACCGTCGATTCGCTCGGTCACATGCCGCTGTCCGTCGCCATCGACGACCGCGACAAGACCAAGCACGACGACGATCCCGATCATCCGCACATCCCGTGGAGCAAGACCGTCATCTACGAGCTGCACGTCAAGGGATTCACCGCGCAGGCGCCGTGGCTGCCCGAGGAGATGCGCGGCACCTACGCCGGTCTCGCCCACCCGACCACGCTCGCCTACCTGCAGGGGCTCGGCGTCACGTCGATCGAGCTACTGCCGATCCAGGCGAAACAGCCGGAGGTGTTCCTCCAGGAACGCGACCGCGTGAACTACTGGGGATACAACACGCTCGGATTCTTCGCCCCCGAACCCTCCTACGCCACGAAGGCCGCACAGAAGGCCGGCGCGGAGGCGGTGCGCCAGGAAGTCATCGACATGGTGCGCGCCCTGCACGAAGCGGGCTTCGAAGTCATCATGGACGTGGTCTACAACCATTCATGCGAAGGCGGCGTGGAAGGACCGACGGTCTGCTGGCGCGGACTCGACGCGATCTCCACGTACCGGCGCCAGAAGAACAACATCGGCCGCCTGGAGGACACGACCGGCTGCGGCAATACGTTCGACTTCACGAACACGCACGTCGTCACGTTCGCCATCGACTCGTTGCGCTACTGGGCGAAACGCATCGGCATCGACGGATTCCGCTTCGACCTCGGCGTCTCGCTCGCCCGCCTCAACGGCGAGTTCACCCAGCATCACCCGTTCCTGTACGCGCTGCGCGCCGACCTGCTGCTCGGCAACCTCAAACTCATCATGGAGCCGTGGGATCTGGGCAATCTCGGATGGCGCACCGGACAGTTCGCCGTGCCGTTCGCCGAGTGGAACGACCGTTTCCGCGACACGTCGCGCCAGTTCTGGCTCACCGACGTGGAGAGCGGCGGACGCGTCGGCCGTATCGGCATGCAGGAGATGGCGACGCGCCTGTGCGGATCGGCCGACCTGTTCGCCACCGATCCGGGCCGCGGCGCCGCCTCGTCGATCAACTTCGTCACCTGCCATGACGGGTTCACCCTCACCGATCTCACCCGCTACGCGAACAAGCACAACGAGGCGAACGGCGAGAACAACAACGACGGCTCGAACGTCAACCATTCCGCGAACTTCGGTACGGAAGGCGAGACCGATGACGTGACGATCGTGGCGCGACGCGAACGCGCGGCGATGAACATGCTCGGCACGCTGCTGCTCAGCCTCGGCACGCCGATGATGCTCGCCGGCGACGAATTCGGCAACTCGCAGGACGGCAACAACAACGCCTACTGTCAGGACAGCCCGATCAGCTATCTCAAATGGGATTGGCTGTACCAGCCGGAGAAAAGCTGGCATATGCACCGGTTGGAGACCGTCTCGAAACTGGTGGCGCTGCGCAAGTCGCTCGACCTGTACCATCAGGAGGGCTTCTTCACCAGGCTCACGCAGCTGGGATTGCTCAAGCCGTCGAGCCGCATCCAATGGTTCCTCCCGAACGGGACCACGCCGATGGAACGCGACTGGTTCGACCTGGGGCAGCGCAGCTTCGCGATGCAGCTGCTCGATGCGAGCGAGACCGACATCCTCATCGTCATCAACGGCGTTCCGGAGGATCGTCAGTTCCGTCTGCCCGCCGACAACGCGTGGACACCGGCATGGTGTTCGGCGGAAAGCACCGGCCATATGCCCGGTCACGGCACCACCGTCGAGAACCTCAAGCTGGAGGGGCAACAGACCGTGTGGACGGTCAGTGTGCCCGAAAGCAGCCAGATTCATAATCTGGTCGAACGGATGCAGCAGGGTGAGACCGATGGCGCCACCGCACGTCAGCTCTCCGACGCGCTCGACGCGGATATGGCCGCGATTGCCCGTGCGGAGGCGCGCGCCGCAGCCGAGAGGGCGCTGCACCGTCATGCCCCGGCGCCCCAGCAGGCGGCGCACGCCGTGGCCGCCGCGACCGGTGCGAGAGGGGCGCACGCGCAATCCTCGCAATCCGCGCAATCCGCGTCCCACTCCGCTTCGACGGGCGCGTCGTCGCCGAACGCAGCGACGCCCGAACCTCAGCAACAGTCGGAACCGCAGCACTCCTCCCCCGTCGACACCGCGGCGGAACAGGCGACGACCGGCGCCGAAACCGATACGAACGTGTGGACGTTCCCGGCACTCAGCATCACGCTGATGAAACAGTTGAGCTGATCACGGCACAGGCGGGTGGGCCGCGCAAACGGCCGACCCGCCATGGCCGTCCACCATAAAACGACGGAACCCCGCCACCGGATGAACGGTGACGGGGTTCCTTCGTTGTTGGGCAGAGCCCAAACGAATCAACGCTTGGAGAACTGCGGGGCGCGACGGGCCTTGTGGAGACCAGCCTTCTTGCGCTCGACGACGCGGGCGTCGCGAGTCAGGAAGCCGGCCTTCTTCAGCTCGGCACGGTTGGCGTCGCGGTCGATCGCGTTCAGCGCACGGGCCACGCCGAGGCGGATGGCGCCGGCCTGGCCGGTGGTGCCGCCACCGTCGACGAGGACGACGACGTCGAACTTGCCCTCGAGCTTGAGGAGCACGATCGGGGAGTTGACCTCACGCTGCAGCAGCTTGGAGGGGAAGTACTCCTCCAGGGTGCGGCCGTTGATGGTCCACTTGCCGGAGCCCGGGATCAGGCGGACACGGGCGACGGCTTCCTTGCGGCGGCCGGTGCCGTAGCCCGGCTCGATCGCGGAAGTACCGGTGCCGGCGCCGGCGTTGGTCTCGGTGGTGTAGCTGGTGAGCTCCTCTTCGGTTTCCTGAACCGCGGAGTTGTTGGTGTTTTCAGCCATGTTCTCTATCTCCCTTCGGTTCACTTAGCCTGCTGAGAAACCTGCTGGATCTCGAAGACCTGCGGGTTCTGGCCGGCGTGCGGATGCTCGGAGCCGGCGAACACGCGCAGACGACCGAGCTGCACCTTGGCAAGACGGTTCTTCGGCAGCATGCCCTTGACGGCGGAGGTGATGATGCGCTCCGGCTTGTTCTTCAGCAGCTCGGAGTACTTGTCGCGACGCAGGCCGCCGGGACGACCGGAGTGCGAGTACAGTTCCTTGCCCAGCTTGTTACCGGTCAGCGCGATCTTGTCGGCGTTGATGACGATAACGTAGTTGCCGGAATCGGCGTGGGGCGCGTAGGTCGGCTTGTTCTTGCCGCGCAGCAGGGTCGCAACCTGGGAGGCGAGACGGCCAAGCACCACGTCGGTGGCATCGACGATGTACCAGTCATGAGTCAGATCAGCTGGCTTCGGAGTGAAAGTCTTCACTGTATCTACCTTTTCACTATTGTGTTCCGGGCTTCGGCTGATCGGCGTGCGCTTGGTTAGGGCGCGCCATCCGACAAGCTTCAGACCTCTTTATCCGTGGGCTCCCTGAAAGTCCTCGATGGCGAGTGGGAAAGCGCTTTGAAGGACCCCTTAGGGAAACACAACAATCCACTAGTATATCGCCGGGCTTGACATCGGCCCGGGCGTGTCGCCGGGTACGACGGAGCCCCGCAACCATGCAGGCGCGGGGCTCCGGTCATCGCATCGGCGTACGCCGTCGTCATCCATTCATAATCGAAGAGAGACGCTGCACCGACTCACGTTCGAACAGTCCTTCGAGCGGGACCACGTCGCACTTCGCATCGGCGAGCGGGATACGCCAGTTCGGGTATTCGTTGTTGGTGCCCGGCTGGTTCTGCGCACGCTTCTCCCCCACCGCATCGGTGATGGAGGCGGCGAGCAGCTTGCACGGCGAGCCCTTGAGCGCACGGTACTGCGACTCGATGATGTCCTGCTCATGGGCCTCGCGATGGTCGGCGAAGTCCGCGTCGAGATAGTTCTCGCGCACGAGCATCTCCAGCATGGCGTTCTGCTCGTTCATCGCGGCGCGCTCGAAGTCCTCCTTGGGACCGTCGAGCAGACCGAGGCGCTCGCGCAGCTCGACATGCTCCAGTTCGAGGTAGCCGGCCGCCGGCGGCAGATCATGCGTGTTGACCGAGGCGAGCGCGTACGGACGCCAGTCGGCGGGCGCGCGGAACCGGCCGTCACGCTGCTCGAACCATTCGACCGCGCATCCGAGCAGACCGTGCTTGGACAGCGAATCGGCCACATAGTCGGGCACCACGCCCAGATCCTCGCCGACGACCACGCCGCCGGCACGGGACGCCTCAAGCGCGAGGATGCCGAGCATGGTCTCGGAGTCGTAGTGCACGTAGGCGCCGTCCACCGGCTTGCGGCCGGCCGGTACCCACCACAGGCGGAACAGGCCGAGGATGTGGTCGATGCGCACCGCGCCAGCATGGGCGAACATGTTGTGCACGAGGTTGCGGTAGGGGGCGTAGCCGGTGTTCTCCAGGGCGATCGGGCTCAGCGGCGGCTGGCTCCAATCCTGACCCTGTTGGTTGAACATGTCCGGCGGGGCGCCGACGGTCGCGCCCTTCGCGAAGTTCTCCGGATGCCACCATACTTCGGAGCCGAGCGCGTGCACGCCCACGGCCATGTCGGCCATGAGGCCGATGCGCATGCCGGCCTCGCGGGCCTCGCGCTGTGCGCGGTCGAGCTGCTCGGTGGCGATCCATTCGAGCCAGCGGTAGAAGTTGAGCGTGTCCGGGAACTGCTGCTTGAGCGCCTGAATCTCAGGGGAATCCTTGGTGTACTTCTGCTCCCAGTTGCCCAGTTCGCGGGTCGGCGCACCCCACTTGTCGTAGCACAGGCACCAGGTGGCGTAGCCTTCGAGATCGTCGCCGGCCTCCTGGCAGAAGTCGGCGAACGCCTTCTGGCGCTCCGGGGAGCGGCCGAGCTTGAAGATGATCCACAGGGCGTGCATCTTCGCGCGCCACATCGAATCGCGGTCCACGACCTGCGCGTCGCCGTTGAGCGGTTCGACGGAGGCGTGCAGCTCCTCGACCTGCGCGAGGCTCTCCTTGCCGAGCAGCTGGTACTCCTCGATAGCCTCGGGGCGGATGTACGTGAAGTTGACGAGGCCGCGGGAGATCGGCAGATACGGCGACGGCGTCAGCGGGGAGACCGGCTCGGCGGCATGCACCGGGTTGATGAGCGTGAAGTCGGCGCCCGTGTGCTTCTTCGCGTCCTTGAGCAGGTCGGCGAGATCCTGGAAATCACCCACGCCCCACGAGTTGCCGGAGCGGATGGAGTACAGCTGCGCCATCCATCCCCACAGGTGGCCGCTCTTCATCTCGTCGAGCAGTTCGACACGCGCCGGCGCGCTGATCAGCGTGGCGTCCTGCGTACGATTGCCCACCGTGACATGCAGCGTGTGATAGCCGGCCGGCAGGTCGGCGGGAATGACGACCGACGACGTGGTGATGAACCGGTCGTTGAGCACGTAGGCCTTCGAGCCGTCGCCGGGGCCGTAGGCGAGCGGCTTGCCGTAGTCCTTGCCGCCTTCGAGCGTGATGGTCGCCTTCGGCAGGTCGAACACGCCGCCGTTGACGAGCACGCGCGACTCCTCGCCGACCGTGTGCAGCACGGTCGGCGGCACGAGACGGCTGCGACGCGCGTCGCGGATGTGCTTGATGGAGCCTCGGATCGCCTCGTCCCCGGAGGCGTCGATGCCCAGCGCGGCGAGCAGATCCACCAGAACATCGTCCTCGATCTCGTGGTAGTCGTCGCTCATCCCCACATAGCTGGTTCCGATGCCCACCAGCTTGGCCAGTCGAATCAGCGGACGGGCGAGCCGCTCTGCACTTTCCGTTCTCTCAGTCATGCCTCCCAGTGTAACGCCGGTGTGGAGAAAACGCCGACACGTGGGGTTTCCGTGGACGCTGTCGTACACTACTCGCGCGCGCGACGCTTCGCGACCGCGTGACGCACTTCGGCGGATGGGTCGTCGGCGAGCTTGGCCAGCGTCTCGGGCGTGGTGTTCGGGTTAAGCGCAACCGCACGGCGCACCATCGAGGAGAGCACGGCGGGGGCCTTCGGCTCGAGTTCGGTGCCGAGCGTCGCAAGGAACGCGAGTGTGGCCGCGTCCACCTCGGGGTTCTGCGCGCCTTCGAGTCGCATCTTCCACGAGGTCTTGCCGTTGCGCAGCGCCGTGTCGCGCACTTCAGGTACCTGATCCTTGGTGAGCCGGCCGACCAGCCAGTTCTTGTCGCTTTCGTTGCCGGCGACGGCCTTGCGCACGTCAGGTTCCGGGTCGGCGGCGAGCTTGACGAGCACGTTCGGGAACGGCATCGTCTCGGCGAGGAAGATGCGGTCCTCGACCGGCGTGTGCGCGTTGCCGCCGACCGCTTCGAGCAGTGCGGTGGCGCGCGAGAACGCGGCCTGGTCGGCGCGGTCGGGCAGTTCGCGCCGCGCGAATTCGGACAGCTCGGCGGAATCCTCGCTGTGGCGCAGATGCTCGTAGGTGACGGTCAACGGCTCGAAATCGGTGTCGCTCATGCGCCCCAGCCTACCGCGGGCGTCAGTCCTGCGCGACCGCGCGGTTCACCACGTCGATCGGCTCCGGCGTGACGGTCGCGTTGAACGTCTCGCGCACGAGGTCCTCGAATCGCGGCGCGTCGTCGACCGGCAGCGACGCGACGAGCGTCACGTCGGCCGCGTACGTCTCGTCGGACTGCGTGCCGTGCACGGAGGCGAGGATCTGCTGGAACCGTTTGAGCTGCGGGTACTGCAATGCGACGAGGTAGCGCCGGCACGGCACGATCGCCGCCTGCCGCGCCGCCTTCACGGCGATCGACGCGCCGGTCGAATACGCGCGGATGAGTCCGCCGGAACCGAGCAGGATGCCGCCGAAATACCGCGTCACGGCGACCACGCAGTCCGTGAGATCGTTCGCGCGGATCACGTCGAGGATCGGCTTGCCGGCGGTGCCGGACGGCTCGCCGTCGTCGCTCATGCGTTCCGCCACGCGGCCGTCGGCGCCGCCGCAGACGGCCGCGTAGGCGACGTGGCGGGATTTCGGATGTTGTTCGCGGATTCGCTCGACGAAGGCGAGCGCCTCGTCGAGCGTCGCGACGTGCGCGGCGTCGCCGATGAACTCGGATTTCTTCTCGACGAACGCGTCGTGCGCGGGCTGGTCGGTAGGGTCGAGGATCGTCCGCATCACGCCTCGCGATCGTGCTCGGAGACGATGACGTTCACGTCGCGGCCGTCGAGGTAGGCGAGCGTGGCATCCGCCATCTGCCGGGTGAGGTCGGCGAACGCGCCGTCGGTGCGCCACGCGACGTGCGGTGTGAGGATCACGTTGTCCATCGCGCGCAACGGGTCGTCGGCGGGCAGCGGCTCCTTGTCGAACACGTCGAGCGCCGCGTGGACGTCGCCGCGCGCGAGTCTCGCCGCGAGCGCGCCGGGCGCGATGACCTCGGCGCGCGCCGTGTTGACGAACAATGCGCCGGGCTTGAGGCGCGCGAGATGGTCGGCGGTGATGATGCCGCGCGTCACGCCGTCGATGAGCGGCAGGTGGACGGTGACGACATCCGAGGCGGCGATGAGCGCGCCGAGGTCGTCGACCGGCGTGACGCCGTAGCGCGTGAACCGGTCGACCGGCGTGTGACCGGTCCACCATGCGGACACGTCCATATCGAGCGCCCGCGCGATCCGCGCGACGGCGCCGCCGATGCCGCCGAGGCCGATGATGCCGAGACGGCGGCCGGCGAGCTGCATGCCGTCCGCGAACGGACCGGACCAGCCGCCCGCCTTGATGCCCGCGTCGAGCGCGCCGACGTGCCGCGTGAGCTCGAACAAGAGCGCGAACGTGTGCTCGGCCACGGCGGCGTCACCGTAGTGGACGGCGTTGCAGATGCGCATGCCGAGGTCGCGGGCGAGCGCCAGATCGATGTAGCTGGCGACGCCGGTGCCGGAGAACACGATGCACTTGAGCCCGTTCGCGCTGAGGCGCCGCAGCAGCGCGTCGGAGATGTGCGGGCCGCCGTTGAGCATGATGCTCGCGCCGGCCGTGCGCTCGGCGATCAGGTCCTCGTCCTCGGTGAAGTCGCCGTACATGCGCACGCGGGCGACGTCGTGCAGACGCTCCAATTGCGCGGAGAGCGGCGCGATCATCGAGGCGAGCACGGCGGGCATGACGACGAGCGGCAGGTCGGTGCGTTCCGGCTGCGTGTCGAGGATGATCGGCGATGGCGTATGCGGCGTGGACGGCGATGCGGTGGATGGCGTGGTGGATGACGTGTGCGGCATGGTCATGGAGCCTACCTTAGCGCGGGCGGCACGGTCGCGACGTCACTGGTTCGCCTGTTTCGCCTGTTGCTCGGCGGTGATGTTCCATTCGCGCACGACGTTCGGATCGGCGCCCATCTTGTAGATCACGTCGGAGATGCGCTGGCGCTGTTTCGCGTCCTCCGCGTCGTTCCAGCAGGTGCCGTCCGGATGGTCGGAGGAGATCGGACACCACACGTACTGGCCCTGGCGCATGTTCGCGGTGGGCAGCCAGTCGATGCGGTTCACGCGCCACGACCCTTTGACGCCCTTCTTGCCGGCGAACTGGATGCGCGCCGTCATGCCCTGGTTGTTCACCTCGTTGCCGGGGATGTACGAGGTGACGGTGACCGCGTTGCCGGTGCCGTAGATGATCCACGTGTTGTTGTAGTGCTCGATCGGCTGCACGCAATGGCATCCGGCGCCGTAGATCACGTCGAACGCGCCCGTGTCCGCCAGCTCATGCGCCTCGGACACCTGCCAGGAATCCGCGTCGTCGAGATACTCCTGCACCGAGTGCATGGAGATGGCGACCACGTCGGCCCCCTCCTCGCGCGCCTTGTTCGCCTTGTCGACCGCGCGCTGGATGTCGGAATCATGATGCGGGTCGCCGCTCTCGCGCAGACGGTCCACCTGCCAGTCCTGGTCGGCGGTCATGCCGTTGAGCGACACGGTGCCGGTGACGAGGCCCAGCTTGCCGCCGCCGGTCGGCGAATCGATGACGAGCGGTTTGACGGAATCCGCCTCGGTCTTGTACGAGCCGGTCTGCGCGATGCCCTCCGATTCGAGCGTGTCCCACAGGCGGGCGATGCCGTCCGCGCCCTGATCCCACGAATGGTTGGTCGCGTGCGTGCACGCGTTGTAGCCGACATGCTTGGCGGCGTCCGCCACCTCAGGCGGGATGTTGAAGATCGGGTAGGCGGAGTAGGGGCCGCCGCGCGGGGCGATCGGCGTCTCGAACTCGCAGACGGCGATGTCGGAGGCCTGGATGTACTTCTTCATCGGTGCGAACAACGGGTCGAAGTTGAACGCGGTGCCGTCGGTGGCGGCCGTGTTCGAGCCGGCGAAATGCTCCCACAGACCCTCATGGAACAGCAGGTCGCCGTTGACGAGCATCGAGATGCAGTCCGTGTCCGGGCAGTCCGGGGAGTTGCCGTGATGCTCGGCGACGGGTTTGGGGGCGGTCTTCGTCTTGTCGAGCGCGGAACCATCGGCGGTGGCCGCGGTGCCAGTGCCGTTCGCGCCCGCGCCGAAACCAAGCCTGCCCGTGGATGCCGCCCACGCGCCCACGCCGAGCGCGATCGCCAGCAATGCGACCAGTGCGACGATTCCCGCGATCAGCGTGCGCGACGGACCCCTCGACGCGGCCGTACTCGCCGATGCGTGACGGCCCTCCCCGTTGATGTGCTTCATGGCCTGTGGCCTCCCTGTCTTCCCTGTGCTTTGCTTTTGCGCCTGCTGTTGCGCCTGCACTTGCACTTGTTCTTGCCCTTGCCTTCGAGGATACCGCCGAGGTATGTTGTCGCGCCGTTTTGTTTCATGGGCCGGGTGTCGCGAAAACGCTTGGACTAAAATGACCCGCAGGAGACGGACGGACAACGGCGTACCTCCGGCTCCGTCTATGTGACATGCACTGCGATGTCTGGGCATGGCGACGGTGCCGGAGGAAGATTCCCCGGACCATCGAGGAGCTACTGCATCGGCCGCACACGACACGCGGCGTCGTATGCGGTATCACACGTATATTGGGGGATTTTGCGAATACGGCGGGTCATATCCGGGGAATGGTGTATAGTTTCATGCTGTTGTGTTCATGGCACAATGTGGAGTGATGCCTGAGTGGCCGAAAGGGGCACCCTGCTAAGGTGTTAGCTGCTTTGAGCGGCTCGGGGGTTCGAATCCCCCTCACTCCGCGATACAGGGATTCACGGGTTCACGTGAATCCCTTTTTTCATGCCGAAAACGGCGGCATTGCAACGGTTCCGGGCCGTTGGCGCGCTCGCCGGCCGTTCGCGCGATGGTGCGTAACGGCGCGTGGATATGGGGCGCGTTAGGTGGTAAATAGGGTGGTAATGGGGTACACAGTGGGGTAACGGAATCGGCCTATAGGAACCAAACGTGGTGTTGTCTTAGACCTGTTAGAATGATCGGCTTTCGTATGACGGGATCGTCATACGGGTACGGCTATCTCCACCACACCCCAACGGCACACCTCCTCTGCCTAAACGCGTACGGTATCGACGGTATTTTTCCCGGCTGTCGTCACGAACGTACGCTGAGTAATCGTCAGTGTACGTTCGTGACGGTGAAGACGATTAATACCGTCAGGAACGTACGCCCACGAAGGGTTTCGCGGGGATATGGGTACTTTTGTGGTGTTTTAGATTCCGTTTCACGGTGTCGCCGCGCTCGCCGACCATTCTCGTGCGTTGGTGCGTATCGGCGCGTGGATATGGGGGGTGGGGGCGTTGGGCGGTAATCAAGGTGGCAATGGGGTAGGGTACAAACCGGTAAGGAGACCGGTACGTTCCCGACCGGATTCATTGTTACCGGTTAACCGGCTCTTCATCCTTGACACGTAGGGCGCCTCATTGCCCATTACCCAGCTCCTGCCGGCGGGAGCTGCCGGACGAAAGTCCGGCTGAGGGTGGCCCCACCACGAAGTCGGGCACGGAGGCGGGCAAGAACGACGAAACCTCCGGATTCCAGTGGCTATTGGCCACCCATATGCGTCGTTTGCGTGCCATCATTGGCACAAAACCGATGCTGATGACAGCCCTAACGTCGGCTCCGCACCGAGGTTGGCGCAGAAACGACGCTGACAGCCGCCCCAACGTCAGCTCCACGCCACCGCTGGCACAGAAACGACGCTGACGGCCAACTTAGCGTCGGTTCCGTGCCATGGTTGGCACGCATACGATGCCAACACAGCCCTCCGAGTCGTTTCCACGCCGAATACGGCACGGAAACGACGCATTTGGCGCGGAACCGACGACGAAACCCATGCCGGGCGTCCCCGAAACCGTCACCCCCCCCCATGCGATGACCAGCGGAACTCGGTACGGTGCACATCAGAACAGGGCCGCCCCCGCAATCAATTGGAACGTCCGCGTTCGCGCCTGTCGGAGGTGCGCATCAACACAGAACCGGCCCCGCAAACAATATGCGCAATAACACCACACGCAACAACACCGCAAACGGTTTGCCCCTTCCTCCACGACACGCCGATAATCACGCTTCACCCGATGGCGACGCCCCGGGGCGTGGCAGCCCGGCCCGCCACGCACGACCGTAGAATGGCGGTATGAGCACCGCACCGAGACTGGCCGCCGCGAAACGCGATTGGGGGCATGACGAGACCGGATGCACGGTGCTGCACATCGACATGGACGCGTTCTACGCCTCGCTTGAGGTGGCGCGGCACCCGGAGCTCACAGGCAGGCCGGTGATCATCGGCACGGGGCCGCGTTCCGTGGTGTCCGCGGCCAGCTATGAGGCCCGCCGCTACGGCATCAATTCGGCGATGCCGTCCGCCCGTGCGCGGCAATTGTGCCCGGATGGCGTGTTCCTGCCCGTGGACATGCGCTACTACCGTGCGGTGTCGCGCCGGATCATGACCGAGGTGTTCCACGCCGTGACCGACCGGGTCGAGCAGGTGTCGGTGGACGAGGGCTACATGGATGTCTCCGGCGCGCTGCTCGCATGGAAACGCCCGACGGCGATCGGCGCATGGATCCGTGCCGAAGTGGAGCGCTGCTTCCACGTGACCTGTTCGGTGGGCGTCGCGGCGAACAAGCTCGTCGCGAAGATGGCGTCGACGAACGCGAAACCGAACGGCATGCTGCTCATCCCCGCCGCCCGGTCCGCCCAATTCGTGCAGATGATGCCGTTGCGCGGCATCCCCGGCATCGGCCCGTCGTTGGAAAAACGGCTCAACGCGTGGGGTGTGGGGTCGGTGGCCGATCTGGCGGCGATGAGTCCGCAGGCGCTGGAGCAGGCGACCGGATCGGCCGCAGCGGCACGCGGATTGTGGCGGGCGGCGCGCGGCATCGACGAGCGCCCGGTCACGCCGGTGCGTGAGGAGAAGTCGGTCGGCTCGGAGGAGACGCTGCTCAAGGACACCACCGATCAGCGTGTCGTGTGCCGTCTGTTGCGCGAGGCGTGCGACGAGGTGGCGGGCACGTTGCGACGCAAGGGGTTCGTGGCGCGCACGGTGACGGTGAAGCTGCGGTTCGCCGATTTGAGCTACCGGACGAAGTCGCGGACGCTGGAACGCCCGGTGGACACGGCGGGCGCATTGTATCCGACGTGCGTGCGACTGCTGCACGAAATGCTGGGGATGACCGGCGACGGCACGCGGAGCGACGGCGTCTCCCCCGACGTGCCGCTGCCGAAGCTCATCCGGTTGGCGGGGATGAGCGCGAGCGGGTTGGAGGCCGCCGCCACGACCGCCGTGCAGCCGTCATTGGACGACATGATCGAGGAGGCGACGAGCGCCGACGCGAGCACCGCCTCGGACCGGCGGCGCCGCGCCGAAAGCGCGTTGGATGAGGTGCGTCGGAAGTTCGGGAAAGGCGCGGCGCGGTTCGGCGCGTGAAAAACCGGAGGGGCCGAGCGATATCAGGCGGCGAGGCGGGCGCAGGCGGCTTCGATCGCCTCGTCGGTGGCGGTGGCGGAGATGCGCAGATAGGCGGGGGCTCCGTAGAATTCGCCGGGGCTGGCGATGATGCCGAGCTTCGCGAGATCGGCCATATCCGTCCAGCAGTCGCCGGACTTGGCCTTCACCCACACGTAGAGCGCGCCGTCGGGCATCGCCGCGTCGTACCCGTACGCGCGCAGCGCGGCGACGAGCTTCGACAGGCGCGTGCGGTAGCGCTGCCATTGCACGCGCACCGCTTCGACGTCGCGCAGGCCCGCGGCCATCGCGGCCTGGACGGGTCCGGGGATGATCTCGCCGATCTGCTTGCGGTACTCGGCCATCTCGGTGACGAGACGGTAGTCGCCGGCGATGAGCGCGGTGCGGTAGCCGGCCATATTGCTCTGCTTGGACAGCGAGTACAGCACGAGGATACCGTCGGCGCTGCCCTCGCACACCTGCGGGCTCAGCGCGCACGGCGTGGCGGAAAGGCTGAACGCGTCCGCCGAGGCGGGCTCGTTGGAGTCGGCGGCCCCACGGCTCGAACGCCAGTCCATCAGCGCATAACATTCGTCGGACAGGACGACCGCGCCGATCGCGCGCGCCGCCGCGACGATGCCGGCGAGCCAGTCGGCGCCGAGCACGTCGCCGGACGGATTGCACGGCGAGTTCACCCACACGGCCTTCACGCCCGGCACGTTTCTCCACGAGTCCACGTCGGCGACGTCGTCGACCTTGAGCACGGTCGCGCCGGCCAGCTGCGTGCCGATCTCGTACGTCGGATAGGAGACCTTCGGCTGGACGACCACGTCGCCCGGGCCGAGGTGCAGCAGCGACGCCATCAGCGCGACGCCCTCCTTCGATCCGACGGTGGGCACGACGGCCGCGTTGACGGCCTTCAGGTCCACGCCGCGCAGGTGCCGGAACCAGCCGTCGATCGCGTCGCGCAGGTCGCGCGTGCCGATGGTCGCCGGATAGCCGTGCGCGTTCGCCGCGTCCGATGCGGCGGCGAGCGCGTCGCGCACGCTGGCGGGCACCGGGTCGACCGGCGAGCCGACGGACAGGTCGATCATGCCGCCGTCGACCGACTTCGCGGTGGTCTTGTAGCCGGCGATGCGCGACCAGTCGTACGGCGAGGAGTAGGTGTGGAAGCCCATACCGCGGTTCAGTCCTGATTCTGCGGGGGCAGGGCGGCGACCTGCGCCGGGTCCTTGCCGATCGGGCCGTGTGCGGAGGCGCCGCCGAAATCGCCGACCTCGGCGAAGAAGTTGGCGGCGGCGTCCTTGTACCAGGCCCACTCCTCCGGCAGGTCATCCTCGTAGAAGATGGCCTCGGTGGGGCACACCGGCTCGCACGCGCCGCAGTCGACGCACTCGTTCGGGTTGATGTACAGGGAGCGATCGCCCTCGTAGATGCAGTCGACCGGGCACTCGTCCACGCAGGCCTTGTCCTTCACGTCCACGCAAGGCTGGGCAACAACGTACGGCATGGGATTCTCCTTAGAACACGTTCCTGACGAATCTAAGCGTCCAGTCTAGGAGCGTGCGGGGACGGTTGACACCCTGTCAGGACGCCGCGTATGGAAAAGCCGGCGGCTCCCCGCACGGGGAACCGCCGGCACGGCGTGACGCGACCGGGGCGTCTCCGTCAGTCGGTGTTGATGGCCTTGTCGGTCTCCTCGGACAGCGTCTCGGTGAGTGCGCCCTTGCCGAGGCGGGCGTGCCAGTAGCCGTAGCCGAAGTAGATCGCGAAGCCGATGACCAGCCACACGACGAAACGCAGCCAGGTGAGCACGGACAGGTTGAGCATCAGCCACAGGTTGGCGACGGCGATGAGGATCGGCACCCACGGGTTGCCTGGCATCTTGAACGCGCGCGGCAGTTCGGGGCGGCGGGCGCGCATGATCGGGATGGAGATCGCGACCAGCGTGAACGCGGACAGCGTGCCGATGTTCACCATGTCGGCGAGCACGCCGATGTCGAAGCAGGCGGCGACGAGCGCGACGACCACGCCGACGCCGATCTGCAGCGCGACCGGGGTGCCGTGTTTGCCGGTCTTGGACAGGCCGCGCGGCAGCAGGCCGTCGCGGCTCATCGCGAACACGATGCGCGTCAGTCCCAGCAGCAGCACCATGACCACGGTGGCGAGGCCCAACACGATGCCGAAGCTGATGATCTTCGCCGCCCAGTTCGCGCCGACCAGCTCGAACGCGGTGGCGAGCGACGGGCTGTCCTGCTTGGCGAGCTCCTTGTAGGAGACCATGCCGGTGGTGACGAACGCGACGAGCATGTACATCACGATGATGAGGCCCATGCCGACGCCGATGCCGAGCGGCACGTTCCTGTGCGGGTTCACGGTCTCCTCGGAGGCGGTGGCGACCACGTCGAAGCCGAGGAACGCGAAGAACACGAGCGCCGCGCCGGACAGGATGCCGGGCACGCCGTACACGCTCGGCACCATGCCGGTCGCCCACTGCCACAGCGGCTGGTTGAGCACGTCGGCGGCGACGGAGCTGCCGGGCAGGGAGTCGGCGGGCTGGCTCGGCGGGATGAACGGCGTGAAGTTCGACATCTTCACGTAGAAGAATCCGACGACCACGACGAACAGGACGATCGCGATCTTGAGGACGGTCATCGCGCCGTCGACGCGGGCGCCGATCTTCGTGCCGAACACGAGCAGCGTGGTGAAGAACGCGACGATGATGATCGGCGCGATGTCGATGTGGAACGAGCCGAACGTGAGGTTCGTGTCGACGCCCCAGCCCATGAGGTGGAAGAAGTCGTCGAGGTAGACGCCCCAGTATTTGGAGATCACCGAGCCGGCCATCATCATCTCGAGGATGAGGTCCCAGCCGATGATCCACGCGACGACCTCGCCGACGGTGGTGTACGTGAACGTGTACGCGGAGCCGGCCACCGGGATCATCGAGGCGAATTCGGCGTAGCACATGACGGCCGCGCCGCACACGACGCCGGCGATGAGGAAGCTGATGATGACGGCCGGACCGGCGTGGAAGGCGGCGGCCTGCGCGCCCACGGAGAAGATGCCGGCGCCGACGGCGACGGCGACGCCCATGATGGACAGATCCCACCATGTGAGGTTGCGTTTGAGCGTGCGACCCTCTTCGCCGGTCTCGGCGATGGTCTGCTCGACGGATTTCGTTCGGAATATCTGCATGGTGCTGGGACCTTCTTGTCTCTCCGGTTAGGTTCAACGGCATAGTATATGCCCACCGGATTGCGACGCGAAGGCCCTTTCCCCACATTCGGGACGGGACGCCGCTCAGGGGCGCAGGTCGATGCCGATGCACACCGGCTCGGGCACGAGCGCCACGCCGAACCGTTCCTTCACGCCCCGCTGGATGGTCTTGGCGAGGGCGACGACGTCCGCCGCGGTGGCGCCTCCGCGGTTCGTCAGGGCGAGCGTGTGCCGCGTGGACAGGCTCGCCGGAGCGGCCGGTTCCGCGGCCGCCGCGGTCTCCGGAGTCGCCGCGCCGTCCGTCTCCCCCACGGCGAATCCCTTGTGGAATCCGGCGTGGTCGATGAGCCACGCGGCGGAGGTCTTCACGCCGGGCGTGCCGTCGGGCAGCGTGGCGGCGAAGCGCGGCGCGTCCTCGGGCAGACGCGCGGCCTCGGCTTCGGGCAGGATCGGGTTCATGAAGAACGAGCCGCAGCTGTGGCGGTCCCAGTCGGGCGTGGGCAGGCCGGAACCGTCCGCGGCGACCGGCGCGACGGTGGCGGCCGGCGCGCCCGTGGCGGCGAGGCGCTTCAGATCGGCGACGACGTTGCCTTCGCGCTTCGTGTCGGCCATGTCCGGCAGGGCGTAGCGGGTCGGGTCCTCGAGCATGCCTTTGGCGGCGCGCACCTTGAGCACCGTGTCGCGGATGGCGGTGGTGGCCATCCGCGCGCCCACTTCGACGCCGAGCGCCTTCGCCAACTGGCCGAATCCGACCGTGCCCTCGGCGCTGTGACGCAGCGCGAACGTGACGGACAGCACCACGAAGCGCGGCGTCGGGAAGAACCGGTCGGCCGGCGTGGCGGGCGCCGCATACATGCTCGACTTCAGCGCGGAGGAACGGTAGCCGAACTTCAGATCCGCGGGCTTGAGGTCGCATGTGGTCTTCGTCTCGCGGTCCCACACCTCCACCGATTCGACGGACGTGGCGACCTCCTGGCCGTAGGCGCCGATGTTCTGCACGACGGACGCGCCCACCGTGCCGGGGATGCCGGACAGGCCCTCGACACCCTCCAAGCCGAGTTCGACGGTGAACGCGACGAAATCGTCCCAGTTGGCGCCCGCCTCCGCGTTCACGTGCACGGTGCGGTCGCTCCCCTCGACGGGGGCCGCCTCGTCGGGCACGGTGATGCGGCGACGCGCGTCACGCACGACGACGCCGGGGAACGGCTCGTCGGAGACGAGCATGTTGGAGCCGCCGCCGATGACGCACAGGGGCAGCCCGTACTCATCCGCCCCTTCGACGGCCTCGATGACGCCGACGCGCGTGGTCGGTTCGACGAAACGGGCGATCTCGCCGCCCACACCGATCGTGGTGATCTCTGCAAAGCTGGTCATAGTTGCCTATCCTATCCGCGGCTTGGCGGGCTCGCCCGAAAGCGGCATGAACAAAGCGGGAAAAACCTCCGGGAATACGAAAAGACCCGGCCATACGGCCGGGTCTTCGCAAAACTCGAATGTGCTCAGCGGGTCTCGCGGTGCACGGTCTGCTTGCCGCAGCGCGGGCAGAACTTCTTCAGCTCGAGACGGTCGGGCGTGTTGCGACGGTTCTTCGTCGTGATGTAGTTACGCTCCTTGCACTCGGTGCAGGCCAGCGTGATGCCCGGACGGATGTCGGCGCTCTTAGCCATTGTTATTCACCTCTGTGTTTACTAGGTATAATATGCGCCCGCCGGTTGGCGGGCGCGATTTGTAGCGAGGAAGAGGCTCGAACTCTTGACCTTACGATTATGAGTCGTACGCTCTAGCCAGCTGAGCTACCCCGCCAGAGAGCCCCGAGTGAGAATTGGACTCACGACCTCTTCCTTACCAAGGAAGTGCTCTACCACTGAGCTATCGGGGCGTGGCGGATAGTGGATTCGAACCACTGAAGCACGAAGCGGCTGATTTACAGTCAGCTCCCTTTGACCGCTTGGGAAATCCGCCAGTCTCTGTTTCCCGCCGAGGTCTTGACCTCGTCAGGCAACTCGAACATCATGCCACGGGTTTTCCGGTCGCGCAACCCGAAGGCGGCGAACACCCCGCGAAACCACCCTCCGCGCAACCTGAAAACGTTGAAATACCAACGAAAATCAAATGCGCAACTTTTCCGCCGCACCGGCGTGTCGCGAGGGTGTCCCCGGGCTTCCGACGCTGGATTCGAACGCCGGAAGCCTCTCCGAACTATCCTCGGGAACCCTCTCATCGGCGTGTCGCGGCGAACAGCGCATCGAGGCCATCGGCCAGATCGTCGACCTGGGGCGCGGCGCCGCCGAACGCGACCGAATCGGCGGCACGGGCGACCCGGAGGATCATGGCGCGACGCCCGTGATCGTCATCCGCGCCTGACGGCCAGACATCGGCGATGCGGTCGGCAATCATCAGGTCGGTGTCGGCGGCGTCCCACCGCGCACCCGCCGCACGTCCCTCGCGTCGTATCTCACGCCACGCCATGCGCCACGCGGCCGCACGCAGCGCGGCGGCATCGTCCCCGCCATCCCCGCCGGAACCGCCGCCACCGCCGCCGGAATCATCGTCACCGGAACCACCGGAACCACCGCCGGCGGACGCGGCGCGGCGTGCGGCGGCGACGCACCGACGCCGCCGCAACGTGCGCACGGCGCGAGGCGCGAGCACGCACGCGACGAGCGCCACCGCGGCCACGCCGACGGCGAGCGCGACACGCGCCCATACCGGCAACGCCGCGAACCATGCGGCGACGTGCGTGAACCAGACGGGCGGACCGGACGCCTCGGACGAACCGTCGCCGGCCTCCTTGCCCTCGGTGGCGTCGGCGGACTTCCCGGCGGTCTTGTCCTCCGCGCCGTTCCGTCGCGCGGACGAGCCGCCGTTCCCCGTCGTGTCGAATTCGGTGACGGCGGACCCGTCGTCGCCGGTCAACGTGCCCGAGGAGCCGGCAGACGAACCGTCGGACGCGGCGGTCGTGCCGTCGGCGGTCAGCGTGCCGTTCTCCTCGCTCGGCGGCGTCACATCGAACGACACCCAGCCGACGCCGTCCAGATACGCTTCGACCCACGCGTGCAGCTGACGCGACGCCACCGGGAAGTAGCCATCGGCATCGCGCGCGTTCGTGCCCGCGTTGTAGCCGAGCACGATGCGCGTCGGCACGCCCATCGCGCGTCCGAGCACGGCGAGCGCGGAGGCGTAGTGCTGGCAGTAGCCGGCATGGCCGGTGTCGGGGTCGAGGAAGTCGTCGATGACCTGCATGTTGGAGCGACCGTCGCCGTCCGGCGCGTCCAGCGAATACGTGAAACGGTTGGCCTTGTCGGTGAAATACCCGACGAGCCAGCGCATGGCGCGCACCTGCTCGCCGTAGGATCCGGCCTTCGCGGCGACGCCGTCCGCGCGCGACCGGCGCACGACGGCGCGCACGTTGGCCGGCAGCGTCTTCGGCAGGGACGTGTAGCGGCCCGCATGGGCCGCCTTGTCGGAGGCGGCGGCCATGGCGAGGATGCGGCGGGCCGTGGTCCGGTCGTTGTCGGCGGACCCCGCCTCCACGGCGATGGACGTGGTGGTGTCGGATTGGAAGAGGATGGTGATGGCGTTCTGCGCCCAGACGGTCGACGCGCCGGAGTCGGATCGGCCGTCGGAAGAGCCGTCGGAGCCGGTCATGTCCGTGAGGGGCATCACGAGGGTCACGGCGTCGCCGTTCTCGGAGAAGCCGTAGACGATGCCGGCGCCGTCGGCGCCGTATCGTGTCTCGAACGCATCGTCGAAGGCGATATGGGAGGGATGCTGGGAGTATCGGCCCGCGGAAGGCGTCGTCGTCCCGCCGCCCCACACGCGGTCGTTGTCCTGCTCGCCGGAGAACGCCATGCTGTAGGCGCTCACCTTGCCGATGCGCGTACCGTCGGGGGCGCTCACGACGCCGTCGACGTCGATGGAGGCGCGGACCACGGCGAACCCGTCGCGCGTCTCCCCCAATCCCGCATCGGCGATCGTGCGACGCGCCTCGAACCAGCCGGCGACCCGATCGGACGCATCGTCACGCTGCCGTTCCAATGCGGCGACGACCTCGCGCACCGGGTCGAGCGTCGAGAAGCCCGCGTCCGACGTGATGGGATCGACGTAGGTGCCCGTCACCGTGTACCGCATGCCGTCGGAGGTGGCGTCGGCGCGGTTGTACAGGCTGCCGTCGCGGTACCGCAGCCAGGAGGAGCCGATGTTGTTCGCCCCGCTGGCGATGCCGGGAACCGGCAGGAAACGGGATCGCAGCGTGTCGATGCGCACGTTCGCGGTCGCCTCGTAGCGTTCGAGCGTGCGTTCGTCGATCTGGGTGCCACCGCCGGATTCGAGGCCGGACGCGCCGTAGCCGGCGTAGCCGAGCATCCACGCGTAGACGCCGAGCGGGTCGCCGCCGCGGCGTTGCTCCATCGTCAGGTCGTCGGACGCGTCGCGGCCGAGGCGGATGCCCGAACCGTACAGGCCGGCGTCGATGGCGAGCTCGTTGTCGTACCCCCATGTGTCGCCGTCGAACGCGTCGAGCGTACTGAGCTTCAGATACAGGCGGCGGTCGGCGGAATAGCTGAACACGGTCGAGTCGGAGCCGGCGTCGATGTTGCGTTTCAGGTCGATGAGCGGGCTGACCGTGTTCGACGAGAACATGCCGCCGCCCTCGCCGATCGACAATGGCACCCGGTAGGCGAGGGTCTCCGCGGCGGGGGTGCCGGCCAATGTGACGGCCATGACCGTGAGCGCGGCGAGCACGGCGGGCACCGCTCGAGGGGACACTGCTCGCGGGGGCACTGCTCGCGGGGGCACGAGGGGACGGGGCGACGACGCCCACACGCTCATCGGGAAGGCGAACGCGAGCAGGGCGACCGCCCACCACGGGGCGACATGACCGAGCATCGCGGCGTCTGCGGCGAGCGCGACGACGGGGAGGACGGCGATCAGAGGGACGGCCGGACGCCAAAGGAGCAGGATTCGGATGAGGAGGACCGCTACGGCGATGACGAGAATGAGCAGCACGTCGGAGGCCGGCGACACCCTCAGCGGCGGCAGCTGGCGGTCGAGCTGGTCGAATCCTGTGGACAGCGCGGCGACGAAGCGGGTCCGGAGGCCAGCGAAGCCGCCGGGGCCACCGGTGGCAGATGCGACGGGGACATCACGCAATCGGAGGACGATCAGCGTGAGGGTCGCGGCGACGAGCACGACGGTGAAGCACAGCACGCGCATCAGCGCGGAGCGGACGGGGTGCCTCTTCTCCGTCGTTCCTGGGACTTCCACACGTTCCGGATGCACGAATCGCGCAGGACGTCCGTCCCGGAGCGGATACCCCGGCACTGCCGGGACAAGGGCGGCGACGGCGAACGTCCCCGCGGCGAACCATATCCACCATCCCGTGGGCTCCACGAGGCCGGCGAGCGCCTTGAGCATGATACCGAAGTACGTCAGCAGGGCGAGCGAGGCGACAATCCGGGGAATCCGAAGGGCCTTGTCGGCTCCTCCGAGGACTCCGCCGACGGCTCCTCCGCCTTCCCCGGAGGCCATACGCCGATCGGCATGGCGAACCTGCACGGTTTCGGGCCGCTTGTGCATGGTTCGGGAGGGAACCTGCATGATTTCGGAGCGTTCGTGCGAAGTTCCGGCCCGTTCGTGTGGAATTTCGACCCGTTCCTGTGGGGTGGGGTCGAGTACACGCACCGCAGACTCGATGGGCGAGCGCTGCAAGGAAGCAGTCAAACCGTTGGAATCACTGGCATCACAGACCAGCACCTCCACCGGGCCGGAACGGCGACGGACGATGTTTCCCACCGACGCCGTGCAGGTTGCGGCGGAAATGCCACACGTTGCCCGCGGAATCGTGCAGGTAGCGCCCCGAACCATGCACATACGCCTGAGAACCATGCACGTTCGGCCAAGAACCGTGCACATTCGTCTGCGGAGCCGATCACGGCCATGCGCGTCGTCCCGTCCGCCGGCCGGTCGCACCGAGGCCAGGAACCGCAGGACCTCACGCTCCCCTTCGGCCACATGCACGCCGTCGGTGGCCATCACATCCATGCCGCGACGCGCCTTCGCATACGGACGCAACGCGGCGGCCACCCCGTCGAGCCGCCTCGCGTCCACGCCGTCCGTCCCGTCCGCGTTCACGACCAGCAGCAGGGTGGCGCGTTCATTCCCCTCGCTCTCACGGGTCATCAACCTGCCTCGCCGGGCGCTGTGCCGCCATGCGATCCGTCGGATCGGATCGCCCGACTCATAGCCGCGCACGGTTCCCGAATCCTCCGTATCCACCAGTCCGGCGGACCGGCCGAGCGCGGATACGCCCGCCCCCTGCGCGGCCGTATCCGAGGCTTCGGGAAGCACAAGCGTCTCCCCTGTTGCGGCGATGTGGCGCCGCACCGCGAACAGGCCGAACGGCGACCTCCAGCGCAGCAGCGTGCCGACCTGCCGGTACAGGCCGCGTTCACGTGGCGGCGCTCCCGCCCATCGGTCGACGACGTTCCCGTATTGGTCGACTCGCTCGTACAGTGCCGTGGCCGTCACATAGGACGGCCGCAGCAGCCGCGTCATCCCCGATCGCAACCACGCCCGCTTCGAGGTCACGCCCTCCGCGGGCGTCCGCCGCGCCGACGCCCGCCCCAGCACGTTCCCGTCCCCTTCCACGTACGCCGCACCCCCGCGCCCGGCTTTCACCCACTGGGCGATGGCGACGGACAGCGACAGCACGGCCATCGCGGCGGCCACGATGACCGTGGCCATCAGCGTGCGCTCGTCCAACAGCAGTCCCGCATAGCAGGCGAGCGCGCCGAACACGGCCAGCAGCAGGCAGACGCCCGTGGGTCGGATCAGACCGTGACGGCGCATGGTCACGCCCTCGGGACGGCGATGCCGCGCACCACGTCGGCGACGATGGCGCGAGAGCGTTCCAATGCGCCGTCGCCGTACCCCACGCCGGCCATGCCGGTCTCGTCGAGCACGAGACGGTGGGCGAGCACGGGTATGGCGAGCGTGCGCACGTCGTCGGGCAACACGTAGGACCGGCCGTCGATGAACGCGCGGGCGCGCGCCATCGCGGCGAGCGCGAGACCTGCGCGCGGCGATGCGCCGTAGCGCACGTCGCCGCGGTCGCGCGTGGCCTGCACGATGGCGACGATGTAGTCGGCGACCGGGCGCGCGAGCGTCACTTTGCGTGCCTCGCGGCGGATGGATGCCGCCTCGGTCGCGGAGCAGACGCGGCGCACGCGGTCGAGCGGATGCGACCAGTCGTCGGCGGTGAGCATCAGCGCCTCGGCTTCGGCGGTCGGATAGCCGAAGGCGGTGCAGGTCATGAACCGGTCGAGCTGCGCTTCCGGCAACGGGTAGGTGCCTTCCAGTTCGATCGGGTTCTGCGTGGCGATGACGAAATACGGGTCGGGCAACGGATGGGTTTCGCCGTCGACGCTCACCTGGCGTTCGTTCATCGCCTCGAGCATGGCGGATTGTGTCTTCGGGTTCGCGCGGTTGATCTCGTCGGCGATGACGATGTTCGCGAACAGGGGTCCGGGGTGGAAGACGAAACGGTTCTCGCCCTGCGACCAGACGCTCACGCCGGTCAGGTCGCCGGGCAGCATGTCCGGGGTGAACTGGATGCGGCTGATCTCGCCGTCGATGGCGCGGGCGAACGCGCGGGCGAACGTGGTCTTGCCGACGCCGGGCACGTCCTCGAGCAGCAGGTGGCCTCCGGCGACGAACGTGATGACGGCGAGCTCGATGACGTCCGGCGGGCAGGCGAGCGCGTCGCGCAGCGTCGCGGCGATGCGTGAGGGGATGCCGGATGCGTCGGTCATGGCTGCGCTCCTTCGACGGGGCCTGAATCCGTGTCCAGTGTACGACCGGCGGCCGCAGGGCTTCAACCATGGTTACGCGCTGAGCGCACACGTCTCCCGGGACGGCGGAACATCCCGGCCGCTTACGGCGATCGCCGGACCACCCTCAGTCTCACTGCGTTCGACAGCTCCCGCCAGCGGGAGCGAGACGATAGGACGAATACGAAGAAAGCCCCGGCGTTGTGCCGGGGCTTCGCTGCGCGACTCGCACGATCGATGCGGCATGCGCATGCCGCTCTGTGCGCGGATGATCTCAGCCGAGGATGGCGAGCACGTCGCGGGCGCCGATGATGAGGTAGTCCTCACCCTCGTAGTGCACTTCGGTGCCGCCGTACTTGGAGTACAGGACCTTGTCGCCGACCTTGACGTCGACCGGGATGCGCTCGCCCTTGTCGTCGCGACGGCCCGGGCCGACGGCGAGGACTTCGCCCTGCTGCGGCTTCTCCTTGGCGTTGTCCGGGATGTACAGACCGGACGCGGTCTGGGTCTCGGCCTCGGCCTGCTTGACGATGATCTTGTCTTCCAGCGGTGTGAGCTTGATCGACACTGTGGGTCACCTCGTATTTCTTGTAGGTTCGATGTCTTCGCGCCGGAAACGCCCAAGAGGCTGACGATCACTTGACCGGTCCCAAGCACTGCCTCACATGGTAGCGCGGTTTTTAGCACTCTGCCAACTTGAGTGCTAACGCTGTGAGAGAAACGGACACCGGACCGGCGGGAGCGCATACGCGAATGCCCTCTGCGAACACGGCAGAGGGCATCAGAACGACGGACGGTCAGGAGCTGCGGCGGTCGAGGATCGCCTGCAGGTTGTTGCCCAGCGAATCGGAGGTCGCGGCGGGGACGGCGACCCGCGCCTGCTCCTCGGACTCATGGAACGCGGCGACGTCGGAGACGCCCGCGTTCTGCGGCATGGCGGCGATCACGCTGCCGTCGTTGCCGGACGTGTCGGCGGTCGCGGTGTCGGCGGTCGTCGTGACGTCGGCCGACGGCTCCGCGCCGGCGGAAGCGGCCGACGGTTCCGTCTGCGTCTCGGCCGGCTTGGTCTCCATCCGGGCTTCCCCGGCGAGACGACGTTCCTCGTCGGCGTCGACCGGGTCGGCCTTGGCGACCTGCTTCGTCGACTTGATCTCGCGGCTTTCGGGCGCGTCCGGCTGGTCCTGATGCACGTTGCGCGGCTCTCCGAGCGAGAACGAGATGAGATCCTGCGAGGCGATGGCCATGTCGAACGCGTCGAGCGCCTTCGCGGGGCGGACCTCGGCGAGCTCGGTCGTGGCGTCGGCGGGGATGACGGCGGCGCTGCGGGCGCTCGCGTCATCGGCGGGCTTCGCCGCGGCCGAGGGAGCGGCGGTCTGCGGCCCTTCGGCGCGGGAGACGACCTGCACGGCCTCGGAACCGGGCGACGAGGCCGACTGGGACTGCATGGTGGCGGACACGCCGGCAGACACACCGGGCTGCGCGCCGGTCTGCGCGGCGGCGGCCTGAGCCGCGGCCACATCGACCACCTGCACGTCGGGCGCGTCGAGCTTGCCGTGCGCGGCGAGCGCCTGACGCTGTTCGATCTCCGCCTGACGCAGCACGCGGCGAATCTCGCGACGTTCCATCTCGGCGGTGGGTACCTCCTCGCCCTTCGCCGAGGGGGCCGCGTCCGCGGGTTCCTCGGCCAGCGCGGAGGCCATCGCCTTGGCCGAGCGGGCCATGCCCTCGACCTCGGCCTTCACCGCGGCGGTCTGGGCGTCGACGGTCCTCGCCTGCGCGCGGGTCTTCGCCATGCGCGAGCGGCGTTCGCGGGCGCGGGCCTTGGCGACCTTGCGCTCCCATTCGCGGGCCTGTCCGGCGGCGCGCGCGCCCAGCACCAGGACGACGATGTCGAGGGCGACGGGAATCAGCGCGAACCACGGGTTGAAGTGCAGCGGGAAGGCGATCGCGGCGACGACGATGGCGACCAGCAGCAACGACACGACGAGAATCTGGCGACGTCGCACCGCCCGCCGGCGCAATCGCCGTACTTCGGCGATGCGCTCGGGGGTGAGCTTGTTCGTGCGCCTCTCGTTCGGCTGCATCAAAACCCCTTTCGCGTAGGTGCCTTCATCGCTGAACCGCGTGCCGCTGTGCTCGTCGACCAGGTGCAGCGACGAGGAGAAGCGATCCTCGCGATGTTCCTCCACGTGCCGCATGCTCTTGGCCGTGCGCACCGGCAGCCATGCCACGATTCCGATGAGTACGATGACGAGCACGATGACCGTGCTCAACTGCTCGTAACCCATAATGCTCAAGAATAGGAGACGGTGGTCACATTGTCCGCATTGCGTCGCGGCGTGTCGATTGCCCGCGTAGGCGCGGACGGCGTGGCGGACGCGCCCGCGACGCCCGCCACGGCCATCGCGGACACGTCGCCGCCCGCCGCGACCAGCCGTGCGGCGAACCCCGCGCCCATGTCTTCGGCGAGCAGGCTGAACGTCTCGTGCGACCGCCACGTGCCCGCCACGTACATGTAGTTCGCGCGGAGGCCCTCATGCCGCGCGCCCACCTTGCGCACCACGGCGAGGGAGCGCGTGTTCTCCGGCAGGATCGCGATCTCCAGCCGGTGCAGCCGAGGGCCGGTCGGGTCGCCGATCGCCCAGTCGGCGAGCATGGCGAGCGCGGTGGGCGCGATGCCGTGCCCGGCGGCATTCTGCGCCACCCAGTAGCCGACGACGCCGGTGCGCATCGCGCCGTAGGTGATCGCGCCGATCGAGATCTGCCCGACTATGCGCATGCGGTGTTCGATGAGGAACACGATGCCGGCGCCGCGCTCCTCGTTGCGCCGCTGGATGGCCATCCACTGGTTGAACGTGATGCCTGGGCCGTGCATCGGGTCGCCGGACTCCCACGGTTTGAGCCACGCCTCGTTGCCCCACCGCACCGCGCTCCACGCGTCCTCGTCGTCCATGGTCATCGTGCGCAGCGTGATCGGCACGGCCCCGGCCGGCGCATGGAGGACGACGGGCGTGCGGATCGCGTTCGGGTCGGCCGGTGCGAACGCGTGGCGGAGGGTCTGGAATACTGACACGCCCACCATTGTGCCACGCGCGCGAAAAACCGGCGGGGTATGGTGACGCTCGACGAATGACGGATGGGATACGGGAAAGGACGCTCGGATGACGGACGACCATGACGACCATATGGGCGAGGATGCGGCGACGCCGGACGCCGATCGCGTGGAGAGGAAGCGCCGGCTGCGCCATGCGGCGATTGCGCGACGCAAGGCGGTGCCGGCCGGCGAGCGCGCCGAGGCGGGCGCGCGTCTGGCGGCCCGCATGCGCGACCTGCCGTGGCCGGCGGACGTGCGCGAGACGCTGACCGGCGACGCTGACGACGAAGACGACACGACCGCACCCGCGCTCGACGGCGTGACGGTGGCGGCCTACGTGTCGATGGGGTCGGAGGTCGAGCTGCGACCGCTGCTGGCGGCGATGCTCGACGCGGGCGCGCGCGTGCTGGTGCCGCTGCTGGGGTCGGGTTTGGAGGTCGGCTGGGGCGTGCTGCGTGGTCTGGACGATCTGCATGCGATGGATGCGCCCGGTCCGGGCCGGCTCCGTCCGGACGAGCCGCAGGTCGCGACGTTGCCGCCCGAGGCGTTGGGCGAGGCGGCTCTGGTGGTGGTGCCCACGTTGGCGGTGGACCGGTCGGGCACGCGGTTGGGCCGTGGCGGCGGATGGTACGACCGCGCGCTGGAGCATCGTGCGCCGGATGCGCCGGTCGTCGCCGTGTGCTGGCCGTGGGAGCTGCTGGACGGGGATGCGGAGCCGCTACCGCGCGAGCCGCACGATCTGCCGGTGGACGGCGCGCTCACGCCGGGCGGCGTGACGATGTTCGCGTGAGAGCCGCCTGTTCCGCATGATGGAAGACGGCGTTCGCTTCCTGCCGGACGTGTCGCGCGGACGATTAGGATATGAACGGTTGCATAAGCCGGGACATGCGCGGCCGAGGGTCGCCAACCGGGCGGTCACGCCGCGGCGTTCCGGGTCGGATTCGTTTCGTTGGAGGATTACGTTGCCTACCTATCATTACCGTTGCAAGAGCTGTGGCTACGATTTCACCGAGCGCCAGTCGTTCGATGACGCGCCGATCACCGTCTGCCCCCAGTGCCATGAGGAGCAGGTGCGCAAGATCTTCTCCGCCGTGCCGATCGAGTTCAAGGGCAGCGGCTTCTACCGCACCGATTCCGGCAAGAAGTGAGTCTTGCCGCCCGCCGGAATCCTCCGCGCGGGGCGGGATGATGCATGACCGCGGTCGCGGGGGCATCGTGGGAAGGCGGCGTGTCGGATGATTCCATCCGGCGCGCCGCCTTCGTCGTATGCGGGATAGGTGGTCGTGGAGGCGGCCGTGATGCCGTCACGCTCCGACAGCGTTCGAACAGGATGTGAAGATTTATGAGAGCGCTGTCCACATCGTCCGTACGGCTTGCGCGCGCCGCCGCCGATGCCCGACGCTGAACGTATGAGAATGTCCGATGCGCCTTGGGCGAGGCTCACACGCCCCACGCTCGCCGCCCGTCGCGCCCGTGCGCGGCTGGCGCGCCTCGCCGCGGTCGTCTGCGTCATCGCCATTGCGGTGGCGTCCGTGCTGCTGGTGGACGCGCTGGTCGCCACGACGGATGTGGTCGTCGCCGCGCATGCGCTGCGGCGCGGCGACGTGATCGGCGCGGATGATGTGGTCGTGGTGGAGACGCCCCGCTCCCCCGTCGTCGCGGGCGCGTTCGGGCATGTGGACGACGTGGTCGGCCGTGTCGCGCAGACCGATCTGGAGGAACGGCAGCCGTTGTTCCCGACGAACGCGCGGGACGCTCCGGTCGTGCCGTCCGGCAGGACGGTGCTGGAGGTGGCGGTGGCGAACGACGCGTCGACGCTGGTCGCCGGCGACTCGGTGCGGCTGGTGTCGGCAGCGGGTTGCGCGTCCTCCATTGCGGAGGGCACCGGGACCGGTGGCGGCGAAACCGGGAATGTCGGAGCCGGGGGCGCGGACGAGCCGGCATGTACGCTCGCAGGGGATGCGCTGGTGATGTCGCGCGCCCGACGGGACGAGAACGGCGGCGGCACGTCGGTCATCGCGATGGCGATGACGCCCGAGGCGGCGGCACGGGTGATGGCGTCGGCCGAACTCGGCGCCATCGTCGCCGTGACGCGGTGACGCCACGCCCGCCGGCCGTCGGGGCGACGCCCCCGATGCGGGCGACGCCCCATGTTCGATCCGGTGCGCCGCGTTCAGCCCTTCTCGCTGAAGATGCCCCAGTGCGGCGGCAGCTCGTTCAGGATGCGTTTGTCGTCGTCGGCCTCGCGCTGGCGTTCGGTCATCATGTCCGAAGGCTCCAGCTTGACGCCGTCGGCGTCGAACCGTTCGGTGCCCTCGCGCACGACGCGCTTGTGCTTGCGTGGCGTGCGGCGGGTGGACGAGTACTCGCTCATTGCACCTCCCGGTAGATTTCGCCGACCTTGGCGACGATGCGGTCGACTTCCTTCTCCGGGTTGACGAACGAGCCGACGCTCCACACGGTCACGACCGACCAGCCGAGCATCATCAGGTCGGAGGCGAGCATGCGGTGGCGTTCGCGCGTCGACTGGATGGACATGTAGCCGGCGTCGTCGGTGAGCACGGCGAGCGCGAACGGCTTGCCTTTGAGTCCGACGGCCATCGGGATGGTCAGGCCGTTGTCGTAGCCGTAGTCGATGGCGACGTCGAGTCCGCGGGCGCGGATGCGGTCCGCGAGATCGTTGAACAGCGTGTTCTTGCCGGATTCGCGGCAGGACGGCAGCGCCGGCTCCTCCGGCAGATGCTCCGCCCATGCCAGCAGCGTCTTGAGGAGTTTCACGCCGGGCGTATGGATGCGCTCATCCTCCATCTCGTCGGAGGTGAACGCGGCGACGATGTCGACGTGATGGTCGGCGAGCGCGAGCGCGTCGAGCAGCATGCCGCGTCCGCCCTGGTCCTCCAACGCGCCGAACTGCTGGAGCAGACGGCCGTGCGACGTCTTCGCGTAGCACATCGAGAGGATCACGTCGGTGGCGCGGGCGCCGGCCACCTCGCGGATGCCGACGAGGCGCACGTGCCGCAGGAAGCTGTTCATCGACTTGTCCTTGGAGGCGAGCGCCTTGAGTTCGGCGCCGAGACGCACGCGGAACACGTCGGTGAGCGAGACCACGGTGAGCAGGTAGCTGGCGGGCACGATCGTGAACGAGCGGGCGCGCTCGGTGATGAGCCGCACCACCTCGTCGATCTCCTGCTGGCTGGATTCGACCAGTCCGGTGGCGAACACGGGCGTGCCGGTCGCCTCGACCTTGTGGTAGGCGATGTGGCCGCGCGCGCCGTCGGTGCACACGTCGTAGCGGACGGCGCCGTATCCTTCGGATTCGAGGAAGGCGCCGAGCCTTGGCGCGCGGCGCACCGGATGCGACTTCACCTCGACGACGGGCAGCGCGTCGATGAGACGTTTGAGGCCCGGGCAGGTGACGGTGCCGCGGTGCGCGATGACGACGATCTGCTTGACGCGCACGACGATGCTGAGCAGTTGGATGGCGGGGATGTGCGCGCACGCGTCGATGATGGCGACGTCGGCGAGCGGCTTCGGCTCGGTGAGCGAGGCGAGCGTGTCCGGCGTGGCCATGAGGATCGGCTTGGCGGCGGCGAGAATCTCCGCGTGGTCGCGGCGGATCCGGTCGAGCGGCATGTGGCCGCGGCCGGCGAGCTTCGTGTGCAGCAGGTTCGCCTCCTGCGTGCGGGCGAACAGCAGGTCGCACAGGCGGCGCATCGACTCCTGGGCGACCATCGGTCCGATGGAGCGCACGTGTTCGACGTCGACCTGTTCGAAGCGTTCGGTCGCGTTGGCGAGCACGGAGCCGTCCTGGTTGGAGATGATCGGCGAGGAGCGGACGATGTCCTCGAACACGGTGGTCCACCAGGCGAGCTGGAGTTCGGCTCCCACCGCGGCGGACATTACGTGGCGGTTGGAGAAGTCGGCGACGAGGTCGTTGAGGCCGGCGGCCTGGAACTCCTGTTCGAGACGGCAGCGTTCGGGCAGGTCGTCGAGCGACTTGTGGTCGTCGTAGAGGGCCTTGAGCCGGCTTTCCACCTCGTTGAAGTCGCGGGATTCGAGTTCACCACCCTTGGGCGTCGTGTTGAGCACCGTGTCGAGCGCGGTCATGTCGCGCGACATGGTCTCCTGCGCGGTGATCATCTGGTCGAGTTTGGGCGGCAGCACCGGCCATCCGCCGTGCGGGACGAGCGAACGCCACTGATCGGACTGCTTCCTGACGATGACGAGCGCGGCGTGCAGGTCCTCGACCTGCGCGCCGACGCGCAGCAGGGACTTCGCCTCGCGCGTATGGCGGCGGCGCTCCCAGAATCCCATCGTCGTGCCTTCCGCCTTGCGGTCGGCCTTCGACTTGGTCGCTTCGATCATCGCGTCGATGTCGCGTTCGAAGATCTCCGGCTGGAACACGTCGAGCACGCGCCTCAGGTTCTTGAGGACGATGATCTGGCGCGACCATTCGCGCGCGGTGGTGGGCACGGGGAAGCCGCACGCCTGCACGGTGGCGGCGACGTGCTCGCGCACGGCGGGCAGCACCTTCTGCAGCAGGTCGACGACGCGCTGGTAGGCGTCCACCGCGTCCTGCTCGCTGGTGAGCGACGCCTTGTACCAGGCGGTGTCGTCGGGGCCGATCGTGTATTCGCCGACCTCGGCGGCGCGTTCGAGCTTCGCCGTCCACTCGTCGATGTGCCCGGCGATGCGGCGCGCCGTGTTCTCGGACAGGCGCACGTGGGTCGCGGGGTGCGTGGGCGCCACGGAGATCGCGGCCAGGTTCTGGATGGTCTGATAGGCGGACACGCCCCACTTCTCGCTCACCCCGTGCAGGTCGCCCAGATAGCGGGTGAGACGGGAGCGCACGCCAACGAGCTCGTCGGCCAGCTGGTCGAAGTGCTGCGTGGCCACGCCGGACTGGAATCCGACGGCGGTGATGAGCTGACGGTCGATGTCGGCGTTCGCATGCTCGTCGGCGATGTCGAGCACCATGCCGGACGTCTCGTTGGCGCGCATGACCTGCAGGAAACGGCGCTTCTGCTCGGCCACGCCGGGCGCGTACAGCACGGTGCGGCCGTTCATCACGCATCGGGTGGCGATGGCGGCGGCCTGTTCGACCGTGTCCTTGCCGACGGCGCCGTCGACGGCGACGCTGTGGCCGGAGGCGGCGAGCTGGGCGGCGTAGCGCACCGTGTTGTCGACGTCGCCGATCTCGTATTCGCTGTGCGGGTCGGCGTCGAACGGACTGTAGTCGGGAATCGGCGCGCCGCGCAGGGTCGCGGCCGCGTCCTTGTCGCCGGCGAGCGCGTCGAGCAGCGTGTTGCCGCTGGGACCTTCGCCCAGCTGGTCGATGATGCGCTGCGTCTCGCTGAGGATCTGCGCCGCCGGTTCGACGAAGCAGCCGAGGATGATGTGCCGTTCGATGTTGAAGTCGCCGACCATCTGCTTCGCGCGCTTCGTGATCTCGGCGAACACGGCGGAGGTCTCCGGCGTGCCGGACGCGTAATGGGAGCCGTCGAACAGGTAGTCCTCGTCGAGTTCGACGCCGGCCTCGTGCATCGCGTCGACGAACGAGGCGTTGAGCGCGACGGTGCCGGTGAACGTGATCGTCGACTGTCCGGGCGTCTCGGAGGAGACCGCCTGCACCGGGTAGAGCAGGACGGGCCGCGCGTTGCCGTGCCAGGTGGCGACGCCGACGACGAGCGACAGTTCGGCGACGCCGCTCACGCGCTTCTTGGCGGAACGGTCGTCGAGCACGCGGCCGAGACGGCGTTCGGCGGCGCGCAGCATGCCGTTGTCGCGGAACAGCGATTCGAGCGTGACATGCCCGGAGGCGAACAGCTGGGCGATGCCCGACGGGTGCGCGTGCGTCAGGTCGAGCTGGGCGGCGAGCTGGTTGATGTCTTCCAGAGGGGACGGCACCAGCGACGCCTTGTACTGGTCATGCCACTGTCGGAGCCAGTCGAGCGTGGGCTTCGTGGATTGTGCGCTCATCGATCCGCTCTCCTTCACTTTCCTGTCGCTTCACGATAGTCCTGATAGCCCACGTTGTGCGCGAGCGCCTCGTCGATGTCGGCGTCGCCCTGCGCGGCGAGCCAGGCGTAGAGGTCGTCGTACAGGGCCGGGTTCATCGCGAGGAAGGGCAGCAGTTCCGGATGGCGGGCCATCTCGAACTGGAGGGTCATGTCGGTGGTGTGGCGCGCGTCCTCGGAGGTGAGGCCGTCGACTTCGACCATCGGGGCCTGCGGCTTGTCGAATTCGCCTTTGGAGACCTTGTCGAACACGGATCCGGGTTCGAAGGCGGGCGTGTAGACGCCGGTCGCGTCATCCTCGAATCCATCCGCGGCGACCGCGGTCGGGTCGGCGGCGCCGGACGCATCGTCCATCGGCGTGAACGTGACGGTCGCCGCATCGGAGACGGCCTCGTCGGATGGCTGCGCGGCGGGCGTCACGTCGCCGGCGGGCGTCGCGGCGGGCAGTTCGACCTTCGGTTTCGCCGCGGGCAGGGCGACACGCGGGATCGTGCCGCGGGCCGCCGCGACCGGTGCGACGGCCGTCGCGGCGTGCGTCGTGCCGACGACGATCGGCGTGGTCGTGTCGGCGGAGGCGGCTCCGTCCGTCGAGGCGGGCGCCGCGGCCGGCGTTTCGGCGGGCTTGTTCATCGCGTCGACGAACAGGTTGCGCGGCAAGCCCGGATCGATCGCCTTGACGACGTGCAACGGCACCGAATCCGCGGGAGGTTCCTGCGCGGAGGGCGCGACGGCGGCGGTCGTCGCGGAGGCCGTGTCGACCGTCGCGCCGGGTGCGGCGACGGGCGACACGGATGCGGCCGGCGTGACCGGCAGGTCGGTGCGGGAGTCCGCTTCGGAGAACACGATCGGCGGCTTGTCGTCCTCGTCGTGCGCGTCGACCGCCGACGTGACCTGCGCGTACGTGAGCGGCTCAATGTCGGCGATGCGTTCGAGCGGCGAACCGGCGGCCGCGTGACGCGCATGCTGCGCGTTGAACACCGCCGTCGGCTCGCCCGCACGCAGGTCGAGAATCTCGTCGACGGACATGTCGGCGGCATCCGGCTCCTGCCGGACCGTCGTGGACGCGGAATAGTCGAACAGGTTCGGCACTTTCGGCTCGGGAGTCGTGTCCGGCTCGATGCGCACGAAGTCGACCGGCACGTCGCCGAACTGGATGCGCATCGGCGACGACGGCAGCGGCACGTCGCGGCCGGCGGGCAGGCGCATGAGCTCCGCCTTCTCGGTGACCACGTAGGAGCCGTTCGTCGAATTCAGGTCGCGCAGCACCGCGCTTCCATCCGCCGCCACGGAGAAGCGGGCGTGACGCTTCGACATGGATTTGGTCGCATCGTCGATCTCCAGACGGGCGACGCCCTCGTCCGGCAGAGGACGCAGCGGCTTGCGGCCGATTTCCAAGCTTTCGCCCGGACGCACGTTCACCTGGTCTCCGCCCGCGACCTTCAATCGCCACTGGCTCGCCGTCTGCTCACTCACCGCGCGGCCTTCCTTTCTGATGATTTCACGCACTATTTCCTATTGTGTCATGCCCCGGTGCATTTGTTCGCATTATCGTCCGACGAATCGACAGAATCTCTGCGAAAACACCCGCCCGGAATACGGGAAACCCCGCATCCGAAACGACGGATGCGGGGTTCCTGCACGAAGACTCGTGCGAAGCTGGTAACGAGCGGCCTTCCCGACCGCGTGCATTACTTGAGCTCGACGGTGGCGCCAGCGGCCTCGAGCTGCTCCTTGGCCTTCTCGGCGTCTTCCTTCTTGGCCTTCTCGAGGACGGCCTTCGGGGCGGAGTCGACGAGGCCCTTGGCATCGGCGAGGCCCAGGTTGGTGATGGCGCGGACGGCCTTGATGACCTGGATCTTCTTGTCGCCAACGGCGGAGAGGATGACGTCGAACTCGTCCTTCTCCTCCTCGGCCGGAGCGGCGGCACCGGCAACGGCGGCAACGGCGGCGACCGGGGCGGCGGCCTCGACGTCGAACTTCTCCTCGAAGGCCTTGACGAACTCGGAGAGCTCGACCAGGGTCATCTCGCCGAAGGCTTCCAGCAGCTCATCGTTGGTGTACTTAGCCATTATGGCTTCCTTTCGATCTTTGGCGACGGACGGGATGTGAAGAGGTGTGCCCGTCACCTAAAAACTTGGTTTCTTTTCAGTTATGACCGTTCGGCTCATGCGGCGGGGACGAACCCCGGCCAGACATGAATCAGGCGGCCTTCTCCTGCTTCTCGCGCAGCGCATCGATCGTACGCACGGCCTTGGTCGGCAGAGCGTTGAACAGGTACGCGGCCTTGGACATCGTAGCCTTGATGTCGCCGGCGAACTCGGCGAGCAGCTGCGGGCGGGACTTGAGATCCGCCAGCTTGGTGGCGCCTTCAGCGTCGTAGACGGTGCCATCGGCATAGCCGCCCTTGATGATGAGGGCTTTGTTCTCCTTGGCGAAGTCACGGATGGTCTTCGCAGCCTCGATGAAGTCGCCCTTCACGAAGGTGATGGCGGTCGGGCCGGCGAGAATCTCGTCGAGACCCTCGATGCCCGCTTCCTTGGCGGCGATGCGTGCCAGCGTGTTCTTTGCCACAGTGTAGGAAGTATCGCGGCCTAGCTTTTCACGCAGATCGGAAATCTGCGGAACGGTAAGCCCGCGGTACTCGGTCAGGTAGACCGCGTCAGCATCACGGAACTGAGCCGTAAGCTGAGCGACCACCGCTTCCTTTTCGGGCCTCTTCATGGCGTTCCTTCCTAAGTCGGCCGTTGACCTGAGGTTCGGAACGCCCCACCGGGCAATAGAAAAAGCCCTGCGCGCAGGCAGAGCAACATAAGGCCGTTTCCGGCTCACCCGTAAATGGGCTTATATCTCTCAACCTGCGTTGGCTCGGCATGCCGAACTTCGAAGATGCACTCGCGCGCACCTCAACCAACGGTCTGTGGTTTACGAAGGGATAAGTTACGTGGGATGGCGGACAATAAAGGACACGGCGTGTCGCCGTGCCAATTCCCCGCCTCACGGCTGCCGCCGCTCGGCCGGACCTATGGACGGTCCACCGGACCGTCCACCCACGGCCCGGCAGCGTGTCGCCGTGACGATTCCCTGCCTCACGGCTGCCGCCGCTCGGCCGTTTCGCTCCCGCTGGCGGGAGCTGGCCGCCGAAGGCGGACTGAGGGTGATATCGCGACATCCACGACCACCCCCAGTCGGCTCCGCCGACAGCCCCCGCCAACGGGGCGGGTAACGGCGTCAGATCGTGGCGGCGTATTGGGATACGGAAGCGGCGACCTCCTTGAGATAGTCGAGGGAGCGGCGCCAGTGGCCGGGCACCTCGATCGAATGGTTCGCATCCGGGTATTCGTGCACGTGCGGGGTCAACGCGTCCGCGCGCGCACGGTCATAGAACGGATCGGCGGTGCCGGCGCACACGAGCGGCGCCGGACCGGGATAGCGCGACGTGCGCCACCGTTCCAGCTCCGCCTCGCCGCCCGCGAGCGAGGCGGCGTCGCCGTCGACGACCGCGCGCGCGACGCCGACCGCCGGCGCGTCCGGTTCCGCCATGATGTCGTCGCCGACGCGCGGCACCGGAATGACGCGCGCGGACGGGTCGAAGTCCGCGTGATGCAGGACCGGCGTCAGCAGCACGAACGGCAGACCGTAGCTCGTGGCGACGTGCGGATAGGTCATCGTCGTCAACGATTTGCCGATGAGCAGCAGCCGCGGCGACGGGCCGGACGCCGCCGGACCGGCGTCAACGGCGTCGACGGAGGTTGCCGCGGCGCGCGTCTTCGCCGCGTCGGCGCGCGCGGACGCCACCCATCCGTCGATCGCCTTATTGAGCACCGGAATCACCGTCGACAGGTCGTCGGAGGCGTTACGCACATTCATACGGTCCACGCGCCAGCCGTTCTCGACGAGCGCCTGCGCCGACCAGTACAGCAGCGGACGGTCGCAGTTGTAGCCGGTGCCCGGCATGAGCAGCACGCGGCCACGCTCCGTCCCCGGCCTCACCGCGTTCTTCTTCCAGCTGCGGATCGACACCTCGACGGCCGTCTTCCCCATGATGCTCTCCTCTCCCCTGCCGTATCGTCCTCATGCCGGCGAACGTGCGCCGGCCGCGGCCCCATCCATCATGCGGGACCGTGCGTTCCGCGCCCCAGTCTAATCCCGCCGCCGCCGATGCCCGGCAATACGCCCGCGCTATAATCGGCACGGTCCGGCCCGGGCATGGCCCGCGATGGACAAGGCGAGTCGCGATTCTCGCCGGAGGCATGGTCTCCACACAACCCATGGTCTCCACACAACCCAAGGAAAGAAGAGAATATGGAGAAGTTCTTCCATCTGAAGGAGAACGGCACGACGGTCTCGACCGAGATTCTGGCCGGTCTGACCACGTTCTTCGCGATGGCGTACATCATCGTCGTCAACCCGCAGATCCTGTCGTCCACGGGCATGCCGTGGGGCGGCGTCTTCCTTGCCACGATCATCGCGGCGATCATCGGCACGCTCGTCATGGGCCTGTTCGCCAACGTGCCGTACGCGCAGGCGGCCGGCATGGGCCTCAACGCGTTCTTCACCTACACCGTCTGCTTCGGCCTCGGCTTCACCTGGCAGGAGACGATGTGCATGGTGTTCCTGTGCGGCCTGATCAACATCCTCATCACCGTCACGAAGATCCGCAAGATGATCATCATGGCGATCCCCGAGCAGCTGCAGCAGGCGATCGGCGGCGGCATCGGCCTGTTCGTCGCCTACGTGGGCATGCTCAACGTCGGCCTGATCACCTTCACCCCGAAGGACACGAAGGCCGCCGGCAAGGGTCTCGCCACCGCCGCGACGCCGGGTCTCGCCACGTTCAACACCCCGGTGCTGTGGGTGTTCCTCATCGGCCTGCTGCTCGCCGTCGTGTTCACCGTGATGAAGGTCAAGGGCGGCATGCTGCTCGCCATCATCATCACCACGATCGTCGGCATCCCGTTCGGCGTGACCAACTTCGGCTCCTCGCAGTCCCTGTCGCAGACGTTCTCCGAACTGCCGACCACGTTCGGCGCGATCTTCACGCCGCAGGGCTTCCCGGCGCTGTTCTCCGACCCGGCGAAGCTGCCGCTCGTGATCGTCACGATCTTCGCATTCTCCATGTCCGACACGTTCGACACGCTCGGCACGTTCCTCGGCACCGGCCGCCGCACCGGCATCTTCTCCCTTGAGGACGAGAAGGCGCTGGAGAACGGCTCCGGCTTCTCCTCCAAGATGGACAAGGCCCTGTTCGCCGATTCGATCGCCACCTCCATCGGCGCGATCTTCGGCACCTCGAACACCACCACCTACGTGGAGTCCTCCGCGGGCATCGCGGCGGGCGGCCGCACCGGCCTGACCTCCGTGGTCGTCTCCATCTGCTTCGCGCTGTCGATCTTCTTCGCACCGGTCATCTCCGCCGTGCCGTCCGCCGCGACCGCCGGCGTGCTCGTGATCGTCGGCTGCATGATGGCCGCCTCCCTCAAGGAAGTGGATTGGACGAACATCGAGGACGCGATCCCGGCGTTCTTCGCCACCGCGTTCATGGCGTTCTCCTACTCGATCTCCTATGGCATCGCCGGCGGCTTCATCATGTACTGCATCGTGAAGACCTGCAAGGGCAAGGCCAAGGACGTCCACCCGATCATCTGGGTCGTGGCCGCGCTGTTCGTCATCGACTTCGTGTGCATGGCGATTCTGTGATCGCGTGATCGTGTGATGACGGTCGGCTGGTCACGTGGCGGCCGCCGGCTGGTTCATCATGATGCCTGGTGGCTGGACCCCGCTTCGGCGGGGTCTTTCCGTCTCCGGAGGCCGAATCAGGGACGGATCAGGGAGCTTAGGCCAGAGGGACCGGGCGATACCAGACCGAGACTGCGCCAAGGCCAGGCCGCTGTCCTTTCCCGGCTGAAACACCCGTTATCAGGTATCTACAGCGCCAAATGGACGGTTCGACCCCCTCGAAACGGGTGTTTCGCACTGTAAAGAGCGAATAACGGGTGTTTGGCACGGGGGCGTGCATATAGCATGATGCCGGCACGTGGGAATCCCACGTGCCGGCATCATGCGTATCGTCGGCTGGCCGACCGTCAGTGAGTCAAGCCCGCCGATAGGACGGCGACCGGTTGATCGACGGTCGGGACGCCGGCCGGTCGCCGATCAGTCGGCGTCCGTCACGCGTTCAGGGCGCGCTTGGTGGAACGGGACTTGAAGGAGACGACCGCGCCCGCACCCGCGAGGAGCAGGGCGAGCACCGCGAACAGCGCGACGCCAGCCGCACCGGTCAGCGGCAGCTGCGTGATGTTGGTCACGTTGAGCACGTCCATCGACGTGACGATCTTGGTCGTCTCGTCGGCGGGAGTGACGGCGTTCTCGACGGTTCCGCCGTTGACGTACTTGCCGGACACCCACGCGCCTCCGGTCACGTCCTCCACCTTGTAGGTCACCTTGGAGACGGAGACCTTGCGCTGGTAGGGGTCGCCATTGATCTTGGTGGCGTTCTCCGTGTTGTATTCGGGCGTGATGGTGAGGTAGTACTTGAGGCCGGCATTGATGTGGCCGGAGGGCACCTCGGTCTCCTCGACCAGATACTTGCCTTCGGCGAGGCCGGTGAACTTGGCCACGCCCTGAGCGTCGGAGGTCGCCTCCGTGGTGAAGCCCGCGTTGTCGCCCTGACCGGTGAGCTTGAACTTGGCGTTCTGCAGCGGGGCCTTGCTCTCCTTGTCCTTCTTCACGATCTGGTAGTCGAAGTTGAACACCTTCTCGTGGTCCTCGCGCTCGGTGTAGTCCGGAGCTGCGGCGGACGAGTTGACGGACGGGTTGTTCGAGTACTGCACCTTGATGTCGTTGTCCGCGCCCTTCTGGTAGGCGGCGTCCAGCACCTTGGCCTTGTAGGTGATGGCCACGGTCGCGCCGGACCAGTCGGTGTCGTTGACCGAGTACACGTTGACGGGGGTACCGCTCTGGTCCTTCGTCTGGACGGTGCCGGCGTGCACGTCGATGAACTTCTTGAGCTTCACGGTGAAGGCGGTGGTGTTCGCATCGGTGAATTCATACCAATCGGCGTGGGCGTCGGCGTCGTTAGCCGGGTCGATGGTGACGGACTGGCCCTGCGTCGGGGTGATGACGATCTTCAGACCGATGGACTTGGCCGTCACGGTATCCGTGCCGTTGACTTTTTCGGTGGGGAAGGCGAGCTTGTTGGCTTCGAGCGTATCCACGAAGTTGTAGGTGTAGGTGTCCGTCTTGTAGCCGACGTAGTTCGGCACCTTGCTGTCCACCGTGTATTTCGCGAACTGGCCGTTCGGGACGCTGACCTTCTCCACGGTCTTGATCAGCGGGATCTCGTTGTTCTTGACCATGGCGGTGCCGTCCGAACCGGTCGTCAGCAGCGGCTTGGTCATCGCGGCGTCCTTGAAGACGCCGGTGCCCACGAGAATCGGGATGGAACGCGTCCACGTCTTGCCCGCGCCATCACCCATCGGATAGGTGGTGGAGTCGGTGATGAGGTAGAGGCCCTTATCGAGGCCGCTCACGGTAAGGGTCTTCTTGCCGGTGGTATCGTCATCGCCCAGCGAGGTGCCCCACTGGCCGGCGGCCGTGGCGTTCTGGTATGCGGAGGAGGAGGCCACGTTCTGCACGAACTTGCGCAGCTGGCCCGACCATGGGGCGCTGCCTGAATCGTTGAGGTGCTGCGCGACCCATGCCATCGCGTCGCCATCGTCGGCCTTCGTGTACTTCGAGTCGCCGGTGGCGCCGCTCGTGGCGTCGGTCAGCGCGGTCTCGATTGCGGACTGCAGGCTGTTGTCGGTCGTGGTCGTCACCGCGATGCCGGCCGGGTCAAGCGACGCCTCGCCGTAGTCGGCGAGCTTGACGGCTTTGAACGTGCGGCCTTGCAGTGCGGCCTCCTCGCCCTTCAGCGTGATGGTGGTGCCGAAGGTGACTTGATCGGCGGCGGCCGGCTCGTCGGCGTTGGCGGTGGCGGCGCCGAGGGCGAGGCCGCCGAGCATCGTCGCGGCGGCGGCGAGGCCGGCGAACAGTTTCCTCATCTTCATGGGATTCTTCTTTCTTGATTCCTTGGTTTCCTAGCTGCGGACCGCGGGGCCGGAGACATTACCGGACGTGGTTCGCAAACAGTTTGGTTGTTGTGTGTGGGGTGTTGTTGTGACCGCTGACCACCCCCAGTCGGCTTCGCCGACAGCCCCCGCCAGCGGGGGCGGGAGGGG
>NZ_JGZP01000008.1 GCF_000741785.1 Bifidobacterium stellenboschense | reverse complement strand
CACGGTAGGCCATCACCCCACCGTCAAGCTGATAGGACGCGACCCCATCCCATACCAGTAAGACCCTTTCCCAGAAGACCATGCGATCAACTGGAACATCCGGCATTACCACCCGTTTCCAGGAGCTATTCCAGAGTACGGGGCAGGTCGGTCACGCATTACTCACCCGTTCGCCACTCTCACCACCAAGCAAGCTTGATGGATCCCGTTCGACTTGCATGTGTTAAGCACGCCGCCAGCGTTCATCCTGAGCCAGAATCGAACCCTCCACAAAAAAACCTTCATGAAGAGAACCAAACAAATGACTCTCAAAAAAAGAAAAAAGACGGAACCCCTTATAAGGAAAGAGGTTCGCACAAAAACCCCGACACCATTCAAACCCCCTCGGGCACTCCGGAAAAACCGGAGCCGGCATCGGACTGGCAATCATTGACTATAAAGAAGTAAGTAGTACAACACACTCTTGAGTTCTCAAACCACCACACACAGCCAACCCCGGAACCACACAAGAGCAGGAACCAGAAGCCGACCGGCAGCAAGAGATAAACATACACCACCCGGCACCACCACGCAAACCCGCATGCGAAAACCACCCCGGAAACGTTGCAAACACAACAATCCACCGGCGTGTCGAAAACAGGCCCAACAAGCCCCACAACCACCAGACTACCCAACCAGACACCACCACACACGCCCCAACCAACACAATTCACCCACAACCAACCACACATTCACCCAACACGCCCCCGCCGGCGGGGGCTCCCGGCGAAGCGGGTGGGGGTGGTGCCGAACAACCACCGGCCACACCCTGGAACCAACGGCCACACACCCACGACCACCCTCCGACGCGCTGCGCGCGCCACCTCCCGCCAGCGGGAGGAACGACACGACGACAGCGGGAGGAACGACACGACGACGGCACATACGACAAGATCCCCGGCTCCTTTCGGAACCGGGGATCTTCAGTGTGTTACGGCTTCACGCCGAGACGGCATCACGCCTTGACGGTGACGTCAGGCAACCACGTTCGGGTCGACCGGGATGCCGGGGCCCATGGTGGAGGTGATGGTCGCCTTGGTGATGTAGCGGCCCTTGACGGTGGCCGGCTTGAGGCGCTTGACCTCGTCGGCGACGGCGCGGAAGTTCTCGTCCAGGGCGGACTCCTCGAAGGAGGCCTTGCCGATCAGGAAGGAGAGGTTGCCGTTCTTGTCGACGCGGAACTCGATCTTACCGGCCTTGATGTCCTTGACGGCCTTGGCGACGTCCATGGTCACGGTGCCGGTCTTCGGGTTCGGCATGAGGCCACGCGGACCGAGCACACGGCCGAGGCGGCCGACCTTGCCCATCATGTCCGGGGTGGCGACGACGGAATCGAAGTCGAGGAAGCCGCCCTGCACCTTGGCGATAAGCTCGTCGTCACCGACGATGTCGGCGCCGGCCTCCTGGGCCGCGGTGGCCTGCGGGCCACGGGCGAAGACGAGGACCTTGACGGTCTTACCGGTGCCGTGAGGCAGGCTCACGGTGCCGCGGACCAGCTGGTCGGCCTTGCGCGGGTCGACGTTCAGGCGAAGCACCGCTTCGACGGACTCGTCGAAGTTGCGGGCCGGCATGCTCTTGAGCAGCGCGATGGCCTGGTCGGGGGTGTACAGGTTGTTGCGATCGACCTTCTCGGCCGCCTCAAGGTACTTCTTGGAATGCTTAGCCATCTGTCCTTCTCCTTATCAGTCGGTCACCGTGATGCCCATGGAGCGGGCGGTACCTTCGATGATCTTCATGCCGGCCTCGATGTCACGGGCGGAGAGATCGGCCATCTTGGTCTCGGCGATCTCACGAACCTGCGCCTTGGTGACGGAGCCGACCTTGTGGGTCAGCGGGTTCTCGGTGCCCTTGTCGATGCCGGCGGCCTTCTTGAGCAGAGCCGCGGCCGGCGGGGTCTTGAGGATGAAGGTGAAGGAACGATCTTCGTAGACGGTGATCTCGACCGGGATCACCTGTCCCATCTTGTCCTGCGTCTGGGCGTTGTACGCCTTGCAGAAGTCCATGATGTTGACGCCGTGCGAACCCAGCGCAGGGCCCAGCGGCGGGGCCGGGTTGGCCTTGCCAGCCTGAATCTGCAGCTTGATCAGCGCGGAGACTTTCTTCTTGGGAGCCATGTTATGGTTCTTCTTTCTATAACGCGGTGCAATCGGTCGCCGTCCGTCCGCACGCGCCGCCGAAGCGATGCGCGGCCGCCGCACGGTCTCCTCCCGCAACTTATATTGCTGTGCTGTGCTAGCGGGTCTCCCCTCCAGACACAAACCATCCTATTATGCGGGTCCGTCCCGACATCATCGCCGTCATCGACACGCGCGATACGCGAAAGGGGACCGTCGGGAGAGCATTGCTCCCGACGGTCCCCTTTGCCGCGTGGCGGTGACGTTCCGCGCGTCGCCGGCGTGCCGGCCGCGCGCGACGTCACCTCATACGCGAGTCACCGCGCACGACTCACTTCGCGCTTTCGTGCTGGACCTGCGCCTTGCGCACGGACTCCTCGGCGGAGGCGATGATGTCCTCCGCGGACAGCGGCTTCAGACGGCACCACAGTTCGAACGCGATGCCGACGACCAGCATGATGATACCGGTCCACAGGTTGATCGCGATGCCGTTGGTGTCGGCGCCGTTCATGTTCGGCGCGACGATGCCGACGATCGTGACGATCACGCCGTAGATGATGAACAGGATGGCGATGAGCCGGCGCAGATCGTTGTTGCGCGCCGCCTTGACCGCCTGGTCCTTCTCGGCCTGAGTCAGCAGGTCCTTGCCCTGAGTCTCTTCTGCCATTGCAAACTCCTTAAGACGTTCCTACGTACTATGGGTCAACCCGATGGGTTTAGAAGAACGGGATGTAGAAGACGAGGCCGAGCACGAAGATCACGGTGCCCAGGATGAGCGGCTTCTTGTACCACGGGACCTTCACGGTGGCGACGTCCTTTCCGGCTTCCTTCGCGGCGCGCTTGGCGTCCTCAAGCTCCTCGGCGGAGGCCTCCTTGAAGTACTTGATGCCGTTGGTGCCGAAGGTCAGGCCCTCGAGCTCCTTGTCGGTCTTGGACTTGGTGAACGGCGTGAGCACCGCGGCCACGATCCAGGTGGCCAGGCAGGAGATGATGGCGCCGTACCAGGTCTCGGCGGTGGCGGAGCCGAAGATCGGGTTGCCGGCGGCGACGGACTGCAGGTACAGGATGTAGGTGATGAGCGGGGCGATGATGCCGCACACGTAGCCGACGGTGCCGGCGACGTTGGAGACGCGCTTCCACACGAGGCCGAGGATGAACACGGCGAACAGCGGGGCGTTGAAGAAGCTGAACAGCGTTTGCAGGTACGTCATGATGTTGCCGAACTGCGACGCGATCCACGCGGTGAACACGGAGATGAACACGCCGATCACGGTGATGATGCGGCCCATGTTCAGGTAGTACTTGTCGTTCTGGCCCGGCTTGACGTAGTCCTGCCACAGATCGTAGGTGAACACGGTGTTGAACGAGGAGACGTTCGCGGCCATGCCGGCCATGAAGGAGGCCATCATGCCGGTGATGGCGACGCCGAGGACGCCGTTCGGCAGGTACATCTTGAACAGGTACGGGATGGCTTCGTTGTACTGCAGGACCGGGTGGGCGCCGGAGAACAGGTTGCCGACGGTGGCGGCCGCGATCATGCCCGGGATGATGATGATGAGCCAGATGAGCATCTTCGGGATGGCTCCGAGGATAGGCGTCATGCGGGCTGCGGTCATGCTCTTCGCGGCGAAGGCGCGCTGCACCTCGGTGAAGTTCGTGGTCCAGTAGCCGAAGCCGAGCACGAAGCCGAGGCCCATCAGGATGGAGAACCAGTCGCCGCCGACTGGGTTGGTCACGTTGCCGATGCCGGTGCCGGCCCAGGCGTGGATGGAGCCGCTCCAGCCCTTCATGCTGTCGAGCTTGGCGGTCAGACCGCTCCAGCCGCCCACGTGGGACAGGCCGATGACGGTGACCGGGATGAGGGCCGCGACGATGACGAAGAACTGCATGACCTCGTTGTAGATGGCGGAGGTCAGGCCGCCGAGGGTGATGTAGGCGAGCACGAACACGGCGGACACGATGATGGCGGTCCACTGGCTCCAGCCGAGCATGGCCTGGAGGATCAGGGCCATGGCGTACAGGTTGATGCCGGCCTGAAGAATCGTGGAGACGGCGAAGCAGAGCGACACGATGACGTGCGCGCCCTTGCCGAAGCGCTGGTACATGAATTCAGGCACGGAGCGCACGCCGGAGCCGTAGTAGAACGGCATCATGAAGATGCCGAGGAACACCATGCCCGGCACGGCGCCGATCAGGTAGTAGTGGATGGTCGGCGTACCGATCTGGGCGCCGTTGGCGGCCATGCCCAGGATCTCGGTGGCGCCCAGGTTGGCGGCGCAGAACGCGAGGCCTGCGATCCAGGCCGGCATCGAACGACCGGCGAGCAGGAAGTCCTCGGAGGACTTCTGCTGCTTGTGGATTGAGTAGCCGATCCAGACGATCATGGCAAAGTAGACGATGAGGATAAGCCAATCCACCCAGCTCAGCGACAGGCGAATCGCGGATTCCCCGGCAGCAAGATCAATCATGCCGCTCCCTCTTTCCTAGAGTTGTTCTTCCTCGAACACAGGCACCGGCAGCCGCCGAGGCAACGTCGATGTTTGCGTTATCGTGACGGTAATATAGTCCGGTTTACACAAAATGCAACTCGTTTCGCACAATTCGACAGCAAAAAGAGAACATTTACTGACAAATCAAAACGGTTCGACACTTCGTCGCCCTATGATTCTGCGGCTCTCGGCATTGTGGCGCGCGTAGGCCCGCGCGACTGTGATTTCCCTCATACTCTCCCGCCGGAGGGTGGGCCCATGGGGAGTGGTGCTGGATCATGCGGCCGCAGTCTTCGTATCCACCTATCCCCTGCCGGCGCAGCCACCCCCACCCGACTCACACCGGGAGCCCCCGCCAACGGGGGCGAAGAAACCGTGGCAGGCTAGACGGGAAGTAGAGCACATGAGGCATGGCCTCCCTATTCTCCTCCCGCTGGCGGGAGGTGACGCACAGCGCCGGAGGACGGCCAACGGGCATGCGGCCTCGGATCACGCGGGGCAATTCCCCATTCCCCTCCCGCTGGCGGGAGGTGGCGCATGGCGCCGGAGGGTGGTCACGGGCCGGGATCCGGTGCGTTCGTCACTGCTGAGCCGGTCATTCCAGGCGTGGGCCGGTCATTCCAGGCGTGGGCCGGTCGGTTCGGTCATGGGCCCGGTTCGTTTTCGGGGTGCGCGCGGCATCCTGTGCCTCGTGTCCCGGCCGGTCCTGCTCCACAACACGTGCCGGAGAGCCTGTTGTGGAGCAGCATCCCGCCGCAACCCCCGCGTAAACCCCTGTTTTCGGCGTTCCCGGCCCGTGTAGTGCGCCACGACTCCCCGCAATCCCGGGTTCCGTCCCTGTTGTGGAGCGGGCCCGCTCCACAACAGCCGCCGGTATCGCTCCCACCGCATGTTGTGGAGCAGACAACCCTCAAATCGCGCCACAACTCCCACGAACCGCCTCCCACGACCCTGTTGTGGCGCACCACCGCTCCACAACACCATCCCCGCATGCCGTTGTGGAGCGCCACCATCCCACAGCAATTCCCACACGCTGTTGTGGAGCACCGCCCTCCCCACAGCACAATTCCCACATACTGTTGTGGCGTACCGCCATCCCAGCGGCCGCCCCATGGCACGGACCGGTGCGACGAGCGGAGCATCGCGGTCCCACATCACAATCCCCGCATGCCGTAGTGGAGCGTCGCCATCCCCACAACATGATCCCCGCACGCTGTTGTGGCGTACCGCCATCCCAGCGGCCGCCCCCATGACACGGACCGGTGCGACGAGCGGAGCATCGCGGTCCCACAGCGCTCCCCGCACAATGTCGTGGAACGCCGTCGCCCCAAACACGATCCCCGCACGCTGTCGTGGAGCGCCAACATCCCCATGGCTGCACCCCGTGGCGCGGATTCCGCATGTCGTAGTGGAGCATCGCCGCACCCCACGGCGCGGATCGGCGCGGCGCGCGTGGGGCATCATGGTTCCGTGGCATGTTCCCCGCTCAATGTTGTCGCAATGTTGTGCGGAGCACCCCAGGGGTGTGGGTCGGCGCAGCGGGTGGAGCTTGAGAACGTCCCCTGTCTTGAGAACGTCCCCTGGCCCGAGAGCGCCCCCGGTCCGAAGGCCGCCCACCGCATCACCCCAGGAGTTCGCCGCCAGCGTCACAAATCCCGGACGAAGCCGCTCATCTCCGGAATCCGGGACGCTGGGAGGGGCTCAGCATCCCGGATTACGGACGAAAGCGCCCGTTTCCCGAATCCGGGACGCACCCCCACTGGTCAGCGTCACAAATCCCGGACGAAACCGCTCAACTCCGGAATCCGGGACGCTGGGTGGGACACTGGGAAAGATTCAGCGTCCCGGGTTACGGACGAAGCCGCCCGTTTCCCGAATTGGGGACGTTGGGAGAGGCTCGGCATCCCGGGTTACGGACGAAGGCGCTCATCTCCCGCATTGGGGACGCTGGGAAAGACTCAGCATCCCGGATTACGGACGAAGCCGTTGTTCTCCGGGATTTGCGACGCCGGGGCGGATATCGGCGCATATCGTCCCGCCGTGGCTCGACCACCCTCCGGCGCTACGCGCCACCTCCCGCCAGCGGGAGGAAGATGGGAATCCCAGCTGCACAATCCAGCACGATCGACACCCCGACTCGTGACCACCCTCCGACGCGAAGCGCCAGTTCCCGCCAGCAGGAGGAAGGTAGGCGGCAACAAAAAATCCCCGCGCGAGGCGGGGATTCCTAAAGTCTGCGGGCACGCCGGCCCAGAAGAAAGGCGGAAGGCGCTCCGTCGTGGCATGTCATCCACTGAGGTTCGACGACGCGTGCGACTTCTAGGCGCACCGAGGGAAGATGTACGAAGGTACGTCGACCGAGGAGCAACAACGACAACGCTCAGTCGCCGAAACTCCGTCGTCGAAACTCCATCGCCGAAACTCAGTCGAGCTTCTGCACCTGGTTGAAGCCAAGCTCCACCGGCGTATCGCGGCCGAAGATGGACACGAGCACGGTGAGCTTCTGCGTGGTCGGCTCGACGTCGGAGACGACGGCGGCCATGGTGGCGAAGGGGCCGTCGGTGACAGTGACCTGATCGCCGATCGCGTAGGAGACTTCGACGGTGCGCTTCTTGGCGGCGGCGGGCTTGTCGCCGGCCTTCTTGAGCGCCTCGGAGGCGATCATCGGGGCCATCATCGCAACGACTTCCTTGCGGGACAGCGGCGCCGGGTCCTTGGTGGGGCCGACGAAGCCGGTCACGCCTTCGGTCTCGCGAACGATGCGGCGGGCGTTCTCGTCAGGCCACATGCGGATGAGCACGTAACCGGGAACACGCACGCGGGTGATGACCTTCTTGCCCTTTTCAGTGTGTTTTTCGACTTCCTCCATCGGCACTTCGATCTGGAAAATCGTGTCTTCGAGGCCGAAGGACTGGATGCGGGATTCGACGTTGGTCTTGACGCGCTTCTCGTAGCCGGAGTACGTGTGCAGCACATACCACTTGCCTTCGAGGGTGCGCAGGGACTTGGAGAACGCTTCGACGGCGGCCTGACCGGCATCGGTGGCTTCGGCCTGCTCGGATTCGTTGGTCTCCTGCTCCTCATCATCGTCGAGGGAAACAGCAGGGGTTTCGATGGAGGCAGCCGGAGCATCGTCAGTCTCGTCGGACTTGTCAGACTCTTCAGCCGTAGCGGTTTCAGCGGCCGCAGCAGCCTCGACCGTATCGTCGGAGGTGATAGCATCGACCGCCTCGGCGGCCTGATCGGATTCCGCGGTCTCGGCAGTCTGCTCGACCGGAGCGGTCTCCGGCAGATCGGGCAGCGCGTCGAGGTTATCGAGATTCACTTCATCACTCATGCGTATTCACCTTCGGGTTCGTTGTCGTTCACGTAAAGACGATCAGCCGAACATCCAGAGCGTGAGCTTGCTCAGACCGAAGTCCATGCCGGTGACGAGAGCCATCAGCAGCAGCACGAAGATGAACACGGCCAGCGACCAGAAGAACAGTTCCTTGGCGGTGGGGGTCACGACCTTGCGAAGCTCATCGATGATCTGCTTGATAAACAGACCGATGCGCATAAAGACGTTCGGCTTTACGGCCTTTTCGCTCTTGCTAGCCTTCGCCATATTCATCCTTCGCTCAGGGTATTCGTAAGATCCTTGGCAGGGAAGGCGGGACTCGAACCCACAACCTACGGTTTTGGAGACCGTTGCGCTACCAATTGCGCCACTTCCCTAGGTGAACTTCACCTTGCTCGACGTTCCCAAGAGAACGCTTCGCCCGGCGAAAACCGCCAAGCAGATATAGTAGCGGCTCCCCCGGATTCCGTCAATTCGTGGTGTCCACATACAGAGAATCCCGTGGCAAAACCACGGGATTCCAACGATGTCACGGCATGTCGCGAACCGCGCGAAACGCGGGCGTCACGCCTCGACGTAGGCCTTCATGCGGCGCATGCCCTCGGCGAGCTGGTCGTCGGCCAGCGCGTAGGAGAAGCGCAGGTAGCCAGGAGCGCCGAACGCCTCGCCCGGGACGGCGGCGACGTGCGCCTCGTCGAGCAGCGCGGCGGCGAATTCGGAGGAGGACTGCGAGACGGTGCCGTTGGGGCCGAGCGGCTTGCCGAGCAGCGCGGTGATGTCGGCGAACGCGTAGAACGCGCCGGTCGGCGTCGGGCAGTTCACGCCTTCGATGTCGTTCAGCGCGGCGACGATCGCCTTGCGGCGCACGTCGAACGCCTCACGCATGCGGTAGACGGCGTCGAGCGGGCCGGAAACGGCGGCGATGGCGGCGCGCTGGGAGACGTTCGCCACGTTGGAGGTCATGTGGCCCTGCAGCTTGGCGGCGGCCTTGGCGACCGGTTCGGGGGCGATGAGCCAGCCGACGCGCCAGCCGGGCATCGCGTAGGTCTTGGCGACGCCGTTGAGCACGATGAGCTGGTCGCGCACCTCGGGCACGGCGGTGCCGATGTACGTGGTGTGCGCGTCGTCGTAGTTGAGGTGCTCGTAGATTTCGTCGGAGATGACCCACACGTGGTGCTCGATCGCCCACTTTGCGATGCCTTCGATCGTCTCACGGCTCCACACGGCACCGGTCGGGTTGTTCGGGGAGGTCACGATGATCGCCTTGGTGCGCTCGGTGCGGGCCGCTTCGATCGCGTCGAGATCCGGCTCGAAGCCGCGGTCGGCGCCGGCGAACACCTCGACCGGCTTGCCGCCGGCGAGCTTGACGGCCTCCGGGTAGCTGGTCCAGTACGGCGTCGGGATGATGACCTCGTCGCCTTCGTCGAGCAGGATCTGGAACGTCGAGTAGACGGCCTGCTTGCCGCCGTTGGTCACGACGACCTGCTCGGGCGTCACCTCGTAGCCGGAGTCGCGCAGCGTCTTGTCGGCGATGGCGCGACGCAGCTCGGGCAGGCCCGGCGTGGGCGTGTACTTGTAGTTCTTCGGGTCGCGGCAGGCGGCGGCGGCCGCGTCGACGACGTAGTCGGGTGTCGGGAAGTTCGGTTCGCCGGCGCCGAAGCCGATGACGTCGAGTCCGGCGGCCTTCATGGCCTTCGCCTTGGAGTCGACGGCGAGCGTGGCGCTCGGGGTCACGTGATTGATACGGTCGGAGAGAGTCTGCCAATCAGCCATAGTCATGGCTCCCACAATAAACCCGGGGAACGAAAAAGGAAACGCCTCAAACGAGCACGAGATTGTCGCGGTGGACGAGCGGATGCGCGTACTCCTCGCCGAGGATGCGCTTGAGCTGCGTCGTGTTGCGTCCGAGCATGCGCGGCACCTCCTCGGAGTCGTAGCCGGCGAGTCCGCGCGCCAGATGCGTGCCGTCCTCCGCGTCGATCCACACCGGGTCTCCGGCGGAGAACGCGCCGCGCACCTCGACCGCGCCGGCGGCGAGGAGCGACGCGCGTCCGCCGCGCACGGCCTCGGCCGCGCCGGCGTCGACGATGATCGTGCCGCGCGGTTCGGCGGCGAAGCCGATCCACAGCCGTCGCGTCGAGCCGCGGCGCTTCACCGGCGCGAATGCGGTGCCCACCGGATCGCCCATCAGCGCCGGCCCCGCAAGTCCCGCGCGCGTGAGCACGGTAGGGATGCCGGAGACGGCCGCGACGCGCGCCGCCTCCAGTTTCGTGACCATGCCGCCGGTGCCGACTTTCGAGCCGGTCCCGCCGACCTTCACCTCGCCGAGCGCGTCCACCACGTTCGGCACGTAGCTGATGCGCTTCGATCCGGGTTCCGACGGCGGGGCCGTGTACAGGCCGTCCACGTCGGTGAGCAGGATGAGCGCGTCGGCGCGCACGAGGTTCGCGACGAGCGCCGACAGCCGGTCGTTGTCGCCGAAACGGATCTCGTTCGAGGCGAGGGAGTCGTTCTCGTTGATGATCGGCACGACGCCCAGGTCGAGCAGACGGTCGAGCGTGCGCTGCACGTTGCGGTACTGGGTGGCGCGGATCGTGTCCTCCGCGGTGATGAGGATCTGGCCGACGCGCACGCCGAACCGGCCGAACGCCGCCTCGTACTGCGCCATCAGCAGGCCCTGGCCGACGGCCGCGGTCGCCTGCTGCGTGGCGACGTCGGTCGGACGCGCGTCGAAGCCGAGCGGGCCGAAACCGGCGGCGATGGCGCCGGACGAGACGAGCACGACGCGCGCGCCCATCAGGTGCGTCGAGGCGAGCGCGCCGACCAGCGCGTTGAGCTTGCCGACGTCGAGATGGCCGTCCGCCTGCGTGAGCGAACTCGAACCGACCTTGACGACGACGGTCTCCGCCTCGGCCACGCGCCTGCGGATCTCGGCCTGTGATGGTGTGGACATGATTCCCCTTCCGTTTCGGCTCCCTCTAACGAGGGAGCTGTCGGCTGCAAGCCGGCTGAGGGAGAGATCCGCATGCCCCCGGGTGGTCTCTCCCTCAGTCCCGCTACGCGGTCCAGCTCCCTCGTCAGAGGGAGCCACGATGACTACTGCTCTTCGACCTCCTCGCCGCGACCAAATAGACTCTTTTCGTCGTGGCGGTCGTCGTCGATGGACGGGTCGGCCCAGTGGCCGGCCTTGCGTTCCTTCATCATCGCCTCGCGCACGGCGGCCTTCGCGTCCATCATCGCATGGTATTCGCGGCGGCGTTCCGCGTTCGTGCGGCGGCGGGAGCCCGGCTGTTCGGCATCGAGGCGCAGGTCCTGGCCGCGCGCGCCCAGCGGCGCGCCGTCGAGACGCTCCGCGCCGGCGGCGATGGTCGGATCCCAGTCGAACTCGACCGCGCGGTCGCCGCGGCCGATGCGCACCTCGTCGCCCGGCTTGGCGCCCTTGCGGCGCAGCTCGTCCTCGACGCCCAGCTTGGCGAGACGGTCGGCGAGGTAGCCGACGGCCTCGTCGTTGTCGAAGTTGGTCTGCTGCACCCAGCGTTCCGGCTTGCGTCCGGTGACCTCGAACCAGAATTCGCCGAGCTTGTTCTCCTTGCGTTCGACGGCGAAGTCGATGCCGGTGCCGCGCTCGTCGGCGGAGCGGCGGCGACGGCCCTGCGTCTCCAGCGGCTTGATGACGACGCGGGCCTCCTCCTCGGCCTGCTCGCGCCTGGCGACCTCGTCGCGCATCTCGGCGACCATGCCGGCCAGAGCGAAGTTGAGCTCCTTCAGACCCTCATGCGAGGCGGTGGAGATGACGAACACCTTCATGCCCATCTTCTCGAATTCGGGCTTGACGAATTCGGCGAGCTCCTTGGCCTCCGGCACGTCGGCCTTGTTGAGGATGATGATGCGCGGGCGCTCCGGGATCGGGATCGCGCCAAGCGGCAGTTCCAGCGAGCCCGCGTATTCGGCGAGCTCGTGCTCCAGCGCCTCGTAGTCGCTCATCGGGTCGCGGCCGTCCTCGAGCGTCGCGCAATCGATGACGTGCGCGATGATCTCGGTGCGTTCGATGTGGCGCAGGAATTCGAGGCCCAGGCCCTTGCCCTGCGAGGCACCCGGGATCAGGCCCGGCACGTCGGCGATCGTGTAGCGCTGGTCGCCGGCGACGACCACGCCGAGGTTCGGCACGAGCGTGGTGAACGGATAGTCGGCGATCTTCGGCTTGGCGGAGCTCATCGCGGCGATGAGGCTCGACTTGCCGGCGGACGGGAAGCCCACGAGCGCCACGTCGGCGATGGACTTGAGCTCGAGGATCACGTCGCGCTCCTCGCCGAGCTCGCCGAGCAGGGCGAAGCCGGGGGCGCGGCGCGTGCGGTTCGCCAACGCGATGTTGCCGAGACCGCCGGCGCCGCCTTCCGCGGCGATGAAACGATCGCCCTCATGGCGCAAGTCGCGAGCTCCTCGCCGGGGTGCTTGGGGGCGCCCTGCGCGCCCTTGGCCGTGAAGATCACGGTGCCGCACGGTACGGGCAGGATCAGATCCTTGCCTTTGACGCCGTCCTTGTTGTCGCCCAGGCCCATCGTGCCGCTGGGCGCCACACGGTGCGGCATGAAACGATAGTCCAGCAGGCTGGTCGCGTTGCGCGTCGCCTCGAAGATGACGGAGCCGCCGTCACCGCCGTTGCCGCCGTTCGGGCCGGCCAACGGCTTGTACTTCTCACGGCGGATGCCGGCCGAGCCGTTGCCGCCGTCACCGCCCTTGACATGGACGGTCACTCGATCCACAAAATCACTCATAACTGTTAACCCTATCCTGACCCTTGGTTCGGGGCCGTTCCTGCTACGCCGGATACTACGCCGGATACTACGCCGGCCGTTACGCCGGATACGAAAAAGCCGCGTCCTTACGGGCGCGGCTTTCCGAAACGCTTGTCGCCGAAATGGCTTGTCGCTCAGGCGGCGATGACGTCGACGACCTTGCGGTCACGACGGACGCCGAACTTGACGGAGCCGTCGGTCAGCGCGAACAGGGTGTGATCCTTGCCCATGCCGACGTTCTGGCCCGGGTGGAAGTTGGTGCCACGCTGGCGAACGATGATGTTGCCGGCGACGACGGCTTCACCGCCGAACTTCTTCACACCGAGGTATTGAGGATTTGAATCGCGACCGTTACGCGAGCTGGAAGCACCCTTCTTATGTGCCATGATCGTTTCCTTTCGGTACTAATTAAGCTTTAACGGAAAACCTGCTGTCAAGAACTCAGGCGATCTCGGTGACCTTGACCATCGTCAGCTTCTGACGGTGACCCTTGCGGCGGGCGACGCCGGTCTTGTTCTTGTACTTCTGGATGCTGATCTTCGGGCCCTTGGCATCGTCCTTCACGACCTCGGCCTTGACGGAGATCTTAGCCAGATCAGCGGCGGCGAGGGTGACGTTCGCACCGTCGACAACGAGCGCGACCGGGAATTCCACGGTATCGCCCTGCTTGGCGTCGAGACGGTTGACGAGGATGACGTCGCCGACCTCGACCTTTTCCTGATGGCCACCGGCCTTCACAATCGCGTACATAATCGTTCCTTTATTGAATTGGCAAGCTTCTTGCCTGACTCACCCGGATATGCCGGGCTCGCGGTCAGACACCAGCAATCAAACGTACACCGACGCGCGGACTAACGCAACCGTGTTCCGTCCGCGTGTCTGTACGAACTGTGTTATAGGGCCGAAGCGGGCGGGCTTACTCCTCACCGCCGGCGGCCACGGCGGCCGCGGCGATCTGGGCGAGCTTGGCCTTCACGTCCGGCGTGGAGCCGGCCGGCTCCGGCGCAGGGGTCGTGCCGCGGCCGTGCTTGTTCGTCTTGACGAACGGGTCACCGCCGCGCAACGCGTACGGATCGTCGTAGTCGGCGTTGACGATCGGCTTGTCGTGCAGGATGAAGCCGCGTCCCTTGCAGGTCGGGCACTCCTCGGAGAACGCCTCCACCAGGCCCTGGCCGATGCGCTTGCGCGTCATCTGCACGAGGCCGAGCGACGTGACCTCCGCCACCTGGTGCTTGGTGCGGTCGCGCGCCAGGCATTCGACGAGGCGGCGCAGCACGAGGTCGCGGTTGGCCGGCATCACCATGTCGACGTAGTCGATCATGATCATGCCGCCGATGTCGCGCAGGCGCAGCTGGCGCGCGATCTCCTCGGAGGCTTCGAGGTTGCATCGGGTGACGGTCTCCTCGAGCGACTTGCCGCGGCCGATGAAGCGGCCGGTGTTCACGTCGATCGTGGTCATCGCCTCGGTGCGGTCGATGACGATCGAGCCGCCGGACGGCAGGTACACCTGACGTTCCATACCCTTGCGGAGCTGCGAGTCGATCTGCCACTTGTCGAACACGTCCTTGCCCTGATGGTCGGCCGGATCCCACTTCTCCAGCTTGTCCTTCAAGTCGGGGGCCATCGTGTCGAGGTACTCCTCGATGCGCTCGTACACCTTGTCGCCCTCCACGATGAGCTTCGTGAAGTCGTCGTTGAAGATGTCGCGCACGACGCGAATCGCCACGTCCGGCTCGCCCTGCAGCAGCTTCGGGCGCTTGCCGTGCCAGAACTCCTCGCGCTTGGCGTTGATGCGCTCCCACTGGCGCACGAGGCTCTCCAGATCCTTGACGATCGCCTCCTCGCTCGCTCCCTCGGCGGCGGTGCGGATGATCACGCCCATGTTCTTCGGCGCGATCTTGGAGACGATGTTCTTGAGGCGGGAGCGTTCGCGCTCCGAAAGCTTGCGGCTCACGCCGGTCATGCCGCCGGACGGCACGAGCACGAGGAAACGGCCGGCGAGCGTGACCTGTGAGGTCAGACGGGCGCCCTTGTGGCCGATCGGGTCCTTGGTGACCTGCACGAGCACCGGATCGCCGGACTTGAACGCGAGTTCGATGCGGCGCGGCTGGCCTTCGAGACGCGTCGCATCCCAGTTGACCTCGCCGGCGTACAGCACGCCGTTGCGCGCCTGCCCGATGTCGACGAACGCGGCCTCCATGCTCGGCAGCACGTTCTGCACGCGGCCGAGGTACACGTTGCCGACGGTCTGCACCTCCTGGATGTCGGACACGTAATGCTCGACGAGCACGTTGTCCTCCACGACGGAGATCTGCGTGTGCTGCTCCTTCTCGCGCACGACCATGAGACGTTCGACGTTCTCGCGGCGCGCGAGGAAGTCCTGTTCCATGAGCTGCGACTGGCGGGAGCGTTCGCGGCGGTTGTCGCGGCGGCGCTGCTTCTTGGCTTCGAGTCGGGTCGAGCCTTCCACGTCGGTGATCTCGTCGATGTACTGCTGCTTGCGGGAGCGGCGCGCGACGATCTGCTCGTCGTCGCCGCCCTTGCCGCGACGGCGGCGACGACGGCGCGTGACCGTCTCCTCCTCGTCGCGGGAGGCGCGCTCGTCGCGGTCCTCATGTTCGTCGGCATCGGCACGTGCGGCGCGCTCGTCGCCGGACGCCTGGTCGGTCTTGTTGCGACGACGGCGACGGCGACGCGTGCGCGTCTCGTCGGCCGTATCGTCGTTCTCCTCCTCGTCGATCGGACGGTAGGCGATGTCGTCGAGTTCGAGGTCCTCCTCGATCTGTTCGACTTCGGCGGCGGCGCGGCGTTCCTGCGCGTTGAGACGGCGGTTGCGGCCGCGGCGCGTGCGCGTCGAGCCGGACTCCTCGTCCTGCGGCTCGACGCCGTCGCGCTCGGCATCACGCGTGTCGGATTCGTCGCGGTCGGCGTCCGCGTCGCCGCCGCGGGCATCGCCGTCGGAGCGGTCGGCACGGTCGGCACGGCGACGGCGGCGCGTGCGACGGCCCTCGCGGGAGCCGCCTTCGCGCTCGTCGTCACGGTCGGTGTCACCGCCGCGATCGTCGCGGGACTCCGCGTCGTCGTCATCGTCGTCGTTCGCGGCCGGCGCGCCGACCGGCAGCACGGGCTCCTGGAACAGCAGGGACGTCATCGGCTTGGCGCGGCGGCCGCCGTTGCGGTCATCGCGATCGTGGATCGGCAGCACGTCGAGCAGCTCCTCGGCGCGTTCCAGCTGATCGTCGTCGTCATCGTCGCGGCGGGCGCGGCGGGAACGGTCGTAGCGCATGTCATCGTCGTCATCGTCGTAGTCGTCGCGGATGGCGCGGCGACGACGCGCACGGGACGGACGCTCGTACTCGTCGTCATCATCGTCGCGCACGGCACGGCGGCGACGCGACGGACGCTCGACGAGCTCGTCGTCATCGTCGTAGCGTGCGCGGCGGCGACGCGACGGACGCTCATCGCCGCGCTCGTCGTCGTCATCGTCGGAAAGACGCGCACGACGGCGCGAGCGGGACGGACGCTCGTCGACGTCGTCGCGTTCGTCGCGGGCGACGCGGCGACGACGCGAGCGCACGGGCGTCTCATCGTCGTCATCGTCGATCCGCGTCACGGACGACGCGGCATCGTCCGACGGTTGGTCGGCGATCGGCAGCTTCGGCTCCTCGAACATCGGCGAGGAATGGTCCTCGACTTTCAGCTCGAGCGACGCACCGGCGGCGCCGGCACCACGCACCACGCGACGGCCGCCGCGGCGACGACGGGACGGCGTGGAGGACGATTCGGAAGCGGATTCGGGTACGTTGATGTTCAGGGCGCCGACCTCGTCGGCCCCATCGTTGTTCACAGTGGGCACGATGCTCCTCGCCGGCATGCTGCATCATGCCAGCCTTACTCAGGGCTCACTGCGGCTGTCACACCACGCTCTCACCGTGGCCGCGCATCGGTTGCGCCCGCAGAAGCAAATCCAGTCAAAGTCTGTGCGGCTCGGACGGCGGACACCGGCGCTCGCGCGGAGATTCGGGGGGAAAGACCCGATGCGAGGGGATCGACGCCATCTGGCACGTCGGCGGCTTGCAGAACCGCCATCCTTAAGTATGCCACAACTTTGACCGGGCTGCGTTCACCCACGGCCCACGGCTTGGCTCATGGCTCGGACGGACCGACGGCCGAGCCGCCACAGAGCTCAGACGAGCCAGGCGAGGAGGATGTCGGCGAGGAGGGGAAGCTCGGAGGCGGGCAGCTGTTCGTCGTGCTTGTGGGCGAGCAGCGGATCGCCGGCGCCGAGGTTCACCGCGGGGATGCCGAGCTGCGAGAACCGGGCCACATCGGTCCACCCGAGTTTCGCAAGCGGCTCGCGGCCGGTGCGTTCGCGCACCAGATCGGCAAGGGAGACGGCGAGCGGCGCGTCCATGCCCGGACGGGCGGACGGCGACTCGTCCTTCATCTCGATGCCGTAGCCCTCGAACACGCCGCCGGTGGCGACATGCTCGCCGTTGCCGAGTTCGGCACCCGCGTCGGCGCCCATCATGAGGGCCTTCGCCTCGGCCAGCGTCTTGTCCGGGGCGAACCGGTAGTTGACGTGCACGCGGCACTCGTCGGGAATCACGTTCGTGCCCTTGCCGCCGGAGATGAGCGTGGCGTTGAGGCCCTCGCGGTAGACGAGGCCGTCCACCTCCACGTCCGCCGGCTCGTAGGCGGCGAGACGGTTGAGGATGCCGGCCGCCTTGTGGATCGCGTTCTCGCCCATCCACGCGCGGGCGGAGTGCGCTGCCACGCCGTGCGTGACCACGTCGAAGCGGATCGTGCCGTTGCAACCGCCCTCGATGCCGCAGTTGGTCGGCTCGCCGATGATCGCGAAATCGCCTGCGATCCAGTCGGGGTGGCTTTCGACGACCTTCCTCAGGCCGTTCTTCTCGGCGGCGACCTCCTCGTGGTCGTAGAACACGAACGTGAGGTCGGCCTTCGGGGTGGTCTCGGGCGTGGAGCCGTCGAGCGTGGCGGCGAGATGGAGCATGACCGCGTCGGACGCCTTCATATCGGTGGCGCCGCGGCCCCACAGCACACGTTCTCCGGGGTGCGCGGCGGCCACGTCCCCGCGGATGAGCGGATCGCCGGGTTCGAGCCACTTCGGCGGGAAGTTGTCGATGACCGGCACCGTGTCGATGTGCCCGGCGAGAATCACGCGACTCGGCCTGCCGAACGCGGTCGAGGCGACGATCGTATCGCCGTGGCGTCGCACGTCGAGATGCGGGTATTCCTTGAGGAACGCCTCGATGTCGTCGGCGAGCGCGGTCTCGTCGTCGCTGACGGAGTACACGCCCATGATCTGGTCGAGCAGGGATTCGAGCTGTTCGCCGCGCGGCGCGGCGGTGTTCAGGGAAAGCGTCATGCCGACCATCCTAACGGCGGGGCGTGGAATGTGATTCCTCTTACCATTGGGTGAGATTTCACGGCCGCGCGCACGGTTCTGTGCCACACTCTAGATGACGATTCACAAGGAATCACGAGGAATCACGAGGAAAGAGGGTCTTCACGGGTATGCCTGGTCTGTTGAGCGCGATGCAGGGGTTCTGCGTCATCGGCATCGTGATTTTCGTGGGCTATGTGGCGGCGCGCATGCGCATCGGCGGTCCGAGCGCGCAGATGGTGCTCAACCGCTTCTCGTTCTTCGTGTCGAGCCCGTGCCTGATGTTCGCGATCCTGTCGAAGGAGCCGATCTTCGACATCTTCCACCCGTCGATCATCGTGGCGTTCCTGTCGGCCATGCTCGTCGGCGTCGTGTTCCTCATCCTCAACCGCATGTTCTTCCATCTGAAGGCCCCGGATGCGACGATCGGCGCGTTGAACTCGCTGTACCTGAACTCGAACAACATCGGCCTGCCGGTGGCCACGTACATCCTCGGCAACGGCGCGCTCGTCGCCCCGATCCTCGTCATGCAGCAGGCGCTGTTCACGCCGATCGGCCTGACGGTGCTCGACGTGACCACGAAGGGCAAGGTGTCGCTCAAGGAGATCGCAAAGCAGCCGCTGCACCAGCCGCTGCTCATCGGCTCGCTGCTCGGCATCGTGGTCTCGGCGCTGAGCGCGAAGCTCGGCTGGTTCCCGGTGCCGAACTACATCTACGATCCGATCAACATGATCGGCGAGTCGGCGGTGCCGATGATCCTCATGGCGTTCGGCATGTCGCTGCACGGCACGAAGCCGCTGCAGCAGAAGGGCGACCGTCCGGCGATCTTCACGGTGGCGGCGCTGAAGAACATCGTAATGCCGACCATCGCGTTCCTGCTCGCCTACTTCATGATGGGCTTCCGCGGCCCGGAGCTGTACGCGTGCGTCGTGCTCGCCGCCCTGCCGACCGGTCAGAACGTGTACAACTACGCGGCCCGCTACAACGTGGGATTGACGTTCGCGAGGGACGGCATCCTGATCTCCACGATGACCAGCCCGGTGTTCATCGCGATCATCGCGGCGTTGCTGAGCTGATCTCCTCCAGCGATTCCACAATCGGGCATCCCATGCCGCGCGGCAACGGCACGCGCGCGCACGCCTCGACGCCGACCGCATGCGCGCCGGCGGCGAGCGCGGCCGTCAGCCCGCCGGCCGAATCCTCGAAGACGAGGCAGTCACGCGGGTCGGCCCCGGCCAGGCGCGCGCCGGCGAGGTAGGGCGCGGGGTCGGGTTTGTGCGCGAGCCCGTCGTCGCCGGCGACCAGTCCCGCGAACACGCCGGCGGGCGCGGCGGCGATGACGCGTTCCCCGAGCGAACGCGGCGAGCCGGTGACGAGCACGGACGGCACGGATGCGGCCCGCAGGGCGAGCATCAGGTCCCCGGCTCCCGGCGTCCACGGAATGGAGGCGCCGTTCCCCGCGCCGCGACCCGCGCCGGCCTCGTACATGGCGGTCACGTCGGCGACGAGTCCGCGAATCACCGCGTCGGCGCTCTCCCCCACGCCGGCCTCGCGCAGGACGCGCGCGCAGACGGGTAGCGGCGCGGCGGTCATCGCGCGGCTCAGCGCGTCGCTCCATGCGACGCCGTGGCGTTCGGCGCACCGACGTTCGGCCTCCACCCACATCGGGTCGGAGTCGACGAGCGTGCCGTCGAGGTCCCACAGCACGGCACGCGTCTCGTATGTGTGGCCGCCCGCGGTGATGGCGATGCACGGCGCGACGTCTGTTCCGTTCATGTCGTTCCTTTCCCTGGCCGCACGCCGCCGGTCACGCCGATCACGTGCGGTCACGCCGCGGGTTCCGCCGGTTCCGCCGCCGGCCTGCCGCCGCGGCGGAACGCCAGCGGCGAGACCCCGGTCTTCCGTTTGAACGCGGCGCACAGCACGGACGGCGAGGAGAATCCGCATGCGGCGCAGATCTCCTTCAATCCGGCGTCCGTGTTGGCGAGCAGGTACTGCGCGGCGTCGATGCGCGCCTGCATGACGTAGGCGTGCGGCGTGTATCCGGTCTGCGCCTTGAAGACGCGGATGAAGTTGTATTCGCCCATGTAGGCGAGGGCCGCCAGGTCGGCGATGGGCAGCGGTTCGTCGAGATGCTGCCCGATGTATGCGACGACGCGTCTGATGTCGTCCTGTTCCTGCCGCCGGTCCGCCTCGATCGTATTCTCGGGGGCCAGCATCTCGCACAGGATGTCGTTGATGGTCTTGCCGAGGACGGGCTCGCAGATGCGCTCCCCGTCGGCGAACACCTCGTGGATGCGGGCCAGCCGGTTGATCGCGTATGCGGGGTTCCTCAACGCGAAGGTCGTGCCCAGCCGGGCGTGGATCGCGTCGTAGTACGGCCGCGCCGCCTTCCCGTCGAAGTGCAGCCACAGCACGTCGCTTTCCTCCAGCGCCCGGTAGTAGTGGTACGTGTAGCAGTCGAGCAGCGCGAAATCGCCGGCATGCGCCGAGCTCTCCTCCTTCCGTTCCCCGGTGCGGAACGTGAACGACCCGCTGTTGAGGTACATGATGAGGAAGCTGTCGTAGGCGGCGCGTTCGGTGGTGTGGCCCGGCCGGTAGCGGTACAGTCCGGTCTGCAACGGGTAGAGGAACGTGTCGCGCGCTACGAGGCTGGGCGTGTGCACGTAGTAGTCGTAGCTGTCGGCCCATACGAGGTGCTCGGCCGCGTCGGCGTATTCGATCTCGTTGATGTCCATCGGCCGGCCTCCTCGCTCTCCCCACGTCGCACCGGTTTCCCAGTGTAGCGCGGGGAGACGGGAGGCCGGCCCGCCGCCGCATCGTGCGGATGGTCCGATCCGGACGGCTACGCCTTGCGTAGCGCGGTCTCGTAGACGGGCGTGACCTCGACCGATTCGAGCGCGGCGATGCGTCCGTCGGCGCGTTCCATGCGCGCGGCCATCGCCGATTCGACGTTGACGTTCGCGCCTTCGCGGATCGGCGTGATGGTCAGGACGAGCCGGCCGCGGGCGTCGGCGAGACGGGACGCGCAGTCGCGCAGTCCCACCTCCCAGGTGTCGCCGTTCGCGAAGTTGTCGTCGACGAGCACGCCGTCGCACCACAGCCAGCCGATGTCGCCGGCGTAGCGGATGCGCAGGCGCGCGTCGGCCATGCCGGCGCCGCGCGCCGCGCCGTCCGCGAGCGCGTCGACGAGCGTGTCCGGCAGGTCGATGAGGTAGCGCGTGTCGGACAGCCGCGTGACGGTCGCGGCGGCGCGCACGGGTTCGCGCGTGACGGTGCGGGAGGCGAGGTAGCCGTCCGGATAGGAGGTGACGTCGACGTGGGCCGTGGTCGATTCGACGACGAGGCGTCCGCCGGTCTCGTAGACGACGGCGCCGTCGTTGACGATGCTCGGCCGTGCCGGATCCTGCGCGACCGGCGTGCCGGCGAAGACGAGCGCCTCGCCGCCGATGACGGTCATCGTGTCGGCCTTGGCGCGGCTGACGCACACGATGTCGACCGCGTGGCCGGCGTCGTCGCGCGCCTCGAACCGTTCGAGGTCGGCGTCGGCGGCGACATGCCGCACGTCGCCGCCGGCGAACCGGAACCAGCAGTCGTCCATGCCGTCGGGGCGCAGGAAGACGAACGTGCGGCGCGACGAGCCCGGCGTCGCGATCGCGGTGACCGGCTGCGCGGTGGCCGCTTCGAGCAGGACGCCATCCAGGTCCATGTTGAACGGCAGCACGCAGTTCTCGTCCGCGGCGAGCGAGACGCCGTCGAACGTGACGGTCGCGCCGGAGGCGAGCGTGATCGCGATGGTCTCGTCCTTCTTGGCCGTCATCGTGTCGTGGTCCTGGAAGTTGTCGATGAAGACGAATCCGCGTTCGCCGTCGGTGCGCACGCACCAGCGCAGCGTGTTCTTGTCGCGCGGGTCGATCGCGGTCTGGCCGTCGGGGACGGCCACGCCGAGCGGGCACAGGCGGTCGGCGAACGCGAGGCCGAAGTAGTGGAGGGCCTTGCAGCGGCGGTACGATTCGCGGGCCTGGCCGAACTCGCCGAGCGCCGCCTGGAAGTCGTAGGAGATCTTCGGGGTCTGGCTCTCGTTGAGGTAGACGCCGTCGCCGATCGGGTTCGAGCCTCCCTGGAACATGTAGTAGCCGAGGAAGTTGCAGCCGGACGCCATCTTGATGTTGGCCATCGCGTCCACGGACTTCATGGGCAGGACGAACCGGTAGTTGTACGAGCTGAACATGCCGCCGCCCATCTCGCAGCAGGCGTACGGCTTCGATTCCGGCTCGTAGGTGGGGTCGAACTCCTCGCCGCGGGGGCAGTCGTTGGCGTGGAAGTCGCGGTACAGGTACTCGTCGGTGACGGGGTGTTCGCCGGCGTCGCCGTAGAACAGCCACGGGCGGTACGCGTAGCCGCCCCACAGCGGCAGCACGTCGTCGGGCACCGGGGAGCCGCCCCAGCCGGTGTTCGTGTAGAACGGCACGGAGATGCCCTCCTCCTCGGCGATGCGGCGCAGCGCGTGCACGTAGTCGAAGCCGTCGTGGCCGCCGGGCACCCATTCGTCCGAGATGCCGGTGGTCATCTCCCACGGCGCGGACGAGTGCATGTACTCGTTGTCGAGCTGGGCGGCGACGATCGGGCCGCCGTCCTTGAAGTAGAGGCCGTCGAGCTGGGCGGCGATGTGCGCGTACAGGTCGTGCACCTTCTCGAGGAAGCCGGGGTCCATGGAACGCACCTCGTACGGCTTGCCGTACATCCAGTCGGGGATGCCGCCGTTGCGCACCTCGCCGTGGTCGAAGGGGCCGAGTCGGACGATCACCTTGAGCCCGTGCCGGGCGCACAGCCGTACGAAGCGGCGCAGGTCGCGGCGTCCGGTGAAGTCCCACTCGTTCTCATGCTCCTCGTGGTGGTTCCAGAACACGTAGGTGGCGACCACGTTGACGCCGCCGGCGGCCATCTTCGCGAGCTGGGCGTCCCAACGGTCCGGGCTCATGCGCGAATAGTGGAATTCGCCGCACACGCCGTAGAACGGCTTGCCGTCGAAGGTCATGTAGTAGTTGGTGAAGTCGATGGCGGTGCCGTCGGGGGCGACGCCCCAGTCGTTGCGGGTGATGGGGAACGGGACGATGCGCTTCGGCTGGAAGCCGGTGAGGTCGAGGGTGTTGAGGGTCATGGGAAAAGCCTTTTTCTTGATTGCGGGTTGGGGAGGCGGGAGCAATAATGGCCGCTCCCGCCGGCGGGAGCTGTCGCCGAAGGCGACTGAGGGTGGTCGACGGCAATCGACGATGGTCGACGTACCGGAACCACCCTCCGGCGCTACGCGCCACCTCCCGCCGGCGGGAGGAACTGGGGGCGTCAGCCCTTGACCGATCCGGCGACGAGGCCGGAGACGATCCACTTCTGGCAGAAGATGAAGAAGACGAACACGGGGACGAGGGCGATGAACGTGATGGTCATGAACAGCGGCCAGTTGGTGGTGAACTGTCCCATCGCGTTGAACACCTGGAGGACGAGGGTCTGCTTCTCGACGGAGGAGATGTATATGTTCGGCGTCATGAAGTCGTTCCACGTCCACATCGTCTCGAACACGATCACGGTGGCGAGGATCGGGCGGCACAGCGGCAGGACGATCTGCCAGAAGATGCGCAGGGAGCTCGCGCCGTCGAGGCGGGCCGCCTCGAACAGCTCCTGCGGCAGGCCTCGCATGTAGTTGACGATGAGGAAGTAGCAGAACGTGGAGGCGCCGGTGTACAGCACGACGAGGCCGAGCAGCGAGTCGACGAGGCCGAGCGAGGACTCCATCTTGTACTGCGGGATGAGCAGCACCTGGCCGGGCAGCACGAAGGAGAGCAGCAGGAACGAGCCGATGGCGGCGGTGAACCGGCTCTTCTTCTGGACCATGCCGTAGGCGGCGAGCGAGCCGATGAGCACCATCAGCGCCACGGAGACGACGGTGACGATGATCGTGTTGACGGTCGCCTGGATGATCGGCAGGTTCTCGAACGCGTACACGTAGTTCTCGAACGTGGGGGCCTTGGGCAGGCCGAACGGGTCGAGCGACATGTCCGCCGAGTTCTTGAACGTGTTGACGATGACGATGTACAGCGGGATGGCGCAGATCAGCGCGAGGGCGATCATCACCACCGACAGGATGCCGGCGTGGAGGCGCTTGCGCTGCCCCATGCTCATGCGTCCGCTCGTCTTGCTCTTGCTTGCCTTGCTCATGACAGCCTCTTTTCGATTGCGTTGGTGGCGACCTGCTGGAGGGCGACGAGGACGACGCAGCAGATGAAGAACACGACGCCGAGCGCGGAGCCGATGCCGTAGCGGCCGGAGCCGATGCCGGTGACGATGATGGACTGGGTGACGGTGTAGGTGGAGGAGCCAGGGCCGCCGGAGGTCAACGCGAACGGCAGGTCGTAGACCTTGAGGCCGCCGGTGAGGAGCATGAACACGGACACGCCCATCGCGGGGACCATCTGCGGCAGCGTGATGTTCGTGAACTGCTGCCAGGTGGAGGCGCCGTCCACCTGCGCCTGCTCGTAGAGGTCGGCGGGCACGGCCTGCAGGTAGGCGAGGTACAGGGTGGCGTGCCAGCCGATCTGCGCCCACACGGCGATGAAGATCACGCAGAACTTCGCCCATCCCGGCTGGGAGAGGAACGGCACGGTGTCGAAGCCAAGCTTGTCGAGGATCATGTTGACCGCGCCGGTCTTCATCGGGGAGAAGATGTACTGCCAGACCAGCCCGAGCACGACCATCGACGGCACGGACAGGAAGAAGAACACGGAGCGCACGAAGTCGCGGCCGAAGAACTTCTTGTTGAGGACCACGGCCAGCGGCAGCGCGATCGCGGTGATGAGCACGGTGGTGAGGATCGTGTACATGAGCGTGAAGCCGAGGCCGTTGAGCAGCGTGGGATCATGGAAGATCTGCACGTAGTTGTCGAGGCCCACGAACTTCGCGGTGGCGAAGTCGTAGCCGCCGTAGTCGGTGAAGCTGTAGACGATGCTCTGCGCGAACGGCACGAGCATGATGACGACGTACACGAGGAGGATGGGGGCGAGGAATCCGAGCGAGGTCAGGTTCTCCGCGAGGTTGCGGCGTCTGCGGGCGTTGCCGTGGACGGTTTCGGTCGATGGATCGGACATGGTCTGCGCCTTTTCGTGTGGGACGGTTCGCTCGGCGGTCACTTGTAGGACTGGAGCTTGCCGTCGAGGTTCTTCGCCGCGGTCGTGCCGTCGATGGAGCCCATCGCGACCTGCTGGAGCTGGCTGAAGGTCTCGGCGCGCAGGGCGGTGCGTCCCTTGGCGGGCCAGCCGAGCGTGTTGAGGTAGACGTGGCCGGTCTTCATGTAGGTGTCGTACACGGTCTTGAAGCTGGGGTCGATCTCGGCGTCGTAGCCTTCGACGACCGGGATGTTGCCGGTGCCCTCCTGGTAGGCCTTCAGGCCTTCGGGCGAGGCGAGGAAGGTGAGGAACTTCTTCGCATTCTCGAGCTTCTGCCCGCTGATCTTGGCGTTGATCGCGAACGACGGGTCGGCGGCGCCCGGCGTGTACTGCTCTTGGTCCTTCGTGAGCATCGGCACGGTGCCGAACTCGAAGTCGATGCCGCTGTCCTTGAACGTGGGGACGTCCCAGGCGCCGGAGGCCATGACGGCGAGACGGCCGGACGTGAACTCGGTGCGCATCTGGTCGGCGGAGATGCCGGTCACGTCGGAGGTCATCACGTCCTCCTTGAAGAGCTTCGACCATTCGGTGTACAGCGGGCCGTAGGTCTTCTCGAACGTGGTCTCGCCGTCGGTGATGGACTGGTCGAGCATCTTGCCGTCGTTGTCGGCGGCGGACTCCTCGCCGAGCCATCCCTCGACCGGGATGCCGAGGCCGTCCTTCGCCTCCAGGTACGGGGTGACGTCCGGCTCGGTCTTCTTGATCTTCTTGAGCATGTCGATGAACTCGTCCCACGTGGCGGGGATCTTGTCGTAGCCGGCCTTCTTGAGCAGGTCCTTGTTGAACGCCAGCGCGTTGATCCACGTGGACACGGACATGCCGTAGGTCTTGCCGTCCTGCGAGTACGGGGCCTTGTTGGCCTCGGGGATGGACTTCATGAAGGCCTCGTCGGTCAGGTCGAGCGCGAGCTGGTTGTCGACCATGTCGGAGAGCTGCTCGGGCGGCAGTACGAACACGTCGGTGAGCTTGCCGCCGGAGATGCGGGTCTGGAGAACCTGCTGGTAGCCGCCCTGGGAGCCGTTGGTGGTGCTGAACTTCACCTTGATGTCCGGGTACTTCTTGGCGAACGCGTCGAGCACCGGCTGGTAGGCGTCCTGCGTGTTGTTCGCGAAGAAGGTGAGCGTGTTCGGATCCGAGTCGGCGGAGGCGGAGCCGCACGCGCCGAGCGGTGCGAGCATCGCGACGGCGGCCGCGGCTGCGATCATCGTCTTCATGTTGCGCGACATCATTGTTCTCTCCTATCTCGCCGGACCGTTCCGGCGTTGATAAAAACCACTGGATTCCGTCTACGTCGTCGTTGATGGTTCGTATGCGATCCAGCGTGGTGAATGATTCCAGTGTACGATTGCAACGCGGCCGTTTCTCTATTTTCCTTGACTTGGAATAGTGAAAAATTGCTGTCTTCGACTATTGCCGCATAGTGAAAAACTGCTTGTCGGCAGACGCGTGGAGGGCGGGGCGCGCGCCGTCATGGCATGCGCCCCGCCCTCCACGGGGATCACGTCGCGGAAGACCGCGTCGCGGTAAACCGCGTCACAGCACGTGGCGGTCGGCGAGCTCGTCGGCGAACAGGTTCGCCTGGATGTGGCTCGGGTCGAGCGCCGTCGCCTCGTGCAGGAACTCCGCGGCCTTGGCCTTGTCGCCGGTGCCGATGTTGGCGAGCGCCATCAGGTACAGGCAGTGGATGCGGTTCATCTTCGTGTAGTCGTTCTCGAAGATGAGGAAGTCGGGCAGCGAGACGGCGAAGTAGTCGATCCTGACCTGGTCGTCGAGGTGCTGCTCGCCGTAGTCGAGCAGGCGGTAGAAGCGGGCGTTGGCCGGGCCCTCCTCGCCGAGCGCCTTGTGGGCGAGACCCTGGAAGAGGATCATCTCGGCGGGCTGGTCGTTGTAGTACATCGCGCCCTTCACCTCGTCGGGGCCGATCGTGGCCTGGCGGAATTCGGCGCGGGCCGCCTCCTCGTCGCCCAGATGGCGTTCGACCACGCCGAGGTAGTAGTGGATGTCGTTGTCCTTCTGGCCTTCGAGCTTGCCTTCGCCGAGGTTCTCCGGGTAGGCGAGCGTCCTGACGAGCAGCTCCTTGGCCTTCGCCCAGTCGCCGGCGGCCATGGCGTCCTTGGCGAGCAGGGTGAGGGCGATGCGGTACTGGCCGGTGACCTTGCCTTCGCCGCCCTCCCACGGGTGGAAGCGGCGTTCGCCCATGAGCTCGTAGGCCTTGGCGTAGTTGCCGGTGAGGTCGAGCACGGTCAGGTATTCGATGAACAGGTCGTCGCGTTCGGCGACCACGTCGAGGTGCTTCTCGAATTCGGCGAGGCGGCGGGCGTAGGTCCAGCCGATCTTGCGGTGCAGCTGGTCGAGCTCGAGGAAGACGCGGGCGTCGGATTCGTCGAGACGGTAGGCCTCCTCGATCTCGCGCTCGGCGGATGCGGCGTCGCCGCGCTTGTTGTAGTAGGCGAGCGCGAGGTTGCGGTGCACGGTCGGGAAGCTCGGGTCGAGGTCGCGCGAACGCTCCCACAGGGTGATGGCCTTTTCGGCCTGGACCTTGTCGTAGTACAGGCAGCCGAGGTAGTAGGGGGCCTTCGCGCCGTTCACGATCTCGATGGCCTTCTCGAGCGGGGCGATGTCCTCCAGCTTGTTCGGGAAGCAGTAGTCGCTCGGGGCGGCCTCGGCGGCTTCGAAGGCGGCCTTGGCCTCCTCGTCGCGGCCGAGCTTGGCGAGGTAGTAGCCCTCGTAGTACTTGACCATCGGCTTGGTCTGGTCGGTCTGCGCGAGCAGCTGCAGCGCCTCGTCGTACGCGCCGAAGAGGGCGTAGTCGCGGGCGGCCTGCAGGTAGTTCTCGTGGAAGCCGCGCATGAGGCCCTTGAGTTCGGCGGCGGCGCCGTCGACTCCGGCGAGCGCGCGCTCGTAGCCGGACACGAAGTCGAAGCGGTCGATCTTGAGGTTCTCGTCGAGGGCGGCGGCCGCCTCGTCGGCGCGGCCGAGCCTGCGCAGCAGGTAGGCGCGAAGGCCGCGGGCCTTGATGTTCATCGCGTTGCGGGTGAGCGCGGTCTCCACGTATCCGAGCGCTTCGGCGTAGTCGCCGCGGCGGGCGGCGATGGCCGCCAGGTAGAGGAAGGCGCGCTCCTTCTGGGTGTCGTCCCACGTCGCCTTGTAGAAGGCGTCGAACGCCTTGTCGTCCTCGCCTTGGAAGAGCAGCGCGAGGCCGAGGTTGTAGTGCGGCTCGGAGTCGTACGGCTGCGTGTTGTGCTTGGTGAGGCGCTTGATGGCGGTGCGGAATCGGTCCTCGGCCTGCGCGAACACGCCGCGGCGCAGCAGCAGGCGGCCGTACGCGTTGTTGATGCGGGCGTCCTCCGGGTCGCGCTTGAGGCCTTCGAGGTAGTACGGGTCGGGCATGTAGGTGGCGTGGCGGTACTGTTCGAGGTGCAGGCCGGCGAGCAGCAGTTCCTCGTTGGTGAGGATGTCCTCCGGATCGTCGGCGGCCTTCGCCGGCTCGGACAGCTTCTCGATCTTCTTGGGTTGCGGGGTGTAGTCGATGAGCACGGTGCCGTCGGAGGCCTTCACGGTGGCGGTGATGTCGGTCGCCGCGGCGTCGCCGGTCTCGAATTCGGCGCGCACGGTGTCCGTCGGGCTGATCCGACCGTTGTAGGCGTACAGCACGTCGCCGCTCGTGGTCGTGACGGTGACGGTGGCGTTCTCGTACACGGCGGTCGCGTACACGGTCACGCGGCCCTGGCCGGCCTTGAGGCCCTGTGCCTCGATGCCTTCGGTCTCGCCGGCCGCGCCGAACGTGTCCTCGGGACCGATCTCCAGGTTGACGGCCGCATTGATGGAGGCGTTCTTGACCTGGCCGACGGCCTTGTACGGCATGAAGTACTGGGTGAAGGTCTTGCCCTCGTACGGCTTGAGCCAGGTGAAGTCGGGCTGGTTGTCGGTGAAGACGCCGGTCATGAGCTCGACGTACGGGCCGTTGGCGTCGGTCAGGTTGCGGTCCCATGCGCGGCCGAAGTCGCCGTTGCCCCACGTCCACTGCTTCTTGCCGGGGCTCACGTGATGGTCGGCGATGTGCAGGATGCCGGCCTGCTCGTGGAAGTCGTAGCCGCCGACGAAGTTGTAGTCGGAGTGCGCGGCCATGTAGCTGGTCGGGACCGGCACGTTCTTGTAGCGGCCGATGTCGACGCCCTCGGAGTAGTCGTGCTTGTAGTAGGTGCCGGTGGCGATCGGGTAGCGGGAGACGTCGCGCTTGCCGTGGTCCATGACGGCGGTCACGTCCGGCGGCATCACGGTCTTCGTGTGCTCGTTGACGGGCACGGCCGGGTTCGCCCACCACAGGAAGGTCTGCGGCAGCGCGGTGCCGTTGTACAGCTGCGCGGAGATCTCGATGTACGCCTTGCCGGGGTGCAGGGCGATCGTGGTGACGACCTGGGTGCCGTACATCTGGTCGGTGTCGTGGCACTGCACGGCCTTGCCGCCGTCCGGCAGGTCCTTGACCGTGTAGTCGACCGGCAGGTAGGTGGTCGGACGGTGGTGCTGCGGCCAGTTGAACTCGATGCCGCCGGAGATCCACGGGCCGGTCAGGCCGACGAGCGCGGGCTTGATGACGTCGTTGCGGTAGACGAAGTCGTAGTCGTTGGTCTTGTCCTTCGCGTACTGGATGCGGCCGCCGAGCTCCGGCAGGACGGTCACCTCGAGGTATTCGTTCTCGATGATGACGGCCTTGTAGTCCTGATCGTGCTTCTCGTCGCTGATCGTCTCGATCACCGGGTACGGGTAGACGCGGCCCGAGCTGCCCTGGTAGACGCGCTTCTCGATGAACTCCGGGTTCTTGTCCGCCGCGCCGATTCCGTAGGTGGGGATCGTGATGACGGTGTCCTTGATGGTCACGGCCATGATGTGCTCCTTCGCTGGAGGCCACTGCATGCGATTGCCGCATCGCGTCGCATGCATTGGTGTTTTGTTGATTACTTGCCTACCAGCCTAAAGCCGCTTTTCAACGGTCCTTACGGTTTTCCTGCTCCCCCGTATGAAAAAATTGCGGATGCACAACCCGTGCGAACCGCTATACTGGCAATCATCGGCAACAATGCCCATCCAAGGAAGGAGACCCATGAAACCGGCCGAACACGGCATCCTCGACGAGGGCTCCGAATTCTACATCTACACGCCCAGCAAAACCGCCCTGCGCACGTTCCTCTACCCGCTGCGCGTCGGCTCGTTCCATTACGAGGCCGGCTACCGGCAGGAGCGCAGCTCGTTCGACAGCTTCCTGATCATGGCGATCCGCCGCGGCTCGTTCGATGTCACGACCGGGCAGGGCACCGCCCACGTCTCGAAGGGCGATTTCGCGCTGATCGACTGCTACGCCCACCACGCCTACGGCACCGATGAGCCGAGCGACGTGCTGTGGATGCATTTCGACGGCGAGATGGCGCGCGCCTACCATGATCTGATCGTCTCGCGCCTCGGCGTCACGTTCACGCTCAAGGACCCGGGCTACGCGTTGACGCGTCTCAACGCGATCTACGACACGTTCCATGCGGGCGCGCGCATCTCGGAGCCGCAGATGGCGAAGCACATCACCGACATCCTCACCGAGTTCGCCGTCGCCGCATCCGACGCCGGCGTCTCGACGCAGCGGCAGCCGCACGTCATCGAGGACGTGCTCACCTACATCTCGAACCATCTGGACGAGCCGCTGCCGATCAGCGAGCTGGCCGCGATGGCGTACATGAGCGAATACCATTTCATCCGCGTGTTCAAGAAGGAGACCGGGTACACGCCGCACGCCTACATCATGGACGCGCGCATGCACGCGGCGAAGTATCTGCTCATCAACTCGGACATGCCGTTGAAGCGGCTGTGCGAGGAGTGCGGCTTCACCGACACCTCCGCGTTCTGCGCCGCGTTCAAACGCAAGAACGGCGTCTCCCCCATCCGCTTCCGCGCCGAGTCCCTGCGGACCGGCACCGAGGCGGATGGTTCCTGAGACGCCGTGGAAGATCCCACCGCGACCGCTGCGCCGCGGCTACCGTTCGCGGTAGGCGGCGGCCAGCGCCCTGAGCCGCGCGTCGAAGCGCGGCCAATCGGTCTTCATCGCGGTAAGGAGCTTCCTGTCCGGCACCTCGTCGATCGGCACCCAGCCGATCTCCATGCTCTCGTCGTCGTTCGCGCGCGGATGCACCTCATGCCCCGGCTTCTCGAACGCGAACACGGTGGTGTACGCCCACGGCCCGTGGTCCTCGCGGTAGGAGCCGACCACCTCGATGTCCTCCGGGGTGATGTTCGCCTCCTCGTACGATTCGCGCAGCGCGCCTTCGATCGGCGATTCGCCGTCCGCGGTCGCGCCGCCGGGAATCCCCCACGTGCCGCCTTCCGCCGACCATTTCGCACGATGCTGCATGACGACGTGCGTCACCTCGCCGCTCGCCTCGTCACGGCGGGCGAGCAGCACGCCGGACGCGCCGTTCGTCCCCCAATGCTTGCGCCCGCACGCGCAGTCCACCCAGCCGTCGCCCGGCTGGTGCACGTTCTCCTTCGGCGGGATCTCGTTGCCGTCCTTGTCGAGCACGCCCGGCAGGTCCTCGCCGCGCGCCACGTTCCACAGGTCCGTCCAGTCGACGCCGAGCTCGCCGACGAGACGACGCAGCAGCGGCAGGCTGATGCCGATGATGCCGTGCGGGTCGCCGTCGATCGCATCGATGAACGCGCCGCCGAAGCCTTCGAGCGTGAACGATCCGGCGACCTCCAACGGCTCGCCGGTCGCGATGTAGCGTTCGATGTCGCGGTCGGTGAACTCGCCGAACCGCACGGTCGCGTGGCTCGCGCCGCGCGCGACGCGACCGGTCGCGAAGTCGATCACGCAATGCCCGGTCCACAGCTCGCCGGTCGCGCCGCTCATGCGGTGCAGCCGTTCGCGCGCCACGTCGACGCTGTGCGGTTTGCCGTAACATTCGCCGTCGAGCAGGAACATCGAGTCGCAGCCGACGATCAGCGGGCCGACGGTCGAGCGCGTCAGGCCCGGCTGCATCGCGATGATGTTCGTGATCGGTTCGGTGACGGTCGGCATGTCCACGCCGGAGAAGTCGCGCGTCGTGGCGATCTCGTCACGCGAATAGTCGATGGACGCGGCGTCGGCGGCACCGGCGTCGCCGCCGTCCGCCGCGGCACGCGCGTCGGCGGCGATCACGCTCTCCGCGCGCAACGGATACGCGATGACGCGTTCGCCCGTCGCGGCCGACGCCGTCGCCGCGACGTCGCGGTACGCGCGGTGCACGGCAGCGGCCTTCGCGCCGGCGAGGATCGTCACGCGTTGTTCGATGGTGAGATCGTCGACCGTGACGCCGGATTCGCGGGCCGCCGCCTCGAGCGCGGCCGGCTCGTCGACGTGCGAGACGCGGATCGTCGGGCACACGCCCGCCGCATACAGCACGTCGCGGCGCGGCTTCGACTTCGATGCGAGAATCAGCGGAATGGACATGCATACCTTCCCGCTCCCGCCAGCGGGAGCTGTCGAACAAGGTGAGACTAAAGGCGGCTCCACACGGAGCCACATCCGACATATCCGCTCCCGCTGGCGGGAGCTGTCGAACGAAGTGAGACTGAGGGTGGTCCCATACGAAACCACATCACGTATTCGCTCCCGCTGGCGGGAGCTGTCGAACGAAGTGAGACTGAGGGTGGTCGCGCGGTCCGACGACCATGCCGCAACCACCCTCAGACCGCCTGACGGCGGCCAGCTCCCGCCAGCGGGAGCCGAACGGACTAACGGCGCACGACCTCCACGCCGGCGGTGTTGATGGGCAGGTGGAGGACGCGCCAATGCCCGGAGGCGAGCTGTTCGGCGGCGATCTCGTCGATGGCCGTGCGCGCGTCGCCGTAATGCAGGACGAGCACGCACGGGCCGGCGCCGGAGACGGCGGCCGCATAGCCCTTGGACCGGAACAGCGCAATCAGCTCGGTCGACGGCGGCATGAGCGCGCCGCGGTACGGCTGGTGGAGCTTGTCCTGCGTGGCGGTGAACAGCAGCGCGTTCGCCTCATGGCTGGCGTCGGAGCCTTCCGCCTCGGAGGCGCCGCCGGTCGTGGCGAGCGCGGACGGGTTCATCGCCGCGGGCAGGAGCCCGACGCGCGAGACGTTGTACACGGCGTCCTTGTACGGCAGTTCGGCGGGCAGCGCCCGGCGCGCCTTCTCGGTGGACAGCTCGTAGTCGGGCACGAACACGGCGGCGGTGATCGCCTTGTCGACCGGATAGTTGACCGTGTGGAAGCCGCCGTGCAACGGGTCGCCGCCGGGGATGGCGACCGAGCCGACGCCCTCCGCGGTCTCGAAGTCCCAGGAGACGGTGAGGCCGCCGAACACGGCGGGCGCCACGTTGTCCGGGTGGCCTTCGATCTGCGCGGCCATGTCGAAGATGGCGGGGCGGTTGAGCGCTCCGGGCTGCGCGAACGCGGCGGCCGCGGCGATGCCGGCGACGATCGCCTCGGCGGACGAGCCCATGCCGCGCGCCTGCGGGATGTTGTTCGTCGCTTCGAGCGTGAAGCCGAGTCGTCCGAGACCGAACGTGGCGCAGGCGCGACGGAACGTGGAGACGACGAGATGCGTCTCGTCGCGCGGCAGCGTGTCCTCGCCTTCGCCGTGGATGACGACGTGGGCGACGCCGTCGCTCGGATCGTCGTTCAGCGTGAACATGAGTTCGTCGTGGTAGTCGAGCGCGAGACCGACCGTGTCGAAGCCGGAGCCGAGGTTGGCGCTGGTCGCCGGCACGCGCACGCGCACCTGATTGCAGATGGGGTTCATGATGCCTCTATGGTCAGTCGAGAACGCGCAGGATGGACGGCTGGCCGGTGACGAAGTCGAGCGCCTGGACGGCCTTGACGGTCTCGCGCAGGGTGATCTCGTCGGTCGCGTGCGTGACGAGGCGCAGCTGCTGGACCTCGCCGTCATAGCCCGGGGCCTTGAGCGAGGGCTTCAGATCCTGGTTGACGCCGTTGATCGACACGCCGTTGCGGGCGAATTCGGTGGCGATGGCGGCCAGCACGCCCGGCTTGTCGTGGATGAGGAAGCGCACGGCGAACGCGGCCTTCGACGCGTTGATCGGCGCCTTCTTCAGGTCCTTGTACAGCGGGATGGACGGGCCGGTGCAGCCGGCGGCGATATGGCGGGCGACGGTCACGACGTCGCCGACGACGGCGGAGGCGGTCGGCGCGCCGCCGGCGCCGCGGCCGTAGAACATGAGGTCGTCGGCGGCCTCGGCCTTGACGAAGATCGCGTTGAAGGAGCCGTGCACGCTGGCGAGCGGGTGGTTCTCGTCGATGAGCGCCGGGTAGACGCGCGCGGAGACGCCGGCCTCGCCGTTCTCGACGACGGCGAGCAGCTTGATGACCTTGTGTTCGGCGGTCGCGGCGGCGATGTCGTCGGCGGTGATGTTGGTGATGCCCTCGACGGAGACGTCGTCGATGGTGACGGAGGTGTGGAAGCCGAGCGTGGCCATGATGGCGGCCTTGTTGGCGGCGTCGTAGCCTTCGATGTCGCCGGTCGGGTCGGCCTCGGCGTAGCCCTTGGCCTGCGCGTCCTTGAGGACGTCGTCGAACTGGAGGCCCTTGACGGTCATCTCGTCGAGGATGTAGTTGGTGGTGCCGTTGACGATGCCGAGCATGCTCGTCACCTTGTCGCCGACGAGGGATTCTCGCAGCGGGCGCAGGAACGGGATCGCGCCGCCCACGGCCGCCTCGAAGTAGATGTCGACGCCCTTGGCCTCGGCGGCCGCGTAGATCTCCGGGCCGTACTTGGCGAGCAGCGCCTTGTTCGCGGTCACGACGGACGCGCCGGATTCGATGGCGGCGAGCACGAACTTGCGCGCCACGGTGGTGCCGCCGATCAGCTCGATGACGATGTCGGAGTTCGTGGCGACGCTCATCGTGTCGGTGGTGACGATCGACTGGTCGATCCACGGGAACCGCTCGGTCTCCTTCGGATCGAGGCAGGCGACGCCGGTCAGTTCGATGGGACGGCCGATGCGGGCGGCGAGCTCGTCCTTCTGCTCGACGATGAGACGTGCGGTCTGCGAGCCCACGGTGCCGGCGCCCAACAGTCCGACACGGATGGGGGTTGCGTTCTGGTCAGCCACGGAAATTCCCTTCTGCTGTACGGCGATCTTTGGCACCATCCTACGGAACCTTTTCGACACGCCGACGGAAAACGTTCTTTACCGAAATCATGCAAACGATTGCCGGAAATCGGAGTCCACATGCGAGTAGCGCTTACGGGCGCAACGGATACCACGTGAGGCGACCTTTTACGCAAAGAAAGTTAACGAATTGCTTGCGGCGCATGTCCGCCATGACGTACCATAACGGATGAAGCGGTGCTGCCCCGAGAAGCAGGAACGTGACGGCCAACGAAGGCCGGAACGCTGCGGCGAAGACGACGCAGACGGGAATCCACCCCACCGCCGGAATCCTCGCAATGAGGGAGGTAAGAAGTAATGAAAGCCTATATCCAGCGACTCGGCCGCGCGTTGATGCTGCCGGTCGCCTGCCTGCCCGCGGCGGCGCTCTTCCTTGGAATCGGCTACTGGATCGACCCGAGCGGATGGGGCGGCAACAACGTCGTCGCCGCCTACCTGTGCAAGACCGGCTCGGCGATCCTCGACAATCTCGGCCTGTTGTTCGCGGTCGGCGTCGCGGTCGGCATGGCCCGCGAGCGCGACGGCGCGTCCGCGCTGTCCGGACTGGTCGGTTTCATGACCGTCACGACGATCATGGGCTCCGCGTCCGCGTTCCTCGGCTTCGACGCCGAGAACCCGCCGGCCGCGTTCGCCCCGGGCGCCATCGGCAACAAGAACGTGTTCTTCGGCATCATGGTCGGCTGCGTGGCCGGCGCGCTGTACAACAAGTTCCATAAGACGAAGCTGCCCGATTTCCTCGCGTTCTTCTCCGGCCGCCGCTGCGTGCCGATCCTGACCGCCGCGCTGATGAGCGTCGTGTCGCTGCTGCTGCTGTTCGTGTGGCCGCTCATCTACAACGGCCTGGTCTCCTTCGGCGAGGCGATCATGGGCATGGGCGCGGTCGGCGCCGGCATCTACGCGTTCTTCAACCGTCTGCTCATCCCCACCGGCCTGCACCACGCGCTCAACAACGTGTTCTGGTTCAACCTGGCCGGCATCGACGACATCACGAAGTTCTGGAGCGGCATGGGCGGCCTCGACGGCAAGACCGCGGCCGTGGTCGCGACCGGCGGCTTCCACCCGTGGGGCGAGTACGTGACCGGCATGTACCAGGCCGGCTTCTTCCCGATCATGATGTTCGGTCTGCCCGCCGGCGCGTTCGCGATCTACAAGAACGCGAAGCCGCAGAACAAGAAGGCCGTCGGTTCGCTGATGCTGGCGGGCGGTCTGGCCGCCTTCCTCACCGGCGTGACCGAGCCGCTCGAGTTCTCCTTCATGTTCGCCGCGTTCCCGCTGTACGTGGTGCATGCGCTGCTCACCGCCCTGTCGGTGTTCATCGCCGCCTCGTTCCAGTGGATCGCCGGCTTCAACTTCTCCGCGGGCTTCATCGACTGGTTCCTGTCGCTCAACGTGCCGCGCGCCCACATGCCGGTGATGCTGCTCGTGCAGGGTCTCGTGTTCGCGGTCATCTACTACTTCGTGTTCGACTTCATGATCCGGAAGTTCAACCTGAAGACCCCGGGCCGTGGCGATGACGACGAGGCCATCTCCTCCTCCGCGCTTGAGGACTCCCCGGCCGCCGCCAAGGCCGACAAGGAGTCGGCGCTCGCCGCGAAGCTCTACGAGCTGCTCGGCGGCAAGGCGAACGTGGTCGACATCGAGAACTGCACGACCCGCCTGCGCATGGGCGTGCAGGACACCTCGAAGGTGGATGTGGACGCGATCCGCAAGCTCGTGCCCGGCGTCAAGGTGATCGACGCGAAGAACATCCAAGTGGTGGTCGGCACGCAGGTGCAGGCCGTCTGCGACGCGATGGAGGAGATCCACCGGCGGTCGTGACGTCCCGCGCGGCGGGCGGGCGCGCATGACGCGCATCCGTACGCCCGTGCGCCATCGTACGCCATGAAGGCCGTTCCTTCCCGAAAGGACGGCCTTCGTGGTGTACGGTGGTATCCGAAGCATCCTTATCCCAGATCAAGGAGGATATCCATGGGATTGTTCTCGAACCTGTTCCATAAGCCCGAGGCCACGGAATCCGACTCCCCCGCCCCGATCACGATCGTCGCGCCGGTCGACGGCACGATCGAGCCGGTCGAGGAGGTGCCGGACGAGACGTTCGCCGCGAAGATCCTCGGCGACGGCTTCGGCGTGGTTCCGACCTCCGGCACCGTGGTCGCCCCGGTGTCCGGCACGGTGACGACCGTCGCGAACGCGAAGCACGCGGTCGGCATCACCACCGAAGGCGGCGTGGAGGTGCTCGTCCACATCGGCGTGGACACGGTGCAGCTCAAGGGCGAACCGTTCGACATGCTCGTCGCCGAAGGCCAGACCGTCACCGCCGGCAAGCCGATCGAACGCGTGGATCTGGAGGCGGTGAAGGCGGCCGGCAAGCCGACCGACGTGATCGTCGTGTTCACGAACCCCGCCGCGATCGCCTCGCTCGACGTCGACAAGGTCGGCCGCACCGTCGCCACCGGCCAAAAGCTCGGCACGATGACCACAAAGTAACAACAAACTTGGCCGGCCGAGCATTCTCGCCCTCGCCGACAGCAGTCCCACCCCGCCGGTTAAGCATTCTCGCCCCACAAATTGAGCGGTCCCGTCTCACTGGCTAGGCATTCTCGCCCCCGCTGGCGGGGGCTGTCCGTCCCTTGGACGGACTGGGGGTGGTCCATGCGCAAGCCCGCAACCACCCCCAGTCAGCTTCGCTGACAGCCCCCGCCAGCGGGGGCGCAGTTGGTCGTTTTGGACTGTCGGCACGAAGGTATGGTGACAGTCCCCCCGCTAGCGGGGGCTCAGTCGTATCTCACTCGCTCACATCAAGCGACAGCAGGTCGTCGATGGTCTGGCGGCGCAGCATCACATGCGCGCCGCTCTCGCTCACGCCCACGACCGCCGGAATCAGCGCCTGATTGTAGTTCGACGCCATCGTGCGGCCGTACGCGCCGGTGACCGGCACGGCGAGGATGTCGCCGCGCTTCAAGTCGGCGGGCAGCCGCACCTCATGCACGACGATGTCGCCGGATTCGCAGTGCATGCCGACGACGCGCACGAGCATCGTCTCGTCGGATCCGCGGCGGTTGGCGAGGCGGGCCGTGTAGTCGGCGCCGTACAGTGCGGGGCGGATATTGTCGCTCATGCCGCCGTCGACGGACACGTACACGCGTTCCGTGATCGGCTCGCCCGCCTTGTCCTTCGCGTCGCTCAGATGCACGGGCTTGATCGTGCCGACACGGTAGAGGGTCACGCCGGCGGGCGCGACAATCCAACGGCCCGGCTCGAAGCTGATCGCCGGCGCGGGCATGCCGAGCGCGCGGTTGATGCCCGTGACCGCCTCGGCGAGACGCGTGAGCTCGCGGCGCACGTCCATCGAATCCTCGCCGTCCGTGTACGCGACGGAGTAGCCACCGCCCAGATCAACTTCGGGCAGCGTGTACGCGTCGGTCGCGTAGAACGTCTTGCGCAGGAGCATCATGCGCTTGGCGGCCTGGATGAACGCGTCCGCATCGTGGATGTTCGAGCCGATGTGCGAGTGGATGCCGACCAGTTCGAGCGTGTCCTGATGGCGGAGGATGTCCTTGAGCACGGCGAGCGCCGGGCCGTCTGCCACGGTGCTCATCGCCTCGGCGAGCGCCTTGTCCGTCTCGGAGACCTGCTCATGGCTCAGGTCATACGGATACTTCACGTCATACTGCAGTTCACGCGCGCCGCGAGCACCGGCACCTTCCCCGCTCCCGCTAACGGATTCCGCACGCGGACCGGCACCTTCCCCGCTCCCGCTAACGAATCCCGCACGCGGACCGGCACCTTCCCCGCTCCCGCTAACGAATCCCGCACGCGGACCGGCACCTTCCCCGCTCCCGCTGGCGGGAGCTGTCCGCGAAGCGGACTGAGGGTGGTCACCGCGCTCCACGAGCCGCGCGTTGGTCGCGGCGGGCGTCGCCGCGTCCGGTTCGGCGGCGAGCGTGTCGAGCACGCCGAGGACACCCGCGTCCGCGCCGGTGGGCAGCAGCGGCACGCCGAACTTCTGGTCCTCGTGCGCGGTGGAGATGTACTCGTGGCCACCCGCGTGGATGCCGGCGGTGACGCGCAGCATCACCTTGGCGCGCTTGCCGAGCTTTTCGGCGATGGCGGCGATGCGTGCCGGCTCGTCGGGCGAGTCGACGACGATCTTCGCGAAGCCTTCCTCGATGGCGAGCGCGATCTCCTCGTCCGTCTTGTTGTTGCCGTGGAGCACGAGGCGGCGCCCGGGCGCGCCGGCGGCGAGCGCGATCCGCATCTCGCCCATCGAGCAGGTGTCGACGAGCATGCCCGCTTCGGTGACGATGCGCACGATCTCCTTCGAAAGGAACGCCTTGCCGGCGAAGCTCACGTGCGTGGTGGACGTGTGAAACGCGTCGGCGGCGGCCTTGACGAAGTGGCGTGCGCGGTCGCGCACCTCATCGGTGTCGATGAGGTAGAGCGGCGAGCCGAACTCGTCGAGCAGGGATTCGGCGGTGCGCCCGTGGAAGGTGAGCGCGCCGGTTTCGCTGTCCACGGCCGAAGCGGCCGGCCAGATCGGTGTGATGGCCATATCAGGTCCTTCTTTCCCCTCCCGCTGGCGGGAGGTGGCATGAAATGCCGGAGGGCGGTCGACGGACAGGCCATCGGACCACCCCCAGTCCGCTGTATACATTGAGCCTGACTGTCGTCAGGCCTTCGCCTAAAAACACCTCCGGTGTTTTCTTCACGGCTCAGCCCCGCCAGCGGGGGCCGAAATGCGTATCGGCTTCGCCGATTCCTTACATCTTGTCCGGGGCGGAGACGCCGAGCAGGTCGAGGCCGGAGCCGATGACCGCCTGGACGGCGTCGTTGAGCTTGAGTCGGGCGGCGGCGCGGGCCGGTTCGGGGGCCTTGGCGATGCGCAGCGCCTCGCGTTCGGCTTCGCTGCCGCGCTCCTCGAGTCCGGTCAGATCCATCGGCACGACGCGCTCCACGTTGTACCACTTGTGGTACGTGGCGGCGAGGTCTTCGAGGTAGCGGGCGACGCGGTGCGGGGCGCGCTTGTCGCCGGCCTCCTTGACGACGGCCGGCCACTGGGCGATTGCGGCGAGCACTTCGCCGTCCGCCTCGGTGTCGAGCAGGCCGAGGTCGGCGCCTTCCGTGGTGACGTTCGCGGCGGCCGCGTTGCGGTCCACGTTGCAGGAGCGCGCGTGCGCGTACTGCACGTAGTACACCGGATTGTCGTTTGAGTGGGAGGCGAGCAGGTTGAGGTCGATGTCGACCGGCGAGTTGTAGTCGGTGCGCGCGAGCGAGTAGCGGGACGCGTCCACGCCGATCGCGTCGACGAGGTCGTCGATGGTGACGACGTTGCCGGCGCGCTTGGACATGCGCACGGCCTTGCCGTCCTTCATCACGTTGACGAGCTGTCCGATGAGGATCTGCATGTTCTCGCCCGGCTTGTCGCCGAACGCCTCGCACATGGCCATCATGCGGCCGATGTAGCCGTGGTGGTCGGCGCCGAGCATGTAGATCGCCACGTCGGCCGGGTCCTGCGCGCGGTGGCGCTTGTTCCAGTAGTAGGCGATGTCGGCGGCGAAGTATGCGAATTCGCCGTTGGACTTGATGATGACGCGGTCCTTGTCGTCGCCGTGCTTGGTGGACGCGAACCAGGTGGCGCCGTCCTTCTCGTAGATGTCGCCGCGGCCGCGCAGTTCGGCGATGGCGCGCTCCACCTCGCCGTCCTGGTAGAGGCTGTTCTCGTGGAACCACACGTCGAAGTCGACGTGGAAGTCCTTCATCGACTTGCGGATCTCGTCGAACATCATTGGCACGGCGCGCTTGCGGAACTCCTCGCGCAGCTCGGAATCGGATTCGCCGATCGGCTCGCCGTCCGCGTTGAGTCCCTGATCCTCGTGCTGCAACGTGGTCAGGTCGACGCCGTCGGCCTTCGCTTCGGCTTCGACGCGGCGGGCGATCTCGTCGATGTACGCACCCTTGTAGCCGTCGAACGGGGTCTCGGTCTGGTAGCCCTGCGCGCCCAAGTCGTTGTCATGCGCCCAGGCGGCGACGAGGGACTTGGCGAAGCGGTTGATCTGCTCGCCGTGGTCGTTGAAGTAGTATTCGCGCACGACCTTCGCGCCGTTGGCTTCGAGCACGCGGGCCATCGAATCGCCGGTGGCGGCCCAGCGGGTGCCTCCGATGTGGATCGGTCCGGTCGGGTTGGCGGAGACGAACTCGAGGTTCAGGGTCTCGCCGCCGAGGTGGTCGTTGCGACCGAACGCGGAGACGCCGGCGTCGGTGCGCGGCGCGGCGAGCACCGCGTCGACGACGGCCGCGGCGGACGCGGAGTCGAGGGTGATGTTGATGAAGCCGGGGCCGGCGACCTCCACCTTGGCGATGCCGTCGGCGGCGGTGAGTTCGGCGGCGAACAGGTCGGCCAGGTCGCGCGGCTTCATGCCGGCCTTCTTGGCGAGCTGCATCGCGGCGTTCGACGCCCAGTCGCCGTGCGCGCGGTCCTTCGGACGCATGACGGCGAATTTGGCGACCGGCGGGATGAGGTCTTCGGTGAGCTGTCCGGCCTTTCCGGCGGCGACAAGCTCGTGGGCAATACGCGAAATGAGTTCGCTCAACGCTTCAGGATTCATTCTTCCAAGAATACCGACCGCGCCGACGTTCCCCGCCAGTCGTTATCGTCGCCTTTTCTCTTCGTCCCCAACCGCGTCATCGCTCAACCGTCGCCCCGCCCGAGCCGACCGGCGCAAGAAATCCCGGAGAACATCCCCGTCATCCCGGATTTCTCGCACTGACCATCCCCCAGCGCAAAAAATCCCGGAAACCGACCCACATTCCCGGGAATTCTTGCACTGACCACGTCTCAGTGCAAGAAATCCCGGACGATACGGATTATTCCCGGGAATTCTTGCGCTGCACCGTCACGGCGCTGCACCGTCACGACACCGCAACGTCACCGACCAGTGGCGCTGCCGCGTCGACGTTCCAGCAGATGGTACCCGCCATAGCACAGCGCGACGAACGGAATCATATAGAGCAGCGTCGAACGCTGCGTCTCGTCGAGCACGACGAGCACCAGCGCGCCGATGCACATGACGATCGCCATCCACGGCAATACCGGGAATCCCGGCGCACGGTAGCCGAGCTCGTCGACCGTATGACCGTCGCGACGCCATTCGCGCCGGAACCGGATATGGCACACGCACACCGAGAACCACACGACCAACGTCGCGAGACCGGAGACCGCGACCAGCACGAGATACACGGTGGAGGCGGCGACCACGGACGACAGCAGCGCGAGCAGCGAACCCGCCATCGAGAACAGCACCGCCCACACGGGCACGCCGCGGAAGTTCGTCTTCGCGAACCGCGCCGGGATCAGACGCTCCTTCGCGAGCGACCACACCATGCGCGAGCACACGTACAGGCCGGAGTTCGCGGCCGACAGCACGGCCGTCAGCACGACGAAGTTCATCACGTCGCCGGCGAACGGCATGCCGATCGACTGGAACACGAGCACGAACGGGCTGGTCTCCACGCCCGCCTGGTGCCACGGGATCAGCGCGGCCATCACGAGGATCGAGCCGATGAAGAAGATCGCGAGGCGCAGCACCGTCGTGTGCACGGCCTTCGGGATCGCCTTGCTCGGGTCCTTCGTCTCGCCGGCCGCGACGCCCACCACCTCGGTGCCGGAGAACGCGAACACGACGGTGAGCAGCGTGGAGAACACGGGCGCGAAGCCGTTCGGGAACCAGCCGTTGGCCGTGAAGTTGCCGAACAGCGGCGCGTGCGTGTAGCCGGCGATCGGTATCGCGCCGAAGATCGCGAGCAGGCCGATCACGATGAACGCGACGATCGCGAACACCTTGATCGACGCGAACCAGAATTCCGCCTCGCCGTAGAGGCGTACGGAAAGAATATTGAGCGCGAACACGACGGCGATGAACACCGCCGACCACACCCATGCGGGACTGTCCGGGAACCAACGTTGCATGAGCAGGCCGGCCGCCGTGAACTCGCTGGCGAGCGCCACCGCCCAGTTGAGCCAGTAGAGCACGGCGATCACGAACGCGGTGCCGGGGCCGATGAACCGTTTCGCGTACATGTGGAAACTGCCCGCGTACGGCATCGCGACGGACAGTTCGCCGAGCGAGACCATCACACAGTAGACGAGCACGGAGCCGACCGCGTACGCGAGGATCGCGCCGAGCGGGCCAGCCTGGTGGATCGTGTAGCCGGACGAGACGAACAGGCCGGTGCCGATCACGCCGCCGAGCGAGATCATCGTCAGGTGGCGCGACTCCATCTTGCGTTCGAGATCATTGCCGTGATTGTCGTCGGAATTGCCGGCGTGGGCCATGCTGGGACTCCTTATATCATCCGTGTCAAGTCGTCATGCGGCGACTACCGTATGATACCAACGCCCGCAACGTCGGGAGCATGGCCCCGGCCGCGATCACAGCACGGCGATCGCGTCGATCTCGACGAGCGCGCCCTTCGGGATGTCGTTGCCGCCGAACGCGACACGCGCCGGCTTCACGGAACCGATGAACACCTCGGCGTAGCGGGCGTCCACCTCCTTGAAGTCCTCCACGTTCTTCAGGTAGATGGTGGCGCGCACGACATGCTCGATGCCGGTGCCGGCCGTGTCGAGGATGTGCTTGATGTTCTTCAACGCCTGCGCGGCCTGCTCGCCCGCGGTCTCGCCGGCCAGTTCGCCGGTGGCCGGGTCGATGCCCAGCTGGCCGGACACGAACACGAAGCCGTTGGCCTTGACCGCCTGGCTGTACGCGCCCAGCGCCGCCGGCGCCTCGGAGGTCGCGACCGCTTCCATCTTTTCGCTCATCATGTGCTCCTCTCGGTTGGCTCGCCGTTCGCCCGACGCCGCAGCCGGCGCCGTGACCGATGCGGCCGGTGCCGCACGGGCGATCGATTACCCAGCAGTGTAGTGAGCGCATGTGTCGCCGCCGTGCGCGATGCCCGTCATACGGTCACGGCGCGGCCGCATGAAGCGCCCGACCGCGCGAGGCAGCCGGTCGAATCGGGAAACGGCCTCCGGGCGGATGAACGGATATGATGCTCGTATGGCATCGGATTGGATTACCGGCGACAGCAAAACCGCCGCAAGCATCTGGCGGAAGATGAAGAGCACGAGCACACCCGTGTGGCTGGCGCTGCTCATCATGGGATTGGTCATCGCGTGGCTCATCGGAGGATTGCCCTGGCCGCCCGCCTTCCTGTGGGCGTTGCGTGTGCTGGTCGTCATCGTGATTCCGGTCGTCGGCATGGGAATCCGCATGTGGCATGAATCGACGTCGATTCCGGTGCCGGAGGGACTGACCGGAGTGCGCGCGAACCTGTTGCCCTACAGTCCCGTCACGGTCGACGTCGGCAAGGGGAACGCCGACCCGACGCTGACGACGGCAAGCACGGTCATGTGGACCAATGCGGGAAGGAGCGGATTCCAGTGGCCGGTGCGTGACGGGGAGGGGCGTCTCCTGCTCGCCGCGTTCAAGGTGGAGGGGCCGCGTATCCGCATCGCCGAGACGAAGCCGATCGACGCGGATACGGTGCGCAGGGTCGAGGCGAATCCCGCACGGTTCCAAGCGAAATTCGGCCGCCCGGATGTAATCACCGCCAAGGACGGCGCATGGATGCGGTTCGACCACGCCCACGCCGGACGCACGAAGCGGCCGGTCAAGCGCGCGGGATCCAAGAAATAGCCCCCACACGGCAACAGCCTCCGTATCAACGATACGGAGGCTGTTCTGCAGTGGGCTCGAAGGGGTTCGAACCCTCGACCTTCTGTTCCGGAGACAGACGCTCTATCCACTGAGCTACGAACCCAGAATCATGCATTCGCAACCTGCCCGAAGGCATGCCACGACATGCAACTCCACTACTGTACACCACGTCCACGCCACACGCGACATTATCCGTCCATGCGTCCACGTTCCATCACCCCACGATGGCAACAAGCCGTGCCACACAAAGGGTACAGCGGTGAAGTGTGGCGCACGAGCGTGCCACACTTCACCGGAATCGGTGGGCGGGCGCGCGAAGTGGCACACCGAGGACACGAAAACGTGCCACGAAAGCCCACGAAACGGGTTCCGGCGGATAGTGTGGCTCAGGGTCGCGCCACACTCGGGAGGATTTCGCGCTTTGCGGGCTTGTATGGCACACATTCACCGCGAAATCAAGCCACATGAGCTCGAATCGGGCCGACACCGGTGTTGTGTGGCGCGATACCGTGCCACACAACGTTCCGGCAACCATTGCGTGGCACCATTGCGTGGCACGCGAATCCCCGCAATCCCGCGCCCGAACAGACAAGCCGGACCCACGCGCCCAACATGGCCGAGCCAACGCACACAATCACCCCCCCCCAGCACAACAGCAACAGACAGCGCGGATACTCCGGATACGGCTTAAGTGCCGAACAATGACGACATTGTCATCCACCAAAAAATGCGTTCCACGACACTTTTTAGCACTTAACCGCGAAACGGACACGTCACGTGGCGCGGTATCACGCCACACAAGCACGAAAATGAGCACATCACACGTCGCGTGGCACGGCCTCTCGTCCACACTTACGCAGAACCCACCGGTTCCTGCCGAGTGTGGCGCGGTATCACGCCACACAAAGCGCAAATCCACCATGCACGGCGTCATGTGGCGCGAACGCGTGCCACGCAACGTCGTGGCACCCCTTGTGTGGCACATAACCCGCATAACACCCCATGTCCTTGCATGAACACGGACCCGAAATAATATCCCGATACCCTCGCGTGACACGGACCCGCATAACACCTCGTTATGCCCTCACACGACACGGATCCGCGCAACATCCGATGCCCTGGTCCGTGAATCCGTCGGCGGGGATGGGGGTGATCGTTTCATCGCGGGTGAATCCCCCCATCACACCCGCGGGTGAATCCCCATCACACCCGCCCGCGGGTAGATTCCCGCCCGCGGGTGCCATTAGTGTGGGAGGCATGACAGACACGATTGTGGTATCGACGGACGGGTCCGCGCTCGGCAATCCGAACGGACCGATGGGCTGGGCGTGGGCCGACCACGCGAAAGACGCAGGCGACGGCGGCGAACCGGGCCACGAGCACGATTCGCGCGGCTACGACGCGGGCGGCGCCACGAACGGCACCAACCAGATCGGCGAACTGTGCGCCGTACTCGAAGCGCTGCGCGCGCATCCGGGAGAACAGAAGCTCATCATCGAATCGGATTCGCAGTACGCGATCAACTGTTCGACGAAATGGGTCAAAGGCTGGAAGAACAACGGCTGGAAGAACGCGCAGAAGAAACCGGTCAAGAACCGCGAACTCATCCAGGCGATCGACGAGGCGATCTCGCAGCGTCCCGGTCCCGTCGAATTCAAATGGGTGAAGGGGCACGCGGGCAACGCGGGCAACGAGCTCGTCGACGAACTCGCGCGCACGTACGCCGGCGACTGCCGGTCGGGCGCGCGTGACGGATACCTGCCGATCGAAGGATGGCGCGCGCTGCTGAACTCCGAATACTCGCGCGGTACCGACGTGCCGCCGGACGTCCAGCTCGTGCTGGACGGCAAGGCGGACGCGGCGAGCCTGCGCGAGCACGCGGCCGACGCGGGACGACTCGCGACGCGGGACGACTCAGAATCGCGGAAGAGTCTTGCGGACCTTCTCGCCGAGCCGGAGGGCGTGCCGGACGATCTCGGCGGCGTGAGTGATGCCGTGTCGGACGCGGACGTGCGCGCATCGCGCCGCACGATGCCGGCGGAGATGCGCGCGATGTCGTCACACATGGAGATTGCGCAGTCCATGTCGCAGCCCGTGCAACCCGTCGTGCAGCCCGTCGCGCAGCCCGCGCTTCCCGCGCCGAGCGGACTGAGGGTGACGGGCGACGTGCGGTTCTCGCCTGCGCCGAAGACGAGTCCGTACTTCGACGGCACGCCGATGCACGTGCGCGGATACATCGCGGTGGACGGGTTCGTGGACGGCGACGGCAATCTCACGATCACGGACGCGGATTTCCTGCGCGACTGAACATTTGGCGAACACGAGCGCACACAGCCGCGCACAATCTTCCACCCGCGTTAGGATGGAAACGACTTTTCATATGGAAGGAAAGGATTCACATCATGGATAAGGCACAGCAGGACGCCCTCAAGAAGGCCGCCGGCATCGAGGCCGCCAAGCTCATCGAGAACGGCATGATCGCGGGCCTGGGCACCGGCTCCACCGTCAAGTTCCTCGTCGACGAGCTCGGCCGCCGCGTGCAGGAGGAAGGTCTCCAGTTCACCGGCGTGACCACCTCCCGCCGCACGCAGGCGCAGGCCGAGAGCTACGGCATCAAGATCGTCGACATCGACGACGTGGACCACATCGACGTGACCATCGACGGCGCCGACGAGGTCGACAAGAACTTCAACGGCATCAAGGGCGGCGGCGCGGCCCTCCTGTGGGAGAAGATCGTGGCCACCAACTCCGACAAGATCGTGTGGATCGTCGACGAATCCAAGGTCGTCGACACGATCGGCAAGTTCCCGCTGCCGGTCGAGGTGATCCCGTTCGGCGCCGGCCACGTGATCAAGAAGTTCGAGGCCAAGGGCTACAAGCCGGTCCTGCGCCTCGACGCCGAAGGCAAGGAGGTCCGCACCGACGAGAACAACTACGTCGTGGACCTGCATCTGGAGAAGATCGAGCACCCGTTCGAGCTGGCCGAGGACCTCATCAACACGGTGGGCGTCGTCGAGCACGGCCTGTTCCTCAACATGGTCGACAAGGTGATCGTCGGCGATCCGAACGGTCCGCGCGTCCTCACCAACGGCAACAAGTGAGTCGGTTCGCCTAGGTCCGGCCGATCAGGTCGGCCGGACCCGCGAGCATAACGAAGACCCCCGCCGAACCTTCCGGTCCGCGGGGGTCTTCTCATGCCTTGATGCAGGTAAGACTACTTGCGCTGGTGGCGGGTCTTACGCAGCAGTTTGCGGTGCTTCTTCTTGCTCATCCGCTTGCGGCGCTTCTTGATGACGGAACCCATCTGAAGCCTCCAATCCGATTAATCGTAAAAGTTGCAACTCGCACGAGTATACACGTTCTCGCGGACTACGCCACCCGTGCGTCGCCGTGTGATCCCGGAACTCCTTTACAGCGGGAACTTCTGGTAGAACCGCTGGACCGCGGCCTTCGAGCCGGTGGCCTGGAACACGACCGTGTCGTTGCGCCACAGCGCGGTGGCCTTCTTCGCGTCGCCGGAATCGGTCTTCACCACGTAGTCGCCGGTGGTGTCGCCCTGTACCTTCACCGCGCCCGATGCGATCGACTTGCCGGTCAGGTTCTTGGCGAGCGCGTCGTACTGGGTCTTCGCCGGGTCGGACGTGCTCCACTGGGCGACGACGAGCGTCACGTCGGCGGCCTTCTTGCCGGTCGAATAGGTGAGCGTGTACTCCTCGAGCGGCGTGGCGGAGTTCCATGTGGTCGAGGCGTCCGCCTTGGTGCGCGCGTAGTTGAGCACGCTGTCCGGCATGGCCTTGAGCAGTTCGGTCGCGTTGTCCGGCAGGGCCGTGGCCTTGATGCTCGGCGTGGTCGGCTCCGCGGTCTGCTGCGCGCTGTTCTGCGTGCCAGCGGCGTTCTTGTTGAGCGCCCAGCCGGGCCAGACGAATGCGGACAGCAGGGCGAGGACGACGACGAGCGCAGCGGCGATGATGACGGCGATCAGTTTGCCGTGGCCGTGCTGCGCGGAACTACGAGTATTCGACATGGTTCCGATTGTGGCACAGCCTTGTGACGCTATGACCGGCGCGGAACGCCGGAATACGGCGGCGCGGACGGTTTGCCGGAGTCGCGGATGCGCTGGTATGGCGGAGTCGCGACGCGACACTCCGAAGGACAGCGACAAACCGGTATACATCTACCGGTTTCTTGATTGCGTGCGTATCGTCGAGGCATGGCGAAGACGAATGTGCAGTACCTGTGCTCGGAATGTGGCTGGACGGGCACGAAATGGTATGGGAAATGCCCCGAATGCGGCCAGTGGGGCACGGTGGACGAGTTCCACGAGGCCCGGCCGGCCGCCTCGCGCCGTAGCGGCGGCGCGGCCGGCGGTGC
>NZ_JGZP01000007.1 GCF_000741785.1 Bifidobacterium stellenboschense | reverse complement strand
GCACCGGCAAGATCAGAGCGCGCAAGGTCGGCAACACGTTCCTTGTGAACCTCTCTAGCGTGCGCAAGTTCGCGGGGGAGGAATAAGCCATGCAAGCAAAAAAGAACCCAACACCGGGAATGTCGGGGCCAAGGATTCAATCTCCATTCTAGGCGAGAGTTTCGACCCCAATACGCCCGGCTACGTGCTTCAGGCCACCACCGACCGGCTGCTGGGCCGGAACCGCGGGAGCGGCGGGCGCAGCGTTGTGGGCGACGTTCTGCGCCTGCTGCGCGGCGACGGCGAGCGGCTGGGCCGCGTTCTGCGCGGCCTTCTCCTTGGCGGTGTCGAAGCCGGCGGCAATGACGGTGACGCGGACCTCGTCGCCGTAGGCGTCGTCGAGGGCGAGACCCCAGATGATCTGCGCCTCCGGGTGGATGGCCTTGCGCACGAGCTCCACGGCGGAGGAGGCCTCCTGCAGGCCGATGTCGGTCGGGCCGGCCACGTTGATGAGCGCGCCGTGGGCGCCTTCGATGCTCTCCTCGAGCAGCGGCGAGCTGATGGCCAGCTCGGCGGCCTGGGTGGCGCGGTCCTCGCCGCGCGCGGAGCCGATGCCGAACAGCGCGGTGCCGGCGCCGCGCAGAATCGCGGTGACGTCGGCGAAATCGACGTGGATGTACGAGTTGGTGGTGATGAGGTCGGTGATGCCCTGCACGCCGGACAGCAACGCGGAATCGGCGGTCTTGAACGCGTCCATGATCGTGATGGAGCGGTCGGACAGCTCAAGCAGGCGGTCGTTCGGGATGACGATGAGGGCGTCGACCTCCTGACGGAGGTTGTCGATGCCGAGCTCGGCGGAGGCGGAGCGCTGCGGGCCCTCGAACGAGAACGGACGGGTGACGACCGCGATGGTGAGCGCGCCCTGCTGGTGGGCGGCGCGCGCGACGATCGGGCTGGCGCCGGTGCCGGTGCCGCCACCCTCGCCGCAGGTGACGAACACCATGTCGGCGCCCTTCAGGGCCTCCTCGATGTCGGACTGGTGGTCCTGCGCGGCCTTCGCGCCCTTCTCCGGGTCGGCGCCGGCGCCGAGCCCGCGGCTGGACTGGTCGGACAGGGCGATCTTCACGTCGGCTTCGGAACGCAGCAGATCCTTGGCATCGGTGTTGACTGCGATGAATTCAACGTTCTGCAGACCTTCGGCGATCATGCGGTTGACGGCGTTGCCGCCGCCGCCACCTACGCCGACGACCTTGATGTTGGTCTTGTCGTTGAACTCAGTCTGGGCGTTCTCGCTCACGTTTGGCTCCTGTCACTTCACGGTTACACCCTAGACTAGCGCAGGGCTACCCCGTATTGTGTGATATTTTCGCGCGTGTAGCGCGTATTTTAGGCGATGACGACGTTTTCACCGCGCATCGCGTCCGACGGTCGGATCGGCGTCAGTAGCTGGCGTCCATCGGATCGTCGCCGAAGAGCGTCTCGCGCTCCTCATGGCTGGTCGTGCGCGACTCGAGCCAGCCGTACGGCAGATGCACCTTCTTGGCGAACCGCACGCGCCCGCGAGGCTTGTCCACCACGCGCTCGGGGAACGTGACGGACGGGTCGAGGCGCGCGATCTCGCGGTCCACGTCTGCCAGGGACTCGCATTCCATGAACGCCTTGCGCGTGGAGCCGCCCACCGGGAACCCCTTGAGATACCAGGCGATGTGCTTGCGCAGGTCGTGCACGGCCATACGCTCGTCGCCGTCGTAGAACTCGACGAGCAGGCCCGCATGGCGGCGGATCACGCGGCACACCTCGCCGAGCGTCGGGTTGAAGCGCTCGTCCGAGCCCTCGAAGGCATGTTTGATGTCGGCGAACAGCCAGGGGCGGCCCTGGCAGCCGCGGCCGATGGCCACGCCGTCGCATCCGGTCTCGCGGATCATCGCGAGCGCGTCGTCCGCGCCCCAGATGTCGCCGTTGCCGAACACGGGGATGTCGAGCCGTTCCTTGAGCTCGCCGATGCGACTCCAGTCGGAGTGGCCGCCGTAGTATTCGGCGGTGGTGCGCGCGTGCAGCGTGACGGCGGCGCACCCCTCCTCCTGCGCGATATGGCCGGCTTCGAGGAAGGTCTCATGGTCGTGGTCGATGCCGACGCGGATCTTCGCGGTGACCGGGATGCCGGCCTCGGAACACACCTTGACGACGCGGCGGATGAGATCCGTGTAGATGTCGGTCTTCCACGGCAACGCCGATCCGCCGCCGCGGCGCGTCACCTTGGGCACCGGGCACCCGAAGTTGAGGTCCACGTGGTCGGCCATATGCTCGTCGACGACGATGCGCGCCGCCTGCTCGACGATGGCCGGGTTCACGCCGTACAGCTGGAGCGAACGCACGCGTTCGGAGGGCGCGAACCGGCACAGGCGCAGGGCCTTCGGGTTGCGGGCGACGAGCGCGCGGGCGGTGATCATCTCGGCAACGTACAGGCCGTCCGGCCCGTATTCCTCGCAGATCACGCGGAACGGCCAGTTGGTCACGCCGGCCATCGGCGAGAGCACGACGGGCGTCGGCACGCTGATATTCCCGAGCCTGACCGGCGCGATAGCCGGAGCGGGTTCGCCGGCCGCGTGGCGCGGCACGTCCGTGCGCGGGTCGAGATCGTCCGTCTCATGCGGCGCGTTGATGATGGTTTCGGTGATGTCGCTCACTGTCACAGGCCTTCCGCTCGTTGCTGGGGTTCGGGACATGCAGGCCCCCTCTGACGAGGGGGCTGTCATCCGCGGGATGACTGGGGGAGAGACCGCGGCGCGTCGGCCGCTCCTTCTCTCCCCCACCCGGCCGAGCCGGGAGCCCCCTCGTCAGAGGGGGCCATTGCCGCCGCCTTCCGGCGACGTATCGCCGATCAGTACAGGCCGCCGGCCTCGTTGATCTTGACGGAGTCCGGCCAGGCCTCGCCGCCCATGGAGACCGGCTTCATCGGCACGCGGGTGCGCTTCTCGCCGATACGGGCGCCCACGTAGTCGGCGACCTTGTCGAGCGCGACGCGCTCCTGGCTCATCGTGTCGCGGTCGCGGATCGTCACGGCGTGGTCGTCGAGCGTGTCGAAGTCGACGGTGATGCACAGCGGGGTGCCGATCTCGTCCTCACGGCGGTAGCGGCGGCCGATGGCGCCGGACTCGTCGTAGTCGATCATCCACTCGTTCTGGCGCAGGTCGGCGGCCAGGTCCTGGGCGACGGACTGCAGCTGCGGCTTCTTGCTCAGCGGCAGCACGGCGGCCTTGACCGGGGCGAGGCGCGGGTCGAGGCGGAGCACGGTGCGCTTGTCGACGCCGCCCTTGGTGTTCGGGGCCTCGTCCACGTCGTAGGCGTCGACGAGGAAGCACATGAGGGAGCGGGTCAGGCCGGCGGCCGGCTCGATGACGTACGGGACGTACTTCTCGCCGGTGGCCTGGTTGAAGTAGCTCAGGTCCTCGCCGGAGTGCTTGGCGTGCGCGGAGAGGTCGAAGTCGGTGCGGTTGGCCACGCCCTCGAGCTCGCCCCAATCGGAGCCCTGGAAGCCGAACTTGTACTCGATGTCGACGGTGCGCTTCGAGTAGTGGGCGAGCTTGTCCTTCGGGTGCTCGTAGTGGCGCAGGTTCTCCGGCTTGACACCGAGATCCAGGTACCACTGGGTGCGGGCGTCGATCCAGTACTGGTGCCAGTCCTCGTCGGTGCCGGGCTCGACGAAGAACTCCATCTCCATCTGCTCGAACTCGCGGGTGCGGAAGATGAAGTTGCCGGGCGTGATCTCGTTGCGGAAGGACTTGCCCATGTTGGCGATGCCGAACGGCGGCTTGGAACGCGAGGAGGTCATCACGTTCTTGAAGTCGACGAAGATGCCCTGCGCGGTCTCCGGACGCAGGTAGTGCAGGCTGTTCTCGTCCTCGACCGGGCCGAGGTGCGTGCGCAGCATCATGTTGAAGTCGCGCGGCTCGGTCCACTTGCCGCGGGTGCCGCAGTCGGGGCAGACGATGTCGGCCATGCCGTTCTCCGGCAGCTTGTCGCCGTGCTTCTCGGCGTAGGACTCCTGCAGCTTGTCGGCACGGTTGCGCTTGTGGCAGTTCAGGCACTCGACCAGCGGGTCGTTGAACACGGCGACGTGGCCGGAGGCAACCCACACCGGGGTCGGCAGGATGATGGAGGTGTCGACGCCGACGACGTCGGGACGGGTGACGACCATCGAACGCCACCACTCGCGCTTGATATTGTCCTTCAGCGCGACGCCGAGCGGGCCGTAGTCCCAGGCGGAACGGGTACCGCCGTAGATCTCGCCGGCGGGGAACACGAATCCGCGACGCTTCGCGAGGGACACGACTTCATCAAGTTTGGACTGAGCCACAATGCACCTTCTGGTTTGAACGGTTTGGGGTCTTACAACCCGTTCAGACTACCTGTATACGCCGACCGGCGAAAGACCGCGTCACGAATACCACTCCGCCGCACGACACGCAAGAGGCGTGACGCGCTGAAATCCGTCTTCGTCACAGGTTGTCCATATAACCGCATAGCGTCGAATCCGATAACGCAATGCAGGGGAACCCGCAGCCACTCGGCGGGTTGAGATGGGCGCGACGCCCGACCCTTTGAACCTGTTGGTTAAGACCAGCGTAGGGAGCAGTGATATATGAGCGAATCATCGCAGGCAATCGCAGCGGACCGCGACGACGCGGACATCGCCGCATTGAAGGCACGCATCAGGAAGGCCGCCGAGGCGGTGCGGGAACGCACGCCGATGGCGCAGTCGTTCACGAACTTCGTGACCATCAACCTCGTCGCCAACGCGCAGCTCGCCGCCGGCGGCGCCGCCGCGATGAGCTTCCTGCCGGACGACGTGATCGACACCGCGACCATGTCCGGCGCCGACTACATCAACGTGGGCACGCTGCTGCCCTTCTACAAGGACGCGCTGCCGAAGATCGCGCGCGCCTTCCACAAGACCGGACACAAGTGGGTGCTCGACCCGGTGGCCGCCGGCATCGGCTCGACACGCACCGAGATCCTGCGCGCCTTCCGTGCCGCCCCGCCGACCATCGTGCGAGGCAACGCCTCCGAGATCATCGCCCTGGCGACGATGTGGGGCCTCGTCTCCCCCGACGACGCGACCCGGCCGGCCGGCGTCGAATCCGTCGACGAGGTGGAGGCCGCCGTCGAACCGGCGAAGGCGCTCGCCCGCTTCCTCGCCGCGTCCGCACCTGACGGCGAGGCGGCCGTCGCCGTCTCCGGCAAGGCGGATCTCGTCACCGACGGCGAGACCGTCTACCGCCTTCCCGGCGGCAGCGCGATGATGGCGAAGATCACCGGCGCCGGATGCTCGCTCGGCGGAGTGACCGCCGTCTGCCTCGCCGTCACGGACCCGCTGACCGCGGCGCTTGCCGCGACCGCGCTCTACGACCGTGCCGGCGAAGCCGCGGAGCAGGTCTCGAACGGCCCCGGATCGTTCCAGGTCGCCTTCCTCGACGCCCTTTGGAACACCACACCCGACCAGATCGCCTCCAGCGAGATCCTCACCGTATAGCCGCCCCCCGCCGGCGGGGGCTGTCGGCGACAGCGACCGGGGTGGTCGACGGACCGACGCACCGACCACCCTCCGCCGCTACGCGGCACCTCCCGCCGGCGGGAGGAACATGGGACTTGTCTCCTCCCGTCCGGGAGAAGACCGCAGGACTTCCACCAACCAATCAAAAGGAATAGGAAAATGAGCAACGAATACCCCTACGCCTCGATGCGCGATTCGTTCGACCTCTCCGCGTACTTCGTGGTCGGGCCCGACGACTGCAAGGGCCGCCCGCTGACCGACGTGGTCGACCAGGCCCTGCACGGCGGCGCCACGTTCATCCAGCTGCGCGCCAAGGGTGCGGACGCCTCCGAACTGACCGAGATGGCCCGCGACGTGGCGCAGATCATCGAGGACGCCGGCAAGTCCGACACGGTCGCGTTCGTTATCGACGACCGCGCGGACGTCGTCTGGCAGGCCCGCCGCAAGGGCATCAAGGTTGACGGCGTGCACATCGGCCAGACCGACATGGAGCCGCGAGAGGCGCGCGCCCTGCTCGGCGACGAGGCGATCGTGGGACTCTCCGCCGAGACCGAATCGCTCGTCCGTCTCATCAACGAGCTGCCCGACGGCTGCATCGATTACATCGGCGCCGGCCCGCTGCACGTCTCCTCCACCAAGCCGGAGGCCTCGGTCGGCGGCAACGACGGCTCCGGCAAGACGCTGGACGCACGCCAGATCGACACGATCTGCGCCGCCAGCGAGTTCCCGGTCGTGGTCGGCGGCGGCGTGACCGCGGCCGACATGGCCATGCTCGCCGGCACCAAGGCCGCCGGCTGGTTCGCGGTCTCCGCCATCGCGGGCGCCGAGAACCCCGAGGAGGCCACCCGCGCGATGGTCGAGGGTTGGAAGGCCGTGCGCGGCGACAAGCGCCACGGCTACGCCCCGCGCATCGTCACCCACACGCCGGCCGCCGACACGCAGGCCGCGCAGGAGGGCGCCGCCAAGCCGGGCGCCGAAGCCACCGAGAAGAAGTTCACGAACGCCAAGGAGGCGAAGGAGGCGCAGAAGCTCGCCAAGCAGCAGCGCGTTGACATCGCCGCCCGCGGCTCCAAGCAGCGCGACAAGGCGCACATCCGCAAGACGAAGACCGTGCCGTTCTCCTACGAATACGGCTCCTACGATCTCGAAGTGCCGTACACGGAGATCAAGCTCTCCGACACCCCCGGCGTCGGCCCGAACCCGCCGTTCATCGACTACAACACCGAAGGTCCGAAATGCGATCCGAAGGAGGGTCTGAAGCCCCTGCGCCTCGACTGGATCCGCGACCGCGGCGACGTCGAGGAGTACGAGGGCCGCGCCCGCAACCTCGAGGACGACGGCAAGCGCGCCATCAAGCGCGGCCGCGCCACGAAGGAATGGCGTGGGCGCAAGCACCAGCCGCTGCGCGCCAAGGACCATCCGATCACCCAAATGTGGTACGCCCGCCACGGCATCGTCACCCCGGAGATGAAGTACGTGGCCGAGCGCGAGAACTGCGACGTGGAGCTCGTGCGCTCCGAGCTGGCCGCCGGCCGCGCCGTCATGCCGTGCAACATCAACCACCCGGAGGCCGAGCCGATGATCATCGGCTCCCGCTTCCTCACCAAGCTCAACGCGAACATGGGCAACTCGGCCGTGACCTCGTCCATCGACGAGGAGGTGGAGAAGCTCACGTGGGCCACCAAGTGGGGCGCCGACACCGTGATGGACCTGTCCACCGGCAACGACATCCACACCACCCGCGAGTGGATCCTGCGCAACTCCCCCGTGCCGATCGGCACCGTGCCGATGTACCAGGCGCTGGAGAAGGTCGAGGACGACGCCTCGAAGCTCAGCTGGGAGCTGTTCCGCGACACCGTGATCGAACAGTGCGAGCAGGGCGTCGACTACATGACGATCCACGCCGGCGTGCTGCTGCGCTACGTGCCGCTCACCGCGAACCGCATGACCGGCATCGTCTCCCGCGGCGGCTCGATCATGGCCGACTGGTGCCTGCGCCACCATCAGGAGAGCTTCCTGTACACGCACTTCGACGAGCTGTGCGACATCTTCGCCAAGTACGACGTGGCGTTCTCGCTCGGCGACGGCCTGCGCCCCGGCTCCCTCGCGGACGCCAACGACGCGGCGCAGCTCTCCGAGCTGATGACGCTGGGCGAGCTCACCCAGCGCGCCTGGGCGAAGGACGTCCAGGTCATGATCGAGGGCCCGGGCCACATTCCGTTCGACACGGTGCGCATGAACATCGAGCTGGAGAAGGCCGTGTGCTCCGGCGCCCCGTTCTACACGCTGGGACCGCTCACCACCGACACCGCCCCCGGCTACGACCACATCACGTCCGCAATCGGCGGCGTGGAGATCGCCCGCTACGGCACCGCCATGCTGTGCTACGTGACCCCGAAGGAGCACCTCGGCCTGCCGAACAAGGACGACGTCAAGCAGGGCGTGATCGCCTACAAGATCGCCTGCCACGCGGCCGACATCGCCAAGCACCACCCGCACGCGCAGGACCGTGACGACGCGATCTCGAAGGCCCGCTTCGAGTTCCGCTGGCTCGACCAGTTCAACCTGGCGTTCGACCCGGACACCGCAATCGCGTTCCACGACGAGACGCTGCCCGCCGAGCCGGCCAAGATGGCGCACTTCTGCTCGATGTGCGGCCCGAAGTTCTGCTCGATGGCCATCTCGCAGAACATCCGCAAGGCCTTCGGCGGCGCGGCCGCCCAGGAGCAGATCGTGAAGGATTCGCTCGCCGGCCGCATCCCGGCCTCCGCCGACACCACTTCGGCCGCGGCCGACGGCGTCGTCTCCGCCAACGTGCTGAGCCCCGAGGAGATTCGCGCCGGCCTCGACGCGATGAGCGAGAAGTACACCGCCCAAGGCGGCAAGCTCTACTCCACCGCCACCGAGTGATCCAAGGGGAGGCCACCAAGTGGCCTCCCTTTTCGCTCCGTTGCGGAACCGGTGGGCCAAACCGTGTTGTTTCGGCCCACCGGTTCCGGCGAAACAACATCGCAAAGCGATGCCTTATCTTTCGCCCCGCCGGCAGGGCCCGGCAAAACCTCACACACCGCACAACAAACTTCACCTTCTGCCCCCGCTGGCGGGGGCTGTCATGCGCAAGCATGACTGGGGGTGGTCGGGGAGCAGAACCCATCTCGCCCAGACGTGCCCTTCTCGCCCCCGCTGGCGGGGGCTGTCATGCGCGAGCATGACTGGGGGTGGTCGTCCGGTTCCCCATCAGGCGACCACCCCCAGTCGACTACGTCGACAGCCCCCGCCAGCGGGGGGCATCACCTCAGCGTGGAAGACCTACGCCAGTCCCGTATACGACACCGCCAGTGGGGGCATGGCATTTCTCGGCCGGACAGCACCTTGTTCATCCGTCGTTTGCGTGCCAAACCCGGCGCGCAAACGCCGCTGAGGGAGGGGTTCGCGTCGGTTCCGTGCCATAGTTGGCATGAGACCGACGCCGCAAGGGTGGCTTTCCGTCTGATCCGCGCCAAGCATGGCACGAACCCGACGCTGTAGGCGGTTTCTCCGTCGTCACCGTGCCATAGCTGGCACGGAACCGACACAATGGAGTCGCTCAGCGTCGTCATCGCGCCAACCATGGCACGGTGACGACGCTCCGGACCAACCGCAGGCCGAAATCCCAACCTCACCAATCACCCAAGCAATCACAACGCATGTGCCTGCGTCGTCTTCCTGACGCCGAAGTCGACCTTGCGGTCCTCGCGCCCCAGCGTGGCCGCATGCTCGAAGGACACGTAGTCCGCGAAGTCGGCGACACGCGCATCCTCCACGATACGGCCATGGTCGAGCACGATGATGCGATCCGTCACCTTCCAGCAGTAGTCGAGGTCGTGGGTGACGGTCAGCAGGGTGCGTCCGTCGGCGCGCAGCTCGTTCACGTAGTCGATGAGCAGCTTGCGCGTCATCGGGTCGATGGAGTTGGTCGGCTCGTCGAGCATGATCACATGCGGGTCGAACAGCATGCCGGCGACGATTCCCGCGCGTTTGCGCAGGCCCGACGACAACTCGGAGACCTTCTTGTCGAGCTGGTCGCCGAGTTCGAACGCCTTGACCAGAGGCTGGTCCGCGAGCGCCGCCATATCGAACCGGTGCCCGGATTTCGGGTCGGCGAACAGCATGGCGCGGAACCGGATGTTGTCGCGCACGGTCATCGTATCGATGAGGTTGCCTAGTTCGGTCATCTCGAACACGTCGCGCATCGCAGGCACGAGCGCGGCGTTGATGGCGCACCGCCCCTGCTGCGGGCGCAGCAGACCGATCATGAGGTTGAGCAGCGTGGTCTTGCCGACGCCGTTGTATCCGAGGATGCCGAGCGACTGGCCTTGGGGGACCGTGAGGCCGATGTCCTTGAGCACAGACGACCTGCACCTGCGGCATGCTGTGCGTGATGATCGAGCACAATCCGATCAACGTGATCCTGTCATTGTCGACGACGGCCAATCGCAGCGGTTCGGATGCCATTCCGCTTCTCCTATCCCGCTCCTCCTAGCCCCGGTGCGCGCGCAGTTCGGGGCGGCGTTCGACGCGTTCGAACGCGGTCGTGAGGTCGTTCGCGCGGATCGCGGCGCGGCGATCCTTGGCGGCGACGAGCGCCGCCTCCGTCCAGATCGCGCACACCTCGGCGCCGCTCCACCCCTCGGTGCGCCGCGCGATGTCTGCGAGCGGCAGCTCCCCCTCGGTCGAGAGCGCGCGCTCCTGCACTTCGAGGATCGCGAGACGGTCGTGCTCGCTCGGCATCGGGAACGGGATCTGCCAGTCGAAGCGGCCAGGGCGCAGCAGCGCCGGATCCACGTCCTCGATGCGGTTCGTGGCGGCGACGACCACCACGTTGCCTTTGGACGCGAAACCGTCCATGAGCGTCAGCAGCTGCGCGACGAGACGCTTGCCGACGCCGTTCGTGTCGGTGTCGCGCGAGGAGGCGATCGAATCGATCTCGTCGAAGAAGATGATGGCACGCTGGTCGGCCTGCGCGGCGGCGAAGATCATGCGCAGCGTCTCCTCGCTGTCGCCCACGTATTTGCTCACGATGGTCGGGCCGGAGACGAGGTAGAACTGCGCGTCGGCCACGTTGGCGATGATGCGCGCCAGATGCGTCTTGCCGGTGCCGGGCGCGCCGGTGAAGATCACGCCCTTGATCGGTTTCGCGCCGATGGCGCGCATCTGCACGCTGTTGCCGAGCTGCGTCTCGATGAGCTCCTTGGCGCGCGTGACGACCTGCTCGTAGCCGCCGAACGACGCGAACGTGAGGTCCGGGTCGGCGCTCGGCGTGATCCGGTACTGTTTGATGTCGTCGTCATGGTCGGATTCGCCGGGGCGGATGGCCGTCGGCCACAGCACGCGTTCGATGCCGAACAGGTCGGTGAACTCGACCGTGTTGCCGGGCACGATGTCCACCGGATAGTCGCCTTCGAGGAGTTCCAGCCCGTCCGAGGTCTCCAGGACGACCGCGTCCTCCAATGCGCGGCGCACGACGCCGACGCGGGGCTTAATCGGCCAGACGGAGGCGGGCACCTTCGTGTAGAAGCCGTCGCCGACGAGCAGCACGTCGCCCACGTCGAACACCTCCTGACGCGGGAACGTGAGCTGCGTGCTCCGCCCGTTCGGCATCGTCGCGTAATAGGCGACGCGCCCCTCGTCGAATCCGGTGATGCGCGCCAGCACGCCGTCGCGGCGCAACACGTCGTCGGACATGATTCCCCTCTCCCACTGCTCGGTTCCGGCCGTTGTCCCGGCCCGTTCCATCACACCACACCGACGGCCCGGAATCAAGGCGGATCCGAGGGAAATCCGGCAGAAAACCAACGGCGCGTCAGCGGCGGAAACAGGTGAAAAACAAGCCGTCCACGACTAAGCTGAACCGTATGTCAACACATGCAACCACGCTTCCCCCCGTGCTCGCGATCTCCGGTTCGGATTCGTCCGGCGGCGCGGGCATGCAGGCGGATCTGAAGACCATGCTCGCCAACGGCGTGTTCGGCATGAGCGCGATCACCGCGCTCACCGCGCAGAACACGACCGGCGTGCGTTCCATCCAGGACACCGAGCCGACGATCCTCGCCGACCAGATCGACGCCGTGTTCGAGGACATCCCGCCGCTGGCCGTCAAGATCGGCATGGTGTCCGCGACCGGCATCATCGACGTGATCGCCGACCGGCTCACGTTCCATCATGCGACGAACGTCGTGCTCGACCCGGTCATGGTCGCCACGTCCGGCGCGAAGCTCATCAGCGACGACGCGATCGCCGCGCTCACGTCGAAGCTGTTCCCGCTCGCCACGGTCATTACGCCGAACATCCCCGAGGCGCAGGAGCTCACCGGTCTGGCGATCGTCGACGCCGAGTCGATGGAGGCTGCGGCGCGCGCCCTCGTCACGCGCTACGGCTGCGCGGCGCTCGTCAAAGGCGGCCATCACACGAACGACGCGAACGACGTGCTCGCCGAGACCGACGGCACGGTCACGTGGTTCGAGGGTTCGCGCGTCGACAATCCGAACACGCACGGCACCGGCTGCACGTTGAGTTCGGCGATCGCGTCGAACCTCGCGAAGGGCGAGACGCTGCCCGACGCGATCCGGCACGCGAAGGAGTATCTGACCGGCGCGCTGAACGCGATGCTCGATCTGGGCCACGGTTCCGGCCCGATGGACCACGCGTGGCAGTGGCGGTGAAAGAGAAGGAGAGATGACGATGACGCAGAACGATGACGCCGCCACGCGCGACGCGGCGCTCGCCACGGCGACCGACCGTTTCGCCGTGAAACAGGAGGTTCCGATCGACCCGAAGACCGGCAAACCGTACCTCAACACGGTGGCTGCGATCCAGGTGTCGGTGACTGGTGCGGGCGCCGAAGTCTCCCCCTACGTCTCGCAGGCGATCGAGGTGATCCGCGATTCGGGCCTCCCGCAGGAGACGAACGCGCTGTTCACCGACGTGGAAGGCAACCTCGACGACGTGCTGCACGTGGCCGGCGAGGCGGCGAAGAAGCTCGCCGAGCAGGGCTACCGCACGAGCCTCGTGCTCCACATGGACATCCGCCCCGGCTTCACCGGCCAGCTCACCGAAAAGCCAAAGCTCGCCGACCAGCTCATCGCCGACCGCAAAGCCGCCGCGGCGAAATAGCACCCGCCCCCGGAACCACCCTCCGGCGCTACGCGCCACCTCCCGCCAGCGGGAGGAACAGCCGCCTCATCGGAAGACCCCCGCAAAACGGTAAACAACCACGCCCCGCCGGCAGAGGTTCCCGCGAAGCGATGTCACCAACCGTGCCCCCGCTGGCGGGGGCTCCCGGCGAAGCCGGGTGGGGGTGGTCCCCCACAAGAACCGCACCGGAACCACCCTCCGGCGCTACGCGCCACCTCCCGCCAGCGGGAGGAACACCCGACTCGCCACTGGCGAGACCGCTATCCCGACGGCGAACATATACGTGAGGCTCCCTCATCAGAGGGAGCTCACGTATATACGGGATGTGCGGGAAGGCTTATGCCTCCTTGCCGTATTCCTTGGCGATGAGCGACCAGAGCTGGTCGGCGGCTTCTTCGACGTTTTCGTTGACGATGGTCACGTCGAATTCGCTTTCCGCGGCGAGCTCCACCTTCGCGGTTTCGAGGCGGCGCTTGCGCTGCTCCTCGGTTTCGGTGCCGCGGCCTGTGAGGCGTCGCACCAGCTCGTCGAAGCTCGGCGGGGCGATGAACACGGTCACCACTTCGAGCCCAAGTTCCTTGGCCTTCTCCTTGACGCGGCGCGCGCCCTGCAGGTCGATTTCGAGAATCGTCGGCGTGCCGACGGCCATGTGGTCCTCAAGCGGCTTCAACGGCGTGCCGTAGTGCGCGAGTCCGTGCACGAGCGCGGTCTCCAGGAACTCCCCCGCCTTCTCCTTGGCGGCGAATTCCTCCTCGCTCATGAACCAGTAGTTGACGCCGTTCACTTCGCCCGGGCGCGGGTCGCGCGTCGTGGCGGAGACGGACACCCAGATCTCCGGGTGCTTCTTGCGCAGCGCGATCTCGACGGTGCCCTTGCCGACGCCGGCGGGGCCGGTGAGCACGAGCAGTCGTCCGCCGCGCAGCGCCTCCTCGTCCGCCTCGGCCGGGGTCTCCGGCTGCGTGCCGGCGGCACCAGCGGCCCCGGCGGCAGTAGTCTCGGCGGCCGTGTCGGTCTGTGCCGCGGCATCGTTCCCGGCGTCGTTCCCGTCGTTCGCGGCGGCGGTTGCGGTTTCGGCGGTCTTGTCGGTGTCGGTCACGGTGATGGTCTCCCTTGGCGCGTCCGTCGCGCCGGTCGTCTCGGTTGCAACGGTCGCGGCATCCGGAGCGTCGGCGGAATCGCCGGCGGAATCCGTCGGCGTCGGCGTCTCGGCCGTCGCCGCGGATTCCGGAGCGTCGTGACGTTCCGTCTCCTGCGGCAGTTCGGCGACGCGCGTCGCCTCCATCAGCGCCTGACGCACGTCGAGCGAAATCGCTTCGGTGGCTTCGCTCAGCGCGGCGATGTCCGGCCCATGGGAGGCGATGAAACGGGACACGGTGACGAGCACGTTGCCCTTCGTCCCCTTGAACACGGTGCGCAGGTCCTTCGCGTCGGCGCCCTGCCAGCCGTATCCGGGTGAGAGGATCGGTCCGGTGAAGCGCGCCGGATCGACGCCGGTCTCCCTGATCCACTGGCCGATGGTCGCGCCGATGACGAGGCCGACGGAACCCATGCCGTCCACGTTGCGGTTGTTCTTCTGCGCGGTGGCGGCGATGCCGTACGCCACCGTCTTGCCTTCATAGTCGCCGACCTGTCGGATGGCGCTCTGCAGGCTCTTGCCTTCCTCGTTGGAGGTGAGGGATGCGATGAACACGCCGCGCCCGTTGTCGAGCGCGTCGTCGATGAGGCCCTGCAGCGACCGCGCGCCGTAGTACGGCAGCAGCGTGATCGCGTCGGCCCTCAGCGGCGCGCCCGGCTTGAAGTAGGCGTCGGCGATGGCGGAGATCGTCGTGGACAATCCGCCGTGCAGGCAGTCGACGATCGTGATGATGCCCATCTGGCGCGCCGCATACAGCACGCGTTCCAGCGCGGCGAATCCCTTCGAGCCGTAACGCTCGAACATCGGCGACTGGAACTTGACAGCGGCGGCGCGTCCGTTCGCGGCCTGCAGCATGCGCATGGCGAACATCTCCGCGCCGTCGGCGTCGACGTTGTAGCCCCAATCGGTCAGGAGTTTCCGGTGTGGGTCGATACCCACGCACAACGGACCGTACTTGTCCATCGAATTGCGCAGACGCAGACCGAAGTCCGAACGCCTGGCGAGCCGTTCCGTATCCTGTTCCTCAATGGGGCTGTCACTCATCGCGATCCCTTCTTTCGTGTGAGAGGAAATCCGTTGATCAGAAATCCTTGCTTTCCAACGCGAACAGCTGCTTGGAGTGCTCCTGGATGCTCATGATCTGGTAGTCGTTGCGCTTGACCGCTTCGATGGCCAGCAGCACCGCGGAGAACTCGGTGATGGTCGTGAACTGCGGCAGGTCGGCGGCGATGGCGGCGGCTCGAATCGAGTAGCCGTCGGAGCGCGATCCGCGCGAGTTCGGCGTGTTGAGAATCATGTCGATCGCGCCGTCCTCGATGAGTTCGACGACGTTCTTGCCGATCGAGCCTTCGGCGTGCACGACCTTCACCGGCGCCTCCGGATCGGAGTCCACGCGGGTGGAGATCTTGTCGACGATCTTCGAGTCGATGCCGTAACGGCGCAGCACGGAGGCGGTGCCCTCGGTCGCCCAGATCGTGAAGCCGAGCTCGACGAGACGCACGGCCATGAGCGGCAGCTGGCGCTTGTCGGTGTCGTTCACGGAGATGAACACGTTGCCGTGGGTGGGCAGGCCACCCTCGTAGGCGGCGAGCTGGCTCTTGGCGAACGCGTGCGGGAAGTCGCGGTCGAAGCCCATGACCTCGCCGGTGGAGCGCATCTCCGGTCCGAGCAGGATGTCGACGGTCTTGCCGACGGGCGTACGGAAACGCTTGAACGGCAGCACGGACTCCTTGACCGCCACCTGCTGGCCGCGGTGCATGACGCCGCCGTCGCCCTTGGGCAGCAGCAGGCCGTTGGCGCGCTGGTCGGCGATGGTCTCCCCCGCCATGATGCGCGCGGCGGCCTTGGCCAGCGCCACGCCGGTCGCCTTGGAGGCGAACGGCACGGTGCGGGAGGCGCGCGGGTTGGCTTCGATCACATACAGCGTGTTCGCCATGAACGCGTACTGCACGTTGATCAGGCCCTTGACGTTGCAGCCCTTGGCGATCGCGTAGGTGCCTTCGCGCAGGCGGCGGATCTGGTCGTCGGACAGCGTGGACGGCGGCAGCGTGCAGGCGGCGTCGCCGGAGTGCACGCCGGCCTCCTCGATGTGCTCCATGATGCCGCCGATGTACAGCTCCTCGCCGTCGAACAGCGCGTCGACGTCGATCTCGATGGCATCCTGGAGGAACTTGTCGATGAGCAGCGGGGAGGGCAGACGGCCAGAGACGACCGTATCGGCCTGGGCCTCGGCGAGGGCGCGGTTCACGTACTTCTCGAGCTGGGCGTTGTCGTAGACGATCTCCATGCCGCGGCCGCCGAGCACGTAGCTCGGGCGCACGAGCACCGGGTAGCCGATCGAGTGGGCGGCCTCCTGGGCCTCCTCCAGCGACAGGGCGGTGCCGTAGCGCGGCGCGTTCATCTTCGCCTTCTTGAGCACCTCGCCGAACAGCTCGCGGTTCTCCGCGAGGTCGATGGCCTCCGGGGTGGTGCCGAGGATCGGCACGCCGGCGGCCTTGAGGCGCGCGGCGAGCGACAGCGGCGTCTGGCCGCCGAGCTGCACGATGACGCCCTTGACCGGGCCCATGCGCTTCTCGGCCTCGTAGATCTCGAGCACGTCCTCGAAGGTGAGCGGCTCGAAGTAGAGGCGGTCGGAGATGTCGTAGTCGGTGGAGACGGTCTCCGGGTTGCAGTTGACCATGATCGTGTCATAGTCCTTGCCGAGCTCCTGCACCGCGTGCACGCAGGTGTAGTCGAACTCGATGCCCTGGCCGATGCGGTTCGGGCCGGAGCCGAGGATGATCACGGCCTCGCGTTCGCGCGGCTTGACCTCGGACTCGTCCGCGTAGCAGGAGTAGTAGTACGGCGTGGCGGCGTCGAACTCGGCGGCGCAGGTGTCGACCGTCTTGTACACGGGCTTCAGGCCGTAGGTCCAGCGCAGCTCGCGGATCGTGTTCTCGCCCTCGTCGCCGAGGTTCCTCAGGTGCGCGATCTGCAGGTCGGACAGGCCGGCGAGCTTGGCGCGGCGCAGCAGCTTGCGCGTCAGAGTCTCGGCCTCGCGCACCGCCTGGGCGGTCTCGTTGATGAGCGTGAGCTGCTTGAGGAACCACGGATCGATCTTGGTGGCCGCGTACAGCTGCTCGATGGTGGCGCCGCCCCAGATGGCGCGCATGAGCTCAAGGTAGCGGTTCTCGGTGGGCGTGTGGATCGCCTTGAGCAGTTCGGCGACCTCGTCGGCCGTCGGCTTCGGGCCATCCCAGTTGAAGCCCATGTGGCGCTTGTCGATGGAGCGCATCGCCTTGCCGAGGGACTCCTGGAAGTTGCCGCCCAGCGCCATGGCCTCGCCGACGGACTTCATCGACGTGGTGAGCGTCGGATCGGCGCCCGGGAACTTCTCGAACGCGAAGCGCGGCACCTTGGTGACCACGTAGTCGATGGTCGGCTCGAAGGAGGCCGGCGTGGACTGGGTGATGTCGTTGCGAATCTCGTCGAGCGTGTAGCCGAGGGCCAGCTTGGTCGCGATCTTCGCAATCGGGAAACCTGTGGCCTTCGAGGCGAGCGCAGAAGAACGGGAGACGCGCGGGTTCATCTCGATGACGATGATGCGGCCGGTGTCCGGGTGGATGGCGAACTGGATGTTGCAGCCGCCGGTGTCCACTCCCACGCCGCGGATGATGGCGATGCCGATGTCGCGCAGCTTCTGGTACTCGCGGTCGGTCAGGGTGAAGCAGGGGGCCACGGTGATGGAGTCGCCGGTGTGCACGCCAACCGGGTCGACGTTCTCGATCGGGCAGACGACCACGACGTTGTCGTTGCGGTCGCGCATGAGCTCGAGCTCGAACTCCTTCCAGCCTTCGATGCCCTCCTCGATGAGCACCTCGTCGGTCGGCGAGTAGTGGATGCCGGCGCCGGCGATGCGGTGCAGCTCCTCCTCGTCGTGCGCGATGCCGGAGCCGAGGCCGCCCATCGTGAAGCTCGGGCGAACGACCAGCGGGTAGCCGAACTCGTCGGCGATGCGGTCCACTTCGGCGAGCGTGTGGGCGATGCGGGAGCGTGCGGATTCGGCGCCCGCCTCGTCGACGACCTTCTTGAACAGCTCACGGTCCTCGCCGCGGTCGATGGCGTCGAGGGACGCGCCGATCAGCTCGACGTCGTATTTCTTGAGCACGCCGGCCTCGCCGAGCGCCATCGCGGCGTTCAGCGCGGTCTGGCCGCCGAGGGTCGGCAGCAGCGCGTCGGGGCGTTCCTTGGCGATGATCTGCTCGAGGATCGGCGTGGCGATCGGCTCGATGTACGTGGCGTCGGCCATCTCGGGGTCGGTCATGATGGTGGCCGGGTTCGAGTTGACGAGGATGACGCGGATGCCTTCCTCCTTGAGGACGCGGCATGCCTGGGTGCCCGAGTAATCGAACTCCGCGGCCTGACCGATCACGATCGGGCCGGAGCCGATGACCATCACGGATTTGATGTCGGTGCGCTTCGGCATATCACTTACCTTCCTTGGAGTCGGCGCGGGAATCGCGCGGATTGTTCTTCATAAGATCGCAGAACCGATCGAACAGGTATGCGGCGTCGTGCGGACCGGCGGCGGCCTCCGGGTGGTACTGCACGGAGAACGCGGGGATGTCCACGCACTGCAGGCCTTCGACCACGTCGTCGTTGAGATCGATGTGGCTGACGAACACCTTGCCGTAACGGCCGTTGTCGAACGGTGCGTCGACGGTCTCGCCGATCGGCGCGTCGACGGCGAAGCCGTGGTTGTGGGCGGTGACCTCCACCTTGCCGGTGGTGAGGTCCTTGACCGGCTGGTTGATGCCGCGGTGGCCGAACTTCAGCTTGTAGGTGCCGAAGCCAAGCGCGCGGCCGAGCAGCTGGTTGCCGAAGCAGATGCCGAAGAACGGGTAGCCGGCGTCGAGAACCTTGCGCAGGAGCTCGACCTCCGGACCGGCCTGCTCCGGATCGCCCGGGCCGTTGGAGAAGAAGACGCCGTCCGGGTTGAGGGCGGTCAGTTCATCGAACGTGATGGTGGAGGGCACGACGTGCACGCGGCATCCGCGCTCGGCCATGCGGTGCGGGGTCATCGCCTTGATGCCGAGGTCGACGGCGGCCACCGTGTACAGCGGCTCCTTGCCTTCGAACTCGCCGCACGGTTCGATCGTGTAGGCCTCCTTGGTGGAGACCTCGTCGTACAGGCTCAGACCCTGCATCTGCGGGGTGGCCTTGACGGCGTCGAGCAGCTCGTCGACGGTCTTGAGGCGGCCGTCGGCGCCGAGCAGCGCGTCGCCGGAGAAGATGCCGGCGCGCATCACGCCGGCGGAACGCAAGTGGCGCACCAGCTTGCGGGTGTCGATGTCGGCGAGGCCGACGATGCCGTTGGCTTCGAGGTCGCCGTCGAGGCTGCCTTCGGCGCGCCAGTTGCTCACGTTCGGGGAGGGTTCGCGCACGATGTAGCCGGCCACCCAGATGCGGGAGGATTCCGGATCCTCGTGGTTGACGCCCGTGTCGCCGATGTGCGGGAAGGTCTGCACGACGATCTGACGGTCGTAGCTCGGGTCGGTGAGCGTCTCCTGGTATCCGGTCATGCCGGTGGCGAACACGATCTCACCCGTGGTCGCGCCATGGGCCCCGTAGGGTTCACCCACATACACCTGCCCATCTTCCAGTACAAGGACGGCATCGTCCTTGCCGTAGTTCGCGATCTCGCTCACCAAAACCCCCTTTTCGTTCTCGGGTCGTCAGTACTTAAGGTTATCGGCCAACGCCGACGCACACGCGCAGGACACGCATGGTCTTCCGTTCCGGTCGGCCGTCATGCCGGATTGTCGCGCCCGGCCCACGCCCTCATAAAAACGCCTCCCTTGTTGCGGGGAGGCGTCAATAGAAAATATCAATCCAACGGCTTTTCTTTGGCCGTGCAGATAGCGGACAGCAGTCCGTGGATGAACGCGGGGGAATCCCCGTCGCACAGCGTCTTCGCGAGGGAGAGCGCTTCGTCGATGGCGACCTTGTCGGGCACGTCGTCGTTGAAGAGAATCTCCCATGCGGCGATACGCAGGATGTTGCGGTCGATCACACCCATACGGCGAACCTTCCACCCGGTGGAGTGCTCGTCCAGGGTGGAGTCGATCTCGCTCAGGTGCTCGGCCACGCCCTTGACGATCTCGATGGCGTATTCGGGCAGCGGCGTCTGCGCGCCGGGCGTCTCAATGCGCTCGTCGAGCAGGGACAGGATGTCCTGATCCTTCTCGTCAGCCTCGTACAACGTGTTCAGAGCCCTCTTACGGGCGGTGGAACGTGCCATGCAGCTCTCTCGTCCTTCGTATCGTTGGTTGCCGGTTGGAACTCACGTGATCCGCGGGAACGCGAATCAGTTCTCGCGACCCAGGTAGGAGCCGTCGGTGGTGTTGACCTTGACCTTCTCGCCCTCGTTGATGAACAGCGGGACCTGGATCTCGGCGCCGGTCTCCACGGTGGCCGGCTTGGTGCCGGCGTTGGAGCGGTTGCCCTGCAGGCCCGGCTCGGTGTGGGTGATGGTCAGCACGACGGAGGCCGGCAGTTCGACGCTCAGCGGGGTCTCATCGTGGAAGGACACGATGCAGTCGGTACCTTCGAGGAGGAACTTGGTGTCGACGATGGACTTCGGCACGTAGACCTGATCGTAGGTGGTCATGTCCATGAAGACCAGGTTGTCGCCGTCCTCGTAGGAGTACTGGAGGTTGCGGTTGTCGACGGTCTCGAACTCCATCTTCATGCCCGCGTTGAAGGTCTTGTCGACGATCTTGCCGGAGAGCACGTTCTTGATGGTGGTGCGCACGAAGGCGGGGCCCTTGCCCGGCTTGACGTGCTGGAACTTGAGGACGGTCCACAGCTGGCCGTCGAGGTTCAGGACGGAACCGTTCTTGATGTCATTGGTAGTCTGTGCCACGATGTCTCACCTATGTTTCTAGTGTTCGAGGGCTTACCCAAAATTTGCCTTGGCTATTATGCCACCACCCCTCTACCGCGCCACGCCACCGAAACAGGCATCGTCACCGGAGCCACGGACTCGCCCCGCGGAAACGGACTCACTGCGCAAGACAATCCCCCGCTCCCGCCGGAAACGGACTCGCACCGCGAGACGGTATCCCGCTCCCGCTGGCGGGAGCTGTCAGCCACAGGCTGACTGAGGGTGGTCACCCACGCACAACAGACTCGCGAAGCGAGACAGTATCATGCTCCCGCTGGCGGGAGCTGTCAGCCACAAGCTGACTGAGGGTGGTCACCCACGCACAACAGACTCGCGAAGCGAGACAGTATCATGCTCCCGCTGGCGGGAGCTGTCAGCCACAGGCTGACTGAGGGTGGTCGGGCACCTATTACTACCGTCCAGGCGTCCCTACACCGTCACTCGTTCCCGCACATGCCTGTCGATATCGTGACATACCGAATCGAGGTGACGATCGACATCGAGATTCGTATAGCGCAACACCATGAGGCCGAGACCGTTCAACTCGCGCGTACGTCGCAGATCGGCATCGCGTTGTGTTTCGGTGTAATGTCCACCGCCATCGAGCTCGACGATGAGCTTGGCTTTATCGCAATAGAAATCGACGATGTAGTCAAGTATCGGCTTCTGCCGCTGCCAACGCAGCGGATACGCGCGGAGATACTCGGCCCACAGTCTGCGTTCCCACGGGGTCGCGTTGGAGCGGAGCCGCCGTGCGAGAGGCACGTTGGCCTTGTTGTAGGGAAGCATGGCTCCGAAGTGTAGTAGCGAGAAGAGCATCTCGTCCTATGCCGGCGATTCCGTAATCTCCGGACCACAGGCCGAAGTCCCGATTGCCGACCGAAGTACCAGCCGCCGACCACCCCCAGTCGGCTACGCCGACAGCCCCCGCCAGCGGGGGCAAAAGGGACTCGCACCGCGAGACGGTGTCCGCGCAGGAAACTGACTCGCGAAGCGAGACGGCATCATGCTCCCGCTGGCGGGAGCTGTCAGCCACAGGCTGACTGAGGGTGGTCACCCACAACAACAGACTCGCGAAGCGAGACGATGCTCTGCTCCCGCTGGCGGGAGCTGTCAGCCACAGGCTGACTGAGGGTGGTCGGGCACAACAACAGACTCGCGAAGCGAGACGGCATCCCCGCAGAAACCGGACTCGCACCGCGAGACACAGCTTTGCTCCCGCCGGCGGGAGCTGTCAGCCACAGGCTGACTGAGGGTGGTCACCCACAACAACAGACTCGCGAAGCGAGACGATGCTCTGCTCCCGCTGGCGGGAGCTGTCAGCCACAGGCTGACTGAGGGTGGTTGCCGCCGCTGGTCACTTCCACGCGGCGGGCCAGTCGGCGGGCTGGGGCAGCTCCTCCAGAGCCGGCAGGGCGTCGACTATGTCCAACGTCTCCATGCTCACGCGGACGACCCGCTCCACGAGGTCCACGATGTAGCGAGGATCGTCCGAGTAGTCGTTCGGGTCGTTGACGATGCCGGACTTCTTGTCGGTCGTGACCTTATACCTATCGATGAGCCAGCCGATCGCGCTCTTGCCGTTGACCACGTACTCGTACGCGCGCAATGGGATGCCCTCGATGGTCAGGTTCTCCGCGACCCTGAGCACCGTACGGTCGGGCACCTTCTTGCCGGTCTCCGGGTCCTTGACCTTCTTCGGGTACGTCATCTTCTCAGTACGCCCCGGGTTCGCGCCATCGCCGACCTCCATGACCGGCCACGGGTCCACCGACTCGTAATCCAGGTGGAGGTGCGCGAGGGCGCGTCCGGCCTTCATGAACGCCTTGAAGTCCTTGGCGAGCGGGATGCGCGGCAGTTCCTTCTTGAGGTTGTTCGCGAACCGGCGCCGGTATTCGGGGCTGTGCAGCACGCCGTACACGTAGTAGAAGATATCCTCCTTGTCGATGCGCAGGTTCGGATACACCTCACGGAACACCCTGAGCCCCGTGTCGGTGATCGCGTCATGACGGATATAGCCGTGCTCGTCCGCACCGGACATGTCCGACTCGGAGAACAGGCTGTCATCGTCCGACGGTTCGACCTTCTCATAGCGGTACAACGGGAAGCACTGGGTAGCATCCGGATCGACGTGCAGGTCCGGAAGTATGTCGCTGATGAAGCAGGTGTAGTCACGCTTGTTCGTCACCGACGAGATGATGACTGTGTTTTCCAAGCATTGAGGGGAACTCTGCTGGTAGGTCATTTCGTTCGGCGCATTTTCCCGGTGGGGGCTTTGAATGGAAATGTGGCTGCTGGTAGGTCCTTTCGCCCGATCGCCTCCGGCGATCGGGAAAATGCGTGGCTGCTGGTAGGTCCTTTCGTTCATGAACGAGTCGAAATACACCCATTGTTTGCAGAACGGGCGGTACACGCCTAGTACGCAATGTTCCGGATCGTACGGGACCGTGGTGCCCTTGTCGGCGTAGTCTTGCAATCGTCGTGTCCAGCTGTACCGAGTGGTGTCCTGTTCCAGGGGCGTCCCGTCCGCGTGATGCCGTTCGATGGCGTGATTGGTGTCGTCGAGCAGACGGCTCATGTTTGACTGCAGGGCGGGCAGTGACATGTTCCATGCCCATACGTCACGACATGTTGCCAATCCCCTGGACCAGATGGAGAACAGGCCGGTGGGGAGTTTCTTGCTTCCGTCCTGTACTCCGGTGGGGATGAAGGTGGTGTAGCTGTCGTCGCGTTGGTTGATCCAGTCGCCGTGCTTGTCGGGCGTGAGCTGAAGCCATTCGGGGTCGTCGGTCACGGCGTCCTTAAGGATGTCGAGTTTCTGTTGGCGGGTGAGGTAGTCGCCGATGTCCCGGTAGTGGATGGCGCCATACTCGGTGGATGCGGGGTTCTTGACGAGCATGGTGATGGCGATGGTGGCGCGGGAGCCGGAGTCGAAGATCTTGCCGCCTTCGCGTCGGGATTCCTCTCCTGAAGTGCGCTGGTTGCCGCGCAGATTGTACACGTAGATCGAGTTGAACTCGTTGGCGAAGCATCGACGTACACCGGCCCCTGACGCTCCGGTGAGCCATCCTCCGTTGGACACGAAGCAGACGATGCCGGAGTCGCCGATGCGGTCGGACGCCCAGCGGAACGCGCGGATGTAGTGGTCGTACAGCGAGTTGTTGTTGTTCGCGTCGGAGCTCGCGACGTAGGTCTCCTCGACCCGTCTGTCGAGGGTCGGGTATTTCTGGGTATCGGTGCCGGTGTGGCCGACGTCGCCGGCACGGTATGGCGGGTTGCCGACGATGACCTTGATCGGCAAGGCTTTCTGTTCCTTGATGCGCTCCGTGTTCTCGGTGAACACGGCGTCGTCCAGGGTGTCGCCGTCCTCGTGCATCTGGAACGTGTCCGTCAACAGCGCGCCCGGGAACGGCTGGTAGTCGCCGCCGACGCGCTTGTGGTACGACTGTTCGATGTTGATGTCCATGATGGTGGCGGCCAGGGGCACGATCTCGTTGGAGTGCAGGTCGTGCGCGTACTTGTACGGCAGATCCGCCGTGTCAATCAGCGTCTCGTCCTCGATGAGACGGCAGATGTACGTGCCAGTGCCCGCGAACCCGTCCAACACGTGCACGCCACGCGAACCCAATGACTGTCCGAACTCGCGCTGCAACGCGCGCTGGACCATGTGCAGTTGGGCGTCGACGACCTCGACAGGCGTGTACACGATGCCGAGCGAATCGGCGGTGTCCTTGAACGCCTTGGTGAAGAACTCGTTGTAGATCTCCTTGATGAGGTTCTGCTTGGCGACGTCCGTCTCCAACTGGCTCGCGGACAGACGCACCGACGCGTACAGGTCACGCAGCGTCGGGTTGTCCGCCATGCTTGGCAGGCCAGCCGCATACAGGGCGCCCATGGTGCGGTCGAGGCCGCGGACGATGGGGTTGTGGTCGATGACCTCCTTGTTGGTGAACAGGGTCTGGAAGATCGGCTTGGTGACCTCGTGCTGGGCGAGCACGGCGATGGCGTCCACCTCCGTGTAGCCGGGGTTGAGGCTGTCCTTCAACCCGTCCACGAATTCGAGGAAATTGTCGCGCGCCGGGCCGGTCTGGTCGACCAACTGGTAGATGGCTTCGGCGCGGCGGCGGGTGATGGCGGCGATGTCGTCGGTCCATTCGCCCCAGTAGATCTTCGTACCGCACTTGCGCACGATCTGCGCGTTGATGGCCTTCGCCATCTCGCCCAGTTCGAAATCGAACTCCGGCTGGAAACCCTTGCCGTCATCCGGCCCGTTGCCGTCGCCGGGTTCGTCGCCGTTGTCGCTTCCTCCCGATGGATCATCGCCGCCACCGACGCCGGAGCCGCCGTCAAGCGGTTTGCCGCCGCGCTTGCGTTTGCGCAGCTTCGACTCGTCCAACACCTCGACTTCGATGATGCGCTTCAGCGAGTCCTCATCGCCGAGCGCGGCGGCGTTGATGATCGCGTCCAACCGTTCGTCGTGGCTTCTCAGGGCGCGTACGACCTGCCAGACCACCTCGTACACGCCCGAGGAAAGGATCGTGTCAGGGTCGGCGCCCAGCGGAATGACCACAGGGATGATGATGTATCCGTATTCCTTGCCGGGAGACTTGCGCATGACGCGACCGACGGACTGGATGATGTCCACCTTGCTGCGCCGGGCGTTGAGATACATGACCGCGTCCAGGTCGGGCACGTCGATGCCCTCCGCGAGGCAGCGCGCGTTCGACAGGATGTGGCACTCGTTGTCCGCGGTCTTGGCGGCCAGCCAGTCGAGTTTGCCGCGGCGGGTGGCGGCGTCCATACCGCCGTCCACATGGTCGATCTCCACGTGCACCTCGTGGTTCGCGGCGATGACGTCCCTGTTCGCGTCGGTGTCCTCGAGGTTGCGCGTGTAATCGTCGATGACCGTGCGGAACTTCGCGGAAAGCGCCTTGGAGTCCTTGATGCTCGCGGCGAACGCAATCGCATGATGCAGGACGCGTTTGGAATCGTCCGGCGCGGTCTCGGCCGCGTGCCGGCCGCGCGAGACAAGCTCGTCCACGCTCTTGGAATGACGCCGGTCGAACAAGGCCTTCCAACAGCCCACGAACTTGGCTGCATCATCCAACGGAATCTCGGAGTCCTTCGCACCGTACTGCTTCTGCATGACCGAACCCATCATGCTTTCCGCGACCTGCATGACCACGATCTTGTAGTCCGTGAGCAATCCAAGATCCACGGCCTTGCCGAAGCTCAGCCGGTACGCGATGCGCCCGTACACGTTCTCGTCGTCCATGCTGGCGATCTCGATCGCGCCTTCCTTGGCCTTGCTCTTCGCCCCCTCACCGTAGATGCGGGGCGTGGCCGTCATGTACAGACGCTTCTCGGAATGGACGAAACCGGCGTCGTGAATCTTCTGGAACGCGGCCTCACCGTCCATCACGCCCGTGGTGCGGTGCGCCTCGTCGCAGATCGTCAGATCGAACGCGGGCAGGCCCAATTCCTGCGCATCGTGGATGACCTGGATCGACTGGTACGTGGAGAACACCACGTTCAACGCGTCTTCGCGTGGCTTGAACCGGTTGGCGACCGTCTCCGGATTCGTGGTCGCCGGGAACGGGATGTCCGTCAACTGGCCATAGGATTCCCGGTCCGACTTCGACAGTTTGCTGGCCTTACCGTCCGAGCACACCACGTACACGTTGATACGGCAACGCGTCTGGTTCACCCAGTCACGCATCGACTGCGACACCAGACTGATCGACGGCGCCAGGAACAGGACCGTGCCGCCCTCCCCCACCTGCTCCTCCACGAGCCGCAGCGAGGTCAAGGTCTTGCCGGTGCCGCACGCCATCACCAGCGAACACCGGTCATGCTCGGTAAGCTCGGTCTTCACCGCGTCGATGGCCTCACGCTGATGCGGACGCGGATCATAGGTCACACGGGTCGAGGACTCCGTACCGTCGATGAACGCGCCCCAATCGAGATTCGATTCGCGCATCGTATCCAGATCCAAACGCACCATATCCATGCCGGGATGTGACAGCATGAACTCCTCCAGCACGCTCGTATATCCGGAGGTCGTGTCGGCAATCATGTAATGCTGGTATCTCTCGTCGGCCAACGCGTTCATGAAGAACGTGGACACATCACCTGCCGCGAGCTTCGGCTTCGAGTAGCACTTCGCCTGAATCGCCCAATACGAACCGTCCTCATCCTCGGCGACCAGGTCAATGCCCGTGTCCATCTTCCCGCTGTTCGTGGGCGCCTCGTCCCACAACCATACCTGCGTGATACGTTCCAGCCATGAGGGATCGTGTTCGAGAAAGAACTCCACGGCATGCTCGAAACGCGTGCCTTGCTCGCGCTTGTCTACCGATTCAGTGACGATACGCGCGAAGATCTCATCAATACTCAATTTCCAGGCTCCCTCGTCGATACCACAACGAGTACCAGAATACCGTCATAACGGTTCCATGCCAGTATCGCAACTCTGCGATGAGATGCGCGGTCTTCTTGACGAGTCCTCTGGTCGCTTCCGTCGACCACCCCCAGTCGGCTACGCCGACAGCCCCCGCCAGCGGGGGCAAAAGAAGGACTCGCCCCGCGAGACGACATCCCCGCAGGAGCCGGACTCGCTGCGCGAGGCAATGCTTTGCTCCCGCCGGCGGGAGCTGTGTCAGCCACAAGCTGACTGAGGGTAGTACCCCACAACAACAGACTCGCGAAGCGAGACGATGCTCTGCTCCCGCCGGCGGGAGCTGTCAGCCACAGGCTGACTGAGGGTGGCCACCCCACAACAACAGACTCGCGAAGCGAGACGATGCTTTGCTCCCGCCGGCGGGAGCTGTCAGCCACAGGCTGACTGAGGGTGGCCACCCCACAACAACAGACTCGCGAAGCGAGACGATGCTTTGCTCCCGCCGGCGGGAGCTGTCAGCCACAGGCTGACTGAGGGTGGTCACCCACACAAGAGCCGACTCGCTCAGCGAGATTGGGTTTGAATATGACGAAAGCCTCGGAACACTGCGGTTCCGAGGCTTTCGTTTAGAACGCTAGTTCAAGCGCGTCTTGAAGATCTCTCTGATGGGAATCAGGCGAGGATCTTGGTGACACGGCCCGAGCCGACGGTGTGGCCACCCTCACGCACGGCGAAGGTCAGGCCCTCCTCCATAGCGATCGGCTGGATCAGCTCGACGGTGAAGGTCGCGTGATCGCCCGGCTGGACCATCTCGACGCCTTCCGGCAGCTCGATGACGCCGGTGACGTCGGTGGTGCGGAAGTAGAACTGCGGACGGTAGTTGGAGAAGAACGGCGAGTGACGGCCACCCTCATCCTTGGTCAGGACGTAGACCTCACCCTCGAACTTGGTGTGCGGGGTGACGGAGCCCGGAGCAGCCACGACCTGGCCACGCTCGACGTCCGTACGGCCGAGGCCACGGAGGAGCAGACCGGTGTTGTCGCCAGCCTCGCAGGAGTCCATCGTCTTGTGGAAGGTCTCGATGGAGGTGACGGTGGTGTTCTGGGTCGGGCGGATGCCGACGATCTCGACCGGGGTGTTGACGGCCAGCTGGCCACGCTCAACACGGCCGGTGACGACGGTACCACGGCCGGAGATGGTGAAGACGTCCTCGATCGGCATCAGGAACGGCTTGTCGAGGTCGTGGACCGGGGTCGGGATGTACTCGTCGACGGCGTCCATGAGCTTCTTGATCTGCTCAACCCACTTCTCGTGGTCCGGAGCGTCGTCGTGCAGCGCACCGTAAGCGGAGACGTGGATGACCGGGCAGTCACGATCGAAGCCGTTCTCGTCGAGGAGGTCACGGACCTCTTCCTCGACGAGCTCGATGAGCTCCTCATCGTCGACCATGTCGCACTTGTTCAGGGCGACCAGGATCTTCGGGACGCCGACCTGACGGGCGAGCAGGACGTGCTCGCGGGTCTGGGCCATCGGGCCGTCGGTGGCGGCGACCACGAGGATGGCGCCATCCATCTGGGCGGCACCGGTGATCATGTTCTTCACGAAGTCGGCGTGGCCCGGGCAGTCCACGTGAGCGTAGTGACGCTTCGCGGTCTGGTACTCGATGTGGGCGATGTTGATGGTGATACCGCGGGCGGCCTCTTCCGGAGCGGAATCGATCTGGTTGAAGTCATACTCCGGGTTGACATCCGGGTACTCCTCGTGCAGAACCTTGGAGATGGCCGCGGTCAGGGTCGTCTTGCCGTGATCGACGTGGCCGATGGTGCCGATGTTAACGTGCGGCTTAGTACGCTCGTACTTTTCCTTTGCCATTACTTTGTCCTCCTGGACGTTTCGTAGGTTTACTGGGTTTCTGGGTTTCGTGCCACATTGAAAGGAGCCAGAACCCAGTCAGCGGTACACGATATTACCGCTGACTGGAGACGTGGCGCAAATCAACGTAGCTACGCGTGTCACTCGCCGCGCTGGGCCTTGATGATCTCGTCGGAGACGCTCTTCGGCACCTCGGCGTAGGAGTCCATCTGCATGGTGAACATGGCGCGGCCCTGGGTCTTCGAGCGGAGGTCGCCGATGTAGCCGAACATCTCGGACAGCGGGACCTTGGCGTCGATGACCTTGACGCCGGTGGCGTCGGTCATGGACTGGATGTTGCCACGGCGCTGGTTGAGATCGCCGATGACTTCGCCCATGTAGTCCTCCGGGGTACGGACTTCCACGGCCATGATCGGCTCGAGGATGACCGGCTTCGCCTTCGGGGCGGCTTCCTTGAAGCACATGGAGCCCGCGAGCTTGAAGGCCATTTCGGAGGAATCGACCGGGTGCATCTGGCCGTCGGTGACGGTGGCCTTGACGCCCACGACCGGGAAGCCGGCGAGAATACCGGATTCCATGGCCTCCTTGACGCCGGCCTCGATGGACGGGATGAACTCCTGGGAGATGTGGCCGCCGGTGACGGCGTTCTCGAACTCGAAGGTCTTGCCCTCGGTGGTCTCGAGCGGCTCGAAGTTCATCAGGACCTTCGCGAACTGGCCGGAACCACCGGTCTGCTTCTTGTGCGTGTAGCCCTGGTCCATGACGGCCTTGCGGATGGTCTCGCGGTAGGCGACCTGCGGCTTGCCCTGGGTGCACTCGACCTTGAACTCGCGACGCATGCGGTCGACGATGATGTCGAGCTGGAGCTCGCCCATGCCGGCGATCAGGGTCTGGCCGGACTCCTCGTCCGTGGTGACCTGGAACGTCGGATCCTCTTCGGCCAGCTTGGCGAGGGCGATGCCCATCTTCTCCTGGTCGGCCTTGGTCTTCGGCTCGACGGCGACCTGGATCACCGGATCCGGGAAGGTCATCGAGTTGAGGGAGATCGGAGCGTCCATGGCGCACAGGGTGTCGCCGGTGGTGACGTTCTTCAGACCCACGAAGGTGTAGATGTTGCCGGCGTCGGCCACGTCGACCGGGTTCTCCTTGTCGGCGTGCATCTGGAAGATCTTGCCGATGCGCTCCTTCTTGCCGCGCGTGGAGTCGAGCACGTTGTCGCCCGGCTTGACGGAGCCGGAGTAGACGCGCACGAACACGAGCTTGCCGTAGAACGGGTGGGTGGAGATCTTGAAGACGAGGGCCGCGAACGGATCGGACTTGGTCGGCTTGCGGTCGATCTCGACGGACTCGTCGCCGGGCTCGAAGCCCTGGATGGCCGGCACGTCCTCCGGGGACGGCAGGTAGTCGACGACGCCGTCCAGCATCGGCTGAACGCCCTTGTCCTTGAAGGCGGAACCGCAGAAGACCGGGAAGGCCTTCTTCTCGATGGTGAGCTGGCGGACGCCCGCGCGGATGTCCTCCTTGGACAGCTCGCCGTCCTCGAAGAACTTGTTCATCAGGTCGTCGTTCGCCTCGGCGGCGGCCTCGACCAGCTGCTCGTGGTACTCGTCGGCCTTGTCCTTCAGGTCGGCCGGAATCTCGGTGGTGTCGTACTTGGCGCCGAGGTTGTCGGTGCCGTTCCACACGTAGGCCACCATCTCGACCAGGTCGACGACGCCGGTGAAGTCGTTCTCGGCACCGATCGGCAGCTGCATCACGATCGGGGTCGCGCCCAGCTTCTCCTTGATGGTGTCGACGGAGTAGTAGAAGTTCGCGCCGAGCTTATCCATCTTGTTGATGAAGCAGATGCGCGGCACGCCGTACTTGTCGGCCTGACGCCACACGGTCTCGGACTGCGGCTCCACGCCCTCCTTGCCGTCGAAGACGGCGACGGCGCCATCGAGCACGCGCAGGGAGCGCTCCACCTCGGCCGTGAAGTCCACGTGGCCCGGGGTGTCGATGATGTTGATCTGGAACTTTTCCTTGGTGTCGTGGGACTGACGGCTCCAGAAGCAGGTGGTGGCGGCCGACTGAATCGTGATGCCGCGCTCCTGCTCCTGCGCCATGAAGTCCATCGTCGAGGCGCCATCGTGGGTCTCACCGATCTTGTAGTTCTTACCGGTGTAGTACAGGATGCGCTCGGTGGTGGTGGTCTTACCGGCATCGATGTGGGCCATGATGCCGATGTTGCGGACGAAATGAAGGTCCGAAAGCTCTGCAGCCATCTTTATCCTTAGTCTTCCTCAGGCGAGTGATTACCAGCGGTAGTGGGCGAAGGCCTTGTTGGCCTCTGCCATCTTATGAGTATCCTCGCGACGCTTGACAGAAGCGCCGAGGCCGTTGGAGGCGTCCAGGATCTCGTTGGCGAGACGCTCGGCCATGGTCTTCTCGCGACGGGCGCGGGAGAAGTCAGTCAGCCAGCGCAGGCACAGCGTGTTGGCGCGGTTCGGCTTGACCTCGACCGGCACCTGGTAGGTGGCGCCGCCGACTCGGCGGGAACGCACCTCGAGAGACGGGCGGATGTTGTCCAGCGCGCGCTTGAGGACGGCGACCGGCTCCTGGTCGGTCTTCTCCTTGACCATGTCGAGCGCGGAGTAGACGATGTCCTCGGCGATGGACTTCTTGCCGTCCAGGAGGATCTTGTTGATCAGCTGCGCGACGACGGTCGAGCCGTAGATCGGATCGGGCAGCACGACGTGCTTCTTAGCGGGTCCTTTACGTGACATATCTCTTACTTCGCCTTCTTTGCTCCGTACAGGGAACGACCCTGCTTGCGGTCCTTGACACCCTGGGTATCGAGCGCGCCACGCACGATGTGGTAGCGCACGCCCGGCAGATCCTTCACACGGCCGCCGCGCACGAGCACGATGGAGTGCTCCTGCAGGTTGTGGCCCTCGCCCGGGATGTAGGCGGTGACTTCGATGCCGGAGGACAGACGGACACGGGCGACCTTACGAAGCGCCGAGTTCGGCTTCTTCGGGGTGGTGGTGTAGACACGGGTGCACACGCCGCGACGCAGCGGGCTGCCCTTCAGCGCCAAAGTCTTCGACTTCTTCGGCTTCGGCGAACGTCCCTTACGGACGAGCTGTTCGATAGTAGGCAACTTGAATTCTCCGATTCAGTGTTATCTCTTGGTTCCGTGAGGCCCGCAGCACCGTGAGCCACACTTTCCCTTGCATCCGGAACCTGTTCCGAATCGGAAAGTCAGCCACTGCCCACCGGCCCGATGGCCCGTTCATCTCTCGCCGCCGCATTGCTGCGCGCGATCCATGCGATTCACGGGATATCCCAGCGCCGTACCCCTGTCACATAAGGCGTACCGCTGGCACACACGAATATCCATAATACGGACCGCCCGGACAACGACACGCTGACGACATACGGCATCCGGTTCTTCGCCTGGTGGTGTGTATGGCCGTGCGGTTGTGATTGTCATCTTCCTCCCGCCGGCGGGGTGACGGCCAGGTCGCGATGCGCGGCGGGATGATCGTTATCTTCCTCCCGCTGGCGGGAGGTGGCGCGTAGCGCCGAAAGGTGGCCACGGGCCGGAGGCGGTGTGGTGTCGGAGGGCGGTCGCGTGGGAGTGGTGCCGAATCATGCGACCGTCGTCCTCTTCTTCCCCTCCCGCTGGCGGGAGGTGGCGCGCAGCGCCGGAGGGTGGTCACGGGCCGGAGTCCGATGCGTTCGTCACTGCCGGGCTAGTCGTTCGGTCGTGATCCGGTTGTTTCGGTCGTGATTCGGTTGTTTCGGTTATGGGACGGCCGTTTCGGTTAATGGGGCCGGCCGTTTTCGGGGCGCGTGCTGCGGATGCGCGCGGCGCGTGGCTCCCGAACCCGCGTCCCATCCGGTCCTGCTCCACAATACGTGCCGGAGAGCCTGTTGTGGAGCGGCATCCCGCCGCTTGTCCCGTACAAACCACCATTTTCGGCGTTCCCGGCCCGTAAAGTGCGCCACAACTCCCCGGAACCCCGGGTTCCGTCCCTGTTGTGGAGCGGGCCCGCTCCACAACAGCCGCCGGTATCGCTCCCACCGCACGTCGTGGAGCGGACGGGCCCTCAAATCGCGCCACGACTCCCACGAACCGCCTCTCACGGCCGTGTTGTGGCGCACCGCCGCTCCACAACACGATCCCCACATGCCGTTGTGGAGCGCCGTCACCCCTACGACCGCCTCACGGCATGGATTCCGCGTGTCGTAAGTGGAGCATCGCCGCGCCCCGCGGCACGAAACGGCACAGCGAGTGGAACTCGAGAACACCCCCTGGCCCGAGAACGCCCCCGGCCCGAGAACGCCCCCGGCCCGAAGGCCGCCCACCGCATCACCCCAGGAGTTCGCCACCAGCGTTACAAATCCCGGAGAACAGCCCTATCGTCCGGGATTACTGACGCTGAGAGCGGGTCAACGTCACAAATCCCGGACGACGCCGCTCATCTCCCGAATCCGGGACGTTGGGAGAGGCTCAGCGTCCCGGGTTACGGACGAAGCCGCTCATCTCCCGAATCCGGGACACTGAGCGCGGAACTCAGCGTCAGGAATCCCGGACGACGGGGCCATTCTCCGGAATATGTGACGCTGAGAGCGGCTCAGCGTCCCGCTGTCGGGATGATGGGCTCGTTCTCCGGGATTTGTGACGCTGACCAGCTCCCAGCGTCATAAATCCCGGACGAAGCCGCTCATCTCCGGGATTTGTGACGCCGAAGCGGATATCGTCCCGCCGGAGCGGATACGGCGGCCACCTACCGGGGCGGCCACCTGCCGGAGCGGATACGGCGGCCACCTACCGGGACGGAAGCGACGGCTCCGGGCCACGGGCCGGCCCGACGGGCGACACGGGAGCCGGAATCCCAAGACGCCGCATCGGATTCCATGGACCCCGGTCCGGTTTCCCATCGCGTAACGCCGGAGGACCTTCAGGCCTGTCCCTTTTCGACGGCGGACAATGACGATGCGGGACGATGGGACGAATGCGGGGTCGCCCCGCCTGCACGCGTCCGCCCTCCCACGAACCGCCTGCATGCGACCACCCTCCCGTGGGCCACCCTCCAGCGCTACGCGCCACCTCCCGCCAGCGGGAGGGAAAAAAGAAGCGCGGCTCGTGCACGTCGCCCCCGCCAGCGGGAGGGAAATACGAAGGCCGGAGCCGCAAGGGACATACCGGCACCCACAGGTCGAAGAACGCGGTGCCGAAACGAAGGCCGGAGCCGCCGGAGCCGCATGGAGCCGCATGGGACATACACGACAAAATACGAAGAACGACTAGACCGCTGGACACACATTTTGCCTATAACCCGAAGAACCATCAAAGCGAAGAATCCCGCTACTTCGAAGTGTCTACTCCGAAGAATACGCCCGACAACAAGAAGATGGCTCCCCGGAACCGAAGGGAAGAAGTTCCGGGGAGCCATCTGTAATGGGGAAGGAGGCGATGGTACGCTATCTGTTTCGCCGCGCCACCTTGCGCGGCCTCCTTGCAATGATGAACCACTCATTAACCAGTACACGTGTTTGCTTCGCGGTCCGGCGCCTGCGCCGTGCTTCCATGCCGCACCTCGGTGAATTCACCATCGATCGCTGTTCAATTATCAGTTCGAAGGCGTTGCGCCTGCGGCCTTACGGCTTTCTGCGCTTCGTTGCGACCTGCCGGATTCCCGGCCGATCTTAAACTCCGGCCTTCACTTGGAAGTATACCAAAAACCGAACATCGCATGTAAGGCGACACGCCGAAATACCAATAAGCAGTAAGGCTCGCCGTCATTATTGAAATGAACATAAACGAACAATGTGACCGTTGCCATGTGCACATGCGAGCGGTTGATGCAGCAGGCCTGCGGCACGGCAAGCCTGCGGCATGCGCGACCACACCGGACGGCAAGCGTCGAATGCGCGTAAGCGAACACGGCCGCACGGCCAAGCCACAGACCCGCCGTACCGCCACGGCCTGCCGCCGGCCATGACCGGATATACGCCGGACATCCGAGCGACAGATCCCGCATGGATGCCGCTCCACGAACGGCATCCACATGAACGACCGAACAATCGCCCGCCACACCACGACCGTCCGATTTGACCCCAACCCTTGAAATCAAGAGCGACACGCCGTAGTTGGACAACGGCGAAAAGTCCTGTATTGTATTCACTCGTTGCCGACCGGCGCAAGCGGGTCGAGAACAATGGTGGCTATAGCTCAGTTGGTAGAGCATCTGATTGTGGTTCAGAAGGTCGCGTGTTCGAGCCACGTTAGCCACCCCACTAAGACCCCCCGAGGAAAACCTCGGGGGGTCTTTTGTTTTCAGCGAAGCATCGGCCTACAGCCCATCACCCCGAATCCGAGAATCCGATACCGCGAATCCGATACCACGAGACACGGCCGGCATCCGGAAGTACAGTCCGCAGACGAATGTCGAGCGTAACGCCCCGATAGGAACGCCCCACGCCCTACACTCGTCATCATGCTTTCTTTCGAGAACGATTACTCCCGCGCCGCCCATCCGGCGGTCATCGACGCGATCACGCGCCTCAACGACGGCCTCTACCCCGGCTACGGCTCCGACCCGATCTGCGAGCGCGCCAAAACGCGCATCCGCGAGGCATGCGAGTTGCCGGACGCCGACATCTGGTTCCTGGTCGGTGGCACGCAGGCCAACCAGGTCGTCATCGACGCGATCACGCCGCCGTATGCGGGCGTCGTCGCCGTCGAATCCGGCCACCCGAACGTGCACGAGGCGGGCGCCATCGAATACTCCGGTCACAAGGTGCTCACGCTCCCCCACCACGACGGCAAAATGGACCCTCACGAGCTCGATGAATACTGCGCAACCTTCTACGCTGACGGCAACCATGACCACATGGTCTTCCCCGGTTCCGTCTACGTCTCCATGTCGACCGAGTACGGCACGGTCTACGCGAAATCCGAGCTGCAGGCCATTGCCGACGTCGCGCACCGCTACGACATGCCCCTGTTCGTCGACGGCGCGCGTCTCGGCTACGGGCTGACCGCGACCGGCTGCGACATGACCCTGCCCGAGCTCGCCGCCATCGCCGATGTTTTCTATATAGGCGGCACGAAAGTCGGCGCGATGTTCGGCGAGGCGGTCGTGTTCGCGAACCGCGACACGCTTTCCACCGCCCCGCGGCATTTCCTTACCGAGATCAAGCAGCATGGCGCCCTCCTCGCGAAGGGCTTCCTGCTCGGCGCGCAGTTCGATGCGCTGTTCACCGACGATCTCTACTTCCGCATCGCCCGCAATGCGAACGTGCAGGCGGACCGCATCCGCGCCGCGTTGCGCGAGAAGGGCTACACGCTCACGTTCGAGGCGCCCACCAACCAGATCTTCATCACGCTCGACAAGCCGACGATCGAACGTCTGGAGCGCGACGTGCGTCTCGGCTTCATGGAAAAGGCGGACGACACGCACACGGTGATGCGCATCTGCACGAGCTGGGCGACCACGGACGAGGAGACCGATCGGCTTATCGCCCTGCTGTAGCGATCGCCTCGCGTTCCATGTCGACGAACCGGTGGACGGACGCCTCCACCGAATAATGCTCGCGCGTGTGCTCGGCGTAAATCTCGCCCCACCGCGCGAGCTCGTCCGGATGGTCGATCCACCAGTCGATGCGGCGCGCGAGCATCGCCGCGTCGCGCACCGGAAACAGCGAGGCGTCCGTCAGCGCGAATTGGCTCGCCGCGGACAGTTCGGACGCGGCGATCACCGGCACGAGTCCGCACGCCATCGCCTCGATGACGCTCACCGATTCGATGTCGGCGATCGAGCAGTGCACGAACAGGTCGCATGAACGCAGCAGCGCCGGCATGTCGGCGTTGCGGTGGAAGCCGATATCCGCCTTGCGCTTGAGGCGACGGTTCGCACGGAACGTGAGATAGCGTTTGAGCGGACCGGTGCCGGCGATCACCAATTGGATGTCGCTGGCGTGCCGGCTCATCGAGATCGCCTTGATGAGCGTGATCTGGTCCTTCTCATGGGCGAGACGCCCGGACGCGACGACGCGGAACGGCACGTGCGCAGGCGCGTCCGAGTCGAGCGGCTTACGCGCGGTGAATCGCGGCGAATACCCGTTGGAGATTACATGCATTGTGCCTTTGTAGCCGTGTTCGCGCAGCAGGCTCGCGGTCATCTCGGTGGGCGTGTGGATATGGTCGACGCGCTTGTACAGCCATTGGCGGAACAGCCAGTAGAGGAACTTCTCCATGCCGGGGATGTAGCGCAGCGGTCCCGCGGAATACAGGACGTTCTCCGGTTGCAGATGGAATCCGGCGGTCACGGGGATGTGCATCTGGCGGGCGATCTTCGCGGCGCGACGCCCGAATTTGAACGGCATGTAGATGTGGACGACGTCCACACCCTGGAACGCGGTACGGAACAGCGTGTCGCTCGGTTCGGCGAACTGCATCTGCTGTTTGGCCGCCACCCACGAGACGAGCGGCACCCGGTTGACGCGGGCCGGATAATCGGGCGCGCCGACACCGACGAGACGCACATGATGCCCTTGCCGTTCCAGTTCGGCCGCCCATTGAAGCGCCGAATTCGATGTGCCGTTGCCTTGGTTGCCGACCGTGTCGACCACCAGCGCGATCGTCAGCGGGCGGTCGATGTCCTCCTCGACGATCGACGTCTTCCCGAACTCCTCAGCATTCTCCTGTTCACGCATTGCTCCAGTCTATGCCAGCGCGTGCGTGATGCGCGACACCGCCTGATAGAGGTCGCGTTCAGGTTTCAGCAGACTGAGGCGCACGAATCCGTCCGATGCGGGGCCGAAGCACGATCCGGGCATGACCGCCACGCCCGCGTGTTCGATGAGCCATGCGGTGAACGTGTCCGACACGCCTCCATCCGACGTGTCTCCGTCCGACACGCCTCCATCCGACGCACGGAAGTCGTCCGGCACTCGCGCCCACAGGAACAGTCCTCCGCGCGGCGGCGCCACGTCGATTCCCGCGTCGCGAAGCCCGTCGGCGAGCACCTGCGCGCGGTGTCCGTAGCTTGCACCGAGCGCCGTCACGGACCGCAGGTCGCCGCTCAGCGCGACCGCGCCGGCTTGCTGCACGACGCTGGAGGCGAGCACGGTGGTCTGCTGATGGACGGCCTTCGCGGCGGCGAGGATGTCGGCATTGCCGGCGATCCAGCCGCCTCGCCACCCGGCGACCATGAACATCTTCGACAGCGAGCCGAGCTCCACGGCCACGTCGGACGCGCCGGGCACCTCAAGAATGCTGGGAGAGGGTTCGCTGCCGAATTCGATGCCCGCGTAGGCGAAGTCGTTCATCACCGCGAACCGATGCGCGTGGGCGAGCGCGACGACATGCCCATAGAATTCCGGCGTGGCGACCGCGCCGGTCGGATTGTTCGGATAGTTGAGGATGAGCAGTTTCGCCTCGTCCCACAGACGCGGCGAGACGGCGTCGAGATCGGGCAGGTAGCCGTGGGCCGGGTCCGCGGGAATCGTCACGAAACGCCCCTTCGCGACGGCGGTGGAGCCCTCGTATTGCGGATAGTACGGGTCGACGGCCACGACAGTGTCGCCTTCGTCGACGAGCGCTTCGATGACGGTGGCGATGCCCACCGACGCGCCGGCGGTGGCGAGCAGGTGCGTGCGCGGGTCGAGCGTGACGCCGTGACGCGTGTCGTACCAGTACGCGATGGCGTCGAGATAGGCGGGGATGCCGTCGAATGCGGGATAGCGGAACAGGGACGGGTCGTGCGCCGCGTGGGCGAGCGCGTCCTGCATGAACACGGGAGGCGCGCCGTCGGGATTGCCTTTGGACAGGTCGATGACGTCATGCCCGGCGCGAATCGCGGCGGCGGTGCGCGCGTCCGCCTGAGCGAACGGGTTCGGAGGGAGCGCCGCCGCCCTGCGTGAGATCAGATCCGCGATCGGATTCCCCGCGGGCGACGGATTCCCTTTCCCCATGTCCCAACTCCCTTCTTCCCCTTCAGGAAACGTTGGCCCGATCGTTTATTCCCAACCGATCGGTGGTATTCAAGGTACGCCGCGGACCGGCGCATGGCAACGGCGTGTCTATACACGGTGTTTATGGAGGGTTATCAGCGGACGCACATCGGATGAACATGTCGTGCCGGCGCGGCGGGACACGCGACGGCACGGCGTATCGGGACACGATGGGAGAATGTGACGCATGACCGATAGCGTGAATGTTTCCCCTGATTCCCTGTCCGATTCCCACTCCCCCGCTTCCGACCGAGTGCTGGGCACGCCGCTGGGCGCGCATCCGACGCGCGTGCTGTTCCTCGGCTCGGGCGAGCTCGGCAAAGAGGTGACGATCGAACTGATGCGTCTGGGCGCGTGGGTGTGCGCCGCGGACTCCTACGCGGGTGCGCCGGCCCAGCAGGTGGCGCATGAGGCGCGCGTGCTCGACATGGCGAACGCCGACGAGCTCAAGGCCCTGTTCGATGAGGTCAGGCCGGACATCGTCGTACCCGAGGTGGAGGCGATCGCCACGTCCGAGCTGGCCGACGCGGCCGCACGTGGCGTGCAGGTGGTGCCGAGCGCCGAGATTGCGGCGATCTGCATGGACCGCGAGCGCCTGCGCGTCATCGCGCATGAGGAGTTGGGACTGCCGACCACGCCGTACCGTTTCGCGGGTTCCCTGGAGGAGCTGCGTGCCGGCGCGGACAAGGTCGGATACCCGTGCGTCGTCAAGCCGGTGATGAGCTCGTCCGGTCACGGCCAGTCCATCGTACGTTCCGCCGATGCGATCGACGCCGCGTGGACGGAGGCGCAAGAGGGCCGTCGCGCCGCCGGCGAGGGCGACGTGTCGCGCGTGATCGTCGAGGCGCTGGCGCCGCTCGACTACGAGCTGACCGTGCTGACGGTCTCGTCGAGCGCCGGCATCGTGACGTGCGCGCCGATCGGGCAGCGTCAGGAGTCGGGAGACTACCGCGAATCCTGGCAGCCGGCGACCTCGTCCGAGGAGGTGCTCGCGCAGGCCGGTCTCATCGCGTGCACGGCCGTCGAGGGACTGGTCGCGAAGGCGCAGGCGAGCGGCGAGACCGGTTGGGGCGTGTTCGGCGTGGAACTGTTCGTACTGACCGACGGTTCGGTCCTATTCAACGAGGTCTCGCCGCGCCCGCACGACACGGGCATGGTGACGATGGCCTCGCAGCGCCTGAGCGAGTTCGCGCTGCACGCGCGCGCGGTCCTCGGTCTGCCGGTTACGGCGGGGCACGTCGCGCTGTCGCTGCCGGAGGGCTCCGTCGCGGCCAGCCATGCGATCGTGGTCGCGGGCGACGGCGAGGCGGAATTCTCGAATCTGGCGGGCGCGCTCGCCGAGCCCGGCACCGACCTGCGCGTCTTCGCCAAGCCGGAGGTGCACGGTCATCGCCGCATGGCCGTCGCGCTGGCGATCGGCGAGAGCGAAGCCGACGCGCGTGCCAAGGCCGCGCACGTGGCCGACGCGCTCGACATCGAGGTGCGGTAAGGGCGTACTCTCCGCACTCCCCGTCTCGCCGGAGGCGATTCGGCGCGGAGATGATCCCACCGGCGGTGACCATGCCGCGGTCGTGTGTTGCATGTAGCCGGCGATTGGTACCCTTTTACCGTTAGTTCACCCAGATATTCCACTCCTGAAAGGCGAGTAATGGAGAAACTGGAAATGCTCTACAAGGGCAAGGCCAAGAAGATGTACGCAACCGACGACCCCGATGTGCTGTGGGTCGAATACATGAATCAGGCGACCGCCGGCAACGGCGCGAAGAAGGCCCAGATCGAGGGCAAGGGCAACCTGAACAACCACATCACCTCCGTCATCTTCGACCTGCTCAAGGCGCGCGGCGTGGAGAGCCACTTCATCAAGCGTCTGTCCGACACCGAGCAGCTGGTCAAGAAGATGGACATGTTCCCGCTTGAGATCATCATGCGCAACACCGCGGCCGGCTCCTTCGCCAAGCGCTACGGCGTCGAGGAGGGCACCCCGCTCAAGAAGCCGATCCTCGAGTTCTGCGTGAAGTCCGACGATCTGGGCGACCCGTTCATCAACGACGACGGCCTCATCGCGCTCGGCCTCGTGACCGAGGAGGAGCTCGCCGAGATCTCCCGCATCGCCCGCGCCGTCAACGAGGCGCTCAAGGACATCTTCTCCAAGATCGACGTGCAGCTCGTCGACTTCAAGATCGAAGAGGGCAAGACCTCCGACGGCACCATCCTGCTCGCCGACGAGATCACCCCGGACACCTGCCGCCTGTGGGACCTCAAGGACAAGTCCGGCAAGATCGAACACCTCGACAAGGACCTCTTCCGCCGTGACCTGGGCAACATCATCCCCGCGTACGAGGAGATCTATGGCCGTCTGGTCAAGCTGGCCGAGGCCGAAGGCGTCGAACGCGCCGAGTGACACCGTTGGCTCCCGCCGGCGGGAGCTGTCAGCCACAGGCTGACTGAGGGTGGCTGTCCGGGAACGAACCGGAAGACCACCCCCAGTCCGCTTCGCGGACAGCCCCCCGCCGGCGGGGGCCATATTCATATCACTCCCCATCCCAGCCCGTTTAAGAACCTGATAACGAAAGGACCCTCATGGTTTTCCGCGTGTACGTGGAGAAGAAGCCCGGCTTCGACGTCGAGGCGCAGCAGCTCGCAGGCGAGCTGAAGACCATCCTCGGCATCGCCGGCCTCAAGTCCGTGCGCATCGTGAACCGCTACGACGTGGAGGGCATCAGCGCCGAGCTGTTCGCCCAGGCCACGCCCACCGTGTTCAGCGAGCCGCAGGTGGACGACGTGACCAACGACCTGCCGGACTTCGGCGCGGCGAAGGTGTTCGCCACCGAGTTCCTGCCCGGCCAGTTCGACCAGCGCGCCGACTCCGCCAGCGAATGCATCCAGCTCATCTCGCAGGGTGAGCGCCCCACCGTGCGCTCCGCGAAGCTGTACGCCCTCGAAGGCGACCTGACCGAGGCGGACGTCGAGGCGATCAAGCATTACGTCATCAACCCGGTCGAGGCGCGCGAGGCGTCCCTCGACGTCAAGGAGACGCTGAAGACCGCCGTGCCGACGCCCGGCAAGGTCGAGGTCATCGCCGGCTTCAACGAGATGGACGCCGAAGCCGGCCAGAAGTTCATCGACGAGCGCGGTCTCGCCATGGACCTGGCGGATCTCAAGTTCTGCCAGAAGTACTTCGCCGAGGCGGGCCGCGAACCCACGATCACCGAGATCAAGGTCATCGACACCTACTGGTCCGACCACTGCCGCCACACAACGTTCGGCACGATCCTGACCGACGTCGCCATCGACGACGAGGTCGTGAAGGCCGCGTTCGAGCGCTACCTCGAGCTGCGCCGCGAGCTCGGCCGCGAGGGCAAGCCGCTGTGTCTGATGGACATGGGCACGATCGGCGCGAAGTGGCTCAAGAAGAACGGCATCCTCACCGGTCTCGACGAGAGCGAGGAGATCAACGCCTGCACCGTCAAGGTGAAGGTGGACGTCGACGGCGAGATGCAGGACTGGCTGTTCCTGTTCAAGAACGAGACCCACAACCACCCGACCGAGATCGAGCCGTTCGGCGGCGCCGCCACCTGCATCGGCGGCTGCATCCGCGACCCCCTGTCGGGCCGTTCCTACGTGTATCAGGCGATGCGCGTGACCGGCGCCGCCGACCCGACCGTGCCGGTCTCCGAGACGCTGGAGGGCAAGCTCCCCCAGCGCAAGCTCGTGACCACCGCGGCCGCCGGCTACTCGTCCTACGGCAACCAGATCGGTCTCGCCACCGGCCAGGTCGACGAGATCTACCACCCGGGCTACGTGGCCAAGCGCATGGAGGTGGGCGCGGTCGTGGCCGCCACCCCGGCCGACCACGTGCGCCGCGAGACCCCGGCCCCCGGCGACAAGATCATCCTGCTCGGCGGACGCACCGGACGCGACGGCATCGGCGGCGCGACGGGCGCCTCGAAGGCCCACAACGTCGAATCGCTGGAACTCGACGGCGCCGAGGTGCAGAAGGGCAACGCGCCGGTCGAGCGCAAGCTGCAGCGCCTGTTCCGCCGCGGCGACGCGTGCCGTCTCATCAAGCGCTGCAACGACTTCGGCGCGGGCGGCGTGTCCGTGGCGGTCGGCGAGCTGGCCGACGGCCTGTACGTGGACCTCAACACCGTCCCGAAGAAGTACGAGGGTCTCGACGGCACCGAGCTGGCGATCTCCGAATCGCAGGAGCGCATGGCCGTGGACGTCGCCGCCGAAGACGTCGAGGAGTTCCTCGGCTACGCGCGCGAGGAGAACCTCGAGGCGACGGTAATCGCCACCGTGACCGAGGACCCGCGCATGGTGATGACCTGGAACGGCGACGAGATCGTGAACCTCACCCGCGAGTTCCTCGCCTCCAACGGCGCGCCGAAGCACCAGGCCGTGCACATCGAGGCGCAGCAGGCGTACGAGGTGCCCGCCGCGTGGACCACCGGCACGTTCGCCGAGCGCATGCACGCGCTCGTCACCGACCTCAACGTGGCCTCCAACAAGGGCCTGTCGGAGCGCTTCGACTCGACGATCGGCGCGGGCACCGTGCTCATGCCGTTCGGCGGCGTCAAGCAGCTCACCCCGAACGAGGCGATGGTCGCCAAGCTCCCCGTGTTCGGCGAGACCACCACCGCCTCCGCGATGGCGTGGGGCTTCAACCCGTACATCATGGAGAAGAACCAGTTCACCGGCGCCTACCTGTCCGTCGTCGAATCGCTCGCCAAGCTGGTCGCCGCCGGCTTCGAGCATGAGAAGGCGTACCTGAGCTTCCAGGAGTACTTCGAGAAGCTGCGCGACGAGCCGGAACGCTGGGGCAAGCCGATGGCCGCCGTGCTCGGCGCGCTCATGGCTCAGATCGACCTCGGCGCCGGCGCGATCGGCGGCAAGGATTCCATGTCCGGTTCGTTCGAGGATCTCGACGTGCCGCCGACGCTGATCTCCTTCGCCGTGGCCGTGGGCAATATGAAGCGCGCCACCTCCCCCGAGTTCAAGGGTGCCGGCCACCGCATCGTGCGCATCGCGCCGCGTTACCTGGCCGACGGCCTCACGCCGGACAAGGACGCGCTGCTCGACGCGTTCGGCCTGGTCGAGGAGCTCACCGACTTCGGCACCGCGCTGGCCGTCTCCACGCCGGGCTACGGCGGCACCGCCGAGGCGCTGTTCAAGATGACCGTGGGCAACGGCATCGGCGTCGCGCTCAACGACGGCATCGCGCTCGACGACCTGTTCAAGCCGGCGTACGGCTCGTTCATCGTCGAGCTCAAGGACAACGAGAAGATCCCGGCCGTTTCCAACCTGGTCGAGGTCGGCGAGATCGGCGTGACCACCGAAGCCTACGAGTTCACGGCCGCCGGCGAGACGCTGGGCCTCGCGGCCACGCAGGACGCGTGGGAGGGCGGCATCGAATCCGTGTTCCCGTACCGTTCCCACGGCGCGGAGAAGACCGAGACCGTCGAGACCATCGACTTCCACGCGGCCGAGGCCGGTGTGAAGAAGACCGTGTACGTCGGCTCCGGCGTGGCGCGCCCACGCGTCATCATCCCCGTGTTCCCGGGCAACAACTGCGAGTACGATTCGGCCGCCGCGTTCGAACGCGCGGGCGCCGAGGCGCACACGCTGATCGTCAACAACCTCACGCCGGCCGCGGTGGCCGAGTCCACCGCCAAGCTGGTCGAGGAAATCGGCAAGAGCCAGATCGTGATGATCCCGGGCGGCTTCTCGGGCGGCGACGAGCCGGACGGCTCCGCCAAGTTCATCACCGCGTTCTTCCGCGCCCCCGCCGTCACCGAGGCGGTGCGCGACCTGCTGAAGAACCGCGACGGCCTCATGCTCGGCATCTGCAACGGCTTCCAGGCGCTCATCAAGCTGGGCCTGGTGCCGTTCGGCGACATCGTCGACATGGACGCGACCTGCCCGACGCTGACGTTCAACACGATCGGCCGCCACCAGAGCCGTCTCGTGCGCACGCGCGTTGCCTCCGACCTGTCCCCGTGGCTCGCGAAGACCTCCGTGGGCGACGTGCACACGGTCGCCATCTCGCACGGCGAGGGCCGTTTCGTCGCCTCCGACGAGACGCTCGCGCGCCTCAAGGCCAACGGCCAGATCGCCACGCAGTACGTGAGCGAGGCCGGCGTGCCCGGCATGGACCTGGACGTCAACCCGAACGGTTCGATGCTCGCCATCGAGGGCATCACCAGCCCGGACGGACGCGTGTTCGGCAAGATGGGCCATTCGGAGCGTTCCGGCAACGGCCTGTACGTGAACGTGCCCGGCGACAAGGTCCAGCCGATCTTCGAGGCCGGCGTCGACTACTTCGCCGCCTGATCGGGTAGGTCGATAAGGTAGGTCGATAAGGTAGGGGCTGGTTCCCGGGGTCGTGATGGCTCCGGGGGCCAGCCCCTTTGGGTTTCCCGGTTCACGATTTTGAGGCTTGGCGAATCGTGAACCGGGAACCTGTTCATATGAACACGGGGTTCCTTGGGAATCCGCCGTTCCCGCGGAACGCACATGCGCGATTCCGTTCGGTTCCAGTTCACGATTCCATAGACCTTGAAAATCGTGAACCGGGATGCTGATTCGTCATGCAAATTAGTCGACCATACTTTAGTCAATCGTACTCGACTAAAGTATGGTCGACTAATTTGCGGTGCCTAGTGCAAATGGACCAACGAGCCGGTCGATGTCGGAGTCTTGGAACTGCTCGATCATCGCAGCCGGCTGTTCCGATACACCCGGACGCGTCTGTACCTGTTCTCCAAGTCGGGATTCACCGATGGGTGCGGGGAACTTGCGCGGCGCATGGGCAACGTCGAACTCGTCACCTATTCCGACATCCTTGAGTATCGGGGAATATCATCCGTCTCCGATTCGTGATTGCCGTGATGCTGGAATCGTGAATCGGAAAAGACGAAAGGGCCGGTGCGCGGAGTGCGATGGCTCCGGGCACCGGCCCTTTTCGGCTGAGGTCAGTGCTTCACGCGGCGGAACGTGAGCACGATGCCACTGGCGATCGCGCACAGCAGCACGATCACGGCCGGTACGAGGACCGACACACCGGTGTTCGCCATCTGGCCACCGGACTGCTTCTGACCGGACTGCTGGCCGGACTGGTCGTTACCCGGTTTGTTCGGCTCGGACGGCTTGTTCGGCTCGGACGGCTCGGTGGCCTTCTTCGTCAACGCGGCGGCCGCATCGGTCAAGGCCTTGGCCGCATCGTCGATGGTCTTCTGGTCGGAGTCGGCGAGGTCACGGTCGATGCCCTTTGCGGAGGCGAGCGCATTCGCGAACGGGGTCCACGTCTTCTCGGTGTACTCATCCTGCTTCTTGGACTCGGCCTCCTTGATGGCCTTGTCCAGGTTGGAGTAGTCGGCCTTCTTCGCCAACGCGGCGGCGGCATCGGTCAGGGCCTTGGTCGCAGCATCGACGGTCGCCTGGTCGGTGACCTTGAGATCGCGCTTGACGTCCTTCGCGGCCTTCAACGCCGCGGCGAACGGGGTCCACGTCTTCTCGGTGTAGTCCGACTGCTTCTTGGACTCGGCCTCCTTGATGGCCTTGTCCAGGTTGGAGTAGTCGGCGCCGTTCAGATCGAGTTTCTTGTTCAGGGCGGCGAGGCTGCTCTCAATGGCCTTGGCATCGGAGGACTTGGCGTCGTACTTGAGGTAGTCGGCATTGGTGAGGTTCTTGTAGACCGTGTTCGCGTCGGCAAGAGCCTTTTCGATTGCCTTGCGGCTGTCCGCGGTGTACTTCGTCGTGTAGTCCGATTCCTTGGTCTTCGCCTCGGCGGCGTCGATCGCCTTCTTCAGGTCGGGCAGCTTGGTCAGGTCGACCTCCTCGCCCAGCTGGCGGACGGTTTCAGACTTGTCGGTGCCGATGAACTTGTTGAACTTGGACGTGACGTCCGTGCCGTTCTCATCGGTATTCGTCAGACCCGGGTCCTTGCCGTACTCGGCGGTGCCGTATTTGGCGTCACCGGTCTTGCCGTCGACCGTCTTGCTGTCCTTGTCCTTGGTGTCGTTGCCCTGGTAGCGAAGCAGGAACTTGCGGTTCCAGCTCGTGATGTTCGGGCCGCTGCCGACTTTGCCGCCAACGCCGTTGACGATGGAGTTGAACTTGCGGACGGCCTTGTTGTTCTTCTCCTTATCCTTCAGATCGGCGAACGACTGGGTGGTGACGTTCTCGATGACGACGCCCTTGGAGTTCGGCACTTCGACGGCGTTGTCCATCTCCATGGCCGCCGTACCGTCACCGGTGTGCTGGTTGGGGTCGGTGGGGCTGCTGCCGTCATTACCGTCGTTCTTCACCTCGGGACCGGTGTAGATGAACACGTTGTAGATGCCGAGACCGACGGCGTAGTGGTTCTTCACGCCGTTGGCGACCTTGTAGGCGGCGTAGCCGTTCACGGTGCCGTTGTGGGACTTCCACGAATCCTGGGAGATCGGATCGTAGCACTTCTCGTTCTGGTAGAAGAACGTCTTGCCGTTCTCGCCGTTCCAGAGCGTGTCGTACTCCTCGTGGTGTTCGTTGAACAGGCCGTATGCGATCACATTGTCGCCGTTCACGACCATGCCGCTCTTGGAGTAGTTCCACTTGTTCTCGCCGCTGGGCCAGCCGACGCCGGCGCCGTGGTCGGCGCGCCAGATCCAGAAGTGATCGGTAATCGTGTTCTTGGTGTTGATCACGATGCCGTAATCGGCGGAGGTGGTGCTGTCGGTGGTGCCGCCGATGCGGTAGAAGATGTCCTGCAGCTCGATCGGATCGTCTGCATCGCCCGCGTTGTTCTTCGTGTCGCCGACCTTCACCAGATACTTCGAGTGCTTGCCGGCATCGAAGATCAGACCCGCGATGCGCACGCCCTTCTTCGCCTTGTCGCCGATCTTGAGGGCGGCGTCCTCGTTGTCCGGGATGATGGTCGCCATACCGGTGCCGAGCACGACCACGTCGTTGCGGTTGACGTCGATCGGGGACTTCGCGTGGTACACGCCGGGCTTCAGATAGACGTTCTTGCCGTCTTCGATGGCCTTGTTGACATGCTCGGCGAACTGGTCGTCATTGGGATCTGCGATGTAGAACTTGGAGAGCGGGATGCTTTCGCCCACGCCCATGCCGTTGTTGTCCTTGCCGTCGCCCCAGCTGACGCCCTTGGCGTTCTTGCGGTAGCCGGGCACGAACACCTGGTATTCGCCGTTGTCGTCAAGGTAGAGGAACGGCTTCTCGGCGATCTTCTCGGTGGAGTCGATGGAGGTCAGAACCTGCTGGGCACCGTCCGCACCGGCGACTCCCCAATTGCTGACGCCCACGCGCTTGCCGGCGGCATCCTTGAGGGTCATACCGTTCTGTCCGTCCAGCGCCTTGACGTTATTCGCACCGGTCACGCCTTGCAGGAAGTTGTTGAGCGTGGTGCCGTAGGCGGTGTTGTCGTTGAAATCGGAGTTGCGGGTGTAGAACTGCTGGCCGGACCAGGTGCCGGCGCCCTCCTTCTTGTCGCCCCCTTGGCCTTCGAACTGGGAGTCGGCCACATAGCCGCCTGAGGCCCAGCCGTACTGCCAATCGTAGGCGACCGGGCGGTCGGTCCACACGCGACGCATCGGTGCGGCCTGGGCCACGGCCCAGTTCAGATACTGGGGACGCCAGGAGCCGTTGCCGGCTTGACCGTTGTCGAAGCCGGTGTTTTTCACGCCGATGTTCTCGATCGCACGCCAGAAGTTGCAGGTGGCGTTGTTGCTGTCAAGATACGCCGGAATGGAGATGTTGTTCAGCATCGTATCCTTCGGCGTCTTGTCCAGACCGTTGATGTTGGTGTAGAAGCCGAGATCGATGGTGGAGATGGCCGAGTCCTTGGTCTTGACGTAATCGCCCGGCTTGAAGTAGACCTGCCAGTGCTCGCTCTTGAACTGGGCGTCGGCACCGCGGTCGTTCTGCTTGGTGAACAGGTCGGCGAGGACCTTGTCCACCTTGGCCATGTCGTCTGTCGGGGCGAACACGAGCGTGTGGTCGCCGAAGAGGGTCTGGTCGAGGGAGGCGGTCGCGTCATCGAAGACGGACAGGTCGTCGTACTGGTTCACGGTACGAATCTTGTAGTAGTTGGCGTACTCGTCGGTCTTGCCCTTGTCGTTCTTGTTCAGGTCCGCGAGCTTGTCGGTGAACGTGGTGGCGTTGACCGGCTGGTCGCCGCTGACCTTCACGAAGTCCGAGTCCTTGGCGTAACCGGACTTGGCGCGATAGACCTCATAGCCCTTGGCTCCGTCGACGTTGTCCCAGGTGAGCGTAATGCCGGTGGCGTTGCCGTCCTTGTCCTTGGCTTCCTCCGCCTTCACGTTCTTCGGGGCGGGCAGCGGGGCGCCGGCGGTCGTCTTGAACGTGGCGGCATCACCGGCTGCGGAAGCGGTATTGCCGAACAGGCTCTTGACGCTCACCGTGTATGCGGTGTGGGAGGTGAGTCCTTCAAGCTTGACGGTGGTGGTCGTCGCCTTGACGTCGATGGTCTTCGCGGATTTGTCGGTCGTCGGCGTGGCGGTGACCTCGTAGTCGGTGACGAAGGAGTCCTTCGCCTCCGCGAAGCTCACGGTCGCGACGGTGTCGGCGATGTCGGAGACCTTCACGCCGGTCGGCGCGACGGGAGTGGTCTGGCTGGTGTGCAGGAGGAAGTGGCCTGCATCGTCGATGGCGTCCGTCTTATCGGTGGTCACCAGATTGGTTCCGTCGAACTTGAAGTACAGACCGGTATCGGTGTCCCTCAAAGCGACGGTGCCGTTGCCAGCCGGTTCGACCTTGATAGATTCCCAGCCGCCATGGCCGTCGCCATCCCAGGACAGCACCTTCTTATTGTACTGGTTCAGATCCTCCTGGTACTGGCCGTTCCAAGCGACGTTGCCACCCTTGATGCGGAAACCGGTCTTCTGGTTCTTGAGGGAGACGGTGTGCGGCGCCTGAGCATATACGGCATCGTCATAGACCGTGTTATCACCCCAGCCTGCGATGTTCCACAGCGTATTATCGTCTTCCTTGTCGCTGAACACCAGCGGGGTCTTGACTGTGTCCGATGAGGCGAGATATTGCTTCGTGCCCGTGTAGTCGTTCCCGTTCTTCGTCGCCGGTTCGATTCTGACGGCGTTGCCCAGATTCGTGTCGACGGTCGATTCATCGGCTTGGGCCGTGGAGGCGACGGTCAGACCGCACAGCAGTGTGGCGCAGGAGACCAGCGCGCCGACCGCGGCACGCCATGAAACCCGGAGCCCTCCCCCATTGTTGTTCCTCATGAGGTTCCTTTCCTTCATCTTCGCCCGTCTTCCATGCCCGGGCGCGATACGGCGTACCGTCGGCGGCACGCCGCCAACACATCGACCATCGAACGGCGACCATGCCATAAAGTTCAGACAACGGCTACTTATTCAATAGTTATGTGTTATGTACATAACTACATGGTGTGTCGGACAATCCGCGCATCGCTCCGACGGCCGGCACCGTCCATATCGGTGCCACCCATACCGACACCACTCGTACCGGTGCCACCCACGCCAGTGCCACCCATACCGACACCACCCATGTCGGCACTGCCTATGATGGACGGCATGGTGCATGTGGAGCATGGCTTCGGGCCGGTGTGGGACGGATCGTCGCGGGCATTGGTGTTGGGATCGATGCCGAGTCCGAAATCGCGGGAGGCGGCGTTCTACTACATGCATCCGCGCAACCGGTTCTGGCCGGTGCTGCAGGCGGTGCTTACGGACCCCGGCGACGCGTCCGACCGCGTCGGCGACTCCCCCGAATCGCGCCGCGCGTTCGCATTGCGGCATCACGTCGCCCTATGGGATGTGATCGCGTCATGTGACATCGACGGCGCGGCGGACGCGAGCATCCGCGACGCGACGCCGAACGACATCGTTCCGATCGTACGCGCCGCACCGATCGTCCGAGTCTTCACGACGGGCGGCAAGGCGGCGCAACTGTACCGGCGACTCATCACGCCGCAACTGTCGGCCGCAGGTCTCGACGTGCCGATGACGCCGCTGCCGTCGACGAGTCCGGCGAACGCGTCGATGCGGCTGGACGACCTCGTCGCCGTCTACCGCAAGGCGTTCGCCGCGGCCGGGCTCACCGACATGTGATTCACCGACATGCGGCCCATCGACGTGCCAACCACCGACATGTGACTCACATGTGCCCCGCCGATACGGGCGGCCCCTGCCTCAGCCGACGAGCTTGGCCTTCACGTGGTTGACGCGCACATAGAATTTAAGGTCGAAGTTGATGCTCTTGGCCTTCGCGTCGTAGGTGAACTCCTTGGTGGAATCCTCGGAGCCGAACTCGGACTTGGCGACCTTCCTGCCCTGCGCGGACTTCGGATCGGCCTTGCTGGTCCACTTGCCGGTCTTCGCGATGGAGGCGGAGTCGACGGTGCCGTACCAGTACGGGTATTCGCCGAAGTCGTCGGACATGACGGCGGAGATCATGCCGTCCTTGACGGTGACGGTGATCTTGCAGTCCTTCGTGCAGTCCTTGCCGAAATCGGAGAACTCGTAGGTGCCGGTAATGTCGACCGGAGCGGCGGATGCCGAAGCGTCGCCGGAGCCGGATGCGTCCGAGGAAGTGGACGCGCTGTCCGAGCCATCCGTCGTCGTGGCCGAACCGTCGGAATCCGACTTGCCGGACTGTTCGGACTTCTTGGAGGAATCCCCGCTGGTCTGCGAACTGTTCGCGGAGCCGTTCGCCGACCCGTTCGCGTCGGAGGCGTTCGACGACCCGCATGCGCCCAGTCCGATGGCGAGCGCACCGCACAGCATCATGGCGGCCAACGCCCTTCCGATTCTCACGCCCATCCTCGGCCGTCCTTTCGTTGAAGTCCTCACCCATGTCATATGGATGCCGTCCACGTCATACGGATGCCATGATAGCGTCATCACCCCCGCGCGGCCGCGGATGTCCGAGACCGACGGTCTTTTCCCTCCGGCTGTGGCGCCGGTGGCGCGGCACTGCCGTGAGGAGCCGGGTGAGCGGCAGAAGATAGGGGAACGTCGCGGCGGCGATGCTCGCGGTGGGGGCACCTATCGTGGCCAACGGCACCGCGCCGGCGATCGACCAGGGGATCAGCGGCGCAATGACGACGGCGGAGTCCTCCAGATCGACGGCGCGGTCACCGCGCGACGCCTCGTCGTCGCCGTACAGTCCCGAACAGAGCTGGTGGGTGAGCATGATCGTCAGGGTCTGGTTGCAGGAGAGCGCCGCGGCGCACGACGCGACGACCGTGGTCGCGCCGGTCGCGCCGAAACGGGAGCCCAGCGCGTCGATGGCGTGCCGCAACCGGGCGAGCATGCGGGTTTCGGCGAAGATGCCCGCGTAGGCGGATGAGATGCACACGATCGCCGCCACGTTCAGCATGGAGATCATGCCTCCGCCGTCGAGCAGCGCGCCGACGCGCGGATTGCCGGCATGGTATCCGTCCACGAGGAGGCGCAGCAGTTCCGGCCAGGCCATGCGCTGCACGCCGACGCACACCACCGCGGATACGGCGATGCTCGTCAGCATGGTCAGCCGCACGTCCACGCGCAGCAGCGCCATGATGACCACGAGGATCGCCGGCGTCACGGTGAGCCAATGCAGGTCGAACGCCTTCGCGAACAATCCGGCGATTGGTACGCCGCCGGAACCGACGGCCGTCGTCGTTCCATCTCCGGACATGACGCCGGCCACGGCCGCCGCCACGTAGACGATGCAGCTCACGGCGAACGGTATCGCTCCGGTGCGCAGCATGCGCCCGAGATTGGAGAACAGGTTCGTGTGAGTGAGCTGCGCGACGAGCAGCGCGCTGGTGGAGACCGGGGAGAACCGGTCCCCACGTACACGCCGGCGAGCACCGCGCCGCCGAGCATCACCGGATGGGCGCCCATCGACAGCCCCAGCGACATGCAGATCGTGCCCATGGTCGCGGCGCTGGCGAACGACGAGCCGACCAGTATCGACATCGCCGAGCAGAGGAGGAACGTCAGCGGCAGTACGGTCGCGCCGTGAATCAGGGACGAGGCGTGGGCGACGATGAACGCGATGGTGCCGCTGGCCCGCCATAGGGAGGTCAGCATGCCGATCAGCGCGAACGTCACGAGAATCATGCCCGCGGCGCGGATGCTGCCGACCGCACGGCGCGTCATCGCGGACAGCTTCCGGCCGCGCACCAACCCGTATCCGGCGAACAGCACCACGCCGATCAGCAGCGCGGGGATGATCGACCAGCCTTGCGCGACGCTTGCGAACAGCGCCGCACAGAACGCGAGCATCACGACGGCCTCCACCATTCCCGCGACTCCTTCCCGTCCGATCCGATGCCGACACACCTTACACCGCGTCACCGTTCGCGGCCGCGCTACGATCGGATGCCTGACCGCGACCGGACTCCGGCCGGATGCCTGACCGCGGCCGCGCGAGCCGCACCCGTTCCATGGTCACGCGCCGAAGTCGCGGTCGTATTGCGCGTCGCGGGCGGCGACGGACTCCTCGACGCGGCGCGCGGTCTCCTCGATGACCTGCTCGTAGCCGGTAAGCGCGGCGAACGGCATGAACTGGGCCGCGCGTTTGTGCCGCGACATCGGCGGATGCCGTCGGGACACGTGGTGCGGCATGTCGATGATGTCGTCGTAGCGGTGCGTCTCATGCAATGCCATGACGGGCGCCTCCTGACGGCATCTCCACGGCCACCCTCAGTCCCGCATACGCGGGACAGCTCCCGCCAGCGGGAGCGAAGAACAGGCCCGGCAATCGCCGGATGCCCTCTGCCGCGGTCTGGTTTCTCCAGCGGGAGCGGCACAGCCGGTGATCATGCATGGTGTCCTCCTATCTGGTTGTTGCGTTCGATGCCGGTGGCGCCGGGTTCCATGTTCATGGCCTTGACGACCGCGTTCTTCCCGAACCGGCGTTTGATCGCCAGCAGCGTGCGGTCCACCGCGTCGCGGTCGGGCCCGTCGCCGCCGGCGGAGCCGCCACCCGGTTCTCCGACGGGACAACCGTCATCGCCGCCGCCCCCACCGGCATCGCCACGGGGCCGGACACCGTCGCCGCCGGAGCGCCCATCTTCCGTCGACATCACGGCATGGCCCGACATTCCCGCCATCGACCCGTCGCCACCCGGATCGTCACCCCCATCGCCATCATCCTGCGCGAACAGGTCGGGCTGCTCGTAGCGTTTGCCGGCGGCGAGCTCCTTGTCCGTGGCGAGATCGTCGGCGACGACGGTGAGCCTGCGCACCAGCAGCCGCGAATCGACGATGCGCTCGAACAGCAGCGTCATCGCCTCGCGGATGCGCGCCGACGAGGAGGTGAACTCCCCCAGTCCGATCGAGCCGACCGACGGTTTGGGAACCTTCCGCCCATAATGGTCGACCGCCACCGGACCGCGATAGGACTCGGCGGCGCGTCGCGCCAGCCGTTTCATCTCCGGCGTCTCGCAATCGTCGAGCCGGCTCGCGTCGAGACTGCCGATGTCGTACCCGACGGCGAGCGTGAGCCGGTTCGTGCGCACCCCCTTGCCGACGAGGTCCAATGCGAGCGCATCGGCCATCTCCTTGGCGATGAGCCGCGCGGTGGACCAGTCCGCGGGACCGGTGAGCACCTGGCCGATGCTGGTGCTGTGCGCGTCCGGCTCATACGATTTGATGTCGGCGATCGTGCACGGCTCCCACCCCCACGCGTGGTCGATGAGCAGTTCCGCGTTCACGCCGAACATGCGGTAGAGCAGCTCCTCGTTGTAGTAGTCGGAGGCGCGCCCCGCCGAACACCGGGCGATGTCGCCCATCGTCATCAATCCCGCCTTCTCCAGCTTGCGCGCATACCCGCGCCCGACCCGCCAGAAGTCGGTGAGCGGGCGATGGTCCCACAGCAGGCGGCGGTACGACGCCTCGTCGAGCTCGGCGACGCGCACGCCGTCCGCGTCCGCGGGCATGTGCTTGGCGACGATGTCCATCGCGACCTTCGCGAGGTACAGGTTCGTGCCGACGCCCGCGGTCGCGGTGATGCCGGTCTCGCTCAGGATGTCGCGCACGATGGTCATGGCCATCTGATGCGCGGTCATGCCGAGCGATGCGAGATACGGCGTGGCGTCGATGAACACCTCGTCGATCGAATACACGTGGATGTGCTCGGGCGCCGCGTATTTGAGATAGATGCCGTAGATCCTCCCGCTGACGTCAAGGTACGTCGCCATCCTCGGCGGGGCGATGATCATCGACGCCTTGAGCCGCGGCGAACGTTCGAGGTCGCGCGCGTCGCACGACTCCCCCATCAGCCGCATGCCGGGCGCGGCGAGCGCGCGGTCGGCGTTCACCCGCCGCAGCCGTTCCTTCGCCTCGAACAGGCGCGGACGCCCCGGCAGCCCGTACGCCTTGAGCGACGGCGACACGGCGAGGCAGATGGTCTTGTCGGTGCGCGTCTCGTCGGCCACGACGAGGTTCGTCGTCAACGGATCGAGGCCACGAGCATGACATTCGACGGACGCGTAGAAGGATTTGAGGTCGATGGCGAGATAGACGCGCCCCCGCCCGGAACCGCCCGCACCCGGCATCGCCACCACCTCCCATCATCAAACAAACGTTCGGACAATCATCACGCAACGCCATCATCATATCAAACAATCGAACGTCTGTTCTACTTTCGTGTGTCGCGCCCGCGCGCCGCCCCCGGAAACGCCCACATAGCGGGACGGACACGGCCGCGACGCGCCGCCATGATGTAGCCGGCGATTGGTAGGGTGAACAGGTAGTGAACTCCATGTCTGACCACGTTTGAAAAGGAGCTTTGGCTTGTCGGCTGAACTCGAAGACATTCATGAGGAATGTGGCATCTTCGGCGTATGGGGACACCCCGACGCCGCACGACTCACCTATTTCGGATTGCACGCGCTGCAGCATCGCGGCCAGGAGGGCGCCGGCATCGTCGCGAACGACAACGGCCACCTCACCGGACACCGCGGCCTGGGCCTGCTGACCCAGGTCTTCGGCGACGAACGCGAGATCGAACGCCTCAAGGGCGACCGCGCGATCGGCCACGTGCGCTACGCGACCGCCGGCTCCGGCACGACGGACAACATCCAGCCGTTCATCTTCCGCTTCCACGACGGCGACGTGGCCCTGTGCCACAACGGCAACCTCACCAACTGCCCGTCCCTGCGCCGCAAGCTGGAGGACGAGGGCGCGATCTTCCACTCCAACTCGGACACCGAAGTGCTCATGCACCTCATCCGCCGCTCCATGCAGCGCACCTTCATGGACAAGCTCAAGGAGGCGCTCAACACCGTCCACGGCGGCTTCGCCTACCTGCTCATGACCGAGGACGCGATGATCGGCGCGCTCGATCCGAACGGCTTCCGCCCGCTCTCCCTCGGCAAGATGAAGAACGGCGCCTACGTGCTCGCCTCCGAGACCTGCGCGCTCGACGTGGTCGGCGCCGAACTCGTGCGCAACATCCGCCCGGGCGAGATCGTCGTCGTCAACGAGCACGGCTACCGCATCGTCCAGTACACGAACAACACGCAGCTCGCGATCTGCTCGATGGAGTTCATCTACTTCGCCCGCCCCGACTCCGACATCTACGGAGTGAACGTCCACTCCGCCCGCAAGCGCATGGGCGCGCGCCTCGCCGCCGAATCCGGCGTGGACGCCGACATGGTCATCGGCGTGCCGAACTCCTCGCTGTCCGCCGCGTCCGGCTACGCGGAGGCCGCGGGACTGCCCAACGAGATGGGCCTCATCAAGAACCAGTACGTGGCCCGCACGTTCATCCAGCCGACGCAGGAGCTGCGCGAGCAGGGCGTGCGCATGAAGCTCTCCGCCGTGCGCAGCGTCGTCAAGGGCAAGCGCGTCGTCGTCATCGACGATTCGATCGTGCGCGGCACCACGTCGAAGCGCATCGTGCAGCTGCTCAAGGAGGCCGGCGCGGCCGAGGTGCACATGCGCATCAGCTCGCCGCCGCTCAAGTACCCGTGCTTCTACGGCATCGACATCTCCACCACGCGCGAGCTCATCGCCGGCCACAAGTCGGTCGAGGAGATTCGCGAGTACATCGGCGCCGACTCGCTCGCGTTCCTGTCGCTCGACGGTCTGGTCGAATCGATCGGCCTCGGCGCGGACGCCCCGTACGGCGGCCTGTGCGTCGCCTACTTCAACGGCGACTACCCGACCGCGCTCGACGACTACGAGGAGGACTTCCTCAAGTCCCTCACCCCCGAGGACCGCGTGCGCCTGCCCGAGTTCGCGCTGTACAAGAGCAAGTACATCGGCAACGAGTACACCGTGCAGCCCGACGCGGAATGACGGCTGAAGGAGCCTCCTCGGCAAGACCACCCTCAGTCGGCTCCCGCCGACAGCTCCCGCCAGCGGGAGCGGCACCACCAACGACCAACCCCCAGTCGGCTATGCCGACAGCTCCCGCCAGCGGGAGCGGCACACCACATCAGAAAGGCCCAACCCAATGCCCAAAGCATATGAGAACGCCGGCGTGAGCGTCGAAGCCGGCTACGAAGTCGTCAAGCGCATCAAGTCGCACGTCGCCCGCACGAACCGCCCCGGCGTGGTCGGCGGCATCGGCGGCTTCGGCGGCCTGTTCGACCTCGCCTCCCTCGGCTACAAGGAGCCGGTGCTCATCTCCGGCACCGACGGCGTGGGCACCAAGCTCGTCGTCGCCAAGATGGTCGGCAAGCACGACACCATCGGCGTCGACTGCGTCGCCATGTGCGTCAACGACATCGCCGCCCAGGGCGCCGAACCGCTGTTCTTCCTCGACTACATCGCCTGCGGCAAGAACGATCCGGCCCTGCTCGAGCAGGTCGTCGCCGGCGTGGCCGACGGCTGCGTGCAGGCCGGAAGCGGCCTGATCGGCGGCGAGACCGCCGAAATGCCCGGCATGTACGACGAGGACGAGTACGATCTCGCCGGCTTCGCGGTCGGCGTGGCCGAGAAGTCGAAGATCGTCGACGGCTCCGGCATCACCAAGGGCGACGTGCTCATCGGCCTGCCGTCCACCGGCATCCACTCCAACGGCTTCTCCCTCGTGCGCAAGGCCCTGTTCGAGCAGGCCGGCTACACCGTCGACACCGAACTGGACGAGCTCGGCGGCGCGAAGCTCGGCGACGTGCTCCTCACCCCCACCAAGATCTACGTGAAGGCCCTCAAGCCCCTGTTCGAGGCGGGCGTCGTCAAGGGCGTCGCGCACATCACCGGCGGCGGCTTCATCGAGAACGTGCCGCGCATGATCCCCGACGGCCTCGCCGCTGAGATCAAGCTCGGCTCCTGGCCCGTGCTGCCGATCTTCGACGTGCTGGAGAAGGCCGGCGAGATCGACCACATGGAGATGTACAACATCTTCAACATGGGTATCGGCATGGTGCTCGCCGTCCCCGCCGAGCGCGCCGACGAGACCATCAAGCTGCTCGAGGCCAACGGCGAGGCCGGCTACCGCATCGGCGAGATCGTCGAGGACGCCGACGGCACGCAGATCGCGCTCAAGTAACATTCACGCTTCATGAAGCCCCCGCCAGCGGGGGCTTTGGATTGAAAGGACAACACGCAATGGGTCAGAAGGTTCTGGTCATCGGTTCCGGCGCGCGCGAGCACGCCATCGCCCACGCGCTCCAGCGCGGCGGCAGCGTCGAGGAGGTGACCGTCGCCCCCGGCAACCCGGGCATGGAGCTCGACGGCATCCGCACCTCGCACATCGACGAGTCGAACCACGCGGCGCTCATCGACTTCATGAAGGACAACGGCTACGACTGGGCGTTCGTCGGCCCCGAAGTGCCGCTCATCGACGGCCTCGTCGACGACTTCGCCGCCGCCGGCCTCAAGGCGTTCGGCCCGAACAAGGCCGCCGCCCAGATCGAAGGCTCCAAGGACTTCGCCAAGCAGCTCATGGAACGCCACGGCATCCCCACCGCCAAGTACGCGACCTTCGACACGCTCGAACCGGCCGTCGCCTACGTGCGCGAACACGGCGCGCCGATCGTCGTCAAGGCCGACGGTCTGGCCGCCGGCAAGGGCGTCACCGTCGCCATGGACGTCGAAACCGCCGTCGCCGCGCTCGACGACATCTTCATCGACCACCGTTTCGGCAACGCCGGCGCCAAGGTCGTCATCGAGGACTTCCTCGAAGGCCAGGAATTCTCCCTGATGAGCTTCGTCAACGGCACCGAGTTCTGGCCGATGCCGATCTCCCAGGACCACAAGCGCGCCTACGACGACGACAAGGGCCCGAACACGGGCGGCATGGGCGCCTACAGCCCCGTGCCGCAGATCCCGCAGACCGTCGTCGACGAGGCCATCGAGACCATCGTGCGCCCCACCGTGCAGGCCATGGCCGACGAGGGCACGCCGTTCACCGGCATCCTCTACGCGGGCCTCATCGCCACCGCCGAGGGACCGAAGGTCATCGAATTCAACGCCCGCTTCGGCGACCCCGAGACCGAAGTCGTCCTCCCGAAGCTCACCTCCGACCTGGCCGCCGGCATCAGCGCGATCCTCGACGGCGAAACCCCCGAGTTCACGTGGGACGACGACCGCGTCACCCTCGGCGTCGTCCTCGCCTCCGACGGCTACCCGACCAACGTCGTCAAGGGCGCGAAGATCCCCACCATCCCCGTCGACGAGGACTCCCACGTCTACTACGCCGGCGTCGCCAAGGACGAGAACGGCGAGCTCGTCGCCTCCTCCGGCCGCGTCCTCTTCGTCGAAACCTCCGCGCCCACCATCAAGGACGCGCAGGACAAGGTGTACGCGGTCATCGACGCGCTGCCCACCGAAGGCATGTTCTATCGCCACGACATCGGTTTCAAAGCCCTGAAGTGAGGAATGCGCCGCATCTGCGGCGTTGCTCCTCGGTCGACGTACCTTCGTACGCCTTCCCTCGGTGCGCCTTGCAGCTGCACCACCTTCCTCACTTCAGGAACCTGAACGCGTGACGATGGTGTGTTAGCAGCGTTGCGGGAGACTCGACGTACCTTCGTACGCCTTCATGTTCCGCGCCTTGCTACCACACGCATCGTCCCACGTTCAGCCCGGATAGACGTATCTCCGTAAAAAACGCCGCTGAGTAGCGCTCAGCGGCGTTTTTTACGGAAAACAGCCAATCAATCAACTCAATCGTCGCAGCACGTCGACGACGCCTCGCGTCATCGCGTCGAACGGCGGATAGACCAGCCGCAGCGTGTCCGGACGCTCCGGCTTCACCGTCACCGTCTTGACGTGGCTGAACGTGTCGAACCCGGCCTTGCCATGGTAGGCACCCATGCCGGACGCGCCCACGCCGCCGAACGGCAGGCGCGCGGACAGAAGATGCCCCAACGGCAGGCCGAACCCCAACGCGCCGGACGAAGTACGCCGCTCGAAGGCGAGCCGCGTCGCACGATCCCGTGAGAACACGTACGCGGCGAGCGGACGCGGACGGGCGTTCACGAACCGAATCGCCGCATCCGCGTCACGCACGACCAGGACCGGCAGAATCGGACCGAAAATCTCCTCGCGCATCACCGGCGCGTCCGGCGACGTGCCGAACAGCACGGTGGGCGCGACGTACCGCGCCGCACGGTCGACCACGCCGCCGCACACCACGCGTCCGGCCGCGTCCGGCGCGGGTCCGCCGCCGGACGAGCCGAGACGGCGGCGCACCATATCCGAAACGGCGCCGAACACGGACGCCACCCTGATCAACGACGACGTCGGACGCGCCGGACCTGCCGGAGCGGCGGTCGACGCGGCGGCCGCGGGCAACAGCCCGCGCAGCCGCTCGACGTGACGCACGTTGACGATGCGCCCATAGTCGGGCGAACAGCGCGGATCGTCCCCGTAGAACTCGCGGATGGCGACGGCGATGCGCTCCGCCAGCGCCTCCGCCACGTCCGGCGTGGCGAGCACATAGTCGGGGGCCACACACGTCTGACCGGCGTTCGTGAACCGTCCCCATGCGATGCGCCGCGCCGCCACGGCGAGATCGGCCGTGCCATCGACGAAGACCGGCGATTTGCCGCCGAGTTCCAATGTGACCGGCGTCAGGTGCTCGGCTGCCGCCTTCATGACGATACGGCCCACACGCTCGCCGCCCGTGTAGAACACGTGGTCGAACGGATGCGCGAGCAATGCGCCGGTCTCCCCCGCCCCGCCTTCGACCACGGCGACCGCGTCCGGATCGAGATAGCGTGGGATCAGCCGCGCGAGCAACGCCGACGTGCGCGGCGCGAGTTCGGACGGTTTGACGCAGACCGCGTTGCCGGCGGCGAGCGCGTCGGCCAACGGTTCGAGCGTGAGCAGCACCGGATAGTTCCATGGCGCGATGACGAGCACGACGCCCTTCGGTTCGGCGACGGTCCAGCCGGCCGCGGGCTGCAGCGCCAACGGCATCACGACCGGCTTGCGACGCGTCCACAGGCCGATCCGGTCGCGTGCGAACCGGGCTTCGGCGGCGACGAGATCGAGCTCGGTGAGCATCGTCTCGGCCACCGGTTTGCCGAGATCGGCGTGGACCGCTTCGGCGAAATCGTCGCGATGCTCGCGCAGCATGCGGCGCAGCGCGTCGAGCTGCGCGCGCCGCCATGCGTGCGGGCGTGTGCGGCCGGAATCATAGGTGGTCCTGAGCCGCGTGAACGTCGCGGCGATGGCGTCGCCGATGCCGTCGTCGATGCCGCCGGTCATGGCGCCGTCGGTCATGAAAGCCCCCTTACGTGTCCGCTTTACGGCAGTGTGAGGAAATCCGTGTCCTTGAGATAGTTGTGGCCGTCGGTGATGTCGTACTGGATGAGCTTGTAGTCCTCCAGCAGCTGTTTCGTCTCCTCGTCGAAGTCGCTTGCGGCCATCGGCTTGCCCGCGTTGTCGAGGTAGATCGCCTGGCCTTCGGGGATGCGGTCCCAGCCTTGGATCTTGTTGACGACCGGCGGCTCCATGGCGGAGACGTGCTGGTGCATGAGCGTGAGGAACGCGAGGTACGGCGACACCTTGGCGTCCATGTGTTCGGCGGCCTGCGCGACGAAGAAGTTCGGCGACGAGTAGTCGGCGTTGTCGATCTTCACGCCCTGCGTGCTGGAGGCCTTGTTCGACCAGATGAAGTAGTCGGTCAGGTGGAGGGCGAGCGAGTTGTCGTCGTCCTCGCTGGCGGACGAGTAGATGCCGGGCAGATGGTCGCCGTAGAAGACCACGGTGACCGGCTTGTCGATCGCGTCGAGCTGGTCGAGGAAGTCGGCGGTCGCCTCGTCGGTGATCGCCTGGCCCTTCTGGTAGGTCTCGATGGATTCCTGCTCGTCCTTGCCGAGCGGCGTGCCGGTGGTGGATTCGGCGGTGAAGTCGTTGTCCTTGTACCACTCGTGGTAGGGCATGTGGTTCTGCATGGTGATGACCTGCAGGAACTGGTTGGTCTTGGTCTTCCTCACCTCCTCCAGCGTGCTCTGGTAGGTGGCGGCGTCGGAGACGTAGGGGCTCTCGTCGATCTTGTCCTGATGGGAGATGACGTCCGGACCGGTGAGCGTGTAGAAGTGGGAGAAGCCGAACTTCTTGTAGTTGGTGGCGCGCGAGTACATGGAGGATTCGTACGGGTGCAGGCCGATCGAGTTCTTCGGAGCGCCCCACATCTGGTTGATCGTGGGCGTCCAGTGCTCGCCGGGGACGAGCTGCTGGTAGGGGCTCGTCAGCGACGAGTCGAAGTTCGCCATCGACAGGCCGGTGAGCCCCATGTATTCGAGGTTCGCGGTGCCGCCGCCGTAGCCGGAGGAGAGCATGAGGCCGGAGGTGGTGTTCTCTTTGATCGAGCGGATGTTCGGCATCGAATCCTTGTTGACTTTGAGTCCGGGCACGCGCGACGTGTCGGAGAAGGATTCGGACAGCACGTAGATGACGGTCGAGTCGGTGAGGTTGTTGCTACGCGTGGCGTTGATCTTCGCGGCGGCCTTCCGGTAGCGTTGGGCGACCTGCTGCATCGTCTCCTCGGAGTATTCGGACGGCTTGTCCATCACCTTGGGGTTGACCTGGCGCATGAACGCGACGAGCGGGCCGTTGCGCTGCGCGTCGTACACGGAATCCCACATGGACGGCTTGTCGCCCATCACGGTGGCGAGGTTCTTCGCCCAGCTGCCGACGGTGCTCACCTGCATCGCGTACAGGCCGAAGAACAGGCCGGGCACGAGCACGAGCAGCAGACGCGCGACCGCGTCCACGGATCGGGCCTGGCGGTCGGAGCCGCGGAACAGCCTGCCGTGGCGCGCGTCGATGTGGTTGAGCGCGACGAACACGGCGACGAACACGGCGAACACGGCGACGGCGGCGAGGATCACCCAATGCGCGCCGGCCGGCATGAAGCCCATGAGGTTGCCGGCGTCCGCCTTGAGGAAGTTCAGGTCGGAAGGCAGCACGGCCTCGTAACGGATCGAAATCTTGAAATGCTCGATGACGGCGACGACGATCGCCGCGGCCACCAGCACCGGCGTGGCGATCCAGAACCGGTTGAAGATCATGAGCAGCGCGAGGTAGAGCACGCCGACGAGCAGGATGTTGAGCAGGAACACGAAGTTGGGCTCCCGGGCGTTGAACATCTTGCCGACGAAATCCCAGCCGACCTCCGGGCTGGACAGGGTCACGCGCGAGGAGGCGCCGAGGCTGACGCCGACCTCGAGAATCGCGACCGCGGCGACGTCGAAGACGAGGAACAGCACAGCGTACAGCCAGCCGGGGAACGGCCGCGGCTCGGGCAGTCCGGGATGCGGGCGCCGTCCCGGGCGGTCGGGCGCCGCGGACGCGGACGCCGTGGATGCGCCAGATGCGCCAGATGCGTTCGAGGCCGTCCCGTCAGATGCGGTCTGCGCGGCATCATGCCCGATCTTGGCGTGTGATTCCTGATTCATACTGCTTGACTCACCCATACGCTCGGTTCCGTGTGACATACAACCGTTCATTGTCGCCGTCGAACCTTGGAAAGACCAGAGCCGCGACGGTTTCCTCACGTTTTCCAACCATTCACCTTATCGCAAAGGGTGCCTCGGTCCGTTCCGTTCCGAGACACCCCTCACGCCCGGCCGCGGATCACGCCCCTACTTCGCGGCGGAAGCGAAATCGGCGACAAGCGCGTCCATCCAGTCGAGCAGGTCGTCGTACTGCGACGGCATCTGTTCGGTGAGCTCGACGGTCGGCACGTTCCCTTCCTTGGCGGCGGAGACGATCTGCGTGGTGGTGGAGTTCTCCTCCTGCGTGTTGAGGACGAGCAGGTCGATGCCGCCGCCTGTCAGGGCCTTGCGGAACTCGGTGATGTCGCCGGGGGTCGGCTCGCTTTCGTTGGCGGAGGCCTGCTTGTAGCCCTTCGGCGTGGCGTCGGTCATGCCGAGGTCGTCGGCGAGGTACCAGGCGACGGACTCGGTGGCGGCGTACGGCAGTCCCTTGGTCTTGGCTGAGGCGTCCTCGATCTTCGATTCGAGCTTGTCCTCCTTGGCGTGCCAGTCCTTGTTGAGCTCGGCGTAGTCGTCCTTATGGGCCGGATCGGCCTGCTGGTAGGCCTTGGTGATCGCGTCGGCGGCGGCGGAACGCACCTTGGCGGAGAACCACACGTGCGGGTTGCCGCCCTGCTTGACGCCGCCCGCCTCGGCCGCGTCGACGAGCGTGGCCTTGGTGGATGCGACGGCCTTGGTCGCCCACGCGTCGTAGTCGGCGCCGTTGACGACGGCGACCTTCGCCGAACCGATCTTCGCGACGTCCTGCGCGGTGGGCTCATAATCGTGCGCCTCCACGTTGGTCTTGGTCATAATCGCGGTGACGTCGACGTGGTCGCCGCCGAGGTCGCGGGCGACGGAACCCCACTGGTTAATCGACGCGACGACCTCGATCTTCCCCGAGGACGAGCCGTCGGCACCGGAACCGGAACCGCAGGCGGCGAGGGAGCCGAGCGCCGCGATCGCCGCGACGGCGGCCAGCGTACGTGTGGCGGCGGTCCTGATGGTGGTCGGAATGGACATGATGATGATTCCTCTCTACGCGGCCGATGTCCGGCCGCTTCATGTGACGCGTCACACCATAACACATATTGAGAACTATTATCATTAGCAATGAAACGGCGTGTCGCGCTACAAGGAACAGGAACGGCGGCCGGCGCGCGCATGCCACACACATATCACGCGCACGCTTTCACTTCTTAGGTAGGTTGCACGTTTCTTAGGTACATCTCCCCGGCGAAACCACGCCCATGAACCGCAGACTCGCGGTCCCCGGACCTCCCGCCTCCGCCGCAACGTACCTAAGAAACGCAAAACCTACCTAAGAAACACAAAGAAACGAAAAACGCACGTCGCGGAGGGCGATTCCTGTCGATGGCATGCAGCCGCCGCACGGTCTGTGAACCGCCGGAAAGACCTGGGATGCCGTGACGATGCGGCGCAATAGAATCGATGGGGAGAGACCCAGGAGACCTGCACGCGCAGAGGAAGAAGGATCCACGACCATGCGACGCCTGCCACCGGTTCCCCAGCCGGCATCCTCGGCACCATCCGTGCCATCACCCACACCCCCATCACCGACGCCATCGTCGCAACGGAACACGGGCGCGCCTCCCCTGCCGGCCGACGCCGCGCCCCTCGGCGCAGCACCAACCGCCACCTCACCCATCAGCGACGCGACCATTGTCGACGCGCCGGCACCGCCGTCTCCCACGGCACCACCGGCCCCCGCGCCATCCCCAGTGCCGCAACCGTCCGCATCACCCGTACCGCGGCCGTCGGCATCGACCCCCGCTCCGACCGCCGTTCCCCAGCCGCCGGTGACGCCCGTACCGGCCCCCGAATCCGCATCCGCCGCATCGTCCCCCGTGTCGGCGCTGCCGCCGGCGATTGAACCGTCGCCGCTCGCCCCGCTCGCCGCCGTGGCGAGCGAGTCGACGTTCATCGACGACGAACCGGACGCGCCGGCGGCTCCGTCACCGATGCCGGTCGCGCCGTCGGCATCCGCGGCGTCCGGCGCGACACCGTCGCCGACCGCATCGCGGGCATCGGACGGCAAACGCCGTCGCGTCATCGTCATCGCCGCGATCGTCGCCGCGGTCGTTGCGGTCGCGGGCGGCTTCGGCGGGTATATGCTGTGGTCGAACCATCGCAGGGACGCGGCGATGGCCGCCTGCCAGTCATCCGCCAAGGAGTACGACAAGGCGCACACGGCGATGACGAAGGCCCTCAAGGAGGCGAAGACGCTCGCCTCCACGGACCCCGGCACCATGGATTCGAAGGATTCCCTCGACAAGCTCAGGAAGCTCGTCGACAGCAAGACCGCGACCGCGACGAATCCGCCGGCCTGCGATCCGGCGCTCGTCACCGACGATCTGGAGTCCGTGCGGGGCAAGCTCGACGACCTCGCCGGCGACAACCGCGATCTGCGCGGAAAACTCGAATCATCCGTCAAGGCCGTGAACGCGAGCGTCGATGCCAAGACGTTGAAGGATTCCAAGACCGATCTCGACGATGCGATCACGCAGGCGCAGAACGTGCTCGACAGTTCGGCCGGGCAGGTGGCCGATGACTCCACGCGCTCCGATCTGCAGTCCGCGATCGACGACGCGCGCAAGGTGGCGGGCAAGAGCAAGCCGAGCGCGAAGGAGATGGCCAAGGCCACGCAGTCGCTGACCGACGCGATCGGCAAGGTGAACTCGTCGATCGCCGCGAAGCAGCAGGCGGACGCCGCGGAGGCGGCGCGCAAGGCGGCGGAAGGCCCGCACGGGTCGTTCTTCTTCGCCGCGGGCGTCGGCGGGTACCGCGAGAGTATCGAATTCGGAAACGGCCAGGCGACCAGCACCCAATGGCAGTCGATGCGTCCCGACGACACGCAGACGGTCGTCTATCAGGTGAGTTCCGACGACGGCGTCACGTACACGCTGACCGACGACGAGGGCGGCACCCGCACGTTCGTCTACGACAAGGGCAGCGATACGCTCACCGATGTGACCGCGGGCCTGTCCAACGAATACGGTCGCGACGACTGAACTTGGCACCCGATGAGCCCCGCCGTGGCGGGGCTCATCGGGTGCCAAGTTCAGTCGGCCGTCCCGGCTTCGGCTGTCTTCCCTTGACATTCCGGGCACAGGCCGAAGACCTCGAGCGTGTGGCTTTCGACGGTGAACCCATGTCTGGCGGCAACGCCGCGCAGCCACGCCTCGTCCGGCGGCTCGATTTCGACCGTGCGGCCGCATCGCTTGCACACCAGATGATGATGGTGCGCGTCGTCGCCGCACAGGCGGAACAGCTGCTGGCCGTCCAGGCGGATCGTATCGGCCGCGCCCGAGTCGGCGAGCGCGTTCAGCTGCCGGTACACGGTGGCCAGTCCGATGCGCGATCCCTCGTCCTGCATGCGCCGGTGCAGGTCCTGCGCGGAGATGAACTCGTCACAGCCGGCGAGCGCCGCGTGGATCGCGTCCTTCTGCTTGGTCTGTCGTTCGATGTGTTCGACCATGGACGCGACTCACGCCTTCGCTTCGGCGGAACCGGACGCGACGGAGGCGGCGGGCGGCACGGGGCGCACGAACGGGCGCGCATAGGGCTTCAGGTCGTCCCAGCAGCCGGTCGCCTCGAGCTCGTCCACGGTGCGCGCGGTGTCGTCGGTGAGCACGGTGATGTGGCCCATCTTGCGGTTGTGGCGCAGCTGCGCCTTGCCGTAGTCATGCACGTTCCACTCGGGGTGCGTGGCGATCTGCGCGCGCGTGGGCAGCACGTGCTGGCCGAGCACGTTGACCATGACGGCGGGGCTCAGCAGCTTCGGCTGGACGAGCGGCCAGCCGGCGATGCCGCGGATGTGCGCGTCGAACTGGTCGATGGAGCACGCCTCGATCGTGTAGTGGCCGGAGTTGTGCGGGCGCGGCGCGAGCTCGTTGACGATCACGCGGTCGTCCTTGGTGACGAACAGCTCGATGGCGAGCGTGCCGGCCAGTTCGAAGCCCTTGGCGAGCGCGAGCGCCATCTCGTGCGCGGCCTGCGCGATCGAGGGGTCGACCTCGGCGGGGGCGATCGTCATGTGGAGGATGTTGTTGCGGTGGTCGTTGCGCACGATCGGGAACGTCACGTAGTCCTTGCCGTTGCCGGACACGAGGATGGACGCCTCGAACGCGAAGTCGACGAAACCTTCGAGGATGGACGGGGGGAAGCCGCCGCCGCGGTCGCCGCGCGCGCGGATCTTCTCCAGATCCATGTCGTTCCTCAGCACGTGCTGGCCGTGGCCGTCGTAGCCGCCGGAACGGGTCTTCAACACGCACGGGTAGTGCAGGTCGTCGATGGCGGCCTCGAGCTCGTCGAAGTCGTTGACCTCGCGCCACGGGGCGGTCTCGATGCCGTGCTTGTTGATGAACGTCTTCTCGTTGATGCGGTCCTGGGTGACGCGCAGCAGGTCGGTGCCCTGCGGGGCAGCGACCAGGTGGCGCACCTCGTCGATGGAGTCGGCGTCCACGTTCTCGAACTCGTAGGTGAGCACGTCGGACTTCTCCGCCAGATCGTGGATGGCGGTCTTGTCGTCGTACTCGCCGACGACCTGGAAGTCGGCGACCTGCGCGGTCGGGCAGTCGGGGGTCGGGTCGAGCACGCCGATGCGGAAGCCCATGTACTTGGCGCTCAGGGCCATCATGCGGCCGAGCTGGCCGCCGCCGATGATGCCGATGGTCGCGCCCGGCTGCAGCATCTGCGTGGCGCCGTGGGTTTCCTCAAACAAGCTGGGCATTGGATTCCGCCACCTTCTCCTTCAGCGACTCACGGTAGGCCTGGAGCTTGTCGGCCAGGTCGGGCTCGAACGCGGAGAGCATCTGCACGGCGAGCAGGCCGGCGTTGGTGGCGCCGGAGTTGCCGACGGCGGTGGTGGCGACGGGGATGCCGCCGGGCATCTGCACGATGGAGAGCAGCGAATCCCAGCCGGACAGGGCGTGGGAGCGCACGGGCACGCCGATGACGGGCAGCGTGGTCTGCGCGGCGATCATGCCGGGCAGGTGGGCGGCGCCGCCGGCGCCGGCGATGATGACCTTGAGTCCGTTGGCGCGCGCGTTGTGCGCGAAGTCGGCCATGAGCTCCGGGGTGCGGTGGGCCGAGATCACCTGCTTGTGATAGGCCACGCCGAACTGGTCGAGGATGTCGCAGGCGCGCTTCATGGTCTCCCAGTCGCTGGACGATCCCATGACGACCGCCACTTCGGGCTTGCTGTCCGTCATTATCATTACCTCCACGTTATTGAGAATGTGGTTTCACTGTACTCCCCCGCCACCCCGGAAACATGGAGGCTCACACGGTGATGGCGACCTTGCCGAACACGTCGCCGCCGATCAGACGGCGGAACGCGTCCGGCGCAGCGTCGAGTCCGGCGAACGTCGAGTCGATCACGGGATGGATGCCGGCGTGCTCGACGAAGCGCAGCAGGCGCGCGAAGTCGTCGCGCGAGCCCATCGTGTTGCCCTGCACACGGATGTCCTGGAAGAAGACGCGCGTGAGCTCCGCGCCCGGCTGGTCGCCGGTGGTCGCGCCGCACACGGCGATCGTGCCGCCGGGGCGCACGGACTTGACGGAATGGGACCATGTGGCCGCGCCCACCGATTCGATGACGGCGTCGACCTTGCGCGGCAGGCGCGCGCCCGTCTCGAACGCGGCGTCCGCGCCGAACGCCAGCGCGCGTTCGCGCTTGGCCTCGGAACGCGACGTGACGAACACCTCCAGCCCGGCCGCATGGGCGAGCTGGATCGCCGCGGTGGACACGCCGCCGCCCGCGCCCTGCACGAGGATCGCGTCGCCGGGCTTGACGTTCGCGGACGTGAACACGAGCGAGTAGGCGGTGAGCCAGCTGGTGCCGAGCGCCGCCGCCTCGGCGAGGCTCAGGTTCGCCGGCTTCGCGAACACGTTCGCGGCCGGCACCTGCGTCTTCTCGGCCATCGTGCCCGGGTACTTCTCGGACAGGATCGTGCGGCGCTCCCCCGGCGCGACGCCGGTGCCGTCGGTGCCGACGAACGTGTAGAGCACGACCTCGCTTCCCGCCTTGAGCCCGCCGCGGCCCGGCACGTCGTCGTCGAGAATCCCGGCCGCGTCGGTGCCGAGGATCATCGGCGTCTGTTCGGCGCGCAGTCCCACGCCGCGAAGACTCCACACGTCATGGTGGTTGACGGTCACGGCCTTCACGGACACGGTGGACCAGAACGGTTTCGGCTCCGGTCCGGGAAGCTCGCCCACGGCGAGCGCGGCGAGTGGATCGGCATTGTCGACGCGGGAAGCGTATACGGCCTTCATCGGCGTTCCTTTCGTCATGCGGTGTCGCGCGGCACCGGCCCCCGCACCCACGCGCGGGCGGCGCCGTCCCGCCATCATTGTCGCACGGACACGCGCCGATTCGCGGATGACGCCGGGCGATTTACGGAGATGTTGGGAGTATCGCCGCGTGGCGTATGACCGCTGGCGGCGGGAGCGTCTAGGCTTGCGGTCGGCAGAGGACACCATCGGGAGGAGCGAGACGCATATGACGAACGGCATTCTGGAACGGATTTCGGGTCCCGCCGACGTCAAGGCGCTCTCCCGCGCCGAACTGCACGGACTGTGCCGCGAGATCCGGTCCACGCTGCTCGCCTACGGCCACGCGCACGGCGGCCACATCGGATCGAACCTCGGCATGGTGGAGGCGACGGTCGCGCTGCACCGCGTGTTCGACTCGCCGCACGACCGCATCGTGTTCGACGTGTCGCACCAGAGCTACGTGCACAAGATGCTCACCGGCCGCGCCGCCGCGTATCTCGATCCGGCGCGCTTCGATGAGGTGACCGGCTTCACGAACCCCGCGGAGAGCGAGCACGACCAGTTCACGCTCGGCCACACGGGCACGTCGATCTCGCTCGCCTGCGGCCTCGCGAAGACGCGCGACATGGCGCTCGCGGCCTCCGACGGCACCGACGACGCGGGCATCGGTGCCGTGGTCGCGGTGATCGGCGATGGTTCCCTGAGCTCGGGCATCGCGTTCGAGGGACTGAACAACGCGGCCGAGCAGGGCGGCAACCTCATCATCGTGCTGAACGACAACGAGATGTCGATCGCCGGCGACTTCGGCGGCATGTACGGCCCGCTGGCGCGGCTGCGCGAGTCGAACGGCACCGCGCAGCCGAACCTGTTCGAGGCGTTCGGCCTCGGCTACCGGTATGTGGCGCGCGGCAACGACGTCGACGCGCTCGTCGAGGCGTTCGAGGCGGTCAAGGGCACCGACCGTCCGGTCGTCGTGCACATCCATACGCTGAAGGGCGCCGGTTTCGCGGGCGGCGACGTCGCGGCCGTGGGCGCGGACGGCGCGGGCACGACCGCGGCCGACGCCGTCGACGCTACCGACACCGGCGTCAACGCGACTGGCAACATCGCGCACGCCGAGCCGTGGCGCTCCGACCACTGCGACCTGCCGGACGCCGCGCCGCACGAGGGCCAGTGCGAGGCGTCGCACTGGCAGACGCCGGACAAGGCGCTGGGACGCCTCGACGACCCGCGCAAGCATTACGGCAAACTCGCGATGGCCGCGCTGGAACGCCGCTTCCCCGACGAGCCGGGACTCGTCGTGATCTCGCCGGCGACGCCCGGCTCGAACGGCATCACGCACGAGTTCCGCGAGCGCGCGGGCGCGCATTACGTGGACACGGGCATCACCGAGGCGCATGCGGTCACGTTCGCGGCCGGCATCGCGAAGGCGGGCGGCACGCCGGTGGTGGCGACGACCGCGTCGTTCTTCCAACGCGCCTACGACCAGTTCTTCCAAGAGATGAGCCTCAACCGTTCGCGAGTGACGGTCCTCGACTTCCTCGGCGGCCTGTCCGGTTCGGACAACACACATTCCGGCGCGTACGACGTCGCGATGTTCGCGAACATCCCGGGAGTCACGATGCTTGTCCCCACCTCGACGCGCGACTATCTCGACGATCTCGCGTGGGCGACGTCGCCGGCGGACGCGGCCGATGCGCCGGACGGTCCGGTGGTGATCCGCGTGCCCGGTCAGGCGATCCTCGACCGCGAACGCGCGCTGGGACGCGAGTCGTCGCCCGAGGCGGTGCTGCGCGGGGAGTTCGATTACGGCGGACACCCCCTCAGCCGTCCTGCGGACGGCAGCTCCCCCTCCAGGGGGCGCGGGGACGCGAAGGCGGCGGACATGCTCGCGTACCGCGTGGATCATGCGGGTGCCGATGTGGCGGTGATCGCGCTCGGCAACACGCATCCGCTGGGCGAGCGGGTCGTCGAGGCGCTGTCCGCGCCGACGACGGACACCGATGACGCGACCGGCGAGACCGGCGAGACCGGCGAGACCGGCGCGGATACCAGCCGCTCCCCCATCGACGCGACCCTCATCGACCCGCGGCAGTGCACGACGCTCGACGTCGCCGCGCTCGAGGCGCTGCGCGACGGGCATCGCCTCGTCGTCACGCTGGAGGACGGACAGCTGGAAGGCGGCTGGGGCGAGAAGGTGACCGCGTACTACGCGAACCACGGGGCCACGGGCGCAGGTGCAGGTGCAGGTGACGGTGCAGGTGCAGGTGACGGCATGCGCGTGCTCAACTTCGGCGCTGCGAAGGAGTTCACCGACCGCGTGCCGCTGACGGAACTCAACGAGCGCTACGGGCTCACCGTGAAGACGATCACGCGCCGCATCCGCGAGACGCTCGGCCGCTGACCGGCGGCCTCCCGGTCGGCCGGCGGCCTCGCCACGACGGCCAGCCGACCCCGCGCTAGCCGTCGTTCCTGATGGCGTCGAGCGCGGGAATCCTCACCGCGCGGTTGGCGGGCTGGAAGCCCGAGACGACGCCGATCGCGCAAGAGAACGCCAACGCGAACAGGTACAGCCACCACGGGATCACGGAGACGCGGCTCACGTCCTCGCCGCCGACGATCGCGTTCCATATGGTCGTGCCGTTCACGCCGCCCAACGCGATCAGGTTGATGACGAGCGAGACGAGGGCGCTCACCACGCAGCCGATCAGGCCGCCGAGCAGACCGATGAATCCCGCCTCTCCCAGGAACATGATGCGGATGTCGCGCACGTAGCAGCCGAGCGCCTTCATGATGCCGATCTCGCGCGTGCGTTCGGTGACGGACATGATCATCGTGTTGGTGATGCCGATGGCGGCGACGAGCAGCGAGACCGCGCCGATGCCGCCGAGCACCAGCTGGATGGCGCGCGACTGCTCCTCGAGGCTCTTGCGCGTCTGTTCGCTCGAGTTCGTGCCGAAGCCCATGTCGCGGATCTGCTGCTCCACGTCGGAGACCTGCGAGATGTCGGAGACCTTGACGAGCGCCGAACCGTAGGTCGTGGTCTTCGCCGCGGTCCTGTCGGCCTTCGCAATCATCGCCTTGAGCTGGTCCAGGTCCATGAGCAGGCCGTTGGAGGTGGACTGCCCCTTGTTGTAGTCCTCCTTGAGCGTGCCGGTCACCTTGAGCTTGAACACGTTCGGCGCGGTGGATGCGGCGGTGCCGGAGCCGCCGTCCGAAGTCCCCGTAGCGCCGGTCGTGCCGGTCGCGGCCGTGGCGCCGCCCGATTCCTCGTCGCCGATGGTGAGCGTGATCTGCGTGGTCATCGGGTCGAAGAACGCGCCCTTCGCCTGGTCCGCGGGCACGGCGGCGCAATTGCCCATGTCGTCGCATTCCATGACGGTGCCGTCGCCCATGTCATACGGCTGCTGCCGGTAGTTCTGCCCCTCGGGACGGTACTTGTCCATGAACTGGTAGGCGAAGTACTGGCCGGCGAGCACCTCGTCGTCCTTCACCGGCTTCGCGCCGTCCGCGATCGCGAATCCGAGGACGTCGAGCTGGCTCAGATCCACGGCCTCGATGGTGCCGTAGTCGGCGATGTACCGCCCGTTGTCGGCGGTGAGCCGCACCGGCGTGTCGAGCGTCATCTGCGCGCTCGCGCCGACGACGCCGGGAATCCGCTTCATGTCGTCGATGGTCGCGTCGTCGAGTTTCGCGGACGTGCCCGAACCCGAACCGGAGGAGGACGCGCCGCCCATCGTCATCGCGCCGGAGGCCGAGCCCTGCGCGTACACGTTGATGATGGTCAGGTCGCCCATCTGTCTGAGCATCGCACGGTTCTGCTCGGTCAGTCCCGCACCGAGCGAGACCATGATGACGATCGAGCAGCATCCGACGACCACGCCCAGCACGGTGAGAATCGTGCGCGACTTGCGGCGCAGCAGGTTCTGCCCGCACAATCGCAGGATGTCCGCGAATCTCATGCACGCCCCTTCACATCGGAGGCCGAGGCGCCGCCGATCGTACCGGCGCCGGCGATCACCTGCGTGGCGACCGCGTCGGCGGGCTGCGCCGGAGCCGACGACGCGGACACCGGCCTTCCCCAATCGTCCCAATCCTCGTCGTCCGCGGCATCGGCCTTCGCCTTGCGCTTCCTGCGACGGCGGCGCACGACGAGCGCCACGACCACGACGACCAGCAGCACGATGCCGCCTGCGACGAGCGCCACCGCCCACCACGGTACGGCGGGCTGCGGCTCCTCCACCGTCGCGCCCATGTCGTCGGGCGTCGGCGCCGGCTCGGCCGCCTCGATCGTGACCGGGAACTCCTTCGACTGCGCATGACCGTCGGAATCCTCGTAGGCAACATGCAGCTTCGCCTCGATCGCACCGGACTGCGTCGGTGTGAACGCGAAACCGATCGAGCCGTTCGCGCCGGACGCGACGTTGCCCACGTACTGCGTCTTGACGGTCGTCTCGAGTCCGTCGCCCTCAATCGACGCCTCCACGTTGGCGATGTCGCCCTTGCCTTTGTTCACATAGTCCATCGTGATCGTCGTCTCCGCGCCGACGGTCACGCCCTCGGGCACGACCGGATCGTTGAGCTGGAAGCGGTCCGGCTGCGAGACCGGCACGGAGATGCGGATGTCGGACGTGTTCGACGAGCGCGCGCCGTTGTCGACGTACTCGTACCGGAAGCTCACATTCACCGGTTGGGCGCCGCTCTTCGCGCTCTGCAGCGCCTGCATCGGCACGCTCTGCGTGAGCGACCAGCCGGCGTACAGCGTGTCGAAGTAGAACGTGTTCGTGCCGCCGGAGATGGCGAAGTTCTCGCCGCCGTCCACGGTGACGACCATGTTGCCGACCGCCACGCGGCCCATGTTCTGGAACGTGAACGTGAGGGTGAAGTCGCTGCCGACCGCCACCGACCCGTCGCCGTACGTGAAGTTCGTGATGATGATGTTCGGCACCGGGCCGGAGATCGGAGCGGGAGCCGTGACGGACGAGCCCTGGTCGGCCGTGGTCGCGGAGTCGTCGGCGAAGGCGGACGACGGCGTGGCCGCAACGGCGACGGAGCATGCGAGCGCCAGCGTGGCGAGCAGCACCGTGAACGCGGTGAGGGCGCGGTGGATGGATGGGGTCATCGTGGGTCTCCTTGGCTCGGGATGTCGGTCGTATGGTCGATGACGCGATCGTCGATGATGCGGCCGTCGAGCAGTGTGACGACGCGGTCCGCGTAGGCGGCCATGTTGTCGTCGTGCGTGACGAGCACGATCGTCTGGTCAAGAGAGCGCGCGAAGGAGACGATCATCTCCATCACGTCGATCTTGGTCCTGGAATCGAGATTGCCGGTCGGCTCGTCGGCGAACACGACCTGAGGCCTGGCGACGAACGCGCGGGCGATGCCGACGCGCTGCTGCTGCCCGCCGGACATCTGCGTCGGATAGTGGGACAACCTCCTGCCGAGGCCGACGTGTCTCAGCATGGCGCGCGCCGCCCGTTCGCGCTCCGGTTTCGGTACGCCGCGGAACATGAGCGGCATCGCGACGTTCTCCACGGCGGTGAGGTTGGGCAGCAGATTGTACGACTGGAACACGAATCCGAGATGACGCTGGCGGAACGCGGCGAGCTCGCGCTCGTCGAGACGGGAGATGACGGTGCCGCCGATGCGCACGCCGCCGCGGGTCGGCTTCTCCATGCCGGCGAGCTGGTTGAGCAGCGTGGATTTGCCGGATCCGGATTCACCATAGATGCAGCAGATCTGGCCGCGCGGAATGACCAGGTCGATGCCGGCGAGCGCGACCACGGTCTCGTCGTCGGCGGGATACTCCTTGCGCAGGTCGCGCACTTCGATCATCGGAGGCGCGTGGGATTCCCGCGGTTCGCGTGATTGCTGCGGTCCGTGTAATCGTTGCGGTCCGCGTGATATCGGCGATCCGTGCGGCTCCTCTGGCTTCGGCATGGTCGCGGCCCTCTTCCACTCCTGCGGGACGTGCGCGCATCGGTCGCATGCGTCTGTATCCCGTTTTTCGTTCGTCGTCCTTGACGGACTTCCTTCCTCGGTCCGGCCGTCGGGCCGTTTCCAGGGCCAGTGTATAGCTACCGGTCCGTCGCCGCATCCCCTAGGGGTGTTCCCCGATGGGCGTGCAAGCGCGTGTGCCGTCCCATGCGCCACTTCCATGCGCCGTTCCACCCCAGCCGCTATAGTGTGACGGGTTTGGCCCCGTAGCTCAGCTGGATAGAGCAACTGACTTCTAATCTGTAGGTCGCCGGTTCGAGCCCGGCCGGGGTCACTGGAAACCCCTTGGAATTCCAACGATTCCAAGGGGTTTGATTTTTCCGTCATCCCCGTTGCGTCCCTGATGGTCCCCGGCGTACCGTTTCGGCGCGCGCCGCCGGACACGTCATCTCGGACCGGCGGGTTGATTCACGGGATGGTTCACGAGGTCGCGTTCGATCCATGCCATGACGAGGTCGGCGAGACGGTCCACCTCCGCGTCGGTCAGTGCACGGCCTTTGGGGATGTGATGCCATTTCTCGATGCATCCGCGGCAGCAGGTGGCGGTCGCGTGTTGCGCGGTGAACACCGGATGCCCGCGCCACGGGGTCTGCCGCCCGTCGTTCCTCGGCTCGGCGTCGCCGACGCGGGCGCGCAGCATCTCGCGCGCATGCCGGTCGATGGTCGCCTTGCCTTTGTCGCGCGCATAGGCGCGGTCCTTGGCGGTCAGTTCGAATTTCGCGCGGAACGCCGAATGCGAAAGCCGTTCCAATGTCCCGCCGATCCACCGCCGTTCGTCATCGTCCATATCGGATCCTCCTCGTCGTCCGTGTGCGTCCGTACGTCGTCATCATCCGTTCACTCCCGGATTAGCACGGTTCGTTCCGTGAATCCAACGGCTCCCTCCACGACCGTCACGGTTCGCTCCATGATTCGACGCACATTCCCATGGCAAACCAAGGAGCAAAGCGTGACGGACGGGGAAGGAACGGTGACAGGCACGGAGCGAACCGTGACGGATATGGAGAAACGCCGGGCGGAACGCTACCCACCCGGACCGGAAACGACTAGAACGGGAATCAGCCGGGGAATCCCGAGGGCGGGGTTCCTGAAATCCGCGGCGCACGACGACACCGACGCCGATGGCGTATGTGCGACGGCCGCGGTACGAGACGCAAGGAGTCGACTATGACTGGCATCAGCGAGAAGGAACTTGACGAAAAGCTTGCGGCGGCGCAGACCATCGACGAGGTCATGGCCATCGCCAAGGAGGCGGGCCATCCGCTGACCTACGAGGAGGCGGACGCGTTCTTCGGCCGCATTGAGCAGGCCAAGTCGGATACGGCCGAGCTGGTCGGCGATTCGGTGCAGTCCGTGGCGGAGGCGGAGTTCGGCATCTGAGCCGGGCCGGTGCGTAATCGTAATACAGAGCAGAGCGGCGGACCTTCCTTTCGGAAGGTCCGCTGTTTGCGTATGCGGGCTGACGCCCGCTTTCTCTCCCTCAGTCAGCTTCGCTGACAGCTCCCTCGTCAGAGGGAGCCGAATCGGCGCGTCAGGCCTGGGGACGGGCGCGGAGCAGGGCCCGGCCGGAGGCGAGGCGGTCGAGCACGCCGGTCGAGGCGAGGGCGAGCATGAGGAACCACGGCATGACGCCGCTCAGCACCACGCCGCCCGTCACCTCGGAGATCATGTGCACGATGCCGCGCGGGCTCGTGAGCGCCACGCCCTGGTAGCGGAAGAACAGCAGATAGAAGCCGTATTCGAGCGCGACCATCGCGCCGGAGGCGATCGAGACCGGCAGGTTGAACACGCGGTAGCGGGTCACGAAGAACGGGATCTCGGCGAATACGCCCTGCAGCAGCGCGGAGACGATCACGAATCCGATGCCGTACTGGCTGCCGATCACGGTCTCGACGAGCGTGCCGACCACGTTCACGTAGAGCGCGGCGCCCGGCTTGCGCAGGACGAGCACGGCGAGCGTGCCGGAGAAGTACCACATGGCGTGCGTCACGCTGGCAAGTCCCGGCAGCACGGCGCCGAGGAACGACGAGATCGGCATGTACGCGAAGTTGAAGCCCCAGAAGATGACGCCGCAGGCGACGCCAAGCGTCGCGCCGACGGCGATGTCGAGCGGCCGCCACTTGAGGCGCGTCCCGTCGTGCGCGGCTTCCGGCGCGACGGAGTTCGATGATTGCGATGATTGACGATCGGTGATGGCGGACATGCTGTTCCCACGATCCCTTCGATGATTCCCAAGACCGCGCACGGTACGATACGATGGCGCCGGCGTCGTGACGACGCCCCGCGTCGGCGCTCCTTGACCTGCGCGGTCCGGGCGGGAACGCCGCATGCCAGTATACGGTCGCGGGAAACGGCCATGTAAACGGGGGCGAACAGCCGCAAAACCGCACAATATCGCACAGAGAAACCGCACAGAACGGCACAAATCGCAGCCATTCCCCCGGTTCACGGCTGGAAGTACCCTAACAACTATGAAGCTTACCGATATTTCCCCCGCAATCGCACTGACGCCGCTCGACGGCCGCTACCACAACGCCACCGCCCCGCTCGTGGAATACCTGAGCGAGCCGGCCCTCAACCGCGAGCGCATGCGCGTCGAGGTCGAGTGGATGATCCTCCTGGCCAACGGCTTCGAGGGCAACGGCAATCGGCCGATCATCGACGGCGTCGAGCCGTTCACCGAGGAGGAGAAGGCGTTCCTCCGCTCCATCCCGGAGGACTTCGGCGCCGAGGGCATCAAGCAGCACGCCGCGCACGAGGCCGTCACGCACCATGACGTGAAGGCCGTCGAATACTACATCGATGACCAGTTCGCCAAGGCCCCGGCCGGCTCCACGCACATCAACGACCGTCTCAAGACGCTCGTCCACTTCGCGTGCACCTCCGAGGACATCAACAACCTGTCGATCGCCCGCTGCGTGAAGAACGCCGTCGAGAACGTCTGGACCCCGGCGTTCAAGGAGATCATCGACCATCTCGCCGCCAAGGCCGAGGAGCACAAGGACCTCGCGCTCCTCTCCCTCACGCACGGCCAGCCGGCCACGCCGACCACGCTCGGCAAGGAGCTCGCCGTCTACGTCTACCGTCTGAACCGCCAGCTCAAGCACATCGAGAACCAGGAGTACCTGGGCAAGATCAACGGCGCGACCGGCACGTTCGGCGCTCACTTGGCCGCCTGCCCGGACGTCGACTGGATCGCCGTCTCCCGCGAGTTCGTCGAGAACCGTATGGGCCTGACCTGGAACCCGCTGACGACGCAGATCGAATCCCACGACTGGCAGGCGGAGCTCTACTCGACCATCGCCCACGCGAACCGCATCATGCACAACCTGTGCGTGGACGTGTGGATGTACATCTCGCGCGGCGTGTTCGCCCAGGTGCCCGTCAAGGGCGCGACCGGCTCCTCCACGATGCCGCACAAGGTCAACCCGATCCGCTTCGAGAACGCGGAGGCCAACTTCGAGCTGTCCTGCTCGCTGCTCGACACGCTGTCCGCCACGCTGGTGGAGTCCCGCTGGCAGCGCGACCTGACCGATTCGACCACGCAGCGCAACATCGGCTCGGCGCTCGGCTACTCGCAGCTCGCCCTGTACAACCTGATGGGCGGCCTCAAGTCCATCCACCCGAACGAGCACGTCATCACGCGCGAGCTCGACGAGAACTGGGAGGTGCTCGGCGAGCCCATCCAGACGGCGATGCGCGCCTGCGAGCTGCGCGGCCTGCCGGGCATGGAGAAGCCGTACGAGAAGGTCAAGGAGCTCATGCGCGGCCACACGATCGACCAGGCGCAGGTCGAGGCGTTCATCGACCAGCAGTCCTTCGATCCGGAGACCGCCGCCCGTCTCAAGGCGCTCACCCCGGCCACGTACACGGGCGTCGCCTCGAAGCTCGTCGCCTTCGATCGCTGACCCGTCCCACCCCGCACCCTGCAAGGAGCCGCATAAGCCCATGCACATCGACGATGTGGCGCCCCGGCGCACACACGACTTCGGTGATCTGACACGCGCCGCCATGTCCCTCGGACTGGCGGCCGTCGTCATGGTGTTCGCCGTATATCTGGGCGGCATGACGCGCGGCGTCGAATCCGACGCGCACACCGCCGCCCGGGCCATCGACTGGCTGGCCGGGATCCCGTCCACCGTCCTGCAGCAGTTCGCCACGCTCGTCATCGTGGTTATGGTCCTGTGCCAGCTGCTGCTCAGCCGCGAATGGCTGCAGTCCGCGGTCTCCGCGCTTTCCATGTTCGCCGGGTACGGCGCGGTCTGGCTGGCGTCCGCCGGCATCAGCGGGCTCGCCGACAAGACGCTCGCCCTGTCACTCGCCTCCGCCGCGACCGCGTTCGGCTCCGGACTGCTGCCGAACATGTACGCGGGCATGGCCTCGTTCCTCACCGTCGCCGGCCCGCGCCGCACGCGTTCCAGCGTCAAATGGGGGTGGAACATCCTGTATGCGACGGCCGCGGTCATGGTGGTGCTCTCCTGGCATTCGGTGACCGGCATGCTCGTCTCGTTCGCCTGCGGGCGCACGGTCGGCATGCTCATCCGGTTCGCGGTCGGCACGCAGAACAAGGGCGTGTGGGGCGAGGATCTGGCGGCCGCGCTGCGCGGCGTCGGCCTTGACCCGTCGTCGCTGGTGCGCCGCGAGGACCCGTCGCCGGGCGTGCGTTCGCTCAGCGCCTCCCTCGACGACGATCTGGTCGAGGGCTCGCGCATCTACGATCTCGAGACCCGCGACGGCGGCCGGTACACGGTGTCCGTGCTGGACGCGCAGACGCATACGGCCGGCTATCTCAAACAGCTGTGGGACTGGCTGCGCTTCTCCGGCGTGGCGATGCGCCGCGACCGGTCGGCGCGCGACGCCGTCCAGCATCACCTGTCGATGCTGCTCGGCCTGCACAACGTGAAGCTGCCCGCGCCGGCGCCCTACGCGATCGCCGACACCGAGGAGTCCGCGATCCTCATCCTCAACGCGCATACGACGGAGCTCGCCGCGAACCCGAACACGCTGACGCGCGCCGACGCCGTCGACTACATGCGCTATCTGGCCGTCGCGAACCGTCGCGGCTACACGCACCGGCGCATCACGCCGGGCGTGCTGTCGCGCTTCGAGGACGGCACGCCGGTGATCGCCGGATGGCAGAACGGCGACGCCGCGTCCTCCCCCGCCAACGTCGCGTTGGACAAGGTCCAGCTGCTCGCCCTGTTCGCCGCGCTGATCGGCGTGGACGAGGCGGTGGCGGCGGCCCGCGACGCGTGGGACGAGGCGACGCTCGCCGCGATCGCCCCGTTCATCCAGAAGATCGCGGTGCCCGCCCCCACGCGCGCGCTCGACTCGTGGGACAAGTCCACGCTCACATCGTTGCGTGAGGCGGTCGCGCCGCGCCGCGACGACGACGCCGAAACCGTCGCCGCGTCGTCGGACGGCGTGCCGGCGGCCGCCGGCGCCGTCCAGTCCGACGCCGCGGACGCCCCCGTGGAGACGGTCACGTTGGCGCGGTTCTCGCTGCGTTCGATGATCACGATGCTGCTGCTCATCGTCGCCGCGGTCGTCGTGTTCACGCAGATGCGCCCCGACGAGATCATCGCCGCGGTGCGCAACGCGAATCCGGTCATGGCGCTCGTCTGCCTCGCGTTCGGATTGTGCGGCTGGATCGGGTCGTCGGTCTCGCTCGGCGCGCTGATGGACCGCGACCGGCGCAACCCGGCGGGCGTGTTCATGAGCCAAGTGGCGGGCGGCTTCGCGACCGTGTCGATGCCCGCGGGCGTGGGCCCCTCGTTCGTGAACCTCCAGTTCCTGCGCCGATCCGGCTACCGCAATACGGCGGCGACCGCGATCATGAGCGCGGCGCTCGTCGTCTACTATGCGACGTACGCGGTGATCATCGTGGTCATCGGCCTGTTCACGGGACGCAACACGTTCTCCGGCATGATTCCGACGAACACGCTGGCGATCGTGTTCGGCATCGCCGTCGCCGTGTTCTCCGTCGCGATGATGGTCCCGCCGGTGCGCCATACCGTCATGCAGCGGCTCGTGCCGGTCGCGAAACGCTATCTCAACCAGCTGCTCGACGTGCTCGGCCAGCCCGCCCAGCTCACGGTGAGCGTCGCCGGCGCGCTTCTGCAGAACATCACGACGGGGCTCGCGTTCTGGGCGGCGCTGCTCGCGTTCGGCGTGAACACGAATCCGATCGAGACGACGTTCGTGTTCATGCTCGCCTACGCGCTCGGTTCGGCGGTGCCGACACCGGGCGGCCTGGGCGGCGTGGAGGCGGCGCTCACCGTCTCGTTCGCCGCGGTGGGCGTGCCGCAGGGCGTGGCCCTGTCCGCGACGCTGCTGCACCGCGTCGTCTTCTACTGGCTGCGCATCCCGTTGGGGGCGTTGGCGATGAAGTGGCTCGACAAGCGCAACCTCGTGTGACGGTTCCCGCAATGAGCGGGTTCCACCAATCCGCGAAATCCGTGAAAATCCGTCGCGGAACACGTGAAATCGTTGAAAAATGCGCTGTTTGGCCTCATCATGCGCTATCATCATTGATGAAATAAACGGACCGGCGGCCAAGTTGCCGGTCCCCGGACAAAGAAGGATGCTGTTCATGGCATACAACAAGTCTGATCTCGTTTCGAAGATCGCCCAGAAGTCCAACCTGACCAAGGCCCAGGCCGAGGCCGCCGTCAACGCCTTCCAGGATGTGTTCGTCGAGGCCATGCAGTCCGGCGAAGGCCTGAAGCTGACCGGCCTGTTCTCCGCCGAGCGCGTCAAGCGCGCCGCCCGCACGGGCCGCAACCCGCGCACCGGCGAGACCATCGAGATCCCCGCCACCTACGGCGTGCGCATCTCCGCCGGCTCCCTGCTGAAGAAGGCCGTCACCACCAAGTGAGCCTTCCGCCCAGCGGTGTAGCAGCATAGAACTTCGAGGGCCTCCGCACCGAATCGGTGCGGAGGCCCTCGCGTATGTCTCCCTGTACCCTCTCACTCCATCGCGGCCATCAACGCGCGGTAGGCGTCGGACGGTTCGGCGCCGAACGGGTCGAGGAGCGTCGCCTCGCGGCGGGTCGGCGCGGTGACGACGAGCGTCGTCCAGTCGCAGGAGAACTGCGCGCCCGTGTCGAGCGCGCGCCGCACGAACGCGCCGCGCAGCGCGGCGCGCGTGTCGGCGGGCGGCTCATGCTTCGCGGCCGCCACGGTCGAATCCTCCAGAAGCACCTGCAACCGGCTGTGCGCGACGAGAGACCCGTAGAGCCGCCCGTTGGCCACGTCGTGGTAGTCGAGCTCCATCCGTTCCAGCTGCGCGAAGTCCAGATCCGGCCTGCGACGGCGCATCGCGGAGGCGAGCACGTGCTTCGCCGCCCAGTCGACGCGCGTCGACAACGCGAGGAAGTCCCGGCGTTCCAGCATCTCCAACGCCCACCGCCAATCGGCGAGCACGACGTCGACCTCGCTTTTCGGCAGGGACGCGGCGACCGCGTCGTGATGGTCGCGCACGAACGCCTCGACGATGTCGAGATAGCGGTGCTGCATGGCGAGCGGGTCGGGCATGCCGGCGGCCCCGGCATCGCCGACCCGCCGCTCCCCCGCGTCCAGCCAGCGGCTGACCGCGCGGTTCGCGGCGGCCGGATCGTCGAACGTGAGATCCTCGAATCCGCTCGGACGCCCGCGGCGCACCGCGTCCTCGATCACGCACAGGACGAGGTGCGTGACGGCGAGCTTCATCCACGTGGCCCACTGGGAGCGGTTGGAATCGCCGATGATGACGTGCAGGCGGCGGAACGATTCGGGGTCGGCGTGCGGCTCGTCGCGCGTGTTCACCATCGGGCGGGAGCGCGTCGTGGCGGACGAGACCGCCTCGTCGAGGAAGTCGGCGCGCTGCGTGATCTGGAAGCCGTCCGGCGTGAACCGGCCGGCGCCCGTGTACAGCTGGCGGGTGATGAGGAACGGCAGCAGCTGCCGCTCGATCGTCTCCAACGGCACGAACCGGCGCACGAGATAGTTCTCGTGGCAGCCGAACGCGTGACCGGCGGAGTCCACGTTGTTCTTGAACACGTGAATCGTCGCGTCTTCGCCGTGGCCCGCGCGAAGCCGCGTCTGCGCGTCGGCCGCGAGCGACGCCATCACGCGTTCGCCGGCCGCGTCCTGCGCAAGCGCGTCGAACGGGTCGCGCGCCTCCGCGGTCGCGTACTCCGGGTGGGAGCCGACGTCCAGGTAGAGGCGCGAGCCATTGTCGAGATACGTGTTCGTCGAACGGGCGCGGGAGACGACCGGCTGGAACATGGTCATCGCGACCTGCCCGGCGTCCACCGGACGGTCGGCACCCGTGACGGACACACCGTATTCGGTCTCGACACCGAAGATGCGCATGAAGCCGTCGAGTTCGGCGGCCGGCGTCGCGCCCGCCTCATGGGCGGCGCGCGTGCCGCTGTCGCGCAGCTGCGGCATCACTCGCCGCCCTTCTGCACGAAGCTGTTCACGTACTCCTCGGCGTTGGTCTCCAACGTGGATTCGATGTCGTCGAGCACCGCATCGAGCGCGTCGAATTCGACGTCCGACTGCTGCGCGGCCTGCGCGGCCATGGACTGCAGGTCCTCGCCCGCGGCCTGCCCGTCCGTCCGGCCCTGCCGGTTCGCCTGTGCGAATTCCTGAGGCATGATGATCCCTTCCGTTCCTTCCTTGTCTGTACGCCTTGTCCGTCCGTCCGACCGTCACTCGCCGTCGCGTTGGATGAGATACGGCTTGAGCTCCCGGTCGATCAGACCGTTCGTGCACAGCACGTCGTTGTTCCGGCGCCAGTGGATGCCGTTGCCGTTCCAACGGCGCAGCGTGCCCTGCGCCTCCCAGACGACCACGGCGGCCGCGGAGATGGCGGGGATGTCCCAATCGTGCAGCATCGGCTCGAAGTACGCGTCGTACGTGCCGTCGGCCACCTTGCACAGGTCGAGGGAGGCGGGGCCGACGCGCTTGATGTCGGCGGGATGGCCTTCGGCGAGCGCGGCGACGGTGTGCAGCGCGCGGTCGGCCTCGCCGGGCACGTAGGACATGCCGAAGCTGACGACCGCGCCGTCCAGCGAGGAGGTCATGGACGGGACGACCTTCTCGCGCTTCTCGCCGACGGGCGTGTTGCGGATGCGCAGCGCGCCCGCGCCCTTCGCGGCGAGATACGTCTCGCCGAGCGCCGGCGCGTGCACGACGCCGAGGATCGGCTGCGCGGAACCCTCCTCGTTGAATTCGAACAGGGATACGGTGACGGCCCATTCGCTCATGTTGCGGATGTAGTTGATGGTGCCGTCGATCTTGCCGACGCACCAGTAGCGCTGCCCGGGACGGGACTGCGCGGGGCGCGTCTGCCAGAAGCCGTCGAAGTGCTCCATGTCAGCGAGACGGCCGGACATGTAGCGCAGCAGTCGTCCGTCGACTTCCGCGTTGGACTGTTCCTCCGGCTTGTCGCGTGAGATGAGCATGTCATGCGGTGCCATCTGATCCTGCAGGGCGTGTTTGCCGGCGGCCTGGGCGATGGCGGCGACCTTCATCGCGAGGTCGCGCAGATTCTCCTGTTGTGCCATGGTTCACCATCTTATCGGTGTTTTGTGGCGGTGTCGTGCGGCTATCGGCGCAGCGCGAGCCGTTCGATCAGCGAGGCCGCGTCGTTCGCTTCGGCGAGCGCGGTCTCGACGTTCTCCTTGCGGAAGGCGAGCGGGTCGGACATGTCGAGGCTGACGAGGTCGCCGGGGCGCACGCTCGTCGCCTCGGCGACGGACGCGTTGCCGTACGTCGCCGGCATCGCGTCCGCCGCGTCGTCGCCTGCGGCGGCGGGCTTGCGCACGGTGAGGTGCGACCAGCTGGCGGCGACGACGTCGGCGGGGAACGTGCGCACGAGCGCGGCGCGCAGCCAGGCGCGCGTCGTCTCGGGCGGGTTCTGGGCGGCGTGGGCGAGCGCGTCGTCGTCGACGAGGCGTTCGGCGCTTCCCACGGCGGCGAGTTTCGCGAACACGGATTTCGCCGGGTCGAGCGCCGCCCAGGACAGGTCGACGGCGGCGAGGCGCGCGTCGGCCCACAAGGCGGCAGCGGTGCCGGCGCCGATGCCGTTCCTGCCGGCGATCTTGCGGCGCAGCTTTTCGAGCAGCTGCCATTTGAGCAGCCATTCGACGCGCCCGGCCTCCGCCTTCATCGTGAGGCGCTTGTCGTCGTCGGCGTGACGGATGGCGGCGGTGTCGGCGAGCGCCTGTCCCCACATGGCCATGACGTTGCGGGTCTCGCGGTCCTCCCATGCGGGTTCGCCCTTCGTGTCGGTGCCGAGCGTGGCGGCGGCGACCTCGTAGACGGCGCGGCGCAGGGCCACCTGCATGAGCCACGCGGTGGTCGTGCCGCCGGTTTCGAGCGGCAGTCCGGCGGCGAGCGTCAGGTCGTGGGAGACGGTGTGCATCGCCTCGACCGGGTCGGCGAGTTGGAGGGAGCCGAGCAGCGTGTCGAGGTCGTAGCCGGCCTCGCGCGCGTGTTCGAGCGTCCACAGGAGGATGGAGGTGACGCCGAGCTTCAGCACTTGGGGCACGTCCATGCGGTTCGCGTCGCCGACGATCACGTGGAGGCGGCGGAATTCGCCGGTGGAGTGGGATTCGTCGCGCGTGTTGATGATGGGCCGGTCGAACGTGGTCTGCAGGCCGATCTTCGCGTGGATCGTGTCGGCGCGCTGGCTCAATTGGAAGCCGGGGGTCTCGCTCGCCTCGCCGATGCCGACCCTGCCGGAACCGGCCCAAATCTGACGGGAGACGAAGTGCGCGGTCATCAAGGCTGCCACGTCCGCGAACGGCACGTCGCGGCGCATCATGTAGTTTTCGTGCGTGCCCCAGCTGGCGCCTTTGCCGTCCACGTTGTTGCGGTGGAGCACGACCGGGCGTCTGGACGCCTTGAGTTCGGGATCGGCGGCGCTGGCGGCTTGGGCGGCGGCGAGCATGAGCCGGTCGCCGGCGTGGTCGTAGAGCAGCGCCTGGAACGGGTCGGTGGTTTCGGGCGCCGAGTATTCGGGGTGCGCGTGGTCCACGTAGATGCGTCCGCCGTTGGGGGCGATCACGTTGGTGATGTTGAGCTGGGGCGCGTCGGTGAGCATGTCGGGGCGCGCGGCGGCACGGTCGAGCCTGGTGCCGCGCGCGTCGTTGACCGGGTCCTCCTGCCGGTAGTCCCAGCGGATGTGCCGTGTGGCCTCGTCGGCGGCCGCGCCGACCACGTCGAAGCTCAGTTTGACCGGCTGGTAGTAGGCGACGCCCGGCTGCGACACCGCGTATTCGGTCTCCGTCCCCATCACTCGTCTGACGGTCATGTTCCACTCCTTGCTACTGTTCCACGGCTACTGTTCCACGCCGCGGATCGCGGTGACGGTTCCGGCGTCGAAGCCGTTGACGCGACTCCACTGCACGGGATCGGCGTCGAGCAGCGAGTCGCGGGTCTCCGCGAACTCGTCCTCGACGGCCCGCGCGAGCAGGTCCACGCCGATCGCCACGTCGCCGCCGCGTTCGATCGACGCCTTCACGGCGAGCGTCTTCGCCCGGTCGACGATGTTCTTGAGGCTTGCGCCGCTCGTCACGTCGGCGAGGAACAGCGCGTTCCACGTGCCGTGCTCGTCGCGCACGTCGGCGAGATGACGGCGTGCGGAACGCGTGTAGATGTCACGCACGAGCACGCGGGCGAGCGCGTCCGCGTCGAGACCGTGTTCGAGCGGCAGGTCGTCGGTCAGATAGTGGCGCACGATGGCGACGGCCGCCTCGCCGTCCGGCCGGTCGATGCGGATCTTCACGTCGAGACGGCCCGGACGCAATACGGCCGGGTCGATCATGTCGACGCGGTTGGAGGCGCCGATCACCATCACGTTGCCGAGCGATTCGACGCCGTCCAATTCGGCGAGGAACTGCGGCACGATCGTCGTCTCCACGTCGGAGGAGACGCCGGAGCCGCGCGTGCGCAGCAATGAGTCCATCTCGTCGATGAACACGATGACGGGACGGCCGTCGGCGGCGCGTTCGCGCGCACGCTGGAAGATGAGGCGGACGAGACGCTCCGATTCGCCGACGAACTTGTTGAGCAGTTCGGGGCCCTTCACGGAGAGGAACACGCCGGGTTTGCCCGTGCCCGTGCCGTCCACGCCTTCGGCGAGCGCGTGGGCGACGGCCTTCGCGATGAGCGTCTTGCCGTTGCCGGGAGGACCGTACAGGAGCACGCCCTTGGGCGCGGCGAGATCGTAGCGGGCGAACAGGTCGCGATGCTGGAACGGCAGTTGGACGGCGTCGCGGATGCGGTCGATCTGACGGTCGAGGCCGCCGATGTCGTCGAACGTGACGTCGGGCGTCTCCTCGAGCACGAGGTCGGCGTCGTCCTGCTTCGGCAGGGCGGCGACGGCGATGCGGCCGGACGCCTCGACGACGACACGGTCGCCCTTGTCGAACGCGGTGGAGGCGAGCGCGCTGGCGCGGCGGACGACGCTCGGATTGCCGCCCGCGTCGGCGACGACGAGACGGCCGTCGGCGAGCGTCTCAGTGACGGTGCGGACCGGGCCGAGCACGTCATGGTCACGTTGCTCGACGAGCACCATCTTCTCGTTGAGCACGACGGTGGCGCCGGCGGCGAGACGGGACGCGTTGAGGTTCGCGGCGACGGGCACGACCATGCGGCGCGTGCCGGCGATGACCTCGGCGGATGCGTGCTGGACGCCCATGTCGTCGATGCGCGACGAGTCGACCTTCACCATCGTGGCGAAGGTGAGCGGCGGCTGGGCGAGCTGCGCCAACTGCGAGCGCGCCTTGGTGAGCTCCTTGCCGGCGCGGTTCAGCGCCTCGGCGAGCGCATGGTTCCTCGCCATGAGCCGGTCGTTCGCCTCCGCCAGTTCGCGGGCGGTCTCCTCGCTCATCGTCGCTCCTTTCCGTTCATCGTCTGTTCTGCATCACTGTACGCACCTTGCGCACGGCCCACACGGCGATGACCACGATGAAGGCGACGATGACCACATCCTCGAACACGTTGAGGTATCCCAGGATCGAGCACCATCCGGCGCCGAGGAAGTAGCCGGCGGAGACGAGGATCGTGTTCCATACGGCCGAGCCGAGCAGCGTCCATCCGGTGAAGTGCAGGAAGTTCATGCGGTTGAAGCCGGCGGGAATGGAGATGAGCGAGCGCACGACGGGGATCACGCGGCCGATGAGCACGCTCCACGTGCCGTAGCGGGTGAACCAGTCGTTCGCCTTGTCCACGTCGTTGCGACTCACGCCGGGGATCTTGTCGGCGGCCTTGTGGATGCGATGCAGGCCCACCCACCGGGAGATGCCGTACAGCGCCCACGCGCCGACGAGGGAGCCGACGGTCGCCCAGATGATCGCCTCGGCGAGATGCAGGGTGCCGCGGGAGGCGGTGAATCCGGCGAGCGGCAGGATCACTTCGGAGGGGATCGGCGGGAAGATCGATTCGAGGGCGATGGCGAGGGCCACGCCGATGCCGCCGACCGTCTCCATGAGGGAGACGAGCCAGTCGGTGATGATCTGGATGAGGCCGCCGTCGCCGGTCGGGCAGACAGGCGCGGCGGCGGAGGCGGCGAGGGTGGGGGTGCTGACGGCCGTTGCGGTCGTGATCGTGGCGTCATGGATGGCGTCGAAAAGCATAGGGGGTATTGTCCCAAGGTTTTTCGACAATCGGAGGCATGACGCTTGAAACCACGCAATTCCTTGACGAACACGACGCCGGCGCGGCCGGACACGATCTTCCGGAGCCGCCGACGCTCGCCGAGCCGGGACTGCTGGTCATGGACGTCGATTCGACGCTCATCGACGAGGAGGTCATCGACGAGCTGGGCGAGGCGGCCGGCTGCGGCGAACGCATCGCCGAGGTGACGGAGCGTGCGATGCGCGGCGAACTCGAGTTCTGCGACGCGTTGCGCGCCCGCGTGGCACTGTTGGAGGGGCTGCCGGTCTCCGTGTTCGACACGGTGCACGACAAGCTGCATTTCACGCACGGCGCGTTGGCGCTCATCGACGAGCTGCACGCGCACCATTGGAAGGTGGGCGTCGTGTCCGGCGGATTCCATGAGGTGGTGGACCGTCTCGCCGAGGAGGCGCACATCGACCATTGGCTCGCGAACCGTCTCGACGTGCGCGGCGGCCGTCTCACCGGCAAGGTGGTCGGCGACATCGTGTGCAAGACGGTGAAGCTGCACGCGCTGCGCGAATGGGCGAAACGCGACGGCATCCCGATGGTGCAAACCGTGGCCGTGGGCGACGGCGCGAACGACATCCCGATGATCCAGGCCGCGGGGCTCGGCATCGCGTTCTGCGCGAAGCCGAAGACCCAGCTGGCCGCCCACGAGGCCATCAACGAACGCGACCTGACGAAGGTCCTCGACTTCCTACGCCGCTGATTCCCTTTCCTTCCTTTCCTATGCGCTATGCGCGATTTTGGTGCGCAAAACCGGTG
>NZ_JGZP01000006.1 GCF_000741785.1 Bifidobacterium stellenboschense | reverse complement strand
GCCGGTCGCCCTCTCAGGCCGGCTACCCCGTCGAAGCCACGGTAGGCCATCACCCCACCGTCAAGCTGATAGGACGCGACCCCATCCCATACCAGTAAGACCCTTTCCCAGAAGACCATGCGATCAACTGGAACATCCGGCATTACCACCCGTTTCCAGGAGCTATTCCAGAGTACGGGGCAGGTCGGTCACGCATTACTCACCCGTTCGCCACTCTCACCACCAAGCAAGCTTGATGGATCCCGTTCGACTTGCATGTGTTAAGCACGCCGCCAGCGTTCATCCTGAGCCAGAATCGAACCCTCCACAAAAAACTTGCAAAGAGAACCATAAATGACCCTCATTAAAAACAATTGACGGAACCTCTAATAAGGAAAGAGGTTCGCACAAAAACCCCGACACCCATCAAACCCCCTCGGGTACTCCGGAAAACCGAAGCGGGCATCGGACTGGCAATCATTGACTATAAAGAAGTAAGTAGTACAACACACTCTTGAGTTCTCAAACCACCACCACGCCAACACCACGGGAAACCAACCAGAACAAGGCAGACAACCCGCCGCGCCGAGCGGCAACAGATGGATAACCTACACCAACCCCCACCACAACGCAAACCGGCATGACAAAACAACGCCGGAATCGTTGCAACGACGGCGTTCCCACGGCGTGTCGCAACACACACGAAACCACGCCGGAACCACCCTCCGACGCGCTCCGCGCGCCACCTCCCGCCAGCGGGAGGCAGCCACACCGACATGCCATCCACAGAATAAGCCCGCGACGGGCAGACCCGCACACCCAGTCCATACCCCGGACACATCAGCCGGCACCCAACACGCCCCCGCCGGCGGGGGCTCCCGCGAAGCGGGTGGGGGTGGACCACCGTCACCCACCAGCGCCGAACCACCCTCCGACGCGCTCCGCGCGCCACCTCCCGCCAGCAGGAGGAACAACGCAGCCACGACAAACCAACCAGCCAACGGGAGGACAATCGCTCCGAATATGACAAAACCCGTCTCGCGGAACGCGGACGGGAATCACAAAAGAATTGGGGCGGACGCCGTTGTCCGTATCTGTATCAGCTATGGAACTCGCGGCACTCTGCCGATGCCTCAACCTTCCGGCATCGAACAGTCGAACCGTTACTTGGATGCTGTCGAATCAGTATGCGATTCAGCGGTTGCCGTTGCGACGAGCGACCTCGGCCATCTTCTCGCGGGCGATGCTCTCCGGGAACATGTTGTCCGCGCAGTAGTTGATGAAGTCACCAAAGATGTTCTTGTTGGCCATGATGTCCACCTTTCCTAATCATTTCCATCAGCCTCGTATTCCGGCTGACATCTCACATGATAGACGCTGCCTTCGTGCTTTGCAAACGTATTCTGAAACCGGTTTCAGAACGCTGTCATACCGCCGTTTCCTCGGCGTGTCGCATACGGGGCGGCGCACCAAACCACGGCATCCCTTCCCCGGGCGCACCCTTCGGACAATCCGAAGGCAAAGCATGGAATCCATGCTTCCATGCACCTCATCGCCCTACAATGGAGCCGGATTCCACATCATCGACGAATGGGGGCATGATGAGCGGTCAGCAGACAACCACTTCACCGGAGACATCATCAACGACGACACCAAGCACGATGCCGACGGCATCGCCGGAACTGACGTTGCACGACAAGGCCGGCACACGCATCCCGCAGATCGGGTTCGGCACGTTCCAGATCCCGCCCGAGGACACGCAGCGCGCGGTCGAGGAGGCGTTGGAGCTCGGCTACCGGCACATCGATACCGCCGCCGCCTACTACAACGAGCAGCAGGTCGGCGACGCATTGCGCGCCACCGGCATGGCCGGCAAGGTCTGGGTGACCACGAAGCTGCGCAACTGCGATCAGGGCTATGACGCGGCGCGCGTCGCGTTCGACGAGTCGCGCCGCAAGCTGGGCGTCGACGTCATCGACATGTATCTCATCCACTGGCCGTTCCCCGCCGCCGGCTTCTACCGCGAGACATGGCGCGCCCTGCTGAAGCTGCGCGACGAGGGCGCGATCCGCGTGCCGGGCGTGAGCAACTTCCTGCCCGAGCATCTGCGCGCGATCATCGAGGATTCCGGCGAGGCGCCGGCCGTGAACCAGATCGAGGTGCATCCGAGGTTCAACCAGCCGGGCGTGCGCGCGTTCTGCAAGGCGCACGGCATCGCGGTCGAGGCGTACAGTCCGCTCGGCCACGGCAAGGACATCGCATCCGAACCGGTCGCGAAGGCGGCGGAGGCGCACGGCGCGACGCCCGGACAGGTGGTGCTGCGCTGGCATACGCAGGAGGGACGCATCGTCATTCCGAAGTCGAAGCATGTGGAGCGTATGCGCGAGAACCTTGCGAGCGCCGGTTTCGACCTGACCGCCGCCGAAATCGCCGCCATCGACGCGCTCGACGACCCGCACGCGAACGTGAGCGCCGATCCGGCCACGTTCGCTCACTCCCAGTCGTGGGCCGACCAGCACGTGCGCGGCAACATCTGAGCCGTCACGCCCCGACCGACCGCACCGACGACGCCGACGACGCCGGGCCACACCGGCTCCGGAAATCGAATGGGGCCCGCTCCGTGAAGGAGCGGGCCCCATTCGTCGTCGATGAGGGCTTTCCAGCCTCAATCACGACGGAGACGCCACGGCCTCGCCGCGACCGATTACCGGATGCCGTTCATCGGACCGTCACTCGGCGCGCTTGCGGTTGAGCACGATGCCGACTCCGGCGAGCGCCAGAGCGGCGATCGCGATGGCGGAGACGGAGGAGCCGGTCTTGGACAGGTTCTTCGCGGTCTTCTTCGCGGCGGTCTTCCTGGGCTCGGCCTTCTTCGCAGCCGGCTTCTGGGCTGCGGGCTTGGCGGCGGGCTTCTGGTTCGAACCGGGCTGCGGCTTGGTCTCGTTCTTCTTCCAGCCGGCGTACACGGTGGTGTCGGCGAAGAGCTTCAGCTCCTTGAGGTCGACGGTCGTGGCGAGGTCCTTGTCGGCGTACCAGCCGGTGAACGTGTAGCCGTCGCGCGTGGTGGCGGCGTCGCCCGTGTAGCTTTCGCCGGCCTTGACCTGCTGCGGGTCGATGGCGCTGCCGCCGTTGGTCTCGAAGGTGAGCGTGAACGTCTCGTCGGCCTTGACCCACTTGGCGTAGAACGCGGCCCAGCCCTTATCCACGATTGTGGTGTTCGGATCGATCGGGTTGCCGGTCAGTTTCTTGTTGTCATACCAGCCGGCGAACACGTAGCCGTCGTTCTCGCCTTGCAGGTCGGCGAAGTCGTAGCAGTCGGCGATGGGCTTGCCGATGGTGCACAGCACGGACTGGTCGGACGCTTCGGAATCCGGATCGGAGTAGAAGTGGTAGTACGTGGTGGCGGGTTCCGGCTCGTTCTTCTTCCAACCGGCGTATACGGTGGTGTCCTGTTCGATCTTGAAGTTGATCAGGTCGAAACGCTGGGTGAGGTCCTTGTCGGCGAACCAGCCGGTGAACGTGTAGCCGTCGCGCGTGGGCTCGTCCGGATAGTAGGTGCCGCCTTCCTGGATCTGCTGCGCGGCGATGGCGCTGCCGCCGTTGGTCTCGAAGGTGAGCGTGAACGTCTTGGGCTTCGGAGTCTCGGTCTTGACCCACTTGGCGTAGAACGCGGCTCAGCCTTATCCACGATCGTGGTGTTCGGATCGATGGGGTTGCCGGTCAGATCCTTGTTGTCGTACCAGCCGGCGAACGTGTACCCCGGATTGTCAAGGTCGAGGTACGGGAATCCAGGGCATTGCGCGATGGTCTTGCCCGTCGTGCAGGTGATTGCCTGATCCGACGCCTCGGAATCCGGATCGTCGTAGAAGTGGTAGTACACGGTCTGTCCCTCACCCGCGGCCTGCGCCGGAGCCGCGGCCGTCGGTTGCGCCGCGGCGGGAGCCTGCGTCGCGGCCGGAGAGGCCTGCGCCGGTGCCGGAGCGGCGGCCTTCACGGCCTGCGCGGCCGGAGCCGTCGCCTTCGGAGCCGTCGTCGGCGCGGCCGGAGCCGCCGTCGGCGTGTTCTGCGGCTTGGACGTGTTCTGCGCCTGTGCCGGAGCGGCCTGCGCGGCACCGTTCTGCGCCGTCGTCTGCGCGGCGGACGCCGTCGCGGTGGACGGCGCCGCGCCTTCCGCCGCATTGGCGGTCATGGCGAGGCCCGCGGACGGGACGATCATGCCGATGGTGAGCAGCGCGGCGATCAACGGACGCGTGAACGCGCCGGTATGACGCGTGTTCTTCTGTGTCATTGTTTCCTCCTCACGGGAGGCAGGGGACGGTGCCGTGCGTCAGTCGATCCGGCGCGGACGGCACCGCCCCTTCCCCTCTCGTCCTCCATCATCGTCCGGCCATGCCGCGCCCGGACGGACGCGGGTGAACGCGCGGGTGAATGTTGGGGAAACAACGGGCCATGCCGGTCAGATCACGTGGTACTCCCTGAGCAGTGTGGCGATGTCGGTGCCGTCGAGCTTCTTCAGCACCTTGCCGAGCACGGCGCGTTCCACGAAGTTGAGCTTCATGTCCGTGACGGGCGCACCGTCGCGCAGCTTCACCGTGGCGTTGAGGAGGTTCCTCACGTCGTAGACGCTGCCCCACACCTCGGGCACGCCGCGGTCCACGTCGAGCAGCGTGTAGACGGCCTCCATGCCGGTGCGCATCGAGTATTCGGTGGTGAAGATCGTGTCGCGCGGCGTCTCGGCGAACTGGCCGAGGAACGCGAAGTTGACGGCGCCGTCCGGTACGACGTCCGGACGGTCGCCGGCGGCGCGCGGCATGAAGAACGCGGTGATGTACGGCATCATGACCGGCACCGTGTTGGCGTGCTTCGCGGCGAGCGCCTCGATCTTCTCCGTCGGCACCCCCATGTGGTAGAGCCATTCGGCGCAGATCTCCTCGCCGGTACATTCGGTCATCGGCTTCTTCACGTAGTCGCCGGGTCTGTCGGGGAACAGGCCGTACACCCAGACGCACAGCTGGTCCTTGCTCTGGTCGCGGAACTGCTGCTGGCGGTTGAGGGTCCAGCTCAACAGCCAGCTGGAGTCGGTGACGGTGACGATGCCGCCGGTCACGACGTGGCCCGAGAACGGGTCGCGCTTGCAGATGCGCTGGATGTAGGGCGGGATCTCGCCGTCGAGCGTGGTGACGGTGGCGCTCATCCACTTGGTGGCCTGCGGGTCGGAGCAGAACTTGTCGGGGTGGCCGAAGCTCGGGTCCTGCGCGGCGATGCGGCGCCACATGTCCCAGCCGCCGCCCGGCTTCAGGTCCGGGTTCCACGGCGCGGGCGCGTGCTGCGAGCCCATGGTGGAGTTCTCGACGCAACCGCCGTTGGTGATGAACACGTAGTCGTTCTCGGTCAGGTCGATGGAGGATTTGTCGCCTTCGTGGTCGAGGTCGAGGCGCACGGCGATCTTCTTCGTGCCGCTGCCGTACGGGTTGCGCTTGAACACGCCGGAGGTCGCCTGGATCTTCAGGATCGTGTCCTGGCCGACGCCGGTGCGTTCGCGCTTCGGCCCGTCGCCGCCGCCGATCGCGAATTCGACGTTCTCGACCTTGGTGCCGTAGCGGAATTCGACGCCGTGCGATTCGAGGTACCTGACCATCGGCAGGATCATCGACTCGTACTGGTTGTAGCGGGTGAATCGCAGGGCGCTGAAGTCCGGCAGGCCGCCGATGTGGTGGATGTAGCGCTTGATGTACAGCTTCATCTCCAGCGCGGAATGCCAGTTCTCGAACGCGAACATGGTGCGCCAGTACATCCAGAAGTTGGAGTCGAGCACCTCGTCGTCGAAGAAGTCGGTGATCGGCTTGTCGTAGAGCTCCTCGTCGGGGGTGAAGAAGAGCCTCATGATCTCCTGCGCGGCCTTGTCGGACAGTCCGAACCGGCCCTTGGTGCCGGCGTCCTTGCCGAGTTCCTTGGTGGCGCGGCACAGCGAGTAGTTCGGGTCCTCCTTGTTGAGCCAGTAGTATTCGTCGAGTACGGAGACGTCGGGGTTCTCGATGGAGGGGATGGAGCGGAACAGGTCCCACATCACCTCGAAGTGGTTGTCCATCTCGCGCCCGCCGCGCATCACGTAGCCGAGTCCGGGGATCTCGGCGCCGTCGCAGGCGCCGCCGGGCACGTCGTCCTTCTCGATGATGTGGATGTTCGCGCCGGGCATCTGCGCGTCGCGCACGAGATAACATGCGGCGGACAGGGCCGCGAGCCCGGTGCCGATGATGTACGCGTGCTTGCCGTCGACGCCTTCGGGCTTCTTCGGCCGCGCGAACGCCTCGTAGTTGCCGTTGGAATAATACATATGCCGCCTCCTTGAGGATATGTTGACAGACTGTCAACTCTGCCTATCGGTCATCTTGCCGCACTTCCCTCTCCCCTGCCATAGACAGTACACCTGCGTTTCGCGCAAATACGGCAACGACCGGCGGAACGGCGCGACGACGTCCGCCCCGCGTGCGACGGCGACGCGTGCGGCCGTCGCGACGCGTCCGGCCGCCGCGACATGTCCGGCATGCGGCGCTTGCGTTGAAGCGCACTTGAAGTGCTTCAATGGGTTGTGAGCGATAACAGCGGGGTCGTCGCCCCGCCGCGAACCATCGGCCCCACCATGGGCAGACACGACGACCCGGTACGACGCCGGGAGTAAGGAACAAACAGCAACAATGAAGTACCGCAACGTAGGCAAGTCCGGACTGAAGATCAGCGAGATCGCGCTGGGCAGCTGGGTGACCGATCTCAAAGGCACCGCCGCCGAGGACGTGGCGAAGCAGACCGTCGACCTCGCATTCGACAACGGCGTGAACTTCTTCGACTGCGCCGACGCATACTCCGCCGGCGCGGCCGAACGCTTCTTCGGCGAGGTGCTGAGCCGCTTCCCGCGCCGCGAACTGGTCATCTCGTCGAAGGTGTTCTTCCCCACCGGCGACGGCGTGAACGACCGCGGCCTGTCCCGCAAGCACATCTTCGAAAGCTGCGAGCAGAGCCTGAAGAACATGAGGACCGACTACCTCGACCTCTACTACTGCCACCGCTTCGACGAGTCCACCGACCTGGAGGAGACGCTGCGCGCGATGAGCGACCTCGTCGCGCAGGGCAAGGTCCTCTACTACGGCGTCTCCGAGGAGTGGGGCGGCGCGCGCCTGCAGGAGGCGCAGCGCATCATCGACCGTCTCGGCCTCTACCCGATCACCGTGGTGCAGCCGCAGTACAACCTCGCCGACCGCTACATCGAACACGAGATCATGGGCGTGTGCTCGAAGCTCGGCATCGGCATCACCACGTTCTCCCCGCTCGCGCAGGGCCTGCTCACCGGCAAGTACCGCAAGGGCCAGCCGCTGCCGGCCGGCTCCCGCGCCACCTGGCAGGCCGACCACCAGATCAACGACCTGCTCACCGACGCGAACCTCGACATGGTCGAGAAGCTGCGCGGCGTGGCCGACGAGCTCGGCACGAACCTGCCGGTCCTCTCCCTCGCCTGGATCCTCCAGCACAAGGAGATCAGCTGCGTGATCGCCGGCGCCAGCAAGCCCAGCCAGCTGGAGAACAACCTCAAGGCCTCCGGCTTCGAGATCCCCGCCGACGCGATGGCCGAAATCGACGCGATCACCGGCTTCCACCGTTTCGAGCGCCACGTCGGCTGAGTCTTGGGGCTGAGTACCGGGGCTCAGCCCCGGTACTCCCGGTCCGCGATCATCCTGCCCGACTGGTCGAGCGCGGTGGAGAACCGGCCGTAGTCGGACAGGATCACGCCCATGTAGAGCATGTCGACGATCGCCACGTTCGCGACGCGAGAGAAGATCGCGTTGCCGTAGATCGTGTGCGAGCCGGAGCCGGTGACCAGCGTCACGTCGGCCAGGCCGGCGAGCGGCGAGCCGACATGGTTGGTCACGGCGATGGTGCGTGCGCCCGCCGTCTTGGCGAGACGCAGCGCCTTCACCGTGTCCGCCGACGATCCGGAATGGGAGAACGCGATCGCCACGTCGTCGCCGGTGAGATGCCCGGCACCAATCTGCTGGAGGTAGGCGTCCGTGTTGAGACGGCAGTCCAATCCCAGATACATGAGTTTGGTGAACAGGTCGGTGGCGGGCACGAGCGAGTTCTCCACACCGTAGATGTCGATGGCGTCCGCGCCGGCGAGCAGCGTCGTCGCCTTGCGGAACGCCTTCACGTCGAGCGAGCGGCGCAGCTCGTCGATGAGCGACGTGGCGCCGGCGGCCGCCTTGGCGGGCACGCTTTCCGGATCGTCCCACGGATTGAGGTCGAATCCCTCCAACGGATCGAACGTCACCTGACGTTCCGCCTCCGGGTGCCGCAGCACGTAGCGCAGCTCGCGGTAGCCGCCGAAGCCGAGCTTGCGGGAGAAGCGGATGACGGTCGGCTGGCTGACGTGCGTCGCCTCGGCGAGCTGTCCGACGGTCAAGCCCGCCGCCTCCTCGATATGGTCGCGGATGTATCGGGCGACGGCTCGCTCGGCCGGTCTCAACGACGGATACACATGGTCGATGCGCTCGCGAATTCCCACCGAAGTCTGCACGGTCCCATCTCCTGCGGCTGTTCCAGTTCCACCATCATCTCGTTACGTCGAGGATGACGATAGACCGCGCGGGTGTGCCCCCGTGAACCCCTGGTTGGCCGTCAGGTGAACCGTGCGTTAACTTTCCCCGCGGATCGACGTGGGACCACGGCCGGTCTCGGCGCGGTGCACGGGGAAAGACGCATCCGCGGCATCGGCTCCCCCTACGTGCGGGGCGGCGCCATGGCCGCGACGGCTCACCAAGCGACGTCGATGCGGGGCCGCGCGGATTCGTCGCGATGGGGGATTCCGCCCACGATGACGGTGAGTCCGGGACCGTGCCCGTACCGATCGCCGAGAAGGTCGTAGTAGAGATCGACGGTGGAGCCGCCCGCCGGCAGTCCCAACAGCCGCCAGTACGGCATCCCGTGGCCGACAGCGAGCGGGGCCACGGTGAGCGAGGTGCGGCCGTCCGCGTCGCCATGGACGTCCACGCCGGCGAACCCGGAGATGACGAGATCCGCGAACGTGGAGTGGTTGTAGTCCTTGCCACGCTCGTATCCCCCCTTGTCTTTTCTCCAGTTCCACGCCTCGAGCTGGTCGCGGGAGATCCAGGCGCCGGTGTCGGCGTCGAGGTCCTCGTCGATCCAGTCGACCATCTCGCCGTCCGCCGTCTGACGGTGATGGATGCCGGCGTACCGGCGCAGTTCGCGCATGAAATCACCGGCGTCCAAGCCGCCGCGGCCGGAACGGATTTCGGCGATCATCGCGTCGAGGGTCTGCGTGGTGGCATAGGGCCAGCAGGGACCGTTCCACTGGCATTCATGGGCCGAATCGCGGTTCATGTAGCGCGGGTGGCACGCCTCGGCGGTGCGGATGCCCACGGCGCCTGCGAAATGATCGGGGTCGGCGAGGAAACGCCACGCGCCTTCATGCCGTTCGTCCGCCAGTCCGAACGCCCACGGGATGTATCCGATTTCCTCGCGCACGTTGCGCGAAGGATCCACGTCGGCGAAATCCATGGCGGCGATGACGCCGTCCTTGTCATCCAGCGGCAGGACCTTGAAGAACTCGCCTTCCGGATCCCACAGCTCCTCGCGGATGAGCCCCGTCAGGGCGGACGCCTTCGCGTCGAACCGGTCGGCGAGGTCGTTCCGACCCGCCCACCGGGCGATCGCGGCGATGGATCGTGCGTTGGCGGCCATGTAGCTGTTGAGCGTGGGACGCAGGCCGGAGCCGGAGATGGAGTCCTCCATCGCGTCGCGGTCGTCGTACGACCAGAACAGGCCGTAGCGCGTCATGTTGCGTTCCTCGACGGTTTCGTAGAACCGCACGAAATCATCGAGCAGGGATACGGCGAAGTCCCGGTCCGCGCGGGTCTCGGCGTAGCGGCGCACCGCGTCGACGATCCAGGACGAATAGGACAGCTCGTCGCCGGAACCTTTGAACCAGAAGTCCACATAGCTGCGGATCAGGTCGTCGCCGTTCCTCAGCCAACGCGCTTCGGCGACGTGATGCCCGTTCGCGCAGTTGATGGAGTTGTATGCGCCGGCCCAGTAGACATCGGGCAGGAATTCGGTGATGATGCGGCCTTCCGGCGTGGATGCGATGTGCTTGCGGAACGTCCACCAGCGGAACCAGTAGACGCGTTCGATGACCGCGTCGGCGCATTCGAAGAACGGGACTTCACGGCGCATCCAGTCGGTGGACTTCTCATTGGGGATGTCCTGGACGTACAGCTCCTCGTCGTTGCGGTTGAAGATGCCGGCGTAGCGGTCGATCACGTCGTCGACGTCGCGTAGCGGCGCCGGTGCGGTGAACTCCTCGACCGGCTGGTAGATCTCGGCCATGGTCGGCTCCTTTCCGTTCGTTCAGGCCTTCTCGGCGCCGTTGCGGGCGCGGTTCAGGTGGGTGTAGGCGAACACGCCGACGATGACGAGCAGCAGCGCGATGCCGAACGGCAGGAAGGAGACGGCCAGATCGGAGCTTCCGAGAATCGCCTCGACGGCGGTCATGGCGAGCGGGGCGAGGAAGATGCCCACGTGGAAGCCGATCATGATGGCGGTGGACCAGAACGCCTGCTGGGACTTGGTCGCGTACTTCGGCAGCTGGTTGAACAGCCACGGTCCGAGGATCGGTCCGGGCACGTAGAAGCAGATGATCGAGGCGACGAGCATCGGCCAGCTGCCGTTCGCGAAGTACAGGAGGAAGCAGCCCAGCGCCTCGATGGCGATGCCCAGGTACAAGGTGTTCATGTCGCCGAGGAATTTGTTGAGCGCGCCGAATCCGAAGCCGGAGACGATGCCTGCGGCCACGCCGATGGACATGACGGTGGATGTGTTGAAGTCGGCGCCCAGCGCCTCCTGCGTGACGGCAGCCCAGCGCACGAAGCCGGACTGCATGGCGATCAGATAACCGGCGGCGAACAGCGCGAACAGGACGAGAATCGCGTAATTCGATTTCTCGGCGAACACATCGCCGCCTTCGGCGACATCCTCGTCATCGGACTTGTCGTCGACGAGCTTGACGTCCGGGACGACGATCCAGAACCATGCGAGTGCCGCGAACGAGAGGATGTAGGCGGAGAAGGAGCCCTGCCAGCCGAACGAGGAGGCCAGCACGCCGACCAGCGCGGTGAGAATCATCTGGCCGATGTTCTCGAACGCGCCGCGGATGCCCAGCAGTGTGGAACGGGTATCGCCGGACCACATCACCTGGATGATGGCGACGGCCAGCGAGTTGTAGCAGCCGAGTCCCAGGCCGAGCACGATGCGCGAGATGAGAATCACGGTGTAGTCGCTGACGAACATCGGCACCACTCCGGAGACGCCGACGAGGGCGACGCCGAGACCGATCACGTTCTTCAGACCGAAGAACCTGGCCATCGCAGGACTGAGCAGCAGCGTGATCAGCGCGGTGAGCGACGGCGTGGTGGACAGCAGTTCGGCGGCCGCGTTGGACACATGAAGACCATCGCGGATCTGCGGCAGGATGCCGTTGATGATGTTGGAGCTGGTGAGCAGCAGCGATACCGCCAGCACGGCCAGCTGCACGGTGAGACCGTATTTCTTGACTTCCTTTGTCATGGTTGTTCCTTTGGATTCGGGATTCCACATGGAGACGGACGGCGGTGCCCATCGCTGGACATCGCTCCCGCCGTTTCCGTTGTCGCATTCAGCATAACATGAATTTACAAGAACGTTTAACCTTTACATTTGACCACACGCTTGGATGTTGTTGAATGGCTATTTTCCAACGTATTATGCCGGTATATGTTTTTCTGCCACCGGCGTGTTGAAACGTTCTTGTTGAGGTTTGACGATAAACGTTTCACTCAAGAGGTACGGCAAAAGGGCACCAAGAGGCCATCCATGGAACAGATGGAACACGGGAGACCCCGGGCACGCGGGAGACGCCCGTCAGGCCGATTCGCCGCGGACCAGGGAGAACCCGGCGATGCGCCTACGCGGTTCGATGGATTCCCCGCCCCGGATACGCTCGACCAGCATCGACACGGCCTGCTTGGCCATATCATCGAAATCAATGGCCATCGTGCTCAGCAACGGCGCACAGTACGCGGCGGGACTCACACCGTCGAACCCGAACACCGCCTTGTCCTCGGGCACGCGGATGCCCATCTCCCTCATGCCGCGCATCAGACCGAAGGCGATGAGGTCGTTCATGCAGAAGACGACGTCGTACCCCAAGTCCGCCTGGACGAGTGTCGAAGCGGCCTTGGCCCCACCCTCCACCGTCCACTCGCATGGAATCGTGTCGCTTTCCGAGCCGAGACCGGCGTCGATCATCGCCCGGACCGCAAGATGCGAACCGGTGTTGCGGCCCTCCTGTCCGAATTCCCCGGAGGCGAACCGTCGGCCACCGGCGATCGCCGCGTGTTCGTACCCACGCGACTTCAGATAGGAGAACGCCGCCCGGAACGACGCCTCCAAAGGCAGCGCCACATTGTCGTAGCGGGGGTGCTCCGCGTAATCCTCGAACAGCACCGCGGGATGGTCCCCGATCAGGGCCCGAAGCCCGTTCTCCGGAATGTTGTGCAGATTGACGATCAATCCGTCGCACATCGGCGTGCTGACGCGTTTGAGCGAATCACGCTCGGCTTCGGGCGAGGCGTTCGTCTGCACCACGATGACCTGATAGCCGACCTTGGCCGCCTCCCGGGAAATGGCCGACGCCAGATCGGAGAAATACGGGTTCCCCAATTCGGGGACGACGAACGCGATGATGCCGCTGCTGCCCTGCTTGAGAAAACGGGCGGACAGGTTCGCCGTGTAATGCACTTTCTCGGCGGCCTTGAGGATCCGCTCACGCGTCGCCGGCTTGAACCCCGGTTCGCCGCGAAGCACCACCGACGCGGTGGCGACGGACACCCCCGCCTCCTTGGCGACGTCACGCAATGTAGCCATGGCGATACTCCCCGTTCCGGCCAATCGAATCGTTCGCTAATCGACGCGAACCAGCCATATAAACGTTACACCACGACGACGGGCGTTCCCGCCGGCCGGCGCCGGTCACGGCTCGATGATCCAGGAAAGCCCGACGAGGACGATGAGGAAGAGGACGTTGACGGCGGAGTAGACGGCGAGATAACGGCCCTTGCGGTCCGGGTACTTGCGCACGACGTTCTTGTAGCCGATCAGCGAGGCCATCGAGGCGATGAGCGTGCCCATGCCGCCCAGGTTCGTGCCGATGATGAGCGGGCGCCACTGCTCGGTGAAGCCGGACAGCAGGATCGTGGTGGGCACGTTGCTGATGAGCTGGCTGGAGCCGACCGACACCTCGAGCGGATGCGCGTCCACCAGGGAGGCGGCGAGCTCGTAGAATTCGGGCACGCGCTTCATGTTGCCGATGAAAATGAAGAACATGGTGAACGTGAGCGGCAGGCCCCAATCCACGTTGCGGAACACCTTGCGGTCGCACACGAGGAACGCGGCGAACACGATCACGCACATGAGCCACAACGGCAGGAAGTCGCTCACCGCGAGCAGGCAGACCACGAACAGCAGCGCGTACACGACGGTGCGCCAACCGCCGTAGCCGGCTCCGTAGCCGGTGATGCGGATCTCGTCGGGGCGCGGCTTGCCGCTCTCCGGGGCGAGCACCCCCTGTTCGATGCCCGCGCCGTCCAACGACCGGAACTCGGAGACCGGCTTGGAGCCGAACACCACGCAGGTGATGACGACGAGCAGCACGGCCGCGGTCGCCGAATACGGCGCCATGATGCCGATCATCTCCATCGACGGCATGCCGGTGAGCGCCTTGAGGTACAGGTTGTGCGCGTTGCCGATCGGCGTGAGCATGCTGCCCACGTTCGCGCCGATCGTCATCAGCGTGCCGACGAGCACCGCATGCTCCTCCATGTGCGCCATGACGAGCACGGAGATCGCGAACGGGATGAACGTGACCAGCGCCACGTCGTTGGTGATGAGCATCGCCGAGAAGAACGTGAGCGAGATGAGCGTGAGCACGAGGCCCCTCGCGGTGCGCACATGGTGCAGCAGACGCGAGCCGATGATGCGGAAGACGCCGATGCGCTGCAGGCCGCACACGACGAGCATGAGGCACACGAGCTGGCTGATCGTGCTCATATGCACGTAGTCCTTGTAATCGGCGTCCGGCGGGACGATGAAGCACGAGATCAGCGCGAGTACCGTGGCGACGATCAGGATCGTCTCGCTTTTCAACAGTCCGACCAGCCAGCGCCGCATCGATTCCTCCGTGAAACAAGGGGATTTACCGTAAGCATCCTAGCGGAAACCCCGGCATGTTACGTAGTCACGGCGTGCTGTTTTCCGACCGTTTTTCGCAATATTGCCCTTCACCGCTACTGGCGACTGACATTCCTTCCCGACTTTTCGGAACAAGGCATGGTGAATCCTCTATGAACGACGGATGAAAAACAACCCCTCGACTCCATCCCAATCCCCTCGCCCCGGCGCGGCCACGGCGCGCGAACGGCCCCTCGGCGCATCACGACCCCGCCGAGGACGGCGGGGCGGCGAAAACTACGCGGCTACACGCGGCCGGCGTAGTTTCACTTGCTGTTCACCATGGTTTCAGGCAACTTTCCCCCACATCCCGCCCGTGGGGCCGCGAACGGCACCACCATGGAATTGCAGCGGATGGTTGGGCTGCTGCGGCATGAAGTCCGGCCGCGAATAACCGAATACCGAACCCGGCGCCGGAACCCGGCGCCACACACGAACGGCCCTCCCGCACGGGAGGCCCCGCATCGGAAGGCAGTTGACGAAATATGCTCGAACTCAAGGACATCACCAAGTCGTTCGGCGACACCCACGTGCTGAACGGCATCAGCCTCGAACTGGACAACGGCAAGATCATGTCGATCCTCGGCCCGTCCGGTGGCGGCAAGACCACGCTGCTCAACATCATCCTGGGCATCACCGAGCCGACCAGCGGCCAGCTGATCTACAACGGCGAGGACCTCACCCACGTGCCGATGGAGAAGCGCGGCTTCAACATCGTGTTCCAGGACTACGCGCTGTTCCCGAACCTCACCGCCTACGAGAACATCACCTACGGCCTGAGGAACAACCCGGGCATCTCCTCGCCGGAGGAGATCAAGGAGATGATCTCGCTGCTCGGCCTCGAGGAGCACCTCAACAAGCACATCGACGAGCTGTCCGGCGGCCAGAAGCAGCGCGTGGCGCTCGCCCGCACGCTGGTCATGAAGCCGAAGCTGCTGCTCCTCGACGAGCCGCTGTCCGCCCTGGACGGCGTGATCAAGGAGTCCATCAAGGCGAAGATCAAGCAGATCGTCGAGCAGTACGACCTCACCACGATCATGGTCACCCACGATCCGGAGGAGGCCTGCACGATGAGCGACAAGGTCCTCATCATCAACCACGGCAAGGTGGCGCAGTACGACTCCCCGGAGAACATCATCGAGCACCCGGCGTCCGACTTCGTGCGCAAGTTCATCCTCCACCAGCTCGAGGTGAAGCGCAACAACATCTACACCCTGTTCAACGAGGGCGACGAGGCCGAGACGGCCGCGAACGCCAACGCCGAGCTCGCCGCCGCGGGCCAGGAGGACTGAACGCCATGTCGGTAGAATCCATCCAGGCGGGCAAACAGCTGCCCAACATCCGCCCCGAGATCCACAACTACGAGGCGCGCCCCTCCAAGCCGAAGCAGACCGAACTGTGGACGCTGCTCGCGATCGTCGCCGTGTGCTTCATCGGCTTCCTCGTCGTGCCGATGATCCTCGTGATCATCCGCTCCTTCACCACCGCGGGCGGCGAGGCCACGCTCGACAACTACGCGACGATCCTGTCGCGGCCCGAATTCACCCGGTCGATCACGAACTCGCTGACCGTCGCCGCGGTCTCCGCGCTCGTCGCCGTGATCCTCGCCTTCCTGCTGAGCTACACGATCAACTGCACGAACGTGCCGCGCGGATTCAAGAAGGCCGTCGCCCTGCTCGCGCAGCTGCCGATGCTGCTGCCGACCATCACCTACGGCTTCGCGATCATCTACTCGTTCGGCAAGAACGGACTGATCACGCAGCTCATCGGCCACCCGCTGTTCGACATCTACGGGTTCAACGGCCTGCTCATCGGCTACGTCATCTACACGCTGCCGACCTGCTTCCTGCTCATCAACAACAGCTTCCAGTTCGTCGACAAGAAGTTCATCATCGTCTCGCACATCATGGGCGACAACCCGCTGACGACCTTCCTCAACACCGTGCTGCGCCCGCTGGTCGGCACGCTGGCCGTCGCGTTCATCCAGTCGTTCTTCCTCGCATTCACCGACTACGGCATCCCGACCTCGGTGGGCGGCACCTACGACGTGCTGGCCATGACGCTGTTCAACCAGATGCTCGGCTCGATCCCGAACTTCAACCGCGGCGCCGTGATCGCCGTGTTCATGCTCATCCCGTCGATCATCTCGATCATCCTGATGACGGTGCTCGAACGCTTCGCGATCCGCTACAAGCAGATCAGCCAGATCGACCTGCCCAAGGGGAAGAAGCGCGACTGGATCTGCGGCATCGCGTCGGTCGTCACGCTCGTGTGCACGCTCTCCGTGTTCCTCGTGATCCTGCTCATCCCGTTCGTCCAGGAGTGGCCGGATCATCTCGGCTTCACATTCGCGCACATCGCAAACCTGTTCACCGATTCGCAGCTCACGCAAGTGTTCACCAACTCGCTGTACGTCGCCGTGATGACCGCCATCTTCGGATGCGTGTTCGTCTACGCCGCCGGCCTCGTCACCTCCCGTTCGAAGCTGCCCGCGTGGGCCCGCCGCTCGGTGGACGCGATCTCCGCGATCATCAACACCGTCCCGGGCATGGTGCTCGGCATCGCGTTCCTGTTCATGTTCTCCGGCTCGCCGCTGCAGAACACGTTCTGGATCCTCATCATCGCGAACATCGTGCACTACTTCGCCACCCCGTACCAGATGATCAAGGATTCGCTCACCAAGATGAACGCCGGATGGGAGACCACCGCCAAACTCATGGGCGACAACTGGATCAAGACGCTGGTGCGCGTCGTCACGCCGAACGCGTGGCCGACGCTGCTGCAGATCTTCGGCTACTACTTCGTCAACGCGATGGTGACCATCTCGGCCGTCGTCTTCCTGACCGGTGCCCGCACGCAGGTCATCACGACGAAGATCTCCGCCCTGCAGCACATCGCCAAGTTCGACGACGTGTTCGTGCTCTCCCTGCTCATCCTCGTCGTCAACCTCGTGGTCAAGGGCCTGATCGCCCTGTTCACCCGCGACCGTTCCGCCGAACGCGCCAAGGAGGCCCGCAAGGCCAAGGCCGCCGTGAAGACCCCGCAGGTCGCCGCCTCGTTCAGCACCGTGCGTCCGAGCCGCCAGCTCGCGGCGGCGGCCGCCACCTTCCAGCTGCCGAACAACGGCAACCGCAGGAACCGCAGCCTGCTCACCGGCATCGCCTCCGCGGTGTGCGTGGCGCTGCTCGTCGGCTTCGGCGCCATCTCCACGTCCGCGGCGGCTGCCGGCGGCAAGGTCGTCATCTACACGAACGCCGATGAGGAGGCCGTCACCGCCTTCGAGCACGCGCTCGACCGCAACGGCTACAAGGACCAGTACATCATCCAGGAGTTCGGCACCTCCGAGCTCGGTGGCAAGATGCTGGCCAAAGGCAAGGCCCTCGAAGCGGACATGCTGACGATGAGCTCCTACTACGTGGATTCCGCGCAGGACCGCAACCACATGTTCGCGGACCTGACGGACGTGCACGCGCAGCTGCTCGGCACCACGGAGAACTCGAAGGCCCCGGCCTACCGCTCCCCCACCACCGCGCAGGAGGGTGCGATCATCATCAACACCGAGGCCCTGAGGGCCGCGGACGTGCCGAAGCCGAAGAGCTACGCCGATCTGGCCAAGCCCGAGTACAAGGGCCTGATCTCCGTGCCGGACATGGAGGGCTCCTCCACCGGCTGGCTGATGGTGCAGGCCATCGTCGACGCCTACGGCACCGGTGCGAAGGGCAAGAGGATCCTCACGGACATCTACCGCAACGCCGGCCCGCATCTCGAACAGTCCGGCTCCGGCCCGCTCAAGTCGGTACGCGCCAAGGAGGTAGCGATCGGCTTCGGCCTGCGTCACCAGGCGGTCGCCGACAAGAAGAAGGGCCTGCCGATCGACTACGTGGACCCGACCGAAGGCAACTATTCGCTGACCGAGTCGGTGGCGGTGCTCGACAAGGGCCGCGCCACCAACCCCAAGGCGCAGAAGATGGCCGGCGTCATCATCGACAAGGGCCGCAAGGAGCTGCTCGAGACCTACCCGACCCCGCTCTACAAGGGCGAGAAGGCCCCGGCGAACGCCTCCAAGCGTTCCAAGTCGTTCCCCGAACCGCTGACCGTCGACCTGCTCCAGAAGCACCAGGACTTCTCGTCCGAATGCAAGCGGGCCGCGGAGGGCGGCGAGTGACGGGCGGCGTTCGGACCGCGCAGGTGAACGCGGTCTGAACGCAACTCGGTTACTACAAACGACACTCCGCCCGCAGGGCGAAATCTACGTAGAAATATCCGAAAAGTTCCTTCGTGATTACACTCTGCGGGCGGAAGCCATATTCAAAGCGCCTAACGAACATCCACGGCGTACAACGCATACTTCGTCCAAGCCAAGAGAGCCATGGGATCCGACGGATCCATGGAATCCACGGAACAGAAAGGAAACGACCATCATGGCCAACGAATACAAGCTGCTCACCCCCGGACCGCTGACCACGACCCGCACGGTCAAGGAGGAGATGCTCTTCGACCACTGCACGTGGGACGAGGACTACCAGCAGATCACCCAGAAGATCCGCCGCCAGCTGCTCGAACTCGCCCACTGCGACCCGCGCGACTACACCGTCGTGCTCATGCAGGGCTCCGGCACGTTCGGCGTGGAAAGCGTCCTGACCTCCGTGATCGGCAAGGACGAGAAGGTGCTGCTGTGCACCAACGGCGCGTACGGCGACCGCCAGGTCAAGATCTGCGAGCACGCGGGCATCGACTACGTGCAGTACGCCGAGCCGTACGACCGCATCCCGGACGCCGACAAGGTCGAGGAGTACCTGCGCCGCGACCCGTCCATCACGCACGTGTCGATGATCCACTCGGAGACCACCTCCGGCCTGCTCAACGACATCGCCGCCGTGGCCACCGTCGCCAAGGCGCACGGCTGCACGTTCATGGTCGACGCGATGAGCTCCTTCGGCGGCGTCGACATCCCGGTCTCCGGCTGGGGCATCGACTTCCTCGTCTCCTCCGCCAACAAGTGCATCCAGGGCGTGCCCGGCTTCAGCTTCATCATCTGCAACAAGGCGAAGCTCGAGGCCTCCAAGGGCAAGGCGCGCAGCCTGTCCCTCGACCTGTGGGACCAGTGGAACACGCTGGAGAAGGCGAACGGCAAGTGGCGCTACACCTCCCCCACCCACGTGGTGCTCGCCTTCTCCAAGGCCCTCGACGAGATGTTCGCCGAAGGCGGCATCCCGGCCCGTTCCGCCCGCTACGCGCTGAACAACCACCTGCTCATCGCCCGCATGGAGGCGCTCGGCTTCCGCGTGTTCCTCAAGGAGAACCAGGGCCCGATCATCACCACGTTCCTCTACCCGGAGGGCACGAAGTTCGACTTCCACGACATGTACGAGTTCATCAAGGAACGCGGCTACGCAATCTACCCCGGCAAGCTCACCCATGAGGAGACCTTCCGTCTGGGCAACATCGGCGAGATCTACGCCGACGACATCGAGAAGGTGACCGAGCTCCTGGCCCTGTACATGGGCGAGCGCGGCCTGCTCGAGGCGGCCACCGGCTCGGCCTCCGTGCCCGAGGCCATCGCCGCGATGGACAAGGCCGGCGAGCCGATCAAGGCCGCCGCCCCGGCGAACGTGAAGCTCACCGCCTGAGAACCGCCCGGGACACCGAAACATCGGAAAAGGAGACAGCGACAATGACCAACCGTTTCGAAGCCGTGATCTTCGACTGGGCCGGCACGACCGTGGACTACGGCTGCTTCGCCCCCGTCAAGGCCTTCCAGGAGGCGTTCAAGGAGTTCGGCGTGGAGCCGACCATGGAGGAGACCCGCAAGCCGATGGGCATGCTCAAGCACGACCACATCAACACGATGCTGCACATGAACCGCATCGCCCGCGCGTGGGAGGACGCCCACGGCGCCGCCCCGACCGACGCGGACACGGATGCCGTGTACGCGCACTTCGAGCCGAAGCTGCTGTCCATCCTCGACGGCTTCGCCGACCCGAAGCCGGGCGTCGTGGACGCGGTCGCCGCCCTGCGCGAGGCGGGCCTGAAGATCGGCTCGACCACCGGCTACACGGACAGGATGATGGAGATCGTCGTGCCGAAGGCCAAAGAGAACGGCTATGACCCCGACTTCTGGATCAGCCCGGACGGCACCGACGGCTACGGCCGCCCCTACCCGTACATGATCTTCCGCAACCTCGAGGCCCTGCACGTCACCGACGTGCGCCGCGCCGCGAAGGTGGGCGACACGCTCTCCGACATCCGCGAGGGCAAGAACGCGGGGCTCTTCACGATCGGCGTGACCGAGGGCAGCTCGCAGATGGCCCTGAGCCAGACGGAGTTCGAGGCGCTGGGCGACGCCGACAAGGCGGCCGCGCGTGCGGCGGCCCGCGACGCGTTCGTGAACGCGGGCGCCGACGCGGTCATCGACACGCTGGCCGAGCTGCCGGCGCTGCTCGCCCAGCTGGCCTGATTCGCCTGACCCCGCCTGGTCCAGGCGAATCCCGGCGAATCCGAACGGCGGCCCCGCGGCGGTTTCCTCCCCGAAAGGACGGAGACCGCCGCGGGGCCGCCGCCGTCGATGCACATCCGCCGACGGACGAGGACGAGCAACATACGCATGGACACATAGACACATATATAAGAACACGCGCATATATAAGAACGTTTACGAATATGGACAGCGGCCTCTCCCCGTTACCTGCCGTTCATACAATGGTTCGCGGCCATTATGGAATAGGAGAAAGAAGAGGTTCATGTTCTCAACCCATGCCAAGCGCATCGCCGCCCTGGGCGCGGCCTGCGCGATGCTGTTCACGGCGGCCGCCTGCGGCGGCTCGTCCAGCTCGTCGCAGTCCGACGGACAGACCATCATCTCGGTGAACAACACCGAACCGCAGAGCCCGCTGGTGCCCGCCGACACCAACGAGATGGGCGGCGGCAAGGTCATCCGCTACCTGTTCGAGGGTCTGGTCAGCTACGACGTCAAGGGCAAGCAGCACCTCGAGGTCGCCAAGTCCATCACGCCGAACGACGACGCCACCCAGTACACCATCAAGATCAAGGACGGCTGGAAGTTCACCAACGGCGAGGCCGTGACCGCCGAATCGTTCGCCAAGGCGTGGAGCTACGCGGCGAACGTGAAGCACGCCATGAAGCAGGCGAGCCGCATGTCCATCATCAAGGGCTACGACGAGCTTCAGGACCCGAACGTGGCCGACGACGCGCAGCTGAGCGGCCTTGAGGTCAAGGACGACCACACGCTGGTCGTGACCCTCGACCACCCGGATTCCGTCTTCCCGGTCCAGATCGCCCACCAGTCGTTCTTCCCGCTGCCGTCCGTGGCCTACAAGGACATCAAGGCGTTCGGCAAGAACCCGGTCGGCAACGGCCCGTACAAGCTCAAGTCGTGGAACGTCGGCAAGGACATCACCGTGGTGAAGAACCCCGACTACAAGGGTTCGCGCACCGTGAAGAACGACGGCATCGAGTTCCGCGTCTACACCGATGAGAACGCCGCCTACTCCGACGTGCTCTCCGGCAACCTCGACGTGCTCGACGAGGTGCCCGCCAGCGCCGTCAAGACCTTCCGCTCCAACAGGAGCGTGACCGCCTACAGCCAGCCAGGCTCCTCCTACCAGGGCTTCGTGATCCCGGAGCGCCTCGACCACTTCGGCTTCGACGAGGAGGGCCAGCTGCGCCGCCAGGCCATCTCCATGGCCATCAACCGCAAGCAGATCGTCGAGAAGGTGTACTCGAACACGAAGACCGTGGCCACCGACTTCACCTCGCCGCTGGTGCCCGAATACTCCAAGACGCTCAAGGGCGAGGAGAACCTCGAGTACAACCCGACCAAGGCCAAGGAGCTGTGGAAGAAGGCCGACGCCATCTCCCCGTGGAGCGGCAGCTTCAAGATCGCCTACAACGCCGACGGCGGCCACAAGCAGTGGGTCGACGCCGTGTCCAACCAGCTCAAGAACACGCTCGGCATCGACGCCCAGGGCGACGCCTACCCGACGTTCAGCGACATCCGCGAGCGCGTCACCGACCGCAGCATCTCCACCGCGTTCCGTTCCGGCTGGATGCTCGACTACCCGTCCGCCGAGGACTACATGACCCCGCTGTACGCCTCCGCCTCCGCGGACGGCCACGGCTCCAACGACGGCGACTACAAGAACCCCGAGTTCGACGCCGACCTGGCCAACGCCCTGTCGCAGACCGACGTGACCAAGCGCACCGAGGCCCTGCGCACCGCCCAGGAGATCCTCATGCAGGATCTGCCGTCCATCCCGCTGTGGTGCGACAACGTGGCGGCCGTCTCCGCGCAGAACGTGAAGAACGTGCAGTTCGACTACACGAACATGCCCACGTACAACACCATCACCAAGTGACACGGTGATGCGGCGCGGCCTGGCCGCATGACCGTATGAGAGAGCCCCGACGGGATTTCCCGTCGGGGCTTTTCGTTCACAGGAGATTATCAGCCTTGCACCATGCCGCCATCCGCGCTGCGGTAGCCGAGGTTCATCATCTCGCTGTTGTAGGCGATGACGCCGCGGCCCCGGGCGGGCAGGACGATCATGCCGCCGTCGCCGTGGTGGGCGGCGACCTCGTCAAGCGTGGCGACGGCCGCGTCGTGCACGGACTCGCCGGCGAAGCGCACGCGGTCGGACACCTGGTGCGCGGCGACGACCTTGATGAACGCCTCGCCGATGCCGGTGCAGGAGACCGCCACGGTGCGCTGGTCGGCGAAGGTGCCGCAGCCGGGCAGCGGCGAATCGCCGACGCGGCCGTGCATCTGGTTGGTGATGCCGCCGGTGGACGTGCCGGCGGCGATGTCGCCGTTCACGTCGCGGGCCACGGCGCCGATGGTGCCGTGCTTCTCCCACTCGTCGCCGCCGGACTGCGCCTCGGCGAGCGACTGGCGGCGCTGCTCGGTGATGAAGTACTCGTTGGGTTCGGTCGCGACGCCCCAGTCGGCGATCTCGCCGTCGGTCGGGTCGGCGAACAGCACGTGCTTGGTCTGTTCCTTGACCGCGCGGGCCGCGTCGATCGGGTTCCTCACCGTGGACACGCCGGTGACCGCGCCGACCTCGCCGTCGCCGGTCATCAGGCAGGCGTCCATCTGGGCGATGCCGTCGCTGGTGAGCGCGGCGCCGTGGCCCGCGTTGAATTCGGGGGAATCCTCCATCACGTGGATGGCGGCGATGACGGCCTCGTGGGCCGGCGCGCCCGCCTCGAGCAGCGCGTAGCCGGCGTCGAGCGCGCGGTTGAGGTCCTTCTCGACCTGCGCGATGCGTTCCGGCGTGCTGCGCTTGCCGCGGCTGCCCGCGCCCGCGTGGATGATCAGGGTGATGCCGCTTTCGCTGCCCGCCGAGATGGCGGTCACCGGAGATGTGGACGATGCCGTGCCCATAGTGTCTGTTGTCCCTTTCCTTGCCGGCCCGTGCCGTCGAAGACCGACGGATGCGCGGGGCCGTGCTTCCTGCGTCGTGATGTCCGCGCCGCGGCCCCGGTCGCCCGGCGCCGCATGCGCCATGTGTATGATACGCGGCCGCGGCGTGCAACGCGACCATACGGCCACACCGCAGGTGCGCTACGCCTCCGCCAGGGATTCCGGCAATTCCAGTCCCGCCTCACGCAACGCGTCGCGCAGCGAGGGGGTGACCTTGCCGTCGCGGCCGCGCACGCCGCGCGCGTGAAGCAGCGAGCTGACGATGGCCTCCTCGCTTGCGGCGGCCACGGCGCGGAAGCATCGGTCCATCGCGTTCTCGTTGAGCCGTGTCACGGTCTCGATGAGCGGCCCGCCGGCGGGCGTGGGATGGTCGGACGGTGTGGTCTGGTCGTCGCCGGCCCAGTGGTCGATGCGGTTGGCGGTGCTGAACGCGACGACGATCTCGCCGCTGCCGTTGCCGATGTAGCCGCCGCAGCGCGCGATGCCGACGGTGACGCGTTTGGCCATGCGCCTCAACTGGCGTGAATCGGCCGGCAGGTCGGTGGCGATGACCGCGACGATGCTGCCCTTGTCCTCGCAGGCGCCGGCCGCGCCCCCGCCAGCGGTCCCGTCCGAGGCCGATGCCGGGGCGGCGTGTTCCGCTTCGGCGAGGCGCAGGCCGACCGGCTCGCCATTGAGACGCAGGCATTCGCGCGAACCGAAGTTCGTGAGCACCAGCACGCCGAGCACATGGTCGCGCCCGTCCACGCGCACCACGCGCGAGGCCGACCCGATGCCGCCTTTGAGGCCGAAACAGGTCATGCCCGTGCCGGCGCCCACGTCTCCCTCGTCGAAGTCCTCGCCGGCCGCGGCGATCGCCTCCAGCCCGTGCGCCGGCGTGACGGCGCGGGCGCGTATCGAGTTGATGGGACCGTCGTTGCATTCCATGACCACCGGGTTCACCGTGCCGGTGTCGACGCCGATGGCGGGGTGTCCGGCGAGCGCGTGGTCCACGAGCGCGTCGAAGCAGGCACCGCAGGAAAGCGTGTTGGTCATGAGGATCGGCGTTTCGAGGCTGCCGAGCTCCTCGACCTGCACGAGTCCCATCGACTTGCCGAAGCCGTTGGACACGTACGCGGCGGCGGGCGGTTTGCTTGCGAAACAGTCGCCGGGCGGCACGATGGCGGTCACGCCGGTGCGGATCGTCGGTGCGGCGCCGTCGGGCGAGCGCAGCGTGACATGGCCGACCCTCACGCCGGGCACGTCGGTGATGAGGTCCCGCTTCCCCGCGAGGCCGTCGTACAGGTCATGGTTCCATATGGCATTCGTTCCCATGGAGGACCATGGTAGCCCGGCCCGCGGCGCCGTCCGTCAACGCGTCATGGCGTGCACGGCGTCGCAGACCAGGCGGATGCCGTCCTCCAGGTCGCGTGCGTCGGGGCGGACCATGTTGAGGCGGATGTGCGTCTCGTCGGTCTCGTCCACGTCGAACACGCCGCCGGGCATGAACGTGACGCCGAGCGTGCGGCACCGGGCGAGCAGGTCGAGCGCGCGCACGCCGTCGGGCAGCGAGACCCAGATGTAGTATCCGCCCTGCGGCACGGTCCATCGCATGCCTTGCGGCGCATGCCGTTCCAGCGCGGCGACGGCCGTGTCGCGGCGGCGTCGGTAGGCGGCGGTCAGGTCGCGCACGTGCCCGGCGATGCGCCCCTCCTTGAGCAGTTCGAGGCAGATGCGCTGCGACGACGTGCTCGTGTGCTGGTCGACCATGCGCCGCAATGCGGCCAGACGCGCGATGACGTGCGGGTCGGCCGCCACCCATCCGGTGCGCAGCCCGGAGGTGACGGTCTTCGAGAACGTGGACAGGTACATCACGTATCCGGCGTTCTCCATGCCGGCGAGCGGCACGGGACGGTCGCCGTCCCCGTTCCCGCCGTACCACAGCTCCCCGTAGGCGTCGTCCTCGACGATGAGGCACTGGTGGCGGCGCGCCACGTCGACGAGCCTGCGGCGGCGCTCCATCGGCATCGTCGTGCCGGTGGGGTTGTGGAAGGTGGGGATGGTGTAGATGATCTTGGGCCGGAAGCGCGCGCAGTAGCCCTCGAGCAAATCGGTGCGCATGCCGTCGGCGTCGACCGGCACGCCGACGATCGACGCGTCGGCGGAGCGGAACGTCTGCAACGCGGGGAAGAACGTGGACTGTTCGACGAGCACGCGGTCGCCCGGGTTCACGAACGCGCGCACGATGAGGTCGATGCCCTGTTCGGATCCGGACAGGACCATGACGTTGCGCGCCTCGCAGGCGACGCCGCGCGTGCGCATGTGTTCGGCGAGCAGCGCGCGCAGCTCGTCGAAGCCTTCGATGGGCGATTCCGGCTGGCCGTCGAACTCGTGCGAGGCGAACGCCTCGAGGCTCACCGCGCGCAGCAGGTCGTCGGGGATGTCCGCCGGGTTGGGCGAGCCGGTCGCGAAGTCGATGACGCGTCCGTCCGCTCCCCCGCGCCGGGCGCGGTCGATCTCGGCGATGTCATGGTAGGTGAACCGGTTGGAGTAGTCGCTGAACAGCACCGACCACGGGGGCCGGATGACGGACGGCTCGGGCGTGCCGTCGTGCGCGGGGACGCCGGCGTCGCGGATCGTGCGGATCGTACCGGGCGATGGCCGCGCACCGGCGCCGCCCGCCGGGGTCACGAACGTGCCCTTGCCGACCTTCGACGCGACGAGGCCTTCGTCCTTGAGCCGTTGGTACGCCTGCAGGACGGTGGTGCGGTTGACGCCGAGGCGTGCGGCGAGCTCGCGCTCGGGCGGCAGCCGGTAGCCTTCGGCGAGCTCGCCGGAGACGATGCGTTCGCGCAGCTGTGCGGCCAGCTGCCGGTACATCGGCACGCTCGCACGCCGGTCGAGTTCCAGCCGCATGGCCACCGTCCTTTCCCTTCCCGTATCCGTCGGGGCGTCTCCCCCGCCGTTCCTCCCGACGATTATCTTCCGATCACAGGGAGAGGAACAGCTCGTGCAGGCGCGTGTCGTCGGTGAGCTCCGGGTGGAACGCGGTGGCGAGGATGCCGCCCTGGCGCAGCGCCACCGGATGCCCATCGACCTCGGTTTCGACGCGCGCCGACCCGCCGACGGAGACGACGTACGGCCCGCGGATGAACACGAGCGGGAAATCCTTGATGAAGTCGGCGTCCCCGGGCTCGCCAAAGTCGGCGGTGGCGGCGAAGCTGCCCAGCTGGCGGCCGTACGCGTTGCGGCGCACGACGGCGTCGAGCGCGCCGAAGTACACGTGCTCGTCGTTGTCGAGCCTCTTCGCGAGCAGGATCATGCCGGCGCAGGTGCCGAACACGGGCTTGCCGGCCTTGATGTGCTCGGCGATCGGCTCGAACAGGCCGGTGGAGTGCAGGAGCTTGCCTTGCGTGGTGGATTCGCCGCCGGGCAGGATCACCCGGTCGATGGAGTCGTCGAAGTCCTCGGCGGCGCGCAGCAGCTTCCACGGCGCGCCGAGCCTGTCGAGCACGGCGGCGTGTTCCGCGAACGCGCCCTGCACGGCGAGGATGCCGGTCACGCCGTGCCGTTCCTGCCCGGATTCCACGCCGTCGGACTCCTCCTTGGAGATGTATTCGACCGCTACGACCATGTCAATCGCCTCCGGGTCTCACTCGCCTCGGGCGGCCATGATGGTCTGGATCTCGTCCTCGTTGATGCCGACCATGGCCTCGCCGAGGTTCTCGGAGAGCTTGGCGAGCAGGTCGGCGTCCTGCCAGTTGGCGGTCGCCTTGACGATGGCGGCGGCGCGCTTGGCCGGGTCGCCCGACTTGAAGATGCCGGAGCCGACGAACACGCCCTCGGCGCCGAGCTCCATCATCAGGGCCGCGTCGGCCGGGGTGGCGACGCCGCCGGCGGCGAAGTTGACGACGGGCAGACGGCCGTTGTCGTGCACGTACTTGGCGAGGTCGTAGGGCACGGCGAGCTGCTTGGCCGCCTCGTACACCTCGTCGTCGCGCAGGGAGACGAGCTCGTGGATCTGCTTGTTCATCGTGCGCATGTGACGCACGGCCTGGATCACGTCGCCGGTGCCCGGCTCACCCTTGGTGCGGATCATGGCCGCGCCTTCGGCGATGCGGCGCAGCGCCTCGCCGAGGTTCTTCGCGCCGCACACGAACGGCACGTCGAACTGGTTCTTGTCGATGTGGTAGACGTCGTCGGCCGGGGAAAGCACTTCGGACTCGTCGATGTAGTCGATGTCGATGGCCTGCAGGATGCGGGCCTCGGCGATGTGTCCGATGCGCACCTTCGCCATGACCGGGATGGACACGGCCTCCTGGATGCCCTTGATCATGGCCGGGTCGCTCATACGGCTCACGCCGCCGGCGGCGCGGATGTCGGCGGGGATGCGTTCGAGGGCCATGACCGCGCAGGCGCCCGCGTCCTGGGCGATCTTCGCCTGTTCGGGCGTGGTCACGTCCATGATCACGCCGCCCTTGAGCATCTGGGCGAGGTTGCGGTTGAGTTCGGCACGGTTCTGCGTCATTTCGGTTCCCTTCTGGTTCGTGCGATGCCATGCGACGCCGCGCGCACCCGATGGAGAGCGGGGGGCGCACGCGGCATCCGTCGCCGACCATTATCGGACGGAGGCGGCGAGACCAATCCAAACCAGTCCAATTTGGATGGGGCCAATCCGCCGGTTCCCGACCATACCAATTGCAGAACCAATCGCGGGACCAATCGCGGGAACCGGGACCGCCCGCACCCCTCAGCCGACGTTGTTGCCGTAGACCTGCGACTGGATGTCCTTGCGATGGGTCTCCATCCGCGTGATCTCGCCGAGCAGCGCGATCTTCTCCGCGCCGTCGGGCATCATGGCCATCCGGCGTTTGGCCGCGCCGATGCGCCGCATATACCCCATGTCGAGCAGTTTGACGAGCAATTCGGAGGCGTATCGGCTCTCCGCCTTGGTGGGCTGCCTGAGTCGCGCGTCGACCATGCCCGAACCGTCGGCGCCGGATCCGTCGGCCGCGTTCCGCCCGTCGTCCGGCAGCGGCAGCGGCATGACGGCCAGCTCGTTGATCGTCGATTCGAGCATCGGCCCGCCCGCCTTGGTGAGGTTGTGCATCCACAGTCCCTGCGGCGTGTCCGGGGAGGGCGGTCCGCCGGCCGCGGCGACCGCCTGGAACATCGTGCGGAACACCGGCGTCATGAAGTTCCCGAGCGTCAGTTCGGCGAACCCGTTGGGGCTGACGGCGAGCGGCACCTGGATGAGCAGCGCCATGAACTGCTGTTCGGCGATGAACACGGCGTCGTCGATACGGAAATACGTCTGTTCGGTCGCGTCGCGATGCTCGAGTTCGCGGCGTTTCGCCGGATCGGCGTACGGATCGCCGTCGCGTCCGCGCGGCGATCCGTCACGGTCGAACGCGCCGCCGCCGTTGAACCGGCGTCGCGGCGCGTACGCGTCCTCGTCGCGCACGCGCTGCCGGCGGCGCTCGCGTTCCACCTCGCGGCGCATGATGTCGAGGTCGACGCCGATGCGGCGCGTGGCGCGACGCGTGTACAGGTCGAGCAGCGACCGGTCGCGGATCTGCGCGACCAACGGCGCCACCGCCTTGACCGCGCCCATCTGGCCGGTCGCGTATTGGGTGTCGAACCGGCCGATAGCCGCCTCGATCACGAAATCGTAGAGGGGCTTCGCGCTCGTGATGAGCGAACGGACCGCCTCGTCTCCTCGTTCGATCCTGAGATCGCACGGGTCGAGATTGTCGTCGGCGACGGCGACGAACGTCTGCGAGAGGAACGCGGAGTCGAGGCCGAACGCGTGCAGCGCCGCCTTCTGGCCGGCGGCGTCGCCGTCGAACGTGAACACGACGCGCGAGCTCACCGCCTGCCCCTCGACCTTCAGCGGCCCCACCAGCTGGACCGCGCCGAGCGAATCGTCGGCGATGAGACGGCGCACGATCTTCGCGTGCTCGGCGCCGAACGCGGTGCCGCACGTGGCGATCGCCGTGTCCACGCCGGCCAGGTGCATGGCCATCACGTCCGTGTACCCCTCGACGATCACCACCTGGCGTTTCTTCACGATCGCCTTCTTCGCCAGGTCGATGCCGTAGAGCACCTGGTTCTTGCGGTACAGCTGCGTGTCCGGCGTGTTGATGTACTTCGCGGCGATCTGGTCGTCCTCGTACAGCTTGCGCGCGCCGAAGCCGAGCGTGCGGCCGGTCGAGTCGCGGATCGGCCAGGTGACGCGGCCGCGGAAATAGTCGTAGACGCCGCGCTGGCCCTGACGCGCGAGGCCCGCGTCGAGCATCTCCTGCTGGGTGAATCCCTTCGACGCAAGATGGCGCACGAGGTTGTCCCACCCCTGCGGCGCGTACCCGCAGCCGAAGCGTTCGCAGTCGGCCTGGCTGAACGTGCGCCCGCCGAGGAGCTTGCGGGCGGCGAGCGCCTCCTTGGTCATGATCTGGGAGACGAAGAAGCGCTGCGCCTCCTCGTTGGCCTCGAGCAGGCGCGCACGCTTCGAGCCGGAATGCCCGTCGGCGCGCCCCGTGCCGCTCTGCTCGTAGTGCAGTTCGATGTGGTATTTGTCCGCGAGCAGTTCGACGGCCTCGCGGAAGTCGATGTTCTCCTGCTGTTCGACGAATTTGAACACGTCGCCGCCCAGGCCGCAGCCGAAGCAGTGCCAGACGCCGAGCGCGGGGCGCACGTTGAAGCTGCCGGTCTTCTCGTCGTGGAACGGGCATAGGCCGACGTACGTGCCGGTGCCCGAGGGCTTGAGCGACACGGATGCGGATACGATGTCGTAGAGGTCCGCGGCTGCGCGCACCTTCTCGATGTCTTCCTTCTTGATCATTCCGGCCATGACACACTACCCTACCGCCTTGCCGCGGCACCGGTACGGGTATGCCGGTTTCCGCCGTCGGCGTGTGTCCGTCTTCCGTCAGGCGCGGCGCGCGCCGGCCGGCGGGGCGTTCAGAACAGGATCGAGTGGAGCGCGAGCGCCGAGGAGTCGGTGAGGGAGGCGACCTGGTCGACGGCGACGCGCAGGCGCTCGCCGTCGTTGGCGGCGGTCTCCCAGTCGTCGAGGAACTGGCTTTCGAGGATGTCGCTGGGGCGGGGCGAGTCGGCCATGAGCACGTCGACGAGGTCTTCGACGATGCGGCGCTCCTCCTCGTGCATCGGCTCCTTCTCCCCCGGCGCCATGACGAAATGCACGGCGACGCCCTTCAGCGCGACGATCTCGTACGAGGTCTCCTCGGGGATGACGAGGCTCGCCGAATAGCGGGTGAGCGGACCGGCGCCGTAGGTGTCGCGCGTCGCCTCCTCGACGCTCCACGCGAATCGGCCGATCAGGTCGGAGGTGATGTTCTTGAGCTGCGCCAAGGCCGATCGCGACCCGTTGAAATGGTCGGGGAACATGTCGAGCCGTTTCAGGCGCGCGAACGCCTCGACGAGCCGGTCCGCGTCCCATTGCGGGCCGTACCACGCGCGCGTCTGTCCGACGATCGCGTCGATCGTGCGCGGGTCGGCGAGCGCGATCGGGTTGAACGCGCCGGTGGCGATGGCGTCCTCCACGTCGTGCACCGAGTAGGCGATGTCGTCGGCGAGATCCATGATCATGCATTCCATGGGGCGTGCGGTCGGGTCGGCGAGGCCTTGTTTGAGCCATCGGAAGACGGGTTCGTCGTCCGGGTAGACGCAGTATTTGGCGCTGCGTTCGCCTTTGGGGTGCTTCGCCGCCTCGGCGAGCGTCCACGGGTATTTGACGGCGGCATCGAGCGAGGCGCGCGTGAGGTTCACGCCGGCGGAGCGGCCGTCCGGGTGGAACACCTTGGGTTCGAGGCGGGTGAGGAGGCGCAGCGTCTGCGCGTTGCCTTCGAATCCGCCGATGCTCCGGGCGATGCGGGCGAGCGTCGCCTCGCCGTTGTGGCCGAACGGCGGGTGGCCGAGGTCGTGGGAAAGGCAGGCGCAGTCGACCACGTCCGGGTCGCAGCCGAGGAGTTTGCCGATCTGCCGTCCGATCTGGGCGACTTCGAGCGTGTGGGTGAGGCGGGTGCGGGCGAAGTCGTCGGTGCCGGCGACGAGGATCTGGCTTTTCGCGCCGAGCCGGCGCAGCGCGGACGAGTGGATGAGGCGCGCGCGGTCGCGTTCGAACGCGGTGCGCGACTTCGATTTGGGCGGTTCGGGCGCCCACCGCTCCTCGTCGGAGGCGGTGTAGCCTTCACCGCTCGGGATGCGTTCGACGCGGCTTTCCGGTTCGTCCCCGTATCGGCTGGATTCCATGACGCACCTCCCCTGCCCTCCAGCCTAGCAAGCCCGGCGGCCGTCTATTTCGCGGGCCGTTCGCCGACTTCGGCGCGGAGCCGTTCGACCTCGGATTCGAGGTGTTCGATGAGCAGCACCTGCTGGGAGATGAGCAGGTCGCGCAGGTCGCGTTTGCCGGCGCGCACGTTGAGTTCCGGCGTGAACGGCTTCGCGAGGCGACCGTCCGCCCGCGCCGCTCCCGGTTCATTCCCATCCGCGCCCCCGACGGTTTCGGGGGCGTCCGGCATCGAACGCCATCGCGCGATGCAGCGTTCGATGCGCTTGTAGCCGATCAGGGACGCGTCCAGTCCGGCGTCGCGGAAGATGCGGACGGGCGATTCGCCGGCGTGGTACCGGCGCATACATTCGCGGCGGAACGCCTCGGAGTAGCGTATCCGCCCGTTGGATACGCGCGCGACGGCGGGCAGTGACCGCAGGTATGCGATCTCCTCGTTGGTGAACGTTCCGGTTCCCATGACGGCCTCCTTTCGACGTATCCGATCGCCGTGCCGCCGTCGGCACGGCCTCGACGGCATGGCAATACCATCATTGATAGCTTGCGATGCGGAGTACCGGTACATATCTACCGGAAAATTCCCCGCATCGCGACACGCCGCGAACAATGGCTCTTCTTCGTCGCATGGTATCGGGATTTCCCCCGTAACGAACACCCCCGTAACACCCGTATTGGAAGCGCTTATACCCCCGTTATCACTATGGATTCCATGAACGCTCTATGGTTCACACACATACCCCCGAATAAGGGGAAACACCGAAAAAGAATGGGGACTCCCCCTTCACGTAAGGGGGAGTCCCCGGAAAAGTCGCGGACCGTGCCGAACGTCACGGGACAGCCCGCGCCGCCCGCGGCGCTACAGCAGCGAGGCCGGATCGAGCTTGGCGAGATCGGCCTCGGGCAGCACCTCGGCGGCATGCTCGTACAGGCGCGGGATGCGGTTGCGCAGGCAGGTGAAGATCTCATAGCTGATGGTGTCGGCGGCGCGGGCCCAGTCGTCGGCGGTCGGTTCGGCGAACTCCTCGCCGCGGCCCGGTCCGAACAGTTCGACCGTGTCGCCCTCGCGCACGCCGAGCGTGGCGGCCGAACCGTGCAGGTCGAGGATGAACTGGTCCATGCACACGCGGCCGGAGACGCGGTACAGCTTCGGGCCTTCGGCGGTCATCACGCGAACCGGGCCGCCCGGCTTCTCCACATGCTTGGCGCCCTGCATGTCGAATCCGGAGGCGGAACGGTGGATGCCGTCCGCGTAGCCGAGCGGCACGATCGCGGTGGACGTGTCGTCGGGGGTGAGGTAGGTGCGGCCGTAGGAGATGCCGTGGCCGGCCTCCACGTCCTTGACGGTGCCGAGCTGCGCCTGAAGCCGCATCGCCGGCTTCAGCGCGTAGCTGGACGGCGTGCCCATCGCCGGGTCCGGCTCGTAGCCGTACAGGCCGATGCCCGGACGGGTGAGCTCGAAGTGGATCTCCGGGCGGGACAGCGTGGCCGCCGTGTTCGCGAGATGGCGGATCTCGGGGGCGATGCCCGCGGCCTCCATGCGGGCGGTGAACGCCTTGAAGTTCTCGATCTGACGGTCGGTGGAGGCGACGAACTCGGGCACGTCCGGGCTGTCGGCCACGGCGAGGTGGCTCCACTGGCCGACGATGTGCAGCACGCCATCCTTGGCGAGCGGGACGAGCTTGGCGAGCGCCGCGTCGAAGCCCTCCGGCGTGAAGCCGTTGCGGCCGAAGCCGGAGTCGACCTTCACGTGCACGCGCGCCGTCCTGCCGAGCTTGCGGGCGGCGGCGGCCACCGCGTCGATGCCGGGCAGGGAGCCGACGGACACGTCGATGTCGTTGGCGATGAGCTCGTCGAACGGGACTTCGGTGCCGTTGTAGACCCACGTGAGGATGTGGCAGCGGTCGGGGCCGATGCCGAGCTTCCTCAGCAGCAGCGCCTCATGCGACTGGGCGGTGCCGAGCCAGGTGGCGCCGCCGGCGAGCGCCGCGAGCGCGGCGGGCAGGAGGCCGTGGCCGTAGGCGTCGGCCTTGACGACGCCCATCACGGCGGTGCCGGAGTGGGGGCCGCCGACCACACTCACCAGGTGCGCCATGTTGTCGCGCATGGCCTTGAGGTCGACGATGGCCTGCGCGGGGTAGCGGCGTCGGGCGGCCGCGTAGTTGGCCCTGCCCTTCTCCGAGCTGAATTCGATTTCGGGAGCTGCGTTCATACTCATGGTGCCCCATTGTCGCGCGGCATGGTGACGTGCCCGTTTCCTCGCCCACATGGCGACCGTCGCGGTGGCTCCGGGCGACGAACGACCCGCACCGCCCATCCATGTTCCGCACCGTATCGTGAGACGCGCCACGCCGTTTTCCGGCAGTCCATGTACACTCGCTTTCCACGGTTTGTTTGCCGTTTTCCCGCCCGTAACGTTCGGGGGCAACAATCGACCGTGTTCAAGACTCCCGGCGTTGAGGCGTGCCGGGGTCCCGGAATTCCGTCCGGCCAAGCCCATTCCACGTGTTCATGAGAGAAGACCATGAATCTGTTCCGTAAGAAAACGGTGGATCAGCTTGTCGCCGATTCCACCCCGCTCAAGCGCACGATGCGCACGTTCGACCTGACGATGCTCGGCATCGGCGCGATCATCGGCACCGGCATCTTCGTCCTGACCGGCAAGGGTGCGCTCACCGCGGGCCCGGCCCTGTCCGTGTCGTTCCTGCTGGCCGCGATCTGCTGCGGTTTCGCCGGCCTGTGCTACGCCGAGTTCGCGTCTATGGCCCCCGTGTCCGGATCCGCGTATTCGTACGCGTATCTGGCGTTCGGCGAACTCATCGCGTTCGTGATCGGCTGGAATCTGATCCTCGAATACGCCCTGCAGGCGGCCACCGTGTCCGCAGGCTGGGCCGGCTACTTCAACAAGCTGCTCGGTCAGTTCGGCCTGAGCCTGCCGGTCGAGCTGACGGCCGCCTACGGCACCACGCCGGGCGTGACCACCTACTTCAACCTGCCCGGCTTCGTGGTCGTGCTGCTCATCACCTGGGTGCTGTCCATCGGCATCAACCAGACGAAGAAGACCAACGACATCATGGTGATGATCAAGCTCGCGATCATCGCGCTGTTCATCATCTGCGCCGTGTGGTACGTCAAGCCGTCCAACTGGCAGCCGTTCTCCCCGTACGGCATCTACACGTTCCAGCCCGGCTCCACCCAGCCGTACGGCATCCTGCCGGCCGCGTCCATCGTGTTCTTCAGCTTCATCGGCTTCGACGCCGTCTCCTCCTCCGCCGAGGAGACCATCGAGCCGAACAAGACGCTGCCGCGCGGCATCCTCCTGTCGCTCGCCGTCTCCACGGTGATCTACATCATCATGACGCTCGTGATGACCGGCATCGTGCCCTACCAGGAGTTCGCGAAGTTCATCGACGCCCCGGTCGCCGGCGTGATCCTGTACACCGGCATGAACTGGCTGGCCGTGATCGTCAACATCGGCGCGCTCGTCGGCATGACCACGGTGATGCTCGTCCAGCTATACGGCCAGTCGCGCATCTGCTACGCGATGGGCCGCGACGGCCTGTTCCCGAAGTTCTTCAGCGAGGTGCATCCGAAGCATCGCACGCCGTTCAAGGGCACCTGGTTCTTCGGCATCCTCACCGCGATCGCCGGCGGCTTCATCAACATCAACATCCTGTTCGAGCTGGTGAACATCGGCACGCTGTCCGCGTTCATCATCGTCTCCGCCGGCGTGCTGTGGATGCGCAGGACCGCCCCGGACGCGCACCGCGGCTTCAAGGCGCCGGGCGTGCCGGTCGTGCCGGCGCTGTCCATCATCTTCTGCCTGGTGTTCATCGCCGGCCTGAACTGGGAGACCTGGGTGCGGTTCGCGATCTGGCTGGCCATCGGCCTGGCCGTCTACTTCGGCTACAGCCGCCGCCACTCCAAGCTGGAGGGCGCGGGCAACGCCGGTGCCCCGCAGGTCGCCGCGGCGAAGGCCGAATAGCCGCCACGTCCGCCCGATACGACGAAGCCCCTCGACGCCCATGCAATGGGCCGAGGGGCTTTCCCGTAAATTCGGAGCAATGCTCCCTACCATTCGTGGCGTTGGTAGGCGATGCGCGTCGTATCCGTCGGCCGATCCAGCAACTGGATGAGCCCGCAGCGGGCGAAGCCGGCCGACTCGAACACGTGCTGCATGGCCTTGTTGTTCGGATGCGTGTCGGCACGCACGTTGCCGTAGTGCTTGAGCGTCCATTCGATGCAGTCGCGCGCGGCATGGCGCACCAGACCGGCCGACGTAATGCGGTGGATGGTCACATACGCATCATCGTCAAGCCAGGCTCCATCGATCTGCCTATAGGTGGGGTCCTCCCCCGAGCAGACCGCGAACTGCGCAAGGATGCGCTCGTCTCCGTCCTGCACATCGACGAGCAGCATCATGCGGTGTTCGGCGATGTCCTCCCTGACGACCTCCTCGCGCGGGAACGTGTTCCCCCATTGCGTGGGGTTGCCGTTGCGCGCCATCAGCTCGCGCGCACGCGCATAGTTCTTCAGGATCTGCGGCAGATCCTGCATGGTTGCATGGCGGAAACGACGGGACGTCGCATTGGAGTCGGACACCACACCTCACCTCACGGTCGCGCGAGAGCCCCGCACGGGGATTCGATCGGAAACAATCAACTGACGCGCTACGCTACCATGCCCGCCTCACAAACGCCGCGTGTTTCCTGTGATGCGGCTGGACGGCGCCCGTATGGAGACGCAAAGCGCCCGTCCGCCTTGCACGGCGGACGGGCGCGGACGGGTGACGACGTGCATCGCGCGGGCATCGCCGCGGATCCGGCGATCAGACGACCTTGCGTTCGAACGGGTCGGAGCTGATGCCCTTGGCGAGGATGTCCTTGCACCATTCCTTCGCGGTGAACAGGCTGTGGTCGCGGTAGTTGCCGCAGCTTTCGATCGTGGTGGCGGGCACGTCGTCCCACGTGGCCTTGTACGCGATGAACTCCAGCGACTCCTTCAACGCCTTGGCGACCTCCTCGGTGGGATGCTCGCCCCAGGTGAGCAGGTGGAAGCCGGTGCGGCAGCCGAACGGCGAGCAGTCGATGTAGCCGTCGATGCGTTCGCGCAGCAGCACGGCGATCGTGTGCTCGATCGTGTGCAGTCCGGCCGTCGGGATCGCGTTCTCGTTCGGCTGCACGAGACGCAGGTCGTAATTGGAGATCACGTCGCCGTGCGGCCCCTTCTCCGTGTCGATGTAGCGCACGTACGGCGCCTTCACCTTCGTATGGTCGAGCTGGAAGCTTTCCACCACCGGCTTGTCGGTCTTCTCCGCCATGTTCGTTCCTTTCCGCATACGCCGCCCTTCGGCGCGCTCCTGCACGCCGCCGGCGTATCCGCCGCCCATCCTAGTCGTCGATCGCCCGCGAAGACGCATCGCACCCGGCCGGCGTTATAGACGCTCGTTATAGACGGGATAGACGGAATCGGCGGGACGGCGGAATCGCCGGGACGGCTCAGGACGCGCCGCCGAACGCGGCGATCTCATCCATGAACCGGCGTCCGTACGCCTGAAGCTTGCGTTCGCCCACGCCGGAGACGGCGAGGAACTGCGCGTCGGTGACCGGCCTGATGCGCGCCATGTCGCGCAACGACCGGTCGGAGAACACGATGTACGGCGGTTTGCCGATCTCCTGCGCGATGGTCTTGCGCAATCCGCGCAGACGCTGGAACAGCGCCTCCTCCTCGTCGCCGGGCACGTATGCATCCGCGTCGACGGGACCGTTCGTGCCCGCCGCGCCGAACACGGTGGAGGACGGCGTGCCGGCGGAGACGCCGAGACGGCGCATCCGACCGCCGTCCGCCGCGCCGGAGCCGGAACGCGCGGTCCTGCGTTCCACGCGTTTGATCTCGTAGCGGAAGTCCGGCGAGACCGTCTCCGCCGCCCGCGGACCGAAACCGACGATCGGCAGGCGCCCGTCGGCGATGACGAGATGGCCGTCGGTGGCCATCTGGCTGAGCACGTCGCGCACCCGCGCCTCCGACTCGTCCTTCAACGTGCCGAAGCTGGGCATGCGCTCCGGTTTGAGCCAGGCGAGATCCTGCGCCTGCGAGCCGCGCAGGATCCTCACGATCTTGCCCGAGCCCACCCCGCGACGCACCGGGCGCGGCGTCGTCTCGTGCCCCTGCTCGTCGTGGTCGAACATCACGTCGTGCACGCAACGGCTGATGTTGCGCGCGATGACGGTCACGTCGATGGTGGTGAACGTGCGTTCGCAGCAGTTCGCGCACGCGCCGCACGTGGCGTGCGCGGCAGTCTCACCCGCCTCTCCGGATGCGCCCGAACCGCCGATGCCGGACTTCGCGGCCCCCGGATCGGACTCCTGCCCGAAGTAGCGGGTCATGTAGCGATGGAGACATTCGGTGGTGCGGCAGTATCCGATCATGCCGTCGAGCAGGCGACGCCGGTTGCGTCGCGCGATCTCCTGCTCCTCGGAGGTCATGCGGTCGTTGTCATAGTCCGAATCCAGCAGGCGACGGCGCGTGACGATGTCGGACTCGTTCCACAGCAGCGTGCAGCGGCTGGGTTCGCCGTCGCGGCCCGCACGTCCGGCCTCCTGATAGTAGGATTCGATGGATTCGGGCATGTTGTGGTGGATCACGTAGCGCACGTTCGACTTGTCGATGCCCATGCCGAACGCGTTCGTGGCGACGACGACCGGCACCCGGTCGGTCACGAAGTCGCGTTGGGCCGCATTGCGCATGTCCGCGGCCATGCCGGCATGGTAGGCGACGGCGATGGGGCCGCGCTCCCCCGCGCCCGTGCCGGGGCGCTGCGGGACCGACTGGTTCAGCGTGTCGGCGAGCTGCTCGGTCTCCTTGCGCGTAGCGCAGTACACGATGCCGGATTCGTCCGGATGTGAGGCCACGTAGTCCACAATCCACGCGGCCTTGCGTTTGCGCTCCATGTTGATGACATCGAAGTACAGGTTCGGCCGGTCGAATCCGGTGACCGTCACCTGCGGCGAGGCGAGGCCGAGCAGATCGACGATGTCGCGGCGCACCTTCTCGGTGGCGGTGGCGGTGAACGCGCCGACGACCGGACGGCGCGGCAACGAGCGGATGAAGTCGCCGATGCCGAGATACGAGGAGCGGAAGTCCTGCCCCCATTGGGAGACGCAGTGCGCCTCGTCGACGGCGACGAGCGCGATCGGCGTGCGCATGGCGAAATCACGGAACCGCCCGGTCTCCAGGCGTTCCGGGGCGACGTACAGGATCCTCACCTGCCCGTCCGCCGCCTGGGCGAGCACCATCGACTGCTCGTCCGGCGTCTGCGTGCCGTTGACGAACGCCGCCGGCAATCCCTGGTCGTTCAACGAGTCGACCTGATCCTGCATGAGGGAGATAAGCGGCGAGATGACGACGGTGACGCCGGGCAACAAGGCGGCCGGTATCTGGTAGCACACGGATTTGCCGGCGCCGGTGGGCATGACGGCGAGCACGTCGCGCCCATGAAGAAGCGCGTCGACCACGCCGTCCTGCCCGGGGCGGAACGACTCATAGCCGAAGTACCGTTCCAGCGCCCCGAGCGCCGCCGCATGCGTGTCAGCCGTCTGTCCAGTCATGGTTCCACCATACATTCCCCATGGTGCGGCAACACACTTTCTCCACAACGGCGGAATGAAGCCGTTTTGGGCCACCGCACCATGGGATGTTCACCGCACCATGGGGTATGCGGGTGGGGTCACAGCTGGGCCAGCGCCTGGTCGAGGTCGGCGATGAGGTCGTCGGCGTCCTCGATGCCGACGGAGATGCGGATCAGGTTGTCGGGCACCTGCAGGGTGGTGCCGGACACGGAGGCGTGGGTCATGGCGGCGGGCACCTCGATGAGGCTTTCGACGCCGCCGAGCGATTCGGCGAGCGTGAAGATGGTCGTATGGTCGACGAGGCGCTTCGCCGCCTCGGCGCCGGCGGCGAGCTGCACGGAGACGATGCCGCCGAATCCGCCGTGCATCTGGCGTGCGGCGATCTCGTGGCCCGGATGGGATTCGAGACCCGGGTACCAGACGCGTTCGATCACGTCGGACGGCTGGGATTCGAGCCACTGGGCGACCTTGAGCGCGTTGGCGGAGTGGCGCTTGACGCGCAGATCGAGGGTCTTGAGGCCTCGGATGTCGAGCCAGGAGTCGAACGGGGAGGGCACGGCGCCGGCCGCGTTCTGCAGGAACGCGACCTGGTCGCGCACGTCGGGGTCGTTGAGGACGACGGCGCCGCCGACCACGTCGGAGTGGCCGCCGATGTACTTGGTGGTCGAGTAGACGACCGCGTCGGCGCCGTCGTCGAGCGGATGCTGGAGGGCGGGCGAGGCGAACGTGTTGTCGACGACGACCTTGGCGCCGTGCTTGTGCGCGAGTTCGGCGGTGAGCGCGATGTCGGTGATGTTGAGCAGCGGGTTGGACGGGGTCTCGACCCAGATGTAGCGGTACGGCTTGGCGGCGAGCGCCGCTTCGACGGCCTGCGGGTCGGTGATGTCGACCACGTCGAGGCCGACGCCCCACGGCACGAACACCTTGGCGAGCAGACGGTAGGTGCCGCCGTACACGTCGTTGCCGAGGAGGATGTTGTCGCCGGGCTTCAGGGTGGAGCGCAGGAGCACGTCGATGGCGGCGAGGCCGGAGGAGAAGGAGAGCGCGTATTTCGCGCCTTCGACGGCGGCGAGCTGTTCGTCGAAGCTGGTGCGCGTCGGGTTGATGGAACGGGAGTAGTCGTGCCCGCCGCGCAGGCCGAGCACGCCGTCCTGCTTGAACGTGGAGGTGGCGTAGATCGGTGTGACAACGGCGCCGGTGGTGGGGTCGGGTTCCTGCCCGGCGTGGATGGCGCGGGTGGCGAGGGCGGTTTCGGCGAACTGGGCGTTGTATGCGGCGGTCATGATGATTGGTTCCTTTCGACTGATGATGTATATGCTATGCGGGTTTACAGGTACTGTTCGGCGAGGGAGGGACGGGCGGTGCGTTCGACCACGTCGCCGTAGCCGTTGGCGCGCATCCAGTCGTCGTCGAAGATCTTCTCAAGGTAGCTGCGGCCGGAGTCGGGGGCGAGCACGACGACGAGCTGGTTCTCGTCGAGGTCGTGCTCCTTCGCGTACTTGACGGCGCTGGCGACGGCCATGCCGGAGGATCCGCCGACGAGCAGCGCCTCCTCGCCGGCGAGGCGGCGGGTCATCTCGAACGCTTCGGCGTCGTCCGCCTTGACGATCTCGTCGGGGATGGAACGGTCGTAGGCCTTCGGGTAGAAGTCCTCGCCGACGCCTTCGATGTCGTACTGGTGGACGTCGGCGGGGTCGGCCGCGGAGTAGATGGAGCCTTCCGGGTCGGAGCCGACGACCACGACGCGCCCGTCGGACGCCTCCTTGAGGTAGCGTCCAGTGCCGGAGATGGTACCGCCGGTGCCGATGCCGGCCACGAAGTGCGTGATCTTGCCATCGGTGTCGCGCCAGATTTCGGGGCCGGTGGTGGCGTAGTGGCTGGCCGGGCCGTTCGGATTATCGTACTGGTTGGGCCGGTAGCCGCCGGGGATGGCCTTGGCGAGGCGTTCGGCCACCTGGTAGTAGGAGCGCGGATCGTCGGGGCCGGCGTCGGTGGGGGTGACGACCACTTCGGCACCGTATGCGCGCAGCACGGCGCGCTTCGATTCGGAGACCTTATCGGGCAGGGTGAAGATGGTGCGGTAGCCGCGCTGCTGGGCGACCATGGCGAGGCCGACGCCGGTGTTGCCGGACGTGGGTTCGACGATGACGCCGCCGGGCTTCAGTTCGCCAGAGCGTTCGGCCGCGTCGATGATGCGCGCGGCGATGCGGTCCTTGGAGGAGCCGCCCGGGTTCATGTATTCGATCTTCACGGCGATGGTGGCGCGGACGCCGTCTTCGGTGGGGATGTGGTTGAGCCTGACGAGCGGGGTGTTCCCGATGAGGTCGGCGGTGCTGTTCGCGATGGTCATGATCGTCTCGTTTCCTTGTGGGTCAGGGTTTGGTGGTTCGATCCGTTGTGGATGGAATGTCGTCGTCGTGAACCGGCGTTCCCCTGCGAGACGGTCTGGATGTGCTGCGTTGTCGATGATGACGGGCGTCCGTGTGCCGTGCGCGACGTGTGCCGCGATCGTGCGTCGTGATGTTCGATGATGTTTCCTTCGCGGATTCCGTCATGAGTATCGGCACCCCCAACGTGCCAATACTCCACGTGCACGCCGGTATGGTTCTGCCCGTTTGAAATCCGAAACGAAAATCGCGGCGATTCCCCTGCCGCATTCGAATGCCCTGTCTCAAGTTATGCGTCACTGACCGTCCGCCCGGGGGCGTCGGTTAGCGACAACAACACAAGAGAATCTGCATGCCTCACACCATACCACCTCCTTCCCAGCCAGCGTGTCGAGGACGTCCACATAACGAGAACGCCGCGGATCGCCCATGAAGGGGATCCGCGGCGTTCCAAGGGGTCAAGGCCGATTCAGATGAGCCACCGCCGTGCGGCGTGGACTTCACGTCGCATCGTGAGCCGACGGACGACGGCCACACAGACTACGAACAGCACCACCGCCTCGACGAGCGGGATCCACGCGACGTACAGATGCCATTCATCCCAGTTCGATTCGTACCGGATGACCTCGCCGGTCATGGCCTGCGCCAGCCATGCCAGCTTCACGGAGCCGTTGAACAGGAACAGCCGCATCACCACCACGTAGGCGACGACGACCACACCCACGGACACCGCAAGCCGTTTCGCCCCGCCCGAACACGCCCATGCAACGGCCGCACCGGCCAGCAACCCCAGCGCCGCGGCGGCGAGCATCAGCGCGAAACAGGCCACGCCCATGAACAGCCATCCGCCGGGGATGATGCCCGACACCTTCGAGGCACCGCCCGTGGAGAACGGAACGTACTGCCACGCGTACAGGAACCGGTAGGAGAACGGCGTCTGGTAGAGGTCGTTGCCCCACCAGCCGTAGACCGGCGATGCGCCGGCCGTCACCTCGACGGAATCCTGCCAGACACGATCCACCAACCCGTATTCCAGCACGGTCATCGCCACGGCCGACAGGACCGCCGCGACCACGCCGCACATGGCCGGTGCGACCGCCAGCGAGCGCCGGTCCACGCCGTGGCACAGTTCCGGCCCCACGAACGCCAGGAACCAGACCAGCCCGGCGGCGAACAGCATCAGACCCATCAATGATTCGATGTCGGCCGCACCGGCGCCCATCATGGTGTCGAGCGCGTACGGCATCCGCACATGCCAGTGACCCTGCAAGGCGAGGTACCGTACGCCGCCGCCGATCGCGGCCATCACGACGCCTACGCCGAGCACCGCCGCATACAGTCCCGCGCATCGCCGCATCATGACGCGAGTCTGCCGGCCGGTCCGATGGCGCCGCGTCTTCCGCACCACCATCGTCGCCCCATCGCCCCGCGCACCGTCACGTATACCGGGTGAAATGCCGAGCGCCGTCTTCGTCACTGTCGATCCCACCGCAATCACCTCGTCTTTCCTTCGCCGCCGGCCTTCGCTGCGACGAGCCGTACGGAATGGACCTCATGCCGCGCCGTGAGCCGTCTCGCCACCGCCGCGCACACCGCGAACAGCAGCAGCGATTCGACGAGCGGCAGCCACGCGTACAACAATGCGAGTTCCATATGGCTCACGTCGTATTCGTTGTAGAGCGAATCGCCTCGCGTCAGGCGTATCCACAGCGGACTGAGCACGCCCACCCATCCGGACCATGTAGGGTCGCGCGTCGCCTCCATCCACGGGAGCACCACCAGCACACCCGCGGCGTAGGCGGCAATCAGAACCGCGACCGCACCGGCGATGCGCCGCGCCCCGCCGTCGAGCACCCACATGAGCGCCGCTCCGGCGAGCATGCCGAGGGCCGTGGCGGCGATCATCATCGCGAGGAAGATGACGCAGGCGAGCAGGAACGGCGGGAGCCCGGCATGTCTGATGTCGGCGTACGGATCGCGTGTCTCGAAGGGATTGCAGCCGACCCACGCATTCGCGAAGCGGTTGATGCGGCTCATCATGACGCCGTTGCCCAGCCAGCCGTCCGCCCACACCCAGCCGTCGTCGTGCCCCGGCGTGAACACCGTGCCGTCGCCGTACCAGGAATTCGGGCCATCGATCCGATACAACGGAAGACTGCCGAAGTAGGTGCCGGCATACGCCAACGGCACCAGCAGCACGGTCGAGGCGACCGCCGTGAACAATCCGATGCCGCCGGACGTCGCGGCGAACGAACGCCGGGAGACGCCGTGGCACAGCATCCGGTCGAAGAAGAGCACGTACCATGCGACCGCACCGAGGAACAGCATCGTCGCCGTGAGCCAGTCCAATCGGAACGGAGAGACGGAGGCGCTGCCGGTCAACGGATTGACCCACAGGAACCCGAGTCGCTGCGACGCCAGATACAATCCCCATCGCATGGCCGCCAGCAACAGGATCACGGCGAGCAGCGTCACGGCCGCCGGCAGAGCGTCCCGCCTCATCGCGCGGGATTGAATCCCGTTCGGAGGGTGTCCGTTACGCATCGCGATCGCCTCCCATCACAGTCGAACCGGCCGTGGCGGCATCCCCGGCGGCGTTTCCCGTATCACCGGCACCCGAAGCCTTCCCCGCCGTGCCGCCGTCGCCAGTGACACGGATGAAGTAGTCCTGCAGGCCGAGGCCGCTGACGGCGATGCCGTCGGGCACGTCGCGTTCGTCCACGTGGCCGCGCACGGTGACGGTGGCAAGCCTGCCCATGCGTTCGACCGCGACCGGCTGCAGTCCTTCCGCGTGGACGAACGCGTTCACGCGCGCCTCGTCGCCGACGAGCACGGTGGCGCGGGAGGCGACGTCGCCGGCGTCGAACGCATCGACGACGCGGCCGCGGTCGAGGATGACGGCGCGTTCGACGACCTGCGCGACCTCGTCGATGATGTGCGTGGAGACGACGATGACGCGCGGGCGTTCGGCGAACGATTCGATGAGGAGACGGTAGAAGCGCTCGCGGTTCGCCGCGTCGAGCCCGTTGACCGGCTCGTCGAGCAGCAGCACGTCGACGGGCAGGCACAGTCCGGCGACGAGGCGCACGATCTGGCGCTGGCCGAGTGAGAGACCGCCGTATGAGGCGTTCTCCTTGATGCCGAACGCGGCGAGCATGCGCGCGGCCGCCTCGCCGTCGATGCCGCCGCAGTAGCGGCCTTCGCGCTTGAGGAACGATGAGACGCGCATGCCGAACAGGAACGGCAGCGTCTCGTTGACGAGATGGATGCGCGCCTGCGCGTGCTCGTTGTCACGCACGTTCTCGCCGTCGAGTTCGACGTCGCCGGACGTGGGCAGGAGCCGGTTGGCGATGGTGGCGAGCAGCGTGCTTTTGCCGGCGCCGTTGCGGCCGAACAGGCCGTGGATGCCCGGTTCGAGCGTGAGGTTCACGTGGTCGAGGGCCGGCGCGGACGCCTTGTGGAAGGTTTTGGTCAGGTCGTTGATGATGAGGCTCATGATCGGTACCCCTTGTCGATGATGTCCTTGAGTTCGTCGGCGCCGATGCCGAGTCGTTTCGCTTCGGCGATGAACGCGCCGACGTGCGTGGTGAGGAATTCGTCGCGTTTGGCGTCGCCGGCCTTGCGTCTGGCCCCGGCGGTGACGAACATGCCGAGTCCGCGGCGCTTCTCCAGCAGCCCCTGGTCGACGAGCAGGTTCATGCCTTTGAGCACGGTGGCCGGGTTGATTTTGTACGTGGTGGAGATCTCCGTGGTGCTGGGCACCTGCTCGCCTTCGGCGAAGGCCCCGGAGACGATCGCCTCGCCCAGCTGTTCGGCCACCTGCCGGAACAACGGCGTGGTCCCTGAAAAATCGAATCTCACGGTATGGCGCACCTCCTTACGGTCGAATGAATGATCCGATACAAGCAACCTCGTTAGTTAGTCGGTTAGTTACTTGTGTAACTAACCATATAACCAACCCGCCAAAACGTCAAGTCCTCTATGGAAACACCCCCACAGCACGACACGCCTGCCGCAAGACGGTATTTATGATATATTTATCAGTATTACATTGCATATCAATATAAATATCGCATTGACGAACGAGGGAGCCTACGACCGCCAAGGCGCAGTGCCGCCGCCCACCTGCCTCAGCAAAGGAGCAATTGAGCATGATTACGCTAAAATATGGCATGGAGGTGGTTCCCATGCCCAATCAGATGATTCGCCCTGTATCCGACCTACGCAACAATTTCGCGGATGTCAGCCGCACCGTGCACGAGACCGGCCAACCGGTGTTCCTGACGAAAAACGGATTCGGCGACATGGTGGTGCTCAGTATGGAGGCGTATGAGAATCTCCAATTCGACAGCCACGTGTACGACATGCTGCTTGAAGGCGAGCGCGAGGCCGAGACGACAGGCAAACGATTCAGCCCGAAAGAGGCGCTGGCATCCATGCGCGCCGCAATCGATGGGGCGGCGCATGTATGAGGTGGAGATTCTTCCGCGGGCATTGGGCGATATGAATGAGGCGGTGTCCTATATAGCCCGCACATTGCACAGCCCGAATGCGGCACAGTCCCTCGCAGTCGGCCTGAACGCCGCCATCGAGGGACTGTCCGAATACCCGTATTCCCACCCCGCCTACGTCCCGATACGCTCTTTGCGACATGAATACCGCCGCATCATGGTCGGCAACTACGCGGTGTTCTACTGGGTCGACGAAGCAGCGTCCACCGTCACGGTCGCCAGAGTCGTCTACGCCAAGCGCGACCTGAACCATCAACTGCGGTGACGGCACGTAGCTTCACCGCTGCGGAACGCCACGGTGAGGCGCTACAGCGAGGCGGCCTCGATGAGACGGCGCGTGTAGTCGGACCGCGGCGACCCCAGCACCTGCGCAGTGGTGCCGGTCTCCTCGACGCAGCCGTCGTGCAGTACGAGGATGCGGTCGGCGATGTGCTGGACGACGCCCAGATCGTGCGAGACGACAATCAGCGCCGGACGCTCGCCCGGGGCATCACCCAGGGCACCGGCACCACTCGTCTTCTCATCCGAACCGTGCACGATCGACTGCAGCGTCTCCAAGATCCGCACGCGGGCGGCCACGTCGATGGCGCTCATCGGCTCGTCGGCGAGAATCACCTTCGGCTCGTTGACGATGGCGCGTGCGATGGCGACGCGCTGAGCCTGCCCACCGGACAGGTCGCACGGATACCGACCTAAAAATTCGCGCGGGTCGAGGCCGACGCGCGCCAACGCCTGCACGGTCTTCGCCCCCACCTCGTCGAATGCGTAGCCGAGCGCGCGCCGGCGCAGCCACAACGGTTCCGACACGGAACGTTCCACCGTCCACCGTGGGTCGAGCGAGCCGTACGGATCCTGGAACACGATCGACGATTCGGCGCGCAGGGCGCGCATGCCGGCGGAGCCATGCGAGACCAGCTCACCCCGGTACGCAATCTCACCGGAATCGGTGGTGCCGAGCCCCAGCATGATGCGCGTCAGCGTGGTCTTGCCCGAACCGGAGGCGCCGATCACGGCGAGGCACTCCCCCGCACTCACCTCGGCGGACACGTCGAACAGCACCTGGCGGCGCGCGGGTCGCGCGAACAGCCGCGTCAGACCGCGCAGTCCGGTGTGCATGTCACGCGTGGCGAACGACGCGTCGATGTGACGGGCGGCGAGCAACGACTGGGATTGGATCGGTTCGGTCATCGTTGTACCCCCTCGGTCGGTTGCGCCGCCAGCTCTCCCCCACCGGAGATGCGACCGGATGCGTCGGAGCGCAGCGTGAGCGCGCGTGCGGCGGCGACGAGTTCACGGGTCGGCGCGGCTCCGGGCGCATCAAGCAGGTCGGCGGTCGATCCGGATTCGACGATGCGTCCCGCATCGAGCACATAGCACCGCGTGGTGGCGCGTTGCAGCACGGCGAAATCATGGGTGATGAACAGCATGGACGCGCCCGCGTCGTCGACGAGCGAGACGAGCAGGTCGACGATCTGGCGTTGCGTGATCGAGTCGAGCGCGGTGGTCGGCTCGTCGGCGATGATGAGTCGTGGCGACGTGACGAGCGCCGCTGCGATGCCGACGCGCTGCCGCTGTCCGCCCGACAGCTCGTGCGGCCGTTTGAGCAGCGCATCCTGCGGCAGGCCGACCTTGTCGAGCATCGCCTTGATGCGGTCCACGCGTTCGGCGAGCGTCAGATCGTAGTGCAGGTAGAGCGGCAGTCCGATGATCTGCGCGACGGTCATCACGGGGTTGAGCGCGCGCGTCGGGTTCTGGAACATGACGCCCACGTATCGCCCGCGCAGGTCGGCGAGCGTGCGCTCGTCCGCGTAGACGGACGCAGCACCGCCCGACGTGAGGATCGCCGCATCACCCATCGTGATCGCGCCGGACAACGCCGCCTCGCGCGGCAGCAGTCCCAGCAGCGACTTCGCGATCATCGACTTGCCGGAGCCGGACGACCCGATAAGGCCGACGCGCTCCCCATCGCCGATATGCAGGTCCACGCCGTGCACAATCTCCCTCGCGCCGAGCGCGACGTGCAGATCATGGATGTCAACGGCCATCGGAAGCCTCCTCTCGACCTGCGTCATGCGGAACCGTCGTCGCGACCATCGCACGCAACGCGGGATTCGCGACCGGGTCGGCCGCGTCGCGCAACGCGTCGCCGAACAGGTTCAACGCGACGACGACGAGCGTGACGACGAGTCCCGGCCACAGGACGGTCAGCGGGAACACGTTGATGAGTTTGACCGATGTGGCGAGCGAATGTCCCCAACTGGGCACGCCCGCGCCGACGCCCACGCCAAGATACGTGAGTCCCGCCTCGGCGAGCACGGACGTTCCGGCGGACATGGACAGCTGCACGGCGAGCACCGGCGTGATGTTCGGCACGATGTGCCTCACAAGCACGTCGAATCCGCACATGCCGTTCGAGCGCGCCGATTCGACGTATTGCGAGCGTGCGGCGAGCAGGGCGGCGGGACGGGCGACGCGGGCGAGGTTCAGCCCGTAGGCGATCGAGCATGCGCCGACGACGACCGCGGCGGATGCGCCGAACGGCACGGCGAGCAGGAGCGCGATGAGCACGGTGGGGATGGAGATGAGCGCGTCGACGACGGCGACGGACACGGAGGCGAGCGCGTGCGACCTGGAGACCATGAGCCCGACGAGCAGCAGTCCCAGCGCGCCCGAGCAGACGACGGTGAGCGCGGCGATGGCGAGGTTCGTGCGTGAACCGGCCATGAGCCAGCTCAGCACGTCGGCGCCGGTGCCGTCGGTGCCGAGCCAGTGCGCGGACGACGGCACGGCCCACACGTGGTAGCCGTCGGTCTCCAGCAGCGGCCTCGGCGTCCAGAACAGGGAGACGAACGCGACGAGCAACCAGATTCCGAGCGCGACGAGCGCGTAGCGTCCGGCACCGTGCGACCACATGGTGCGCATGGTCACGGCGATGCGCCGTGAGACCACCCTCCGGCGCTGCGCGCCACCTCCCGCCAGCGGGAGGCAATTCCCCACGGCCGGCGGATTATTCTCGTCCCCGCTGGCGGGGGCTGTCGGCGGAGCCGACTGGGGGTGGTCAACGGCGGCAATCCCACGCATGTCCATCATTCCTCCTCCGCCGCGAGACGCGGGTCGAGCGCGCGGTGCGCCAGGTCGACGATGAGGCCGAGCGTCAGGAAGAACGCGGCCAGCAGGAACAGTTCGCTCTGCACGGCGACGAGGTCGCGGTTGCCGACGTCGCCGACGAGCAGCGCGCCGAGCCCTGGCAGGGCGAACAGGTTCTCGATGACCATCACGCCGGTGATCATCGAGGCGAACGTCAATCCGACGACGGAGACGAGCTGCGGGGTGGCGAGACGGAGTCCGACACGCAGCAGCGCCTGTGTGCGCGTCATGCCGCACGCCATCGCCATGTCGACCGGACCGCCTTCCGCGGCGATGTCCTCCAGGGCGGCGCGTGTGTAGCGCATGATGCCGGCGGCCGCGACGAATCCGGTGGCGAACGCGGGCAGGATGAGCGAGGCGAACGCACGTCCGGGCGCGCCCGCCCAACCGTCGGCGGGGAATCCCTGCGAGGGCAGTACACCCAGCAGTCCCACGCCCTGGCCGAACAGCAGAAGCAGGAGCAGGCCGCTCCACAGGGCGGGCACGGCGCCGCCCGCGATGGCGAGCACGTGGAAGAATCCACGCAGGCGCGGGTTACGTGTGATGACGGCGGCGCAGCCGAGCGGCAGGCCGACGGCGAGCGCGACGACGAGACTCATGACGATGAGCGGGAACGTGATCGCGGCGCGCCTGCCGACCTGCGCGGCGACCGCGCGGCCGGTCAGCGCGGACATGCCGAGATCGCCGTGCAGCAGTCCGCCCGCCCAGTCGAGGTATTGGATGGGGTACGGCCGGTCGAGGCCGAATTCGGTGCGCAGTTCGGCCACGCGCGAGGCGGTCGCGTTGGTGCCGGCCATGACGACGGCCACGTCGCCCGGCAGGATGCGCAGCGCGGCGAACACGAGCACGGAGATGCCGAACAGCGCCGCGGCGAACAGCAGCAACCGCCGTATCACGAATCGCATCGATGACTCACTTCTCGTAGGTGATCTGCCACAGGGGCAGCACGGTCTGGCTGAGGTTCTGCGGGAAGCCGTGGACGCCCTTCGCGTAGGCGATGGTGACGCGCCAGCTGAACAGCCAGTCGGCGGGGGCGTCTTCGGAGACGATCTTCGCGGCCTTCGCGAGATAGTCGGAGGCTTCCTCGTCCGTGGTGGCGGCGAGCGCCTTCGCGTACAGGTCCTGCACCTGCTTGTTGTCGTAATGGTAGTAGTAGCTGGGGGTGGCCCACTTGTAGAAGTCGTGGCTTTCGGCGTGGTCGACGAGGGAGAGCTCGTAGTCGCCGTTGGTGTGCACGTCCTGCAGCCAGGTGGAGAACTCCACGAGATTGACGTGCAGGTCGATGCCGATGGGTGCCAGCTGGCTTTGCAGCTGTTCGCCGAGTTCGCTGCCGTACACGTTCGCGTAGGTGAGAGTGATCTCGAGCGGATGGTCCTCGCTGTAGCCGGCCTCCTTCATGAGCTTCTTGGCCTTGGCCTCATCGTGCGGGTAGACACCGGACAGGTCCTCGTAGCCGGGGTCGACCTTGGGGATCGGGCCGCCGAGCTTCGCGTCGACGCCGCCGCGCGAGGCGATGAGCTGCTTGTGGTCGATGGCGTAACGGATGGCCTGACGCACGCGCTTGTCCTTGAGCTTGGCGTCGGTCATGTTGAACGCGAGCACGAACTTGTCGGAGCCGTCACCCGCCTTGACCACGTACTCAGGGTTGTCGCGGAACGGCCCGGCGAGGGTGGCGGTGATCGGCGAGAGCACCTGCACGTCGCCGCTCTTGAGGGCGTTGATGCCGGCGTTGTCGTCGGGTAGGAACCGGATGATCACGTTCTCGGTCTTCGCCTTATGCGCGGTGCCCCAATACTTCGGGTTGGCTTTGAACACGATCTTGTCGCTCGGGTCGAAGGATTCGACCGTGTATGGGCCGGAGCCGAGCGCGCCGGTCTTCTCGTCCCAGGTCGCGTCCTTGTCGTAGACGAGGCCTGGGCGGCCGGTCAGGTACCACAGCATGTTCGAGTCGGGAGCGGAGAGCGTGAGCTTCACCGTGTGCGCGTCGACGGCCTCGGCCTTGTCGAGGTTGGCGACCTGGTCGTAGTTGTAGTATTTCCGCGCCTTGAGCTCGTTGATGGACCAGGCCACGTCCTCGGCGTCGAGCGTGTCGCCGTTGGAGAAGTTCATGTGGTCGTTGAGGTGGAACGTGTAGGTGAGTCCGTCCTTGGACACGTCCCAGCTTTTCGCGAGGCCGGGATGCACTTTGTTGTCGGAGCCGCGGGAGACGAGGCTTTCGTACACGTTGCCGATGAGGATCTGTTCGAGCGCGGAACCGGACTGGTGACGGATGTCAAGGTTCACGGGGGCGAGTTTCAGCCCGATGGCGACGGTGTCCGCCGTCTTCGCCGCGGACGCGCCGCCGGTGCCGTCCGCACCATCCTGCTTGTTCGTGAAGAACGCGTTGACGCCGACGACGAGCGCCGCGACGACGATGACGGCGATCAGCGACCACAGCCATGCCTTCGACTTGCCGCCGCCCTGTCGTTTCGATGATTTCGCGCGGCCTTCGAGGCTCGCGTCGGTGCTGGCCGCGCCGGCAGTGATGCCGTTCGTCGTGCCGTCTTGTGCCGTGACGCCGTTCGCCGCGTCGTCTTTCGTCGTATCGTCGCTGGTTGCGCCGGCTTCGCCGTGCACACCGTCATGCTGGGACATGCAATGCTCCCTTGTCGTGGGCGCACGCGGATGCGGGCATGCTTGCGCCCCCGCGAATCCACGCGCGTGAATCGTGATGTGAATCGTCGGTTGACCGCCCGTGCGGGTCGATCACCGCGTCCCACTATAGACCACCCGGGCACCCGCCATGCATGCGGCGATGGCGTTTGCGCGGATACGGCGGTATGCTGGAGGAAGCCGCATCGTTCAACGAGGACACGGCAAGAAGGGGACCGACATGAGCCAGCCATATCCGCCGCCGCAGTATCCGTCACCGCAATATCCGCAGCAACCGGGCGGATGGTATCCGCAGTATTCCGGTGGCCCGGGGTATCCGGGCGGACCGCAGTATCCGTATGGGGGCGGTCCGATGCCGCCGCGCCGCCCTCCACGCAAAAGCAACGGCACGACGGTCGCCGTGGTCGCGATCTCCGTGGTCGTGGTGGTGGTGCTCGCGATCGGTCTCGTGTTCGCCGGCATCGCGTGGAAGGTGAACGCGGTCCGGCGTGATCTGACGAGCGCCGTCGAGAACGGCTACGGGAGTTCGGGGGATTCCGGCGGTTCCTCGGGCGGTTCGGGCAGTTCGGGAGGTTCGACTGGCGACAGCGACGGCGGAAGCCTGCCGGACGACGGCAAGGACATCGTCCCCTGCTCCGCTTCGAAGCAGTACGCCTCGTACACGCAGCTCGTGAACGACACGTACGACAAGTACGAGCAGAAGATCGAGGCGGGCACGATCTTCGACGATCTGAACCTGCCCGCCACGCAGGAGTCCGCCGACTACGTCCATGATTTCATGATCATCCTCACGGACCGCAAGTCGGCGCTGCGGTTCGGCTGCGAGATCACCACGAGCGTGGACGAGCTCGACGACATCTACGAGACGAAGTCGGGCGAGGTGAAGGAGCTGGAACGCAAGCTCAACGCGCACGAGGACTTCGGCATCACGATCCGCATCAAACGTTCCGACGGCTCGGTCTACGAGTCGGACGGCGGAGCCCCGCCGGAGCAGACGATCGCCGACGTGGAGAACGCGATCCGCGCGGTGCCGGTCACGGCCGGCGCGGACGGCACGTATCTGGGCGTGGGAGAGAGCATCGTCAAGGCGGCCGGACTGTCCGCCAACTACGATTTCCAGCAGATCTACCAGTATTGTTCGCGCACCGGCAGCGACGAGTACACGATGGCCGCGTTCTGCGCGGCGAACCCGAGCGTGATCTACGTGAACCAGGCGCACGCGGGCTACTCGTCCAACATCACGACCCCGTATTATGCGGACGTGATCAAGCATGAGATGGGCCATGCGCTCGTCTACCGGCAGTGCGGCACGACCCGCCCGCCGGTCGGCGTGAACGGCGAGGCGCTGGCGAACAGCTACGCGCTCAAGTATCTCGGGGGGAACCGGGAGAACCTGCAACGCAATACGCAGGACTTCCCGGAGTACACGATGTCGGATGCGAGCGACCAGGCGGCCGAGCATGTGCACAACAAGCAGTGCACGGGCTGACCGCCCGATCACCGCTACAGTTCGAAGCCGAGCTCCTCGGCGGCCGCGGTGGGCACCGGATCCTCGCACCAGAAGTCCTCGAGGTTCTCCGTGGTGGTGAGGGACCGGATCTCCGCCCGGTCGATGTAGAGTTCGCCGCTCAGATGGTCGGTCTCATGTTGGAAGATGCGCGCCGGCCAGCCGTGCAGCCGCTCCTTGTGGTGGGCGCCGTCCTCGTCGTCCCATTCGGCCTCGATGTCGAGCCAGCGGCGGCGCACCGCCTGATAGCCTTCGAAGCTCAGGCAGCCCTCGTAGAAGCTGGCGGTCTTCTCCCCCACCGGCGTGTACTTCGGGTTGATGATCGCGTGGAACGGGAATTCGGCGATCTCGCGCGGATCGTCCTCGTCGTCGCGCACATGGTCCTCGACGACGGCGAGCGCGAGACCGAGGCCGATCTGGGGGCCGGCGAGTCCCACGCCGGGGGCTTCGAGCATCGTCGTGCGCATCACGTCGATGAGCTTGGCGAGCGTGCGCTTGGACAGCTGACCCGTGTAGGCGGCGCATTGGACGCGCAGCACCGGTTCGCCGGCTTCGACGATCGGCAGGATACCCTCCTTGCCGCCGGATTTGATGAGTTTCTCGACGTCGCGGTTGAGCGCGAGGTCGACCTTCGTGTTCTTGCCGAACATGTATCTGTCCTTTGCCGCTCCCGCTGGCGGGAGCCGTCGAACGAAGTGAGACCGAGGGTGGTCCGGTCTCCTGGCCCCGAACCACCCTCAGTCAGCCTGCGGCTGCCAGCTCCCGCCAGCGGGAGCCAAGGGGCAGCGCGGCATGATCATCGGATGGCTACAGGGCGAGTTCCTCGGCGACGACCTTGGCGAGGCGGTCGCACACCTCGTCGGCCTGCTCCTGCGTGGCGGCCTCGGCCATGACGCGCACGAGCGGCTCGGTGCCGGAGGGGCGCAGCAGCACGCGGCCGGTCTCGCCGAGCAGCTTCGTCTCCTTCTCGACGGCGGCCTGCACCTTGGCGTTGGTGGTGGCGGCCATCTTGTCGACGTTCGGCACGTTGACGAGCGTCTGCGGCAGCTGCGGGAAGTCGGCGGCCAGCTCCTTGAGGCTCTTGCCGGAGCGGACGACCTCGTTGCACAGGGTGAGGGCGGTCAGCGTGCCGTCGCCGGTGGTCGCGAACTCGCGGTTGATGACGTGGCCGGACTGTTCGCCGCCCAGCGTGTAGCCGCCGCGCAGCATCTCCTCAAGCACGTAGCGGTCGCCGACGGCGGTCTGCACGGTCTTGATGCCCATGTCCTTCAGAGCGAGCTTCAGGCCGAGGTTGCTCATCACGGTGACGACGAGCGTGTTGTCGGCGAGCTTGCCGGCCTCCTTCTTGGCGCGCGCGAGGATGCCCATGATCTGGTCGCCGTTGACCATGTTGCCGTCCTCGTCCACGGCGAGGCAGCGGTCGGCGTCGCCGTCGAACGCGACGCCCATGACCGCGTCGGTGGCCTTGACCATGGCCTGCAGCTGCTCCGGATGGGTGGAGCCGGCATGCTTGTTGATGTTGTAGCCGTCCGGGGAGGCGTTGATGACGATCACGTCGGCGCCGGCGCGGCGCAGCGCCTCGGGGGCGACGACGGAGGTGGCGCCGTTCGCGCAGTCCGCCACGATCTTGAGGCCACGCAGCGGCTTCGGCTGCGTCTTGTCCGGGTTGAGCGGGGCGATCGAGGAGACCAGATGGTCAATGTACAGGTTGGTGGCGGTCACCGTGTCGTGGCTGACGCGGCCCACGCCGGCGCCGGTCGGGCGATCCCAGTCCTGGCCGAGCACCGCCTCGATCTCGTCCTCCTTCGCGTCGGGCAGCTTGAAGCCGCCGCGTGCGAAGAACTTGATGCCGTTGTCGGGCATCGGGTTGTGGGAGGCGGAGATCACGGCGCCCATCTCCACGTTGAGCACGGAGGTGAGGAACGCGACGCCCGGCGTCGGGATGATGCCCGCGTCGATCACGTCGAAGCCGCCGGCCGCCATGCCGGCGGACAGCGCGGAGGCGAGGAAGTCGCCGGACACGCGCGTGTCACGGCCGACGAGCGCGCGGCGGCGTCCCTCCGGCTGGTTCTCGTCCTTCTGGCCCGCCTTGCCCAGCACGCGCACGGCGGCGTCGCCCAGGTCGAGCGCGAGGCGCGCGGTCAGATCGCGGTTCGCCAGTCCGCGGACACCATCGGTTCCAAACATCTTCGGCATTGTTCTGCATCCTTCATTCGAATATCCGGACATCCTCGGGGCGTCGCGCGGCGCACGCCGCAGGACGGACATGCGCGGGCGCGCCCCGTTACCCTGCCCCATGGTAATCGGCGCGCGCCGGCAAATCACCCGGTTCGTCCGATTGCCGCCCAAATCGGCCACATTCGGAGCCGGGACGTATCGGCTAGGCGATGCCCAGCAGCGTGAGCACGATGAGCAGCACGTTGAGCGCGACGATCAGCGCGGCCACGGCGATGAAGATCGCATGTTTGATCGGACCGTCCACGTACTTGCCCATGAGCTTCCTGTCGTGTGTGTAGCGCAGCAGCGGAATGATCGCGAACGGGATGCCGATTGAGAGGATCACCTGGCCGATGACCAGCGCCTCGGTGGGGTTCGGAGCGAACCACAGCACGATCAGGCCCGGCACGAGCGTGACCACGCGGCATGCCCACATCGGCGCCTTGATGCGCAGCAATCCGTGCATGATCTCCGAACCCGCGTAGGTGCCGACCGACGTGGAGCTCAGCGACGAGGCGAGCAGGCCGATCGAGAAGATCGTGCCGATCACCGGGCCGAGCACGCTCACGATCGCATGCTGCGCGCCGCTGATCGAATCGGTGCCCTTCATGCCGTACAGCGAGTTCGCGGCGAGGATGAGCAGCGCGAGGTTCACGGTGCCGGCGAGCACGAGCGCCCAGAACACGTCGATCTTCGAGCCGTGCAGCAGCTCGCGCGTGGTGGGGCGTTCCTCGCCGCCCGCGTAATGGTCGTTGACCAGTGTCGAATGTAGGTAGATCGCGTGCGGCATGACGGTCGCGCCGAGCATCGAGGCGGCCATCAGCACGGAATCACGGTTCGAGAACCGCGGGACCAGGCCGCCGAGCACGTCGGCCGGCGCGGGAGGCGCGATGAACAGTCCCGCGATGAACCCGAACGTGATGACCAGCAGCAGTGCGATCACCATCTTCTCGAACAGGCGGTGCGTGCGCCCGCCCTCGAACATGAGCAGCACGGTGGAGACGATGCCGATCACCACGCCTCCCGCGAACAGCGGCAGGCCGAACAGCAGGTTCAGCGCGATCGCGCCGCCGATCAGCTCCGCCAGATCGGTGGCGATGGCGATCACCTCCGCCTGCATGAAGAACATGAAGCGCCCGGCGTCGCTCATGCGCGAGCCGAGCAGTTCGGGCAGCGAACGCCCGGTGACGATGCCGAGCTTCGCGGACTGGTATTGGATGAGCACGCTCATCGCGTTCGCGACGACCAGCACCCACATGAGCATGTACCCGTAGCGGGCGCCGGAGGTCACGTTCGCGGCCACGTTGCCCGGATCGACGTAGGCGACGGCAGCCACGAACGCAGGTCCCAGGATGCTCGCCAGCGAATGGCCGTGGCGAACGACGCCCGCCTCGTGACGTGCGCGCTGGCGTTCCTTCACCAGCTCCGATTCGACGCGTTCCGGCCCGCCGGCCTTCACGTAGTCGCGGTGCTTGTCGACGCTGTGCCGGCGTCCGTAGCCTTTGCCGGCGGATGCGGCGGCCGCGGCGCGCACCGCGTGCCCGCGTCCGTAGCCGCGTCCCTGCCGTCGCGCGTTCGCGACGGTCGGATCGTTCGTCGCCTTCGCGCCGTCCACGACGCGATCATCGTTCAACGCCTTGCGCGCCGCATTATCCTCAATACCGGTATCCTGCACTTGCCGCACTCCCCCTCGCGATTACCGCACACCGGTATAGCGCACCCATATTGCGCGACGCAACCCGCCGCCCCGCGCACAACCCCATCTCCCTCATACAATGTGTCAAACTTATGGAATCTCCCTCATATAATCGTGGAATAATCACAGAAGTCACTCAGGAAATGTGCTTCACCACGATAATCTCCCTCATGAAAGTGTACAATCGGCCATATGGCAACGATTCGTGAAAGGTGAGGAGCATGACCTATCTCAAACGCCATGCGGACGACTTCCTCGGAGCATGGAAATCGGACCCGCACCGGCTTCCCCTCATCGTCAAGGGACCGCGCCAGGTCGGCAAGACCGAGACGATCCGTCGTTTCGCGCGCGCCCACTACGCGAACGTCGTGGAGATCAACTTCGTGGAGGAACCGAAATACCGCGCGATCACGGCGGACGGCTACGGCGCGGACGCCGTCGTCCGCAGCATCTCCCTCATCGATCCGTCGAAACGGTTCCTCCCCGGCGAGACGCTCCTGTTCTTCGACGAGATCCAAGCGCATCCGGATATCGCGACCACGCTCAAGTTCTTCGCGATCGACGGGCGATTCGACGTGATCTGCAGCGGTTCGATGCTCGGCATCGGGTATCGGCGGATCGAAAGCAACAGCGTCGGCTACAAGACCGACTACGAGATGTATTCGATGGATTTCGAGGAATACCTGTGGGCGCGCGGATACGGCGAGGACACCGCGGACGGGATGCTCGCCCACCTGTGCGAGGCTCGGCCGTTCAGCCAGGTGGAGATGAGCACCTTCTCCTCGCTGTTCCTCGACTACTGCGTGCTCGGCGGCATGCCCGCGGTCGTCGCCTCGTCCATCCGCACCGGGACCTTCGAAGGCACGCTGCGGATGCAACGGCAGCTCATCGTCGACTATCAGGAGGACATCCGCAAGTACGTCGAGGGGCTCGACCAGGCGCGCATCCTCAACGTGTTCAACCACATCCCCGTGCAGCTTGCCAAGGAGAACAAGAAGTTCCAGATCAGCAAGGTGGCGCGCGGCGCCCGGTTCAGGGACTATCGCGGATGCGTCGAATGGCTGGAGTCGTCCGGCATGGTGAACGTCTGCCGCTGCCTGTCCTACCCGGAGCTGCCGCTCAAAGGCAACTACGACGAGAACAAGTTCAAGCTCTATTTCGGAGACACCGGCCTGTTCGTCGCCATGCTGGACGACGAGGCGAGCGACGATCTTCGCGCCAACCGCAACCTCGGCGTCTACAAGGGCGCGTTGTATGAGAGCATCGCCGCCGAGGCATTACATAAATCCGGCTATGGACTCTACTACTACAAGAAGGAGGATTCCACGCTGGAACAGGACTTCTTCGTACGCACCCACGAATGGCTGGTGCCGGTCGAAGTGAAGGCGCGCAAGGGCACGGCGAAGTCGATGCGCACGCTCATCGCCTCGGACTCGTACCCGGAGATCCGGTTCGGCGTCAAACTGCATGCCGGCAACATCGGCAGCAGCGAACACGTGTTCACCGCGCCGTATTTCACCACGTTCCTGCTGCGTCGGCTGCTGCGCGAATACGATGCGGGGCGCGCGCCGCTGCTGGACGATCCGGAGCGCTGAATCATCGGCATCGGATCGCCGGCGCCGTCTCACTGGTCGGCGGGGACCGTCTGGCCGGGGCAGGCGTGGAGGACGGCGAGCATCGCGTCCTTTTCGGCCGACGTGACGGTGAGACCGTATTTCGATTTGACGCCGATCTGCCGCGCCACGTAGTCGCATCGGTAGGCGCCGTTCGTCGGCAGCCAGTATGCGGCGGACGCGGATCCCTTCTCCTGATTGGCGGGGCCGTCGACCGCGAGCAGATTGTACGGGTCGTTGCCGTAGCGGTATCGTTTCGCCGTGTCCCAGCCGCGCGCGCCCGACTGCCACGCGTTCTCCAACGCGACCACGTGGTCGATCTGCACGGCGGCGGACGTGGTCGCGCCGCGCGTGAACCGGATCGTCCTGCCGGTGTACGGGTCGTCGAGCGTGCCGGACGCGACCGTGCACGCGTACCGGCCGGTCGCGCCCTTGAACGTGACATCCTTCAGGTCGCGGGCGAGGATGTCCTCGCGGATGTCGCAGCCGTCGCCGTCATCGTCGGTCTCACGGTAGCCGAACGCGTCACGGCTGTAGCCGGACGCGTTCGGATCGTCGTCGACGGCGAGCGTGGCGAGCACGTCGGCGGCCTGTCCGGTCGCCGCCCGCTCGCCGGTGATCTTCGCGACGGTCGGACTGATCTCCGGCAATCCGAGACCGACCACCGCGCCGGCGAGCGCCGCGAGGATGACGAGGATCAGCAGACGCTCGACGAGCCGTTCCGCGCTGAAGCGGCGACGACGGAAACGCGAATGATGACGACGGCTCACGCGTAGGTGAAGGTGAGGGGGTCGTGACCGGCGCGGGTGGGACCGTCGAGCGCGTCGATCGCGGCGTGTTCGGCCGGTTCGAGCACGAAACCGAACAGGTCGAGGTTCTGGCGCTGACGGTCCGCGTGCACGGACTTGGGGATGATGATCGTGCCGTTCTCGATATGCCAGCGCAGGATCACCTGAGCGGGCGTGACGCCGTGCGCCGCGGCGATGCGCTCGATCGTGCCGTCGCCGGCATTGAGGTCGGCGCCGCGGGCCATCGGCGAATACGCTTCGACGGCGATGCCGTGCGCCTTGCAGAAGGCGACGACCTCGCGCTGCTGCCACGTGGGGTGCAGTTCGATCTGGTCGATGGCCGGCCATTCGCCGGTCTCCTCGTGCAGCCTCTCCAGGTGCTCGGGCAGGAAGTTGCACACGCCGAGCGTCTTGACGCGGCCCTCCTCGCGCAGCTTCGTGAACGCCTTCCACGTCTCGCCGCTGCGCCAGTCGAACGGCGTGGGCCAGTGGATCATGTACATGTCCACGTAGTCGACCTGGAGCTTGGCGAGGGAGTCGTCGAACGCCTTGAGCGCGGAATCGTAGCCCTGCTGGGAGTCGCGCAGCTTGGTGGTGAGCCACAGACTCTTGCGCTGCTCGCCCGTGTTGTAGCCGGTGGCGGCGAGCGCGCGGCCCACGCCCGCCTCGTTGTTGTAGCCGGCGGCGCCGTCGATGTGGCGGTAGCCGGCTTCGAGCGCGCTTTCGACGACGGGCACGACGCCTTCGTCGTCGATGCGCAGCACGCCGAGGCCGATCTGCGGGATGAGATGCCCGTCGTTCAGGGTGACGAGGGGCGTGTGGAAGGTCTTCGCGGGGGTGTTCGTCATGATGGTTGTCTCCTTATCCGTCTTCCTCATCATAGGTGCCATCGTCGCCGTTACCGCCGTTACCACAAGTGCCGTGGCCCGCGGGAGGCGGGCCACGGCACTTGGCGGATTGCTGTCACGTGATCGACGTCACGTGATCGGCGTCACGGCGATTGCGATGAATCGCGACGATCGCGGCTTACAGGCGCTCGAGCAGCTCCTTGACGGCGTCGGCGGCCGGGACGACCACCTTGTTCTCGCCGTCGCGGTCGCGGATCTCGATGGTGCCGTCGTTGACGAAGTCGCGGCCGACCACGGCGATGACGGGCACGCCGATGAGCTCGGCGTCCTTGAACTTGACGCCCGGGGAGACCTTCTTGCGGTCGTCGTAGATGACCTCGACGCCGTTCGCCTCGAGCTCTTCGACCAGCTTCTCCGCGCCGTCGAACGCCTCGGCGTTCTTGCCGGTGGCGACCACGTGCACCTGGGCGGGGGCGCAGACCTTCGGCCAGGCGAGGCCGCGCTCGTCGTGATGCGTCTCGGCGATGCAGGCGAGCACGCGGGAGACGCCGATGCCGTAGCAGCCCATCCACACGGGGACGGCCTTGCCGTTCTGGTCGAGGACCTTGAGGCCCAGGGCCTTCGAATACTTGAGACCGAGCTGGAAGACCTGGCCGATCTCGACGCCGCGCTCGAAGCTCAGCGGGCCGGAGCCGTCCGGGCTCATGTCGCCGTGGCGGACCTCGACGGCCTCGACGGTGCCGTCGGCCTCGAAGTCACGGCCGTAGACGAGATCGTAGTAGTCGACCTCATGCTCGTCGGCGCCGGTGAACCAGGCGGAGCCCTTGACCACGTGGGCGTCCACGAAGTAGCGGCACGGGTTCTCGACGCCGGCCTTCTCGGCCTGCGGGCCGAGCACCATCGGTCCGATGTAGCCGAGCACCAGCTCCGGGTGCTTCTTGAGATCGTCCTCGGTGGCCTCCTCGATCTCGGCGGGCGCGAACTGCGCTTCGAGACGCTTCATGTCGACCGTGCGGTCGCCGGGCACGCCGACGACGACGACTTCGCGCCACGGCTCGTCGTGCTCCTCGTCCTCGGGGTGCTTGATGGTGATCGCCACGTTCTTGAGGATGTCGGAGGCGGACCATTCGCGGCCGTCGGCGCGCGGATGGTCGGCGTTGGCGCGTCCGATCATCTTGTCGATGGTCTTCGCGTCCGGCGTGGCCTCCTTGTGCGCGGCCGGGGTGTCGGACGCGTCGATCTCGGGCAGTTCGGGCGTGTGCAGCGCCTCCACGTTCCACGCCTTGCCGGACGGGGCGAGCGCGAACGTGTCCTCGCCGATCGGCATCGGCGCGAGGAACTCCTCGGACGCGGAGCCGCCCATCGGGCCGGACATCGCGAACACCGGCACGTACTTCAGGTCGAGACGCTGGAAGACGCGCTCGTAGGCGCCGCGCTCGTCGTAGTACGCCTTCTTCAGGCCCTCCTCGTCGATGCTGAACGAGTAGGCATCCTTCATGATGAACTCGCGGCCGCGAATCAGGCCCGCGCGCGGACGGAACTCGTCGCGGTACTTGGTCTGAATCTGGTAGAGCGTGACCGGCAGATCCTTGTAGGACGAGTACATGTCCTTGACGAGGAGGGTGAACATCTCCTCGTGGGTCGGGGCCAACAGGTAGTCGGCCTTGTGACGGTCCTTGAGACGGAAGATGTTGTCGCCGTACTCCTCCCAACGGTGGGTGGCCTCATACGGTTCGCGCGGCAGCAGGGCCGGGAAGTGCACCTCCTGGGCGCCGATGCCGGCCATCTCCTCGCGGATGATCTCCTCGATCTTGTTGAGGACCTTGAGGCCCAGCGGCAGCCAGGTCCAGATGCCGGGCGCGGCCTTGCGGATGTAGCCGGCGCGCTGCAGCAGCTTCGCCGAATCAACGTCGGCGTCGGCGGGGTCCTCGCGCAGCGTGCGCAGGAACAAAGTAGACATACGAAGGGTATTGGAAGTCATGCGCTCCACGATAGCACTAACCGCGGTTCTCCCCCTGCCGCCGGCGGCTTCCGGGCCGCCCCACGGCGACAGGTGACGAATCTTGGAATTTCGTCAGCCACGTGGGAGAATGGAGGGGGATATACGAAGGGGACAAGCAATGACGCAACAGCAATCACCGCAACCAGCACAACCAGCACAAGCGCCGCCATCCGCGCAATCGCCGACGACGCCGCAACCACAGCAGTCACCGCAGCCACCAGCGGCACCGGGATTCCCCCAATCACCGACGCCACCGGCACCATCACAACCGCAGCCATCCGCCCGACCGGACGCACCCGCGCAGCCGCCGCGCCGGTCCACCATCCAGACGCTGCTGCTCGTGCTCGGCGTCATACTCGTCGTCATCGCCGTGTTCGCGTTCGCATGGTTCGCCTACGGACTGCTCGGCGACGTGGGCCGCGCCGCATGCGTGATCGTGGTCGGCGCGGTCGCCGTCGTCGTGGCCGTCGTGCTCACGCCGCGGCTGCGCGTCACCGCGGAGGGACTCGCGTGGGCGGGACTCATCGCGCTCGCCATCGGCGCGATCCTCATCTCCACGATCGGCGGGCCGCGCGTCTCCGGCGAGCTCGCGTCGCTCGCCGCCGGTGCGCTGCTGTTCGCCGTCGCGGGCGCGGGTCTCGGACTGCGGCGCATCCCATTGCCCGGCGGATTGCCGCCGTTGCGCGCGTATTCGCTGTACGCCGTGTTCGCGATGCCGGTCGCCGTCATGCTGATGGCGTATGCGCTGCCGCTTCCGGACCATGCGCAACGGTTCACCGTCGAAAGCACGCTCGCGGGCATCACGGCGGTCCTGCTCGCGGCGTTGCCGTCCACGGACGCACGCCGTCGAGCGCCGGATTTCGAACGCATCGCCGCACTCGTCGTCGCCACGGTGGCGCTCGTCCTCGCGTCGGTCGCGTTCATCACGACCGTCGACTACGGGCACGACCTGTGGACGACGACGGCGCTGCTGCCCGTCGTGGTCGCCGCGTGGGCGGGTGTGCTCGCCGTCACCTATGTGCGCACGATGACGCGCACCGGACGGCCGATGCCGACCGGACTGCGGTTCGTGCCGGTCAGCGCGATCATCTGGGTGCTGTCGATCTCGACCACGCTGATTCTGCGTATGCTGCCGACATCGATGGACTTGGAGACCCGACGCATGTGGGCGTATCTGCCGGCGGTCCTCGTGGCCGCCGCGGCGGCGATCGCCGCATGCGTGCTGCCGGGGCCGCGGGAGGGGGATGCACTTGAGGCGGAAGCGGCTGGGAAAGACGCGACCGCGGGGAAGGACGGCGGCAGGCCGGTCGTGAGTCCGGCGGAACGGGTGGCGGCGGCGTTGAACGGTTCGATGGTGCTGCTCATCATGGTGTGCGGGGAATTCGGACGTGAGGGGATTCCGCCGCTCGTGACGTCGATGGCCGCGTTCGTGGGACTGCTCGCCGCGACGGCCTTCGCGTGGATGCGTGCGACCGCGCCGACGCGCAAGCCCGAACGGGTGAGACGCGACACCGCGGCGCGTCCGACGGGACCGTATGCGATGACGCCGCCTCTGATGGGACCGTATCCGGAAGGGCCGTATCCGGAGGGACCATACGCCGTGGCACCACAACCGGTATCGCAGCAACCGGTACCACAGCAAGCGGCGGCGCCCCGACCGGCGTTGTATCCGGATCCGTCTCCGGCGACGCAATATCCGGCGGCACAGTATCCGCCGTCGCCGTACCCGCCTGCGTACGCGAATTCGCCGTATCCGACGACGCCGTATCCGTCGGCACCACACCCGATGCAGCAGCCGCTGATGACGCAACCTGCGGTTGCACAGCCGACGACGTTGCAACCGCAGGTCGTGATGGTGACGAAGGCGCGGGGCGTGGATTTCGTCGGCGTGATCATCACATCGTTCACCGTGTTGGCGACCGTGTTCCTGTTCTTCGACACGCTGATTGCGCCGCGGCCGTATGCGCCGGCCGATCTTATCTGCGGCGCGGTCGGCGCGGTGGCGTTGGCCGCCGGCGTCCGGTGGATGATGGCGTGGCCGCGCGTGCGCAGTTGGACGGCTCTATGGCCGGGACTCACCCTGCTCATGGTGCCGTCGTTGTTGGTGAGCTGGACTTCGCCGTTGTCGTTCCCGCGGGCGCTCATCCTGTTCGGCATCGCTTTGGCGGTGCTGCTGTGGGGTGCGGTTCGTGGGCTTCAGGCGCCGCTCATCTACGGCACGGTGGTGCTCGTGGCGCATCTGGTCACCGTGTTGTGGCCGTGGCTGGCCGTGTTCTCGCGACAGTTCTGGTGGGTGTGGCTGCTCATCGGCGGCGTGATCCTCATCGTGGCCGCCGCCCGCTACGAGGCGAGCCTGAAGACGATGCGCACGCTGGCCACCCGCATCGGCCAGCTGCGGTGAGTCGGAGCCACCATGCGGTAGTTGCAGTAGTTGCGGTAGCGGATGCGGCGGCGATGTGGTTTCGCCGGAGGCTGGAGCGACCGGGCGACGGGCTCGGGTTTGCCTATTCGACCGGACTTGCTCGACTCGTGCCGAACAAGTCCGGTCGAACAACCTAATCGAACAACCCGAGCGACGTCCCATAGTGGGACACAGCCAATAGCAGGTCGGTGTCCGATTGGACACTCGCTCCAAGCCAGTTGGGCGGTCCCGCAGTCGACGAGACCGACTGGTCTGAATCGTCGGCGCCCCTACCACAAGGACTCCAAAAGGACATGAAAACGTGCAGGGCCGTTGACCGACCCAGTCCACGCCCCTCGTGAAAGGGAGCAACCAACGCGGCCGGCCAGATGACTTTCCTCGGCTGATTCCAATCCACGCCCCTCTCGAGAAGGACGACCTCGCCGCGTTATGCACGTACGCACCGCCCCTTAATTTCAATCCACGCCCCTCGTGAGAGGGGCGACGAGCGCCGCCAACGCACCGGCATGCTCCCAGTCATTTCAATCCACGCCCCTCGTGAGAGGGGCGACCTCGCGGACGCATTGCGATAGACTGGACGACAGATTTCAATCCACGCCCCTCGTGAGAGGGGCGACCCATCGAAAAAGCATTATCCCAAGTACAAGGAATTTCAATCCACGCCCCTCGTGAGAAGGGCGACTATGGGCGGGGTCGCGGGGCGCGGCAGCTGCTCATTTCAATCCACGCCCCTCGTGAGAGGGGCGACGTCGCCGCTGCGCGTGATCTTCGCCATCTTGTCATTTCAATCCACGCCCCTCGTGAGAGGGGCGACGGAATTCCACGATAGGATGATCGGAGATTTCAGAATTTCAATCCACGCCCCTCGTGAGAGGGGCGACCTTGTCCGAGCCGTTCCACCGCGCCCAATACAGGTATTTCAATCCACGCCCCTCGTGAGAGGGGCGACAGCACGCCGACCAATGGGACGACAACCAATACCGATTTCAATCCACGCCCCTCGTGAGAGGGGCGACTCCATGCCGTGAACTCGGTCCACTTGTCCGTGAGATTTCAATCCACGCCCCTCGTGAGAGGGGCGACAACCAAGATGCCTTTTCATGTCACAGCTCCCGGAATTTCAATCCACGCCCCTCGTGAGAGGGGCGACGTCGGATTGTCCCGATACTCATACTCGGTATAGGATTTCAATCCACGCCCCTCGTGAGAGGGGCGACTATACGCGTATACGCGTATACACGCCCGATAGAATTTCAATCCACGCCCCTCGTGAGAGGGGCGACCGCGGCCGGCAGCACACGGCCACGCGGCCGCGAGATTTCAATCCACGCCCCTCGTGAGAGGGGCGACATGTGACGCGGTGCCCTGGCGTAACAGGTCGATATTTCAATCCACGCCCCTCGTGAGAGGGGCGACAAGCCCCAAGTGACCAGCGGCACCGGCTTCCTGATTTCAATCCACGCCCCTCGTGAGAGGGGCGACCGGCGATGTCTTCCAGCGTCGGCGGGAACCGGTGATTTCAATCCACGCCCCTCGTGAGAGGGGCGACTCACCCTGATTTCCCCGCCGTCGATGTCGATGGAATTTCAATCCACGCCCCTCGTGAGAGGGGCGACTCCCCGTCCGCTGCCGCAACGGCAACGCGTTACGATTTCAATCCACGCCCCTCGTGAGAGGGGCGACTGCGCGTCGATGTTCTCACCCAACGAGGGCATTATTTCAATCCACGCCCCTCGTGAGAGGGGCGACCGGGGTCATCATCCAACGGCAACCCGTAATCGATATTTCAATCCACGCCCCTCGTGAGAGGGGCGACGTTCATGGCCGTGAAACGGCAGAAGCCCGACCACATTTCAATCCACGCCCCTCGTGAGAGGGGCGACCGTGCGTACAGTTCGCCGGTGAACGTGTCCCGAACATTTCAATCCACGCCCCTCGTGAGAGGGGCGACGCGTCATGCCGGTGGCCGGCAGCGCGGCATGCTGATTTCAATCCACGCCCCTCGTGAGAGGGGCGACCCAACACCGTTGCCCGTACTGACGGACGTTGCTGATTTCAATCCACGCCCCTCGTGAGAGGGGCGACGCTCGGCGACCTTGAACAATATCTCGGACGCGGGTATTTCAATCCACGCCCTTCGTGAGAGGGGCGACTCGTGGCGGTCGCGGCGGCGAGCGTGTCCGTGGTATTTCAATCCACGCCCCTCGTGAGAGGGGCGACCCCCATCGAAGCCGTCAAGCAATGGGCCGTGGAATTTCAATCCACGCCCCTCGTGAGAGGGGCGACGACTTGCCGTCGGGTCCCTTCGCGGTCGCGAACATTTCAATCCACGCCCCTCGTGAGAGGGGCGACCACCAAGACCAACGAGATCACCGTCATTACTAAATTTCAATCCACGCCCCTCGTGAGAGGGGCGACCAACGCCTGACGTTCGCCCTGATTCGACGGGGTATTTCAATCCACGCCCCTCGTGAGAGGGGCGACTGGTGATGGCCGTGACCTGTTCGGCCCATTTCTCATTTCAATCCACGCCCCTCGTGAGAGGGGCGACCTTCCTGCGCCTTGTCCTCGGCCTTCATCTGCACATTTCAATCCACGCCCCTCGTGAGAGGGGCGACCCGACCATTCGAGCATTTTCGACGCGCTGTCTCCATTTCAATCCACGCCCCTCGTGAGAGGGGCGACCCGTCGCGCAACGTATCATAATCACTCATTTCATATTTCAATCCACGCCCCTCGTGAGAGGGGCGACGTAGCCCTGATTCGGGGTCGTCCGGGCCTGCTGATTTCAATCCACGCCCCTCGTGAGAGGGGCGACTGTTGGTTCTCCTTTTCCGTGGGGTGTTGTTCGAATTTCAATCCACGCCCCTCGTGAGAGGGGCGACTTGCCACGCCCCCGACCATCTCGCGATCTTCTCATTTCAATCCACGCCCCTCGTGAGAGGGGCGACAGATCCTCGAACACCTGTGCAACTACGCGGACGAATTTCAATCCACGCCCCTCGTGAGAGGGGCGACTGACCTCGTGGACGACATCGACGTGGAGACGCCGATTTCAATCCACGCCCCTCGTGAGAGGGGCGACAACGATCCCCCTTTTCAGAGCGGAACAGTCCAAATTTCAATCCACGCCCCTCGTGAGAGGGGCGACCTAGAGCGGTCTCGATGCCCTGTGCCATGGCCTTATTTCAATCCACGCCCCTCGTGAGAGGGGCGACGCGTCATGCCGGTGGCCGGCAGCGCGGCATGCTGATTTCAATCCACGCCCCTCGTGAGAGGGGCGACCGTTTCGGGATGTCGCCGGCACGGCAGCGGTCCAATTTCAATCCACGCCCCTCGTGAGAGGGGCGACTCGGCGGCGACGGCCTGAAACAACTGCCGTTCACATTTCAATCCACGCCCCTCGTGAGAGGGGCGACGTAATCCGCCGGGTCGTTGTTGTACGGGCAACATTTCAATCCACGCCCCTCGTGAGAGGGGCGACTCGCACCTCCAGCGTCTCCGCGCTCGGGTCGGTGACATTTCAATCCACGCCCCTCGTGAGAGGGGCGACATGGGCGGTACCGCACGGTGCACAGCTGGTGCGTATTTCAATCCACGCCCCTCGTGAGAGGGGCGACCTCAATGCGTCCAGTCATCATTCCTTCTATTTTTATTTCAATCCACGCCCCTCGTGAGAGGGGCGACAGCGAAATTGGACAGCATATTTCACGATATGGAACATGCTGTCCAACTCCGAGCCTTAGCATACCGCATACGCTGCCGGATTGCTCTACATACGGCCAACCTAGGCACACAACATTTAATACCGCACACAGAAAATGTCCACTATTCGGTTATCAAACAGCATGGGGAACACAATCAGCCCCAAGAACCTCTTTTTGAATGGTGCGAAAGGTGGTCCTTCCGATGAGAGCTTGCCTGTCGCACCGATACCACGGGAAGCGGGACAAGAAACACCTCATCATCATCAATGACAACGCCACCAGTAGACGCTCAGAGCATCATCACCTCATCAACTGGTATATGACGCTGTCGGCCGCGATATTCAATTTTCTTGGAATAATTCGAACCGAGATTGTAATAGCGTAAACTATCGAGTGTTTCATCCATGATTGCCGCTAAATCATGCTTGAGTATCAGATAATCAGAAGGAGTCACCGAACACTCGAAAACGCTATTTTGTACTCGTTGCCCATATTTCATACATGTCTTCGCCACATTTCGAAGCCGCCGTCTACCCGCCGCGGTCTCCGTATTGACGTCATATGCCACGACAACCATCATCGTGCAGCACACCTTGATTCCGACATCATCTCACTCCGTCATACTCACACAATTCCATATTTATTTCCACATGAACGGCGGATAAGCATCTAAATCACCACGAACAGCCCTGGCCAGCAACAATGACTGGACGTACGGCACCAATCCCCATTGGATTTTCTCACCGAGGAATGGGTGTGTGATTGTCTCCTGCTTTCTTTTCTGCCACGCCGCGAGCACGGTCTTTCGGCCACTATCAGAAAGAAAGACTCCGCCATTCTCACGCACTTCGAATTGCGAAGGTTTGATTGCCCCCGTATTGACCAACGTCAGCGAGAATCGGTCAGCTATGACAGGGCGAAACTCCTCCATCAGATCCAAAGCAAGAGATGCCCTTCCGGGTCTGTCGACGTGCAGGAATCCCACATAGGGGTCAAGCCCGACTCCCTGCAATCCAGCAAGACAATCGTTCGTCAGCAGAGAGTATACGAATGATAGCAATGCGTTCATTCTATCCATAGGAGGCCTACGGCTTCGCTCTTGGAAAAAGAAGTCGTCTTTGCTACGTAGAATCAGATCATCAAAAGCATAGAAGTAGTCTTTGGCAGCCAATCCTTCTATACCACGCAGTTCCTCGATGGACATACAATCGCGTACGCCCGACAACGCCTGACGCAATCGCTCACTTTGCGCAGTTATACGTTCACCGTTGACGCGCAATGCATGATCGCGCTTGGTACGTTCGAGAACCCAGCGACAGTTGTATATCTTCCCGATGATGAATGATCGAGCATAGGACAAAGCCATGCTCTCATCATCCGCGAAACGGAACTGCTCACGTCGGAGGAGAACGTTACGGCTTTTTTCGCCAAGTACAGAACAGTAGTATCGCCCTCTTGGAGAAAAGAACGAAAGACCCACACCGAATTCGGCACACTTACCCATCAACGCCGGCGAAGCTCCTTTATAGGAGAAGCTCATAATGCCTTCCAAGGATCTGAGTGGAATCTGGCCGATCGTGGAATCATTTTGCTGCACGACGACGTTATCGTTCTTCAAGGACAGATAGGCATCTTCACTGGTGACATATAACGTGTTAAGCAGCTGCTTCATTTTCGTCACTCCTTTTCGTGCTTTCCGCCTTCAATCTATCTTCGATGAACTGTCTGGCGGATTGCGTTTTGACTAGATTCGGCAAGCAGACGTCACGTAACGAACACGCACGGCAGGACTTCGATGGTCTGACCTTTGGCGTGTGTCCCCGGTTGATCAGGTCATGCATCTCATGCGTCATTGCAACGATCCGCTCTCTCAGCGACGAATCAAAACAAACCCGCTCCCGATGCTTCGTCTGCTGATAGAACAGTGCGCCTTCGGGAATCGTACATGCCAGCATTTCTTCCAGACACATGGCTTCGGCGCATAGCTGAAGCCGATCGGCATCCTGCTGTTTGGGCCTGCCATGCTTGTATTCCACAGGGTAAGGCGACCAGGTACCATTTCTTCCATGTAGAGGCACTCCATCAGGGGATTTGCGGAATTCGACTACGTCGCAGGCGCCGGTGATGCCCAGTCTCCGCGAAAACACGCGTAAGTCACGCATGATGAGCAGATCACCACGGGTTTCCGACTCACCATAGTCATGTGCGCGCTCATGCTCCAACGATCCGGCGGTGGTCAGATAGTTATCCTGCCATTGCTGCTCAATATGAATCAACGCCCATTGCCGTCTGCAGAATGCGAAGTGCTGGAGGCCGGAAAGAGCCAACCAATCGTCCTCAGGATAATCCGACATAAATGCTCCTCCCAATCTAAGCCGATGCCACACTCCCAGCACGTACACGCCGTGGTTGGAAGGCCCACGCAGGACCTCCCAACCATTCATCCACGACGTCACAGCTCGTGGTCAACCAATTCGTCTACCGTCACCGAAGACGGAATCACCGACTCATCCACCTTGATGTCGTAATCACCGAAGCTGCGTGCGACTGCCACATCATCACGTCTACGCACATCGATGGCGTCAAACAGCTTCCACGACGGGGCGTCTCCGAGCGCGCTACCATGTTTGAACACGTACAACTTGCGGACAGCCATGTTTCCACGCGCGGCGGATCGGTCGAATTCGAACATGTTCAGAATCGCCCGCCACAGCATTTCGAGGTCCTCGTTGCAGAAGCCGGTGACGTTCTGGGCCAGCTTGGCCGATACGTAACCGTTCATACGATACAGTCCGTACGGAACGATGAATTTGTTGCCCATCGTGTTGTTCTTCTCCGCGGCGTCGGCTTCAGTGGTCACGGCAATACGGGTGATGGAAATCTCCTGCACGTCGATGGGGTCGATGGAACGGGCGAAACCCAGCTGAACCGGCCCACGCACCTGACCGCAGGCAAGATTGCCTTTGACGAACGTGGTCATCACGGCACCGAACGTCCTGATGTCGAAGAAGTTCTCGCACATGTAATCGCGCAGTCTACGATCCAGCTCGGGATCGTTCTTCTTCATGGCCTTGATTTCCTTGGCAAGATCCTTGTTCCCGACAGACTTGATGCCTTCAGTCTCCAGAGCCTCGGCATCCAGCCGGTTCAGGGTACGTCTGTTCTGGATGTAGATCCGCCACGGGAATCGTTCATCCATCGCCAGCTGCACATAGTCTCGAATCTTGCGCTTGATGCAGACATCCGTAACCAAACCGTTTCCGGTTTCGATGTCGACGCGTGGCATGTTGCCGGAATCCGGATCGCCGTTCGGATTGCCGTTCTCCACGTCGAAGAGGATGGTGAAATCATAGCGGTTTTCAATGGGCGTGCGCTCAGTCATGGTCGGCTCCTTGTCCGTCATCGCTCTGGTTCTTGTTCTTCCTGCTGAATCGTCGTTGGTTTTCGAAATAGTAGCCGAGTTGGAAGGCCCCCTGCTCCTCAAGTGACAATCGGACCGGATAGCGATCTCCCACCTTTTCGGCGAGTTCGTCGCGAAGTGCAGCGAGATTCCTCTTCCGACCCTCGTACTCCCAAGCCTTCCTCATATGAGACGCCTCCAGCCTTCCCAGAATCGGGAATATACGGGCGGGAGTCGCGGCTGCGCCGGTGAAGTACCTGTCCTTGATTGTGGTCTTGACCCCAGGTATGGCCGCCAACTGAATCTGCTCGTAGACGGAGAACAGGCGACCGAGCACATACGGCAGGTAGTCGCTCTCTGTATTGATGTCCATTCGCAGCACCTCCTTAAATTGCTCATTGGTTGTTTTGCGTAAGTAATATGCCTTGATGATTGCCGCCTTGTCGGGGGAAACGTCTCGTTCGGCATTGATCCGACGTTCCACGGCATTGATCAGGGTCACCGGATATGCGGTTCCGTTCAGTATCGCCTTCATGACCGCTCCGGCCATTTCAGCCGATACCTTCGCATTCCTGCTCTGCTGCCTGATGGTCTGGTTAAGCAACCGCCATGTCGGCAGAAAAACCGTCGTATCGTATCCAGGCCGCAGAATCTCGGTGTCCCGATAGTGCCGCTCGATGTTACGGGCGAAGGTGCCGAATGTGTCGGTCAGATAATACCGGACCGACAACCGTGCTGCGTTGGGCGTCAACGCAAGCACATGAAACTCTTCGTCGGGATTGAGACGAATACCGTTGTAGTCATATGGCCGTCCCTGAGACAGCGCACGGGTCGCCGCCTTGACCGCCGACTCGTCCAATTCGCCGGATACGGATCGTCCGGTAGGATCACCCTGCCAATGCCCGAACAGATCGGGATACCCGGCATCGCCGCAGCGCGCCCATGATACGACCGTATCGTCACCGATGCGTTGAACCCGATCCCGATCCAGGAGCAACACGTTCAACGCCGTCGTATATTCATAGGCTTCCCTTTTGCTCATCGGGGCGTTCTCGTTCTGCTCGGCACCATACGAGCAGAACGCCGGGGCGTTGAACGACACCAACGATGCGCCGGATGATTGCGCTCCCGCGACGCCCTTAATCTTGGGATGGATCTTCGCCGGGATGACCTCCCTACCGGAAACCAGACTGGTCACCGTTTCCACCGTCTCCGAACCGTCGCCGCCATCCTCCCGGTCGTAGTAAACGCTCCACGCCTCCTTCACTCCGTCGGCGTCTCCCACGAAATCCGTATGCGCTCCATCGGTGTATTGCAGGATAAAGTTCATCGACAGAGCGGCTTCCCATGATTCCTCTCCCATCAGCCGACGGGCGGTCTCCCATTGGGCGTCACGGACGAAGAACGCACGTACGGCCGCGGCCGCGGGACCTTCAACATCGTGCAATACGAGACGATGGAGTTCCCCGCACGCCTTGAACGACTTCGCCGCGCGTTCGGGCTTGCCTTTGGCGTCATAGCCGAGCATGTACGCCACGGTATCGCAGAGGAAATTCGCGGCGATGCCCGACGAACGGGTGACACGGGCGGGGACCGGAATGATGTTCTTCGGCTTCTTCCCGCTGAAGTCCCCCAACGGTCGCACCGAGACCAACGTTCCGCCGTCATCGATGACCAGCCCGTACGGAACGTTGACATTGTCGTACCCGTATGCCGGCGCCTGTTGTTTGGATACCAGAACGTCGTATTCCTTGCAGAGATCCCCGATAATCATGATCGAACCTCCGCCGACGTAACATCCATCACGCCATCATCCAACGCGGCGCGGAAAAACAACGGCTTGGGATGGAAGGGATCGCGATAATCAAAGTCATACAACATGTAACCCAAATCACGATGTCTCCGTTCGAAGCCCACAGGCTCGTCGCTTCCCGCCCACAAGCGAAAGTCCACGGGGAATTCCCGGGTTCCGAAATAGGGATGATGGAAGCACTGCCCCTTGGCAGCGCGACGCATGAAGATGCTTTGGAACTTCGCCGCGGAATCGTTGGGCGACAGTTTGCCCCGCTCCAGCTCGAAATGCGCGTCGATCACATACCTGACATCACGCAGCACCGTGGACGACCGTTGCTGGATGGACTCCGAAGCGTAGATCGCACCGCCATCGCCACGACCTTCCGCCATAGAACGGATTTTGCTTGTACTGATGATGCTGTCGACCTCATTGCGACGAATGTTGTCGAACCTGATGGGATTGAGCACGTGGATGCGGTCGACCCGCCAATGCAGACCGGGATGCCAGAAGATGGCCTCCAGTATGCCGCGCGCCGCCGATGGCGTCATGACGTCGTAGGTGACGCGCTCGGTCTTCATCTCCGGACGCGTGAAGAGCGCGTAATCCCCCCACACTTCCAAACGTATCGGCATTGCCCCTCCTTTCATTAGGTTGATAGCCGATGAGGAACTTCATTGTTGATGTCCAAGTATACGGCATGTGTTAATAAAAACAAATGTGAATATAATGGTGTGTCTTCACACCCAAACCATGATGCGGTACCATATTGGCAGCATCTTGGCAGTACACGCGCCTCCTAAAGGGACACGGTTGTTCGAGATGACAGTCGCCTTTCATAGGTGTGGATTGAAATACATTGGTTTTCATTCGTATGTCAACCCCGTGCGTCCGGCTAATGGTCGGACGCACGGCGCAATTACATGAAGATGCCGTCCGCGGAAACATCGGCCAGTCTCAATCCCAGTCGCGCCGAGTACAACCCCATGTCCCGCAGAATGAAGCACTCCTCCTCGACGTCCCTCCCATATCCGACCGGCAGCACCGCCCCGGCCGAACGCAGTAGTTCAAGATGCTTCGGCCATACCTCGACCGCATATTTGCCCAGCCTGCGGAAGAGCATCCGATCGATGTCCCCTTGTTCCAGACGGGCGCACAACCTCGCTCCCTCATCGGTGTCCGCATCCGCCAACGGGATATACACCGGCACGGTCGGAGTGTCAATGAGCCTGAACTGTCTGGCGATGCGCTCGAAAGGCATGGGAACACTCGTATCCCAACCATGCAGGGGCAGAATATGCCGCTTATCCAATGCATCGTTCCCGATGCCTCTGACAGCGACACCGTCGCGCATCTTCAGCAGATTCTCGAAATAACTGCGGATCGCATCGTTCGACGCCAAATCCGGATACCGTTCTGCGACCTCGTGGAACACCGCGATGTTCTGCGTGAGGAATGGCGCGCAACCACCCTCCGTGGAGAATACGTACACCAAGCTAGTCTTCGCCGCGTGCCTGCCCTCTCGATTGCAGCGGCCCGCCGTCTGGATGATGGAGTCGAGTCCGGTCTCTTCTCGGTATGCAACAGGGAAATCGACATCCACACCGGCTTCAATCAGGGATGTAGACACCACTTGGCACATCACATCAGCCGCGAGACGTTCACGAATCTCGGCGAGCAGGCGTCTACGGTCGGCTGCGCATTGCAGCGTGGTTAGGCAATAGACGCCCTCGTCACCGTTCTCCGCAAGCCGGCCATAGATATACTGTGCTTTCTTGCGCGTGTTCACGACGCATAGGGCCTGCCCATGTCCCTTCAATCGGTCGGCGAGCGCATCCAGTTCGATGTCACCGATCCGTTCGATTGTCACACGACGGAACACTTCGCGATCAGTCTGCGAGAACGGTGAAATCTCGGGAATCCTCGTGTCTCTCCCAAGCACCTGGTCGAACAGCGGCTTGAGCTCCGGCTGTGTAGCGGTGCACAGCACCGCCGTAACGCCGTATCGTTCCACCAGTTCCGCAATGGCCTTGATGCAGGGATGCAGGTAGGGTACCGGCAACGTCTGTGCCTCATCGAACACAATGACCGAATTCGCGATGTTGTGCAGCTTGCGACAACGGGATGTCTTGTTCGAATACAGGCTTTCGAAGAACTGCACGGCCGTGGTGACCACGATCGGCATGTTCCAGTTCTCCGCGGCGAGCGAGCGTTTGAGGTCGATCTCGCTCATGTCGGATTCATCCTTCAGCTGGTACGGCGCTTCGGCGTAGTGCGGCAACACGGCATCCGGCCCGAAAATCCGCTCGAAATTGCCGACGTTCTGGTCGATGATCGACGTATAGGGGATTACATAAATGATTCGCCGCAACCCATGCGTACGTGCATGTTCCAGAGCGAATGCGATTGACGCGAACGTCTTGCCGCTGCCGGTCGGCGCCGTAAGCGTATACAGACCTCGTCCGCATGATGCGTCCCTTCCCCAATCCAGACATCGCGTCAACAGTTCGCATCGTTTGGCATCAAGAGACGTCTTGTCGGACTTGTCGAGATAGTTCCGGGCCGCATGCTCCATGATGTCGGTCAGACGTCCGATCCGGCAACGATCGGTATCCTCACATTCGGAAGCGACCGCCGACGCCGTCTCACACAGCAGTTTCCACGAGGGCGCACACCCCTCTGCCATTGCCACAGGATCGAGACGATTCCTCACCCGTTCCAGCATGTCGTGTTCGGCGCGTTCCCCACGACCGGAAGTGAAGTACTCCGCGTCAAGCCGGTCCCCATCCACCAACGCCGAAAGCAGCATGCGTGTCAACATCATGTCAGAGTAATGGGACCGTTCACCGATTCCTGCACCATGCTTCCGAGCCGGAGTGGTCGATATTTCCTCTTGAAACGCCTGCCGGGGAACACACAGCTGTGTTTCCCACGCCTCGGACAGCGCCAGGGGACTCCGCTCGCCAGCCGCGAACGCCTTGTTCATACGACCGCTGAAGGTCGACCCGTCCAACTCCCCCGGGCCTCCCACATCAGCCAGTCCGGCGTGATGACCGGCCACCGCCATCGATGCCTCGGGACGACCGTTCCGCACCAGCAGCATGGCCCCAGCCGTCGAATGGTCGACCCGTCCCGAGTGTTCGGGATCGAGAATCCTTCGTTGGAAGGCATCGGAGTATTTGCCGAGATCATGAAACAGCCCGGCCAACAACCCGTCATTCAAATGCCCAACCCCCTGCGCGAACCCTCCAGACAGACATCCAGTCATGGCCAGATGCTCCACGCAGGTTTCATAACCGTGTTCACTGGTCCGCGCGTAAAACATATCTCCCCGGGATTTGATTCCGCCGCTATCCTGCATCGCCGACCTCCTTGCTCGAGATGATGTTTCATGCCGTGATTTCGCTTTCACCATAACTGCGCTGTAGAGCAACCGGTACATATCTACCGGAAATTGCTAAAGAAAAATCCGGATGCCTTGTCTCCAAGACATCCGGATTTCTCAATATCGGCTTAATAAAGCCAATCTATCGGCGTGTCGCACACGTCGCACGCGTCACGCACACACCGCGATCATCACCGTAATCGCAAGCCTCACGCCTTCGCCACCTCAGCCGCGAGCTCCTCACCCGAGACCACGTCGAACGTGTCGGCCTTGGTCTCCGCGGCGATCAGGTCGCGGAACTGCTCGACCTTGGCGACGGCGTCGGCCGGCACAACCAGCTTGAGCGCGATGTGGTCGGCCACGTCGAAGCCGGCGGACTTGCGGGCGTCCTGCACGACGCGGATTGCGTCGCGCGCGTAGCCTTCGGCCTCCAGCTCGGGGGTGAGCGCGGTGTCGAGGATCACGAAGCCGCCGGTCGGCAGCGCGGCGGACACGGACACGGCCTCCTCGGCGGCGTCCTTCTCCTCCACGCGGTTGATCAGCTCGTACTCGCCGTCCTGCAGCGCGATCTCGCCGGACGGCGTCTCGACGACCGGGGCGCCGGTCGCGGCGTCGACGTGCCAATCACCGGACTTGGACGCCTTGATCGCGAACTGGACGTCCTTGCGCAGGCGCTTGCCGGCGACGCGCGCGTTGACGCGCAGCTCGTGCACGATCTTGAGGCCCTGCGAGGCGGCGTCCTCCAGCGTGCAGAACTCCACGTCCTTCACGTTGAGCTCGGACTTGAGCACTTCGGCGTAGGCGCGCACGGCGTCCACGTCCTCGGCGACCACGGTGAGCTTGGAGAGCGGCTGGCGCACGCGGATCTTCGCGGCCTTGCGCAGCGACAGGGTGCCGGAGACGACCTCGCGCACCTTCTCCATGGCCGCGACGAGCGCCGGATCGTCGACGAGCACACGGCCCAGATCGGTATCCTCACCGGTCTTCTCGTCCACGACGAACGGCCAGTCGGCCAGATGCACGGACTCGCCGCCGGTCAGGCCGCGCCACACGGACTCGGCCTCCATCGGGGCGAGCGGCGCGAGCACGCGCATGAACGCCTCAAGCACCGTGTACAGCGTGTTGAACGCGTTCTCGTCCTTGGCGAGGAAGCGGTCACGGCTGTTGCGGATGTACCAGTTGGTGAGCACGTCGATGAAGTCGGAGGCGGCGTCGCACGCGTCGGAGATCGCGAACTCGTTGAGCGACTTCTCGGCGGCGAGCACGAGACGGCGGGTGCGGGCCAGCAGGTAACGGTCCAGCTGCGGCAGGGACGCGATCTCGTCGGCACGAAGCTGGCGCGCGTCGTAGCCGGCGGCGTTCGCGTACAGGGTGAAGAAGTAGTAGGAGCTCCACACGGGCAGCATGACCTGGCGGACCGTGTCGCGGATGCCCTCGGCGGTGACGATCAGGTTGCCGCCGCGAAGAATCGGCGACGACATGAGGAACCAGCGCATCGCGTCGGAACCGTACTTGTCGAACACGCCGTTCACGTCCGGGTAGTTGCGCAGGTGCTTCGACATCTTCTGGCCGTCGGAGCCGAGCACGATGCCGTGGCAGATCACGTTCTTGAACGCCGGACGGTCGAACAGGGCGGTCGCCATCACGTGCAGCAGGTAGAACCAGCCGCGCGTCTGGCCGATGTATTCGACGATGTAGTCGGCCGGGAAGTGCTGTTCGAACTTCTCCTTGTTCTCGAACGGGTAATGGAACTGCGCGAACGACATGGAGCCGGATTCGAACCAGCAGTCGAGCACGTCGGAGATGCGGCGCATCGTGGACTTGCCGGTCGGGTCGTCCGGGTTCGGACGGGTCAGGTTGTCGATCCACGGACGGTGCATGTTGATGTTGCCGTCCTTGTCGCGCGGGTAGTCGCCGAAGTCGGCCTTCAGCTCCTCAAGCGAGCCGTACACGTCGACGCGCGGGTGCTTCGGGTCGTCGGACACCCACACCGGGATCGGGGATCCCCAGAAGCGGTTGCGGGAAATCGACCAGTCGCGCGCGTTGGCGAGCCACTTGCCGAACTGGCCGTCCTTCACGTTGCCGGGAATCCAGTTGATCTGCTGGTTGAGTTCGAGCAGACGCGGCTTGATCTTCGTGACGGACACGAACCAGGAGCTCACCGGCTTGTAGATGAGCGGCGTGGCGCAGCGCCAGCAGTGCGGGTAGGAGTGCACGTAGCTCTTCTCCTGGAAGAGGATGGCGCGGCGCTCCTCGGGGATCTCGGCGAGCGGGCCGGACGCGTTGCGCAGGTCGCGCAGGATCGGCTTGTTCGCGTCGAACACGTACATGCCCTCGTAGTCGGGGCACTGCGCGGTGAAGCGGCAGCCTTCGTCGAGCACGTCGGTGCTCTTGACGCCCTTCGCGTTGAGCGTGTTCATATCGTCCTCGCCGTAGGGGGCCTGGTGGACGAGGCCGGTGCCCTCGACGGTGTCGACGTAGTCGGCGGTGAAGATCGTGTAGCCGTTCGGGCCGGGCACGTTGCCTTCGGTCTCGGCCTTCTCGCCGGCGAAGTACGGGAAGACCGGCCAGTAGCGGCGGCCCTCCAACTCGGCGCCCTTGAGCTCGCGCACGATCTCGTAGTTAGGCCCAAGTTCCTTCTCGTAGTGCGGCAGCAGGGCCTTGCCGAAGTAGAACTTCTTGCCCGCGTACTTGCCTTCGGTGGGCTTGACCTCGACATAGTCGATGTCGGCGCCGACGACGATCGCGAAGTTGGTGGGGACGGTCCACGGGGTGGTGGTCCAAAACACGGCGTAGGCGTCCTCGTCGCGCAGCTTGACGGCGACGGAGACGGTGGTGTCCTGACGGTCCTGGTACACGTCAGCGTCCATGCGCAGCTCGTGCGCGGACAGCGGCGTGCGGTCCTTCGGGCAGTACGGCAGCACGCGGTAGCCCTGGTAGGCGAGGCCCTTGTCGTACAGCTGCTTGAACGCCCACATCACCGACTCCATGTACGGGATGTTCAGCGTCTTGTAGCCGTGCTCGAAGTCCACCCAGCGGGCCTGACGGTGCACGTAGTCCTGCCATTCGTGCGTGTACTTGAGCACGGAGGCGCGGCAGGCGTCGTTGAACTTGTCGATGCCCATCTTCTCGATCTGGTCGACCGAGTCGATGCCGAGCTCCTTCTGCGCTTCGAGCTCGGCGGGCAGACCGTGCGTGTCCCAGCCGAACACGCGGTTGACCTTGCGGCCCTTCATGGTCTGGTAGCGCGGGATCACGTCCTTCGCGTAGCCGGTCAGCAGGTGGCCGTAGTGCGGCAGGCCGTTCGCGAACGGCGGGCCGTCGAAGAACACAAACTCGTTCTGGCTGTGGTCGCCGGAGGGGTTGCGTTCCACCGACTTCTGGAAGGTGCCGTCCTTGTCCCAGTAGTCGAGGACGGTCTCCTCCATGTGGGGGAAGCTGGGGTTCGGCGCGACGTGCGCGGTCTCGCCGCCCTCGTTCGCCTTGGGATATACGTTGTCGCTCACCGTGTGGCTCCTCGTGATGCGTCGTTGGTTCCGTTACGAGGACGACTTTGGTTCCGGCGTCCCTGCGCCCGTCGCCTTGCGACGTGCGTGCGTTCCGCCGGCACCGCCACCGCGGTACCACCTCGCTTGCCGCGCGCGGATTCGCGTCTCCAGGAGACGCACGTCACGTCGCGACCGCTTGAGTTCGGCTGTGTCGGGCCGATCCCGTCGGTTCTAATAAGCGTGGGACCCGTTGCGCGATGACCGCGTCGACCGCGGCACCGTCACGACGATTCCCTCGCCGTTCTTCCGAAGACTCCCCGCTGATGACGGATCATCGCCTTGACTTCGGTTGCATATCGTAGCACGCCGCATGCCCGGCGCAAGACGTGTCTCAGACGCCGCGTCCTGCGCCCGCATGCCGTGCCGTGTGAGGCACGCCGCCGCACGTGCCGTGTCTCACGCGACGATTCACTCGTCTACCGCTCCCCCGCCGCGACGGCGCCGACGCGCGTCGTGAATTCGCCGAGGAACCGGGCGACGTCCACGCCGACCGCCGCGTCGACGGTCTTCTCGGCCGTGTTGAGTCGGTCGTAGTCGCCGATGGTGCGTCCGCGCGTCGGCCCGTCCAGGTCGACTTTCAGGTTGATAGGCAGCGTGGTGACGAGCGTCGGGTCGAGTGCGACGGCCACGGCGAGCGGGTCGTGCAGCCCGCAGCCGCCCATGCCGGGCGCACTGACCGCATACGCGTCGATGTAGTAGTCGGTCATGTCGGCGAGGAACCGTCCGGCGGGCGTGCCGGTTTCGCGCCAGACCTCGGTCTCGCGTTTGGTGAGCAGCGTCTGCATGGTCACGTCGAGTCCGATCATGGTCACGTGCGCACCGGAGCGGAAGATCCGGTCGGCGGCTTCCGGGTCCTGCGCGATGTTGGCCTCCGTCCACGCGTTCACGTTGCCGGGGACGGTGAGCGCGCCGCCCATCATCACGATGCCGCCGATCATGCCTCCGATGCGCGGCTCGCGTTCGAGTACGGCGGCGATGGTGGTCATCGCGCCGGTCGGCACGAGCCACAGGTCCTTGCCGTAGGTTTCCGCCGCGTCGATGATGAAGTCGACGGACGGTTCCGTCGCGGCTTCGCGCGTGGAATCGGGGATGTCGACCTCGCCGATGCCGTTGTGCCCGTGGATGAACGCGGAGCCTTGGCTCACGGTGAACGTGCCGTCGCCGCCGTTCGCCTCGTCGGCGGCGATCGGATGGTCGACGCCCCGATGCACGGGGATGTCGGGGCGCCCGAACAGTTCGGTGACGGCGAGCGCGTTGCGCACGCCCTGCGTGACGGTCACGTTGCCGTAGGTGCCGGTGATGCCGATGAGGTCGGCGTCGGGGCTGCCGAGCGCGTAGGCGATGGCGAGCGTGTCGTCGATGCCCGTGTCGAGGTCGAGGATGAGTTTCTTCCTGTCGGTCATGTTTGTCGTCCCGTCTTCCTGCCGTGTGACGGCTTCAGGCTATCACCTCCAATCGGCTTTCCCTGTCGGGTGTGACGCGGCTGACGCTGATGCGTTCGGCGATCTGGTCCTTGAGCCAGTCGACGTGGGAGATGATGCCCACGTCGCGGGTGCGGCTGATGCGGCGCAGCATGTCCATCACGTCGGCGAGGTAGTCCTGCGAGAGGGTGCCGAAGCCTTCGTCGACGAACAGCGTGTCCATGCTGATGCCGCCGTTCTCCGCTTGGATGATGTCGGCGAGCGCCAAGGCGAGCGCGAGGGAGACGAAGAACGTCTCACCGCCGGAGAGGGTTCCGGGGTTGCGTTCCTGTTCGGTGCGCCGGTCGAACACGGTGATGCCGAGTCCGGTCTTCCTGTTGCCGTTGGCGGCCGCTTCGGTCACGAGCCGCAGCTCGTAGACGCCGCCTTGGATGTCGTTCAGGAGTTCGTTGGCGCGGTCGAGCACGTCGCGGAACCGTTCGGTGACGGCGTAGGTGGTGAGTGTGAGCCCGTTGCTGGCGCCTGACGCCTTGTTGTCTCCGGCGGCGAGGGCGGCCATGCGTTCCAGTGGCGCGAACCGTGTGGCCTGTTCCGCCCATGTGCCGGCGGTCCGTTCCATCCTTTTCGCCTGCGTATGCCAGTCCTGTGCGAGCGCGGTGAGCGCGCCGATGCGGCGATCGGTTTCGGCGGCGCGCCGTTCGGCTTCCTGCGTGGCGGCGGCCAATGCGCCCGTGTCGATGGCGGCGATCGCTTCGCCCAGTGGGGTCGGCTCGCCGGTCTCCGTGTAGGCGGTGGGGGTGCTCGGCTCCCCTGCAGCTCCCTCGGTGTGCGGGTCCACCGTGTCGGGGCCGGCCTCGGCGATGCCCAGTTCACGCGCGTCGTCGCCGCCGATGCCTGTGAGGACTTCTTTCAGCTCGTTGCGCGACCGTGTGAGGTTGGCTGTGGCCGTGTGCAACACGTCCTCGTGGCGGCGGATGCGCTGTCGGATCGCGTCTTGTTCCCGTTCGTCCAGTCCGGCCGCAGCCGCCTCGCCCATGGTGGCGAAGTGTGCGCTTTCCTCGATCGCGCGGTCGCGTTTCGCCGTGGCTTCCATGGTGGTGCGCGCTGCGGCGTCCGCCTGGGCTTGGGCCTGCGTGTGCCGGCGTTCCAGTTCGGCGCGCTGGTCGATGAGGCGTTTGAGCCGTGCGGCCTCATGTTCCGCCTGTTCGGCCGTGTCCAGCTGGTGTCGGGCGGCCGCGCGTTCCGCCGCCACCGTCGCCTTAGTGTGTCCTTCGGCTCGCTTGGCGGCGGCCGTCGCGGTGTTGCCGGTCTCCTCGGCTTTCGCTTCGGCTGCCGCGAGCGTGGTGTGCGCCTGCTGCGCTTTCGCCGTGGCCGCGGTGATGCGCTGCTGCGTGTCGCGGAGTTCGTCGCGTTGTTGCCGCGCTTCGTCCAATGCCCGGATGCTGGCGGTGATGACCCGGATTCGGGCGTCGGTCTGTTCGATGCCGGCGCCTTCGCTTTGTTCGCGGTGCGTGTCGATCTGCTGACGGATGGCCCGCATGTCGGCTCGCGCCTGTTCCGCGGCGTCCCGCAGTTCGGCGACATGCTGTTTCATGTCGTCGAGTTCCTGGGCATCGGCCACGCTGTCGGGGGCGACGGCCGGTGACGGATGGTCGAGGCTGCCGCATACGGGGCATGGTTCGCCGTCTTCGAGGCCGATGGCGTACTGGACCACGCCGGAGCGTCTGATGTCGTTCTCGACGCGGGCGAGCGAGCGTTCCGCGCGCTGCTGCGCCGCTTCCGCGTCCTTGCAGCGTTGTTCAAGTCCGGGAAGCGTTGCGGCGAGGGTCTCGGCCTGTTCGGCGTGCCCGCGCATGCGCCGCACGTGGTCGAGCTTCTGCGTGAGGCCTTGTTCGCCGCCCAGTCGTTCGGTGATTTCCTGCAGCCGGTGTTCGATGTCTTCCGCTTTCGGCAGGTCGGCCAGAGCGCGCTGAGCTTGGTCATCACGTTCGCGCGCCTGCTCGACCGTCAGCAGAGCACGCTCATGCTGTGCTTTTGCCTGTTCGGCGGCGTCGATGAGCCGTTCATGCGCATCGGCCTGTTCGAGACGGCCATGCGCCGCTTCGGCCCCGGCCGCCTTCTGCAACGCCTGTTCACGCTGTCGCTCGAGTCCGCCGGCGTCCGGCAGCCGTTCCAGCTGTTCCTGCAGCGCTTCGGCCTGCCGTTCCTGCCTGAGCTGTTCCTCATGGGCCGTCGTCACGGTCTTGTCGAGGTCGAGGATCGGCTGCGCTTCGACGGCGAGCGCCAGATCGTGACGGGACCGTTCGATTGCCGGTCCGTCGGCCTGTACGTCGCGCAACGCCCGGATGTCGCGCAGTTCCTTCGTCGCCGCGGCCCGCAACGCTTCGGCGTCCGCCTGCGTCGACCGCGCATGGTCGAGTTCCCGCGCCGCGCGCCTGTTCTCCGTCTCGCCGTCGCCGAGCAGTTTCCGACATTCGACGTCGATGCCGGCGACCGTCTCGTGGAGGCTCCGCAGGATCTCGTCCGGTTCGCGCGCCGGGTAGGCGAGCTTGTCGGCATCCTCACGGTCCAATCCCCAGCGTGCGTTGGACAGGATCTCCAAGCCGTGTTCAGGACCGTCGTTCCCCTCCTCTACGAGGCCCCGTTGTTCGAGGATGCGCGTGGCGGTGGTTCTAGCCGTGGCGATGCCGCCGGCGAGACGGATCCCCTCCTGGACCATGCCGGTCTTCATGGTTTTGCGGCGTTCGACGAGTTCGTTCTGGATGGTCTCGTAGATGCTCGCGCCGAACAGGTTCTCGATGAGCTCGGTGCGCTTCTCGGGGGCGAGGGACAGGAACATGGCGAACTGTCCTTGCGCGAGCATGATGGTGCGCGAGAACTGTTCACGGTCCAATCCGATGATCCGCGTGATCTCCGGGCGCACGTCGCCCGCGCGCGAGGTGATCGCCTCGGAGTGCCCGGCCTCGCCCGCATAGGCGAAGTACCGTTCCGGATCGTTGCCGGGAGCTTCGACCAGCGCGGCGATGCCGCGGTCGATCCTCATGAGTTTGCCGGTGGCGTTGTGCGAAGTGAACCCTTCGCCGCGATCCTTCGGACGATCGTATTTCGGAGTGCGTCGCACCTCGTAGTAGTCATCACCGGATCGGAAGATCAGATCGACGTAGGTTTCGGTCCGCTCGCCCATGAGGAACCGGGAGCGGACGCGCTGGCCGTCGCCGCCGGCGTCCAATATGCTCTTCTCGTTGCCGGAGACGTTGCCGTACAGGGCGAACGTGACGCAGTCGAGGATCGTGGTCTTGCCGGCGCCGGTCTCCCCGTCGATGAGGAACATGCGCGAACGGGTCAATGCGGCGAAGTCGATGGCGTATTCACCCTTGTAGGGCCCGAATCCGCCGAATTTCATGGCGATAAGCTTCATCTCAATGCTCCTTCCGTGTGCCGCCGTCGATGGCATCGGAGCTGCCGGCATCGCCGGACCCGACCTCGCCCGCATGTTCGGCATGCTTCGCATGCGCGGCCTCCACCGCCGATTCCAGCACCTTCCGCTCCTCCTCGCCGGGCCCACGGCCGAGCTGGTGACGCACGAACTGGTCGAGCACGTCCATTTCCGAGGTCGCCTTGCGCAGATCCACGGCGCGTCTTGCGGTCGTGTCGGCCCGACGTTCGTAGACGATGCTCTTCTCCAGGGCGTGCGTATACCGGTCGTCGATCTTCTGGTAGAGCCCGTGCGGGAATTCGGCGGCGTGCACGGTGACGGACACCCAGTCGTCGCGGTGTTCGCTGGCAAGGTCGCCGAGAATCTCTTCCACCGTGCCGTCCAATCGCACGAACGCGGGTTCGCCGGAATCCACATCCATCGTGCGAAGGTCCGCTACGCCGCCGTCGGCGACGTCGAACAGCACCACGCTTTTGCCGTTGCCCTCCACCGGCGGCACGCGGCTTTCGGAGAACGAGTAGGCGAGCAGGGAGCCACTGTAGCGTGCCTGCGGCGTGCGGTCGAGCTTGAACACGGATTCGTCGACCGGCAGGTCGGGCACGTTCACCCGCTGCGGCCGGTGCAAATGCCCGAGCGCCAGATAGTCGAGACCGCTATGGGAGAAGAGGCCGGCCGGCACGCTGTCGACGCCGCCCACGGCGATGCCCCGCTCGGAATCGCTGGGCGCGGCGCCGGAGACGAACGCGTGCGCCATGAGCACGGCAGCCACATGCGGGTCGGCGGCACGCCGTGCGGCGAGATCGCGCGTGACGAGCTCCATCGCCGCGCGCATCACGCCCTCATGCGAGCGCGGGATGCGATAGTCGACGCCCGCCTGCCCCAACAGCAGTTGCAAGCCAGAACGCGCCGTGTCCGGATCAAGATACGGCAGCGCGTACACGGCGAGCTCGTCGTCGCCGCGCGTGACCGTCACCGGTCGCGCGATGGCGTCGAGCCCGCAACGCACGTGCACGTTCGGACGCATCAGGCCGGAGCCTGCTCCGAGACGGATCGCTGAATCATGGTTGCCGGGCGTGATGACGACCTCCAACGGCCGGCCGTCGACCTCAAGCCTGCCGAGACAGGCGAACATCTCGTCGAACAGTCGGATCGCCTCGGCGGACGGCACGGACAGATCGTACACGTCACCGGACACGCACAGCACGTCCACATGCTCACGTTCGATCACGTCGATCAGCCACTCCAGCGCCCTGCGCTGGTAGTCGAGCAGATCCACGCCTTTGAACCTGCGCCCGATATGCCAGTCGGAGGTGTGCAGCACCCTCATGCCAGCTCCTTTCGTTCCGCCGGGGGCCGCCCGCGACATCGATGCGCCGCACGGCCCGCCGGATCCGTTGCCTTCACCCACCGTAACCGGACAATCAGCAACCGGTAGATATGTACCGGTTTTTCGTGTCATCGAATCGCCGGCCCACTAACTATTGAACAGACACAATACAAGCGGGTGATCGCGAGGGTGGTCCTGTCGGCGCACACCACCCCCACCCGCTTCGCGGGAGCCCCCGCCGGCGGGGGCGGGGGAGTCCCACGCCCGCGTGTGCGCGGCCCGGCGCCTCAGTTTCACGGCGTCCGTGAGCTGGATGACCCCGCACCCGCGTGTGCGCGGCCCGGCGCGTCCGGGGTCCGATGCGGCTGGTCTCCCGCCCCCGTGGGCGTGGGCGTGGCCTTGTGTTCCTCCCGCTGGCGGGAGGTGGCGCGCGCGGCGCGTCGGAGGGTGGTCCGGGGGTTGGCGGTCGGCTCCGGGCCGGCCGTCGGCCGGTGCCGCTCCCGCCCGGCTGCGCCGGGA
>NZ_JGZP01000005.1 GCF_000741785.1 Bifidobacterium stellenboschense | reverse complement strand
TTCGGACGCCGCGGCCGAGGGCGGCTCGGCTGCCGGTGGTGCGGGCGGCGCCAGCAGGCCGTCGTCCTGCGGCTGCGGCTTGAACTTCGCGTCCGGATCGTCGGGTGCATCGGCCGCGGCGGGCGCGTCGGCCGGGGCGATCACCGTCGTCTCCGTGGCGTCGGCTTCAGCGGCGGCTCCGGCGACGTCGGCGCCCTGCGCGTTCCGGCGGCGCTCCTTCTCCGCCTCCGCTTCGAGATCCAATCCCTTGCCCCACGTGAGCGTCGTCTCGACGGGCGCGAACGCCTCTCCGTAACGGCCGGTGCGGCCGGAATGCACGGACTGGGCGAGACGGGCGATGCCCTCGTCGCCGTCCATCGCGCCGGCCGCGACCGCGCCCGCCTCGATGGCGGCGTGCGCGTCCATACGTTCGGTCGCGTCCGCGCTGTCCGCGCGGAACCGCTCGTCCGCGCCGATCGCCTGATGCGCCTTCGACGTGACCTCCGCGTCCGGGAAGTACGTGGACGAATCGTAGGAGCCGTGCTCCTCGTCGCGCACGATGCGGCCCGTGTGCAGTTCGACGACGCGCTTGCGCATCGAGTTGACGATCTCCTCGTTATGCGTCGCCATGACGACGGTGGTGCCGGTACGGTTGATCGCGTCGAGCACCTCCATGATGCCGAGCGACGTGGTCGGATCGAGGTTGCCAGTCGGCTCGTCGGCCAGCAGGATCTGCGGATGGTTCACGTAGGCGCGGGCGATGGCCACGCGCTGCTGCTCGCCGCCGGACAGCTCGTGCGGGTAGTTCTGCTCCTTGCCTGTGAGGCCCACCGTCTCCAGCACCTTCGGCACCATCGACTTGATGGCGGACCGGCGCGTGCCGATTACTTCGAGCGCGAACGCGACGTTCTGCCACACGGTCTTGTTGTTGAGCAGCTTGTAGTCCTGGAACACGAAGCCGATGGTGCGGCGGTACTGCGGCACCTGCCGGTCGGAGATGCGCCGGAGGTCGTTGCCGGCCACGCGGATCTCGCCGTCCGTGGCCTCCTCCTCGCGCAGCAGCAGGCTCAGCAGCGTGGTCTTGCCGGAACCGGACGCGCCCACGAGGAACACGAAGTCGCCGCGCTCGATGTCGAGATTGATGTCGTCAAGCGCGGGACGCGTGCCCTTCGGGTAGATCTTGCTGACATGGTCCAATGAGATGAGTGCCATGAATCGCTTTCCTTGGAATGTGCGCGGGATGCGCGGATGGGATGCTTGGGGCCGGCTTGGGGCTAGGCCTCTTCCTTGGCGGCGCGGCGCTGCTCGTGACGCCAGCGGATGCCCGCCTGGATGAAGCCGTCGAGATCGCCGTCGAACACGGCCTGGGTCTGGCTGGTCTCGTAGCCGGTGCGCAGATCCTTGACCATCTGGTACGGGTGCAGCACGTAGGAGCGCATCTGATCACCCCAGCTGGCCTTGATGTCGCCGGCGAGCTCCTTCTTCTTCTTTGCCTCCTCCTCGTGGCGCAGCACGAGCAGTCGGGACTGGAGCACGGCCATGGCGGCGGCGCGGTTCTGGATCTGCGAACGCTCGTCCTGCATCGTCACGACGAGACCGGTGGGAAGGTGGGTGATGCGCACGGCCGAGTAGGTCGTGTTCACGCCCTGGCCGCCGGGGCCGGAGGAGCAGTACGTGTCGACGCGGATGTCGGTGTCCGGGATGTCGATGTGGTCGGTCGCCTCGACGAGCGGCACCACCTCGACGGCGGCGAAGCTGGTCTGACGGCGGCCCTGATTGTCGAACGGGGAGATGCGCACGAGACGGTGCGTGCCGCCCTCGACGCTCAGACGGCCGTACGCGTACGGCGCGTCCACCTGGAAGGTCGCGGACTTGATGCCCGCCTCCTCCGCATACGAGGTGTCCATCACCTTCGCCTTGAAGCCCATGCGCTCGCAGTAGCGCAGGTACATGCGCAGCAGCATCTGCGCGAAGTCGGCCGCGTCGACGCCGCCCGCGCCGGAGCGGATTGTCACCACGGCGGAACGCTCGTCGTACTCGCCGTCGAGCAGGGTCTGAATCTCCATCGCGGCGAGATCGTCGGCGATCGAGCCGAGCTCGGTCTGCGCCTCGTCGAGCGACTCCTGATCCTCCTCCTCGCGGCCGAGCTCGACGAGCGTCTCCACGTCGTCGATGCGGGAGGCCGCGGAGGTGAGCTTCTTCAACTGCGATTCGGCGGCGGACAGGCGACTCGTCACCTTCTGCGCGTTCTCCGGATCGTCCCACAGACCGGGGGCGGCCGCCTGCTGCTCGAGCTCGGCGATGTCCGCCTTCATGCGATCCACGTCCAGCGCCTTGGCGATGGAGTCGTACTTGGCGCGCACGTCGGCGATCGCCTGCGAATAATCAAATTCAGCCATCGTTGTCTACCTTATGTTTCATACCTTTGGAAAACCTTGGGATGCCGCCCGTCTTCGGGCCTCGTGCTCCCCTCCCCGTCCGGCGGATGCGCGACGCGCCTTTCGCCGCATGCCCCGCCGGCCGCGAACCTGCCGAGGGTATGCGAGGCTGGACGTCACGCGGGAACACGCGTGACGGGACGTCAAAGACCGGCGTAGATGGCGGGAACCACCAAGGAGATCAGCATGGCGGCGGCTATGACGATGCACACCGCGCGCACCATGGTGCGGCGGCGGCGCTCGCGGTTGCCGCGCTCATCCTGCTGATAGTCACTCACGATGCGCGATTGTACCCCATCGCTTGGTCAACGGCCCGGCGCACTCGGCCACGGGCGTAACGCGGCGCGTCTCACGCCGTAGAACACCCGTGGAACACCGTAGGGCACGCCCGTGAAACACCCCGTGGAACATCACTTGGGCAGGCGTCCGGCCTCCGACGCCCGCGCCGACTAAGGTGGGATGCGGAAGCAACCTGTATCCCAATGTATTAAGGAGCAATGCAGATGACTGATGAACGCACCGCGTACGGCTGGGGCCTGGCGAGCATCGACGCCGCCGGCAACACCCTGGACGTGTGGTATCCGAGCCTCGCGCTCGGTGCCGCGCCCGCCGAGGCGGACCGTCCGAACCACGACTTCGGCGTACTCGCCCACGACGAAGCCGACGCCCGCGGCGTGCGCCGCGTGCCCGTGTTCACCGTGAGCGATCTGGACGCGCCCGTCGCCAACGCCGAGGACGCCTACCTGAAGCTGCACCTGCTGAGCATGCGCCTCGCCAAGCCGAACACGCTCAACCTGGACGGCATCTTCGGCGCGCTCAACAACGTCGTGTGGACCAACTACGGCCCGTTCGCCGTCGAGGACTTCAACGCCCGCAAGGCCGACGTGGAGGCCGCCGCCACCGCGGCCGCCCAGTCGTTCGCCGCGAACGCCGGCCTGCCGGCCGCCGCCCCGGCCGCCTCGGTCAACGTGCTGGGCGTCGACAAGTTCCCGCGCATGATCGACTACGTCGTGCCGTCCGGCGTGCGCATCGGCGACGCCGACCGCGTGCGTCTGGGCGCCCACCTGTCCGAGGGCACCACCGTCATGCACGCCGGCTTCGTGAACTTCAACGCCGGCACGCTCGGCGTCTCGATGGTCGAGGGCCGCGTCTCGCAGGGCGTGGTCGTCGGCAACGGCTCCGACATCGGCGGCGGCGCCTCGATCATGGGAACCCTGTCCGGCGGCGGCAAGCTGCGCAATTCGATCGGCGAGCACTCCCTGCTCGGCGCGAACGCGGGCATCGGCATCTCCCTGGGCGACAACTGCGTCGTCGAGGCGGGCCTGTACGTGACCGCCGGCACCAAGGTCACCATCTGGGACAAGGCGAAGGCCGCCGCCGGCGAACCGCTCGAAGTCGTCAAGGGCGCGGACCTGTCCGGCAAGGACAACATCCTGTTCATCCGCAATTCGGTGAACGGCCGCATCGAGGCCCGCTACCGCAAGACCGGCATCGAACTCAACGCCAAGTTGCATAAGAACTGACCCATATCGGCCCCCGCTGGCGGGGGCTGTCCGCGTTAGCGGACTGGGGGTGGTCACGGCGGGAACATAAGCGTTCCGCCTGCGACCACCCCAGTCTCACTGCGTTCGACAGCCCCCGCTGGCGGGGGCCAAGTCATACGGCCGCCACTCAGCGGCGTGAATCCCGTACGGGCCGTTCATCGGCCCGCCAGCGGGTGCCACGTCGTTGCTACCGCTCTTCCAGCGGCACGTAATCCCGCTTGACGGCGCCGGTGTAGACCTGGCGCGGTCGGCCGATCTTGGTGGCCGGGTCGTCGAGCATCTCGCGGTACTGGGCGATCCATCCGGGGATGCGGCCCAGCGCGAACAGCGTGGTGAACATGGCCGGGTCGAAGCCGATCGCCCGGTAGATCAGGCCCGTGTAGAAGTCGACGTTCGGGTAGAGGTGGCGCGAGACGAAGTAGTCGTCGTGGAGCGCGATGTCCTCGAGCTCGGTGGCCACGTCGAACAGGGCGCGTTCGTCGGCCGGCAGCTTCGACGTGTCCTCGCGGTCCATGATCTTCTCGAGATACGTCTTGGCGATGGCCGCGCGCGGATCGTACGACTTGTAGACGCGGTGGCCGAGTCCGGAGATGCGGTGGCCGTCGCGCTTGGCGTCCTCGACGAACTCGCGCACCGACTTGCCGGAGTCGCGGATCGCCTTCAACTGGCGCAGGACGGCCTCGTTCGCGCCGCCGTGCAGCGGTCCGGACAGCGCGTTGACGCCGGCCGCGACCGCCGAATACAGGTTCGCGTGCGCGCTGCCGGCGATGCGCACGACCGACGTGGAGCAGTTCTGCTCGTGGTCGGCGTGGATGATGAGCAGGCGGCCGAGCGCGTGCACGTACAGCGGGTCGGATTCGAACGGCTCGTACGGCACGGCGAAGCACATGCGCAGGAAGTCGTCCACGTAGCCGCGCGCGTAGTCCGGGTACAGCATCGGCTCGTCACGGCGGCGGCGGAAGATGTACGAGACAATGGTGCGCACCTTCGCCATGATGATAATCGCCGATTCGTCGAGCTGGTCGGAGTCGGTGATGTCGGTCGTGTCCGGATAGAACGTGGCGAGCGCGTTGATCGCGGAGGCGAGCACGCTCATCGGATGCGCGGTGCGCGGGAACGAGCCCATGAACGTGCGGAAGTCCTCCCCCACCATCGTGCGGTGATTGATGGCGGAGACGAACTTCTCGTACTGCTCCTTGTTGGGCAGTTCGCCGTGGCGCAGCAGCCACGCGACCTCGAGGAAGTCGGAGTTCTCGCACAACTGCTCGATCGGGTAGCCGCGGTAGCGCAGGATCGAATGTTGGCCGTCGATGTACGTGATCTTCGACTCGCATTGCGCGGTGGTGAGGAAGCCGGGGTCGAGCGTCACCCAGCCGTCGTTGCGCAGTTTGGACACGACGATGCCGTCCGGTCCGACGGTGGCCTCGACGACCGGCAGCGTGTACTTGCTATCGTCGACGTTCAGCTGTGCTGTTGCCATGGGGTGACCTCATTCCTGTTCGATGTTGCCGGCCACCATAGCCGCCCCATGTTTCCACAGCCCCCCCATTGCCCACTACCCGGAACGCAAACAAATGCCCCCGCTGGATGGAACAGTCCTGTGGACTGTTCCATAGCAGTGCGCACCGCGCACGTCGCACATAACGTCGGGGGCTGTCGGCGAAGCGACTGGGGGTGGTCCCAAGGCCAACCGAGCCAAGAGACCACCCCAGTCCGTCCAAGGACGGACAGCCCCCGCCAGCGGGGGCGACGATACCGGCGGCCGTCGAATCGTCATCGACGGCACGAATGTCCCGCCGGCGGGGGCGACATGTCACGGCCACGCGTGCGCGCGACGACTCCCTACTCGCGCGTGGTGAGGATCACCGGGCCGTTTTCGGTGATGGCGATGGTGTGCTCGCTGTGGGCGCCGCGGGAGCCGTCCTCGGAGCGCAGGGTCCAGCCGTCCGTCGGATCCTGGTAGATCTCGTCGGTGGTCTTGAGGAACCACGGTTCGATGGCGATGACGAGGCCCGGGCGCAGCTTGTAGCCGTGGCGCGCCTTGCCGTCGTTCGGCACGTGCGGGTCGCCGTGCATGATGTGGCCGACGCCGTGGCCGCCGAATTCGAGGTTGATCGGGTAGCCGTATTCGCGTGCGATGTCGCCGATCGTGCTGGACACGTCGCCGAGGCGGTTGCCGGGCTGCGCGACTTCGATGGCGGCGGCGAGCGCCTCCTCGGTGCACTTGATGAGGCGCAGGTCCTCCGGATCCTTGTCCTTGCCGACCACGAAGCTGATGGCCGAGTCGCCCACCCAGCCGTCGACGCTGATCGCGAGGTCGAGGGAGACGAGGTCGCCGTCCTTGAGGTTGTAGTCGTAGGGCACGCCGTGGAGCACCGCGTCGTTGACGGAGGTGCAGATGTAGTGGGCGAACGGTCCGGTGCCGAAATCGGGCGCGTAGTCCACGTAGCAGGATTCGGCACCCTTGCGGTCGACGATCTTCTTGTGGACGAATTCGTCGATGTCGAGCAGGTTGGTGCCGACCTTCGTGTATTCCTTGAGTTCGCGCAGGATGGAGCCGACGAAACGGCCGGCGGGCTTCATCTCCTCGATTTCGCGAGGGGTCTTCAGTTCGATCATGAGACTTCCAGAATCTTTCTACCTAGGTTCCGATGGGCGGGAACGCCCTGTCGAGACTGGTTCTCACGATAGTGCGCCGCCTCGTCAATGCGTCACGCGTCGCGCCGCCCAGTCGCCGACCCATTGGATGACCTGGACGAGCGCGATGAGGATCACGACGATGGCGACGAGCACGCCGGTCTCGTAGCGGTTGTAGCCGTATTGGATGGCCATGTCGCCGATGCCGCCCGCGCCGATCGTGCCGACCATCGCCGAGTATCCGATCAGCGAGATCACGGTGAGCACGACGCCGCGGATGAACGAGGGCAACGCCTGCGGGAACACGGCACCGACGATGATCTGCGGGATGGTCGCGCCGGTGGAGACGGCCGCCTCCAGCAGTCCCGGATCGACTTCGCTGAACGCGCTTTCGGCGACGCGCGCGAAGAACGGCACGGCGGCGATGGACAGCGAGATCGCGCCGCCGGTGGGCGTGTACGGGTCGCCGATGAGCAGTTGGACGAGCGGGATGAGCACGACCATGAGGATGAGGAACGGCAGGGAGCGGATCGCGTTGACGATGAATCCGACGACCGTGTTCACGCCGGCGTGCGGCGTGAACAGACGGTTTTCGGTCACGTACAGCAGGAGCGCGATCAGCGTGCCGAGCACGACACCGATCACGGTGGCGACGACCACCATGTATGCGGTGTCGGCGAGCGCCTTGCCGAGATTGTCGTGGAGTATCTGCCATGTCGAGTCCATCGTCATGCCTCGCTTTCCGTATCGTCGCGCGCGCCGGCGGCCAGCGCGCGACGGTCGAGTTCCCGGTATCCGTAGACGCGCGCCCGCAACGCCGCCAGCGCGGCGGCGCGCGGCGCGTCGTCGCCGGAGACGAGCACGAGCAGCGTGCCGATGGCCTGCGCGCCGAAGTATTCGACGTTGGCGTGCAGCACGTCGATGGTCACGTCGTGCGCACGCGCGACCTCGCTGATGAGCGGTTCGAGCGCGTCGTCGCCTTTGTAGCGCAGTTCGACGATCGTGCCGGCGGGCAGCGCGGGGACGAGCTGCGGCGGCACGGCGACGCCGAGGTAGCGTTCGACGAGTGCGCGCGTCGTGTCGTGCGCGGGTTCGGCGAACACGTCGAACGTCGCGCCCTGTTCGACGATGCGTCCGTGCTCCATGACGGCGACGTGGTCGAACACGGTTTTGGCGACGTCGAGCTGGTGGGTGATGAACACGATGGTGATGCCGAGTTCGCGGTTGATGCGTTTGAGCAGCGCGAGGATCTCCTCGGTGGTTTCGAGGTCGAGCGCGCTGGTCGCCTCGTCGCACAGCAGGATCTCCGGCTTGTTGGCGAGCGCGCGTGCGATGGACACGCGCTGCTGCTGGCCTCCGGAGAGGCTGGACGGGTAGCTGTCCTCCTTGGATTCGAGTCCGACGAGCCGCAGCAGTTCGCCGATGCGCGCCTTGCGGCCGTCTTTCGGCCACCCGCCGGCCTTGAGCGCGAATGCGATGTTCTCGCCGACGGTGACGTTGCCGATCAGGTTGAATCCCTGGAAGATGAATCCGATGCGTTTGCGCAGGTCGCGCAGCGCGCCGCCTGTGAGGGCGGTCACGTCGCGCCCGTCGATGAGGACGCGGCCGGCGGTGGGGCGTTCGAGCAGGTTGATGGTGCGCACGAGCGTGGATTTGCCGGCGCCGGAGAAGCCGACGATGCCGTACACCTCGCCTTCGGCGACGGCGAGGCTCACGTCCTTCACCGCTTCGATGACGCGTCCGCGCTCGTGGAAGGTGACGGAGACGTGGTCGAGCGTGATGACGGCGGCGCCGCCGGAAGCGGTTCCGGCGGCGGTCGCGGTGGCTGTCGCGTTGGTGGTGGCCGTCATGCGCGCGTCACCAGGTCGTGGGCTTGCCGAAGTCGGCGAACTCGCTCTTGGCGATCGCCTGCTTGAATTCGTCGGAGACGAGCAGCGCCTTGACCTTCTTGCCGAAGTCGCCGTTCGCGTCCTTGGTGCGCACGACGAACACGTTGATCACGCCTTCGGACTGCTTCTCCATGGCGAGCGCCTGCTTGGGCTTGAGGCCGGCGGCCCAGGCGAAGTTGCCGGGCACGAGGCTCACGTCGACGCTGTCGAGCGCGCGGGCGAGCTGGGCGGCGTCGATCGGCTTGATGACGAGGTTCTTCGGGTTGGTGGCGATGTCGTTGACGGTGGCCTTGGTCGGGTCGACGTCGCCCTTGAGGGTGACGAGCCCCTGCTGTTCGAGCACACCGAGCGAACGGGCGAGGTTGCTGCCGTCGTTGGCGATGGCGACGGTGGAGCCGTCCTTGATCGCGTCGACGGACGTGAACTTCTTCGAGTAGATGCCGAGGCCGAGCGTGGGCACCTGGCCGAGGGAGGTCAGGTCGAGCTTGTTGTCGGCGGAGAACTTCTTCAGGTAGTTGATGTGCTGGAACAGGTCGGCCTGGATGGATCCGGAGGCGAGGGCCTTGTTCGGCTGCACGTAGTCGTTGAACAGTTTGGTGGTGAGCTCGTAGCCGTCCTTCTTGAGCAGCGGCGCGATCACCTTGGTGGTCATGTCGCCGTAGGGGCCGGGGGCGACGCCGACGACGATCTTCGTGGTCTTGCCGCTTGCCGGCTTGGCGATCGCGTCGGAGGCGGAGGTGCCGGCGGCGCTGGCGGAGCCGCAGGCGGCGAGTCCGGCGAGCGCGGCGATGGAGACGGCCGCGGCGATCACGCGGCGGGCGGTCGTGGCGAGCCGTGTGGCGCGGCCCGGCGTGGTGGCGATGATGGACATGATGATTCCCTTCTCTATGTGTGTGATGGCAAGTGTGTGGTTCCGCCGGCATGTGATGGCGCGTGCGTGGCGCACGGCCGTGACGGCGGGCGGTCACGCGGCGAGCGCGGCCGCCGTGTCCTTCGCGAGCCGGTCGGCGTTGCGCGCGGCCGCCTCGGCGATGTCGGGATGGTGGATCGCGTACGCCTGTTCGGCGAGATGCACCTCGTGGACGAGGAACTCGTTGAGCGGTGCCTCGGCGCCATGCTCACGGGCGAGCCGGGCGATGTAGCCGTTGATGTAGTCGACTTCGGTGGGCCGGCCCTTGGTGAGGTCCTGGTACATGGACGGATAGTGGAGCGGATGGGCGACGCCCGCGGTGTGCAGGATCGTCTCGACCTCCGTCTCGCGCGTGCCGAGCAGCGTGATGCCGGCCTTCTCGGCGGCCGTGTACGCCTCGTCGACGATTCGTTCGGTCATCCATCGCGCGCCGGGGTTCGCGTGGAACTGGCCGAAGCGGATCTCGTACATCGTGCACAGCGTGTTGAGCACGGAGTTGAACACGATCTTCGCGAGGCACATGCCGAGGAAGTCGTCGACGATGGTGGGGTTGAGGGTGGCGGCGGCGAAGTCGTCGTGGATCTCCTGTTCGAGCGGCGTGCGCCGCTCGTCCCACGCGCACATGTTCATCGCCTTCGCGTGCTTGCCGCCGGTGAAGTTCACGTCGCCCGGCCCGTACACGTAGGCTCCGATCAGTGCGGTGCCGCCGAAGATGCGGTCGCGGGAGAAATATTCGCCGAGTTTTTCGAAATGGCCGTAGCCGTTCATCGCGGAGAACACGACCTGGTGGTCGCGGAACAGCCCGGCGTGCGAGGCGCGTTTGAGGAATCCGTCGAGCTGCTGCTGTTTGACGAACACGATCCACACGTCCGGGTTCCCGTGGTAGTCCTCCGGATAGTGGATGTCGATGGGCACGAGGTGCCGGTCCTCGCCGTCCTGTGAGACGTAGACGCCGCCCTGTTCGCGGATCTTCTCGACGTTCGGCCTCCACGTGTCGATGAAGTCGACGTGCTTGTGCGCGAACTCCTGGAGCAGCACCCCGTATTGGATGCCCATGCCTCCCGAGCCGAGCACCGCGTATGATAATGCCACGGTAATCCCCTTCCCGTATTGGGTATGTGGTTCGACGCCGCGGTCACGCGTATCGTCCCGTCCGATCCGCTGACGGGCGGATGGACGAGGGATGCACGTGTCCCCACGCGTATCGTCGATTGTCCCGATTCACATCACATCGCCGGTTCCCCCGAACCTTGCGATGTGACTGCCACTATACGGGTGTTCCGCCGGCGAAATCCCGGCGTGGCTATAGAGACTTCTTATGGAACGCGCGACAACCCCTCAGCCCGGTCTGCAACCTGTCGTGCTTCGCGCAGCTGAGGGGTATTCGCGGCGGCTCCCACCTCACCGCTTCGGGAGGCGGCCGAAGGTGAAGGCGCGCACGAGGGCGGAGACGCCCATGACGACGAGCGCGCAGCCGGCGAAGACGACGAGCCAGACGGTGGAGCTGACCGGCGACAGGAGTATGACGAATCCGGCGACGATGGAGACGATCGCATACAGCACGGCCCATCCGGAGCTGGGGAGCCTCCACGATTCGACGAGCGCCATGAAGCCTTCGAGCATCCAGCCGATGCCGACGGTCATCGTGGCGAGCAGGGCGAGCGCCTGCCCGGAGACGGCCGCGTTCTTGAGCATGAGCAGGCCGCCGATGGTGAGCAGCACGCCGACGAGGATGTCGAGTACGCGCCATCCGCTCGGCAGGCCGAGTTCGACGATGGCGACGACGACGCGCACGAGTCCGGAGACCACGAGGTAGATGCCGAGCAGGACGGCCGCGATCTTCAGCGTGATGCCCGGCCAGAACAGCAGGGCCGCGCCGAGCACGACGGCGGCCACGCCGATCACGCCATAGAATCCGCGCACCCAGTTCTTCGCATGCTGCGGCAGCAGGCTTTCGATGAGTTTGAACGGGTCGACCGGCCGGCCGTTCCACGGGCCGCCGGCGGGGCCTCCGTTCCATCCCGACTGGCCTTGCGGGTTCTGCGGCCCCTGCTGACCGGCATATGGATTATTGCTCTGGTCCGCATACGGGTTGGCGTACGGGTCGCCGCCCCGGCCGGCCTGCGGTTGACGGGAATCAGGGTTCGTGTTCGTCATGATGACCTCCTTGCGTCCGGGTCGTCCAGTAATGTTCTCGCCACTATGCTAGACAGCCCGTCTAATTCCCACCACCATCACAATTGGTCATGTTGTCCAATATCACTCACGCCGTATCCGAACGCCCCGCATCCGAGCGTCCCGACACCCGAGTGCCCCGCACCCGAACGGCCCACGCCACCGGTCGAAGCCGCATGGCCGAGGCGACGGACACCGCGGGAGAACCTAGAATGGTACGGGGGTGGTCGAAATGACACAGCCGAAGGAACAGTCCAACGAAGGATCGACGCGCATCCGTCCCGCGGCGGTGGCGGGCGCATTCTACCCGGCCGACCGCGTGGCGCTGCAGCGGATGATCGACGGACAGCTCGACTACGGGCGCGAACTCGTCGCGAAACTCGCCGGCGCGGCCGCGAATCCATTGCCGCAGGGCGCGCCGAAAGCGGTGATTGTGCCGCACGCCGGATACGTGTACTCCGGCACGACGGCGGCGCTCGCCTACGCGCTGCTCGAACGCGGGCGCGGACGCATCACGCGCGCGGTGATCGTCGGGCCGACGCATCGCGTGGCGGTGCGCGGCGTCGCGGCCCCGAGCGCCGACGCGTTCGCCACGCCCCTCGGCGTGGTCTCCATCGACACGGACGCGGAGAAGCGCGCGTTGGAGCAGGCTCCGGCTCTGATCGTGAACGATCCGACGCACGCGCGGGAGCATGCGGTCGAAGTGCAGATCCCGTTCCTGCAGACCGTGCTCGGCCCGGATATCGAAATCGTGCCGTTGAATGCGGGCGATGCGAGCCCGCGCGAGGTGGGTGACGTGCTGCGCGCCCTGTGGGGCGGCCCGGAGACGGTGATCGTGATCAGCTCGGATTTGTCGCATTACCATCCGCAGGAGTACGCGCGGGCGCTCGACGACGCGACGATCGACGCGATCGGGCGGCTCGACGGCCCGATCCGTCCGAATCGCGCGTGCGGCGCGTATCCGGTCAACGGTCTGCTGGACGTGTTGACGCGCGGGCTGGCTCCGGCGGACCCGGCCGGCTCTTCGGCAGACGGCCCGGCCGGCACCGCCGGGGCGGCGTCGTCGTTTACGATGCGCCTGCTCGGCCGGTCCACTTCGGGCGATGACGGCGTAGTCGCGATTGCGGGCGAGGAACGCCCGGCGATGCGAAATCCGGATGAGGCGGTGGTCGGGTACGCGTCGTTCGCCGTATGGGAGGACGACGACCACCCCCAGTCGCTGCGCCGACAGCCCCCGACGTTATGTGCGACGTGCGCGATGCGCACTGCTATGGAACAGGCCACCGGACTGTTCCATCCAGCGGGGACGACGTGCGCGGTGTGCGCTGCTATGGAACAGGCCACCGGACTGTTCCATCCAGCGGGGGCGACGTGCGCGCCGACGCCGCTGATGCCATCGCCGACGCGAACGACTCCCTCACTGCCCACGCCGATGACGTCCATACCGATGACACCCACCCCGACGAGTCGCACGGCGACGTGTTGCTGCGGTTGGCTCGGGCGGCGATCCGCGAGCATCTCGGGTTGGATGACGGTGGCGCGGAATCCCCGGATTCCGTGAAGTCGATCATCGCGGCGCACCCGTGGCTGGACGAGCCGGGCGCGAGCTTCGTCACGTTGACGGAGGGCGGCGAGCTGCGCGGGTGCATCGGCACGTTGGAGGCGCATCAGCCGCTCGGCCGCGACGTCGCCGAGCATGCGGTGGATGCGGCGAGCCGCGATCCGCGCTTCCTCCCGGTCGCCGTCGAGGAGTACCCGTTGCTCGACGTGGAGGTGTCCGTGCTGTCGGAGCCGGAGCCGATCCTCGTCGTGACACCCGAATGGCGGCGCGACGACGACGGCCGCATGACCGCCGTCCCGTCGGAGCATCCGGTGCGCTCGCGCAACGAGCTGGAACGCGCGTTGCGCCCCGGCAAAGACGGTCTCATCCTCACCGAACGGGATGGGCGGCGTCGCGCCACGTTCCTGCCGCAGGTGTGGGAGCAGCTGCCGAATCCGCATGAGTTCGTCGCGCATCTGCTCGCCAAGGCCGGTCTGCCGGCGGCGCTCGACTGGCGGAACGGCGAGATCGTCTGCGAGCGCTACGAGGTGACCGCCCATGCCGACCACTGACCCGTCCCCCACCGCATCCGTCGCAGCGCACACCGCATCCGTCGCCCCCGCTGCCACCCCTCTCGCCCCCGCCGGATGGAACAGTCCTGTGGACTGTTCCATAGCAGTGCGCACCGCGCACGTCGCACATAACGTCGGGGGCTGTCGGCGAAGCCGACTGGGGGTGGTCCAGCACCCAACCGAACAAGACCCAACCCTCGGCCGCTGGCAAACACGCCTCACTGACGGCACGAACCGCGCGCGATGCGAGCTGTGCCCGCGCCGGTGCGTGCTGAAGCCCGGCCAGCGTGGGTTCTGCTTCGTGCGCTCGAACCATGATGGTGCAATCTACTCGGACACGTACGGCCGCAGTTCCGGGTTCGCCGTGGACCCGGTGGAGAAGAAGCCGCTCAACCATTTCCACCCGGGTTCGAGCGTCCTGAGTTTCGGCACGGCCGGCTGCAATTCCGCGTGCCGATTCTGCCAGAACTGGGACATCTCGCGTGCGCGCGACTTCGATCGTCTGGGCGTGGAGGCGTCGCCGGAGAAGATCGCGGCCGTCGCGGCCGACCGCGGCATCGGCTCGGTGGCGTTCACCTACAACGATCCGATCGTGTTCGCCGAGTATGCGATCGACACGGCGTGGGCGTGCCGGGAGCGCGGCGTCCATCCAATCGCGGTGACCGCCGGCTATATGGCCGCGCCGGCCCGCCCCGACTTCTACGCGGCGATGGACGCGGCGAACATCGACCTGAAAGGCTTCACCGAGGAATTCTACTGGAAGGCGACCGGCACGCACTTGAAGGACGTGCTCGACACGATCGATTATGCGGTGAACGAGGCGCGCACGCCGGACGGACGCCACGTGTGGGTGGAGTTGACGACGCTGCTCATCCCCGGTCTCAACGACGATGACGCGCAGCTGCACGCGGAGTGCGCGTGGATCCGCGAAACGCTCGGCCCGGACGTCCCGCTGCATTTCTCGGCGTTCCACCCGGCGTGGAGGATGACCGACGTGCCGCCCACGCCGCACGCGACGCTGACGCGCGCGCGGCGTATCGCGATGGCGGAGGGATTGCGGTACGTGTACACCGGCAACGTGCACGACCGTGAGGGCGACACCACGTTCTGCCCGAATCCGGAGTGCCGCGCCCCGCTCGTGGTCCGCGACTGGTACCGCATCATCGAGAACCGTCTGAGCGATACGGACGATGCGGCCAACGCCACGGTCACCGCCGACACCACCAATGACGGCGACACCGCCCGCTGCCCCGACTGCGGCGCCCCGATCGCCGGCCGCTGGTAATCGGAGTCGCCGGCTCACTGCACGTCGTTCAGCCCGTAGGCGACGGAGCCGGGTTGGATGTCGCCGGCCAGAAGCGTGTCCACGGTGACGATGTGGTATCCCTTCGCCTGCAATCCCTTGATGATGCCCGGCAGCGCCTTCACGGTTTCGGGGTTCCCGTCGCGCAGCGAGATGATCGATCCCGCATACGCGCCGTCGAGCGTGCGCTTCTCGATCTCGGCGGCGTCGAGTTTGCCCCAGTCGCCGGAATCCACGCCCCACAGGATCATCGCCTGTCCGCTCGCCTTCGCCTGCGAGCGCAGCGCGTCGCTCCAGGCGCCGTCCGGCGGCCGGAACAACGTGACCGGTTTGCCGGAAGCCGACGAGATCACCGAATCCGTGTCTTTGAACCATTTGGCGAGCTGGTCGGCGGGCATCGCGTGCATCTGCGTGTGCCGCCACGACATCGATCCGACGCTGTGCCCTTCCGCGGCCATGCGCCCCACGAGTTTCACGTTCGACCCGCTGACGAACTGCCCTTGCAGGAAGAACGTGGCGGGCACGCCGGCCGCCTTCAAGGCGTCGAGTACTTTGGGCGTGGTCTGCTTGTTCGGCCCGTCGTCGAAGGTGAGTGCCACGCAGTCGGTGAAATGGCAGTCGAGCGGCATCAGCGCGATCACCTTGGCCGTCGCCTCTGAGATCGGCTGAATCTGCTCGTTCACAGCGTCGCCCGCGTCGGACGGCGTCGTATCGAGCACGGATTGCGCCGTGTCGATTGCGTTCTTGAGCGTGTCTCGCGCCGTCTCGTCCGCCTTGCCCGCGGACCGGTCGTAGGCGAGTTTCGCGCGCGCGATGAGCGTGGTCAGCTGTTTGCGCGCGTCCTGCGCGTTCAACCCGTCCTTCATCTGCGTCAACGTGTCCGTGTCGTAGCGGATGGAGATGAGCCCGTCGGCCATGGCGCTCGCCGCGGCCGCGTACCGGTCGCCGAGCGCGGCGATGTCGGCGGTGCGCGCGTCCGCCGCGCAATCCTGTTCGGCGGGAGCGGTCACGTCGGCGTCGCGCATGGCGTCCATCTGCTGTTGGAGGCGTGCGCGCGAGTCGCTGCCGGTGAGCGACGCGGTCTCCTTGAGCAGCGCCGTCGCCTGCCGTGCGACGGGCGTGTAGCCGGTGAGCGTCTCCGTGTATTGCGCGCGCTCGCGGCGGCAGTAGGCGAGCGCGGACGCATGGTTGCGCGCGTTCAGGTCAAGGATCGAACGCGTGACGGCCACGCCGGCGAACACCGCTCCCGCCGCGAACGCCGCGACGAGCGCGACGACGAGCGGCTTCGGCCGCCGTCGTGCCGCCGTGGCCCCGCCATCTGCGCCGTTCGTGTCCGGCGTGCCCGTTATGCCCGTCGTGCCCGCGGACGTTGCTGCGTCCGCCGTCGGCGCATCCGCCGCGCCCGGCGTCGTGCCGTCGTCATACGGTTCCGCGGCGTCGTCGCCGAGCTCACGGAACATGTCGTCCGCATCGTCTTCCGCTTCATCGTCCGTGACGTCGCCACGTTCGATGTCGATTCGCGCGTCATCCGCGTCACCGATGTGCTTGTCATCCGCCATGACACCCTCCCCCGCGATGATTCCTCATCCCATTGTCCCACATGATGTGCGGGGCGGGAGGCTCGATGCCCCGCCCACGTCAACGAACGTGGACGGAGGAACCGCAACGGGAGCGGAGCGAACGTCCGTTACGGGCGCAACCGGTGACCGGCGGCGGTCAGAAGAGGGCGTCCTGGGCGAATTCGTCGCCGGGAGCCGCTTCCCCGGACGCACCTCCCGGCCCGAATCCACCATCGCCATCCGCACCCGGCTTGAACGCGGCGGCGCCGCGCTCCGCCAGCAGGTCGGAGGCGGCGGCGGACGCCTCCCTGAGGTCGCCGTCCAGGGCGACCGCGTCGGACGAGACCGTGAACATGCGGTTGTTGACGCCTTCGAGATACAGTCCGTCGAGCGATTCGACGCGTGAGAGCGCCACGTAGCCCATGCCGGGCGCGAACGTGCGTTTGAGATCCATGACGGCGCGGTCGAGCGTCATGCCCTGCGACTTGTGGATCGTGATGCCCCACGCGCAGCGCAACGGCACCTGCGAGACGGAGGCGAGCACGGTGTCGCCGTCCATCATCTCCCATGTGGCGGGTTTCATCGTGACGATGTTGCCGTTCTCGAATTCGACGATCGGCCAGCCGCCCTTGTTCTCGTTCGCGAATCCGCGCACGGTGCCGAGCGAACCGTTCACATACTGGTGGTCGGCGTCGTTGCGCAGGGCCATGACGGCCGCGCCTTCCTTGAGCACGAGCCGTTCGGGCGCGAGCATGTTGCGTTTGAGCCGTTCGACGAGATGCGCCGGCCCCGCCTGCTGCGCGTAAAACTCATGCGGGTCGAGCATGATGTTCGCGAGCCTGAGGTCGTTGAGATTGTCGGCCTGCCGGTTCACGGGGAACAGGTGCGTGGCGACGACGCCCGGTTCGGGCGCGACGCCGAGCCGCGTGACGAGCACGTCACGGTCGGCGTTGTCGACGCGGCTTTCGCGAATGTGCGTGAGTACGGTGAGGAGGCGGCCGTCGTCCTGACGATGCTGTTCGGTCAGATAGCAGACGACCGGATCGAGCTCCGGCCAGACCAATGATTCGGTGACGAAGCCCTCCGGGTTGAGTCCGGCGCGCGCGTAACGTTCGCGCGACGCCGTGAACTCGGGGCTCGGCGGGATCACGTCACGGTTGCGGCCGGACACGGAGACGGGCGGCAGCTGGAACAGGTCGCCGGAAAGCACGACCTGCAGGCCGCCGAACGGGCGCGGATCGCGGCGTATCTCGCGGCACACCTGATCGACCATGTCGAACAGCCATGCGTGCAGCATCGACACCTCGTCGATGACGAGCACATCGGTCGCCTGGATCTTGCGTTTGCGCCGTGTCTTGATGGTCTTGAGCAGTTTCGCGTCGAGCACGGTGGCGAGGCCGACGCCGCTCCACGAGTGGATGGTCTGCCCGTCGACGTGCGTGGCGGCGATGCCGGTCGAGGCGGTCACGGCGACGCTCGCGCCGTCCGCGCGGGCCTCGCGGATGAACTCGTTCAACGCGTACGTCTTGCCCGCGCCGGGCGCGCCCGTCAGGAACACGTTCGCCCCGGCGTTGAGAATCGCCAACGCCTCGGATTGTCTCATGGACTTCCTTCCTGCTCCCGCGGCCTGATGGTCGCCCCGGTGGCCTCTGTGCTGACAACATCATTGCCCCCGCTGGCGGGGGCTCCCGGCGAAGCCGGGTGGGGGTGGCCGCCGGGAACCGCTCAGGCGTTGAGGCTGGTGGCGACGATGTGGTCGCGGATGCGCGCGGCTTCGGCGGCGTCCGGGCCGGGGGCGGCGGCCATGACGGCCTCACGGTAGTAGCGCAGCTCGTCAAGCGATTCGATGATGTCGGCGAGGGCGCGGTGGCCGCCGTTCTTCGGCGGGCGGTTCTCGTACACGGCCGGGTACCAGCGACGGGCGAGCTCCTTGAACGTGCTCACGTCGATGCTGCGGTAGTGCAGGTGGCTCATCAGGTTCGGCATGTAATGGTCGAGGAACTTCTTGTCCGAGCCGATCGTGTTGCCGGCGAGCAGCGGCTTGACGCCGTCCGGCGTGAAGCGCAGCACGTACTCGGTGACCTTCTTCTCGGCCTCTTCGAGCGTGAGACCATGCTCCCACTCGTTGATGAGACCGGAGCGGGTGTGCATCTGGCGCACGAAATCGTTCATGTGCGCCACGGCCTTGTCGCTCGGCTTGATGACGTAGTCGACGCCCTCGTCGAGAACGTTCAGGTCGAAGTCGGTGGGCACGACGGACACTTCGACGAGCTCGTCGCCGCCGAAGATGTCGAGTCCGGTCATCTCGCAGTCGATCCAGATGAGGCGGGAACCCTCCGCCGTGTACGTCTCCGCGTCATGCGCGTCCACCATCATGTGCCTCTTTCCTAGTTAGCCTATGCCTGAGCAGAACAGTACAGACTATACCGCGCGACGGACGGAGGGTCCGGCACCGTCTCCCTCGTCAGAGGGGCCAAAACAGTGCTTGAAAAAGGCGTGGGCCCCGCCGGTTGGAAACGGCGGGGCCCACTGTTGGAAAGGGAATGAAGGGAAGTGTGGTCTCTCCCGCGGCCCGTTCCTGACGGGCCGTAGGAGAAGTGCGATGCGTGTTACTTGACGCGCTTGATGCCGAGGACGGCGATCGCGGCGATCGCGGCCATGGCGATGGCGGTCGGGAACACGAAGGTGTAGGAGTGGGTGGCGGCGACGATGCTGGAGGTGATCGCCACGCCGATGGCCTGGCCGGCGCAGGTGGCGATGTTCATGAAGCCGAGGTCCTTGCCGGCGGTCTCCTTGTTCGGCAGGACGTCCACGTTCAGCGCCTGGTCGACGGACAGGTACATGCCGTAGCCGAAGGAGGCGATGCCGCCGAAGAGGAACATGCCCATCTCGGTCGGGAAGATCCACGGCATGGCCAGGCCGATGGCGAACACGGCGCAGGCGACGGCGATCGGGGCCTTGCGGCGGTGGAGGGCGTCGGCGATCGGGCCGGAGATGAGGGAGGCGACCAGGGAGGCGACCATGGTGAGCGTGGAGATGATCATCATGGCGTTGGCGGCCTGCTTGTCGGAGTCGCCGATGTGGTCGGTCAGGATGTACAGCTGGTAGCTGAAGATCATCTGGTAGGCGACGATGAGGCAGGTGCGGCAGATGAACGCGCGGTAGAAGTCGCCGCAGTTCTTGAGCGGCGGGGTGAGGGATTCGAGGATGACCTTGCCCATGGACTTGGAGGTGTCCTTCGGCATGTCCTTGCTGGACGGCTCCTTCGGGGTGAGGAAGACGGCGAGCAGGCCGGCGGCGAGGGCGCACAGGCCGGTGCAGACGAAGCCGAGTTCGACGTTCTCCATGAAGCGGGAGCCGATGAGCGTGCCGATGCCCTGGCCGATCACGCCGCCGCCGCCGATGGCCGCGGAGACGGTCGCACGGTTGGATTCCTCGACGCGGTCGGAGATGAGGGCGTAGATCGGGGCCTGCACCATGTTGAGGCCGACGAGGGCGAGCACGTAGAAGATGCCGATGAGCACGGCGGTGGACGGACGGCTCAGCGACCAGAAGCACACGCCGTAGATGAACGCGCCGGTGAAGATCCACGGGGTGCGCTTGCCCCACTTGCTGCGCGTGCGGTCGGACAGGGCGCCGATGAACAGGGCGATGAAGATGGAGGCGATGGAGCCGGCGGAGTTGATCGCGCCGAGGGCGGCGGTCGACTCGACGGCACCCATGCCGAGGTCGGCGCGCAGTCGCTGCGGGACCAGCACGGACATGGTGCCGAAGAAGGCGACGCCGGACAGGACGGCGAAGGCCATGAAGCCGGCGACGTAGCGCCACTTCTCGGTCGGGGTGTTGCGGATCGGTGCCGCTTCTGTTGTTGTCATGGTTTCTTTCCTTTTTCTCTGCGTTGAGTTTTGGGTAAGTCTTTGAGAGGCTCAGGCGAGCTGGATCCAGGCGGAGGTGTCCTGGGGGAGCTTGCCGTCGTCGGTCAGCGGGCCGGAGGTGAGGAGCACCTCGCCGGCGGGCAGGTCGACCGGGTCGGCGCCGAAGTTGGTGATCGACGCCCATCCGTTGGCGCGCTTGTAGGCGATGGTGCCGCCGGTGAAGCCGTTCGCGCCGTCCGGCTTGCCCGTGGAACGGTCCTCGGGCAGCCATTCGAGGCTCAGGTCGTTGGTCTGCAGCTTGTGGCGCAGTTCCAGCGTGCGGCGGTACAGGTTGAGCATCGAGTCCGGATCGGCGGCTTCCTTGTCGGCGGCGAAGTCCGCGTACCAGGCCGGCTGCGGCAGGTGGGCCTCCTCGGCCGGGGTGCCGTCCGCCTTGGTGGCGGGGGTGAAGCCGTAGGAATTCGCCGGATCGGCCGTCCACGGCAGCGGCACGCGGCAGCCGTCGCGGCCCTTGGTGGACGCGGCCTGCGAGGTGCGGTGGCCGGACGGGTCCTCGACGCGGTCCCACGGGATGTCCGCCACTTCGAACAGGCCGAGCTCCTCGCCCTGGTAGACGTAGGCGGAGCCGGGCAGCGCCATCTCCATGAGGATCGCGGCACGGGCGCGGCGGGTGCCGGCCTCCTTGTCGAGCGGGTAGGTGGTGCCGTCGCGCAGCACCCAGTCCTTGGCGAGCTGGTGGTATTCGCTGGTGGGCACCTGCGGCAGGCCGTAGCGGGTGGCGTGGCGCACCACGTCGTGGTTGCTCATCACCCACGTGGCGGAGGAGCCGGAGCGTTCGGCGCTTTCGATGCCCTCCTCGATGGCCTGGTGCATGTTGTCGCGGATCCAGTCCTTCTTGGCGAACTCGAAGTTGAAGATCTGGCCGAGGTCGTCCGGGCTGGCGTACAGGTACTGGCGGTTGGGCTGCACCCACGCCTCGGCGACGGCGAACGCCGGCGGGTTGTACTCGTTGAAGACCTTGCGCCACTCGTGGTAGATCTCGTGGACCTCGTCGCGGTCGATGACCGGGTGGGAGCCGTCGTCCGGCTGGTCGGAGGTGCACCACACGACGTAGTTGTCAAGGTCGTCGCGGTCGAGGTCCTTGGCCAGGCCGTGGGCGACGTCCACGCGGAAGCCGTCGGCGCCGTGGTCGAGCCAGAATCGCAGGGTCTTGAGGAAGTCCTCGCGCACCTCGCGGTTGTTCCAGTTCCAGTCGGGCTGTTCCTTGGTGAACATGTGCAGGTACCACTGGCCGTCGGGTACGCGGGTCCAGGCCGGGCCGCCGAAGTGGTTCTCCCAGTTGCTCGGCGGGATGTCGCCGTTCGGCCCCTTGCCATCGCGGAAGATGTAGCGGTCGCGCTCCGGGGAGCCGGGGGCGGCGGCGAGCGCCTCCTTGAACCACGGATGCAGGTTGGAGGAGTGGTTGGGGACGATGTCGACGACGACCTTGATGTTCCGTTCGTGCGCAGCCTTGGCGAGCGCGTCGAAGTCGTCCATGGTGCCGAGCTTCGGGTCGACGTTGCGGTAGTCGTCCACGTCGTAGCCGCCGTCGGCGAGCTGGGAGGGGTAGAACGGGCTGAGCCAGATGGCGTCGACGCCGAGATCGGCGAGGTAGTCGATCTTCTCGGTGACGCCGGCGATCTGACCGAGGCCCTCGCCCTTGGTGTCCTTGAAGCTACGCGGATAGACCTGATAGACGACCGCCTGCTTCCACCACAGGGCGGGATCGGTGGCTTCGACCATGTGTTCCTCCTTGAATACAAACGCTTGCAAGCAAGCGTTTCAACATGTTCTGCGTTTTCGTGACTCTTGCATAATAGCGCTTGCACGACGATATGCAAAACGAGGTGAAATCGGCGTGTCGAACGGGTTTGATATTGACACCAAATGGCGGATTTGCAATACTGCAAACGCTTTTATAGAATATCGATAAAAGCGCTTTGCATGCATGGAGTATCGTAGTAGCGGCGTCAATCCGAAGACGGACGGCGGCACGGGCACGATACCGGCAGGCCGTCAATGGATTCGCAGTCGAAGGCCGACGGCATGCGGTAGGACCGTGACAGAGCCGCAGACGGCCGACGGTACGCGGTACGCACATACACGATCATGACAAGGAGGAGCATCCATGCCCGGACAACAGACGGCACGCACGACGATCGCGGACGTGGCAAAGGAGGCCGGCGTCTCCGTATCCACCGTGTCACGTGCCCTGCGGGGTCTCGACAAGGTCAATCCGGACACGCGCGCCCGCGTCGAGGCCGCCGCCGAGAAACTGCGATTCACCTTCTCCAAGACCGCCTCCTCGCTGGCCAGCGGCAAATCGATGCGCGTGGCCGTGCTGCTGCCCAACGAGATCAACAGCTGGTTCAACTCCTACACCTTCGAAGGCGTGTACGAGGTGCTCTCGCGCGAAGGCTACGACGTGGTGCCGTACGTCATGTGGGAGGAGCGCGACCTCAACCGGTTCTTCCACACACTGCCCGGCACGCAAAACTTCGATGCGGTCATCGTCACCTCGTTCATCCTCGACGCCGCGCAACGCGAGTTCCTCGATACGCTCACCATCCCGATGATCGGCATCAACGTGCCGTCCACCGAAGGCTTCGACGCGTCCGTGCGCATCGACGACGTGGCCGCGATGCACGGCGTCGTGCGCCTGCTGCGCTCGCTCGGCCACGAGTCCATCGCCTACGTCGAGCAGCCGGTGCAGCTTTCCCCGTTCGTCTGCAGCGATTCCGTGCGTCTGGAGGGATTCCTCGACGCCGCCGAACAACAGGGGTACGACGAGGAGCACATCCTCACGATTCCCTCGCTCACCCGCGCCGGCTCCGAGGATGACGACGACGCGCAGGAATCGGTCGGCGGCGAGGCTGCCGCCATCTCCGACATCGCCGCGCAGCTCGTCGGCGCGACGAGCCAGCCAACCGGCATCTGCGTGGAGAACGACCGGTGCGCGGTCATGCTGCTCAAGGAACTGCGCCGCCTCGGCTGGCGCATCCCCGAGGAGGTGTCGCTCATCGGCTTCGACGGCGACAACGTGGGCGACGTCGTCGACCTGACCACCGTGCGCCAGAACCCGGTGCAGCTGGGACGCGCCGCCGCCGGCAAGGCGCTCGCGCTCATGCGCGGCGACGAGCCGGACGAGGCGCACACGGTGGCGCCGACGTCGCTGCTCATGCGCGCGACCACGGCGCGGCTCACGGCGTGACGACGGCGCGCGGTCGCCACGTGCACACCGACCGCGTGACACGACGATGGCACGCAACAGTGACGTGCAATGACGACGTGCACGGCGTAGGCGCGACGGCGGCGCACGTCACGCCGCTCCCCCAAAACGCGAAGTGGGGTCCCATCAGAACGGTGGGACCCCACTCACGCGTCATACGCTACCCGACTGGACGCGCCGATCAGTTGGCGTGGAAGCCGGAGTAGTTCGGCGCCTCGGCCGTCATCACGATGTCGTGCGGATGCGACTCGCGCAGGCCGGCGTCGGTGATGCGGATGAAGCGGCCCTTCTCGGCCATCTCGGAGATGTTGTGGGCGCCGATGTAGAACATCGACTGGTGCAGGCCGCCGAGCATCTGGTAGAGCACGGCGTTGAGCGGTCCGCGGTACGGGACCTCGCCCTCGACGCCCTCCGGCACGACCTTGTCGTTGGAGGTGACGTCGGCCTGGAAGTAGCGGTCCTTGGAGTAGGACTTCTTGCCGCGCGGGGCCATCGCGCCGAGGGAGCCCATGCCACGGTACAGCTTGTACTGCTTGCCGTGCAGGAGCACCTTCTCGCCCGGGGCCTCCTCGCAGCCGGCGAGGGTGCCGCCGAGCATCACGGAGGACGCGCCGGCCACGAGGGCCTTGGCGATGTCGCCGGAGTAGTGGATGCCGCCGTCGGCGATGCAGGGCACGCCGGCCGCGCGGCAGGCCTGGGCGGCCTCGTACACGGCGGTGAGCTGCGGGACGCCGACGCCGGCGACCACGCGCGTGGTGCAGATGGAGCCCGGTCCGATGCCGACCTTGACGGCGTCGGCGCCGGCGTCGATCATCGCCTGCGCGCCGGAACGGGTGCCGACGTTGCCGCCGATGATCTGCACGCCGTCGAAGGCGGAGTCATGCTTGAGGCGGGAGATCATGTCGAGGGCGAGACGGGCCTCGCCGTTCGCGGTGTCGACGACGAGCACGTCGACGCCGGCCTCCATCAGGGCGGAGGCGCGCTGCCAGGCGTCGCCGAGGAAGCCGACGCCGGCGGCGACGCGCAGGCGGCCCTGCTCGTCCTTGGTGGCGTCCGGGTACTGCTCGGTCTTGACGAAGTCCTTCACGGTGATCAGGCCGGTCAGGTGGCCTTCGGCGTCGACGAGCGGCAGCTTCTCGACCTTGTGTTTGGCGAGCAGGTCGTGCGCGTCCTCCTTGGAGATGTTGGACGGGCCGGTGATGAGGTTCTCGCGGGTCATGACGTCCTTGACCTTGAGGTGGTCGTAGTCCTCGGACGCGATGAAGCGCATGTCGCGGTTGGTGATGATGCCGACGAGCTTGTTGTCCCTGTCGACGACCGGCAGACCGGAGATGTGGAACTTGCCGCACAGCTTGTCGAGGTCGGCGAGGGTGACGTCCGGGTTCACGGTCAGCGGGTCGGTGATCATGCCGGATTCGGAACGCTTGACGACGTCGACCTGGGCGGCCTGGTCGTCGATGGAGAGATTGCGGTGCAGCACGCCGATGCCGCCGTTGCGGGCCATGGCGATGGCCATCTCGGACTCGGTCACGGTGTCCATGGCGGCGGAGAGGACCGGGGCCTTCATCGTGATCTTACGGGTCAGATGGGTGGTGGTGTCCACCTCGGAGGGAATGACGTCCGTCTCGTTCGGCAGCAGCAGGACATCGTCATAGGCGAGGCCGAGCTTGGCGAAGATCGGAGGGAGCGGAGCGTACGCGGACTGCGCGTTCATATCGGGGTTTGTAGCCATGCGTCCACTATAAGAACGTGGGGTGACGTTGCGCGGTGGGCGGTGTTATACGGCGTTCCCCGAGGCCTTGCCGTCGCCGTCCACGTCATCCGGATCGCCCATGTTGACGCGGCCGGAGGCGTGCTCCGCCTTGGCGACCGCCTCGCGCGCGTTCTCCTCCATGATCTCGGGCACGCGACGCTTGAGGTACGGGTACATCGTGACGACGGCGAGCACCGCGCCCACGACCGCCATGCCGACGAACACGTGCCACGCCCTGAAGAACAGGATCATCAGCGAGCCGAACGAGATGAGCGCGGCCCACGACCACAGGATCGCGACGGCGCCGCGCACCGTGTGGCCGATCCTGAGCATGCGGTGGTGCAGGTGCATGCGGTCCGGGTGCATCGGCGACTGGCCCTTCGCGAGCCTGCGCACGATCGCCAGGCACATGTCGAGCACGGGCAGGAACAGCACGAGGATCGGCAGCAGGATCGGCATGAAGACGGGCAGGTACATGCTCGTGTGCACGGAGGCGGGGTCGATGCGGCCGGTCATCACGATCGACGCGCAGGTGATGAGGTAGCCGAGCAGCATCGAGCCGGAATCGCCCATGAACAGTTTCGCCGGATGCCAGTTGTGCAGGATGAATCCGACGCAGATGCCGACGAGCGCCACGTCGATGAGCGTCGCCATCGACGCGTAGGAGGGCGACGTGCGCGCGAGGATGTACGAGTAGATCGCGAACGCGATGCCGCCGATCGCGACGATGCCGGAGGCGAGGCCGTCGAGGCCGTCGACGAAGTTGACCGCGTTGATCGACGCGACGATGAGGAACGCGGTGATCGCCATCGACAGGCTCGGCGAGGCGGTGACGAGCGAGCCGAGCGGCAGGGAGATGATCTGCAGGCCGCCCCACGCGACGAACACGGAGATGAGCAGCTGCCCGGCGAGCTTCAACATCCAGTCGAGGTCCCACAGGTCGTCGGCCATGCCGAGCAGGCAGATCATGACCGCGCCGGCGAGCACGACCCACGGCAGATGGCTGCCTTGGAACAGTCCCTGGATGAAGCTGATGCGGCTGGCGAACAGCATGGCGACGGCGAAGCCGAGCATCATGCCGAGACCGCCCATGCGCGGCGTCGGGATCTTGTGGACGTCGCGGGCGCGCACCTCGCCGACCGCGCCGATCTCGATCGCCACGTGGCGCACGATCGGCGTGAGCAGGTACGTGGCACCGCCGGCGATGGCGGCGATGAACAGGTAGATCCTCATGCGCCGAGTCCTCCCCCGTTGACGTGCAGCGCGGCGCGAATCTCGGATTGCGGGATCACGCCTTCGCGCAGGATGGCGATGCCGTCGCGCTCGTGCGGGTCGGCGGCGACGACGGTGCTGGAGACGTGGCCGGGCGTCGAACCGCCGTCGAGGTAGAGGGCGACGGCGTCGCCGAACGCCTCGAAAGCCTCGTGGACGCTTTGCGCGCTTTCGTCGCCGGACAGGTTCGCGCTGGACGCGGCGAGCGGGCCGGTGGCCTTGAGGATGCGCAGCGTGAGCGCAGAATTGGGCACGCGGATGCCCTGCGTGCCGTCCTTGGCGACGGTCTTCAGCGTGCAGCCTTCGCGCGCGACGGCGATCGGCGAGAACGCGCCGGGCAGGAACCGCGCGGCGAGACGGTTGAGCGGGGCGGGCAGGTCGAGGCCGATTCCGTCGAGCTGGTCGATGCCGGCGAGCAGCACCTGCAGCGCCTTGAAGCGCGGGCGGCGCTTGAGCTCGTAGATGCGGTCGATGGCGTCCGCGGACCGCGGGTCGCCGGCGATCCCGTACACCGTGTCCGTGGGGATGACCACCAGTCCGCCGTCCCTCACGATCGCCGCCGCCTCGCGCAGCGCGTCGTCGTCGATCGCACGAATCTCACTCATCGAACGCCTCCTGAAACCTGTTTCCACAATCCATCATTGCACCATCGCACCTCGACCGCCACACATACGCCGTTATGTACGCTCGTACACGTATGCTGGTGCGCAAACCCTGCCGGCTTTGTCTACCTCCCTCTGACGAGGGAGGTGTCCGCCTTCGGCGGACGGAGGGAGAGAAGATGGGCGGGCTCCACCGCAGGAGAATCGAATCGGCCTTCGGCCGATGCCGTTTTCCGGCGGCTGACGCCGCGGTCTCTCCCCCACCCGGCTTCGCCGGGAGCCCCCTCATCAGAGGGGGCCGATACCATCACGCAAAGGAGCATCATGACCGACGTCACCGCCGATGACAACGTTTCCAACGATTCCGCCGCAACCGACTCCCCCGTCTTCGCGATTCCGCCCGTCGAACTGCCGACGCCGCGCCGTTCCGAACGCGAGGAGATGCTCGACGGCAAACTGTACGACGCCTCCGACCCGGAACTCGACGCATTGCGCCGCAAGGCCGGTGACCTGTGCACGCGCTTCAACGCGACCTCCCGCCACGACGACGCGACGCGCGCCGCGATCCTCGACGAACTGCTGCCCGGCCACGGCGCGAACCTCGACGTGATGGGCCCCGTCTTCTTCGACTACGGATGCCACACGACCATCGGCGACCGCGTGTTCGCGAACTTCAACTTCACCGTGCTCGACTGCGCGCCGGTCACGATCGGCGACGACGTGCTGTTCGGCCCGAACGTCTCCCTGCTGCCGCCGATGCACCCGCTCAGGTGGCAGGACCGCAACGTGCGCACGCGCGAGGACGGCACCAGCTACGACTACGAATACGGCGAGCCTATCGTGATCGGTTCGAACTGCTGGTTCGGCGGCAACGTGACCGTGCTCGGCGGCGTGACGATCGGCGACGGCTGCGTGATCGGCGCCGGCGCGGTCGTCACCAGGGACATCCCCGCGAACTCAGTGGCCGTCGGCAACCCGGCCCGCGTGATCAAGACCATCACCGACAAGGACGCCAGCGTGTATCAGGACTACTGCCGGGCGTGAGACGCGACGTGGGGGCCTTGCCTCCCTCTGAGGAGGGAGGTGTCATCGCGAAGCGATGACGGAGGGAGAGAAGAAGAGCGGCCGTAGGACGCGGGAAAATCGAATCGGCCTTCGGCCGATGCCGTATCTCCCGCGGCCTACGGCCGCTCCTGTCTCTCCCTCAGTCGCGGCTACGCCGCGACAGCTCCCTCATCAGAGGGAGCCGAACCACAATCGGCTCACGCGCCGAGGTAGGCCTTGCGGACCTTTTCGTCGTGGAGGAGGTCGGAGGCCTTGCCCTCCATCGTGATGCGGCCCGTTTCGAGCACGTAGGCGCGGTCGGCGATGGACAGGGCCATCTTCGCGTTCTGCTCGACGAGGAGCACGGTGATGCCCTCCTTGCGCAGCGTCACGATGATGTTGAAGATCTCCTTGACGAGCAGCGGCGACAGGCCCATCGAAGGCTCGTCCATGAGGATGGTCTTCGGATGGCTCATCAAGGCGCGGCCCATGGCGACCATCTGCTGCTCGCCGCCGGAGAGCGTGCCGGCCAGCTGGCGGCGGCGCTCCTTCAGGCGCGGGAAGTAGTCGAACACCATCTCGAGGTCCTTGCCCAGACCGGACTGGTCCTTGAGGCTGAACGCGCCCATCTCCAGGTTCTCCTGCACGGTCATGCGGGTGAACACGTGGCGGCCTTCCGGCACGTGCGCCATGCCGAGGGTCACGATCTTGTTCGCGTGCGTCTTGAGCAGGTCGTGGCCGTCGTAGACGATCGAGCCGGACTTGGCCGGCACGAGGCCGGTGATCGTGTGCAGCGTCGTCGTCTTGCCGGCGCCGTTCGCGCCGATCAGCGAGACGATCTCGCCGTCGTTCACGGTCAGGCTGATGCCCTTGACCGCCTCGATCGCGCCGTAGGAGACGCACAGATCCTTGATTTCCAGCATCAGCGTGCCCCTTCCTGCATGGTCTTGGCGATGCTCGGTTCGGGCGTCGCGTGGTCGGTGGAGTCGGCTTCGGCGTCGTCGGAGTCGTCGGCGCCGAGGTAGGCGGAGATGACCTGCGGGTTGTTGGCGATCTCCTCCGGGGTGCCGGAGGCGATCGTGCGGCCGTAGTCGAGCACCTGGATGCGCTGGCACACGCTCATCACGAGGCTCATGTCGTGTTCGATGAGCAGGATCGCGATGCCGAAGCGGTCGCGGATCGTGTTGATGCAGCGCAGCAGATCCTCGGTCTCGGTCGGGTTCATGCCGGCGGCCGGCTCGTCGAGGAGCAGCAGCTTCATGCCGGTGGCGAGGGCGCGCGCGATCTCGAGCTTGCGCTGCTGGCCGTACGGCAGGTTCGCGGCCTGCGTGGAGGCGAGACCGTCGAGGTCGAAGATCTTGAGCAGGTCCATCGCCTTGGCGTGCATCTCGTTCTCCTGCTTCCAGAAGCGCGGGGTGCGGAAGATGGCGCCGCCCATGTGGTAGCTGAACGACTCGTCGAAGGCGACGAGCACGTTCTGCTCGACCGTGAGCTGCTTGAACAGGCGGATGTTCTGGAAGGTACGGGCGATGCCGGCGCGCACGACCTGGTAGGTCTTCTTGCCGTTCATGTGCTGCCCGTCGAGCCAGAAGTCGCCTTCCGTGGGCTTGTACACGCCGGTCAGCAGGTTGAACACGGTGGTCTTGCCGGCGCCGTTCGGGCCGATCAGGCCGATGAGCTCGCCCTTGCGGATCGTCATGTTGAAGTCGGAGACGGCCTTGAGGCCGCCGAAGGTGATGCCGAGATGCTCGGCCTTGAGGATGGGCTGTTCGCTGTTCTTCGCGTCAGTCATCTCACGCCTCCTTCGTTTCCGTGGTTGCGGCGGTCTCGGCGGCCTCGGTCTCAGTCCCGGTCTCGGCCGCGTCGTCCGTCTTGCCGGCGGCTTCGGCCTTCTCCTCGGCCTCGGCCTTCGGGTTGCGGAACAGCAGACGGTTCACGAGGCGCGGCAGCGAGAACTCCCAGGAGCCGAAGATGCCCTGCGGGCGGAAGATCATGACGAGCACGAGCACCACCGAGTACGCGAGCATGCGGTAGTCGGCGAACGCGCGCAGCAGCTCCGGCAGGATCGTCAGGCCGATCGCGGAGACGATCGAGCCGGTGATCGAGCCCATGCCGCCGAAGACGACCATGATCACGTAGTTGATGGAGTTGAGCCAGCCGGCCATCGTCGGGTTGAGCGAGCCGATGTACTGGGCGAAGATGCCGCCCGCGATGCCGGCGAAGAACGCGGAGATCGCGAAGACGAGCACCTTGAGGTACGTGGTGTTGAGGCCGGAGGCACCGGCGGCGATCTCGTCGTCGCGGATGGCCTTGACGGCGCGGCCGTAGCGGGAGCGGCCGAACATGAACAGCACCACGACGGTGATGATCATGATCCAGAACACGATGTACAGGTTGGCGGTGCGTTCGATGCCGATGAGCGCCTGGCCGGCCGCGCCCTTGTCGAGGCCCATGCCGCCGGCCACCTTGAGGTTCTGGATGATGACGCGGATGATCTCGCCGAAGCCGAGCGTGATGATGGCGAGATAGTCGCCGTGCAGGCGCAGCGCCGGGATGCCGATGAGGATGCCGAACACGCAGGCCACGACGCCGCCGAGCAGCGTGGTGACGAGGAAGCGCAGCGTCGGGTCGACGAGCATGCCGGCGGCGACCATGTACTTGGAGGCGAGGGCCGCCACGTACGCGCCGATCGCCTCGAAGCCGCAGCAGCCGAGCGTCAGCTGGCCGAGCACGCCGATCGTGAGGTTCAGCGAGGTGGTCATGATGATGGCGATGCACGCGGTCATCATGATGCCCTTGATGTAGGAGTTGGCGATGCCGGACTCGCACAGCGCCATGACGACGCCGAACGACGCGAGGATGCCGAGGAAGCACACGAGGTACGACTGCCTCGTGGAAAGCATGGACTTCTTCATATCAGACCTTCTCTCCCTCGTTCTTGCCCATGATGCCGGACGGCTTGACCAGCAGCACGACGATCAGGATGGCGAACACGATGGCGTCGGAGAACGCCGAGGTGATGACGCCGCCGGTGATCGTGCCGATGTACGCCTTGGTGAGGCTCTCGACGAGGCCGATGGCGATGCCGCCGATCATGGCGCCCGGAATCGAGCCGATGCCGCCGAGCACGGCGGCGACGAACGCCTTGAGGCCGAGCATGGCGCCCATCATCGGGGAGACCTGCGGGTAGGCGGCGCAGTACATGAGCGAGGCGACGGCGGCGAGGCCGGAGCCGATCGCGAAGGTGAGGGCGATCGTGGAGTTCACGTTGATGCCCATGAGCACGGCGGCCTCCTTGTCCTCGGAGACGGCGCGCATGGCCTTGCCCTGCTTGGTGAACTTGACGAACAGCTGCAGGCCGATCATGATGATCAGGCCGAGCACGATGGTCAGGAGCGTGTCACCGGGCAGCTTGAGCTTGCCGAACGCGATGGACGGCAGGTGGAAGATCGTCGGGACGGTCTGGAAGTCGGCGCCGAAGATGGCCTGGGCGCCGTTCTCCAGCAGCAGCGACATGGCGATGGCGGTGATGAGGGCGGTCATCGAATTGCCCTTCTCACGCACCGGCTTGTAGGCGGCCTTCTCGACGATGATGCCGACGGCCACGCAGACGAGGACGGCCGGGACGATCGCCACCCAGGCGGGCAGCCCCGCGGCGACGATGGCGGGAATGGTGAGCATCAGCACGTAGGCGCCGACCATGATGAAATCGCCGTGGGCGAAGTTGATCAGTCGGATGATGCCGTAGACCATGGTGTAGCCGAGCGCCACGAGCGCGTAGACGCTGCCGATCTTGAGACCGCTGAACAGCTGGCTGATGAACATGATGATCTGATCGGTCATCGCTCCCCCTTTCTTTCTATGAGATTGATGGAATCGGAACTGACGGAATTGAAACGAACGGAATCGGAACCATCCGAATCGGAACCATCCGAACCGGACGGAACGGACGCATGAAAACGCAAAAACGGAGAGGGCCGGCGAACCGGCCGCTCTCCTGTTCTCATCGCGTCACGCGTCGCGACCCTGGTGGGCGGAACTCACTGGAGCGTGGCTCACTTGGGCTGGACGGTGGTGTTGTAGACGGGCTTGCCGTCCTTGAGCTCGAGCACGATCACGGACTTGGTCGGCGAGCCGGACTTGTCCATCGTGAACTTGCCGGTGACGCCTTCGAAGCTCATGCCGGCGACGGCGTTGCGCACGTCCTCGCGGGTGGCGCTCTTGCCGGCCTTCTCGATGGCCTGCTTGATCATGTAGATCGTGTCGTAGCCGAGGGCGGCGAAGGTGTTCGGATCGGCGTTGTTCTTGGCCTTGTAGGACTTGATGAAGTCCTGCACCTTGGTGTTGGAGGTGTCGTCGGCCGAGTAGTGGGTGGTGTAGAAGGTCTTGTCGTACTGGGACTTGTCGCCGGTGAGCTTGAGGCCGTCGTAGCCGTCGGGGCCCATCACGTAGCCCTCGAAGCCGACGGAGCGGGCCTGCGGGATGATGTACGGGCCGGCCACGGAGTAGTAGTACGGGGCGTACAGCAGCTCGGCGCCGGAGGCCTGGATCTTCTGCAGCTGGGCGGAGTACTCGGTGTCGTCGGCGGAGGAGGAGCTCTCCTTGTCGACCACCTGCATGCCGAGCTTCTCGGCGGCCTTGGCGAAGGCCTCGCCCACGCCGGAGGAGTACGGATCGCCGGTGCCGTAGAGCACGGCGACCTTCTTGACCTTCAGGTTCTCGGCGGCGAAGCGGGCGGCCACCTCACCCTGGTAGGAGTCCTTGAAGCAGGTGCGGAACAGGTAGTTGCCGGTCTCGATGGAGTCGGCGGTGGCGGCCGGGGCGATGGTGACCAGCTTGGTCTGGTCGGCCAGCGGCGCGACGGCGGCGGTGGTGGCGGAGATGGTCGGGCCGGCCACGGCGAGCACGCTGTTGTCGGCGGCGAGCTTGTTGTAGGCGTTGGACGCCTCGGTGGCGTCGCCCTTGTCGTCGAGGGACTCCAGCTTGACCTTCTTGCCGTTGATGCCGCCCTTGGCGTTGATCTCGGAGACGGCCAGCTCGAAGCCCTTGACCTCGGCCTCGCCGTACGCGGCGGCGGTGCCGGAGTTGGTGGTCACGGAACCGATGGTGATGGTGTCGCCCGAGGCGGCGGAGCTGGAGCTGGAGGAGTCGTCCATGCTGCCGCCGGAGCATCCGGCGAGGGACATGGCCATGACGGCGGCCGCGCCGGCCGCGATCATCTTCTTGGAGAACATGACTGTTCTGCCTTCTTTCTTCTTCGTGAATTGCGCATCGCGGCCATGAGCCTCTTCCCGGACCCTCCGGGACTGCCGGCTCGTGCGGGAACGCGCATGATGTGCGCGCGGGACTCCTGTCGGCGTGCGGCCGCACGGCTTGTGGCCATGCGCGGCACCCGTGTCTCCTCTTCCACGATGCTTGCCGCCGACTGTTATACAGGCATGCCGGTACCGCCCGCAATGGTGTTTCTTATTGTGAGACAACCCACATTCGAGCCCACATAGCGGTCATTTTCCATATTCCGAGACACGAAGGCCTCCCCCGTGACGAGGGAGGCCTCGGCTATGCGCGTTCGGCGAAGAGGAAACGCGGGCGGCCGGTCCAGTCGTTCTCGGTGCGCGCCGAGGCGAAGCCGTTCGCGCGCGCGTAGGCGACGAGCCGCTCCCCCTGCGTCACGTCGTGCTCCATGACGAGCACGCCGCCGGCACGCAGCAGCCGCGCGGCGCGCAGCACGATCCGCTCGGGGATGAGCGCGCCGTCCGCCGAGCCGCCGTACAGCGCGAGCGCGGGATCGTGGTCGCGCACCTCCGGCTGTTCGGGGATCTGGTCGAGCGGCACGTACGGCGGGTTCGTGATGACGACGTCCACGCGCCCGTCGAGCTGCGGAAGGGTGAGCGTGCTGGTCGCGTCGCCGAGTTCGAGATGGTAGTTGTAGCCGGCGGTCGGGTTCGCGCGTGCGACGAGGTCGCGGTTGCGTTCCGTCCACGCGTACGCTTCCGGCGATTTCTCGACGGCCCACACCTCGGCGCCGGGCACCTCGGTCGCGACGGCGAGGCCGATCGCGCCCGAGCCGGCGCACAGGTCGACGACGATCGGGTGGTACAGCCCGTTGCGCGTGATCCAGTCGAGCCCCGCCTGCACGACGGTCTCGGTCTCCGGCCGTGGGATGAACACGCCCGGGCCGACCTTGAGGTCGAGGTAGCGGAACGGCGCGTGGCCGGTGATGTGCTGCAGCGGCTCGCGAGTGGCGCGGCGGGCGACCATCGCATCGAAGCGGTCTGCGTCGACGTCGAGCGGATCGCCCATGAGGAGCGCCTTGTCGACGTCGCGCAGTTCCACGCCCGCCGCCTCGGCGAGCAGGAGCTTCGCGTCATGCTCGGGCGTGTCGACGCCCGCCTCGCGCAGCCGCGCGGCCGCGGCGCGGATCATGTCGTCGATGTCCATCATCACTTCTGGTTGGCGAGACGCTCGGCCTCGTCGGCCTGGATGTCGGAGTCGATCACGGCCTGCAGGTCGCCGTCGAGCACCTGGTCGAGGTTGTACGCCTTGTAGTTGGTGCGATGGTCGACGATGCGGTTCTCCGGGAAGTTGTACGTGCGGATGCGTTCGGAGCGGTCGAGCGAACGCACCTGCGAGTGGCGCATGTCGGCGGCCTCGGCGGCCTCCTGCTCGTGCTTCATGGCGAGCAGGCGGCTCTTGAGCACGCGCAGCGCGGCGGCGCGGTTCTGGATCTGCGACTTCTCGTCCTGCATGTTCACGGTGATGCCGGTGGGGATGTGCGTCATGCGCACCGCGGAGTACGTGGTGTTCACGGACTGTCCGCCGGGGCCGGAGCTCATGAAGATGTCGATCTTCAGGTCCTTCGGATCGATCTCGATCTCATCGTCGTCCTCGTCGGCCTCGGGGAAGACGATCACGCCGGCCGCGGAGGTCTGGATGCGGCCCTGCGATTCGGTGACGGGGATGCGCTGCACGCGGTGCACGCCGCCCTCGTACTTGAGGGACGCCCACACGCCGTCCTCCGGCGCAGGCGTGCCCTTGGCGCGGATGGCGATCTGCACGTCCTTGACGCCGCCGAGCTCGGTGCCGTTCTCCGACTGGATGGTGACGGTCCAGCCGCGCTTCTCCGCGTAGCGGGTGTACATGCGCAGCAGGTCGCCGGCGAACAGCGCGGCCTCCTCGCCGCCGGTGCCGGCCTTGATCTCCATGATCGTGTCGCGCGCGTCGTCCGGGTCGCGCGGGATGAGCGCGGTGCGAAGCTTCTCCTCGGCGGCGGGCAGTTCGGCCTCGAGACGCTTGGCCTCGGCCGCGAAGTCGGGGTCCTCGCCGGCCATCTCGCGGGCGGCTTCGAGGTCGTCGCGCACGGCAAGGTAGGTCTTGTATGCGGAGACGATCGCGCCGAGCTCGGCGTGACGGCGGCCAAGCTTGCGCATCTTGTCCGGGTTGGTCACCACCTCGGGGCTGGCCATCTCCTGTTCGATGTTCCGGTATTCCTCCAGCGCGGTCGCCGCCGCGGGGAACTGTTCGTCTGCCATGGTCTTGTCTTCCTCGGGATCGGTATGGTGTTCGGTTTCGCGGTTCGCGGACGGCATGGTCCGGACGCGCCGCCGTGTGCGCGGGCATACAAAAACGCCAGTCCTGCGAATGGTGGCGGGACGGTACGCCGAAGCGCGCCGACCCGTCTCGCGGGACTGGCGTCAAGTATGCTACTTGGCCTTCTTGCCGTAGCGACGCTCGAAGCGGGCGACGCGGCCGCCGGTGTCGAGGATCTTCTGCTTGCCGGTGTAGAAGGGGTGGCACTTCGAGCACACGTCGACCGTCATGTGGTCGCCCTTGTAGGTGGAACGAGTGACGAAGGTGTTGCCGCACGAGCACAGGACCTCGACGGCATGGTAATCGGGATGGATACCCTGCTTCATGATGTCTCCTAAGGAATTCAGGTGACCCGGGTCGCCACGCCCCTATGGCTGGCGTGAACCGGAACCTAGTGGATGATAGTCCCCCGCCCCGACACTTGGGACACGCGGCAGCGCCGGCCCCCCTCCGACGAAGGACCGTTCCAATGGGCGAAGGACGAACGGGAGCCCATCGCCCTGGCCCCCTCTGACGAGGGGGCTGTCCGCGTCAGCGGACTGGGGGAGAGACGGCGGCCTCAAGGCCGCAGAAGATACGGCATCGGCCGAAGGCCGATTCGATTTCCCCGCGGCCTTACGGCCGCTCTTCTTCTCTCCCCCACCCGGCTTCGCCGGGAGCCCCCTCGTCAGAGGGGGCCGAAATAACGAAATAACAAGTGCCCCCGCTGGGACTTGAACCCAGGACAAACACCTTATAAGGGTGCTGCTCTAACCGACTGAGCTACGGGGGCAACCCTCACGATTGTACCGGCCCTACGGACCGCCCACGCCCTCCGCCACCATCCGCCGCCGGCCACCTGCGACCCACCTCCATTCCGCGACACGCCGGATCGCCGCATGGAAACGAACACGATTGTTCGCTTCCATGAAATACCTACCATTGACGATGGTAGATTACATAGTCATTCGCACACGAAGCCAAGAAGGCGCACAATACCTCCCAGCGAGGTAAAGCCCACGTTAACAAGGCCGGAAATTGCGTATTTTCAATACCTTGAGCGCTCACACAGTGCTAATCTGTATCGCAGATGTTCACCAAGGAATCAACGAGAATCCCAAGCAACATCGGATAAAACGTACATTTTCTCACCACAGAATCGAACATAGGTAATGTTCGATTCGATTAAGGAAGGACGCAGTCATGGCAGAGGAAACCACGGACAAGGAAATCACCGTCAACTTCGACATGTTCGACAAGACCCCGGAGGAGAAGACCGCAGAAGCCAACAAGGTCGCCAAGTCGTTCGGCATCAGCGACGCCGCGCTGGCCGAGGTCGAGGAATACAAGGCCAAGCTCACCCGCTACAACGCGTGGGACCTGCCGTTCATGGGCTACGTGAACGAGGACGGCTACGGCTACGCCTACGTGCCGGACGCCGCCATCGTGCGCGAACCCTACTGGGACGCGCACAAGGCGTTCCTCGCCCTGCCGGAGGACGTGCAGATCGCGTTCGCGATCCGCATGCTGTTCACCCACCGTCCGGTCGACCGCTACGGCGCCAGCATGTTCCTGCACTACCAGCACGGATTCAAGGTGAACTTCGTCGGCACCGGCGCCAACAAGTACTGATCCGCACGCATCGCCCGGTACCGACGCAAGGGCGCGTCCGCACCAGCAACACCGAAGGGTCGTGGCCCGGAGCATCAGTCTCCGGCCACGGCCCTGTGCGTTCCGCCACCATCACGCGGCATCCGTCACCACAGCGTCCATCACCACGGCGGCATCGGCGTGGACGCGACGTCATCCACGCAACCGCGTCGAGCCCGCATCCGCCACCTCCTCCCAATCGACCTTGAGACGACGGTCCCGACCGAACAGCAGACGCGCGTAATCCACATACCCCGGCTCCCACGCACGCAGCGAAGCCGCCACATGCGCACGGAACGCGTCGTCGTCCGGCGTATGCGCCTCATACAGCGTCACCCACGGCATGCGCCACACGCCGCGCACCTCCGCCACGCGACCGATGATCGTGCCGCCGCACGCGCCGTCGAACCGCCGCGCCGCCGCCCGGTCACGCACGTCGAGCACGCCGCCATGCGCCAGATCCTCCACCGTCACGACACCCGCCCCGGCGCACGCGCCACGCACCCAGAACCACGAGGCCACGTTCGAGGATGACATCTCGCACAGATCGCGATAGCCCCGCTCCCCCAGATCGCCGCGGTCGAGACGCTCATACGCGGCGGCCACGGCGAACGGCGTCAGACCGGAGACGTCGAGATGATAATCGAACGCGAACCATTGGGCGAACGCGTCCTCCACATGCTCGTGGAACGCGCGCGACCGCGGCCGGAACGGATTGAGATTCAACTGGATGAAGAACTCGCGCCGCGCATCCCCATACGTCACCAGATCGTTCTCACGGAACAAGGCGACCACATCGGCCACCCGGATCGTCGCGACCGGCACGTCCCGCGGAATATCATCCCCGTCATGGGCGCGAGCCCCACGGACACCTGCATCACCGCCGCGATTGGAATTCTCCGCCGCGACCATGCCGGTGCCGACCGGCACGCCACGCGGCACATCGGCCACCAGACCATCCGGCATATCGACCATCATCATGATTCCCCCTCCGAGATCCTGCGGAAGGCGCCGTCGCCCTCCCCGTGCACCCCACGGTAGAACCCCGTCGCGGCACGGGCAAACCCATCCACATGCCCGTGCCCGACGGTGGAAAACCCGGTGGACGAGCACGCCTTTATCCACCACCATCGCGGGTTTCGCGCGCCGCCACACACCATTCCGCACGATGACCGCACCCCATTCCCGCGGACGCCGCACACCATTCCGCGGACGCGATACAATCGCCACCGGCCGCAATCACCAACCACCATCGACCACGACGAAAGACGACATGACGAACGAACCGGCACCTCACGCACACGACGCGACGAGCGCAGGCGGCGACACCGCCGCCGAACGCGCCCCGGCGACGACGACGCAAACCGGCGAACGCGTCGTGCAGACGCCGCGGGGCGTCGCCGCGACGCTCGCCCAGGCGTTCGTCTATGGCATGTTCCCCCTGTACTGGGCGGCGCTCGCCACCGTGCCGTCGATGAACGTGATGCTCTACCGCATTCTCACGGCGGCCGTCGTCATGGCGCTGTTCATGCTGGCCACGCGACGCTGGCGCGGATTCGCCGCCGCGGTGAAGGCCATGTGGCATAAGCCGTGCGTCTTCTGGATGGAGGTCGCGGCCGCCGTGCTCGTCACCATCGACTGGGTCGTGTACATCCGGCTCGTCGCCGTCGGGCGCACCTCCGAGGCGAGCGCCGCGAACTTCCTCATGCCGCTCATCAACATGGCGCTCGCGCTGGTCATCCTGCATGAACGGGCCACGCGGCTCGGCCTCGTCTCGATGGGGGTCGCGCTGGCGGGCGGCGCGCTCTACGTGCTCGACACGGGCGCGTTCCCCGGTCTCGCCCTGCTCATGACGTTCAGCTACTCCGGGTATTGCCTGATCAAACGGTTCATTCCGCTCGACCCGTTCCAATCGTTGACGTTCGAGACCGGCGTGCTCGCGCCGTTCGCGTTCGCGGCGCTCGCCGCGCAGCCGCGGTTCGGCGTGCCCGCCGGGGAGCCATGGTGGGTGTGGGCGCTGCTCGCCGGTTGCGGCCTGCTCACCGCGATCCCGCTCGTGCTCACCTCGTACGGCGTGCGGCATGCGGCGTTCCTCACGTTGAGCTTCACGCAGTACATCACGCCCACCATCCAGCTGATCCTCGGCATCGCGGTGCTCGGCGAACACGTGCCCGCCCACCGATTCGTCTCGTTCTCGGTGATCTGGCTCGCCCTCGCCGTCTACACGTTCGACCTGGCGCGTCGCCATCTGGAGCGTCCGAAGCGCCCGTAACCGTTCGTGGCCGCGCGAAGGACCTTCGCCGCACCGGCCCGGCGGCCCACACGATCGCCAATACCCGCAGCCTCAACCGTCACAGGGCGTCGATGTCGCCCACGGCGATGACCTTCTGGTTGACGAACTCCTTCAATCCCAGGTCGATGAGCTCATGGCCGTAGCCGGAGTTCTTCACGCCGCCGAACGGGATGTCCGCCGCGACGATGGTCGGATGGTTGACGGCGACCATGCCGGTGTCGAGCCGGCGCGCCACCTGCTGCGCATGGCGGATGTCCCGACTGAACACGGAGCCGCCGAGCCCGAACGGCGAGTCGTTGGCGATGCGCACCGCGTCGTCCTCGTCCTTCGCACGGTACAGCTGCGCGACCGGCCCGAAGAACTCGGTGTGGAACGCGTCGTTGCTTTCGCTCACGTCGGTGAGCAGCGCGGGCGGGAAGAACGCGCCGGTTTCCGGCACGTCGGCGAGGTATTCGACCTTGGCTCCCTGTGCCACGGCCTCGTCGACCTGCCGCTGCAGCGTGCGCTTCGCGCCCTCGCTCGACAGCGGCGCGAGCGTCGTCTTCGGGTCGTTCGGATCACCGGCGACGAGCTTCGCCGCGCCTTCGCGGTAGCGGGCGAGGAACCGGTCGTACGCCTCGTCGACCACGATGAGCCGCTTCGAGGAGACGCACACCTGACCGGCGTTCCAGTTGCGTCCCTGCACCGCCCAGTCGGCGGCCTTGTCCACGTCGGCGTCGGAAAGCACGATGAACGCGTCGGCACCGCCGAGCTCCAGCGTGCTCTTCTTCAAGTGCTTCGCGGCGAGCGAGGCCACAAGCGCACCGGCCTTCTCGGAACCGGTGAGCGCCACGCCGCGCACGTACGGGCTGGCGATGACGCGCTCGGTCTGGTCGTGGGGCAGGTACAGGTTGGTGAGGAGCCCGCCTGCCACGTCCCCGTCGATGCCGGCGTTTTCGGCGGCGAGTCGGAACAGCTCCTCCATGCGCGCGGCGCACTGCGGCACGTTCGAGGCGTGCTTGAGCACGATGACGTTGCCGGCGGTGAGCTGCGGCGCGGTGATGCGCACGACCTGATAGTAGGGGAAGTTCCATGGTTCGACGGCGAAGATCACGCCCATCGGATCGTTGACGAGCTGCACGTCGGTGTCGCCGTAGCCTTTGGCGGGCAGGAAGCGCGGGGCGAGCAGCTCCTCGCCGTGTTCCACGTAGTAGCGCAGCATCGACACGCAGATGTCGATCTCGCCGGCCGCCTCCGCCGCGGTCTTGCCCATTTCGAGCGTGATGGTGGCGGCGTAGTCCCCGCGGTTCGCTTCGAGGATGCGCGCGGCCTGTTCGAGCACGGCGACGCGCTGCGCGATCGGCAGGTCGCGCCATGCGAGGAAGGCGCGATGCGCGTTGTCAAGCGCGGCGTCGACCTCGTCGGCGGTGGCGTTCGGGAAGGTGGCGACGGTTTCGCCGGTGTACGGGTTGATGGTTGCATACGTCATTGTGATGGGTCCTTTGCTGGTCCGTTGGGGATGCGGCCTCGTCGCATCGCCGACTTGGCCCGGAGCCGTGCCACCGGCCCGCTTCGACCGATGCCCCGCAATAACACGACACTCGTAATATTCATGGTGCCCCGTGGCCCTCGCAGGTATGGGAGGCACTCTACATATCGACCGTGATTTGCCTCACAGACGGCACGGCATCGGTCAGTACGGCCGTTGTCTCGCCGACACGACGGCGTGGTCGCGGTCGCAGTCCCCGCGACGACGACCACGTTGCAGAAATGCCCGACGATTCATCTCGCCTTCGCGGGGAGAGAGGCGAAGCACTACCGGGAGAATCGAAACTCGCATGCAATCGTTTGCCGGTTTTCCCTGTGCGAGTTCGTTTGTTGTGAGCGCTCCCAGTCACCGCAATGCAACAGAACATGCCATCATGCGGACAGAACGTGCGTTTCGCAGCCCTGCGACGTCACCCGCAAACGTTATGATTCCAGTGTCTACAACGTTCGTAACCAATCAAAGGAGAGCACATGACCACGCTGGCCATCGACATCGGAGGAACCAAGATCGCGGGTGCCGTTTGCGATGAAAACGATAGCATCATCCAGCGTTGGCGCGTGCCCACGCCGATGGATGCCGATGCCATCAACCAGAACATCGCCGAAATCTACCGTGAGGCCATCGCCGCCGGCCACACCGACATCCAGGCGATCGGCATCTCCGCAGCCGGCAACGTCGCCGCGGATCGCAAGACCCTGACCTTCGCCGCGAACATCCCCGCGTGGATCGACTACAACCTGTCCGAGCACGTGGGCGAGCTCATCGACCACGCCGTGCCGGTCGTCGTCGAGAACGACGCGAACTGCGCCGGCTGGGGCGAATACGTGCACGGCGCAGGCCAGGGGCACCGCAACATGGTGGCGCTCACCGTCGGCACCGGTCTCGGCGGCGCGATCGTCATCAACGGCGAGCTGTACCGCGGCTCGTTCGGCATGGCCGCCGAGCTCGGCCACCTGCCGATGGTCCCGGACGGCGACCACTGCGGCTGCGGCCTGCGCGGCTGCGCCGAACGCTACACGTCCGGCACCTCGCTCGAGAACTTCGCCAAGTCGGCCGTGCGCCGCCGTCCGCAGGACGCAAAGCGCCTGATGGAGCTGTGCGGCGGCGACATCACGAAGCTGGAGGGCCCGATGGTCTCCCAGGCCGCGCAGGAGGGCGACGAGCTCGGCCTGTACGCGTTCGGCAAGATCGGCGAATGGCTGGGCCGCACGATGGCCGCGGTCGCCGCCGTGCTCGACCCGGACATCTTCGTGATCGGCGGCGGCGTGGTGGCCGTCGGCGACATCCTGCTCGAGCCGGCCCGCTACAACTACGCGCGATTCCTCGAAGGCAGCGCCTACCGCAGCCACGCGAAGATCGTCGCCGCCACCGCCGGCCAGGACGCCGGCCTCATCGGCGCCGCCAACCTCGCCCTGCGGTAAGCATATTCCCATGGTGCGGTAACACACAATCTCCACATCGGTGGAAAATAGCCATTTTCCACCACCGCACCATGGCGGATTTACCGCACCATGGGAATCGAGACGTAAAAAACGCGAAAGCCCCGTCGCAATGACGGGGCTTTCTTTGGCGACCACGACCGGACTTGAACCGGCGACCTCCGCCGTGACAGGGCGGCGCTCTAACCAACTGAGCTACGCGGCCGTTTCGCACTTGCGCTGTGCAAGCACGAGTAGATATATTACCGACATCCGCGACTCACGCAACCCTCGGCGTGTCGCGCTTGCGATTCCACAGCGGCCCCCCGCGCCCATCACCGGAAAACCCGGTGATTCCAAGTGGTCTCAAACGGTCCGAAACACTCCGGCGCTCCCCTACCCCAGCAGCATCTTCACCGCAACCACGGCGCCAATGCCATCGGGAATCCGACGACGGGCGCACCGGCACGCGCGAACCACACGAAACTCATGCCTCGACCAGCTCCGGCGGGCGGCGCGTGGAGAAGCGGAACATGAGCGCGGCGAGCACGGCGCCGCATACGGCCATGCCGGCGAGCGGCCACATGCTCGACGCGAAGCCGAGCAGATACGATGCGGCGGTCGAGGCGCCGGAACGCGCGGCGGCGGCCGAGAACTCGGTAATCAGCGCGCTCGCGACGGCGGTGCCGATCGCGCCGGCGAGCTGCTGGACCGTGTTCATCACGGCGGAACCGTCCGCGTTGAGCCGCGCGGGCAGCTGGTTCAACGCGTGCGTCTGGTCGGGCACGAGCACGAATCCGGAGCACGCCATGAACAGCGCGTAGGCGACGGCCACCGCGGCCACGTTGCGGTAGGCGACGATGATTGCCGCGTCCATCACGGTGACGCCGAGGAAGCCGCACAGGATGAACTTCGGCGGAAAGTGACCCTTCAGTGCGCCGCCGATCATCGGTGCGGCGATCGCGCCGACCACCGCGCCGGGCAGGAGGATCAGCGCGGCGACGAGCGATCCGAATCCGAAGCCGCGTTGCAGCAGGATCGGCAGCATGAAGTTGAGGCCGAGCACTCCGCCCGAGGCCATGAGCAGGATGAGCATGCCGAGCGTGAACCCGGGGTAGCCGAACACGCGCACCTCGACGAGCGGACGGCCCATCTTCAGCTGCACGGCGGCGAACACGGCGAGCACAGCGACGGCGCTAAAAAGCGTCGCCCAGAACCGCCAGTCGCCGTTCCACGCGGCGAAGAAGCTGACCGCGACGATCAGCCCCGCGAGTCCGAGCGCGACCAGCAGCAGCGACGGCACGCTGATGCGCGCCTGCTCCGCGTCGCCCGGATGCCGGATCTCCGGCACGGTGGCGACGCCGAGCGCGAAGGAGACCACAAGGAACGGCAGCATCGCGTAGAAGATCCAATGCCAGTCGAGCCATTCCATCACGATGCCGCCGAACACCGGGCCGATGGCGGGCGCGGCGCAGGTGACGAGGCTCACGATGCCGAGCATCGCGCCGCGCTGTTCGAGCGGCGCCTTCTCCAGGATGATGGTGGTGATGAGCGGCAGCGAGATGCCGGTGCCGAGCGCCATGACGAGACGCGCGGCGAGCAGCATCGGGAAGCTCGCGGCGAGCGCGCCGATCAGCGTGCCGAGCGTGAAGATCGCGACGGCGGCGACGAACAGCCGCTTCGTCGCGAACCGGCGCACCATGAACGGCGAGCTCGGGATCGCGACGGACAACAGCAGCAGGTAGCCGGTGGTGAGCCATTGCACGGTGGACGCGTCAATCGCGAACTCGGCCATCAGCGTCGAGTAGGCGATGTTGAGCGATGTTTCGGACAGGATGCCGAGGAACGTGAGGATGGCGAGCGCGACGACGGTGACGACGAGTCTCGGCGCGACGGGCCGTTTGGCGGCGTCCGTAGCGCCGCCGCCGTCACGGCCGGTTCGCGCGGATTCCACCGACTCCCCCGCGCGTGCCGCCCGTGCGTTCTGGGTGTCGTGTCCGTCATGTCCGCGCATGCGTGCCGTCCTTCCGTCCGTCGATTCGTTCGATTCGGTTGATGCGGTCGATCCGCGATGACGACGTCACGGTATCGCGGATTGTTGCATATCAAACAATGTCATCGTACGGGCGAATGTTACGCGAAACGCACTCTGCCGGTCTCACGCAACGACGGACGGACGGCGCTCGTCGCCAGCCAATACCGCGACCACGCACTGCGCGGCGGCGAGCGCGGTGAACAGGACGAGCGGCGCGACCCATGCGCCGGACAGTTCGGCCAGCGTGCCGAAGGCGAGCGGGCCGACGGAGGCGACCAGATAGCCGAGCGACTGCGCCATGCCGGACAACGCGACCGTGTCGGACGGGGTGCGGCCGCGCAGGGCGATCAGCGTGAGCGCAACGACCAGCGACGCGCCCTGGCCCATGCCGCCGATCACGCTCCACAGCATCGACGCGGCGGGTGCCAGCAGCCATCCGCATCCGGCGACGACCATCGGCACGCTGGCGGCGAGCGCCGCGCATATCTGGTTGCCGCGCACATGCATCAGCGCGGGGATCAGGAGGCCGGAGAGGATGCCGAGCGATTGGAAGACGAACAGTTGGACGCCGGCCTGCGATTCGGAGAATCCGGCGGCCGCGGCGAGCGAGGGCAGCCAGTTCGACATCGTGTAGAACGCGGCCGACTGCAATCCCATGAACAACGTCACCCACCATGTCATCGGGCGACGCCACAGCGGACGCACGTCCGTGACGGCGGCATCCGTGGCGGTACCGGCGGCGACGTGCGCCGCGGTACCGGCGACGTGCGATGTCGACGACGACGCGCCGTCATCGCCGTCACCGTTCCCATTCCCCCGCATCCCGCGCGCCACGCGGATCGACCACAATGCGGCGACGACGAGCGGAGGCACGGCCCAGACGGCGAGCGCCGGCCGCCAGCCGCCGAGCGCGGCGGCGAGCGGCGCGGCGGTGAGGCCGGCGATGGCGGAGCCGGCGGTGATGCAGCCGGAGTACACGCCCGTGGCGACGGCGACGTGACGGGCGTAGTCACGTTTCGCGATGACCGGCACGAGCACGTTGCCGGCGGCGATGCCCGCGCCGACGGCGAACGTGCCCAGCCACACGCCGGCAGGACCGCCGAACGATCGGACGAGGTCGCCGGCGGCGAGGACGAGCAGCGCGGCGAGGACGGTGCCGTCCGCGCCAAGACGCCTTTCCGCGAACCGGACCAGCGGGCTGACGGCGGCGAACGCCCACAGCGGCATCGCGCCGAGCACGCCGAGCACGCTCTCGCCCCAGCCGAGATCGTCGCCGATGCGCGTGAGCACCGGTCCGACGCCGGCGACCGCGGGACGCAGGTTCAGCGCCACCAGGAAGATGAGGGCCGCCAGGAGGGGCGGCGCTGCCTTCGTGGCGTTCATCGGGCGGATTGCCGGATTCGTGGCGTTCATCGGGCGGCGAGCACGGCGTCGATCACGGTGGCGACGCCGCGGTCGTTGTTGCTCGGGGCGATCCAGCCGGCGTGGGCGCACATGTGCTCCTCGGCGTTCGCCACCACGTAGCCGTGTCCGGCGGCTTCGAGCATCTGGATGTCGTTGTACGTGTCGCCGAGCGCGCAGGCGTCGTCGAGACGCACGCCGAGATGCTCGCACAGGCGGGCGAGGCCGGCGCCCTTGTCGACGCCGGGATTCATCATGTCGATCCACATCTTGCCGGCGTTCGTCACCGTGTAGCGGTCGGACCATGCGTCGCGGTAGGTCTCGCGGTACACCTCCTCGGAATCGTTGCCGGGGAAGAACACCGTGTACTTGTTCACGTCGGCCTCGAGCGTCGTGATGTCGTCCATGTACACGATCTTCTTGTAGAACGTGCGGAAATAGTCGTCGTATTTCCTGTCGCACGAGCGGATGAAGCACGCCTCGATGCCGCAGACGGTGGGACATCCGCGGCCGTCGGCGAGCGTGAAGTCGATCATCCGCCGGTATTCGGCGACGGGGATGAGGCTCTCGTAGACGAGTTCGCCGCGGCAGTAGATCGCCGCGCCGTTGTCGGACATCAACGCCATGTGGTCCTGGAGCCCGGGGAACATCTCGGCCAGCGTGTAGTTCGGCCGTCCGCTCGCCGCGCAGAACGTGAGTCCGGCGGCATCCAGCGCGAGGATGCGCTCGGCCATGCGCGGCGGCATCGTGCCGTCGTCGGCGAGCAGCGTGCAGTCCATGTCGCTGGCGACGACCTTGACGTCCTTCAGTCCGGCGTCCTCGTTGAAATTCGGCAGGTTCTGTAGCTTCTGCGGCATGCTGGCCACTCCTTCGTCTCCTCGTTCCTCGCCCGCCTCCCGGACATCCCGCCGGGCGGGCGTCCGCGTTCCGGCCCGTACCACTGTAGCGCAGGGCATCGCGGAACATCACGGACCGGCCGTGGCGAACGCCGACATTCCAGCCCTTCCGATAGCATGGTGGGCGGTGGTTTGGCATGGATACGACCGCTATGCGGACGGATACGACCTCGGCGCCGCATGGGGCGGACGGCATGCACAAGCCAGGGAAACGGCTGAAATTCGACCGTATTTAAGGAGAAGCTGCAACCAATGGCAGAATTCGTGTATCAGATGATCAAGGCGCGCAAGGCGTTCGGCGACCGCGTCATCCTCGACGACGTGACCCTGAGCTTCCTGCCGGGCGCGAAGATCGGCGTGGTGGGCCCGAACGGCATGGGCAAGTCCACGCTGCTCAAGATCATGGCCGGCCTTGAAACCGTGTCCAACGGCGAGGCCACGCTCACCCCGGGCTTCACGGTCGGCATCCTGCAGCAGGAGCCGCCGCTGGACGACACGAAGACCGTGGGCGAGAACATCAAGATGGCGTTCGGCGACATCGCGCAGAAGGTCGACCGCTTCAACAAGATCGGCGAGGAGATGGCGAACCCGGACGCCGACTTCGACGCCCTCATGGAGGAGATGGGCAAGCTCCAAACCGAGATCGACGCGGCGAACGGCTGGGATCTCGACTCGCAGCTCGACCAGGCGATGGACGCCCTGCAGTGCCCGGACCCGGACACGCCGGTGAACGTGTGCTCCGGCGGCGAGCGCCGCCGCGTGGCCCTGTGCAAGCTCCTGCTCGAAGCCCCCGACCTGCTGCTGCTCGACGAGCCCACCAACCACCTCGACGCCGAGTCGATCCTGTGGCTGGAGCAGTTCCTGCACCAGTACAAGGGCGCCGTCATCGCCGTCACCCACGACCGTTACTTCATGGACAACGTGGCCGAATGGATCTGCGAGGTGGACCGCGGCCACCTGTACCCGTACAAGGGCAACTACTCCACGTACCTGGAGACCAAGGCGAAGCGTATGGAGATCCAGGGCGCGAAGGACGCGAAGCTCGCCAAGCGCCTGAAGAACGAGCTCGACTGGGTGCGCTCCTCGCCGAAGGCCCGTCAGGCCAAGAACAAGGCCCGTCTGGAGCGTTACGACCAGATGGAGCAGGAGGCGCGCAACAACAAGAAGCTCGACTTCTCCGAAATCCAGATCCCGGCCGGCCCGCGTCTGGGCTCCACGGTGCTCGAAGCGAAGCACATCCACAAGGCGTTCGGCGACCGCGTGCTCATCGACGACCTGTCCTTCACGCTGCCGCGCAACGGCATCGTCGGCGTGATCGGCCCGAACGGCGTCGGCAAGTCCACGCTGTTCAAGACGATCGTCGGCCTGGAGCCGCTGACCAGCGGCGAGCTCAAGATCGGCGACACGGTGAAGATCAGCTACGTCGACCAGAACCGCGCCGGCCTCGACCCGAACAAGAACCTGTGGGAGGCTGTCTCCGGCGGCCTCGACTTCATCGAGGTGGCGGGCGTCGAAGTGCCGACCCGCGCCTACGTGGCGAGCTTCGGCTTCAAGGGCTCCGACCAGCAGAAGCTGACGGGCGTGCTCTCCGGCGGCGAGCGCAACCGACTCAACCTGGCCCTGACCCTGAAGCAGGGCGGCAACCTGCTGCTCCTCGACGAGCCCACGAACGACCTCGACGTCGAGACGCTGGAATCGCTCGAGAACGCACTGCTCGGCTTCCCGGGCTGCGCCGTCGTGATCTCCCACGACCGTTGGTTCCTCGACCGCGTCGCCACGCACATCCTCGCGTGGGAGGGCGATGACGAGAACCCGGCCAAGTGGTACTGGTTCGAAGGCAACTTCCAGGCCTACCAGGAGAACCGCGTCGCCCGTCTCGGCGAGGACGCCGCCCGCCCGCACCGCCTCCACCGCAAACTGACGCGCGTCTGATTCCCGCCCCCGCCGGCGGGGCGAGGTCGGGGTGCCGGTCCTTCTGCGCCCCCGCCGGCGGGGGCTGTCGGCGAAGCCGACTGGGGGTGGCCAGGTTCCGCAATACGGGAGACCACCCTCAGTCCCGCCACGCGGTACAGCTCCCGCCGGCGGGAGCAAAGTAGTGCGCCAGTCCTTTCCGCCCCGCCGGCGGGGACGAGGTAGTGCGCCGCCCCTTTCCTCGCCCCCGCCGGCGGGGGCTCCCGGCGAAGCCGGGTGGGGGTGGTCGCGTCCATACGCGGGAGACCACCCTCAGTCCCGCTCCGCGGGACAGCTCCCGCCAGCGGGAGCACGCAAACGACTTGGCCCCCTGATGACTTGGCCCCCTCTGACGAGGGGGCTTTATCATGCGGGGCATAACCCGCCGTTCACACGGCTCACATGCTCGTTACAATCGCCCTGAAACGACTTAACGCCCGGCCGTTACAGTCAAGGCATCGGATAATTGCACGCCACGCCGCATGGCCGATGGTCTCGTCGAAGGGATTCCGGTGAGAGAATATCGGCCGTGGCGTGGCGATGCCCCGCATAATCGAACATCACGTAACAGAGGAGACGAGCATGACCGACGAGACCATCACACCGCTGGAACATCTGGTGAAGGTGCTCAAGCTGGGCAGGCCCTCCGACTACCGCAACCACACGTATGTGAACGGCGAAAGCCTCTACTTCCCCACCGGCCGCGTGTACGGCGGACAGGTCATCGCGCAGTCGCTGATGGCCGCGGCGAAGACGGTCTCGCCGAACCGCCTGCCGCATTCGATCCACGGCTATTTCATCGCGCCCGGCGACATCCGCCAGGATCTGCTGTTCGACGTGGAGAAGCTGCGCGACGGCCGTTCGTTCTCGGCGCGACGCGTGAACGTCACGCAGGCGGAAGGCCCGATTCTCACCGCGATCGCCTCGTTCCAAGTGACCGGGCAGGAGGGCGTGGAGTTCGCCGACCCGATGCCCACCGATCTGCCCGATCCGGAGTCGCTCACCAGCGCGAAGCAGCTGATGGCGCCGTACGCGCAACAGTCGCCGTTCGCGAACTACTACGCGCAACAGTCGCCGTTCGACATCCGCCACATCACACCGACGATCATGCTCGGACCGGACAAGGAGTCCGCGGAAGCCGACTCCGGCAGGCAGATGGTGTGGATGAAGGCCGACGGCGATGTCGAGGTGCCGCAGCTCATGCACCGCGCGATGCTGGCGCTCGGCTGCGATCAGGTGATGATGGAGCCGGTGCTGCGTCGCGCCGGACTGTCGATCTCCACGCCGGGCATCGCCTACGCGTCGATCGACCATTCGATGTGGTGGTACCGTGACGTGGACGTCTGCCAGTGGCATCTGTACGTGCAGGACACGCCGACCGCCGCGCACGGCCGCGGACTCGGCACGGCGAAGGTGTATTCGCAGGACGGCGAGCTGGTCGCCGCCATCGCCCAAGAGGCGATGATCCGCATCCCGCGCGGGTGATAGACGACTGGGCATCGCCGAACAAACGCCCCCGCCGGCGGGGGCTGTCGAAGGACGAACACGGATAGTGGGGATTCACAACATGAAAACGCCCCCGCTGGCGGGGGCTGTCGGCGATAGCCGACTGGGGGTGGTCAGGTTCCGTGATACGGGCGACCACCCCCAGTCATGCTGCGCATGACAGCCCCCGCCAGCGGGGGCGAAACCATTTGTCAGTCATGTTGTACATGACGGCCTCCGCCAGCGGGGGCGAAATCATATGCAATCCGCCCCATCACGGTACGGTACGCGACCGAACCGCCAGCGGGGGCGAAATCATAAGGTCACGCTTCGCGGGAGGCACTCGCCGCGGCGTAGGCGGCGAGGGCGCGCGGGGCGTGGAAGCCCTGCTTGTCGAACTCGTCGGCGATCTTCTGGGCGACCTCCTGGGAGCGGCCCTTGTCGACGAGCGCGATGATGGAGCCGCCGAAGCCGCCGCCGGTCATGCGGGCGCCGTAGGCGCCGTTGTGACGGGCCACGTCCACGGCGATGTCGAGCTCCGGGACGGTGACCTCGTAGTCCGCGGCGAGCGAATCGTGGGACGCGTTGAACAGGCGTCCGGCGGATTCGATGTCGCCCTGGGCGAAGGCGCGCACGAAGGAGCGCACGCGTTCGATCTCGGTGACGACGTGGCGCACGCGCTTCTTCATCGTCTCGTCGGGCAGGGCGTCGAGCGTCTCCTTCAGGGCCTGGAACTGGTCGTCGGCCTTGGCGATGCCGTCGGCGGTGACGCGCAGGTTGGCGACGCCGAGGATCTTCGCGGCCTCCTCGCAGGTGGCGCGGCGCTGGGCGTACTGGCCGTCGTTGAGCTGGTGCGGCGCCTGCGTGTCGACGACGAGCAGTTCGAGACCGTACTTGTCGAGGTCGAACTCCTGCTGGGAGACGTTCTCCAGCGGGGTGAGCTCGGGGCGGCAGTCGAGCAGCAGCGCGTGGCCGGGCGTGCAGCGCATCGAGGCGTTCTGGTCGAGGCCGCCGGTGGAGGCGCCGGCCATCTCGTTCTCGGACTTGATGGCGGCGTTGATGAGGGTCACGCGGCCGGCGTCGGAATCGCCGTAGCCGAGGCCGTACACGTCGTCGAGGGCGAGCGCGGTCGAGCAGGTCATCGCGGCGGAGGAGCTCAGACCGGAGCCGAGCGGCACGCAGGAGACGAACGCGGCGTCGAAGCCCTTCACCTTGGAGAAGCCGGCCTCGCGCAGCGCCCAGGCGACACCCACCGGGTAGGCGGCCCAGCCGTCCACTCCGCGGGCCTTGAGTCCGTCGAGGTCCGCCTCGGCGACCTTGTCCGGGGAGATGGAGGAGACGACGCGCACCTTGGTGTCCTCGCGCGGCTTGAGCGCGATGAACGTGCGCTGCGGCAGCGCGATCGGCAGGCACAGGCCCGCGTTGTAGTCGGTGTGCTCGCCGATCAGGTTGACGCGCCCCGGAGCGGCCCACACGCCTTCCGGCGCGAAGCCGTAGGTGTCGACGAACAGTTTCGTCGCCTCGGAGACGCCGTCCTCGTGGGAGATCGGCTTGATGAATTCAACAGCAGCCATTGGTGTTTTCCTTCCTTGGTTTGTGGAACATCCTTGTTGGAGTCGGTTGGTGTCGGCGTCAGTCGGCGATATCGACGTCGCCGAGCTCGTGGAAGCGCTTCGCGATGAGCTCCGGGGTCGTGTCGGAGATCCAGGCGGCCATGCCGGATTCGGAGCCGGCGAGGTACTTGATCTTGTTGGCGGCGCGGCGGAACGAGAAGAACTGCAGGTTGAGACGGTAGTTCTCGCGGCGCGGATCGTGGATCGGGGCCTGATGCCAGGCGGCGATGTACGGCAGGTCCATGCCCTTGCCGTCGCCCTTGTCGAAGAACGCGTTGCCGCGCTTGAGCAGGTGCGAGTACATGGAGGCGAGGTCCCAGCGCTCCTGGTCGTCGAGCTGGTCGAGGGTGAGCACGTCGCGCACCGGCGCCACGTGCACCTCGAGCGGCCAGCGGGCGGCGGCCGGCACGTAGGCGACCCAGCTGTGGTTGCGCATGATGACGCGCTCCTTGGCTTCGAGTTCGGCGTTCATCAGATCCTTGAGCAGGTTGCCGCCGGTCTTCTCGTGGTAGGCCTCGGTGTGCTTGAGCTCCTGCTCCATCTTCGGGGCGATGAACGGGTAGCAGTAGACCTGGCCGTGCGGGTGGGCGAGGGAGACGCCGATCTCGGCGCCGTGGTTCTCGAACGGGAAGATCTGCTCGATGCCGTCCATCTTCGAGATTTCGGCGGTGCGGAACGCCCACGCCTCGACGACGGTGCGCAGGCGGCTCACCGGCAGGTCGGCGGGCAGGCCGTGCTCGTTCGGATCGAAGCAGATGACCTCGCAGCGGCCCGCGGCCATCTTCTTCTCCCACAGCGGGTTGCCGTCCACGTAGGTGACGTCCTCGGAGCGGCCGGGCACGCGCACCATTGACGGGAAGCGGTTCTCGAACACGACGACGTTGTAGTCGGTGTCCGGCACCTCACCGTCCTGGTACGGGTCGCCGGGCTTGCGGGCGGCCAGCGGGTTGCCCTTGGCGGTGGCGCCGGGGCCGGCGGTGATCGGGCGGTTCATGCGCGCGGTGGCCATCGGGATCCAGTCGCCGGTCAGCGGGTCGCGGCGCATCTCGGGGGCCGCGTACGGCACCTCCTCGCCGGCGGCGTTCAGCTGGTTGGCGAACCGGTAGGCGAGATGGCGCGGGTCCTTGAGCTCGCGGGTCTTCACGCCGGAGACGTATTCCGGATCGTCGTCGAGGTAGAAGAAGTCACGTCCGTCGGCGAGCGTCGTCGGCGTGATGCGGATGTGCTCCTTCGCATACGCACCCGGCTCGTAGGCTGTGAATTCGGTCATGGTTATTCCTGCTCACTTTCCTGTACGGGCTCGGTCTGTTCGGCCAGCACGAGCTCCTTGACCAGTTCCTTCGTTTTGGCGGCGGTATCGGGGTCGAGACCGTCGTCGGTGATGACCGTGTCCACCTGGTCGAACCGCGCGAACAGCGACAGCGATGTGCAGCTCCACTTGGTGTGGTCGGTCAAGATGATGGTGCGATCGGCGATGTCCATCATCGCCATATCGGTGGCGGCCTCCAGCGAGTTGGGCATGAGGAAGCCGCGGGGGATCGACACGGAGTGCGTGCCGAGGAAGACGGTGTTGACGCGCAGCGAGGCGACGACCTTGTCGGCGATGGGGCCGACGAGCGAGTTCGATCGGGTGATGACGCCTCCGGTGACGATCACCTCCACGTCCTTCGATTCGAGCGCCTGCACGAGTTCGGCGACAGGGATCGAGTTGGTGAGGATGGTGATGCCCGCGGCCTGCTGGCTTTCCAGCAGATGCTGGGCGAAGACGTAGGCGGTGGTGCCGCCGCCGATGGCGATCACGTCGCCGGGGGCCACGTATTTGACGGCCTCCTGCGCGATCGCGTCCTTCAGACCGATGTCCATCTGCGACTTTACAGAGAACAGCGGCTCGCTTAGCAGCGTGGAGGTGGTGACGGCGCCGCCGTGGACCCGCTTGAGGAGCCCCTTGTCGGCGAGTTCGGCGATATCGCGGCGGATGGTCATCGCGGAAACGCCGAGTTCCTTGCTGAGGGCCGTGATGCGCACGGCGCCTCGGGTGCGAAGCCTGCTCAGTATCAGGTGTTGACGTTGTGACGATATCATATGAACATTATCGCACACAATCACCCATAGTTCAAACCGAGTTGTGCGTTTCGCGTACTCTTTTTGTAGTTTTGCAAACGTTAGCGAACAAAAAACAACATAGGTGATTCCCTTCCGCTCCCGCCAGCAGGAGGGAAACCACCGGACGACGCCCCACTCCGCTCCCGCTGGCGGGAACTGTCCCGCGGAAGCGGGACTGAGGGTGGTTCCCCGACATCACCGCCGTGACCACCGCACGGCCATCGCCACGACCACCCCCAGTCGGCAAAGCCGACAGCCCCCGCCAGCGGGGGCGGAAACAAGTGGAAGCCCAACCCACACACCCCGGACGACAGCTCCGCCAGCGGGGGCAAGAACGCTATTGAATGCGTATTAGTCGAACCATCTACCTACAAGCCCCCGCCAGCGGGGGCAAGAACAAGTGGGAAGCCCAACCCACACACCCCGGACGACAAAGCCCCCGCCGGCAGGAAGCCAGCGGGGGCGGGAAACACAAGCTCACTCGGCATCGACGCCGACGGCTTCGGAGACGGAGGAGAACCCGTCGCGGCGCAGCAGCTCGGCGAGGCCGCGCTTCAATACCGTGATCTGCTGGGGGCCGCGGTACATGAGCGACGAGATGAACATGACCAGATCGGCGCCGGCGCGAATCCTCGCATACGCCTGTTCGGGCGTGAACACGCCGCCGATGCCGGCGATCGCGAACCGGTCGCCGTATTCGCGGCGTACCTTCGCGACCAGCGCCTCGCTGGCGTCCGTACACGGGCCGCCGGACAGTCCGCCCTCCCACTCGTGCGGGATGGCGAGGCCGGTGCGGTCCTTGTTGAGGTTGGCAAGCGAGACGCCCTGCACGTTGTGTTCGGCGAGCACGTCGAGCAGGTCGCGGAACTCCTCCCACGGCTTGTTGAGCGGCATCTTGACGAGCGTCGGCTGCGGGCGGTCGATCCTGTCGAGCGCGTCGAACAGCTTGTCGAGCGCCTCGGGCGAGGCGGTGAACGGCTCGCCCACATGCGTGTTCGGGCAGGACACGTTCACTTCAACCATCGCGGTGCGTCCGGCGGCGCGGCGCATCGAGATGCAGTAGTCCTCGATGCCCTCGTCGAGGTCGCCGCACTTGTCGTCGTTGGTGCGGGCGATCGAGACGGACATCTGCATGTCGTGCGCGTGCGTCCACGCCTTCTCCGCGCGGTCGATGACCTTGTCGGAGCCGATGTTCGCGAGGCCCACGTGCACCATCATCGAATCGTATTCGGGCAGACGGTGGAACCACGGCTTCGGATTGCCGGGGCACGGGCGCGCCGTGGTGGAGCCGACCGTCTCGAATCCGAAGCCGGCGTTGTCGAGCAGGACCGGCATGTCGCAGTTCTTGTCGAGTCCGGCGGACAGGCCGAACGGGTTCGCGAAGTCGACGCCCATCACCGTGGTCTCGAGAATCGGATCGGTGTAGTCGAGCATCGTGCGTTCCGCCCACAGCAGCGGCGGGATGTGCTTGACCACGCGGCAGAACGCGATCATGCGGTCGTGCGCCTCGTCCGGCGGCACGTTGAAGACGAAATTGGGTTTGATGACGTGCTTGTAGCCGAAGGTGAACAGATCGCAGGTCGCCTTGTTGACCGCGTCATGCCAGAAGCTATCCGAAACGTAACTCATGGTTCCCATTGTGGCACTGTTTGCGCGAACTGTCATGCGGTCAAGCGGATTACCCGGCCTGCCTCTCCCCCAGTCGGTTCCACCGACAGCCCCCTCATCAGAGGGGGCCAACGGGGAAATCAGTAGGCGCCGCGCACGTACTGGGGCTGGTAGGGGGCTTCGGTGACGGGCACGCCGAGCTTGTCGGCGGCGCGCAGCGGCCAGTACGGGTCGCGCAGCGCGGCGCGGCCAATCTCGACCGCGTCGGCCTTACCCTTGGCGAGCACCTTCTCCGCCTGCTTCGGCTTCGTGATGAGGCCGACCGCGGTGACCGGCACTTCGGCGCGCTTGCGCACCTGCGCGGAGAACGGCACCTGATAGTCGGGCTTGACCGGAACCGTCACGCCGGCGATGATGCCGCCGGTGGACACGTCGACCAGGTCGACGCCGTGCGCCTTGAGCAGCTGCGCGAGCGCGACCGTCTGGTCGAGGTCCCATCCGCCCGCCGCCCAGTCGGTGGCGGAGACGCGCACGAGCAGCGGCATGTCGTCCGGGATGACGCCGCGGATCGCGTCGGCGACTTCGAGCAGGAAGCGCGTGCGGCCTTCGAAGCCGCCGCCGTATTCGTCGTCGCGCTCGTTGCCCAGCGGGTCGAGGAACTGGGAGATGAGGTAGCCGTGCGCGGCATGGATCTCGATCGCCTGGAATCCGGCGGCGACGGCGCGGCCCGCGGCGGCGGCGAACGCGCCGACCAGTCCGTGGATCTCGTCGACGGAGAGCGCGCGCGGCGTCGCGTAGCCGCCGAACGGGATGGCGCTCGGCGCGACGACCGGCCAACCGCCGGCCTCCCCGGGAACGGTCTCACGCTCGTAGCCGACGGTGAACGATCCGGTCGAGCCCTTGCGGCCCGCATGGTTGAGCTGGATGGCTGCGGCGGCGCCGGTCGCCTTGATGCCTTCGACGATCCACTTCCACGAGTCGATCTGCCAGTCGGCCCACAGGCCCACGTCGTTCGGCGAGATGCGCCCCTCCGGCGCTACAGCGGTCGCTTCGGCGATGATCAGACCGAAGCCGCCCATCGCGCGCGACACGTAATGCTGGTAGTGGAACGGCGTCGGACGGCCGTCCTGCGCGAACGCGGAATACGTGTCCATCGGCGGCAGCCAGATGCGGTTGCGGATGGTGAGACCGCGCAGGGTGATCGGACGGAACAGCAGCGGACCGGCGTCCTTGGCGGGGTTCTCCCCCGCCGCACCCTTGGACGGCTTGCCGGACTTGCCCGCCTTCGCCGCGGCCTTCGCCGATTTCGCGGCCTTGCCCTTGCCGCCCTTCGTGCCTTTGCCGGACTTGCCGGCCGGCTTGCCCGTATCCGAGGCCTCGACGGTGTTCGTCACGTCGAGCCCGCGGAAATCGAATCCGCTCGGCCCTTCGACGTTCGCCGTCGCCCCGATTGCGCCGCCGTATGCCGTGGTGTCTTCCGCCATGATGTTGTCCCCCTTCGATGATTGGCGATGACTGTCCCTAGCCATTCTAACGTCGAAGCCGCAAGTATGCCGAACGCCCACCGCATGTGGGATGCGGTGGGCGTTCGACCGTCGGGCGTCCGGCCCTCGGAAGACGGCCGGGCTACCTGCTCACTGGCCGGTCGTGCCCTGCTGGGTCGTGGTTCCGGTCGTGCCTTGCTGCGTGGTCGTGCCGGCGGTTCCCTGCTGGGTGGTCGTGCCGGTCGTGCCCGAACCCGTGCCGCTGTACGTGGTGGTGCTTCCGCCCGTGTACTTCGCGCTCGGGTTGCCGTAGCTGTTGTCGATCGGGATGCCGGCCGTGTCGACGTAGGTCTGCATGAACTGCTTCCACGCCGGCTCGGCGATGTACATGCCGTACCAGGTCGGGCGGTACACGCCGTTGATCGTCTTGTAGTTGAACGACTGCGGCGATTCCGCGTTGCCGACGGCCACGAACGTCGCCACCTGCGGGATGAAGCCGCCGGTGAGCATGTAGGTGTCCTCGTTCGTACCGGTCTTCGCGAAGGTCTTGCGGCCGCCGCTCAGCTGCGCGTCCACGGCGTTGCCGCCGGAGCGGACGACGCCCTGGTTGATCGCGTAGGCGGTGGTCTCCGCGATCTCCGGGTCGATGGCCTGATGGCAGTTCGCGGACGGCACCTTGTAGTTCTTGCCGGAACGGTCGGTCATCTTGGTGATGGCGATCGGGGTGCATTCCACGCCCTTGGCGGCGATGGTCGCGTACACGTTCGCCATGGTGAGCGGCGAGGCCTGCACGGTGCCGATCACCATCGGCGGCTGGAAGGAGTTGGAGTCGTAGACGTCCTCATGGCCCTGGATCGAGTTGTGGTAGCCGACCTGCTTGGCGGCGTCCGCGATCGCGCACAGGCCGATCTGCTGGGTCATCGAGGCCTGCGTGGTGTTGTGCGAGAGCACGAGGCCCTGCAGCGGGCTTTCGTTCGAGGTGCCGCCGCCGGAGTTCTGGACGTTCCACGTGCCGGCGAACGCGTAGCCGTTGCAGCTGAAGCTCGCCGTGTTGTACGCGGTGGAGGTGCGCAGGTACTGGTTGATGGACTTGCCCTTCTGCATCCACGCGATCAGGTTGATCGGCTTCCATGTGGAGCCCGGCTGGAAGCCCCAACCGCCGCCGTCCTGCTCGTCGACCGCGTAGTTGACGGCCGTTCGGGTCGAATCGGTCTTCGCCAGATCGGTGGCGTCGTAGGTACGGTTGATGCCGAAGCCGAGCACCTCGCCGGTGCCGGGGCGGATCGAGGCGATCGCGATCTCGAAGCCGGTCGGATCGTTCGGTGGGACGGTGTCGCGCGCCGTCTGCATCGCGATGTTGTTCGCGTTCACGTCCATCGTGGTGACGATCGACAGGCCGCCCTCCTTGAGCAGCTTGTTGCGCTCCTCCTCGGTCTTGCCGAACTCCTGGTTCTTGAGGATCTGGCGGGTCACGTAGTCGCAGAAGAACGCGGCGTCGCCGGCCACCTGGCATCCGGATTCGATGGACTGCACGTTGAGCGTGTCCTTGAGCGGCGTCTTGGCGGCCTCGTCATGCTGCTTCTGGGTGATGTACCCCTCCTGCAGCATCAGGTCGAGCACGATGTTGCGCTGCTTCTGGGACTCCTTGATGTTCTCCTCGCTGGTCGGATCGTACTTGGCGGGGTTCTTCGTGATGGCGGCGATGGTCGCGGCCTGCACGACGTTCAGATCCTTGGCGGACACGTTGAAGTAGCGCTTCGCGGCGCTCTCCACGCCGTAGAGGTTGTGGTTGCCGAACTGGGCGATGTTGAGATAGCCCTGCAGGATCTCGAGCTTCGAGTACTGCTTCTCCATCTGCACGGCGATGAGCATCTCGCGCACCTTGCGCGCGACGGTCTGCTCGGAGGCGTGGTATTCGGCGATCGGGTCGTCGTCCTCGCGGGCCTGCATGGCGAGCACGTTCTTCACGTACTGCTGGGTGAGGGTCGAACCGCCCTGCGTATCGCCCTTCTTCACGAACGTCTGGAAGAAGGCGCGCATGACGCCCTGCACGTCGACGCCGTGATGCTTGAAGAATCGACGGTCCTCACGCGCGACCACGGCCTGCTGCATGACCTTCGAGATGTTCTTGAGCGGCACGACGGTACGGTTGTCGGCGTAGAACTCGGCGATCTTCGTCGTGCCGTCGGAGGCGTACATGACGGACTTCTGCGGCAGCGAGGTCACGTCGAAATCGACGCCCTCGACCTTCAGCGACGGCACCACGGCCTTGGCCACCGAGTTCGCGGCGAACACGGCGGGGGAAACCAGCGTGGCCACCACCACGCCACCGCCGACGCACAGCATGATATAGGCCAACAGCAAAGTGAGCACACGTCGAACGGTAAGGGACTTCTTTTTCGGCATGCGCCCCATTCTAAGTGGGTGGGTCTACCGGAGCCGTTTCCGTGCCGGAGTGTGTGCAATCGTTCACAAGAACCGCACTCCCTGAACGTCTCCCGCAAACACGGTGAACGCCCCGCCTCCGCCGGGGTGCCCCATACCCGCCCCCGCCGGCGGGGGCTGTCGGCGAAGCCGACTGGGGGTGGTCGCCGCCCACGCCCCTCAGCGGCGGGACCTGCGAATGAGCATGCCCGGCTGGTAGATGATGATCGACCGCCCCTCGCGCGCGATCCACCCGCGGTTCGCGAAGTCCATCAGCGCCTTGTTCACGGTCTCGCGGCTGGAGCCGACGAGCTGCGCCATCTCCTCCTGCGTGAGGTCATGCGGCACCTTGAGCCCTTCCTCGACCGGCTCGCCGAAGCGGGATGCGAGGTTGATCAGGGTCTTGGCGAGACGTGCGGGCACGTCCATGAACACAAGGTCGGAGATGTGCTCGTTGTTGGAGCGCATGCGCCCGGCCATCACCTGCAGCATGTCGATGGCGACGCGCGGATGCTGGTCGAGCCAGTGGAACAGCGCGTCATGTTCCAGCCAGACGACGCGCGTGCCGTGGTTCATCGCCAGCGCGGACGCGGTGCGCGGGCCGCCGGTCGGATCGAACACGGGAATCTCGCCGAGCACCTCCCCCGGCGCGTGGATGGACAGCAGCTGGATGCGATGGTCGTTCGATTCGCGCACGAGCTTGACGCGCCCGTGCTCCAGCAGGTACATGCGATGATCGGTGCCGCCCTGCTCGAAGATGGCCTCGCCCTTGTCGTACACGGCCTGATTGAGATGGGGGATCAGCTCCTCCGCCTGCTCCGGCGACACCTGCTTGAACAGCGCGGTGTGCAGGAGCACGTTCTCCTCTTCGGGCATCGCGTTCGGCTTTTCCGCCAACTCACATCACCATCCCATCGTCACGTCGCCGTATTCCACCGTCGGTCCGCGGACATCCTCGACCATCGTCCGCAACATTGTACCGCACGCCCGCCGGAGCCGCCGTGAACGTACCGTAAGCGTTCACATGCGCGCGGGCGGCGGTCGCGCATGCGCGTCCCGCGTGCGGCGCCGCCGTCACGCGCGGGACGCCTGCGCGCGGCAGTACGCGAGCAGGTGCGCGACGACCTCGGCGCGCGTCATGCCGGTCTGGCTGCGGAGCGGGTCGACGCGCTTCACCGCCGACTTGACCGCCTTGTCGCTCGTCTTCTCGCCGCTCACGTTCAGCACGCGCGTCATCTTCACCGCGTCGATGTCGTACGCCATCGTCACGTGGTGCAGGACCGCGCCGGGCGCGACCGCTCCCCCGCGCGCGTGCGGCGCGGGGAAGCGGCGTTGCGCCGCGCCGCCGATCTTGCCGTATTGCGACGCGATGTCGTTGAGACCGGCGAACCGCACGTCGAGTCCCAGCCCACGCAGCGCCTCGACGAGCCAGCGGTCGCACAGACGATACGATGATGCGACGTCGATGCCGGCGACGAAATCGAGCGGAGTATATAAGGAGTAGGTGATCGTGTTGCCGGGTTCGATGAACATCGCGCCGCCGCCCGTGCACCGACGCACCACGGTGATACCCTCGGCGCGCGCAACGCTCTCGTGGACCTCGTCGGGGATGGATTGGAACCTGCCGACGACCACGCACGGCGCGCTCCACTCCCAGATGCGCAGGGTCGGCGGGCGTGTGCCGGCCGCGACCTCGCGCGCCCATCGCTCGTCGATCGCCATCTGCTCGTCCGGGGTGCGCGGCCGGTCGTGGACGATGGCGAGCCGCGGCCAGAGGGAGGCCCAGCGGGAGGCGAAGTCGGGGGTGGAGGGTGCGGCGGGTGTCGTGACGGATGGGACCACCCCCACCCGCTGCGCGGGAGCCCCCGCCAGCGGGGGCGAGGTGAGGGAGGACGCGGCGGACGCAACGGATGACGGGGGCCGGGTGAGGGCACGGGTGTAGGCGATGGCGATGGCGGTGGCGTCGGTGCCGACGAGACAGGCGTGCGGGTGACGTGCGATCGCCTCGCAGATCGTGGTCTCGACCGTTGTGGAATCATCGCCCGAACCGCATCCGCGAATCGGCCCCGCGTCGGTTCCCGTCGTGGAATCCTGCGAGTCGGCATCGGCCGTGGCGGAATCCGCGGCGATGGCGGCGAGGGCGCGTTCGATGTCGCGTAAGAGGGCGTCGGCGTGTTCGTCGGAGTCGGCGTCGACGAAGAAGTCGCCGTCGACGCGCACGCGTGACGCCACCGCGCCGCCCGCCGTGGCGAAGGCCGACGCTCCCGTCGGCGCATCCCCCGGCTCCACGGTCACGGCGACGAGTTTGCCGCCCGGCGTCTTGCATTCCCCGCGCACCATGTGCTCCATATCCATGCCGCCACCATAGCAAAAGGCCCTCGACTGGACGCCGAGGGCCTTTCGGAACGCGTCACATGCGGGCGAGGATGTCCTTGCCGACCTGATCGGTGGTGCGGACGGTGGAGCCGAGCTCCTCGATGTCCGCCTCGACGGCCTTGTGGATCTTCTGCGCGGCCTCGTCGAAGCCGAGATGTTCGAGCAGCATGGCGGCGGAGAGGATCGCGGCGGTCGGGTTGGCCTTGTTCTGGCCGGCGATGTCCGGAGCGGAGCCGTGGATCGGCTCGAACATGGACGGGTATTCGTCGGAGGCGTTGATGCAGCCGGAGGCGGAGTAGCCCACGCCGCCCACGACGGCGCCGGCCTCGTCGGTGAGGATGTCGCCGAAGAGGTTGTCGGTGAGGATCACGTCGAACTTCGACGGGTCGGACACGAGGAAGATCGTGGCCGCGTCGATGTGCGAGTAGTCGTGCGTGACCTCCGGGTACTCCTCGCCGACCTTGTCGACGATGCGCTGCCACATGTCGCCCGCGTTGACGAGCACGTTCTTCTTGTGGACGAGCGTGATGTGCTTGCGGCGCTTCATGGCGAGCTTGAACGCGTAGCGCACGACGCGCTCCACGCCGTACGCGGTGTTGATGGACACCTCGGTGGCGACCTCGTTCGGGGTGTTGCGGCGGACCGCTCCGCCGGCGCCGCAGTACAGGCCCTCGGTGCCTTCGCGCACGACGACGAAGTCGATATCGCCGGGGTTCGCGAGCGGCGAGGTGACGCCCTTGTACAGCTTGGACGGGCGCAGGTTCACGTACTGGTCCAGATCGAAGCGGAGCTTCAGCAGCAGGCCACGCTCCAAGATGCCGGCCTTGATGCGCGGGTCGCCGACGGCGCCGAGCAGAATCGCGTCGGTCTTCTTGATGCGCTCCTCCTCGTCCTCGGGCAGGATGGAGCCGTCCCTGAGGTAGCGCTCGGCGCCCAGATCGAAGGGCTCGTATTCGAATTCGGCCACGCCTTCGGCCGCCTTCTCAAGCGCCTTCTGCGCCCACGGGGTCACTTCCTTGCCGATGCCATCGCCGGGGATCACGGCGATCGTGTACTTCTTCGTTGCGGTGTTTTCGCTCATGGCACGAGACGTTACTCGTGGCCGCGCGGCACCCACGGCGGCCGTTCATCAAATGGACACGATTCCGGACAGGAAGAGGACGGAACGGGATGGAGCATAATGCGGATGGGCGGGCGCAAGGCGGGAATATGACGCCACGGCAACGGCATGGTTGCGGGCGGATGACGGTCACGTGACGCGTAAACCACATCAGTGCGATACTAGACAACTTCATCCGAAATTGACGCATAACGCAACCATGTCAATCCTTGGAAGGCCCCGATGCCGGTGATAGGCTGGAACCAACCTCCCAGCGGTTGGAACGCCATCATCGTCCGATGGCGCGTAGGAGGAGAATGAAAGGAACGCATATGAGCGACCCCAACGCCAACGGCGGCTCAAGCCCAACGGACAACGGACAGGTCCCCTTCGACCAGCCACAGGCATCGGACACCCCAGCCTACGGCCAGCCGTACGGACAGCCACAACCATACGATCAGCAGCCCACGCAGGCCATGCCCGCGCCGTGGCAGGCGCCGGGAGCCGGACAATCCCCGGCATCCGCCGGACAATCGGCAGGCCCCGACCTCTCCCAGCAGCCGACCCCGCAGGCGCCGCAGTATGGAGCGCCCGCCCCGGAGTTCCAGCCAGCGGCCCCCGCCTATCAGGGCGGCCCTGTTCCGGGAGCCCCGGCACCCGCATACCCCGGTGCGCCCGCGCCCGACGGGGCAGCCCCCGCGTATCCCGCCGGCCCCGCCCCGGCCTATCCGGGCGGTCCGGTTCCGGGGGCGCCCGGAGCTCCCGCGTTCCCCGGCGCGCCCGCACCGAAGAAGAAGGGCCTGTCGAAGGGCGCGCTGATCGGCATCATCGCCGGCGCGATCGCCGCGGTGCTGGTCATCGTGCTCGTCGTCGTGTTCGTCGTCGTCAAGCCGGGCTCGCTCAAGGCCGACGATTATCTCGACGGCCAGACCCAGACCACCAAGATGTACACGAAGTACAGCAACGTCAATTCGAAGATGTCGAAGGCCATGTCCACCACGTACGACAACAAGTCCACGTTCGACAAGGCCGACGCCTCGAAGATCAAGCAGTACATCAAGGACTACGAGCAGGCGAACAAGGAGTTCACCGACCTCAAGGTGTACAAGCACGACGACAAGGTCAAGGAGGCGTACGACAAGTACGAGAAGAAGGCGCAGAAGTTCGTCACGTTCTCGACCAACATGGCCGACACGGCCGTCGCGATGAGCGCCGTCACCAAGGCGTGCGACGCCACCCCGACCGCGTCCTACTCCGACGACGACTACTACAGCGAATACAACAACTACATCAAGGGCTGCACCTCGGCGCTCGGTGACCTCGGCGATTCGAAGATCAAGCCGATCGCCGAATACGCCACCACGATGAAGGACTACCTGACCAAGCTGGGCGACATCATGAAGCAGATGGAGGCGCTCGGCAGCACCGACTCCATCTTCTCCGATAACGGCAAATACCAGCAGTTCAGCGACCTGACGGATCAGTTGTACGCGCTGGAGAGCCCGTACAACGCCTCCTCCGACCTCAACGACGGACTGACCGATCTTGAGAAGGAAGCCAACCCGTCCGAGGAGCTCAACGATCTGACCGATCTTCTCCAAGACGGCTTCAACGACAAGATGTAGCCGTCCGCTGCGGCCCTGATGCCCCCGCTGGATGGGACAGTCCTGTGGACTGTCCCATAGCAGTGCGCACCGCGCACGTCGCACATAACGTCGGGGGCTGTCGGCGAAGCCGACTGGGGGTGGTCAATCCACAAAAGGAATGGGGCGCATCCAACCGGATGCGCCCCATTCCTTATTCTCCGGCCGCGTCCCGCATCATCCGGCGTCCTCCGCATCATCCGGCGCGGACTGCCCCGGCTCCTGGCCGAGCGTCACCGTATAGACGTCACCGTTGTCGCCGGACTGTCGGAACAGCATCCACGTCATGTGCGTGTGGTCGGGCGCATCATCATCCGCAGCATACGGCAGCTCGTCATACGATCCGACGGCCTTCCCCTTCCGGTTCACGGTGATCTGCTCATCCGTGGTCTTCACGTAGATCTCGCCGGTCAGATAGTTGATGCCTTGGAACCCGCCGTCGCTGAGCAGCAGACGGTTCCACCGGTCCTTGTCGAGCACTTCGCTGGCCTTGAGGTCGCCGTCGACGAGGAACACGCGTTTGGCGTTATTGCCGCCCTGATCGTAGTTCTGCTGCACGTACACGGTGCCGTCCGCGAACTGGTCCAGATGCAGATCGACGTCCTCGTCCACGCCGACGATCGACGCCACCGATGTCGCGGCGCCGGTCGCGTCCACCATCCAGTCGTCGAACAGCCAGTGGTCGTCGCCGACGCGGCGGATCCGGTCGACGCCGCACCCGTACTCGCTGCCGCAATACGTATCCGGCACGTCGACGAGCTTCTTGTCGCCGTCGATCGCATACAGGTGATACGTCTTGGATTTCGGCCCCTGCTCCGCGACCGCGTACGTGTCGTACACGCCGATGCCGTCCACCTCGAACTCGGTCATGTCGATCGACTGGTATCCACCGCTGTCGCTGACGACCTCGCCCTTGTCCTGGAAGGTCTGCAGGGTCGTGGCCTCGCTCTTGCCGCGGGTCAGCGCCATGATCTGCGCGTGGTCGATGTCCCGGCTGCTCTCGCCATCGTTCACCGTGAACTTCTCCGTCGTGCGCCACGTCTTCTGCACCGCGACACGCGTATCGGACTGCCCGATCACCGCATACCGGTAGTCCTGATCGCGGTCGATGAGATTATCCTCCTCGGTCTTCAGATCGATGCGCTTGCCGAGCGTGCCCTTCTCGACGTTCACCTCGTGCGCGTACAGGTGCACGGTCTCGGGCGTGGTGCCGACGGCCTTCGTCTTGACCGCGTAGATCACGAACACGGCCGGATCGTCGCCGTAGGTGGCGGCGACGGTCGGTGCGGCCTCCTCCTTCTCGCCGGATTTCAGCATGGAGACGTGGATCACCTTGGATTTCTCCAACGCGGGCGTCCACAGTCCGAACGAGTATTCGCCCTCGTCACCGGACTGACTGCCGTTCGACGAGGTCTCCCCGTCGGTGGCGTAGCCGTCGTCGGCGCAGCTCACCATCGCGGATACCAGCGCGCCGCCGCTCCAATCCCATTTGTCGCGGGTGCCGTCGGAACCGCACCGGAAGTCGGTCATCGAGACCTCGCTGACCTTCGGCTTGGTCGGTTTGGTCTCGGTCTTCTTCTTCGGCGTCGCCGCGCCGCTATCCTTCTTCGGTTGCGTTTCCGACTGCTCGGGTGACGCCTGCTGTGCAGTATTCTGTGTGTGCTTCCAGTAGAGGAATCCGCCGACCGCCGCCGCAATCAGCACCACGACCACTGCGATCACGATGACGAGTACGCGCCGCTTCGGCTTCTTCCCGCCGCCATCGGGGGTGCCCGACGCCCCCGTCGCATTCGCTCCGGCACCGCCCGGCACAGGCGGGGGTTGCGGGGCGGAAGACTGAGACATGCCCGGCTGCGGTATGGCAGGGCGCGATACACCCGGCTGTGGAGGATTCGGCCATTCCGACCGCACCGGCTGTGGGACGGCAGGTTGCGGAACAACCGGTTGCGGCACCGACGGCTGCGGGATACCGGGCTGCGGCACCCCTGCTCCCACGCTCCCCGCGACGGGCGGCACCGCGCCGCCGCTCGTTCCCGGGGCAGCCACCGGCGCACCGCATCGCATACAGAACATCGTACCGTCGGGAATCATGCTCCCGCATTGCGCGCATCGTCCCATCGTCCCGTTCCTTCCGCTCGGACCACCTTGTCTTCTCTCTCATTGTATGCGCCCGCGGAGGGAATCACCGGCTTCCTCACCGGCAAGCCCCAAGCTTCGCCTTCGCCAATCGGCCAATGCACATGATGTCTCACTTCACTCCGCCGTACTTGATGGGAGACATGTGTCAACCATCCGCTGAGACTAGGCAATGGTAATGGGCGAAGGGCACTGCGCCCCGCCGGCGGAGGCGTCGGCGAAGGCAACCGGGGTGGGCGAAGCGAACGAGAAACCATCGAAAGACCATGGTGCATGGTTTGAGCGGTGTTGTGTATGGTTCAGGCGGTGTTGTGTATGGTTCGGATACCATTGTGCAGGATTTCACGAGCAATGTGTAGCCCATACGCACGAACCTGTACGGCATGCCCGTGAAGGACGCTCCCGCGCCCGGTGGATGGCCTCATCAAAAGCCCGGAATTCCGCCAAATTCCACAGCCGCTCTCCCCTGGTTTCAGCGGTTCTTCACGACCATACCCCACAGGTACGCCCCGAATTCATGCACGTTCGCCCCCGAACCATACACAAACAACTCAGAACCATGCACAAACGGGCATGAGCCGTCGGCCGGCGAATGACCGACACGAGCCTCGGGGATGCCCGGCTGCCCGCACCTCACACCAATCTTCCGAATCTACAGCGCGCGGATGATGAACGTGTCGTCGGCGAGCGCGAAATCCTCGCCGCTGGACAGGTATTCGGTGCCGCCGGATGCCATTTCACGGCCGCGCACGGAGGTGCCGTTCGCGGAATCGTTGTCGGTGATGGCGAACCGGCCGTCGTCCATCACTTCGATGGTGGCATGGACGCGGCTCACGTTCGTATTGCCGCCCATGTGCAGGTCGGCGGTCTTGGAGCGTCCGATAGTGGCTTTGCGCGCGATCGCACCGGTCGCGGTGAGGGTGCGCCCGTCGCGCAGTCGCGTCACTTCGAAGCCGTCGTGTTCGGTCGCGCCGAACAGGCTGGTTTCGCCTTCGCTGTCGTCACCGTCGGTGCGGGGCGTGGCAGCCGGGTTGGTGCGGATGACCGGCTTGTATGCGGGTGTGGGACGCGGTTTGTCGCCGTTGAGCATGGCGGAGAAGTCGCGTGCGGGACGGCGTTCCGGTTGCGGTTCGGGCGATTTCGCCGGCATGGTCGGCGCGGTCTTGGGCATCGGCGTGGATTGCGGTGCGGGTTGCGTCGGCATGGCCGGATTCGTCGGACGCGTTGCGGCCGGCATGGCCGGCTGAACCGGCTTGACGGGTCTGCCAGTGGATTCGCCCGACGCGGGCCGTGCTTGGCTTCCGGCGGGTGCCGCCGTGGGCGATGCCGGCTGTGCCGCGACATTCTGCGCCGCATCGGGTGCGGCCGTGTGGCGCGGCAGCACCGAGGCGACGGTCTCGTCGGCTTGCGTTTCGCCGCCGTGGCGCGGCAGCGTGGATGCGACGGTTTCGTCGGAGACGACCGGTTGCGGCGTGGGACGGGGACCGAACGATTCGGTCGGACCGGTGGCACCGGTGTACGAGCCGGTGCCGGTGTACGAGAACCCGGAACCTGTGAACCCGGAGCCCGTGCCGCCGGTCATGTCGGCGACGCCGCGCAGTTGCTGCAACGGTGATTGTGCGGAGGTCCCCGAACCGCCGAATGTGGGCCGCGAGGAGAATCGGGATGGCGCGGTGGCGTCGCCGACGACGGTCGCCCCGAACGGATCGTTATCGACCGCGGGGCGTGTGCCGCCGGCGACGGTCGGCGAGGCGGCCTGCGTGGGCGAGGACGCCTGGGTGAACGACGGCTGTGCGGCGCCATGCGCGGGTGCGATCAGTCCCATCGAGGTGAGGAATCCGTTGAGCAGGGCGGCGGAGACGGTGGGGTTCTGCGCGAGGAATCCGCCCAATGCCTGTTGCAGTCCGATGCCGTTCGGGGATTGCAGCCGCACGCGGCGGGAGTCGGCGAGGAACGTGAGCAGGGCGTGGATGGTGTTCTTGCGTCCGGCGTCCGCGCCGAACAGGGGGACGAGCGCGAACCGCACGCCGCCGTCGGGACCGACGAACACGTGTTTCGGCTCCCACAGGACGCATACGACGGCGATGCCCTGCGATTCGCACTCCCCCAATACCGCGGCGGCGGACAGCAACGCGCCCATGTATATGGTGTCGTTCATGCCGGAACGCGCCACGTCGGCGAGCGGGACCGAACCGGTCACGTCGTAGTAGCAGAGTGTTTCACGGTCGTTGGCCTCGTAGCGGAAGGCGAGCATCGCCATCCGGCCCATGCCCAGCCATTGGGCGTGCGCATAGTCGAGTTCCTCCCCGCGCGTGGCCGTCACCGTCAACGTCTGCGAACCGGCCTGCCGATTTTTCACGATCCTGACCTTCATGGCTCCAGACTACGCCCATCCCAGCATGTTTTCAGGTTTCTTCCGCATCACGCACACGTGACGAGCGGCAACGCGCGATGCCGCGCGGATGTACGGCACATGGCACCGCAGCAATGCAAAACACATGCGCACAAAATGCCAAGAAGCAAGCGGAGGCGTGCGCCCGTGCGCCACACCATGCCCCACCGGGAACCGTGTGGAGCGGGAATGCTCCACACAAACGCCGAGTCGGCGATCTCGCCCGTCGTGTGGATGGGTTTCCGCGCCACACACACGCCGAACCGCAACCATCGCGTATCGTGTGGAGCGGAATCGCACCACACAAGCTCCGCATGGCACGGCACCGCTCCACACTCCAATCCATCAACGGTTGAGTGGAGCACATCCGCCCCCATCGGCGATGATTCCAGTTCAGTGCAAGCCCCGCATACAGTCAAATCGACGCCCCGCACGCGAGTATGCTGTTGACCTATGTCCGGATGACGCGGTCCGGTCGTCCTGTCACTCATGCGATGGAAGGATGAGATCGATGTTGTTCATTCGGTATGTGTTGGTGGGGCGTCTTGAGGATGGGTCGCAGGTGTTCTGGGACACGCGGGAGAAGACGCCGGTCAAACGCGAGCTGGATCTCGGCGGCGATTCCGGCTGGGCGCGGGCCGGCGCCGCTGCCGGCGGAGCGGCCGCCGCGGCCCTTGCCGATCTTCCGACTGGCAAGTCGCTTGTTGAGCACGTTGCGCAACGTCAGCGGATTGGATGCGGCGCGAGTGCCCGCACCAGTCGAGCCACCAATCCTTCGGACGCGGTCTCGCCGATGGTCTCCCAATGCCGCGCCTTGGCGATGCGACGGAATTCGGTGAGCATGACGGTCTTGCCGAATCCGCGCTGGCCCGTCACCAGCATGATGCGACCCGGCGCGCCCACGCCGTTCTCCAACGCCTCCGAGAAATCATCGATCGTCGACTGACGCCCGATGAGCACCGGCGGCATTTTCCCGGCCGTCGGTTTGAACGGATTCATCACGATGGTCCTGTCCTTCCGCCCTAGCCGGACATGCACACGTCACAGGCGGCCCGCACCTTGAACAACACGAACCAATGGAACCTGACGCACACCATATACCACGATTGCGTACCATATACCACGATTGCGTACCAAGTCACACCATTTTGCACCATCGCACACCATCGCCGCATACGGCAACGCCGCGCACAGCGGCGGCACAACCATCAGCACAACGCACACGTCATCGCAACGCGCGGATGACGAACTCGTCGCCGGCGAGCGCGAACGTCTCCCCGTCGGACAGGTAATCGGTGCCGCCGTGCGGCAGCAGGTGGCCGCGCACGTAGGTGCCGTTGACGGAATTGTGGTCGGTGACGGCGAACCGTCCATCGCCCATGGCCGTGATGGTGGCGTGGATGCGGCTCACTCGCCCGTTGCCTTCCACGCACAGATCGGCTTCGCGCGAACGTCCGATGGTCGCGCGTCCCGCGAGCGTTCCGGAGGCGGTCAGCATCTGCCCGTCGCGGATTCTCGTCACTTCGAATCCCGCGGATGACGGTGACGTCGCATACCGTGCGGGAGGCGGCGGCGCGACGGGCATCGGCACGGACGCCGGCACAGGGACCGGACCACGCATCGGCGGCGCACCTGCCGCCGACTGCGTGTTGCGTGTGGGCAGTGGCGGTGCCGCGGACGGGCGCGCCGTCCACGGGGAGACGGCTGCCGGCGGCGCAGATGCCGGCGGCGCTACGGGAACGAACGCCGAGGCGCCGCTCACGTTGTCCATGACCAGTTGGCCGACGCTTCTGCCGCGGTTCACGTCTTCGACGGACGCGGTTCCCGCGAGCAGCGCCACCGGGTCGAGCACCGCGCCACGCTGCATGTTGATGGATCGCGCCACGGTGCTGGTGTGTTCGGTGATCGTCGCTTCGGCTCCCGCCATGGCGGCGAGCACGGGGAACAGCATGTCGAGGAACGAACGGTATTCCACCGCGGAGAACACGGTGTTGCGTTGACGATAGTCGAAGACACTTTCCTGGAGACGTCGATCCTCGGCGGACAGGAATCGGATGTTCTTCGCCCGTCCCATTTCGGACAGCAACGTGCCCGGCCCGTCCGACAGCACGGGCAATCCCGTCGCGGGGACGATCACGTACTGCACCTGCCCGGTGTCGCATGACACGTAGACCATCTTCGGTTTCCATTGCACGCAGCCGACGGGGATGCCTTGTGCGGTGCATGCGTCCGTCACGTCGGCCAGCGAGTACAGCATCCTGCCGTACTGGTCGGGTACGAGTTCGGTGCGGAAATACGATTTGAGCGTCACGCACCCGGTGATGTCGTAGTAGAAGAGCACGGCCTTGTCGGTGCTTTCGTACTTGAACGGCAGCAGGCAGGGAACCGTGGAGGCGCGCAGCCATTCGGCCATCGCATAGTTCAGCGTCTCGCTTCTGGTCAGACGGATGACCAGCGTGCGCGCCCCCGTTCTGCGATCCTTGGTCGTCCGCTTTCTCATGGCCTCTCCGCTCCGATTCCCGCCGTCCACCGTGATGAACGATTCCATCGTACCCGGTTCGGCGCACGGCGGCCGTCAGGCGGTCAGGTATGGGTCCGCTCCTTGTTTCCGTGTCATTTAATTGCATACCAATAACCGTCTTTCTCAAGTCGATGATCACACCCGTAATTCTTTCCGGTGGTTCCGTTCATCAGCGGATACCGGCGCGAAGACGAGGAACCGGGCACGGCGCCGATCAGGCCAGCGCGACCAGGGCGCCGTCGTAGATCAGCCCCTGGGCCTCAAGCGAAGCGAACGTCTCACGCGGATTGAAGTCCTGCCCCGCCAATCCGTCACCTGACCTGATCATCAGATCAGCCTCGCCGTCGGCCTCGTAGAACGCCGGCGCACGCGATGCGAGAATACTGGACATCAGCGAGACCGCCTGGTCGACGGTCATCTCGCGGGGTACGCGGAACTCGTACTCCTCGCCGGTCGCCGGCAGCAATACGTTCAACAGCATCTTCCTCGCCATCATCGTTCCCCTTCCCGGACCGGCTGCAGCAGCCGCACCGGCGTGACGGTGCCGCGCACCATCGCGAACCCGTCCGACGGAGCCGTCTTCCCACGGTATTCCGGCCGGACCGAACCGTAACGGAACACGTTCTGTTCGACGAAGCCGGAACCGACCCAGACACCGGCCGGATTCGCGGTGACGACCTTGTACCACGGATCGTAGATGCTGCCCATGCGCCACGCCTCGCTGCACAGCACCAGCGTCGTGGACTTCTTGAACTCCTCCTGCGCGATCCACGCCTTCAACGCCTTGCCGCTCGCATCCGGCAGCTTGGTGAACAGCGTGACGAACGAGGGGACGACCAGTATCCCCATCTCGAGTTCGCCGGACGTCACGGCGTCGACCAGCGACGCGATGTCGTCCATCTCGGTGAGCACGCGTTCGCCGGACGGCACCAGACCATCCTGATCGAGCACGACGTACTCCGCGTCGGCGGCGGCCAGCGTCTCCACGAGTCCGGCGAGATACGCCGACAACGCGTCCACATCCGACGAGGCGACCAGCACGGACGGCGAGCGCACGCCGTCGATCAGGAACGGCGCCACCTCGTTCCTGTCGTAGCCGACGGGGATGCCGGATCGTCCGATCCCGCCGGCTTCGATCTGCGGGCGCAGCATGACGGCGTCGACCCGTTCGGGCAGCACGGGGATCGGGGCCGCGGCGGCGCCATGCCAGTCCGCGTGCGCGCGTTCCGCGAGGATGCGCGCGCGTTCGGCTTCGTTCTCCCCTTCCGCCGCGATGGAGGCGCCTTGGAACTCGTGGAGTTCCTTGCCTTCCTGCACGAGTCCGCGTTCGTACTGCTTCGGCGGGAGGATGCCGTGCAGGCTGCCGAACACGGTCGCGTAGTCGTCCTCGTTGCTCAACGTCGTGACGATGGTGCGGGAGAAGTTGGAACGCAACCGCAGTCGCGCCTGCATGGGCGAGGCGGCGGTGACGAGCATGTGGACGCCGTACCGCGCCCCCTCACGGGAGATGGCGTTCAGACGGTCCTCGAAGTCCGGGTACAGCTCGTAGAACGACGCCACGTTGGTGAGGATGAGGAGGATGCGCGGATCGGCGCGGCGCCCGCGGCGCAACGCGTCGGCGCGATACGAGTCGAATCCGCCGCCGGTCGTCGCGTAGGCCTTGCGACGCGTTTCGATGCGTTGTTCGATGAGTTTGATGAGGTTCGTGGTGCGTTCCTGGTCGCCGGAGACGACCACGCCTCCCACATGCGGGTCCGCGGAGAACGACGCGAGTGCGCCGGCGCCCAGATCGAGCGCGTACACGTTGAGCTCGTCCGGCGTATAGTCCTCGAACATGGAGGCGAGCATCGTCGCCACCAGCGATTCGGTGCCGGCGGTCTGCGCGCCGAGCATCAGCACGTTGCCGTCGGCGGCGAAGTCCACGACGAGCGGATGCTGGTCCTGCCGCTGCGGGTCGTCGACCATGCCGGCGAGCGCGGTGAGTCCGTCCGCATCCGCCCGATACCCGTATTTCGCGCGGATGGATGCGAGGTCGAGATGGCCGGGCAACGGTTCGAGCCATAACGGTTCGGCATGGCGTCCCAGCGAATCCGCCACCATGCAGATCTGCGCGAGCACGGCGTTGAGTTCGGACACGTTCGTCGCCGTGGAGGCGACGGCGGGACGCAGCGTCGCCAACGCGTCGCCCGTGTTGTCGATGAGCACGGCGGCGTCGTCCTGTTTCGGCTCGTAGTGGTCCGCGGGCGCGTATTTGGTTCCCGTGTAGGCGCTCTGCCCGCAGGCGAACAGCTCGTTGTATCCGACGAGCAGGTAGAAGCGGCCCGGATCCTTGAGTTCGGCGGCGTCGGCGCGTTTGATCATCTCGTTGGAGTCGCTTTTGTCGGCGACTTTGAGCGACACCTTGAACCGGGAGTTGCTCCAGATCTGGTCGTTGACCACGCCGGACGGCTTCTGGGTGGCGAGGATCAGATGCACGCCGAGGGATCGTCCGATACGCGCGGCGGAGATCAGCTCGTCCATGAAGTCGGGTTCCTGCTGTTTGAGTTCGGCGAACTCGTCGGCCACGATGAACAGGTGCGGCATCGGATCGGCGAGCACGCCCTGACGGTAGTAGGAGAGGTACTTGTAGATGTCCATCGTGGGTTCGCCGGTGATGTCGCGCGCCTCGTTGAACTTCGCCTGCCGCCGTTTCAGCTCGCTTTGGATGGAGACGAGCGAACGGTTGATGCCGGCGCCGTCCAGGTTCGTGATGGTGCCGGACAGGTGCGGCAGACGGTACCGGTCGTTGTCGAACGCGCCGGCAAGGCCGCCGCCCTTGTAGTCGATGAGCACGAACGCCACTTCGTCGGGCGCATAGTTCAACGCCATGGACAGCACGTAGGTGATGATGAACTCGGATTTGCCGGAGCCGGTCATGCCGGCGATCAGACCGTGCGGGCCGTGATAGTTCTCGTGCAGGTTGAGCATGAACTCCTCGCCCTGCTCGTCCAGTCCGACGGGCGCCTTCAACGTGCGCGAGGCGTCGCCCTGCTCCCAACGGCGGCCGATGTTGAGCTGGTCGACGTTGCCGACCTTGAGCATCTCCAGGAATCCGAGCCGTTGCGGCAGCGACGACGTGCCGGACGTCTCGTTCTCGATTCTCACGCAGGAGAGGTTGTCGGCGAACCGTCCGGCGCGCGCCGCGTCCACGTAGGAGTCCGGGACGAAGGTCTGCAACGTGCCGTTGACGTCGTCGCGCCGGAACATGCGCCCCTTCTTGCCTTCGCCGTCGAGTTCGACGACCTTGGAGCATTCCCGCGGCAGGTCGCGCAGCTCCTCGCCGAGGAACACGAGCGAGAATCCTTTGTTGGAGCGGGATTCGAGCAGCGCGGAGATCACCGAGGATTTGTCGGCGAGCTTCTTGTCGGCGCATACGACCACATAGTAGGTGCCGTAGTCGGCGAGATCCTGCGCCGACTGTTTCAGACGCGCCTCGACCACCGGGCCGAGCACGCGGTCCACATGGTTGAGGTCCTCGATGGTGGTGGCGAGGAACCGCATGCCGCGCTGGTCGTCGAACATGTGCGGCAGACGGCGTACGAACCCCCATTCCTTCTCGTCGCGGCCGTCGCCGACGAACACGAGTTTGACGTCCTCGTAGCTGTACAGTCCGCACACCTGGACGATGAGCCCGCGGATGAACGCCCACAGCACGGACCGCTCCCCCACCACGCCGGACACGAAATCCGCGGCGATGTTCAACGCCAACGGCACGTCATGGATGATCGGCGGCTTGGACGCCAGCGATCTCACCTTGTCGAGCAGGGCGTCGCTGTCCATCGTGAAGCCGGTGCGCGGATAGGTGATGTCGGCGGCGAGCGGCTCGTCGCCGATGCCGACGCGCAGATCGAGGAAATCGGAATGCAGCAGGCTGCGGTTCATCATCTCGTCGGACATGCGCGCCACATTGTGCCGGATCGTGCTCACGGCGATGCGGTTCTCCCTGAGGATCTCGCCCTGCGCCTCACATTCGCGGATGAACGACGCCTCCATGCGGTTGAGATAGTCGCCGTAGGCGGCCTGCCGCATCCGCTCCTCCTTGACGTCGCGGCGCTTCGCATACCATTTGTTGACGAACGGCCAGATCATCATGCCGCCGAGCATGGAGACGGACATGGCGATCGTGGGCATCACCGACATCGGATCGGCCCCCTGCTGCAGCCGGGAGACGGCGGTCAACACCATGAACAGCGACGCGAATCCCATGAGGAACGAGGGGCCGAGCTGCATGATCACCGGCGTCTCGTCGGGCTTCTTGCGTGCGGGCGGCGCGTCCACCGTGAACTTGCGCCGACGAATCGAATGCATGAGTCGCGGAGACGGGTAGAAGTAGCGTTCCGTCCCGGTCATGGCGGGCGGTTTCGGAGAGGAGTCGCGGAACGCGCGATGCCCGAGCTCCCGCAACGCATCCGACTGGCGGACGGAGACGCCGAACGGACGGTTCATGGAGACGAACCTGAATCCGACCATGATGCGCAGGTCGAGAATCTGCACGATGTCGCCCACACAGAGACGCAGCGGCGTATGCGAGGCGACCACCGCGTCATTGACGAACACGGTGCCGGTCGCACCGAGATTCTCCAGGATGAACGAATCCTCGTGGAGCGTGAGCCGCGCGACCTCGCCGGAGACGAGCATCGAATCATAGAAGATGCCGGACCGTCCGCTCCGTCCGATGATCACGGAGGCGGGACGGACGAACCCGATCTTGCGGTATCGGCGAAATCCCGGCGTGGAGGGACGCACGTACACACGGTACGAGGATGGCGTTCCCCGGGTTCCGACGCCATCGGAGGATCGCCCGGGCAGGCCGGCGACCGTCATCATGCAGGCGCGGCCGTCCGCCGGGACGACCACCGACTGCACGCGCCGCGAATCCGGCCCGATCAGCGAATGGCCGCGGGAGGCGTGTACGCTCAGCCCGCTCTCCTCGGACAGCACCTGCGCCACGGGGCGCGCGTCGGCGGCGGCATCCGGGTCGACCAGTTCGATCATCCCATGGGCGTTCGCGTCGATGGCCATCGTATGGGAGCGACGCCGCCCCATGATCGTCAAAACGTATGTGCTGGACTCGCCCATGCGCGAATACCCCCTGCCGGCTCGGCCGGCCCCGCCTTGGACCGTTCCACCTCGCCTTCCACCAATCTACAACATGACGACGCATCCTCGGTGCAACAAGCGAAGCACGGCGATGTTGCCCACGCCGTGGTCTACACTGAGAACGGAATCGCGGTGGTCAGTGCCGATGCCGCGTACCGGGAGAGCGAAGGGGCATCATGGATCTATCACCGTACTATCGGCAAATCGATAAGCTCACCGAACGCATCCACAGGCTCCGTCGCGACATCGACAAACTGGACGACATCCGCTACCAGATGCAACGCGAACAGCAGGAACGCCATCAGATCATCGAACGGATGTCGGCATCCGCGGCGCGCTTCGAATCGATTCCCCACGTCAAATCCGCGAAGGCGCTGTTCGATGGCTTCCGTTCCGGCATGGACGCAAACCTGAGACCGCATCTCGATGAGAACTACACGAAGATCAACCAGCAGCTGATTCGCGACATCTTCCAGCGCGAGGACGAAATCATGGAATTGCGCAAGCGCATCGCACGACTGGAGGAACAAATCGCCGAAGAACGTGAACTGGAACGACGCCGCGTGGAACGCGAACGCGAGGAACGCGAACGCGAAGCGGCGGCGGCCAGGAGAGGATGAACCATGACGAAGACGATCATCGCGGACGCCGAATTCGCACAGGCCGCCGAGAAACTGTTGAACGCGGCGAGCACGCTCAACGGAATCGCCGACAGATACCAGAAACTCATGGACGTCTCCGGGACCGAGATCTTCGACACCCCGAAGATACGGGACTCGTTCCAATCGCATAAAGCGCAGGTCGGCAAGGCGATGAACGCCATGATCGATGCGATCCAGCCGTTGGATCGCGGCACGCACGCGTTCCTCGAAGACATCGACGGCATCGACCAATTCGTATACGGGGAGTGACGACGGCCGGCGGCATGCCTGCCACGACGGTCACGATACAAGCGGGAAGGGAGACTCCATGGCGGAGGAGATCATCGTCAAACCACAGAACCTCGACGATTGGCTGTCCGAGGTCGCGGTGCTGAAAGCCCTGGCCGAAGGCTACCGGCATATCGACCTGGGATTCTCGCACAGCGAGGGCACGGGAAGAACAGCGCTGGAGGAAGCGGCGGCGGCATTGGAATCCTATGCCGCCGCGCTCGCCGACCTGCTGGACCGTTCGATGCGTCTCGCTGCGGAATCGTCGCAACGGTTCCAACAGTCGGATGCCGAGGAGGCGGGGAAGATCAATGAGTTGGGCGGGTAGACGACGGCTGGCGGCATGCGCCGCGGCATTGGCGACGCTCGTCGCCATCGCCGCGGGACTCACCGGATGCGCTCCTCCCGCATGGCTCACGCATCACGCCGATGCGGATGCGAACGGGGCGGGCGCCGGCGGTAGCGGGACGTTCTCGAACTGGCCGCCATACGCGAAGAAAGGATACGACATGGATGTCACACCCACAGCGAGGCAGATCTCGATAGCGAAGGCGCTGCTGAACGATCGACAGGAGCGGGACGCGAACGTCGCCGGCATGAAGGACGGTTGGCCCGACTCGCAACTGTTCCGTCTGGTCACGCTGGCGGAGACGCTGCTTGACCGGATGTCGGAACGGTATGGCGTGGAATTCCATGCATCAGAAGGATTTCACCGTCCGGAACTGCTTGACCCGACATGGTGGATCAACGTGACGCCCGCATCGGGGCCGTTGCAAGGCGACGTGTTCGAAGTGGATTATGTGGAAGGCAATGGTACCGGCGGGAACGATTCCGGTCCGTATGTCGCGGACACGTATTTCACGGCGCTGCGCCGGGACGACTACAACGGTCATCTTACGGAACGGATCGACCGGTTCCTCGCGGCGCATCCCGATCTCGACTGCGTCTACCGGATCAGCGACCCCACCGGTCCGAAGAACGAGACCCAATGGCGATTGTCGCCGTCCGCCGCAGTCGACGATCTCGCCTCGTATTTCGTTGGCGGCACGGAGATCTACATCTCCCCGGAAACCGTCACGGACCGTGAGCGGTTCGCCACATTCGCATCGGCGTTCATCACCGCCATGCGGAAAGACGGGCTGGACGTCCACTACGAGATCGCGCAGATCACACGCATCGACGGCGACGCATTCACCGTTGAGACCGCACGGGACGCCATGCGCCATTCGACGGAGACGCCCGCATGGGACTCCTGGTATACGGGAGGATTCACCGCCAGCGCGGACGCCTCCGCCCCCGAGATCATCAAGGACGGTGAATGATCATGGCCGTGGACGCGCGTGACCTCGCCGTACTGACGCATCTGACCTATCTCGATCCCGGCAACTCGTTCATCAACGACAAGGATCTCGGTCTTGACTCACCATGGTCGTCGAAGAACATCAACAACAGCATCGGCAAACCGTTGTCGAAGATCCTCATCGGATACGATTCGAGTCTCAAACGCAAAGGCGACGACTCCGATGCCGGCAGGACCACAGGATCCGAATGGGCGCGTTCGGTCAGCAACGCCCGCACCGATCCGGATCTGAAACGGCTGATACTGGTGGACGCGATGGGCAACGGCACGACCGGTTCCATGGCGTTGACGTTCCGTGACCCGACGACGGGTGCCACGTATGTGATTTTCAAAGGCACCGGCGAAGGCGAGTGGGAGGACAATCTCGCGGGCACTCACGAGATGGATACGGACGGGCAGCGTGAAGCCGCCGACTACGTGCGCAGGATACATGAGAAGTATCCGGGCAAGCTCGTGGTGGCGGGCCACTCCAAAGGCGGCAACAAGGCCATGTACTCCACGGTGGCCACCGGCGTGGTCGACGAATGTTACTCCTTCGATGGTCAGGGATTCGGCCGGAATTTCCTCGACTTCTACAAGAAGGAGATCGAACGGTACAGGAACCGTATCCACGCCTACAATCTCGATAATGATTTCGTCAGTCCGCTGATGCAATCGATAGCCGGAGACATCCACTATGTCAAAGGGAATCGCATCGGCATGGATTTCGGGAAGCTCCATTCCCTCGCGGCGTTCTTCGATAAGGATATGAAGATCAGCGAGACGGAGCAGGGCGTCATCGGCAAGGAGATCGGACGGTTCACCGACCATGTGCTGAACACCGTCTCCGATGAGAACATGGTGCGGCTGTCCGGGTACATCGGCGTGCTCGCATCGTTGATGCTGTCCAAAGGCATGAGTTTCACGGATGCGATAGCCGAAGCCGAACGGCGGTATCCGGGAGGTACCGTGCTGTTAGTCGCGGCCCTCTCCACCTACGACCGTCTGGATGAATTCATGGCGGCCATCGGCCGGGTGTTCGGTCCGACCGGCAGCCGGACGGCGGGATCCGCGATGAAGGCATTGCAGATTGCGGCCAACACGTATATCGCTTCGGGAAAGAAGAACGTCAGCGTGGACTTCTATGCCGGCTCGCAGGACGTGCGTGACTTCTCCGAAGAGACGGAGCGGAAGTTGCTCGGCATCATCGACGATATCGACGGCGAGAAATGGTGGGACGTAACCAAATGGGACGTCGGCTACCGATTCGAGAACTGGACGGGGCACCTGACCATCGGCAACTATCGCAACGACATGCAGCAGTATTGGCGTAAACAGATGGACATCAAAGGCACCAAGGCCGAGGACATCAAGAGCATCTTCTCCAAGGCGCGGGAACGAGAGAAGCAATATGCGGCGGAGGTCCGCCGGCAGGCCGAGGCTATCCGGAACGCCGCCGGACAGCTCGACGCGATTCTCTGACGATGAGCAAGGCGACACGCAGGAGTTCCTCGTATTTCGGCGCTCGCGCCTCGCTCATCGTCCCCAGTTGTCGTAGACGGTAACGACGATTACGGGCGTGTCTCATCATCGACGATGTTGGCCTTCGCCTGTGCGATGAGGCGGAACGAATAAGCACCAACCGCTGATCGAGCAGATCGAATCCGCCGATGACGTTGTTCAGGCCGCGAATCACCATGCATCCGAAGATGTTCAGCGTGCCCAGAGACATCACCGTTCCACCGACCATGGTGTTCCGTCGGCTCCTGCATGAGTAGAACAACGCGTTCTTCACGTCGTAGTACAGGGCGGGCGATGAGGTTCCTCCGTAATGAATCACTCCGATGGGAACGAAGTCACGCCAACGTCCAGCGTCTACGCGGGAGTCGCCTCGCCTATCGTCACTTGGCATCCGGATTCCAGCCGAGCGCGCGGCCGACGATCTCGTACATGGTCTTGACGTCGCCGCTGTCGGGTTCGTCCACGACGATCACCCGATGACCGTTCACATCCTCACATGCGAGCCGTCCCGACGTGACCCGGGCGGCGAACCCTTCGCGAATCAAGGTCTCGTCGCGGCTGAACGCGGCCGGATCCGACCCGTTGAACGCGAGATCGATGATGAACGCGGTCGGATGAAAGTCCATGCCGATCCGCACCGGATTGTCATACCGCAGCGTGTACGCCTGAATCCCTCCGTACGGGCGTGGCACGGCCATCCAGTTCAGCACGTACCGGTTCACGCCGGTCGTGACAGGCGGCACGGGCGGCAGCAGGAGTCCCGCGTTGGCCGCGTATTCGGCGAGATGGTCGTCGGTGCGCGCGTTCACAGTCACGGAGTTCGTGATGGCGGTGGCGTCCACGCCGCTGGACATTTTGAACGCGCCCGGGTCGCCGATGGTCGGCTCGTAGCGTGCGCCCACCGCGCGGGCGATGCGTTTCACCGTCTTCGCCGGCCATTCGTAGGTGACGCCGACGCTCACCTTGCCGGCGGCACGTCCCTGCGCCTTCGCACGTCCCATGCGCCGCACCAGGATGATGAGAAGGACGACGAACAGGATAATGACGGCGAACACGCCGCCCACGATCGCGAACGGAATCCACAGATCCTGCTCCGTCATCGGCCTGCACTTGCCGTTCACGCACACCTCGCCGTCGATCGCCGGATCAAACGCCTTGGCAAGCGCCGCGGTCGTCGCGGCGCCAATCGTTGTAATCATCGTCGCTCTCCCATTCAGCGCACCGTGACGCTCTCGATAATCGCATGAATCCGCTTGAGATCATCCATCGTGGTCGGTCCGGTCGCCGTCGCGATGAACGTGACCACGTCGACGACGCTGCCGCGATCCACGAGGCGGGAGGCGGCGACGCCGGCGAGACGCCCGATACGTTGATGGGTGTACACGTATTCGGCCACCGCCCAGTCCTCGCCGTCATGGTTGCGGCCCTGGTCGTCGGCGATCACCTTGCCGTCGCCGAGCGAATCCACGTATCGCATGAGCTCGGCGTGCGCCTGTTTGACGGTGAAACCCGCATCGCGCCGATCCCAGCGGACCACGATGTTCGGCGAGAATCCCTCCTGACGGCGGTCGATCAGTCCGAACAGGTGGTATTCGGGGTGGAAGACGCTCCAGCCGTCCGGAATGTCGAAGTCGAAGTGGGGAACGTCGGGAATGAGTTCGTTCGGAAAGGTTGCCATGATGTTCGCTCCTGTATTGTTGTCCGTATTGTCCAAGTGCCGTGATCGCCGGTGTCGGCTCGTCACGTCCTGCGCGTCGAATCGTTCTAGTTAACGAGTGTACTGACGAAGTTCTTGGCCGACTTCGTCCACCAGTCCGGATCGACGGATATGTCGAAGCCCAAGCCTCCGCCGACGCCCAGGGTGGCGGACGCCTTGGCGCCGAAATGCCATTTGCCGTCCTCGCCTTTGCCGATGTTGACGCCGGCCTTGGCACCGGCTCCGGCCGAAGCTGATGCCTCGCCGCTCAATGTGAGGCCGAAGAACGAGACCGAGCCGTCGGCTTTCGCTTCCGCGCCGGCGAACGCGTCGACGTTGGCATCGACGCCGTCCTTGTTGACGGTGGCGGTCGCGTTCGCCCTGCCTCCTGCGAACGCCTTGCCCTCCAGCTCCGCGGTGCCGAGATGGCCTATGTTCCCCTCGGCTTTGCCGCTGGCCTCGGCGCCCGCCTGCACCGACGCCTCGGCGCTCAGACCGTTGCGGTCCAGCGTAGCGGAGGCATGGGCTTCCGCCCCTACCTTGGCCTCACCGGTCGCCTTGCCATGCATCTTGAGACCGAACAGGTTGACTTCGCCTTCCGCGGTGCCGTTCATCTGCACCAGCAGGTACTCGGCGTCGGCGGAACCGTCCGCGACGAGATTGCCGTTCTCGTCGATGTAGATCTTGCCTTCGGCCATCGCCTTCTTGACGTTGAATTCGATGTCGCCGTCAAGGCTGCCGCTCGCACTGGGCTTGTACGCGTCAAGGAGCATCTGGTTGGTGGCGATGCGGGCCTTGTTCATCATGCCTTCGTCGATGAGCTCCTGGGAGAACAATCCACCGTAGGTGCTTTCGAACGTGGATACGGCGGCGGAGAACGCCTTCCATCCCGTGTCGAGCGAGTCGAGCTTCTGCCGTGCCGAGTCGTAGGCGGTGCCCAACGCGTCCAACGCGTCGATGATCGTCTGTCGTTCGCCGCCGAAACCGTCGAGACCGGCGGCCGTGTTTCTCGCGCTTGTCGCGGATTGCCGCAACGCGGCGGCGGCTTGCGACGCATTCGACACGTTGGCGCCCACATTGGAGTTCGAGTCGCACATCACCGTGTCCGCATCGGAGATGGATGCGTCGATGGCGTTCATCATCGTGTCGCGTTTGGAGGCGACATCGTCCTTCAGTTGGCTTTGCGCCTTATTGAGATTGATGGATAACTGGTCGAGTCCGCTGTGGAGCGCGTTCAACGAGGTTTCCAACGAGATGAACGCCGAATCGGCGGCGGCCGTCCATGCGCCGTCGCCGCTTTCGATGATCGTCTTGTTGTGTTTGTGCGCCGCGTCGAATGATTTCTTGGTATCGGTGACGCAGGTCTTCACCGCGGTGGCTGCCGCATCGACGTCGGATAGGTGGACTTTGAACATGGCTGCTCCGATCACTCGTCCTCGTCGATGGTCATTTTCTTGGTCCGGTTCCGTTTCGGATCGGACTTGTGGCCTTGACCGTTCTTGTATTCGTATTCATACGTGGTGCTGTGTTCGTAGGTGCCCTTGCCGCTCCTGATCTTCTTCGCCTCGCCTTCGTCGGCGGACTTGAGATGGTCCAAGGCGTCTTTGATCAGGATGCCGTAGTTGGCGATGCTGGTGGCATGGTCCTTGAGCTTGTCGATGCCACTGGTCAGCGCCTTCTTCAACGCGGTTCCGGCTTCCCCCTCCCATGTTCCGATATGTTCGTCGGCGCGTTCCAGTTGCCGCGTGGCCTTCCTGACCTCTTCGGCTACGGTTTCGAAATTGCTTTTCGCCTCTTGTGCGACTTCGATGTCGATTTTGATTTCGTCGGGCATGGGTCAGTTCCTCATTTCCCGGTAAAGGTCGTTGATGGTGTTCTGCACGGATTGCACGTTCGATCTGGCGGTGCTGAGATTGTTGTTGGCGGATGTCAACTGCGACGACAGGTTGCCGCGTTCGCGTCGCAGGCGTTCGATGAGACGCTCACAGGCGGAGATCGCGTTGCCGATACGCTCCGAGCCTTGGCTGTTGAGTTTGCGCAGCGCCTCGACCACCGAGGATTCGCCTCCAAGCGCTTGGGAGAGCATACCGCCCGTGCTGTTCAACGATTTGTCGAAGTCCTCGTTGGCCTTGGCTAGCGGTTGCAGGCTGTTCGTCTTGAATTCCTCTGCGGCGCGTATCGCCTGGTCCTTCGCATCGAGCTGCGACGTCAGCGTGCTGACCTGATTCGTGTATTGGCTGATGGAGTCGCGCAGTCCCGCACGGCGTTCCGCCAGCGAATCTATCCTGCGTTGGATGTCGCTTTCCCTGCTCATGGTGTGTTCTCGTTTCGTTGACTTCGGTGTCACTCAAGTCTGATGGACACGTATGCACGCGCCGTCGTAGGCGCGCGCATACGTGCCGGATTCCGCCTTCCGGCGGTCATCCGCGGTGATGGTGAATCGAACCGTTCAGCCGCGGAACTGCTGGGCGATGCCCTTATCGGTGTCCTCCAGCCGCTGCGCGGTGTTGCGCAGGGCGTCGGCGATTTCGTGGATGAGGTCACGGGCCTGTTCGAAGCCGGGGCGCAGCTGGTCGAAGCGCTCCGCGTAGGCGGTGCTGGACTCGCCTTCCCATTCCTGCTGAAGATCGCTGAGGTAGCGGTTCATCGTCGTGATGACGTCGTTGACCTTGTCGCCTTCCACATCATAGTCGTGCGCCTTCGTGCGCATCTGATCCGGGGTGATCCTGATTGTTCCTGCCATCGTTGGCTCCTTTCGTTCGCGCCACATTGCTGCGACGATTCCTCCGGCCGCACGGGCGTACGGCCGGAAATCCTGTTGTACGCACACGGCCGGGCCGTCCTTGCGGACGTGCCCGGCCGTGTTGCGGTTACTCCCTATCGAACGGGTTGTTGCGGTAGGCGAGTGACTTCCTTCTGCGACTGATCGCGACGATCGCACCGGCGATCGCGGCGATCACGATGATCACGCCGAAGATGATCGTATTGCGGATCCAGGCGGTGCTCATCGCGTACTGCCACCAGTTGGAGGCGATCGTGATGTTGTCGTAGACGGCGGTCGACTGGTTGCCGGCCTTGTCGACGGTGGTCACGGTGATCTCGTGACGGGCGCCGTCGGCGGGCAGACGGAACGTCGGCGTGCTCTTGAGGAGCGTGTTGCCGTTCCACGTGGCCTGCGTCTCGCCGTCCACGGCGATCTCGGCGGAGGCGACCTGCAGGTTGTCCTTCGCGTCGATGCCCACGTTGCGGCCGTTCTGGTCGAGGTAGACGTTGCCAGAGGTCACGCCGAGCGCGGCGGAGGTCGGGGCGGTCGTGTCGAGCGCGAAGTTGACCTCCGCGTTGGACTTGCGGTCCTCGTCCTTCTTCTCCATCGTGTTCTGCGACAGGTTGCCGGCCTTGTCCTCGGAGGTGAGCTGCACGCGGTAGTAGCCGTCCTCGTTGAACTGCTTCGCGGGGATCGTGTACTCGGTGCGGCTCCAGCCCTTGTCGTCGGTGGTCTTCATCGTGAAGTCCTTGTCGGCGAGCTGCTTGGCGGAGGCGTCCTTGGCGACGACCACGTGCGACTTGCCCTGGTCGAGGCCGGACACGTTGATCTCGCTGACGGTGACGGGCTGCGACTTCTTGATGAAGGCGCCACGCAGGTTCTGCGTGCCCGCGGTGAACACGTACGTGGAGCCGAAGCGGTTCGCGGAGAACGTCTTCTGCGTCTTGTACGTGTTGCCGGCCATGTCGGTGGCTTCGGCGGTCAGCGTGTACACGTCGTCGATGTCGACCTTGCGTTCGAAGTCGGCGAAGTCGACGACCTGCGAGTTGTCCGTGTCCTTCGTGGTGGACTGCGGGAGCTTCTTGTCCTTCAGTTCGCCGCGGTGGGCACCCTTGAGGGTCCACTTGACCTTGCTCATGTCGATGTTCGTGTCGTCCGTGGTGATGAGCGGCGCGACGGTGCCCGCGTACGCGGTCTTGTCCTCCACGCGGTCGATCTTGATGGACGGCTTGGTCTTGTCGATCACGAACTCGGGCTCGCTGACCTCCTGCGCCACGTTGCCGGCGAGATCGGTCGCGGTCGCCTTGATCGTGTAGTGGAGCTCACCGGTGAAGGCGACGTGGTTCGTCCACTCGGTGGACTCGCGCTCACCGCCCGTGCGGACCCAGCCGGACGCGCCCGGAGCGGGCTGGTCGGCCTTGTTGTCGTCCTTCGCGGTGGTGGTGATCACCGACTCGGATTCGGAGAAGTTGCGCTCCACCTCGCGCACGGTGGCGTTGCGGTCGGCCGAGTAGTACATGCCGTTCTTAACGTTGTTGTTGTCGAACGTGAGGGTCAGCTTCGGGGCGACCGTATCGACCGTGAACTCCTCGTGGATCACGTTGGAGGCGTGGTCGCCCGGATCCGTGTAGGAGGCGTCGACCGTCCAGTCGCCGTCCTTGTCGGCCTTGAACGTGGCGACGTAGGTCTTCCTGTCGCCGCTCGGGTTGCTGAAGGAGGCGACGCCGTAGGTGCGCTTCTCCCCGTCGACCGTGGTGGTGACGATTACGCGCGCCGGCTCGTTCTTCAACGAGAAGTCGAAGTTCGATTCGACGAGCGTGACGGTGCCGGTACGGTGCGCCTTGTAGTACTTGCCGTTGCGCACGTCGTTGTTGTCGTACGCGATGGAGATCGTCGGCGCGACCGTGTCGATGGCGATGCCTTCGACGCCCTTCACGTTGTTGGCGGCCTTGTCGCCGTTCACGCCCTCGTACTTGTTGAGCGCGCCGGTGTCGACCGGGTTGCCGGCCGCATCGGTGAGGGCGATCGAGGTGTTGCCGAGCGTGAGACGCTGGCTGTCGCCGTCGAAGCTGAAGCTGATCGAACCGGCGGCGGTGGTGCCCGCGTAGACGGCGGCCGGGGCCGGATGCTCGCTGACGTCGGAAATCCACTTGTCGAAGCCGAGCTGCGAGAACGCGACGCTCTCCTCGCCCTTGCTGGCGCAGTCGTGGGTATCCGGGCTGTTGGTCGCGGTGGCGGAGCAGATGCCGGAGATCGGGTCGTTGACGCCGTCGAGCGTGACGGTCACGCCGGTGGTCGCGAAGATCCAGTTCCACTTGGCGGGGCTGGTCACCGAGGAGGTGAGGTTGCCGAGCTTCGGAGCGGTCCAGTCCATGACGAAGTCCTTGTTGGCGTTCTTCTGTTCCGGACGCAGACCGTTGTAGGTGAGGTTCAAATGATACTTGCCTTCGACTTCGTCGTTGTTGCCCTTGAGCTCCACCGGCTGGTCGGCGAGCGTCCACGTGTAGCCGTTCTGCTTCCACGTGCCGTCAGTGACCTTGAGTTCCTTGACATCGGTCACGCCGGTGTTCGGGTCCTGGGGCGCGGTGTCGCCGGTGCTGCCGGCGAGCACGTTGGTGTGCAGCTTGGTCAGCTTCTGGTACAGCGGGAACCACTTGTCGGTGATCTCGTAGGTGGCGCGCGTCTTGCCGCGGTAGTAGTAGCCGGGTTCACGCGACTCCGGGTTGCCTTTGACGTCGTCGACGATCAGCTTCGCGCTGTTGTCGTCGTTCACGTCGGCGACGATGGCGGTGTAGTTGATCTTGTCCTTCACCGGGGCGCTGAGGATGGAGGCGGTCTTGCGCTCGTTGCCGGCGACGTCCTTGACGTTCACCGTGATGTCGTTCAGGTCGTAGAAGCCTTCCTGATCGAGCGTGATGGTGAAGACGCCCTTAGCGGGGTCGTAGTCGTCGGCCTTCTTGTCGGTGACGGCCTTGCCGATTTCCTTGCCTTCAAGGTCGACCGGGGCGGGCACGGAGAACGTCACCGACCGGTCGTCGATGCCGGAGGTGCCGACCTCGTTCTTGACGTTGTCGTCGTCACGCACGTTCTTGGCGGACTGGCCTTCCGGCAGGAGATCCTTGACGTACAGCTTGATCTGCTGATTGCCGGCGGCCGCGTACACGTCGTAGGACTTGCCCTTGACGGTGTACCCCTTGACGAGGGACGTGCCTTCCACGCCTTCGGCACCGGAGATCTTCGAGATCTCGGGGGCGACCTCGTCGAGCGTGAACTTCACGTCCTTCGGGGAGGCGAGGAGCACGACGGCGCCGTCCGTAAGCGGGGCCTTGATCGTGTAGTTGCCGTTGGTCTGGGTCTTGCCCGCGGCGATCTGCTTGGCGAGCGGGACGAACAGCTTGTTCAGCTTGGCGCCCTTCCACGTGAGCGTGGCGGCCGTCGTGTCGATGTCGGCGTCGCCGATGGTGGCGCTCAGGCCGTTCTCGTTCTTGGTGGAGTACTGCACCGAGCTGCCGTCGAACACGTTCGTCTTGCCGTACTTGGCCTTGAGGATGGCGGTGCGGAACGCGAAGGCCGGATCGTCCTTCACCTTGATGGTGACGGATTCGATGTCCTTCGTGTAGTACTGGCCATTCTCCTTGACCGACTTGCCGTTGACGAGCGTCTCGGCGGTGCCGTTGGACTGGCTGACGGCCAGCTGGTCGGGGATGTCGGTGACGCCGAGCTGCTTCTTGATCTGGGCGAGGGTCAGCGTCTGCGAGTTGGCGTTCGCGCTGGTGGTGATGTCGTTGTCGTTGGTGAACTTCTTCGCGTTGTCGGACACGGTGATCTTCACGTCGGACAGCTTGTAGATGCCGTCGCCGTTGTCGCCGAGCTTGGCGGTGTAGGTGCCGTTGCCGCCCTGGAGCTTCAGGTCTTCGGTCTTGGACTTGCCGTCGAAGCCTTCGACGGTCACCTTGGCGGTGACGTTGAGCAGGCCGGCGACGTTGGCGTCGTCCTTGGTCTGACCGCCCTTGTCGCCCTGCTTGAGCGCGGCGAACAGGTCATGGGCGGAGAAGGAGATCTCACGCGAGCTGTTGGCGAGCACGTGCTCCTCGCCGTTCACGGTGCCGGTCAGATCGTTCTTGCCGGCCGTGTACTTGAGCGCGGTGATCGACGGTTCGACGTTGTCGACGCCGAGGGAGAAGGACTTGTCGGCGACGGAGTACCTGCCGTTGACACGCTTGCCGAGCAGCTGGCGCATGGCCTTGTTCGTGTTGAGCTTGGTGGTGTTGAGGCTCACCGTGTACAGGCCGTTGTCCGTGGCGGACATGAGGTCCTTGGCGTTGGCGGCGGGCTTCAGCGTGATGATGTAGTCGTCACCGCTCTTGACATAGGAGTCAAGCACGACCGAGCCATAGTTCTTGGCGTCGGCGTTCGCGGCCAGCGTGCTGGTGAGGACCGGAATGTTGGTCTTGTTCGCGGCATTCCAGCGCTTGGTGAAGTTCTTGTTGCCGCTCACCTTGATCTGGATGGTCGGGGTCTTGTCGCCCTTGAGGTAGATGGCCTTGTCGGCGGCGACGTCATACTCCTTGCCGTTCACCAGCAGCGTGGTGGCGACCTTCGCGTCGGCTTCGGCATCAGCGATGGTGATGGAGGTGACGTCCTTGAGTGGGCCGTTCGCATCCAGCTGCTTGACGAGGTCGGCGACGGACTTGGACGGGGTCACGTTGCCGGTCTGGTCTTCGACGGCGATCTTGATGTCGGACAGCACGTAGGTGCCGGGCTTGTCGAGCGTCAGCGTGTAGGTGCCGTCACCGTTGTCGACGAGCGCCTGGGCATCGCCGGAGCCGATCGTGGCGGTGACCTGCTTCACGCCGGCGGTCTTGCCGGTACCGTCGCTGCCGTCGGGCAGCAAATCCTTCGCGGTGAACACGAGTTCACGCTTGACGTCGCCGTCACCGGTGCTGAGGTCTCCATCATCAACGGAATCCTCGGCACCGTTGTTGCGGTATTCGAAGCCGGTGACGGTGGCCGCGGTGTCATCGAACAGGAACGTCTTGACGTTGCCGGTGAACGGCGTGGCGATCGTGATCGTGTGGTTGCCGTTCTTCTGCGCTGCGGCGAGACCGTCGAACGCGGTGGTGCCGAGGGCCAGCGAGAACTTGCCGTCCTTGCCGGTGGCGGCGCCCGCGGTCAACGTGTACGAGGCACCGGTATCGGAGACGCCGTTGGCGACGATGACGTTGCCATTCTGGTCCTTCGGCAGGTTCGCGACGATCTGCTTGAACCACGGGGAGGTGGATTCGAGCTTCACGGCGGTGACCTTGTTGGTCTCGGCGGCGTCCGGATCGATGGCGACGGAAGCGGTGAAGTCCGAGTCCTTGTTGGCGGAGGTGGAGACGTACAGCGTGGTGTCGCCGAAGTCCAGCGTGCCGGCGGCCGCGGTCTTGAACTCGAAGGGAGCCGTGTTCTCGGCGTTGTCGGTGGATTCGACGGTCGCATTGGTGAAATCGTAGGCGCCCTGCTCGTTGAGTGTGGCGACCCAGCTGCCGTCCGTCTGCTGCGTGGCTTCGATGGCCTTGTTCTCCGCGTTGCCGAGCGTGCCGTCCGCGTTGAGCTTGCTGAACTGCGCGTTCACAACGACCTTGGCCACGCCGCTGACGTCATCGGTGGTATCGACGACGATCTGCGGGGCGGACTGCGTCGCGTTCGCGTAGAGCACCTTGCCGTCCAGCTGCTGGGTGCTGTCCGCATCCGTCGACAGCGTCACCTTGCTGATGGTCGGCGCGACGTCGTCAACGGTGAGATCGTTGATGGCGTTCGGATTGACGTTGTTCAGGTACGTGATGGCCTCATTGGTGAGACGGAGCGAGTACTTGCCGAGCTTGAGTTCCTGATCGAACGTGAGTTCGAACTCGTTGTTGTTCTTCTTCTGAAGGTTTGCCGCGGTGTAGCTGCCCTTGACGTCGCCGTTCGCGTCGACGACCTCGACGAGGGCGTTGTTGCCCATCTGCGTCTTCATCAGTTCGACGCGCTTGGCGAAGTACTGATCGTTCTTGTTGGACAGGGTGATGCCGCTGATGGAGTTGTAGGTGCCGCCCTTCTTGAGGTCGCCGGTCACGCCGAACGCGATCTTGCTCTTCTCGGCATCGGCGGTGGCGACGATCACCTTGGCGGCGTTGAAGCCGTCGGCGCGGGTGATCGTGTCGAGCGCGACCGGGTCGGAGACCAGTCCGGCGTTGTCGGTGACGGTGACCTGGTACTTGCTCAGGTCGTAGGTCGCATCGGCGGCGAGCGTCCAATGGTAGGTGCCGTCGGTGTCGGCCGCGAGGTCGGTTACCTTCTTGCCGTCCTTGTCGAGGATGGTCACGGCGGAGACGCCGGCGGTGTCGTCGGCGGGGGTGATGGTGAGCGCGTGGTCACCGGTCACCAGCCATTCGTTCGCGTCGTCCTTGAGCACCGTCTCGTTGGCGGCGAGGGCGATGCCGAGCTTGGCAGGCTTGACGGGCTTGTCATTGTCGATGGTGAACGTCGCGGAGGACTGCGCCGCACCGGCGCCGAGCGCGGTGCCGTTCAGCGCCACCGTGTAGGAGGCGTCCTTGGCGAACGCGTCTTTACCGGCGGCCGCGGCGTCGATGGTCAGGGAGTACTTGCCGTCCTTGGTCTGCGCTTCCGCGGCGTCGCCGAAGTTCGTGGACCCGACGGTCAGCAGCTGCGGCTTCGGGTTCTGCGCGGCGAGGATGCGCATGCGCTGGGCGAACAGCGGGTTGGCGTTGGCGATGGTGAACGAGTTCACCTTCTTGGACAGGGTGTTGCCGTTCTTCACCGGCGTCGTATCGGCGGTGAGCGTGGTGGCCTTGCTGGCATCGGTGTCGACGACGAGCTTGGCGACGTTCTTCAGCGTGGAGCCGGTCGTCTTGCCGGCGAGCTCGCCGAGGTTGACGGTGGCGGACGTCTTGCCGCTCGCGTCGAACGCCTGAACGTTCAGGGAGGCAAGGCTGTAGACGCCATCGCCGGGCGTGAACGTAAACACGCCGTTGGCGTCCGGGTTGGCGACGATGCCCTTGTCGGCGGGAATCTGCGCGCACTTCGTGGTATCGCCCTGCTCCTGCGCGGTGGCGCAGGCGGCCGTGCCGTCGAGGCTGTACCAGCCGGACACCTGCACCTGAGCGGCGCCGGCGGCCGTGATCTTCACGGACCAGCCGTCGCCGTTCACCAGATCATAGGTGACGTCCTGATCCTTGTTGTTGGCGTCCTTCTCCTTGAACGTGGCGGTGTAGGCGGAACCGTCGAGCGTGGCGGCGCTCGGCGCGGCCACGCTCGCGGCATCGCCGGAGCCGGTGCCGGTGTTGCCGTCGCCGGAACCGGTGCTGCCACCGGCGTTCGTGCCGTCGGAACCGTTCTGCGTGCCGTCGCCGGTGCCGTTCGTACCGCTCTGCGTATTGTCGCCGGTACCGCTCGTGCCGTTCGTACCGGTGTTGCCGGTACCGTCGGTCTTGCCGGTGTCGCCGGTGTTCGTGCCGTCGGCGGGCGTCTGGGACGTGGTGGCGTCGCCGTTCGTGCTCGCCGGGTTCGCGTAGGCGACCACGGCGTTCGTGCTGGCGATCATCGCGATGGACACGACGCCGCCGAGCAACGCCTTCCACAGCGTGCTACTGGCCTTCTTCGGGCCGGTGGAATGTTCGGTATTCGGATTCATCACTTGTTCTTCCCTCCACGTACCAGAATGGTGCGGGATTCATCATCGTCGTCGGTCGCGTGCTGGTCGGTCTTGCGGAACTGCATGAGCGAGGTCTCCCCCTCGTCGGCGAGTTCGGCGGCCGACGCCATGGCGACCGGGATCTCCACGAAATGATCGTCCAAGTTCGGCGCATCGAGCTTGGCGCGGGAGCCGAGCACGGTGGATTCGCCGTCGTCCGCGATCGGGGACGGCTCGTCGGCCTGGGACCTGGACTTGGGCGCGGACGTGCCGCGCGTCTTGCCGGACTTGCCGGCGGGCTTGGCCGCACCGCCGTGCGCGTGCTTGCCGGCCGCGGCGGAGGCGGCCTGCGGGGCGACCTTCGCGCCCGCGCCGGCACGCGTCTCGTCATGCGGCTCCTGCGATTCGCGCGTCTCGCCCGGGTTCGTCGGGAACGAGCCGGAGCCCGTGCCGGTGACCGGACGGAACTCGATGTCGCTCGAACCGGTGCCGGTGCCGGTCGAACCGGTGCCGGTGCTGCCGTCGGACGCGGAGCCGCGCTTCGCGCCGCGCTTGCCGATGCGCGCGAACTCGTCGGCGTGCTGCCACTGGCCGCGGCGCACGTGCCGGAGGTCCGCGATCTCGCGGGCGGCGGTGCGGCCGCTCAGCGCGTCACGCACGGCGCGGATGTCGAACACGCGGTACAGCACGACCGCGACGACCGCCAGCACGATGGCCAGCGCGAGGAAGACGACCGCTAGGGTCCTGAAGGTATCGGCGTTCACTTGGCATCTCCCTTGATATCGACGAAGGCGTTGTTGATCGCTTCGATCGTGGGTTGATAGGCCTCGACGGCCTCCTGCTTGGACTTGTCCTGCGCGTCGGTGGTGGGCTCGACCTTGACGGCGAGATCGTTGGCCTTGCGGGCCAGATCGGCCATGTCACGCTGTCCGATGCCGTCGGCGCGGAACTTGCGCGGGTAGACGCGCAGCGCGTCGAGCGCGAGGTTCGAGGCCTCGAGGCGGATCACGTCGTTGTTCTCCTGATCGGCGGAGCCGACGAGATCCTTGAGCTTGGTGAAGTACGGCTTGTACTTGCCGCCGTCGTTGCCCTCGTTGATGAGCGGCACGATCTGCGTGTTGAAGTCGGCGATGTCGGCGTACATCTTCGCGACGGCCGCGTTCTTGTAGCCCTTGTCGCCGGCCGCGTTGTGCATCCACTGCGAGGCGGCACGGATGCGCGCGTAGCGCAGCGGGTCGGTGTCGGACGAGGCGCCGGCGGACTTGATGCGCGAGCCGGAGTAGTAGTACCAGTACATGCGGCCGGTCGCGTAGCTCAGGTCGGCCCACGCGTTCTCGTCCTTCGTCAGGTCGGAGGCGTGCGTGGTGATCGCCGTGTTGTACGTGCGCTCCTCCTTGTCGGAGAAGCTGCCGTCGGCCGTATAGCGGGCGATGAGCTTCTTGTACGGCTCGATGCTGTCCGGCTTGATGTCGATGGCCTTCAGGTAGGCGTCCTGCGCGGCAGTGTCGTCGGAGTTCTGCGCGCCCTGCGCCATCCAGTAGTCGTAGTCGGTGTTCTGCGCGTGGTTCGCCAGCAGCATCATGCCGCCGGAAAGCGCCAGGCACACGACCGAGGCGATCGCCGTGCCGAGGAATCCGCGCCACTTGGTGAGCAGCGCGTTGCGGTGGGCGGTGTCCTCCTCCGCGTAGTGGCGCAGCGCGTACGCGAACTCGGCGCACGAGTTGTAGCGTTCGTTCGGATCCTTGCGCGTCGCCTTCGCGATCACGCGCTCCAGACCCTCGCTCAGTTCCGGACGGATCTGGCGGATCGGCACGATGCCGTTCTTGCGCGGGTGCGAGCCGGTGAGCAGGTAGAACAGGGTCGCGCCGAGCGCGTAAATGTCGGTGCGCTGGTCGACGACGCCGTTCTCATCGAACTGTTCGGGAGCGCCGAAGCCCGGCGTGCCGAGCTGACGGTTGTCGCCGATGAGCGGACGCTCGCCCTTGCCGATCTCCAACGCGATGCCGAAGTCGATGAGCTTGACGGAACCGTCCGGCGTGAGCATCACGTTCGACGGCTTCATGTCGCGGAACACGACCGGCGGCTTGCGGCGGTGCAGGTAGTCGAGCACGTCGCACAGCTGGATGCCCCAGTCGACGACGTCCTCCTCCTTCTGCGGGCCCTCCTTCTTGAGCAGGCTCGACAGCGTCTGGCCTTCGACGAAGTCCATGACGACGAACAGCGAGCCCTTCTCCTCGATCAGGTCGACGATGCGGGGAATCGCCGGATGATCGAAACGCTTGATCATGTTCGCCTCGACCGTGAGGCTCTTGATCACCAGATCACGCTGGACGGGGTCGGAGACGTTCCTGATCTCCTTGATTGCCCACTGCTTGTTCAGCGACGAATCCAACGCCAGATAGACGGTCGACATGCCGCCCTTGCCGATCTGCGTCAGGATGCGGTAGCGCTTGCCGACAAGCGTGTTTTCAGCCACCATACGCGCGGCCCCTTCTCAACTTCTCATCTCTAAGTTGCTCGGTCTCCATATACCTTCACGCCTTCGGCGGCGGGCACGAACATCCTCCACGCATGCCTCCGGCGACACTGAAGCCCACACTACCCCGGAAAACCGACAAATACGAGGGGCGTAAACGATTACGGACGGCCGCGGTGTCGTTTATGCGACATTCCGTAACACAACGGACCGTCTCACGTAACGAAACGGGCCGAACCTTCGGACGGTCTGTGGACCACCTCGGCCGGTCCGCGGACGGCCCGCCCGGTCCCGCGGACCACCCTCCGGCGCTACGCGCCACCTCCCGCCAGCGGGAGGAAACAATGC
>NZ_JGZP01000004.1 GCF_000741785.1 Bifidobacterium stellenboschense | reverse complement strand
GTCGACCGGCAACGGCACGACCGGATCCGARTCCGGTTCCACTGGTTCCGGTTCCAGCTCGTCCGGGTCGACCAGCGGCGAATCCAGCGGTTCCAGCTCGTCCGGGTCGACCGGTTCCGGATCCACGTCGTCGGGTTCGACGAGCGGCGAATCCTCCGGAACGACGAACTGATGGCAGAGCCGACTGGGGTGATCTGGGCCGATGATTGATTGGCGATGACCACCCCCAGTCGGCTTCGCCGACAGCCCCCGCCAGCGGGGGCATAGTGATAGGCATGATTCCCAACCGACGAGGGCATACACAATGCGAAAGGCCCGCAGGATGAATCCTGCGGGCCTTTGTTGTGATTGTGGAGCTAAGGGGATTCGAACCCCTGACCCTCTCCATGCCATGGAGATGCGCTACCAGCTGCGCCATAGCCCCGTATTCGATTATCGGCCGAAAGCCGGCCTGAACGAAACCCGGATAACCACCCGTTTTCGTTTCGTGGAGCTAAGGGGATTCGAACCCCTGACCCTCTCCATGCCATGGAGATGCGCTACCAGCTGCGCCATAGCCCCGTATTCGATTATCGGCCCGCTCAAACGAACCTCGTATACATTACGACGAAGAACCCGATTCGGCAAATAACGCGTGTCGTCCGCGTGTCGCGGTTGCGACATGCGGACGACAATCGTCTTATCGGCTCAGCGTTCCCTCTCCCATTCGGGCGTGTCCGCGATGGCGGGGCCGTGGTTGTATTCGGCGAGACGCCAGCGGAACGTGCCGTCGGGCATGTCCATCAGGGTGAGCCGCACCCAGTGCGCGTTGCGCATCGAGACGATCGAGCCGAACGTGGGATCGACCTTGTCGAGTCCGAGCAAGGTCTGCAGCGTCTGGGAGATCCACGCGCCGTGGGAGAACACGAACAGATCGGTGTCGGATCCCGCGCGCGTGGCCCAATCGTTCAATGCCTCGACGCCACGACGACCCACGTGGCTTTTCGGTTCGGCGCCGTATTTGAGTTCGCCGCCGCCGTGCAGGCGCCACGAGGCGAAGTCCTCCGGGTAGCGTTCGGCGAGTTCGGCGACGGCGTGACCGTCCCATTCGCCGAAGCTGCGTTCGCGCACGCGCTCGTCGTCATGCACCTCGACGCCCGCGTCCGCCCCTCCGAGCGCGTCGGCGAACGCCTGCGCGGTGGCATGGGCGCGGCTCAGGTCGGAGGCGACGATGAGACGGCCGGTCACGTTCGGCATCCGGTCGACGTACAGGGACTTCAGCGCGGCCGCGGTCTGGACGACCTGCCAGCGGCCGACGGCGTCAAGCGGGATGTCGACCTGCCCCTGCAGCTTGTGCGCCGCATTGTAGGAGGTGCGTCCGTGCCGGACGAGGAAGACGTTCCTGACGTGGCGGACCATCATTCGGCGCTTTCCGGGTGCGCGAGCTCCAGGTCGATCTGCGGGCAGTCACGCCACAGACGCTCCAGTCCGTAGAATTCGCGAGACTCCTCGTGCATCACGTGGATCACGTAGTCGCCGTAGTCGAGCAGCACCCACTGGCCTTCGGTGAGGCCTTCGCGGTCGCGCGGCTTGCGCCCGTCGCACTTGAGGTAGAGGTCCTTCTCGATCTCCTCGGCGACGGCGAGCACCTGACGCTCGTTGGACGCGCCGGCGATCATCATGATGTCGGTGATGCCGAGCGGCCCGGTCACGTCATAGGCGACGATGTCAGTCGCCTTGACGCGGTCGGCCGCCTCGGCGGCGATGCGGATGTCGTCGATGGATGACTGCAGTGCGGTCATGAATCTCCTCGTGTCTGTTGCGTGGTCAAAATTGGTCGTGATGGGGTCGCGGCTTTGTCGTCCGTCGTCCCGTCGGGCGCGGTCAGCGCTCCCAGGCGGGCTTCCAGCCTTCGACGTTGTGCTGCGTGTTCTCCGAATACACCATCGTGTCGTCGGGCACGGCGTGGCGGATGACGGAGCCCGCGCCGGAGGTGACGTTGTCCCCCACCTCGACGGGCGCGACGAGCAGGTTGCCGGCGCCGATGTGGCATCCGGCGCCGATCGTCGTGCGGTTCTTGTGCACGCCGTCGTAGTTGGCGGTGATGGTGCCGCCGCCCACGTTCGTGTGGTCGCCGAGCTGCGCGTCGCCCACGTAGCTCAGGTGCGGCACCTTGGTGCCGTTGCCGATGTGCGCCTTCTTCATCTCGACGAAGGCGCCGGCCTTCGCCTCCTCGCCGAAGTCGTTGCCCTGACGCAGGTACGTCCACGGGCCGATGTTGGTGGCGCGGCCGATGTGGGATTCCTGCACGCGGGAGCGTTCGACGACGGCCTCGGCGTCGACGGTCGCGTCGATGAGCGTCGAGTACGGTCCGACGACCGCCTCTTCGCCGATGACCGTATGGCCCTGCAGGAACGTGCCGGGCAGGATGGTCGCGTCGCGGCCGATCTCGACGTCATCTTCGATCCACGTGGTCTCCGGGTCGAGGATGGTGACGCCGGAGTGCATCCACGCCTCGCACACGCGACGGTTATGCGCCTTGGCGAGCGCGGCGAGCTGCACGCGGTCGTTGACGCCTTCGACGCTCAGCGGGTCGGGGGCGGTGAACGCGCCGACCTTGCCGTTGGCGCGGGCGGTCTCCAGCGCGTCGGTGAGGTAGAACTCGCCTTGCGCGTTGTTGGACTTGAGGTCGGCGATGGCGCGGGCGAGCAGTTCGGCGTCGAACACGTACACGGAGGTGTTCACCTCCTGCACGGCGAGTTCGCTGCGGTTCGCGTCCTTCTGTTCGACGATGCGCAGCACGTTGCCCTCGCGGTCGCGGATGATGCGGCCGTAGCCGGTCGGATCGTCGAGCACGGTGGTCAGCACGGTGGCGCCGTTGCCGGATTCGTTGTGGAAGGCGACGAGCTTGGAGAGCGTGTCGGCGTCGAGCAGCGGCATGTCGGAGGCGGCGATGAGCACGGGGCCGGCGAGAGGGCCGTTCTCGGCGAGCTGCGCCATCGCGCACTGCACGGCGCGTCCGGTGCCGGGGATGTCGTCCTGGTTGACGATGGTGACGTCCTCGTCGTAGGAGCGGGCGGCGGCGGCGACGCGTTCGGCCTGGAAGTGGACGACCACGGCGAGGGTGGCGGGGTCGAGCGCCTTCACGGAGTCCATGACGCGGTTGAGGAAGGTCTTGCCGGCGAAGGTGTGCAGCACCTTCGGCTTCTTGGATCGCATGCGGGTGCCTTCTCCCGCGGCGAGGATGATTGCGGCGGTCACTGCCGAGGATGCCATAAGCGTGTCGTTCCCTTCACTTGGCGTGTCATCTGTTTCCAGCACCTAACGATAGACGGCCGCCCGGATGAGCCGGACGGCCGTCTATTGCGGTGTAGGCGTTCCCCCACCTGGATTCGAACCAAGACAAAGGGTTCCAAAGGCCCGTGTGCTGCCATTACACCATGGGGGACCGGCGGCGTTCGCCGCCAAGTGTTTATTTATACCATAAGGTCAGGCGAAAAGGAAACCCTGGCCGTGATGTTCGGGGTACGTGTCGAACAGTTCGGCCACGGAGCCGTCTTCGAACACGGCGCGGATGGCGCCGGCGAGCAGCGGGGCGATGGACAGGACGGTCAGACCGTCCCAACGCTTCTCCTCGGGGATCGGCACGGTGTCGGTGAGGACGACCTCGCGCGCGCCGCACTCCTTGAGGCGTTCGACGGCGGGGCCGGACAGCACGCCGTGCGTGGCGACGACGGTGACGGACTTCGCGCCCGCCTCGCGCAGCACCTTGCACGCGCCGGCGATGGTGCCGGCCGTGTCGATGAGGTCGTCGACGAGCACGCAGTCCTTGCCCTTGACGTCGCCGACGACGCGGTTGGCGACGGCCTGGTTCGGACGGGTGATGTCGCGCGTCTTGTGCACGAAGGCGAGCGGGCCGCCGCCGAGACGCTGCGCCCACTGTTCGGCGACGCGGATGCGGCCGGCGTCCGGGGAGACGACGGTCACGTTGTCGAGCTGGCCCTGGAAACGGTCGCGGATGTAGTCGACGAGCACCGGCATGGCGATGAGATGGTCGACGGGACCGTCGAAGAAGCCCTGGGACTGGGCGGCGTGCAGGTCGACGGACATGATGCGGTCGGCGCCGGCGGTCTTGAGCAGGTCGAAGATGAGACGGCAGGAGATGGGCTCGCGGCCGCGGTGCTTCTTGTCCTGGCGCGAGTAGCCGAGCAGCGGGCAGACGGCGGTGATGGAGCGGGCGGAGGCGCGCTTGAGCGCGTCGATCATGATGAGCTGCTCCATGATCGCCTTGTTGATCGGCTTGTAGTGGCTTTGCAGCACGAACACGTCGGCGCCGCGGACCGATTCGGTGTAGCGCACGTACATCTCGCCGTTCGCGAAGTCGTATGCGGTGGTTTCGAGCACGTCGATGCCGAGCTGGTCGGCGACGTCCTGCGCGAGTTTCGGATGAATCCTTCCCGTGACGAGAATAAGGTTCTTGTCGGGCTTCCCTTCGAGGATTGCGCTCACCGTATCTCCCAAACGTTGTTTGCAGTTATCAATGGACGGAATTCAAGTGTAATGGCCATAGCCGACCGCCCCGGCGGCCACGCGTCGGGGCGTGGCGGCCGGGGCGGTTCCGTTGCGGAGACGTGACGGCGGCGGGCTCGGCGGCCGGCTCAGTGGCCGGCGTCGATCCACGCCTGGATGGCCTGTTTGACGGCCTGCGCGTAGTAGTCGCCTCCGTCGGGGTGGATGCCGTCGGCGGCGAGGTGGGATGCGTTGGCGGCGGCCGCGGAGTCCCAGTCGGCGACGATCACGTTGTCCGGGTGGGCGGCGGCGAACTGTTGGAGCAGCTGGTTGTTCTGCGGGATCCACGTGCGGTCGCCGTGCGCGTTGACGAGCACGAGCACGCGGTCGGGGCCCACCATGTTCAGGTACTGGTCGAGCTGTTCGGGCGGGATGGGGCCGTTGGTGGCGAGGCCGAGCACGACCCACTGCCGCAGGCCCGCGCCCTTGCCGGAGACGATGCCGAATCCGGCGAAGCTGGAGCGCGACACGGCCGCGTCGAGGTCGATGCCGGGGAACACCTCCTGCATGCCTTTGGCGCTGGCGAGCATGACGGAGTCGCCGACGGCGGTGATCTGGTCGCCGGTGGGCATGGTGTGCGGCGGTTTGCGCGGCGTGGGGACCTGCGCGCGTCCGAGCGCCTGTTCGGCGGCGAGTCGGGCGGTCTGACGTTCCAGTGCGATCTCGACGGAGGTCTTCCCGGGCGCGTCGCGCATGGCGACCACGCCGCCGGCGACGACGAGCAGCAATACGATGACGGAGGCGACGGCGCGCACGACGTCGCGCCACGTACATCCGGGACCGGGCACGATGATCGAGCTGATGCCGCCGCGGGCGGCGGGCCGTTCGACGAGGATCCACGAGGCGGCGGTGGCGATGAGGGTGATGACGAGCGTGACGGGCAGCACCCACAGGTGCGTGCCTTTGCCGGGTACGAGGCGCGGCAGCATGGCGGCGACGATGAGCCATACGGGCCAATGCCACAGGTAGATGCCGTACGAGTAGCGGCCGAGCAGGGCGAGCGGGCGGAACACGAACTGGGATTGCATCCACGAGTCGGTCTGCACGGTGCCGGCGATGAGCAGGATGGACAGCACGCTGGCGAGCGGGATGCCCCATTGGAACGCGTCGGCGTCCTGGTCGCCGCGGATCGCCATGTCGATGAGCGCGATGGCGGCGATGAACGCGACGACGGGCGCGAGGACGCGGCGTGCGCGCACGGCCCACGGCAGGTGGTCGCCGACGGCGATGCGCCGGTTGACGACGATCCAGGCGAGCGCGACGCCGAGCATGAACCCGGCGGCGTGCGTGTCGGTGCCGAAGTAGACGCGCGTGGGGTCGGTGCCGGGCGTGTACATGAGGTTCATCGACGCGGCGCTGCCGACGGCGATGGCGAGCGGCACGAGCAGGGCGCAATGCGTGTGCCGGATGCGGTGCATGAACCATGCGACGATCGGGATGACGAGGTAGAGCTGCATGAGCACGGAGACGAACCACAGGTGCCGGAGCAGCTGGGGGTTCATCTGGCCGAAGTAGCTGTTGCCGCTGGCGATGGCGTACCAGTTGTAGCAGCCGAGCGCCACGGTGACGATCTGGTCGCGGATGCGGACGAGGAGGTCCTTGTCGAGGCACCATGCGGCGAAGGAGACGGCGGGAATCATGAGCACGAGCGCCGGGTAGAGGCGGTCGAACCGCCTGGGCCAGTAGCGTTCGAGGCCGAGCCCCTCCCCCGCCTTCAGACGGGTGAACAGGCTGATGGCGGCGAGGAACCCGGAGACGGTGAGGAACACGTCCACGCCGTAGAATCCTCCGGGGAGCCATGACTGCTCGCAGTGATACAGGATGATGGCGATGAGGGCGAGCCCCTTGATGCCGTCCAATCCGACGAAATGCCGACGTGCCACGATGACTGCTCTATTTCTTCTTGTTCTTGGTTCTCTGACTCTCTCTATGGTCCCGCGGCGTCAAACCGCAGACAGTGACACATTAGTAACCCTCCCCCACCAACACGCCTTCCCCGCGTCGTCATTCACGCCACATTCAAAAAAGGTCCGGAACGTGCGGAACGTTCCGGACCTTTCGTCATTCACTCAGGAATCGCGGGATGCGTGCGGATACCGCCGTCCTCAGTGGAATCCGGTGATGCGTGCGGCAGCAAGGCGCACCGAGGGAAGGCGTGCGAAGGCACGTCGACCGAGGAGCAACGCGGCTGACGCTCCATCACCGGATTTCACTCCCATTCGATGGTTGCCGGCGGCTTGGAAGTGCAGTCCAGCACGACGCGGTTGATCTGGCGACATTCGTTGGTGATGCGGGTGGAGATGGCGGCGAGCACGTCGTAGGGGACGCGGGACCAGTCGGCGGTCATGGCGTCTTCGGAGGAGACGGGGCGAAGGACGATGGGCGAGCCGTAGGTGCGTTCGTCGCCTTGGACGCCGACGGAGTGGACGTCGGCGAGGAGGACGACTGGGCACTGCCAGATGTCGCGGTCGAGGCCGGCCTTGGTGAGTTCCTCGCGGGCGATGGCGTCGGCTTCGCGCAGGACGTCGAGGCGTTCGCGGGTGATCTCGCCGACGATGCGGATGCCGAGGCCGGGGCCGGGGAACGGCTGGCGCCAGACGATCTCGTCGGGCAGGCCGAGTTCGGTGCCGATGGCGCGGACCTCGTCCTTGAAGAGGGTGCGCAGCGGTTCGATGAGCTGGAACTTGATGTCCTTGGGGAGTCCGCCGACGTTGTGGTGGCTCTTGATGTTGGCCGCGCCGTCGCCGCCGCCGGATTCGACGACGTCCGGGTAGAGGGTGCCCTGCACGAGGAACTTGACTTCCTTGCCGCGGGCGCCGGCCTCTTCGAGGACCTGGCGCTGGGCCTTCTCGAAGGTGCGGATGAACTTCTCGCCGATGATCTTGCGCTTGCGCTCGGGCTCGGAGACGCCCTTGAGGGCGTCGAGGAAGTCGTCGGCGGCGTCGACGGTGATGAGGCGGATGCCGGTGGCTTCGACGAAGTCGTGCTTGACCTGTTCGACCTCGCCCTTCCTGAGCAGGCCGTGGTCGACGAAGACGCAGGTGAGCTGGTCGCCGATGGCCTTGTGGACGAGGGCAGCGGCGACGGCGGAGTCGACGCCGCCGGACAGGCCGCAGATCACTTCGGCGTCGCCGACCTTCTCACGGATCTTGGCGACCTGGTCCTCGATGATGGAGGAGGCGTCCCAGTCGGAGCCGAGGCCGGCGCAGTCGTGGAGGAAGGTCTCGATGAGCTTCTGGCCGAGCGGAGTGTGCTTGACTTCGGGGTGCCACTGCACGCCGTAGAGCTTGCGCGACTCGTCGGCCATGGCGGCGACGGGCGCGCCTTCGGTGTGGGCGAGGACCTCGAAGCCGACGGGCGCGGTCTTGACGGCGACGCCGTGGCTCATCCACGTGCTCTGTTCGGCCGGGGAGCCGGCGAGGATGGCGTCGGCGTGGTCGATCGTGGTCTCGGTCTTGCCGTATTCGCCGAGGGCGGCCTTGTCGACATCGGCGCCGAGGGCGTAGGCCATGGCCTGGAAGCCGTAGCAGATGCCAAGCACGGGCACGCCCGCCTCGAAGAGCTTCTTGTCGACGCGCGGGGCGCCGGGCTCGAACACGGAGGCGGGGCCGCCGGAGAGGATGATCGCCTTCGGATCCTTGGCCAGCATCTCGTCGACGGGCATCGAGTGGGGCACGAGTTCGGAGTACACGTTGGCCTCGCGGACGCGGCGGGCGATGAGCTGGGCGTACTGGGCGCCGAAGTCGACGACGAGCACAGGACCTGTTGCCATGGAAATTCCCCTAACGTTTATCGGGATGTAACTTGATGACTTGCGGCCTTATTATCCCTGCCGAACGAGACAAGGCGAAACGACGTATTTTCTGTGCGGAAAACGCACTTTCTACACATGACGGCGTTGTCAACACGCCGGGAGTGAACATAACGAAACGAACGTGGACGCATCGGGATAATCCCTTGTTTCCAGCGGGATTCCAACGTTTTCATCGTGTCGTCGGACAATTTCGATGTGCACAATCGCACGGGCAATTCACACAAAACCAGCAAAAATCGAAACAATTCCGAACACACCCGCAAGAAATCGTTCAAAAGTCGCGTTGTCCTCGTACCATAACGAGTGATTGGGAGCGGAAACCGCATGACCGCAAGGCTATGAGGCACCGCGACCGAGTGGAAATAATCAATCGCGCGACGATCGCACGATCGGCGCGCAGGAGTACAGGAGTACACATGACGAGTCCTGTTATTGGCACCCCTTGGAAGAAGCTGAACGCTCCGGTTTCCGAGGAGGCCCTCGAAGGCGTTGACAAGTACTGGCGCGTTGCCAACTACCTCTCCATCGGCCAGATCTACCTGCGTAGCAACCCGCTGATGAAGGAGCCCTTCACCCGCGAGGACGTCAAGCACCGTCTGGTCGGCCACTGGGGCACCACCCCGGGCCTGAACTTCCTGATCGGCCACATCAACCGCTTCATCGCCGACCACGGCCAGAACACCGTGATCATCATGGGCCCGGGCCACGGCGGCCCGGCCGGCACCTCGCAGTCCTACCTGGACGGCACCTACACCGAGACCTTCCCGAAGATCACCAAGGACGAAGCCGGTCTTCAGAAGTTCTTCCGCCAGTTCTCCTACCCGGGCGGCATCCCGTCCCACTTCGCTCCGGAGACCCCGGGCTCCATCCACGAGGGTGGCGAGCTGGGCTACGCCCTGTCCCACGCCTACGGCGCCATCATGGACAACCCGAGCCTGTTCGTCCCGGCCATCGTCGGCGACGGTGAGGCTGAGACCGGCCCGCTGGCCACCGGCTGGCAGTCCAACAAGCTCGTGAACCCGCGCACCGACGGCATCGTGCTGCCGATCCTGCACCTCAACGGCTACAAGATCGCCAACCCGACCATCCTGTCCCGCATCTCCGACGAGGAGCTCCACGAGTTCTTCCACGGCATGGGCTACGAGCCGTACGAGTTCGTCGCCGGCTTCGACGATGAGGACCACATGTCCATCCACCGTCGCTTCGCCGAGCTCTTCGAGTCCATCTGGGACGAGATCTGCGACATCAAGTCCGCGGCCAACACGGACAACGTGCACCGTCCGTTCTACCCGATGCTGATCTTCCGCACCCCGAAGGGCTGGACCTGCCCGAAGTACATCGACGGCAAGAAGACCGAGGGCTCCTGGCGTTCCCACCAGGTGCCGCTGGCCTCCGCCCGCGACACCGAGGCCCACTTCGAGGTCCTCAAGAACTGGCTCGAGTCCTACAAGCCGGAGGAGCTGTTCGACGAGAACGGCGCCGTCAAGGACGATGTCCTCGCCTTCATGCCGAAGGGCGAGCTGCGCATCGGCGCCAACCCGAACGCCAACGGTGGTGTGATCCGCGACGACCTGAAGCTCCCGAACCTCGAGGACTACGCCGTCAAGGAAGTCGAGAAGTACGGCCACGGCTGGGGCCAGCTCGAGGCCACCCGTCGTCTGGGCGTCTACACCCGCGACATCATCAAGAACAACCCGCACGACTTCCGCATCTTCGGACCGGATGAGACCGCTTCCAACCGTCTGCAGGCCTCCTACGAGGTCACCAACAAGCAGTGGGACGCCGGCTACATCTCCGACGAGGTCGACGAGCACATGCACGTCTCCGGCCAGGTCGTCGAGCAGCTGTCCGAGCACCAGATGGAAGGCTTCCTGGAGGGCTACCTGCTCACCGGCCGCCACGGCATCTGGAGCTCCTACGAGTCCTTCGTGCACGTGATCGACTCCATGCTCAACCAGCACGCCAAGTGGCTCGAGGCCACCGTTCGTGAGATCCCGTGGCGCAAGCCGATCGCGTCCATGAACCTGCTGGTCTCCTCCCACGTCTGGCGCCAGGACCACAACGGCTTCTCGCACCAGGATCCGGGTGTCACCTCCCTGCTGCTGAACAAGTGCTTCCACAACGACCACGTCATCGGCATCTACTTCGCCACCGACGCGAACATGCTGCTGGCCATCGCCGAGAAGTGCTACAAGTCCACCAACAAGATCAACGCCATCATCGCCGGCAAGCAGCCGGCCGCCACCTGGCTGTCCCTCGACGAGGCTCGCGCCGAGCTCGAGAAGGGTGCCGCCGCTTGGGATTGGGCCTCCACCGCGAAGTCCAACGATGAGGCCGAGATCGTGCTTGCCGCCGCCGGCGATGTCCCGACCCAGGAGATCATGGCCGCCTCCGACAAGCTCAAGGCCATGGGCATCAAGTTCAAGGTCGTCAACGTGGTGGACCTGCTCGCTCTGCAGTCCGCCAAGGAGAACGACGAAGCCCTGTCCGACGAGGAGTTCGCCGACATCTTCACCGCCGACAAGCCGGTGCTGTTCGCGTACCACTCCTACGCCCACGACGTGCGCGGCCTGATCTACGATCGTCCGAACCACGACAACTTCAACGTCCACGGCTACGAGGAGGAAGGCTCCACCACCACGCCGTACGACATGGTTCGCGTGAACGAGATCGATCGTTACGAGCTGACCGCCGAGGCCCTGCGCATGATCGACGCCGACAAGTACGCCGATGAGATCAAGAAGCTCGAGGACTTCCGTCTGGAAGCCTTCCAGTTCGCGGTCGACAACGGCTACGATCACCCGGACTACACCGACTGGGTGTACTCCGGCCTGAACACCTCCGAGAAGGGCGCCATCACCGCCACCGCCGCCACCGCCGGCGACAACGAGTGACGCGCCACCTCTCCACGAGGTGATCGCATCCCGTAAGGGCTGAAATGAGGGGTCGGGTTCAAAAGAACCCGACCCCTCATTCGCGTACCAGACGCCCTGCCGCATATTCCGGTGCATCCTCCTGCAACTTTCCGCGTTTTTCCCGGCAACACGGACGTGAGCGATAACAAGCGCCGCTACAATAAGGGGTGGTACATCCGCACTGAATCATCAAAGGAGACTGACACCAGTGACCGTCACCCGTGTATACATCGCAAGTCCGGAAGGCGCCAACGGCCGCAACGTCGTCGCGTACGGCGTCCTCAACGCGCTGACCTCCAAGTACAAGACGATGGTGTTCCGCCCCGCCGTGTCCAACCACGACCACTTCACCCCGGTGCTGCTCGCCGCCTCGAACGCCGGCCTCGGCGTCGCCCTGTCCACCGGCCTCGACATCCACAAAGTTCGTGCCGACAAGGAGACCGCCCGCGGCGACATCGTCGGCGCCTTCAACGACGCCCTCGCCGTCTCCCGCGCGGACGCGGCGCTCATCGTCGGCACCGACAAGTCGCACGTCAACGATCCGACCACCTACGAGTTCAACGCGAACGTGGCCGCCGACCTGCAGGCCGGCGTGTTCCTGTCCATCTGCACCATCGACCGCTGGCCGGACGAGCTGGACGAGACCGTGAAGCTGTCCATCGAGGGCATGGAGGCCGCCGGAAACAAGGTGCTCGGCATCTTCGTGACCGGCTGCGAGCCGCGCCACGCGTTCTCCGTCAAGCAGATCCTCGCCAAGTACGGCCTGCCCGTGTGGACGATCCCGCAGGTGCCGTTCACCGACGAATCCAACAAGACGCTGGCGCTCGAGACGTTCCGCGCGAACGCCCCCACCGAGGAGGTGCTCGCCGCGCTCGACGTGGACGTCGACTTCCCGATCACCCCCTACGCGTTCCAGTACGGCCTGATCGGCAAAGCCAAGACGAACAAGAAGACGATCGTCCTGCCGGAGGGCGAGGAGGACCGCATCATCAAGGCGGCCGACTTCCTGCTCGAACGCGAAGCCGTGAACCTCATCATCGTCGGAGAGAAGGACGCCATTCTCGCGCGCGGCAAGGAGCTCGGACTCAAGTACCTCGACCGCGCCCGCTTCCAGTCCATGGACGACGAGGAGATCCTCAAGCCCATGGTCGAGAAGCTGTGCGAGCTACGCGCCAAGAAGGGCATGACCGAGGAGCAGGCCCGCAAGCAGCTCAAGGACGCCAGCTACTTCGGCACGATGCTCGTCGTGCTCGGCTACGCGGACGGCCTGGTCTCCGGCTCCGTCAACTCCACCGCCAACACGGTGCGCCCGGCCCTGCAGGTCATCAAGACCAAGCCCGGCCAGAAACTCGTCTCCGGCGCGTTCCTCATGTGCTTCAAGGATCATGTGGCCGTGTTCGCCGACTGCGCCATCAACCTGAACCCGACCGCCGAGCAGCTCGCCGAGATCGCCATCCAGTCCGCGGCGACCGCCAAGGCGTTCGGCATCGACCCGAAGGTCGGCATGCTCTCCTACTCCACGCTCGGCTCCGGCAAGGGTCCGGACGTCGACGTCGTCGAGGAAGCCACGAAGCTCGTCAAGGAGAAGGCCCCGGACCTGCCGGTCGTCGGCTCCATCCAGTTCGACGCCGCCTGGTCGCCCACCGTGGCCGCCACGAAGGCCAAGGGCGACGACGTCGCCGGCCACGTCAACGTGTTCGTGTTCCCCGACCTGTGCGCCGGCAACATCGGCTACAAGGCCGTGCAGCGCTCCTCCGGCGCCCTCGCCATCGGCCCGGTGCTGCAGGGCCTCAACAAACCGGTCAACGATCTGAGCCGCGGCGCGCTGGTGCAGGACATCATCAACACCGTCGCCCTCACCGCCGTCACCGCGCAGTGAACGTTCACGCGGGCCTTCCGTCGAACAACGGGAGGCCCGCGTTTTGTAGCAAGCAGCGAGTATTCTAAACACTTGGAAAGCCGTGTTCCACGGTACGACAACCACAATGGAGGATGCCCACAATGGCGAAAACCGTCCTTGTCATCAATTCCGGCTCCAGCTCGATCAAGTACCAGCTGGTGGACCTCGAGACCGGCGAGGGTCTCGCTTCCGGCCTCGTCGAGAAGATCGGCGAGCCGATCGACGGCCACTACAAGCACGAGTACAACGGCGAGAAGCACGAGCTCGAGGAGCCGATCCACGACCACGAGCAGGGTCTGAAGCGCGTCCTCGGCTTCTTCGAGGAGTATGGCCCGAAGCTCGCCGACGCGGGCATCGTCGCCGTCGGCCACCGTGTCGTCCAGGGCGGCTCCCTCTTCCCGAAGCCGGCCCTCGTCACCGACAAGACCATCAACCAGGTCAAGGATCTGGCGGTCCTCGCCCCGCTGCACAACGGCCCGGAGGCCAAGGGCGCCGAAGTCATGCGCTCCCTGCTGCCGGACGTGCCGCAGATTTTCGTCTTCGATTCCTCCTTCTTCTTCCAGCTGCCGAAGGCCGCCAGCACCTACGCGCTGAACAAGGAAATCGCCGACCAGTACCACATCCGCCGCTACGGCGCCCACGGCACCTCCCACGAGTTCATCTCCTCCGTGGTGCCCGAGGTCGTCGGCAAGCCGGCCGAGGGTCTCAAGCAGATCGTCCTACACATCGGCAACGGCGCCTCCGCCTCCGCCGAGGTGTCTGGCAAGCCGGTCGAGACCTCCATGGGCCTCACCCCGCTCGAAGGCCTCGTCATGGGCGGCCGTACCGGCGACATCGACCCGGCCGTGGTCTTCCACCTGATCCGCAACGCCCACATGAACGTGGACGAGCTGGACGCCCTGTTCAACAAGCGCTCCGGCATGACCGGCATGACCGGCTTCGGCGACCTGCGCGAAGTTCACCGTCTGGTGGCTGAGGGCAACGAGGACGCCAAGCTGGCCCTCGACGTCTACGTGCACCGCATCGTGAGCTACATCGGCAACTACACCTACCAGATGGGCGGCTGCGATGTCATCACCTTCACCGCCGGCGTCGGCGAGAACGACGACATCGTGCGCAAGATGGTGTGCGACAAGCTCGCCCCGTTCGGTGTGAAGCTGGACGAGGAGAAGAACGCGACCCGCTCCAAGGAGCCGCGCGTCATCTCCACCCCGGACTCCTCCGTGGTCATCGCCGTCATCCCGACGAACGAGGAGCTGGCCATCGCCCGCAAGTCCGCCGCCATCGCCGAGGCCGGCGAGGACACCTACGGCAACACGTTCACCAAGTGAGTCCATCGCTTGAGCGTGTCCGGCGGGTCGCATAGATCGTAGCCGGCATGATGGGAAGGCCCCTGGCACTCCGTCGAGTGTCAGGGGCCTTCCCATAACCACATTCGTTTCCGTCTTGGCGACGGGCATCTCAGTGGCTCCGACGCCCTGCTACTCCCCCAGCAGGCCGCGCCACATGCCGACGAAGTCGGGCAGCGTCTTGCGCGTGGTCTCCACGTCGACGACATGAACGCCCGGCACCGCGAGACCGATCATCGCGGCGAACGTGGCCATGCGATGGTCCGCGTAGGATTCCATCACCGCGCCATGCAGGTTTCCTCGCGGCCCCGGCGTGATCGCGATGCCGTCGGGCAGCTCCTCCGCCTCGCCGCCGATACGTCGGATTTCGGTGACGAGCGCCTCCAGACGGTTCGTCTCGTGGCCGCGCAGATGTCCGATGCCGATCATGCGCGTCGGCGCGTCGGCGAACACGAGAATCGCGGCGAGCGACGGCGCGATCTCGCCGGCCGCGGTCAGATCAAAATCGCCGAGACCCCGAATCGTGCCGTCGGACGTGACCTGACAGTAGCGCACGCCATCCTCTTCGGGGAAGGTGACGGTCGCCCCCATGCGTTCCAGATAGCCGGGCAGGAGACCGCCCGGCTGCGTGGTCTCGACCGGCCAGTGCGGCACACGCACAGTGCCGCCGGCGATGAGCGCCGCGCCGAGGAACGGCGCCGCGTTCGACAGATCCGGTTCGACGACCACGCGTTCCGGCAGCTGCAGCGCGCGCGGCGAGACGGTCCACACGCGCGCCGTCTCGTCGGCGGACGCCGCTCCCCCGGCGCCGTTCACGTCGGCGACGGTCATGCGGATGTGCGGCAGGCTCGGCGTCTTCTCCCCCGTATGCGTGAGCGTGAGACCGCCCGGCAGGCGCGATCCGACGAGCAGCAGACCGGAGATGAACTGCGACGACCCGGACGCGTCGATGGACACGTGCGCGGATTCGGCGGGAAGCGCGGCGGGTGGTGTGACGGTGAACGGCAGGAAGCCCTCCTCGCCGTGGTATTCGACCGTCGCCCCCAGTTGTTCGAGACCGTCGAGCACCGGCTTCATCGGGCGTGCATACGCCTGTTCGTCGCCGTCGAAGCGCACCGGGGCGTCGGCGAACAGGGCAAGTCCGGGCACGAAACGCATCACCGTGCCGGCGAGTCCACAATACACGTCCACGTTGCCATGGAATCGTCCGTCGGCGGGCGGCGTGACGGTGACGGTCGTCTCATTGCTCGGATCGACGGCACAGGTCACGCCGAGCGCCTCCAATGCGCCCATCATCAGTTCGGTGTCGCGCGAGCGCAGCAGACCAACGAGCGTGACCGGTTTGGCCCCCAATGCGGCGAGGATCAGATACCGGTTGGACAGGGATTTGCTGCCGGGAATGGTGACGACGGCATGCAACGGGCCGTCCGCCTTCGGCGCGGCCCACAGGTTCTTCTGCGATTCGATCATGCCACCCATCGTATCGGCATCATGGCCGAACCGGGTGGATGCGTCCGTACCCGCCGCGTCTCCGTTACTTGCTGCGTCTTACCTGGATTGCGCCTCGTAGCCTTGCTTGAGCGTCGCGTTGAGCTTCTGCAGCAGCGTGGACGGGTTCGCGTTCTCACGCGACTGACGGAGCTTGTCCTGGAAATCGTTGATCGCACCCGAGGAGGCGTCGAGGTCGACGAGCTGCGAGGACAGGGACTGCAGCTGCTGCGCCTGGTCGGAACCGGATTTGATGGCGGACGGGTCGCCGAGCGCCTTGATCTGCTCGACCACCGAGGCCATCTGGTCGAGCGACTGGGTGAGCGTGCCGGAGAATTCGGAGACGACCTTCGCCTTCGCCTTCGCCAACGGTTCCGCCGACGTGCGGCAGGAGGCGATGTACTGCTCGTACTGGGTGGCGAAGTCGCTGTCGTACACGGTGCCGCTCGGCGTGTTCCCGCACGCGTCGTTCATCGTGGACAATGCTTCCGCGGAGTCGGCGAGATTCGCGGACAGTTCCGCGAACCGGTCGGCCTGACGCACATACGACTCGTAGGCGGCGGAGACGTCCGTATCCTTGTTGGCCCTGAGATCGGCGAACGAGGCGGCCGATTCGCGCAGCTTCGTCGCCTGCACCTTCAGCTTGCTCACCTTCTGCGCGTCATACGCGGTGTCCTGCGAGTAGAGGAAGCCGAGCGCGTCGTCGATCGCGGCGGAGGTCTTCTCGTACTGCTGCTGCATGGTGACCGTCTTCTGCGTTCCCGCCGAATAGTCGGAGGCGCGCACCGAACCGAACGGACGGACGACGACGAGCACGGCGACGAGCGCGATCACCGCGACGACGGCGACCACGATGCCGACGACGGCGAGCGCCGGCGGACGGCGACGCGGAAGTTCGACGGGGGCGACGAGCGTGTCGAAGTCGGGAGCTTCGAGCGGGTCGCGGGAATCGTCCGGGCGGGAGGCGGCATCGACGTCCCGCGCTCCCGTATCCGTCGACGCCGCATCGCGGGCATTGCCCGTCGTGTCGTGCGTATACGCATCGGCCGCCGAGCCGGCGACATCGGACAGGTTCTCGGCGACGGACGCGACAGCGGGTTCCGACGGCTCGGCGGTCGTGTCGAGAGGAGGGATGACGGTCGTTTCCTCACCGCGGCTCCGCACGTCCTCGGACGAGTCTTCACCCTGCTTGTCGTCAGTCATAACCTTCTCCCTCTGTCTGGCGGGTGGCGGGAAACGCGGCGCGATGCGGCCCATGCGTCCATGCGATTGCGAAAGTCCAGTGTACTTGCGAGAGACGACGGCGACATGTCGTCCATGTCACCGGTGACGCGCGGCACGCCTACCGCATGTCACGCGTCACCGATCGGAGGCGATACGGGACTCGGGCATGCGCTCGCGCCGCTCACGCTGTTCGGCGGTCTGCGCGTGCACGAGCTCCATCGAGACGCGGTCCGCCTCGATGGCGGCGATCTGCCGCGAGAACACGATGAACCATCCGAGGAACAACATGCCGGCGAGCGCCTCCACGTTGGTGAGCGTGTTGTGGCCGAGCATCATGTTCCCCCAGAATCCGGCGCACAGGAGCGCCGCCAGATCGGAACCGACCATGACGACCTTGCTGATGCGCGGGGCGAGCCACGGCAGCATGAGGAACAGGACGAGCATGACGAACGGCAGGCCCTTCGCGCAGATGTTGTGCATGAGATTGTGGGGCGTGTATCGGAACGCGCCGATGCCGATGAACGCGAGTCCGGAGACGGTGAGCAGGGCGGAGAGCACGGCGATGCGCAGGGCGAAGTGCGGGATGTCGTAGCCGCGGTTCGGGTCGTCGCGCGTGCGGTCGTGCCAGAGTCTCATGAGCCGTTCGGTGGTGACGAGCTCGGACACGGCGAAGTAGCTGACGATGATGACGCATACGCCGGCGAGCATGAGCGTCGAGTTGAACATGGTGGCGGCGAACGTGGTGCGGTCGCCGAGCTGGGAGAAGTTGTTGTGGTACCAGTACGGGTCGTCGGTGGTGAGTCCGGCGACGCACACGCCGGAGACGACGAAGAACGGCAGGAGCGAGGCGAGGGTCTTCGCGCTCATCATCTCCGCCTGCACAAACGTCATGTAGCCGACGACGCCGGCGAACGCGGCGCACACGGACGACATGTAGCCGACGAACAGCGTGCCCATCATCTCGTTGATGGCGCCGAGCAGCGCGAACGTGGAAAGGAACGTGGTGGCCGCGTACACAACGGACAAGGCGAGCGTCTCGAAGGTGCGGCGCAACGGCACGAGCCATCCGGCCTTGAGCGTCATCGAGCGCGAATGGCTCATGTATCCGGAGCAGAAGGAGAGGACCGCGCAGGCGGCGACGATGCCGGAGCATACGGAGAAGCGACGTTGCGTGACCTGCCAGATGGCTGGCGCGTATTCGAGATACAGGTTCATGCCGACGGCGCCGGCGAACGCGCACAGGATGAAAGCGACGAGCCCGCCCGTCTCGGCGCGCTGGTGGCGGCCCATGACCATCCGTTCCATGACTCCTCCCGTTCGCGTCACGTCCACCTGTATTGTACAATGACTGATTGTGCCTGCTTCGGCAAAGGCACGACGGGCTGTAGCGCAGCTTGGTAGCGCGTCTGCTTTGGGAGCAGAATGTCGCAGGTTCAAATCCTGTCAGCCCGACCCGAAAGCCCTACTCCCGCTTGGGATGTAGGGCTTCTTTGTTTTGCTTCGAGGCTGCTCGTTAACATAATTGAGGCTTCTGCTGTTTTCGTGGGTTAGATTGTCGGTGTGGGTAGGTGGATGTCGAGTCCGCCGCATCGGAGCATGACGAGCGCGATGAGGTTGGTGACGTGGTGGAAGCCGTAGGCCATGCGGATGGTGACTTTGATCCGGTTGTTGAATGCTTCGAGCCTGGCGTTGGAGTAGCCCAGTTCGATCGTGCGCAGGATGTCGGGGCGACGTCTCCTGATCTTCCTGGCGAGTTCGACGATCTCGGGGATGCGTGAGCGTGACGCCCGGAACACCCAGTGGTTCAGTTCGCCGCATGCCCGGTCGAGGGGGTGTCTGAGCAGGGTCCCGAGGAGTTCCTTGAGCCGCCAGGCGCGGTAGAGCTGGCCTTTGGGATCCGTGTTCCTCAACGCGTCGAACGCCTCGGATTGCTTGTCGGTCAGGTCGTCGGGGTTCTTCAGGACGGCGTATTTGACGCCGCGCATGCGCTTGGTCGTCTCCTCGTCGCCGGCGCGTCTCGCGTCGTTCCACAGGCGTTTCCTGACCCGGTCGAGCGCGCCGGTCGTCCAGGAGACGATATGGAAGCCGTCCAATACGCGTTCCGCGTTCGGGCAGTGCTCGGCGACGCACGAGTCGATCCAACGCGCCCCGTCGCCGGTGACCACGCGGATGGAGGCGCGCTGTTCGGGTGCGAGGGCCTTGAAGAACAGGTCGAACACGTCCTTGCCGTATCCGTCGTGCGCCCAGATCACCCGACGGCGCTCATGGTCGACGACGACGGTCAAATACGTGTGGCCCTTCCGGTAGCTGGTCTCGTCCACGCCGATCGCGGTGAGCCCGTCGAACGGCGACGGCATCGACGCTTTCAACCGCTCGGCGACCCTATGGGCGATGTCGCCCGCGGTGCGCCATGCGATGTGCAGGAACCCGCTGACGGTCTTCTGGTCGGCGACGGTCATCAGCCATGCGCATTCCGTCTCGAAATCACGCGTGAACCGGCTGCCGGGCTCGGCCCACGGCACCCGGGCGACCACCACGCCGCACTTCGGGCAGTCCACGCGCGGCATCGAGGCGACCAGTTCGACGCGCCAGCAGCCGAAGTCCTGGTGCCTCCAGCGACGCGCGCCGCCGCCCTGGTCGTAACCACGACGACGTCTGCCGCACCTCGAGCATCGGAGCATGCCCCTGCGCGGGCGCACGCGGATTTCGAGCACGGGCGTGGGGCGCAGCGGCGAGTCGACGATCCGCGCGTCCTCGACGACCGTGCCTTTAACGTTGAGGAGCTGGTTGAATATGCTGTTCATCAGGCGCTTTTTGGTTGTTGTTTTTCTTGGTCGATGAACATCCTACCCAGGAAGCGCTCTTCTCTTACCCCCCTCAACGGCTCAACGACGAACCCACACCCACGAAAACAACAACAGCGCCTAAAATTTCTTCAAATATGTATTACTGATTTGCAATCTCCTGATCCGGTTTTTCTTTCAAATCACCTCGCCCCATTTTGAAAAGAGCAAAGACCGCAATAAATACCACAGTATAAAATGCTATCAGTAATGCCGCCTCCCGCATATCAGAAATCTGCCATGCAACTCCCCTTTCATCCATCACAGTTCCCGTTTCTCCGGGAACAAAATAAACGATGATCAGGTTAAGTCCCATAGAACCATATGCCAGAACAGGCCATAAAAAGTTCCTCTTGTTATGTGTCGGAAGAATATTTTCCTGCTGTCTGCGTAATACAAAAGCAAATACTTGTGCGCACAGCCAGGTGACAAAACTCCAGCCAAGAAAATTTGTGTACGGAACACCGTAGAAACCACCGCCTTCTCCCCAGTTCCAGATATGCTGCACAGTGGACGATGTAAAATCAGTAGCAAGGTCAACTACCGTCATAACTGTCGATGCAACAATAGGCATAGCAAACAGATTTATTTTTTTATCCAGTCTCCAGTCTGCTCCATCAAGAAGAATAGAAGCAATCGTCCAGGAAAGATAGCCTAAGTCAAAATAGAATATCCCGACACCAAACGATACATTGCCACTGTTTTCCACTGCCGTATAAGAATAAGCGCCGAATGGAAATCCTGTGATCGTACTGCAGGTCTCCAGGCACATACTCAACACAAAGTATATGGCAAAGAAAATAAGCATATTTTTCCATCCATAACGGGCATTTCCGTGAACAATAGCAAAGAAAAACATAATGACAAACGCCGGTATCGGTCCCTTATCCGGCATTAAAATCGCTGAAATCAGTGCGCCAATCACTGCAACCACACAGATAATCCATGATTTGTCAAGAATTGCTTTCCTGATTTGCATTTGCTTGTTATCCATATTAAAAGTCCTCTCCTGTTCCTGGAAAGTCAGTTGATATTTAAAACTATCTTGACTTCCCATAGTAATTAATTTACAATAATAATACAACTATAGTTGTTTAATCTCAGTCGGCAATTTAAATGTACAGTGGTTTAAACTATCTTTTCGCTGAATGGTTGCTAATTTATGGAGGTTTTTATGGATTAAATAAAAACAAGGAGTCAAGCCCGTCTCGTGTTGTGCGCGAGACGGGCTTAACTTGTGCGAGAGCCCCCGAAAGGCTATTCCGTGCCCATTCCGAATCCCTTGTTCACCAGCCCGTTGGGCTGTGGCTTTCTTCGGCGGGTTGGCGGAATCGGCCCGACGCCGGTGATTTCGGAGGATGGGCCGGTGTTGTCAGTTCCATCCTCCGACGAGTTCGAGGCAGCAGTGGCCCGTCACCGAGTGTCCTCGGTAGGTGCCGGCCACTTGGCTTGCGCCTTCGTATTTGCGTCCTGAGGGGTTCGGCGAAGCGATTTCCTGTTCGTCCATGATGGATGTGACGGTGAGTTTCGCTTCCCATTCGGGGATGGAGATAGTCCATCCGGTCGGGTATTTCATGCCGGTCACAGGACTTTCCCACACGTTGAAGGAGTCGCCGACCATCGGATCCACGCCGGCGGAAGATTGGGTGCCGTCCTCGTGCAGGACGCTGGCCCAGCAATGTTCGCTGCCGGTGGCCAGTTCGGTTACACCCCATAGGCTGATCACGTCGGGATCGTTGTCGAAGCAGAGGTTCATCCACAGCCATTTGCAGTTGTAGCCGTCCTTGAGGCTTCTGCCTTTGGGCATGCCGGCGAACTGACGGTCCATCCATACCATTCCCTCCACCTCGTGGCGCTGGCCGCCGAGAGTGATGACGCCTTTGGCGGCCATGTGCGGGAACGAGTATTGGTAGTTGGCCACTCCGGCGATCTGGAAGTAGCCGGTACCGAGACTGTAGAGTGGGTATCCGGTGCCGTGCAGGTCGAGGTAGATGGATCCGTCCGGCATGGCCGATGCGATGCGCATGTTGTCGAGGTCGCCTTCGATGACGTCCTTGTCGGTGTGGATGTGCAGTCCCTGGCCTGCGACCTGTCCTCGTCTGACCTTGTAAAAGCGGTCTTCGTGACGGTAGATGCGTCCGGTCTCATCGGTGATGGACAGCACGCTGTTGATCATGCGCACCGGCAGGTATTTGGAGACCTGCAGGACGCTGACGTGGTACATGAAGTCAAGGGTGTGGCCGCCCGTCTCGAAATGACCGACCCAGAACCATGAGTTGCCGGCTTTGTCGGTGCGTATGAATGTGTCTTGGATGGGATCCACCAGCGGTTCGGTGCCGTGGTGGAAGGTGCGGATGTTGTGGGTCAGCGAGTTGTTCGTGGTGTTCATCATGTCTCGTTTCGTTTTGGTTCCGTGTCTGTTGATGCGTTGTCGGTTCGGTCACTGTCCGACGAGAGTCCGTTTCGTCGTGCCTCGGTGCGTTCGAGTCGCCAGAAGCGCCGTGATGAGGGCGACCGCGAGGATGACCGCGATGGCGGCGAATGCCAGCGTCGAGCCGAGTATGGATTGCGCGTGTCCGGTGGCGGTGGGCGCGAGGGTGGTGGACAGCGCGGAGATGGATACGATGAGGGCTGTGCCCATCGAGGAGGCGATCTGTCCGACGGTGTTGGTCACGCTTTGCGCGTGTCCGATGTTTTCGTTGTCGAGCGCGTTGATGCCCCAGGTGTTCACCGGGGTCATGGCGAACATGAGTCCCGCGTAGAGCACGGTGTAGGCGCATGCCGTGAGGATGACCGAGGCGTCCGCGCCGAGCAGAGCCATGAGCACGCCGCCGATGGTCATGACCGTCAGGCCGGGCAGGGCGACCTTGCGGATGCCGTATTTGTCGAACATGCGGCCCGAGACGATGCCGCAGCATGCGCCGATGAGGGCGCCGGGAAGCATGGCGAGCCCGCTGGCGGTGGCGGATGCGCCGAGCACGGTCTGGATGAACATCGGCACCATGACGTTGCAACCCATGAGGGCCGCCTGCATGCATGCCACGATGATCACCGAATGCGCATAGGTGCGGTTGGCGAGGATTCCGACGCGCAGCATCGGTTCCTTCGCCTTGAGCTGTCGGCGCACGAACACGGCCACGAGCAGCACACCGACGACGATCAGCGAGACGGTGAGCATCATGTTGCCGGTGGACGTGAACGTGGACAGCCCGTACAACAGGCATGCCAGACCGACCGAGGAGAGCAGCACGGAGACAAGGTCGAACGCACCCGGTTGGAAGCCGTCGAAGTTACGCAGGTAGACGGCGGCCAACGCGATGACGATCAGCGAGACTGCCACCATGATGAAGAACAGCGTGCGCCAGCCGAACGAGTCGATGATCACGCCGGAGACGGACGGGCCGAGCGCCGGGGCGAAACCGACGACGAGTCCTGTGATACCCATTGCCGTACCGCGGCTTTCCTTGGGGAACACGAGCAGGATCACCGCGGTGACCATCGGCATGATCGCGCCGGTGCACAGGGCCTGCAGCACCCGGCCGACCATGAGCAGGGGGAAGGTCGACGCGAATGCGGCGACGAGACTGCCGGCCGCGAACAATGAGATGCATCCAATGAACAGCCTGCGGGTGGAGAAGCGCCCCATGAGGAACGCGGCGAGCGGGATGACCATCGCCTCGACCAGAGAATAACCGCTGGACAGCCACTGAACGGTGGTGGAATCCACCCCGAGGTCCTTCATGATGGACGGCAGCGCCGGCGTGACCACCGACATGTTGAGCACGGCCAGCAATGTGCCCATGAGCAGCACGATGACCATGATCCATTGTTTTCTGTTGATGCCAAGTTTCACAATAACACTCCGATAAGCAATAGTTATTGATTATTCAACGAGCATCAATTATTATCGAAACGCAACGGATGACAACCACCGATATGCGACATTTCTCGCTTATTCGATGATTCGCCTGAATCGTCGAACAACCCACGGCTTATGGGACGGAGCGGGAATGACGCTACCGGCAGAACGAAAGGAGCATGGTGACCGATCTGCGCATCGTCAAAACCCGCAAGGCAATCCGCGAGGCGTTCCTGCGCCTACGGGCATCAGGAGTTCCGGTCTCGAAGGTCAAGGTCAAGGGCATCTGCGATCTTGCGCTCGTCAACCCGAGCACGTTCTACAAGCATTACCTCGACGTATACGACCTCAACGACAAGCTTGAGGACGAGACCATCGACGCGATGCTGGAGCATTACCCCGACAAGGACAAGATCCTGTCCGATCCACCCGCATTCCTCAATGGCTGGAGACCGGCCATCGACAGCCAGATCGACGATCTGCGCGTCCTGTTCGCAGGCCGCCCCGAAGCCATGTTCCGCAAAATCGAATCGACGCTCGTCGAACGTTACTCCGCCCGAGCGGCGAACGAACGCGAGCGCATCGCCGCCGTCTTCTCCATCGCCGGGGCCCTCCACTCGCTTGGCCTGCTCAAGCTGGAAGGCGGACAAAGCGACGACGAGATCATCGCGGCGGTCGTCGAAAACCTCAACGCCATCGCCGCTCGGATCCCCGACGGACGATAACGAACACCCCCTATACGAATCAACGGCATCATCACACGGATACTCTTTAATCATCTAGTCGATCATCATGGAACAGATAACAGAACGTCATCCCATCCCCTCGTCGGCATCGAACGCACCGTGCTGGCCGCGATGGTGTTCCTGACGCTCGGCATTGTGATCCGTTCGGCATGCGGCACCATCGGATTGTGGGCCGGCACGTTCGTCATCGGTTGCTCGATCGCGGTGGGCAACGTTCTGGTGCCGGCCATAGTCAAACGCGATTTACCCCGGTCACACATCACTTGCCACCGGTATGTACTCCGCATACATGACCGGCATGGCCGCGTTCGCCTCGGCCGTGACATTGCCCCTGTCCGATGCAATCGGGTGGCGGGGCACGCTCGGCATCTGAGCCATTCCCGCCGGAATCGTCACGCTGCTGTGGCTGTGGCGTTCACGGGCGAATGCGCGAAGGACGACCCCGGCTGCGAAGACCACCACCGATGCGCAGCCCCGCAGCCGACGGAGTACGGCATCGGAGACCCGGCTCCGCGTCTCCATGTGGAAAAGGCCGGAGGCATGGGCCGTCACCCTGTTCATGGGGCTGCAATCCGTGAACTATTACGTGTGCGTCACCTGTCTGCCCACCATCGAGGTCTCCTTCGGCGTGCCCGCCGACCGGACCGGCTGGCATCTGGCGGTCTTCCAGCTCGTCGGTATCGTCATGGGACTGCTCATCCCCGTGCTGCTGAAGGGCGAGCCAGGTCGCCGCCGTTGTCGTCGCCAGCGTGCCATTGGCCATCGGTGCGCTCGGACTGGCATTCGCGCCGCGGCTCGATCTGCTGTGGATCATCGTCGCCAGCATCGGCTCGGGATGGCGGACGGTGCTCATCATGCTGGCCGTACTGGCCGTCGCACAGACCGCCATCGGCATCATCATCGGACGGAATACGGAAGCGGGGCGATGACCATGCTCGGCGAAACAACCCACGACGCAATGGTACTAGCCCGGTCGGTGGGCTACTATCGCAATCGGCGGCCGATCCTTGCCGACGTGAACCTCACCATTGCCACCGGCGGACGATGGGTGCTGCTCGGACCGAACGGAGTGGGAAAATCCACACTGCTGGAAATGATCGCGATGCGCACCTACCCCAACGTCGGCGAACTGCGCGTCTTCGGGGACCGAACAGTCGCGGGCTCGGACCCGGAGCGTCGTCGCACCCGCGTGACCATCGTCTCGGCGGCGTTCGGGCACAACATCGGGTCGGGAATGAACCCGCTCACGGTCGTCGTCTCGGGGATTCCACGAGGAACGAAGGATTCGGCCGACGAGGCATACGAGAAGGTGTACGCGATGATGCGCCGGCTCGGCATCGCATATCTGGCCGGCAAACAGTGGCGCAACCTGTCCGAAGGCGAACGCACGAGGGTGATGATCTCACGCGCGCTCGTCTCGCCGGCGAATCTCCTGATCTTCGATGAACCGACCACCGGCCTTGATCTGGGCGGCCGTGAAACGGTGTTGCGAGAACTGTCGGCGCTGGCCTCGCGAGGGGACGAGCGCACGATGTTGCTCGTCACGCATCAGGTGGAGGCATCCCCGCCGGATTCGACCATATCGCGATGATAGGCCGAATGATGGAACACGAGTGCATGACATACCTCGACACGCATCCGCGCATCTACGCCACACTTGACGGCAACACGACACCGGGAACCATCACATTCACCGGACCACTTGACGAAGGACTTACCGACGAACGTCTCGAATCGATGTTCGGCGTCCCGCTACACGTAGAGCGAACCGGGTAGCGATGGAGAGCCTCGCACCGGCTGCGTTTCGCATGAGCGGTCCGAATGAACGCCTCGTCGCCGGCTCCAGTGCTCCTCAGTCATTATGTCGCATTCGACTGGGGAGCACTGGAACCGATGCAGACACAACCGGGACACAGCGACCGCGGAAAACAACGAAATCAGCAGCGATCAGCGAAATCTCACGAAAGTCGTCCAAACGGCGTCATTGCAACGAAAACGCACCTAATGAAGTCCTCGAAAACCAGCGAATCAACCCTTCAAAATAACAAGGGGTTGCTCATTCGTCATCAGATGAATAGGGAGCACATGTCGCTCTCTTCGACATCGCAACCAGCGAAGCAAGCGAAAGCAGACCGCAAGAGTGCTAACACAGCTTCAGAACGGCATTCGCGACACGCCGCATGATTCCGCCATTTCCAAGCTCCAAGACGCTAACATTTTGCTAACAATGACCGTCACGATTTGCCAATCGCAGCGGCCTGAGCAAAGAAACTCGAAACTCAAAAATGGCTTAATTCCAAGGTTTCTGAGGTCAACCAAGACGGCTGACCCGAGCCAAGAACCCTCGAATCCTAACAGGATGTCGCAGGTTCAAATCCTGTCAGCCCGACCCGTAGCCCTTGCTCACCCCACCGGTGAGCAAGGGCTTTTTCTTTCTTTCCCCGCCCGCAACTCCCATGGTGCGGCAACACAAAATCTCCATATCGGCGGAAAATGGCCGTTTGCGGCAACCGCACCATGAGGGTTTCACCGCACCATGGGGGTCGCGGCCCCGGCACGGCGGCACGTTGGCATGGCACGCGACACCGCGGGTATACGGAAATGACCCCGGGTTCCGAATCGGAACCCGGGGTCTTGCCGGTGTCCGGGATGAGACTTGAACTCACACGCCTGTATAAAATAGGCACTAGCACCTCAAGCTAGCGCGTCTACCATTCCGCCACCCGGACAGGTGTTGTCTTGGCAACGAGTGAATACATTACCAGAACATGACGAGTCGTCAAATCCGCGACACGCCGATGGGACCGAGGAATCCCGACCCCATCGGCGCACCGTAGGAAGCACCCGTCAGAAGTTGCGCGGCTGCTTCGGCTTCTCGGCGCTCATCAGCAGCATGAAGCTGCGCGACTGCGCGGTGATCGCGAACCCGGCCTCGTAGTTGAGCACGGGGCCCTTCGGGTTGTGCGTGTCGACGACGAGCTTCCACTTGCGTCCGTAGCGTTCGTCCGGAAGCGTGAACTGGATGGGCTCGTAGTGCGCGTTGAAGATGAGGATGAAGTCGTTGTCGACCATCGGGTTGCCGTAGTAGTCGAGCTCCGGGATGTTGGAGCCGTTGAGATACACCATCATCGAGAACGCATGCGTGTTCTGCCAGTCCTCCATGTCCATGATGGAGCCGGTGTGGTCGAACCATTCGACCTGCGGGATCGTCTCCGTGTCCTCCCCCGGCTCGCGTCCGGAGAAGAAGCGGCGGCGGTGCAGGACCGGATGGTCGAGCCGCAGGTGGATGAGCTTCGAGACGAACTCGAACATGTCTTCGCGGGTCTCATCCAGGTCCCAATCGGTCCACGAAATCTCGTTGTCCTGGCAGTAGGCGTTGTTGTTGCCCTGCTGCGTGCGCTCCACCTCGTCGCCGCCGCAGATCATCGGGATGCCCTGGCTGACGAGCAGCGTGGAGAACATGTTGCGGATCTGACGTTGGCGCAGCTCGTTGACGTCGCGGATCGTGGTCGGGCCTTCGACGCCGCAGTTCCACGAGCGGTTGTTGCTTTCGCCGTCGCGGTTGCCTTCGCCGTTCGCGTCGTTGTGCTTGCCGTTGTACGAGACGAGGTCGTTGAGGGTGAAGCCGTCGTGCGCGGTGATGAAGTTCACGGAGGCGACCGGTCGACGGCCGTTCATCTGGTACAGGTCGGACGAGCCCATGAGTCGCGACGCGAATTCGGGCAGCGTGGACGGCTGGGAGCGCCAGAAGTCGCGTACGGTGTCGCGGTAGCGGCCGTTCCATTCGGACCAGCTGGACGGGAAGCCGCCCACCTGGTAGCCGCCGGAGCCGAGATCCCACGGTTCGGCGATGAGCTTGACGCGGCTGATGATCGGATCCTGTTCGACGATGTCGAAGAACGCGGACAGCTTGTCGACCTCCTGGAACTGTCGGGCCAGCGTGGCGGCCAGATCGAAACGGAAGCCGTCGACGTGCATTTCGGACACCCAGTAGCGCAGCGAGTCGGTGATGAGCTGCAGGGCGTGCGGCGATCGCATGAGCAGCGAGTTGCCGGTGCCGGTAGTGTCGAAGTAGTGCCGCTGGTCGTTGTCGACGAGACGGTAGTAGGCGCGGTTGTCGATGCCCTTGAAGCTCAGCGTGGGGCCCATGTGGTTGCCTTCGGCGGTGTGGTTGTACACCACGTCGAGGATGACCTCCATGCCGGCCTGGTGGTACGCCTTGACCATCGACTTGAACTCGTTGACCTGCTGGCCGCGCTCCCCCGCCGACGAGTACGCGTTGTGCGGGGCGAAGAAGCCGATCGTGTTGTAGCCCCAGTAGTTCGACAAGCCCTTCTCCTGGAGGAACGAGTCGTTGACGAACTGGTGGATCGGCATGAGTTCGATGGCGGTCACGCCGAGCTTCTTCAGGTATTCGATGACGGTCGGGTAGGCGAGGCCCGCGTAGGTGCCGCGGATGTCCGGCGGCACGTCGCGGTTGAGGTTGGTCATGCCACGCACATGCGCCTCGTAGATCACAGAATCGTGGTACGGGATGCGCGGATGCTGGTCGTTGCCCCAGTCGAAGTACGGGTTGACGACCACGGACTTCATGGTGTGGGCGGCGGAGTCCATGTCGTTGAGCACGCCGTCGTTGTCCGGGTCGGAGAAACGGTAGGAGAACAGGCTCTCGTCGCCGTCGATGTTGCCTTCGATGGCCTTGGCGTAGGGGTCGAGGAGCAGTTTGGAAGGGTTGCACCTAAGTCCCTGGCCGGGGTCGTACGGGCCGTGCACGCGGTAGCCGTAGCGCTGGCCCGGCTGGATGCCCGGGATGTAGTTGTGCCAGACGTACGAGTTCTGCTCGGTCATCGTGATGCGCGTCTCGTTGTCGTCATCGTCGAACAGGCATAGCTCGACGCTGTCGGCCACTTGGGAGAACAGCGCGAAGTTCACGCCGGCACCGTCGTAGCTTGCGCCGTACGGATAGGTCAAACCTGGTCGTATCTGCATATTCACCAGTATCGCACCTCCATGTGTGGTGAATCGTCACCGTATATGAACAGTCGGTGATGGTCTAGTTGGAAGTCAGTCATGTGCGGTCAGTCGCCGTATCGTCTCGTGCTGGATGGCGATGATCGAGTTGGACGCGGTGATGCGGGTGGCGAGAAGCTCCTCCCAGCCGACCCACGCGGATTCGACGTGTTCGTCCGGGTCGAAATGCCGGGGCACGTTCGTCCATGCGTCCAGATGGATGACCATGATGTGGGCGAGTTCGTCGGTCATCCCTTCCGAGGAATAATAGTCGCCGACGTGGTCAATGCGCATCGCGTCGTCGCTCGCGGGGGTGACGCCGGTCTCCTCGGCGAGTTCGCGCAGCGCCGCGGCGCGCACGTCCTCGCCGTCGTCCATGAGTCCGGCGGGCAGCCCGTAGGCGAAGATGTCGCTGCCCGCGCGGTATTCGCGTTCGATGAGGTAGCGGTCCGTGGCCACGTCGTGCACGAGCATGACGACGCAGGGCGCGTGACGCAGCACCTGCCGGCGGATCGGCACGACGCCGCCGCCGTTCGTGGTCAGTCCGATGGTCATGTCCTCCACGTGGAAGATGGCGCCGCGGTAGACCTCGCGGCGTTCGATCACCTTCGCCGGCACGTTCATGTCGATGCCGTCGGAGCTGGCGTCGAGCACGGTGCGTTCGTCCGTCATCGTCTCACTCCCCTTCTGTCGTCATGTCCGTCGGCGCGTCCGCGCTCCGGTGGAGCGAAAACGTCCACGGATCCGTGTCGCGGCGGATCCAATTCGTTTCGGGCCGCTCGCCGAACCGCCGTTCGAGCGCGTCGGCGATATCGTCGACGGCGTAACGGAACCACATCGATTCGATGGCCGAGTGAGGCGTGTTGACGAGGCACGGACGCACGTGCGCGTCACCCGTGCCGAGCGTGACGCCCGCCGCTCGCATCGACGCCTCGTATCGCGCCTGTTCGATGGCGTCGGTGGCGGGATGATGGCGCAGGTCGCTGGTCACGTACACGTCGACGCCGGCGGCGCGCACCTCGTCGAACAGGGAGTCGCCGGAGCCGGGCAGCACGGCGACGGTCTCGACGGGCGTGTCCGGGTCGCCGCACGCCTGCACGCCGAGCGCGGTGTCGATGGACAGCGCGTCGCACACGCGTCGGGCGAACTCGCGCAGCGTGACGGGCTCCGGCAGGCGTCCGACGCGGCCGAGTCCGACGGGACCGGCCGCTTCCGGATCGTCGACCGGCACGAGCGCACGCTGGTCGACGAGGCCGAAGCCGTCGGCCGCGGCCTGTCCGACGCCGCGCACCGCGCAGTCCGCGTTGGTGTGTCCCACCCACAGCGCGCATCCGGCACGATTGAGACGGTTCACGATCATGCCGCGCGCGCCCAGCCCGGACACCTGATGCACGGAACGGAAGAACAACGGATGATGCGTGACGAGCAGGTCCGCGCCCCATTCCAGCGCCTCGTCGATCACGGCCATGGTCGGGTCGCAGGCGAACGCGATGCGCGTCACCGGCGCCGTGAGGTCGCCGACGATGAGGCCGGGCGCGTCCCAGCTTTCCGCGTATTTGAGCGGATACAGCGTTTCGAGCGTGTCGACGACCTGATTGAGGTTCGTCATCCTTCTCTCCTTTCCTTTCCGACGGCGGCCGGCGAGGTTCCCGGCAAGCCGGTGCGGCCGGTACCGGATGTGCCGGTCAGTGCGCGGCGAGCTGCCAGTCGTCGCCGATGCCGGTGGACACGTCCAGCGGCACGTCGAGCGCGACGGCGTGCTCCATCGCGTCCCTGACGAGTGCGGTCGCCCGCTCGGCTTCGCCGGGCGCGATCTCGACGACGAGTTCGTCGTGGATCTGCAGGATGATGCGGCTCTTGAGCCCGCCGTCCCGCAACGCCGAATCGGCGTGGATCATCGCGATCTTCATGATGTCGGCGGCCGTGCCCTGGATGGGTGCGTTGAGCGCGGCGCGTTCGGCGGCGTCGCGCACGTTGCGGCTGGTCGACTTCAGTCCCGGGAAGTAGCGGCGGCGGCCGAACATCGTCTCCGTGTAGCCTTTGCGGCGTGCCTCGGCGACGCAGGATTCGAGATAGTCGTGCACTTTGCCGAACGTGGCGAAGTACTTGTTCTTGAGGCCTTCCGCCTCGCCGGGGCTGATCTTGAGCTGCTGCGAGAGGCCGTATGTGCTCAGCCCGTAGGCGAGGCCGTAGCTCATGGCCTTCACGTGGCTGCGCTGGTCGGCGCTGATCTCGTCGACGGGCAGCTGGTACACGAGACTGGCCACGTAGCGGTGGAAGTCGGCGCCGCTCCTGAACGCCTCGATGAGCGCCTCGTCGCCGGACAGGTGCGCCATGATGCGCAGCTCGACCTGCGAATAGTCGCAGCTCATCAGCGACTCGTAGCCCTCCCCCGGCACGAACGCAGAACGGATCTCGCGGCCGGCCGCGTTGCGGTTGGGGATGTTCTGCAGGTTCGGGTCGACGGAGCTCAGACGCCCGGTGGCGGCCACGGTCTGTTCGAACGTAGTGTGGATGCGCCCGTCGGCCGGGTTGACCGCGTCGATCAGCGTGGCGACGATCTGCTTCAACTTGTTGGTCTCGCGGTGGCGCAGGAGCGCGCCGAGGAACCCGCTGGCCCGCTCGTCGTCCGCGTTGCGCACGTACAGGGTCTGCAACGCGTCCGCGTTCGTCGTATACGAACCCGATTTGGTGCGTTTCGTGGGCTTCAGGCCCATGTCCTCGAACAGGACCTTGGCGAGCTGCTTGGGGCTCTGCAGGTTGACGCGGGAACCGGCGTTCTCCCAGGCGATGCGCTGCGCCTGTTCGGCGTCGGCCGCGAAGCCGGCGCGCATGTCCTCCAGGCGTCGTTCGTCGACCTTCGCGCCTTCCGCCTCCAGTCCGTACAGGACGCGGGAGACGGGCAGTTCGATGTCCGTCAGGAGCTTCGACTGCTCGTCGGCGGCGATGCGCGGCTTGAGCTCGCGGGCGAGCGCGGCGATGATGGCCGCGTCACGCAGCACGCCCTGATCGGGTTCCGTGCCGTCGTCGGTGCCTGCGGCCGTGGAGTCGGCGGTCTCGTCGGCGCCCGCGTCGAGGTCGAGCAGGCCCTGCGTCGCCTCCTCACGCTCCTCCAGATGGAGGTCAAGAAACTGGGCGGAGGCCTGTTCGAGCGTGTCCGCATGGAAGTCGGGTTTGACGAGGTAGCCGGCGAGTTTCGTGTCGAACGCGGGTGTCGGCAGCGCGACGCCGGCTGCGGCAAGCAGGTGCAGATGCTCCTTGTAGCCGTGGACGGTCATCGTGTCCGCGTGCGCGTCGATCACGTCGCGCAGCGCGTCAACGGTCGCGTCGTCCGCCAACGTCGCCTTGTCGACGACGATGGCCTCGCCGCCGACGAGCAGGACGACGACGGCAATCGCGGCACGGCCCGGGCGCGCGTCGCCGGACGCGTACAGCACCCAATCGGATGCACCGTCGGACGCCGTTCCGCCCGTCGCGGGCATGTGGCGTTCCGCCCATGCGCGCAGGGATGCGGCGTCCGCCGCGTGTTCCGCGTGTGGCATGTCGAGCGTCGCCGAATCGTCGGCGGCTGGTGCCGCCGCACCGGACGGGAGCACGGGCGCGACGCCGTTGTTGAACGTCTTCAGCAGACGGCTCTTGGTGCGCGAACCGAATTCGAGCTTGGTGAAGAGCGTGTCGAGACGGCCCGCGTCGATGCCGGAGAACGTGAGATCGTCGACGGTGACGCCGAGGTCGACGTCGCGCACGAGCGCGTTGACCTTGCGGTTGAGCATCACCTGGTCGATGTTGGCGCGCAACGCCTCGCCCTTCTTGCCACCGATCTCGTCCGCATGCTCGCGGATCGCGTCGAGGGAGCCGTACTGGTTGATCCATTTGGCGGCGAAGCCGTCGCCCACGCCGGGCACGCCGGGGATGTTGTCCGCGGTCTCGCCGCGCAGGGCCGCGAGATCCGGGTACTGCTGCGGCGTCACCTTGTATTTGGCGACGACCTCGTCCGGCGTCATGTGCTTGAGGTCCTTGAAATGATGACCCGGGTAGAGCACGGTGATGTTGTCGTCGATGAGCTGGAACGCGTCACGGTCACCGGACAGGACGAGCGTATGGTAGCCGGCCTGCTCGCCCATCGTGGCGAGCGTGCCGATCACGTCGTCGCCCTCGTAGCCGGGCTTCTCGATGTAGGTGACGCCGAGTGCGGCGAGCATCTCCTGAATGAGCGGCAGCTGGGTGAGCAGCTCCTCGGGGGCCGCGTCGCGCGTGCCCTTGTATTGGGGCAGCAGCTCGTTGCGGAAGGTGCCGCCCTTCACGTCGAAGGCGACGGCGAGATGGTCGGGCTTCTCCGAGTCGATGACCTGCGAGAGCATCGAGGCGAATCCCCAGACGGCGTTCGTGGCCTGTCCGGAGGAGGTGGAGAAGTTGTCGACCGGTAGAGCGAAGAACGCGCGGAACGCCAGCGAATGGCCGTCTACGACCAGCAGCGTTCCGCGCGTCGGCGTGGATTCTTGTTGCGCCATGTATCCGTGAACGTCCGTTCCCTACGGTCCGGCTCAGCGCTCGTTGCGTTCCGGTTTCGGGTCGCCGTACTTGGCGATGATGGCCATGGCGAGACGCTTCTTCGGGATGCGCTGGTCCATCGAGGTCTTCTGGATCCAGCGGAACGCGCCCTGCTCGGAGAAGTCGGCCTTGTCCATGAGCAGGCCCTTCGCGCGGTCGACGAGCTTGCGCTCCTCCAGCGTGTCCTGCGCCTTCTGGAGGTCGGCCTGCGCCTTGGCGAGCTCCTCCTTGGTCTCCTTGAGCTTCGCCTCGCTGCGTTCGACGTTGTCGAGCAGGTCGTTGATCTCGGCGAAGCGGCCCATCGCGACTTCGAGGGCCGGGATGAGCTTGGACTCCTCGTACGGCTTGGTCACGTAGGCCATGGCGCCCGCACCGGTGGACTTCTTGACGAGGTCCGGCTGGGAAAAGGCGGTGAGCATGACCACGGGGGCGATGTTCTCGTCGCAGATCATGCCGGCGGCGGTGATGCCGTCCATGCGAGGCATCTTGACGTCCATGCACACCACGTCCGGGCGCTTGGCGCGCGTCAGTTCGACGGCCTCCTCGCCGTTGGCGGCCTCGCCGACGACCTCGTAGCCGTTGTCCTCGAGCATGCCGACAAGATCCATGCGGTTCACGGATTCGTCCTCGGCGACCACGACGGTGCGCTTGCGGTTCTCATCCGGCTCGGCCGGGGCGGTCTCCTCACGGGGGGCGGCGGCCTCCTGCGCGACGGCCTCCAGTTCCTCCTCGGTCAGCACGGGCTCCATCTTCGGAGTCTGATCATCGGCGTTCTTAGCAGCCATGCCAGTCCTTTCCTCATTGCTTACAAATTCATCCTTCGCGATTTTAACGCATAATCCCGGCGCCTGCCCGCACGACGTGGCCGCCCCTGAACGAAATCGCCACGCGGGACGCGCATCGTGTGCGCCGTATCGCGCCGATGTGCTATATTGTCACGAGTGCCTTACGGCACCATCGATAATCGAACATGCCCCCGTATCCCAATTGGTAGAGGAAGCAGCCTCAAAATCTGCGCAGTGTGGGTTCGAGTCCCACCGGGGGCACGACGCGGCAAAGGCCTCTGATGGTTGGAATCCCAACCATCAGAGGCCTTTACTCTCCCGTCACATCGGACGGTCTGACAACGGTTTTGGCAACAATCGAAACGCCTTCACCGGCGCACTGATGCACGTTGTCATACGCCGCCGAGGCATACGAAAAGCCCCTTACCCGTGTTTGAACGGGTAAGGGGCTTTCACGTCGAACCGGAATCCTAGGAAATCCCACGGATACCGGATTCATCCTGCCGGTTCATGCACCGGACCGACCGGAATCAGTCGCAGGCACCCACGGTGTGGACGTAAATGGAGTCGGTGCTGCCCGGCGTCGACTTGCCCTGGGCGGAGCTCAGGATGACGATCTTGTCGCCGTCGACGACCTTGCCGGCGTCGCGCAGCAGCTTGTCGGTGAAGACCATGAGGTCCTTGCGGGACTTGTTGTGGTAGTCCTCATCGAGCAGGAAGGACTCGGTGCCCCAGGAGAGGGCCAGCCAGTGGTAGGTGTGCTCGTTGTTGGTGACGCCGTAGATCGGGGCGGCCGGGCGCTCGCGGGAGACGCGGTGCACGGTGTTGCCGGTCTGGGTGTAGGCGACGATGGCCTTGGCGTTGAGCTTGTCGGCCAGATCGACGGCGGCGGAGGAGACGGCGCCGGTGGAGGACATGTCCAGGTTCTTCAGGGACGGGATGCGGTCGAAGCCGTGCTCGGTGGCGAAGCTGGAGATGCGGGCCATCGTGGCGACGGTGACGGCCGGGTACTCGCCGACGGCGGTCTCGTTGGAGGTCATGGTGGCGTCGGTGCCGTCGAGCACGGCGTTGGCGCAGTCGGAGGCCTCGGCGCGGGTCGGGACCGGGGAGTGGACCATGGAGCCCAGGACCTCGGTGGCGACGATGACCGGCTTGGCGTAGTGACGGGACAGCTCGATGATGCGCTTGGTGGCCAGCGGCACCTCCTCGAGCGGGCACTCGACGGCCATGTCGCCGCGGGCGGCCATGATGCCGTCGAAGGTCTTGACGATGTCCTCGAGGTTCTCGAGGGCCTGCGGCTTCTCGATCTTGGCGACGATCGGGATGCGACGGCCTTCCTCGTCCATGATCTCGTGGGCACGGTCGATGTCGGTGGCGAAACGCACGAAGGACATGGCGATGATGTCGGCGCCGGTGCGGATGGCCCAGCGCAGATCCTCTTCGTCCTTCTCGGTCAGGGCCGGCAGGGAGACGGCGACGCCCGGCAGGTTGATGCCCTTGTGGGAGGACACCGGACCGGCCACGACGACCTTGGTGTGCACGTTGTTGCCCTCGACCTTGGTGACCTCGAGGCGGACCTTGCCGTCGTCGATGAGGATCGGGTCGCCCGGGTGGCAGTCGCCCGGCAGGCCCTTGAAGGTGGTGGAGGTGATGTGCTCGTCGCCTTCGACGTCGTCGGTGGTGATGACGAACTCCTGGCCTTCCTTGAGCTCGACCTTGTCTTCGCCCTCGGCGTTCTTCTTGAACCAGCCGCAGCGAATCTTCGGGCCCTGGAGGTCGACCAGCACGGCCACGTTGCGGCCGGCGGCCTTCGAGGCCTGACGCACGTTGTTGTAGACCTTGAGGTGGTCCTCCGGCGTGCCGTGGGAACGGTTCAGACGGGCCACGTCCATGCCGGCCTCGACGAGGCTGGTGATGCCTTCGAGGGATTCGGTGGCGGGACCGATGGTGTCGACGATCTTGGCTTTGCGCATGTTGCCTATTCCTAACTATTGCAAGGGACGCAGGCCGGACGACCTACGTTTTCCACGGAACAGTGTACTAGCTTTCATCCGTTCCTTCCAGTTTTCCTCTCGGTGTGTTGTTAACGCTCACAACCCAATCGCCGCAATACAAAGAACGCCCACGGAAACTCCCTTTTCAGGGAATTCCGTGAGCGTTCTCGTAGAATTCACCGCCGTGACGAACGAATCCACCCGTCACGTCGCCTGAGCGTCACTCGCCGTCCGCGCCGGACTTCACGGCGGGCTTCGGCTCCTTGCCCGCGTCCATCGCCTTCATCTTGGCGACCGAGGCGAGCGCGGCGCCGCCGATCGCGACGACGATCACGGCCAGCGACAGCCACGTGGGCACCTCCGGCACCCAGTGGACGCCCTCACCGCCGTTGATGAACGGCAGCGTGTTGCCGTGCAGCGCCTCCATCACCAGCTTCACGCCGATGAAGCCAAGCACGACGGACAGGCCGAGCGGCAGGTAGACGAGCTTGTCGAGCAGCGCGCCCAGAAGGAAGTAGAGCTGCTGGAGGCCCAGCAGTGCGAACACGTTCGACGTGAACACGAGGAACGGATCCTTCGTCAGGCCGAAGATGGCCGGGATCGAATCGAACGCGAACATCACGTCGGTGGTGCCGATCGTGAGGAACACGATGAGCATCGGCGTCCAGTAGCGCACGCCGTTATGGGTGGTCCTGAGCTTCTCGCCGTCATATTCGTCGGTGATGCGGATCACCTTGCGCAACGTGCGGATGAGCCCGTTCTCCTGATACTCCTCATCATCGTCGCCGCCAATGACCAGCTTGATCGCCGTGTAGATGAGGAACGCGCCGAAGATGAAGAACACCCATGTGAAACGGCTGATGAGCGCCGCGCCGACGAGGATGAACAGGCCTCGGAAGATCAGCGCGATCGTGATGCCCACGGACAGCACGTACTTCTGGATCTGCTTCGGCACGGCGAAGTTCGACATGATGATGACGAACACGAACAGGTTATCGATGGACAGCGAATACTCGGTGAGCCATCCGGAGTAGAACTCGATCGCGGGCTTGGAACCGGCGAAATACCAGATGCAGCCGCCGAAGATCAGCGCCATGACCACGAAGAAGGCGATGTGCTGGACGCACTCCTTCGTGGAGGGCACGTGCGGCCTGCGTCCGATGACGAACAGGTCGACGATGAAGAACAACGCAAGCACCACGAATGTGGTGATCTCAAATGCAAGAGGGGTTTCGGCCATGATTCCCTACCCTAACGCACCTCTATGACCGTCCCTCCTACTTATTGGCTTCGGTCATCTGCCGCAGTTCCTTCTTGAGGTCGCGGATCTCGTCGCGCAGACGGGCGGCGAGCTCGAACTGGAGCTGTTCGGCCGCGATGTGCATCTGCTCGCTCAGCTGGCGGATCAGATCGGCGAGGTCCTGCGCGGGCAGACCGGCCTTGAGGATCTCCTCGTGCCGCTTGTCCGCCTCGGCGGCGTCGAACGCAGGCACGCCCAGATGCGTGTTGCCCGCCTTGCCGGCGTTGCGGTAGCCGCCTTCGAGCAGGGTGGCCGTGTCCACGTCCTCCTTGGCGAGCATGTCGTTGACGTCGCTGATCTTCTTGATGAGCGGCTTCGGGTCGATGCCGTGCTCCTTGTTGTACGCGATCTGCTTCTCGCGGCGGCGTTCGGTCTCGTCGATGGCCTTGCGCATCGCCTCGGTGACCTCGTCCGCATACATGATGACCGTGCCGGACACGTTGCGGGCCGCGCGGCCGATCGTCTGGATGAGCGAACGGTAGGAGCGCAGGAAGCCCTCCTTGTCGGCGTCGAGGATCGCGACGAGCGACACCTCGGGCAGATCGAGACCCTCGCGCAGCAGGTTGATGCCGACGATCACGTCGATCTTGCCTTCGCGCAGCATGCGCAGCAGCTCGACGCGGCGCAGCGTGTCCACGTCGGAATGCAGGTATTCGACCTTGATGCCCCGTTCGAGCAGATAATCGGTCAGATCCTCTGCCATCTTCTTGGTGAGCGTGGTGACAAGCGCCCGCTCGCCCTTGGCGACGCGGTCCTTGATCTCGGCGAGCAGATCGTCGATCTGCCCGTCGGTGGGACGCACCTCGACCTTCGGGTCCAGCAGTCCGGTCGGGCGGATGATCTGCTCGACCACCCCGTCCGAAAGCCCGAGCTCGTAGTCGCCGGGCGTGGCGGACAGGTACACGGTCTGGCCGACGCGTTGAAGGAACTCCGGCCATTTGAGCGGGCGGTTGTCCATCGCGGAGGGCAGGCGGAAGCCGTGCTCGACGAGCGTGCGCTTGCGCGACGCGTCGCCCTCGTACATGGCGCCGATCTGCGGGACGGTCACATGCGACTCGTCGATGACGAGCAGGAAGTCGTCGGGGAAGAAGTCAAGCAGGGTGTGCGGCGGCGTGCCGGGCGCACGTCCGTCGAAATGCCGCGAATAGTTCTCGACGCCGGAGCATACGCCCACCTGGGTGAGCATCTCCAGATCGTAGGTGGTGCGCATGGTGAGGCGCTGCGCCTCCAGCTCCTTGCCTTGTTTCTTCAGTTCCGCGACGCGCTCGTCGAGCTCCTCGCGGATCGTCTTCAACGCGCGTTCCATGCGCTCCGGCCCGGCCACGTAGTGCGAGGCGGGGAAGATGTGCACCTCGTTCTCCTCGGCGATCTCGTCGCCGGTCAATGGGTGGAGCGTGGAGATGCGGTCGATCTCGTCGCCGAAGAACTCGATGCGCACGGCGAGCTCCTCGTACACGGGGATGATCTCCACCGTGTCGCCGCGCACGCGGAACGTGCCGCGCGTGAACGCGATGTCGTTGCGCTTGTACTGCATGGCGACGAACTTCCGCAGCAGCTGGTCGCGGTCGATCTGCTGGCCGACCTTGAGCAGCAGCATGCGGCCCGCATACTCCTCCGGCGTGCCGAGACCGTAAATGCACGACACGGTGGCGACGACCACGCAGTCACGTCGCGTGAGCAGGTTGGCGGTGGCCTGATGGCGCAGCCGTTCCACATCGTCGTTGATGTTGGAGTCCTTCTCGATGTAGGTGTCGGTCTGGGGGATGTACGCCTCCGGCTGGTAGTAGTCGTAGTAGGAGACGAAGTAGCTCACCGCGTTGTCCGGCATGAGCTCGCGGAATTCGGCGCACAGCTGCGCGGCGAGCGTCTTGTTCGGCTCGATGATGAGCGTCGGCCGCTGCAGCCGTTCGATGAGCCAGGCGGTGGTGGCGGTCTTGCCGGTGCCGGTCGCGCCCATGAGCACGACGTCGTTCTCGCCGTTCTCGATGCGCGTGGCGAGCTCGTCGATGGCCTGAGGCTGGTCGCCGCTCGGCTGGTATGGCGATTTGACGACGAACGGCCGGTTCTCGCGTTGGATGTTGAATCCCATCACTGCTCCTTCCACTCGGCGACCAGTCTATCAACCTGCTCGAACATGCGTTCGAGCGGTTGCGTGGCGTCGATGATGACGTCGGCGATCGCCTCGCGCTGCCCGCGCGTCGACTGGCAGCGGATGCGTGCCTCGGCCTGTTCGCGCGTCATGCCGCGTGTCGCGGCCATGCGCGCGATCCGCGTCGGGGCGGGCGCCTCGACCGTGACGATATGGTCGAACCGGAACGGGATGTCGCCGATCACCTCGGCGAGCAACGGCACGTCGTGCACAACGACGATCCCATGCTCCCCCGGGCCGCATGCGGCGTTCCGAACCGCCGCCACGGCATCGTGCTCCCGTCGTCGCGCCTCGGCGTAGATCAGCGGATGCTCGATCGCGTCGAGCCGTTCGCGCGCGCCGGGCTCGGCATCGCGTCCGAACACGTGTTCCGCCATCCACGCGCGGTTCAGCGAACCGTCCGCGGCGATGGCCGCGTCGCCGAACTCGCGCGCGATCGGCGCCAACGCCGCTCCCCCGCGCGCGGTGATCGCATGCGCGATCGCGTCATAGTCGACGTGCAGCACGCCGTCCTCGCGCATCCGCGCCGCCACCGTGCTCTTGCCCGCCGCGATGCCACCGGTCAATCCGATACGAATCATGCGCCCTCCTCTCCCCTCTCCCATGGTGCGGTGAAATCCCCATGGCGCGGTAGGCGAAAACGGCTTGATTCCGCGGTTATGGAGAAAGTGTGTTGCCGCACCATGGGGAATATGGTCGATATACGACGAAACCCGGCCCATCGTGGACCGGGTTTCGGTTAGGCGTTACGCCGTGAGCTCATGCCGTGAGGCGGAACTCACTTGCCGAGCAGCTGGTCGCGCAGAGCGGCGAGCTGATCGGAGTCGGCGAGCGTGCCGGTGGAAGTGTTGTCGGAAGAGTAGTTGGACACCTCTTCGACCTTCTCCTCCTTCGGGCCCTGGCCGTCGGCGGCGGCGGACTCCTCCGCGTGCGCCAGCTCCTTGGCCACGAACTCCTTGTGCTCCTCCCACAGCTGGTGGGCGGCCGCGTACTGGGACTCCCACTCCTCACGCTGCTTCTCGTAGCCCGCGATCCACTCGTTGGTGTTCGGGTCGAAGCCTTCGGGGTACTTGTAGTTGCCCTGCTCGTCGTACTCGGCCGGCATGCCGTAGATGGCCGGATCGAAGTCCTCGGAGGCCGGGTCGACGGAGTCGTTGGCCTGCTTGAGGGACAGGGAGATGCGGCGACGATCGAGATCGACGTCGATCACCTTGACGAACACGGTCTCGCCCGGCTTGACCACGGTCTCCGGGTTCTCGACGTGACGGTTGGCGAGCTCGGAGATGTGCACCAGGCCCTCGATGCCGTCCTCGACGGAGATGAACACGCCGAACTGCACGATCTTGGTGACCTTGCCCTTGACGATCTGGCCGGGGACGTGGGTGCGGGCGAAGCGCTGCCACGGATCCTCCTGGGTGGCCTTGAGCGACAGGGAGATGCGCTCGCGGTCCAGATCGACGTCCAGCACCTCGACGGTGACCTTGTCGCCGACCTTGACGACCTCGGACGGGTGGTCGATGTGCTTCCAGGACAGCTCGGAGACGTGGATGAGGCCGTCCACACCGCCGAGATCGACGAACGCGCCGAAGTTGACGATGGAGGAGACGACGCCCTCGCGGATCTGGCCCTTCTTGAGCTGCGAGAGGAAGGTCTCGCGCACTTCGGACTGGGTCTCCTCGAGGTACTGGCGACGGGACAGGACCACGTTGTTGCGGTTCTTGTCGAGCTCGAGGATCTTGGCCTGGATCTTCTGGCCGATGTACGGGGTGAGGTCGCGGACGCGACGCATCTCGACCAGGGAGGCCGGCAGGAAGCCACGCAGGCCGATGTCCACGATGAGGCCGCCCTTGACGGCTTCGATGACGGTGCCCTCGACGACGCCGTCCGCTTCCTTGATCTTCTCGATGTCGCCCCAGGCGCGCTCGTACTGGGCGCGCTTCTTGGACAGAATCAGACGGCCTTCCTTGTCTTCCTTGGTGACGACAAGGGCCTCGACGGTGTCGCCGACCTCGACGACCTCGTCCGGATCGACGTCCTTCTTGATGGAAAGCTCGCGGGAGGGGATCACACCCTCGGTCTTGTAGCCGATATCCAGGAGGACCTCGTCGTGATCGATCTTGACGACGGTACCCTCGACCAGATCACCATCGTCGAAGTTCTTGATGGTGGAATCGACTGCCTTGATGAAGTCCTCTTCGGTGCCGATGTCGTTGATGGCGACCTTGGTGACCTCAGTGTTGTTCTCTGCCATGTAGGTAATGGTTTCTCAATAGTTGGATGGATAATTACTCGATATTCAGTTATGGATGTGCCCATCGGACACGCGACTTTCCACAATACAGTCAGCCATGCCCAAAATCCCGGGCGTGTCGCTGTCAGGCCCTGCCCTCGGCCTTCGCCCGGCGCTCGGCCATCTCCACGACGTTGGCGAGGAGCATGGCGCGGGTCATCGGCCCGACGCCGCCCGGGTTGGGCGAGTAGGCGGACGTCTTCTCGTGGGCGGCCTTGTCGACGTCGCCCCTGACGCGCCAGCGGCCCGCCTCCTCGTCGTAGACGCGCGAGACGCCCACGTCGAGCAGCACGGCGCCGTCCTTGACCATGTCGGGCTTGACGAATCCGGCGGAGCCCATCGCGGCGACGACCACGTCGGCGCGGCGCATGTGGTCGACGACGTCGCGCGTGCCGGTGTGGCACAGCGTGACGGTCGCGTTGACGGCGCGGCGGGTGAGCATGAGGCCGATCGTGCGGCCGATCGTGATGCCGCGGCCGAGCACGCACACCTCCTTGCCGTCCAGGTCGATGTCGTAGGCGTTCAGCAGTTCGATGCAGCCGCGAGGCGTGCACGGCAGCGGCGTGTCGATGTCGCCCTTGACGTGCAGCACGAGCTCGCCGAGGTTGTACGGGTGCATGCCATCGGCGTCCTTGGCCGGGTCGATGAGGTCGATGATCGCGTTCTGGTCGATGCCCTTCGGCAGCGGCAGCTGCACGATGTAGCCGGTGCACGCCGGATCCCCGTTCATCTCGCGCACCACGGCGGCGATGTCGTCGAAGGTCGCGTCGGCGGGCAGCTCGTGCTTGATGGAGCGGATGCCCACCTCGGCGCAGTCCGCATGCTTGCCTGCCACGTACTTGACCGAGCCGGGGTCGCTGCCGACCAGCAGCGTGCCGAGGCCGGGTTCGACGCCTGCGGCCTTGAGACGCTCCACGCGCTCCTTCAAATCCTGCTTGATCTGCGCGGCCACGGCCTTGCCGTCGAGTTTCACGGGCATGTCGACTCCTTCTCTTGCGTCCCATCGTTTCTCAACGCGTCCCAACGTGTCGTGGGATGCGGTGGACGCTACTACGATTAGGTAACATGTCGGTTTCGCCGAAGACGGATATGGACGCGCGGCGAGGAGCGGAAGGGTTCGGACGATGAACGTGGGACAGCTGGGACGACGATCGGGACGATGGTCGGGGCGACGGTTCGGGAACGCGCGACGTGTCGCGGCGGCGGTCGCCGCGGCCGCGGTCGCCCTCGCCTGCGCCGCCTGCGGCACGGCGGCCGGAGACGGCGGCACGACCGGCGCCGCGCAGACGACGACGGAGAAGACCGGCGTCATCAAGGTGGTCTCCTCGGTGAACCAGTGGGGGTCGCTCGCCAAGGAGATCGGCGGCGACGCGGTCGACGTCACGTCGATCCTCTCCTCCACGGGCGTCGACGCGCACGACTTCGAGCCGAAGACCTCCGACCTGGCGAAGCTGAGCCGCGCCGAAATCGTCGTCGCGAACGGCGCGGGGTACGACACGTGGGCCACGAAGTCGCGCGGACCGGATTCGACGCTCGTCTCCGCCGCGCAGATCGTGGGCGCGATGGACGGCGACAACCCTCACCTGTGGTTCTCGAAGGACGCGCGCGCCGGCATGGCCAAGGAGCTGGCCGACGTCTTCTCGAAGGCGCGACCGAAGAAACGCAAGGCGTTCGCCGCCAACCTCAAGGCGTGGCAGTCGCGCGAGAAGGAGCTCGACGCGCGCATGGCCGACTTCGCCGACACGCACAAGGACCTCACCTACGGCGCGACCGAGGCGGTCGTCTACTACCTGATGAGCGACATGTCATTCGACGACGTCACCCCGAAGGGCTACGCGCAGGCGGTCGCCAACGGCGGCGAGGTCGCGCCCGCGGACCTGCAGACCTTCCAGGAGGTCATCGAGAAAAAGCGGGCGGACGTGTTGGTCAACAACACGCAGGAGGCGTCCGACGCGACGAACATGCTCATCGGCACGGCCGGACGCTCCGACGTGCCCGTCGTCGACGTGAGCGAGCAGATGCCGGAGAAGTACGACACCCTCGTCGATTGGATCGGCGCGCTGGCCGAATCGATCTTCACCGCCGTCGACCCGGACTACGGCAAGGACGACACGACCGGCGGATGCGCCGCGGACGGCGACGATCCGGCCGGATCGTCCGATTCGACCAATTCAACCGATGAGCATACGGGCGACGGGAACGCGACCGACGACACAGGCAAGACGACGTGCGACGCCACGGACGGCGGCACCGGTTCGTCCGCTTCGGATTCCTCAGACGGCTCGGACGGCTCGGGTGCCGCCGGTGCCGACGCCGGCGGCACCCAGCCCGACCCCGGCAAGTAGGCGGCAGGGAGCGGCGGGCTTTCGCCGACACTCCCTTAATTGAGAACGGTTGTCAACATCATTTGCGATAATCCTGCGGTAGATTCGTGAAACCCAATCCATGACCACAGGAGGCCCGACCATGGGCGAACCGCTTCAGGACGCGATCGTCTTCCGGGACGCGGCGATCAGGCGCGGCGACCGCGTCATCTGGCAGCACGGCGACTTCGCCATCCCCGCCGGATCGGTCACCGCGATCGTCGGCACCAACGGCGCCGGCAAGACCACGATGATGAAGGCGGAGCTGGGACTGCTGCCGCTCTCGCACGGCTCGCTCACCGTCTTCGGCAAACCGGCGGGCGAGGCGAACGGCGTCATCGGCTACGTACCGCAAAGCTACACGTCGGACATCGACGCGAACATCACCGCCGAGCAGTCGGTGCTGCTCGGACTGACCGGCACGCGGTTCGGCATCCATCCGGTCACGCGTGCGCAACGCGCCAAGGCGCGCGAGGCGATGGCGTTCGTCGGCATCGACGACAAGGCGCGATACCGGCTGTCCGAACTGTCCGGAGGCCTGCGCCAGCGCGTCGCCATCGCGCAGGCGATCGTCTCCGACCCGAAGCTGCTCATGCTCGACGAGCCGCTCGCCAACCTCGACCTCGCCTCCCAGCGCGCCGTCGCACACCTGCTCGCGCGCCTCAACCAGGAACTCGGCATGACGATCCAGATCGTCGCGCACGACCTCAACATGCTGCTGCCGATCCTCACCGGCGCCGTCTACCTGCTCGACGGACACCCGCACTACGCCGACATGCGCAAAGTGCTCGACTCGAAGCTCCTCACCCACCTGTACGGCACGAACGTGCAGGTCGTGACCACGCCACAGGGCGACATGTTCGTCACTCCCTCCCCCGACGAGCCGAAGAACCAGCCGATGGACATGCACACGGCCGCCGAGGTGGCCGAACTGCACCATCACGCGCACACCGACGACATGCACGCACACGACGCATCCGCATCCGACACGCGCACGAGCATTGCGGACGGACACGGCGAACACGAAGGAGCGACGAAATGAGCCACATCGACTTCAGCTTCGACCCCAACTGGATGGACACGCTGACCGCGCCGTTCATGGCCAACGCGTTCCTCGCCGGCCTGTGCATCGCGTTCGCGGCCGGCGTGATGGGCTACTTCACCATCGCCCGCCATTCCACGTTCGCCGCACACGCGCTCGCCCACATCGGACTGCCCGGCGCGACCGGCGCCGTACTGCTCGGACTGCCCGTCTCGCTGGGCCTCGGCGCGTTCGCGCTGGGCGGCGCGCTCGTGATCGGCGCGCTCGGCAAGCGCGTCTCCGAACGCGAGATCGCCACCGGCACGGTGCTCGCCTTCGCGACTGGTCTCGGCCTGTTCTTCGCCCGGTTGTCGAGTTCCGCATCGCAGCAGATGCAGTCGATCCTGTTCGGATCGATCCTGACGATCACCACCATGCAGATCATCGGATTCGCGCTCTTCGACGTGGTGCTGCTGGCGGCGCTCGCCGTCATCTACCGGCCGCTGCTGTTCAGTTCGCTCGACGAGCAGGTGGCGCAGGCCAAGGGCGTGCCGGTCGGATGGATGAACGTCGCGTTCATGGTGATCATGGCGGGCGTGATCACGATCGCCGTGCCCGCGGTGGGCACGCTGCTCATCTTCGCTCTGGTCATCACGCCGGCCGCCGCGGCGAACATCGTCGCGTCCTCGCCGCTCAGGGCGATGGTCGCGGCCGGAGCGATCTGCCTGGTCTCGATCTGGGGCGGACTCGTGCTCTCCGCGATGTTCCCCGCTCCCCCGAGCTTCATCATCGTGACGATCTCCACCCTGTTCTGGGCCGCCGCCAAAGCCGTGGAGGCACTGAGGCAACGCTGACGCCCTCCCGTCGCCCGGCATGCCGACGATCAGTCGACGGATTCTCCGACCAGCGCCGAGGCGATGGCGGCGAGGCCTTCGCCGCGGCCGGTGAAGCCCATATGGTCGGTGGTGGTGGCGGTGACGGACACCGGGCACCCCGCGGCGGCGGAGAGCGCGGCCGCGGCCTCGTCACGGCGACGTCCGATCTTGGGACGGTTGCCGACGATCGCGACCGAGGCGGACACCGGCGTGAAACCATGCTCCCGAAGGTGCGCGACGGTCTCGCGCAGCATGTCCGCGCCGTGCATGCCGGCGCCATGCGCGTCCGAGCCGACGCCGAACAGGGCGCCGATGTCGCCCAGACCGGCGGCCGCCAGCAGCGCGTCGATCAGAGCATGCGCGGCCACATCGCCGTCGGAGTTTCCTTCGATGCCGTTGCCCTCGCCGTCCCAGCGCAATCCCGCGAGCCACAATTCGCGGGGAGCATCCTCCGACGCGAAACGATGGGCGTCAAACCCCTGACCGATGCGCATGATGAAACTCCTTGCTGTATGTGAATCATGAATCAAGTATTACGTACAGGCATGTGAACGGATACGCGAAGACCCCCGCGACGGGGGGTCTTCATCATGACGGTTGGACGGTTGGATCGGCTGCCGGGCAGGACAACCAAACCGAGCCGGGTCAAGCGGCCGTCCGGCTTAACCGCACCCGGCACGGACACATCCAACCCGGCACCTCGGCTCAGCGCTTGCGGCTCTTCTTCTTCTCGGCGTCGAGACGGGCCATCGTATCGGAGGCGGCCTCCTCGGGCGCCTCGGTGTGGTGCTTCTCGTCGCCGGGCTTCGGCTCGCTGTAGCCCAGGTTCACGTCGAGCAGACGCTGCGCCTCCTCCTCGTCGATCTTCTCGGACAGGGCGATCTCCGAGGTGAGGATGGAACGCGCCTTGGTGAGCATGCGCTTCTCGCCGGCGGACAGGCCGTGCTCGTCGACGTCGCGCTGGGCGAGGTCGCGCACGACCTCGGCGATCTTGTTGACGTCGCCGGTCGCGATCTTCTCGACGTTCAGCTTGTAGCGCCGCGACCAGTTCATCTCCTTCTCGACGATCGGGGTGCGCAGGATTTCGAACACCTTCGCCACCTCGTTCGCGTCAACGATGTCGCGCACGCCGACCTTCTTCGCGTTGTCGACCGGAACGTTGATCACCAGGCCGTCGGAAGACAGCACCGACAGCTGCAGGTACTCGCGGGTGACCCCCCTCACGGTCCGCTCGGTGACCGCCTCGACCCTCGCCGCGCCGTGACGCGGATAGACGACCATATCGCCGACCTTGTAACCCATGAAACCTCCGCTGAAAGCAGACCCACAAAAAACCTGAACAAGTATGCCACCAGCCCCGGACACGCCGGCACGTCGCGGTCGCGGCTCGCGCGACGCGCCAAAAGCGGCGATGATAACGTTTGTAGCCGTACACTATGCACATGGCTACAAACACGAACATCAATGAAGATACCGTCGCCGTGCCCGTCAACCAGGGCGACCTCGACAAAGTCAGCAACGCGGAGTTCTACAACCCGCACGCCATCCTCGGTGCGCATATGGCGAACTACCCGCATGCCGACCAGACCACGATCCGCGTCCTGCGCCCGATGGCGAAGACCGTCGCCATCCTCACCCAGGACGGGGAATACCCGGCCGAGCACGAATACAACGGCGTGTTCATCGCTGTGGTGCCCTCCGCCAGGACCGACCACGGCTACAGCGTGCCCGACTACCGCGTGAAGGTCTCCTACGAGGGCGGCGAACCGTTCGTCGAGGACGACCCGTACCGCTACCTGCCCACCGTCGGCGAGATGGACACCTACCTGTTCGGCGAGGGCCGCCACGAGCGCCTGTGGGAGGCCCTGGGCGCGCACGTGCGTCACTACTCCGATCCGATGGGGGACGTGTCCGGCGTCTCCTTCGCCGTGTGGGCGCCGAACGCGCACGCGGTGCGCGTGATCGGCAACTTCAACTCGTGGGACGGCCGTCGCCATGCGATGCGCGCGCTCGGCTCCTCCGGCGTGTGGGAGATCTTCATCCCGGGCATCGGCGCCGGTGAGGTGTACAAGTACCAGATCCTCAACGCCAACTACGAGTGGGTCGACAAGGCCGATCCGATGGAGCGCTCCCACGAGGTGCCGCCGGCCACCGGCTCAATCGTCGTCGACTCGACGCACGAATGGCGGGACGACGCGTGGATGGAGAACCGCGCCAAGACCGACCCGATGAACAAGCCGGTCGCCATCTACGAGATGAACGCGCTCAGCTGGCGCAAGGACGTGAGCAACTACCGCGAGCTGGCCGACAAGCTCGTGCCGTACATCGAGAAGATGGGCTTCACGCACGTCGAGTTCATGCCGCTCGCCGAATACCCGTTCACTGGCTCCTGGGGCTATCAGGTCACCGGCTACTACGCGGTCGACTCACGTCTCGGCGGCCCGGACGACTTCAAGTACCTCGTCGACCGCCTGCACGAGGCCGGCATCGGCGTGATCATGGACTGGGTGCCCGCGCACTTCCCGAAGGACGCGTTCGCGCTCGGCCGCTTCGACGGCACCCCGCTGTATGAGGATCCGGACCCGACCCGCGGCGAGCACCCGGATTGGGGCACCTACATCTTCAACTTCGGCCGCCACGAGGTGCGCAACTTCCTCGTCGCCAACGCCTGCTTCTGGCTCGGCGAATACCATATCGACGGCCTGCGCGTCGACGCGGTCAGCTCGATGCTGTACCTCGACTACAGCCGCGAGCCCGGCCAGTGGCATCCGAACATCTACGGCGGACGCGAGAACCTGGAGGCCATCGACTTCCTCAAGGAGGCGAACGCGACCGCATACAAGAACAACCCGGGCATCCTGATGATCGCCGAGGAGTCCACCGCCTACGCGGGCATCACCGCCCCCACCGACCAGGGCGGCGTCGGCTTCGGCCTCAAGTGGAACATGGGCTGGATGCACGACACGCTCGAGTACCTGCACGAGGAGCCCATCAACCGCAAGTGGCACCACAACGAGATCACCTTCTCGATGGTGTACGCCTACTCGGAGCACTACGTGCTGCCGCTGAGCCACGACGAGGTCGTGTACGGCAAGGGCTCCCTGTACGGCAAGATGCCGGGCGACGGCTGGCAGAAGTACGCCGGCGTGCGCGCCCTGTTCGCCTACCAGTGGGCGCATCCGGGCAAGAAGCTCACGTTCATGGGCAACGAGCTCGCACAGTGGGGCGAGTGGGACCACAACAACTCGATCGACTGGGCATGCCTCGACTGGGAGGACCACCGCGAGGTGCAGTCCATGGTCGCCGACCTCAACAAGCTGTACAAGGACACGCCGGCCATCTGGAGCCAGGACTTCACGCCCGACGGCTTCCAGTGGCTCACCAGCGACGACGCCGACCACAACACGCTGAGCTTCATGCGTGTCGGATCCAAGGGCGAGACCGTCGTCGTGGTCGTGAACTTCTCCGGCGAGGCCTGGTCCGACTATCAGGTGCCGCTGCCGAAGGGCGGCAAGTGGACCGAGGTGTTCACCACCGACGCGAAGAAGTACGGCGGCTCCGACATCAAGAACGGCACGTTCGAGGCGGACGCCGGCGAGTACCATTCGCGTCCGGCCTCGGCGAAACTCACCATTCCGGCGCTCGGCGCTGTATTCTTGAAGCCGGAAGAGTGACGAAAGGCGAACACCCACTGATCACCGGCTGAAAGGCGGCAAGAACAACCATGCTCAATACCACGGCACGCCAACAGACCACGCCCCGCACGGTGCTGGTCGTGGAGGACGAACCGACGCTGGCCACGGCCATCGCGCAGCGCATCACCGCCGAAGGGTGGACGGCGCGCGTGGCCGGCGACGGCGCCAGCGCCGTGCAGGCCGCGGCGCAGCTGAGGCCCGATCTGGTGATCATGGACATCATGCTGCCGGTAATGGACGGCCTCGAGGCGACGAAACGCATCGTGGCCGCCCGTCCGGTGCCGGTGCTCATCCTCACCGCCCGCGACGACGAGGCGGACAAGGTGATCGGCCTGGGCGCCGGGGCGGACGACTACATGACCAAGCCGTTCTCTATGCGCGAGCTCATCGCCCGCTGCAAGGCGCTGCTGCGCCGCGTCGAACGCGCGAAGGTCATCGCCAAGAACGCCGAGAACGAGAAGATCCTCGACTTCGGCACGCTGGTCATCGACCCGGCGCAGCGCACGGTGAGCGTGAACGGCGACTACGTGCACCTCACCCCCACCGAATTCGACCTGCTGGCCACGCTCGCGCGCAAACCCAAGTCCGTGCTCACCCGTGAGAAGCTGCTCGAGGAAGTGTGGGACTGGGTGGACGCGTCCGGCACCCGCACGGTCGACAGCCATGTCAAGGCGCTGCGGCACAAGCTCGGCCCGAACATGATCCGCACGGTGCATGGCGTCGGCTATGCGTTCGAGCCTCCGTCGGCCGAGTGACGGCGCACCGGAACGGATAAGGCACATGTCGAAACCCGTCGACTCCCGCCGAGCGGGCGCACGTCGCGAACGCGTGCGCCCGCTCGGCGTATTCTCCTCGCTCAAACTCGAATTGTGCGCGTTGCTCGTATTCGCCACGGCGATCGCGTTCGCGATGTGCTGGTTCCTGCTGAAATTCGGCTGGAGCGGATGGCTCGCCATGCCGGTCACCCTCGTGGTGGCGCTCGGCATCACGTATCTCTTCTCGCGCGGTCTCACCGCACGCCTACGCCAGTTGCGTGACGCCGCCGAGGCGATGGCCGACGGCGACTACACGGTGCGCGTGCCGATGGACGAATCCAGCCACGACGAGGTCGGCCAGCTCGCGCGTTCGTTCAACGAGATGGCCGCCGAGCTCCAGCATGCCGACCAGATGCGCCGCGACATGATCGCCAACGTGAGCCATGAGCTGCGCACGCCCGTCTCCGCATTGCAGGCGCAGGTGGAGAACATGGCGGACGGCGTCACCGAACCGACGCCGGCGAATCTGGAGGGCATCCTCGACCAGACGCAGCGGCTGAGCGATCTCATCGCGTTCCTGCTCGACCTGAGCCGCATGGAGGCGGGCGCGGCGAGCCTCGAGATCGAACGCTTCGATTTCGGCGAATTCCTCGATGACACGATCGAGCCGTTGGAGATCGCCGACGGAGGCCACGCGCACGACATCCGCATGCAGGTCGCCCCCGGCATCGTGATGGAGGGCGATCAGGATCGTCTGCGCCAACTGTTCACCAACATCATCGGCAACGCGTTGAAGCACTCCCCCGACGGCACGAGCGTGCTCGTCGAGGTCCATGAGGACGAGACGCACGGCACGGTGGTGACGAACGTCGTGAACTTCGGCTCGCAGATCGCCCCCGAAGCGCGTTCGGACATCTTCCGACGCTTCGTCAAAGGCAAGTCCGGTCCGGGCACCGAATCGGGCGGCACGGGCCTCGGCCTGTCGATTGCGCGTTGGGCGGCCCAGCTGCACGGCGGCGACGTGCGCGTCGTCGACGACATGCGCGGCGCCGATTTCGAAATCACATTGCCGAAACGTCATACCGCGGCGTAGCTGCGAGCGCGAGACAGGCGACGACCTGCGCGCCGGCCGTCCGCAGCGCGGCCGCGCAGGCGCGCATCGTCGCGCCGGAGGTGACGATGTCGTCGACGAGTATGACGCGTCGGCCCCGTACCAGCGATGGCCGTGTCACGACGATGCCGCTGCCTCCCACACGGGCGGCGCGACCGGCGCGGCCCTTCATCTCCACGGATCGGCCGCCCATGGTGTGCGATGCCAGCGCCTCCTCCGCGTGCGCTGGCACGCCCCGCGCGCGATATGCCGCGGCGACGGCGCGCACCAGCGGCCGCATGTGTCTGCGTCCACGACGCCGTGCCGACCGTTTCGACGACGGTGCCGGAACGATGAGCATCGTATCCCGGCCTCCGATGCGGCGGGCGTCGTCGTCTTCCCCGCCGGCGACGCCCGCCACCGGCATACGGTCCGCGAGCGCGCACAGCGCTTGGGAGAACGGACGGTCACATTCCTCGTCGCCGTGATCCTTCCATGCGAGGATGGCTCGTCTGACCGCACCGCGATAGGTCGCGCATGCGGCTACGGGCACGCCCGGCACGCATGACGGCACGATCACCGTGTCATCGAACAGGCTGCGGCAGGCCGGGCAGAGCACTTCGTCCGGCGTGCCGCAGCCCGCGCAGCCGCGCGGCAGCACGAGTCCCATCATGGCGGGGAGCAGTGTGCCGGCGCGCATCGTCATCAGCTCCTACAGCGTGATGCCCGCGGGGAGGGGCAGGCGTTCCAGCAACCCGTCGATCAGCCGCATCGTGTCGGACGGGTCGCGGACCGATACGCCCATGGCGCCCGCCTGGGCCGCGGGATAGTCGTTGCCGCCGGGCTGCATGCGGTCGCCGACGAACGCGATGCTCCCCACGTCGATGCCGAGATGCCGGGCGAGCTCACGCACGGCGAACGCCTTGTCGATGCCGCGTTGCGCCACGTCGATGCTCGTGTAGCCGCCCGCGTGCACCTTGAGGTCGGGCAGGTCGGCGGCGACGGCCTCGGCGAGCCGCGCCTTCACCTCGTTGGTCGGGTCGAACGCCTGCTTGGCCTCCAATGGCGCCTGCTGGCCGAGCACGGACAGGGTGATCTGGGATCCGCGGTCCTCGATGCGTTCGCCCCACACCTTCTCGAACCAGACGCCCTGCTCGCGGGCCCGGCGCTCCAGGCTCTCACGGGCGCGGGAACGCTGGTCGTCGTCGAGGTCGTGGCTGAAGACCTTGGCCCATGTACCATGCTCCCAGCGCCGATAGCAGGTTCCGGACGTGGGCATGAGGTGAAGGCGGGCGAGATCGGCGCCGGGGTCGAGCACGTCGAGGATCTGGCTGACGACGAGCCCGTAGCGTCCTCCGGTGATGACGGCCACATCGATGCGGCGGGTGAGTTCGCTGAACCGTCGCGCCATCGCGGGGACCATGGGTTTCTTCGAGTTGGCGAGCGTGTTGTCCAGATCGAAGCCGATCAATCGCATGCGGGCGCAGAGCATGTCGAGATCCCAGTCGTCCCACGGTCTGATCATCGTCGTCTCCTGTCCGTCGCATGCGGCGATCGCATGCGCACTATCCTAGCCGCCATGCCTGTGCCGGCCGCGTCCTCGCGGTTGCCGCCGGCATGGCCTACAGTGGGTGCCATGCTTGAAGCCCCTTGGAATGAACGAGTATACCGCAATCGTCATGGCCGTGGCATGCGTACGCCGATGTTCGGCACACGTCTGCCACGGTACCGCACCCGTTCGGGCATGTTCGACGATCTGGTGGCCGCGCACATCCGCCGTCTGGCCGAGGCGTGGCCCCAACTGGTCAAGCCGGTGCAGTTCGCGGTGGAGGACGTGCCGCCGTCCGACCCGGCGCCGTGGGAGGCGGAGCCGAGCATCAACTCACGCCTGTTCCCGGCCGATCATGGCATGCCGGCGCGCATCGTGCTCTACCGCATGCCGTTGCAGTCGCATACGCGCGGCAGGGATGATCTCCAGTGGGCGATCCGCGACGAGCTCGTCATCCGTCTGGGCGAACTGTACGGCCGTCGGCCGGAGGAACTCGACCCGGACTTCGAATGGTGAGGTCCGGTCGGTCCCAGCCCTCCCTCAGCGTACGATCGACTGGTCGGGAACGGCCCTGACGATTTCCTCGCGCACCGCGAGCGTGGTGGGCGCGACCGCGGACAATCCCGCGGTCTTCGACGAATCGAGTCCGCCGCCGGTGATGCGCGCACCCCAGGAGACTGTCTTGTTCTCGTCGGATACGACGGCCGCGACGCCCTCCCCCTTCACGGTGGTCGCGTCATGTGCCTTGACGGCCACGTCGCGTTCGTCGCCGGCCTTGCCGGATTCGTCCATGAACGTGAGTTTCACGGTCGCGTCCTCGTCGCCGGCGTTGATGAACGTGAGCGTCGTGTCGATGCCGTCGGCGATCGCCATGCCGGAGGAGACCGCGGGCTGCGCCGCCTGCAGCAGCGCGAAGTCCTCCTGGCCGCCGGAGCCGGAGCGCGTCGCCTTGGCGGAGGCCACGAAGGCGTGGTCGCCGCCGGAGACGATGACGCCGCGCGCATTCTTGGGCGCCTTGCCCAGATCGATGACGGTGACGCGATCGGCCTTCACCTGTTCCTTGCGGATGCCTTTCGCGCCTCCATCGGTGGCCCAGGAGAGGGACACCTCCCCCGCTTGCTCGCCGTACAGGTAGAGGCTCACACCGTCGCCTTCGGCGATGCCGGGAATGATGTTCGTCACGGTGGCGTCACCCGCCGGCATCGTGAAATCGGATCCCTTGGGCGTCAGTCCGCTGCTCGCCGTGGTGCGCACGACGGCGCCGACCGGCGTGGCGCCGCTGTTCACGGTGACGTAGAGACCATCCTGACCGGAGGCCGCGGCGGACAGGTCGACGACGGTTTCGCTTTCGGCGGCGACGGTGGCGCTGCCTGCGGTGGACAGGCTCATCCTGCCGGCGTTCTTGCTGCCGACCACGGTGACGGACACGGTGGTCGCCTTCGACGAGGGGTTGGCGAGTACCAGCTGCTGCCGGGTGCCGGTCGCCGTGGAGGTCAGCAGGAACGACTGGCTCATCGCCGGGGTGGCGCAGGTGGCGGCGGCGATGCCACGCAAATCGCCGTCGGAGGCGTGCGACACGATGACGCCGGCGTGTCCGGAGCCATCGCCCGCCTTGAGCAGGTTCGTGTCGAGCAGACGGGAGTAGTCACCGTCGTCCCGAAGCACCATGGCGTCACGGCTGACCGGCTTGTCGGGCGCTTTGAGCGACGTGGTCTTCCCATCGCCGGTCAGGTCGAGCGGCGACGAGGTGGAGGCGTAGACGGAACCGAATGCGGCGAGCGCCGTGGACGTGGCGATGTCGCCGTCGGAGGCGCGGTATTCGCTGTCGCCCCAGTCGGTGGAGTCGGGCAGCTGCATGCGGGCCGGACAGTAGGCCTCGAGTTTCTCCTGCACGATGCGGTGCGATGATCCGAGCGTGCCGGACGCGTCGTCGACCATCAGATCGGGCATGCGGACGACCGCCAGCAGCGCGAACGCCGCAAGAAGCAGCACACTGGTGACGACCGCCGTGATGATGCGCAGCACGCGCATCGGTGTTCCCTGCCGGTTCATGCCTTCACGACCTCCTGTCCGGATTCGGCCTGTGCGTCCTGCTCATCCTCGTCGGGCCGTTCGCGTCGACGCCGCCGGGGCACGGCGACCAGTACGTACAGCAGGCTCGTCACGCCGAGCGCGGCCAGCCACGCGTAACGCCATGGACTATGCTCCATGGCCTGTTCTCCCTTGGCGTCGACGCCGACGCCCGTGCCTTCGGCCGCGGTCAGGCGATAATAGGTGCCGGCGTTCGAGGTGACGACCGACTGGGTGCCGTCGGATGCGGTGATGTTCGTGGCGAGCTGGTCGGAACCGGACTGACCGGAGACGACGAACACGCCGCCGAATCCGAGCTTGACGAGTTCGGCGATGGCCGCGTCGTCGCTGTTCGACAGGAGCCGCGCGGACAGTCCGCCGATGGCGGTGTCCGTGGCGTTCTCCTGTCCCGCGGTCTGACGCGCCCGCCATGCGGGCGACGAATCGACCAGGTCACCGGTCGAGGTGTCCATCACCGCGTAGGAGACGTTGGAGCGCGATTCCGCGTCGAGCGCGAGGATGCGCTGTCCCGACTGACCTTCGAGCATGTCCATGGCGACCATCGGCAGACCGGAGCCGGCGACGCGCACCGAACCGGCGACGTGACGGGCCGTGGAGAACCCGGTCCAGGCGACGACGCCGACGGCCAGGGCAACGCACAAACATACACGGCCGGCGACGATCGCCACGCGGCGTCCCGACACGTGCGCCTTGCCGGCGGCGCCGGGAGCGCTCAACGCGACGAACCGGCGTACCGCGCCTCCCGCCATCAGGCACACGCACGACAGGGCGCCGAGCATGGCGAACACGAGACCGGGCAGCACGGAGCCGCCGACGGCGCCGTCGGCATCCAGCGCGACGGCGACGCGGGCCGAGCCGAGGCTCAACGCGCCTCCGGCCACGATCGTCACCCACATCATGCGGGAGGCGCGCAAGGCGAACGGCAGCACCAGCGAGATGACGGCGAGCACGGTCACGGCGACCAGCATGCACAACGTGGCGATGCCGAAACCGGATGCGAGGAACTGTCCGAATCCGGCCGACTCGTCGAAGCCGAACGCGCGGATGACCACCTCGGTGAGATTGAGCGCGGCGGGACGGCCGTCGGCGGACGATGCCGGCACCGTCATGTCACCGAACAGCTGACGCCATTCGCCGCGCGAGGCGTAGCGCACGCACGCCACGAGCGTGGGGGCTGCAAGCAGTGCCGCCGGAACCGGCATGAGCAGCAGCATCGCGCGGTGACGCGGCACGAACAGCAGGAACACGAGGAACGTGACGACGAGCGGCAGCAGCAGCTGCGGTTCGGCGGCGACCACCGGCATGTAGCACAGGGCGGCCGCGGCCGAGGACTGCACCGAGGGGCGGGGTCGAATGGGATCCTCCGTATGGTAGAGCCCCACCGCGCGGAACGTGAACGCGAACGCCGCCGGCAGGAACACCATCACGGTGAGCATCGGCAGATCGGCCGTGGAATACAGGCCGAGCGCGAGACCGAGCGATGCCCAGAGCAGGCCGGAAATCACGCGCACCGCATCGGAACGGGTGAACACGCCCGCCAGCGCCCAGAAGGAGAGGGCGGCAAGCGGTGCGGCAAGGAAGAACATGACGCTCGTGGCGGCGGCCACATGCCCGCCGGTAATCAGCGAGACGAGCAGCAGCACCCACAGCCACGGGGCGGGAGGAACGGCGACGCCGACACCGACGCCCCACGTCCACTGCGTGGTGGCCGCGGAGAACAATTGCGCGAGCGACGCGTTGGTGGGCAACCACTGAGCGGAGGTCAGCGACGAGCCGGACAGGGCCGCGCGGAACAGCGACCAGTCGAGCGCCACCACCACGATGAACGCGGCGATCGCCATCGCGGCGGCGAGGCCCCAGCGGCGCAGGGCGCGCATGCGCAGATGGGAACGCACCAGCGGGCCGAGCAGCACGGTGCCCTGCTGATCGGCGAGCGCGCGGCTGCGTTCGTGCCATTGGGAGATCTGCTCACGTGTGGCGGTGAGCAGTGCGAGACGCTGCCGACTCACCTTCGTCTGGCGCGCGACGGCCCTGCGGGCGCGCATGGCACCGGGCAGCGATCCGAGCGCGCGCCACGGCATGCACAGCTCGCACCATGCCTCGTACGGCTGCTTGGCGACGAGACGCGCCAGAGCGAGTCCGATTGCCGCGAGCAGCGACCACAGCCAGACGAGCGGCCAGCGGAGCATGGCGATGTCCGTGTACCGGTAGTGCCGCCACGCGGACAGCACGCGCATGGCGGGATTGACGGCGTCCTCCTCGTCGAGTCCTTCACCCTCCCGGGTGCGTACGCCCTCGAAGCGGGCGCGGCGATGGGCGATGCCGGCGCGCGGCACGACGACCACGCGGCCGCCGCCACGGCAGATCCTGCGGCACAGGTCGGCGCCTTCGGCGTAGGTGGTGAACCATCCGTTCAATCCTCCGAACGCGCGATACGTCTCCATCGGGACGAGCGCGCCCGCCATCGACACGGCGAAGACGTCGGCGCGGGAATCGTACTGCTCCTGATCGGGTTCGCCGTCGACGACCAGCGTGTTGACGGCGTGGCCCGCGGCATAGGCGCCGACGCCGCGCAGACGCGTCCCCTCCCAGTCGAGCTGCTTGCCTCCGAGCAGGGAGGCTCCCGGCGAGTTGCGCCATGCCTCGACGAGATGCTCCAGACAACGCTCGTCGGCGGGACGGGAGTCGTCGTGCAGCAGCCATAGCGCGCGTGTGGACGCGTCCAGCCGCGCATAGTCCATGGCCTTGGCGACGGCGTCGCCGAACGACGACGCGCCCTGCGCGCGGACGAGACGCACGTCGACGGACACCGTGCGCGGCTCATGGCCAAGCATCGGGTCGGAGGGCGTCACGGTCACATCGAACGAGGTGCGCAGCGGCTGCGCCGTGCCGCCGGTGCAGTCGGCGATGACGATGACGCCGGGCAGCACGGTCTGGCCGAGCAGGGCCGCGAGCGTGTCCGGCAGGAACCGGAGGTCCTCCTCGACGGCCACGACCGCGGCGACGCCCGTCTCGACGGCCCTCGCGTGCGAATACGGACGGGCGGCCAATGCGTCGGCCAGAACCCGGCGCACGCCGCCCGTCATGGTGGAAGTTCGTTCGTTGTCAGTCACGCCTGCTCCTTGCGTGTTTTCTTGTACCGTCGGCGTTCCCTCTCGCTCATGCCGCCCCAGATGCCGAACCGTTCATCATGGTCGATGGCCCATTCCAGACATTGCTGACGCACCTCGCATTGCGCGCATACGCGCTTGGCGTCACGCGTCGAACCGCCCTTCTCCGGGAAGAACGCCTCGGGGTCGGTCTGCGAGCACAACGCCTTGCGCTGCCATGACACGTCGCCGTCCGGCGAGAACAACCCCCACAGCAGCTCCTCCAGCGGCTCGTCGGCGGAGTCCTCGGCAATGCCCCACATGCGCATGACCTCCCTTGCCTGACTCGAGCCTGTTCCTTCGTGTTAGATTACACACATGCGCTTCGCCTTTTGTCAAGTGGAGCCGTGTCAATGCCACACTTCGGACGCGGACTGTGGTATAAGGCCGTTTTCGCCGGATTCCGGAGGCCCGGACTTCTCTCCGCCACAGGTCTCCCGAAGTCTTTTCGTCCGCCTGCCGTACAATCAAAAGGATTTTTGTCTCCGACAGGAAGGTTTGCGTCCGTGAGCTCGAAGAGATCCGGTGCCGATATCCCCAACGTCAACGGCTGGGGGGATTGTCCTCCGCGCCATAGCGTCGCGTTCCGCGTACAACACAGACTGCGCAACACCGTGATCTGCGCGGTGGCGGCCGTACTCGTGTTCGCCGGCACCGCGGCGGGCGCGACGCTGCTTGACATCAACGGCACGATCACCGATCAGGCCGTCGACGTCATCCAGCAGAACGGCAAGTCCGCCTCCACGCAGGTCGTCGACCCGAACGCCGGCAAGTCGCTGGAAATCCTCATCCTCGGGCAGGACACCCGCGACGGCGACAACAGCGCCATCGGCGGTTCCGAAGCGGATGTCCAGGGCACGCACAACGCGGATACGACGATGGTCATGCAGATCTCCGCGGACCGCAAGTACATCAACCTCGTGTCCATCCCCCGTGACTCCCTCATCGACGCGCCGAGCTGCGAGACCTCGAACGGCACGCTCGAAGCCCAGTACAACGTGATGTTCAACTCGATCTTCGCCTCCGGCTACAGCCAGGGCGGCGATCTCGCCTCGGCGGCCAGCTGCACGATGAACGCGGTGAACTCGCTGACCGGCCTGAACATCCAGAACTTCATCGTCGTCGACTTCAACGGTCTCAAAAACATGATTGACGCTATCAACGGCGTGGATCTGTGCATCCCCGCGGACATCTCCGACGGCTACACCGGTATGAACCTCAGCAAGGGCTGGCAGCATCTCGACGGCACCGCCGCCACCCAGTACGCCCGTCTGCGCCACGGCGCCGGAGACGGCTCCGACGTGCAGCGCACCACCCGACAGCAGTATCTCGTCAAGCAGCTGCTCAACGAGGCGCTCCAGAAGAACATGCTCACCCAGTCCGGCCAGTTGTACCAGCTCGCCAAGGCGGCGCTCAAGTCGCTCAACATCTCCAAGGGACTGGCGAACACGACCACGCTCGCCGGTCTTGCCATGAGCCTCAAGGATCTCAACGTCTCGAACTTCTACACGCGCACCGTGCCGGTGGTCGCCGCGCCGAGCGACCCGAACCGCGTGGTGTGGGGCGACGACGCCGACACCCTGTGGGCGAAGATGCGCAACGGCGAACCGTTCGTGGAGCAGTCCACGGATTCCGGCTCCACGGGCTCCGACCAATCCGGACAGTCCGATCAGAACGGCGGCTCCGACCAGTCCACGACCGACCAGAACTCCACGGACCAGTCCACGACCGACCAGCAGGGCTCCGACCAGTCTTCCCAAACCGGCAACACGAAGGTCGCCGACGGCATCGAGCAGGATGCCTCCGGCCAGTACATCGACACCGCCACCGGCGGCGTCATCGACACGGAGACCGGCATCATCAAGGACGCGGCCAGCGGTCAGGTGATCGGCATCTCCGAGGCCTACCTCAACAACGTGGCCTGCCCCACCAAGCAGTAGTCCGTGACGGACGGGACGGGTTCCAATGGAGGGCCCGCGACGCGCATCTGCGTCGCGGGCCCTCCGCATGTGCCGGAAATGAGAAAATAACGGGCACCCGTCCCGCCCCGGCACCACGATGTGCAACAGTGACATAGGTTCAGACAACGTATCCGATCGACAGGCATGGGGAGGCGGCATGACGCAGGAAGACGAGGAATCACGCTCTCAGGGGATTCCTCCGAGCTTCATCCCCGCCGGATCCCGACGTCGTCCCGCGGCGGAAGCCATGCCGGCGCGCACCGTGCAGCCCACGCCGGCCGCATCGCCCGCATCCGCGTCCTCGGCCGTCCCGCCGAGCTTCACTCCGACCCCGTCGCGCGCCGAGGCACGTCACGCCCGTACGAGGCAGTCGGCGCAGCCGGCCCCCGCCTCGTTCGCTCCCCGTTCCGGTGCATCGTCCGCGGCTCCGCACATCTCGAAATCAACGGCAGCGTCATCACAGTCGCCCCGTTCCTCATCCGTGCCGCGATCGGCGTCATCGGCTTCGGCCGCTCCGCACGTCCGGAATGAAGCGCCACGCAGCTTCTCCCCCGCACCGGTGCGCGCCGCCCGGCGGTCGACGGGTTCCAGCAACGTCGCCGGCCCGCATCGTCCCGACGACCGCATGGCTCGCGCGGCGAGGCCGGATCGTCCGCGTCGCGATACCGCCGTCCGTGACGGACTGCAACATGCGGGACAAGGGCATGCACTGCGCACCCTGCGCCATCGCGCCCCGCATATCATCCTCGGCACGATCGCCGTGCTGCTCGTCGCGCTCGTGCTCGCCGTATTCGGCGCATGGCATTGGGTAGGCTCCCGTCTCAACAAGGAGGACGGCTGGCTCACATCCATGGCGGACACGTCGGCGGAGACCTGGCTGATCCTCGGCTCCGACGAACGCGACGGCACGGCCGGCGGCAGCGCCGACGACACGCCGGGATTCCGCACGGACACGATCCTCGTGCTCACCAAACCGAAGAACGGTCCCAACTCGCTCATCTCCATCCCCCGCGACTCGCTCACCCAGGTGGACGGCACCTACATGAAAATCAACGCCGTCGCGCAGCTCAACGGCAATCGGGCGCTCGTGAGCACGGTCGAGCAGATCACCGGACAGAAGATCGATCACATCGCCAAAATCAAGTTCGGAGGTCTCACGACCGTGGTCGACGCGGTCGGCGGCGTGAAGCTGTGCTACGACGAGACGGTGCAGGATCCATACTCCGGGTTGAACTGGCAGGCCGGATGCCATGTGGCGGACGGCACGACGGCGCTCGCGTTCTCCCGCATGCGCTATGCGGACGCGAACGGCGACTTCGGCCGCGCCCAACGCCAACGCCAGGTGATTTCGGCGATCGTCTCGAAGGTCTCCTCCAAGGAGGTGCTCGGCAATCCGGCGAAGGCGATGAAGGTCGCGGACGCCGGGCTCGCTGCGGTGACCTTCGACTCCAAGACCTCCACCAGCACCCTGATCGACATGGCGCTGGCGTTCAAGGACGCCACCGGTTCCAAGGGCGTCACCGGCAGCGTCTACTGGTCCGACCCCGACTATCAGGTCGACGGCGTCGGTTCCTCGGTGCTGCTCGACGACACGAAGAACACGGAGCTGTTCTCCGAACTCGCGGCGGGCACGCACAAGGCGGGCACCGTCGGCACACTCGCCGAGAACAGCTGAGGACCGGCGGCACGCCTTCGACCGACCGCCCACACGACCGATTCATCGGAGCCCTCCTGAATTGTGAAGATTCGTGAGGGCTCCGACCACATTCCCCGCACCGTTTGCGTCCACGTGCGCCGTCCGTCCACACTGGTCGCATGACAGGCAGATCACGATCATCAGCACGCCGAGGCGGAAACGGCGATCGCCGCCGCGACGATCCGTCGCGTCGTGAGGAACGGCTCACCATGGTGGCGACGGCGGCGCCGCTCGTCGCGCAGGCCATCATGCTCGCCGTGCTGCTCACGATGCGGCGCTGGCTGTTCGCCATGATGCTCGTCCCCTCGATCATCGGCTGTCTCGCCATGATGCTCGCCTCCGCGGCGCGACGACGCGGCGGCCACGCCGGGGACGACGATGTCGCGCGCGACGAGGCGGCGCGGCGCGAGGCCATCGACGACGGCACACGGCTCGACCTGATCGATGCGATGCCGTTGGAGGGACTGCTGTCGCTGCGACCGGTCGACGACGACCTGCCTTGGCGCACGATAGCACGCCGGTGGCTGGAACCCGCCTCGCTGGATGTACCGGTCGGCATGCATGCGGATGGCGTGTTCCGGCTCGACCTGAGACGACAGGGGCCGCACGCCCTGGTCGCGGGCACCACGGGATCGGGGAAATCGGTACTGTTGCAGAGCTGGTGTCTCGCATTGGCCTGCCGCAACACGCCGGACGCTCTGCGGTTCGTGTTCCTCGACTTCAAAGGCGGCACCGCATTCCGTGCGTTGGAACGGCTCCCCCACTGCGTCGGCAACGTCTGCGATCTCGATCTGCGGCACGCCACGCGCGCCCTCAACGCCATCGAGGCCGAGCTGAGACGACGCGAACGGCTCATGGCCGACGCCCATGCGCAGGACGTGACCGATCTGGGAGCCATGGCGCCTCCACGCCTCGTCATCGTGGCCGACGAATTCCACGCGTTGAAGGACCAACTGCCGGACATGGTGGACCGACTGGTGCGCATTGCCTCGCTCGGACGTGCGCTCGGCATGCATGTGATCGCCTGCACGCAGCATCCGGCGGGTCAGGTGTCGTCCGACATGAAAGCGAACATGTCGCTCGGCATATGCCTGCGCGTACGCGACGGCGTGCAATCGTCGGAGCTGCTCGGTTCGACGAAGGCGGCGTACATCCCACCGTCGCTGCCCGGCGTCGCCTACTGCAACGACGGTGCGACGGTGACCTCATGGCGTTGCGCCGCCGCCCGGGACATCCCCCGACTCGTCGACGCCATCGCCGCCGCGGCACGGTTCCATGGCTGCATCCCGCCGCCCGCGCTGTTCACGGCTCCCCTGCCCCGCCGTATGGCGGCGCTCCCCGCCACGCCCGTCTCCGGCGGCGTGCCGTTCGCACTGCGCGACGACGGCGTGACGCTTCACGTCGCCCACCTGCCACTCGACCGCGGCAACATCGGCGTCATCGGCCGGCATGGACGGGGCAAGACGAACCTGCTCGACGTGATACGACGGCATGTCGCGCGCGCGACGGGCGACGACACGCCCACGCTGCGTCTCACCGCGCGTGAGGGGGATGGGTACGTGACGACGACGCTGCACGGCGACGGATACGACGATGGCTCCCCTGCGGGTGCCGACGCCTTCCGGACGACCGGCATGTCTCCCGCACCGCCGCCCGGATCGCCGCGTCTCGTCTGGCTCGTCGACGACGCCGACCCCCTGTTCGACCCGTTCGGCGACGATCCGCTATGCACCGAACTGCGCGAGGCGTTGGCGGATCATCGCGTCACCGTGGTGTTCGCCACGGAGACCAGCAGGCATGTCCGCGTACCGGAGCATTGCGCGATCCGCGTGGTGTTCCCCACCGGCGACCGGGCCACCGATCAGATGAACGGCATCCCAGGCGAGATGTGGACGTCGTTCGATCATGACGACATGGTGCTGCCCGGACGCGCCGTGCTCATCGACCATGCCAGCGCCGCCGCGGTGCAATGCGTGTCGGCCTCGGGGTGACGGACCCGTGCGCCGACGCGCCGGGCGTGCCGGCGCGTCCCTTCATCTCTTTGGCGAAAAGTCTTGAAAATGACGTGCGAACGTGCTTAGGTATATGGAGACAGGATGTAGAGGGCTCGGACAGGAGTGTAACGACGATGAGCAGTGCTTACGATTGGCGCGCCAAGGCCGCGTGCCGCGACAAGGATCCGGAGCTGTTCTTCCCGGTGGGTAACACCGGCGCAGCCTACCAGCAGATCGAGGAGGCGAAGGCCGTGTGCCGCACCTGCAAGGTGATCGACGCATGCCTCAAGTGCGCGCTTGACACGAATCAGGATTACGGCGTGTGGGGCGGCCTGAGCGAGGACGAACGCCGCCAGCTCAAGCGCAAGGCGATGCGTCTGCGCCGCTCGCAGGCCATGCAGATGCAGATCTGAGATTCGCGTCGTCTCCGCGGTCCGGACGTCATGGTGGAACCGCGACTTTTCGCTTGCATATTCGCATATGAGGATGCCCGGTCCCTTGTGGGGCCGGGCATCCTCATATGGTTCGGAAGAATCTCCCGATGCCGGGCGGCGACGCGTTACTCGGCCTGTGCGGCGCGCAGCTTCATGTCGAGTACGACGCGGGTGCCGCCGTCGCGGCGCGGCTCCCAGCGCACGGTACCGCCGAAATCGTTCGTGACGAACGTGTTGATGATCTGCGTGCCGAGACCGGAGCCGGAGGATCGCGCCATGCCGCCCTGCGCCTCCGTGTCGATGCCGGTGCCGTCGTCCTCGACGATGACGCTCAGGTTCGAGCCGGAACGCCCCACCGAGATGGTGATGTGACCCTCCTTGCGGCCCTCGAAGCCATGTTCGACGGAGTTGGTGATGAGCTCGGTGAGCACGAGCGACAGCGGGGTCGCGTCCTGGGCGGGCATCATGCCGAACTTGCCGACGAAGTCGATGTCGATGTGCTGGTCGCGCATCGTGGCGACGTCGACGGCCATCTTGAGCAGGCTGGCGATCACCTTGTCGAAGTCGACGACCTCGTCGACGGTCTGGCTCAGGCCCTCATGCACCATGGCGATGGTCTGCACGCGGCGCTGCGCCTCCTTGAGCTCCTTCTTGACCTCCTCCGACTTGGTCTTGCGCGCCTGGAGGCGCAGCAGGGCGGAGACGGCCTGCAGGTTGTTCTTCACGCGGTGGTGGATCTCGGAGATCGCCGCGTCCTTGGTCTGCAGCTCCTGCTCGCGTCGGCGTAGCTCGGTGACGTCGCGGCACAGGACGATGCCGCCGGTGCGGCCGTTCATGTCGTACAGGGGCAGCGAGCGCACCGACACGGCGGAACGGTCCGTGGTGATCTCGGAGTCGACGGCGGCCTTGCCACTAAGCACGAGCGGCAGCTGCTCGTCGACCTGCTCGTTCTGCTCGCGCAGCAGGTCGGCGCCGAGTTCGCTCAGGTAATGGCCCTGCATCGTGGTGAGCAGGCCGAGACGGCGGAAGCAGCTGATCGCGTTCGGCGAGGCGTAGCGGACGATGCCATCCATCGTGAGCACGATGAAGCCGTCGGCGACTCGGGCCATGTGGCGCTGGCTCATCACCGAATCGGAGTACGGGAACTGGCCGCGCGGAATCATCTCGTACAGCTGCTTGCCGGCGTTGATGCTTTCGGATTCGTAGCGGCCGTTGGATTCACGCGTGGCCATGTTGGTCTCGCGCACGACGAGGCCGAGCGTCTTGCCGTTGTGGCGCACGGGCGCGTACACGTTGCAGATGGTGGCTTTGCCGACGGTGCGAAGCACGGTGGAACGGAACACGACGGCCGACTGCATGGCGGCGTCGAGTTCGCCGGTCATCGCCTCGGGCATGATGTCGCCGACGACGTCATCGGCGCGCAGGGTCATCACGGTGGAGGGACGGCATTGCTCGGCCACGACGTAGCGGCCGTCGCCGTTCTGCATGATGAGCAGGAGGTCGGCGAAGCTTAGGTCGGCGATCACCTGCCAGTCGGCGACGAGCTGGTGCAGCCATTCCCTGTCCCTGTCGTCGAGGTCCGGCCGCGTTGCGAGTATCTGGGAGAAATCTGCCATGGCTCCCATCATACGCAACGCGCCTCCCGACTCGGGACTACTGCTTGAGGCTGGAGTCGACCGAGGAGAGCACCTGGCTCATGAGCCGGGCGGCCTGATCCTTGCCCTGGTTCTGCGTGACGACCGAGACCGCGGCCTTGCGGCCGTGCGCCTCGACGACGGCGAAGTAGTTCCACGTGTTCTGGATGCCCATGCCGCGGTGCGCGTGCACGGTCATGCCGGAGGGGATGGAGACGCCTTCGGAGGCGATGTCGACGTTCATCAGGCTGGTGCCGCCCTTCTGTTCGACGGCGGCGAGCATGCGGGCGGTGTCGGCCGAGGAGCTCTGGTTGGTGTAGCCGGCGTTGCTGGCGGCTACATCGCCGAAGTTGCGGTTGAACGAGGTGTCGTTGTAGCCGTTGGAGCTCAGCCATGAGTTGACGGCGCTCCAGCCGCCCATGGCGGCGACCGCGCTGTTGCCGGCGTTGTTGTCCATGCCGCTCATCATCACGTTGGCCTGCGAGGCCGCGACGCCGCCGTAGTCCTGCGCGGCGAGGTAGACGGGCAGGTAGAGGCCGGCCGCTTCGAAGCGGGTGTGGCCCTGTTCGGTGGATGACGGCGAGCCGGACTTGGAGGATCCGGACGACGAGCCGGAGCCGATGATCATCGCGGAGACGGCCACGTCGCTGGACGAGTACTGGTCGGCGATCTTCTTCAGCTGGTCGTCGGTGATCTTCGGCGTCTTCGTCGACTTGGACGACCCCGAGCCGGACGAGTCGTCATCGGATGAGGACGAGGAGGAATCGCCGGAGGATGTGGCGCGCGGCCCCCGCGATTCCAGTACGGTCACGGTCGACCTGGCTTTGAGCTTGGCGCCGGGGTCGATGCCTTTGACACCGATGAACACGCCTTTCTCCTCGTTCGAATACTGCTGTTCGATGGTGGTCTCGAATCCGGCGTCGCGCAGACGCTGCGCCGCCTCGTCGGCGGTGATGCCCTCGCCTCCGGAGACCGTCCACAACGTGTAGTCGGGCACGGTGGCCGACCCCCACAATCCCATCTGGTGCGTGCCGAACACGATGCCGCCGATTACGAGCGCGACCACGGCCACGATGGCGACGATCATGGCCGGATTGATGCCGTGGCTGGTACCGGTCGCCGCGCCGCCGGTGCCGGGCGCCGGCTGCGGCTGCCCGGGGAATGCCGGCTGTCCGGCGGTTCCCGTCCCGGCGAACACCGGCTGGCCCACGGCCTGCGTCTCCTGCGTCCGCGGCGCCACGGGCTGCATCGGCTGTCCGGGCTGGGAGGCGTACGCATAGGCGTCGGCGGCGGGCTGCGCCATGCCGTCGACGACGGTGGCGTCGTTCTGCTGGGGCTGGCCGCCCAGAGGCGCGCCACATTCCGTGCAGAAGGAGCCGGACCCCTCCTGATGGCCACACACCGGGCATACGATCATGACTCTCTCCCTCATCCATGCGGCAGGCGTCGACCATGCCGCGTCATCACCCGTGGCCCGCGCCCGCGACGCGGTCCGTGGAACAACGCTCTCCATGGTAGTCGGGGATATGGGATTATGCTCGATGCGTGCTTGACTTCGCCGTAACCTACGGTATCGTAGGTTACGGTAACGTAAGTTGAAGATATGTCAACAATCGAGAGGCCGGAGGCGGCATGGCATATAAGAGGGAGCTGACGGACGAACAGCTCAAGGCGAAACGGCAGGCGGTCATCGACGCCCGCGAGCAGGCGTTGAAGGCGAAGGCGGACGCGGCGCGCAGCAAGGCCGAGCTCAAGGCCCAGGAGATCCGGCTCAAGGCGGAGGCGAAGGCCAAGCACGTCATCGCCAAGGGCGAGGCGAAGGCGCTGCGTCTGGAGGGCATCGCGCCGGCCGAAGTGGAACGCAAGATCCGCCTCGACGTGCATGGACGCCCGAAACCGGCCATGCGCGGCTGGATCCACGCGGTCGCCTCGCCGCTGTCGCTCGCCGCGGGCATCGTGCTCATCTGCCTCGCACAGGGGGCGGGCCTCAAATGGGCGTGCGCCGTGTTCATGACCGCCTCGCTCGTGCTGTTCACGAACTCCGCCTGCTACCATCTGGGCGATTGGAGCCCGCACGTCACCGACGTGCTGCGCCGCATCGACCATGTGAACATCTTCCTGCTCATCGCCGGCACCTACACGCCGGTCTCGTTCGCCCTCCAGCCGTTCTGGCGCAACTTCATCATCATCTCGATGTGGGCGTGCACGGCCGTGGCGATGGTCATCCACGTAATCTGGATCTCCGCGCCGCGCTGGCTGTACACGGTGGTGTACATCGTCTTCGGCATCTACGGGCTCGCGTTCATGATGCTGTTCTGGCGCTCCCCCTACGCCGGCCCCGCGGTCGTGATCCTGCTGTGCGCGGGCGGCGCCTGCTACATCCTCGGCGCGATCGTCTACGCGCTGCGCAAACCGGACCCGTGGCCGCGCGTGTTCGGCTTCCACGAGATCTTCCATTGCGGCACCGTCGCCGGATACGCATGCCACATGGTCGCCATCTACATGGTGATCGTCGCGTTGTGGGCCTGACCCGGATCCGCCCCGCGACACCGGACACGGCAGCCGGATACGGCAGCCGGATACACGAAGGCCCTCGGATTCCCGATCGATTCGATCCGGGAATCCGAGGGCCTTCGCTATCACGCTCACACGAGCGGCTTGGACTCCTTGATGGTCACGGAGATCTCGCGGCCGTTCGGCGCCTTGTAGCTCACCGTGTCGCCGGCGTTCGCGCCGTTGATGGCGGCGCCGATCGGCGACTCGGGGCTGATGATGTCGTGGTCGGTGGCGATCGACAGGTCACGCGTGCCGAGCACGAACACCTTCTCGCGGCCCATGATGTCGAGGGTGACGAGGGAGCCGTCGCCCACCTTGCCGGCCGGCGGGGCGGTGAGGATCTTCGCGTGGCGCAGCTTGACGGTGAGCTCGTCGATGCGGCCCTGGTTGACGCGCTGCGCCTCGCGGGCGGCCTGGTAGCCGCCGTTCTCGCTCAGATCGCCCTCCGCACGCGCGGCGGACACCTTGGCGAGAATCTCGTCACGGTACTCGCCCTCACGCCAGGCGAGCTCCTCCTTCATCTTGTCGTACGCCTCCTGCGTGAGCAGGATGTCCTTGTCGTCTTCTGCCATGTCTGTTTCCTTGTCCTCCCCTGTAATCCACCTGCGTGCCGCTGGAGGCCGCCGGAACCGGTTCCATGGGGATATGTGATTGTCTGTCGTGGATATGCGAAAGCGCCGGTCATCCCCGGCGCTTCCTGAAGAATCCGCTGCCGCCGCGCTCAGCGCGTGGAGATGATGTCGATCACGAACACGAGCGTGTCGCCGCCGCCGATGCCGGCCTGCGGGACGCCGCGCGAACCGTAGCCGTACTCCGGCGGGATGGAGACGATGAGGCGGGAGCCGACGTTATGGCCCGGCACGGTCTGGTCCCAGCCCTTGATGACCTGGCCGACGCCGATGCCGAAGCTGGCCGGCTGATGGCGGTTGAAGCTGGAGTCGAACGGCTCGCTCTTGCCCCACACGACGCCGTGGTAGTTCACGGTGACGGTGTCGCCGCGGCGGACCATCGGGCCGTCGCCCTCCACCACCTCGACGACCTTGAGACCGGCCGGCGCCTCGGCGGTCGGGAACTCGATGACCGGCGTGGTGCCGAACTCGGCCTGCACGGTGGGCATATCAGCCATGGGCTGCCTCCTATCTCACAGGGCGCGCGCATGTCGCGGCGCACGCCCGCATACGGGAATCATCCTCAATCGGACACAATGCCGACCATACTAGCACCACCGACGCGCGACAGCCGACATTCGACCACTTCGGCATTCGACCGCCTCAGCATTCGACCACGTTGACGGCGAGGCCGCCCTTCGAGGTCTCCTTGTACTTGGCCATCATGTCCTCGCCGGTCTCCTTCATCGTGCGGATCGCCTGGTCGAGGCTCACGATATGCGAACCGTCGCCGAGCATGGCCATACGCACCGCGTTGATGGCCGTGTTCGCGGCCATCGCGTTGCGTTCGATGCACGGGATCTGCACGAGGCCGCCGACCGGGTCGCAGGTGAGTCCCAGATTGTGTTCGATGCCGATCTCCGCCGCGTTCTCCACCTGCTCGGGGGTGCCGCCCATCACGGCGGCGAGCCCGGCGGCGGCCATCGAACAGGCGGACCCCACCTCGCCCTGACAGCCGACCTCCGCTCCGGAGATCGACGCGTTGCGCTTGAACAGGTAGCCGATCGCGCCGGCGGTGAGCAGGAACGTGACGACGCCCTGCTCGTTCGCATCGTCGACGAAATGCCAGTAGTAGTGGAGCACGGCGGGGATGATGCCGGCCGAACCGTTGGTGGGGGCGGTCACGATGCGCCCTCCCCCGGCGTTCTCCTCGGAGACGGCGAGCGCGAACAGGTCCACCCATGCGGCGTCGGAGCTTTCGAGCACGGCGTCGCGGCGCTGCCGGTCGCGGCGCAGCACGTCGGCGTTGGAGGCGAGACGCGCGTACATCTTCGGCGCGCGGCGGGGAACGTCGAGGCCGCCGGGCAGCACGGGCTCGGTGGACGAGCAGCCGTGGTCCACGCATTCGCGCATGACGCGCCACACGTTGTCGATGGCGGTGCGCACCTGCACGCCGGAGCGCGTGGCGGTCTCGTTGGCCCACACGAGTTCGGCGATGCTCAGATGGTGTTCACGGCACAGCGAGACGAGTTCGGCGCAGGAGGAGAACGGGTAGGGCGCGTCCGGACCGAAGTCGGTGGACGCGGATTCGTCCTCGTCGGCGAACGCGGTGCCCTCCGGAGGCCTCTCGTGGATGCCGATCATGAGGTCGTCGGGCTTGCCCTGGCGGATGAAGCCGCCGCCGATCGAATACCAGACCTGCTCGTCGACGAGACTGCCGGCCGCGTCGAACGCCTGGAACCGCATGCCGTTGGGATGGGCGGCCATGCGCTTCCACTGTTCGAAGACCATGTCCTTGTCGTAGTGGAATCCGATGCGTTTGACGCCGGCGAGGTTGAGCGTGTCGTCGAGCGCGCAGGTCTCGCGGATGCGCAGCATGTGCTGCGTGTCGACGGTGGCGGGCACGTTGCCTTCGAGTCCGGCCATGACGGCGCGGTCGGTGCCGTGGCCGAGTCCGGTGAGCGCGAGCGAGCCGTACAGGGTGACCTTGACCCGGTCCGTGCGTTCGACGAGACCGTCGTCGCGCATCGAGGCGACGAACGCGTGCGCGGCGGACATCGGCCCTACGGTGTGCGACGAGCTGGGGCCTACGCCAATGGAGAACATGTCGAGGACGCTGAACATGGGGTTCCTCCTAACTGCCTATCCTGACTGCCTATCCTGATGTCCGACCGCCGGTCCGCCGGTGTCGTACCGTGCGTCACCGGCCGAGCGCCGAGAACATCATCACCGCGCAGACGAGGCCGAGCGTGGCGAGCGCGATCTGCGCGACGAGCAGACCGATCGCGGTCTTGCTCCTGGCGGCGAGCTTCGTCCCATGCGCCTGTCCGAGCATGGTGGCGATGAATCCGAACACCGCGTAGTTGACGGTGATGGCGGCCACGTCCCCGTTGGAGAGCACGACGCCGTTGAGCGGCTGGTCGAGCGAGTTCATCACCGAGGTCATCACGAACAGGCCCCACACGCCGTAGCCGATCGCGCCGACGACGCCGTAGGCGATGGGTTTGAACCTGTCCTTCATGCGCAGGGTGAACGATTCGACGCACCACAGGAGCGCGAAGCCGACGACGTACGTGTAGGCGACGGCGACGAACGTGACGACGAGGGCCCACGGCACGAGGGAGGCGACGTTGCCGATCATCGCGAGGTAGAAGCCGGAGCAGGCGATCGCGCCGACGGTGAGCGCGGTGCCGACGATGATGTTCTGCGCGAGCATGATCGGCAGTCCGGTCGTGGTGTCCTTGTCGACGTGGGTCCAGCTGGACGGCATGACGTTCCTCTCCTTCACGATTGCATTGTGGTCGGGACGGGGAACGAGCCTAGCCGCCGTATGTTTCGGCGGTTTGTTTCCGGATGATGACGAACGATGGCGGACGATGGAAGTGCCCCCGCAGGGATTCGAGCATATCGAGCTTCAGACAACAGACACCGCCAAGCTCCATACTTGCGGCCAGACAAATGCACTCACACTGACCGGCAACATCCTGCCATTCGGTTTCCTGACCATCATTATTCGTAAACCCAGTCGTCAGTAAGGTAGTCACCTTTTCCTGTGGCGCTGGCGGGGAGGTCCCCGCCTTTTCTAAATGTTTCCCGCAAAGAAGTCATCGTCCGGTATCCTTTCCCCGACGACGTTGCAGAAGTACTTTCGGACGGCGAGGGAGATAGCCGGCAGACCAGACTCACATTCCAGACCTTGCGCGTCGCATGCCACACTGTACATGCTGAAGGGAGGCACCCTGCGCGAGGTCATGGATGAACTCGGTCATTCCTCGGCGCAGGTCGCCATACGCCATTATCAGAGGATCGTCCCTGAACACAGAACTCGAATTGCCGATCTGTTGGCTTTCGATTTCCTTCCCGATCAGCATGATGCTTACGTGTTGCAACAGGCCATTCTGGAAATCGCCATGCAGACTTCGAAGCTGGAAGAATCCAAGATTGAACTGGAGAGAGCCTTGGCTCTGGCAGAATCCTCTCATGTCTTCCCCATATTGGTCAAGGACGGAGCATAAGAAACATCCCGCTTCCTATTCCAGATGTCACGGAAGTGCCCGCCCACTTGGCACGGGCACTTCCAACCAGTTTCCTTCGCGGACTAGTTCACTTGGCTTTTGACCAGCCCGGTTCCGTACGGGAACAGTACCGTGTTGGGAGCGATATATTTCTTGGTGATGTTGTTGGCTTCTTTCGGCCAGGTAGTCGTCAGGTGCCCGCTGAAGTCCCGATCTGCGGACAGCAGCACATCGGCCACACCCTCTCCTTCGGAACCAGGGAACCCGGCCATGATCACCGCATCCACCTGCTTGAGCTGGTCGGTGATGGTCAGCGCTCGGCCCGTGGTCAGTACCAGGACGATGGGCAGGTTCGGATGCGTTTTGCGGATGCTGGAGATCGTATTGATATCCTTCTGCTGTAGTGTCAGTTGATCCGCAGTGCGGTCGCCGGCGTATTCCGCGTATGGGCTCTCCCCGGCGACGACGATGGCCGCATCATAGTTTCCAGTGAATGAACCGTCTTCCTTGAGATCGACGGTTTGGCCGTTCTCTTTGCCGGCCGTCTTGAGGCCCTCATAGATGGTGGTGCCGGTGGTGACATCGCCGACCGACCCCTGCCAGGTGATCGTCCACCCACCGGACTGCATGCCGATGTCATTGGCGGACGACCCCGCCACGACGATACGCTTCATGGACGGCAAGTCGTTCATCAACGTGGAGCCATCATCGGTCGACCTGTTCTTGAGTAGCGTCAATGATTGCGCGACGGCCTCGCGGGCCACGGCGCGATGTGCCTCGCCGCCGAATTGCGCTAGCAGTTCCTTATTTGAGTAGGCCAGCTGTGGGTTCTCCAGCAGACCCATCTCATCCTTCACGTTGAGGATACGGGTCACCGCATCATCGACGCGCGCCATGGCGATATCCCCGGAGTTCACGCCATCGATGACGGCCTGGCGTGCCGCGATCCACTTGGGTTGGGTTCCCTCGTGTTCGTCCACCATGAGCATGTCTACGCCGGCGTTCACGGTCTTCGCTACTTTCTGGGCGTAGTTCAGGTTGCCCTCGATCTGATCGATGCCGTTGTAGTCGGTTATGACGATGCCGGTGAATCCGAGTCCTCGTTTCAACACGTTGGTGAGCAGGTCGGCGTTGCCGTGGCATTTTACACCGCCGATGGAGTTATAGGAGACCATCACCGATCTGACGTTCGCGTCCTGGACGGCCGCCCGGTAGGGTACCAGCAGTTCGCTGTCGAGAATCTTCCGGAATGCTTCGCTGTCGTAGTCGAGAGGCACGTCACCTTGGTTGACGCCGTCTTTGGTGATGCCCTCGCCGATGAAATGCTTCGCGGTGGCGATGGCGGAGTCCGAGCCGGCCAGCCCGCTGCCGCTTTCGCCCGCCTGCGAGCCTTCGATATAGGCGGCGCCGAGTTTGGCCGAGAGATCTGCGTTCTCACCGTATGCCTCATAGGTGCGACCCCATCGTTCGTTTTTGGGCAGTCCCAGCGTGGGCGTGAATACCCAGTTGGAGCCGGTGGCTCGTACCTCGCTTGCCGTGATTGATCCGACCTGCTTCACGAGTTCGGCGTTTCTCGTTTGGCCGAGGTTGACGTTGTGCGGGAACAGTGTGGCGTCGGCGACGTTGTTGTGGCCGTGTACCGCGTCCACGCCGTACAGCAGCGGGATGCCGGTCTCGTTGATGACGGCGTGCTGGTAGGAATCGGCGCGGTTCGCCCAATCGGATGCGCTGTTGCCTGATTCCGGGGCGGCACCGCCGCCGCTCAGTATGGAGCCGATATGGTATTCAGCGGCTTGTTGCGGCGTGATGTGCCGGGTGTCCGGCTGCATCATCTGACCGACTTTATCTTCCAGGGACATCGAGGCCAGTAATCGTGCGACGCGATCGTTCCGGGCGGCCACCATGGTGACGGCCGGTTCCGCCTGTGAAGATGCGGGTTTCCGATGAGGGCTTCCGTCATCGTCTGCCGAGGCCAATGGCACTGCGGCAAACACCAGTGATGCTGAGATCGCCATCGAAAGCAATGTGGTCGCCACTGCGTTGCGGCGTCGGATACGGTTGTGCATGGTCGTTCCTTGTTCCTTATTCATAGAACGTTTGGATATTCATATTGAGGTTGGATGCGGCTCATGGCCGCGACTGAAGGGAACGCCCGGAGACCGGTATTCTTACAGGCCTCCGGGCGCCCGTTTCCCTATCAGCGACGGCGGCTGCGGGCGCGCTTGGCGAGCAGAAGCGCCACGCCACCACAGACGAGCGCTAGGGCGACGGCCAAGGCGACACCGATGGCCGCGCCAGTCTTGCTCAGCGCTGTGTTCGTCTTGCGATCCGAGGACGCACCGTTGCCGCTGGACGGAATGACTTCCTGTTTCAGCCCGTCGATGGCCTGTTGGAGGGCGGATTTTGCCGCCTCGACCTGTTCCTTTGTGGCGTTATCCGAGTCAAGGATGGACTTCGCGGCGGCGATGGCCTTATCGAGGTTCGTCTTTGACGCGGCGGTGAAACGCTTGCCGTCATCTGGCTTCAGCGATTCGGCCTTTTCGACCAGTGCTTCGAGCGCGGACTTGTCGACGGTCGGCTTGGTGGGCTTGTCCTCCTCCTTCAGTCCGTCGAGCGCGGACTGCAATACCCGTGCCGCGTCGTCCACGGTCTGCTGGGGGGCCGTGCCGTCGGCGGAGACTTTGAGCGCGTTGGATAGTGCTTCATCCAGCACGGCCTTCGATTTGGCGGTGAACTGCTTGCCGTCGGCGGGCTTACGGTTCTGAGCCTGTTCGATCAGCTTATTGAGCTGGGTCTTGTCCACTGTCGGCGGCATGGGTTGGTCTGCGCTTTGGAGCGTGAGATTGGCGTACCGGTAGTTGACCGCGCCTCCCCTGGCCACGATGCGGAGCAGATGTTCGCCTTCGGCGAGCGGGACCTTCTTCAATGCGGTGGTGGCGTAGCTGTCCCAACCGTATTGGGGTACGTCCAGCGCGGCCAGTTCGGTGATTGTGCCGTCCGCTGCGACCTCTTCGATCACGGCCGATGCGTTCTGGTCGTTGGTGGCGGCGTTGAGGCTGAACTGGTAGGTTCCACCCTGCTTGGCGTTGATGGAGAACTCTTGGTAGGAATTTTCCTCGCCCCATCCGACGTTACGCGTGTTGCCGGTTCCTTGCAGACCCCAGGCCTTGTCGTCGGAGCCGCCAATGATCGCATCGGTGGCGAGTCTCACCTGGCCGGAGGTTCCGGTTGCAGTGCCGACGTCCGTGGCATGGACTTTGGTGAGTCGCAGGTCCCAGATGCTGGCGTCATCGGCGGTCAGTGCCACGCGCAGCGTCTGCTCGCCTGCGGCGAGGCGGATCCGCGTACGTCTTTCTCCGGTGTTCGCCACATCCCAGGTGTTCGGCAGGCTCACCGATACCGGTTCCAATCCGGAGCCGGAGATCCTGATCGCGTTCGGCACGGCTTTGGCGTTCACCCAGAAGCCGTAAGTCAGCGTATAATCGCCTTCCTCGGCGACGTTCAGCGTGTATTCCGCATAGTTGCCGTTCTTCTGGTTGTTGCTGAGGCTGCCGTTGGAGTCGGAGGCCTTGTCTTCGTTCAGGGAGACGGTGTCACCACCGACGGCGATGGGCGTTAGCGCCTTGGACAGGGTGAGCTTCAGGCTGCGGTAGTTGAGACTGGTCCCCTTGGTGAGCACGCGGATGCGGTGTTCGCCCTGGGTCAGCTGCACGGTGGCGGTCTGCGTCTTGTAATTGTCCCAGCCGGTGTTCGGCACGTTGAGCTGCGTTAGATCGGTTGCCATGGAGCCATCGACTGTTTGTATGTGTGCAACGGCGCCGTCGGATCCGGTGGCCGCGTCGAGGGCGACGACGTACGTGCCGGTCTTGGCGACGTTCACCAGGTAATCCTGATAGGAGTCGGCCTCGCCCCATCCGATATTGCTCGGGTTGGAGCCTTGGATGGCCCATGCCTTGTCGGTGGAACCGTTGATGACATTTGAGGGTGCCAGTGTAGCCGGGGAATCGGCGCTCGTCTTCACTGCGTTCGCTCTGGTGATGCGGATGTTCCATAGGCTCGCGCCTTCGGCGTTGAGCTCGAAGCGCAGCGTCTGTCCGCCCGCCTTGAGGTGCAAACCCGTTTTGTATTCGCCGGTGCCGTTGTACATGTTCGGCAGCGAGATGCTGGCGAGGTTGTCGGTGGCGAAACCGGTGCCGCCGGAGAGTTTGATGGCGTTCGGTACGGCGCCGTTGTCCCATACGCCGAAGGTGATGGTGTAGTCGCCTTCCTCGGTCACGTTCAGGTAGTAGTCCTGATAGTCGCCTTTCTTCTGGTTGTCGCTCAGCGATTCGACGCCGCGATATGGTCTGGCGTTCTCGCCGCCAAGCGTCACCTCCTGATCGCCGACCGTGATGCCGGTGGGCCTGTCGTTGGTGCCGTTGAAGGTCAGGTCTACGGACAAAGCGCCTTGGCCGTCGCTGTCGTCGTATCCGTTCGCCGCGACCGTCAAGCTGCCGGAGGTGCCGCCGTACAGCGTTTTCCCGGTCCAGTCGAGGGTCAGGGTGATGGTGTGGGCGTCTTTGCGTTCGGCTTTTGTCAGCGTCGCGTATGCGGCGATATCGCCGGTGAGCGAGACCACACCGTCGTCGGCGACGTGGTCGTTAAAGGTGCCTCCCGTGATGGTCACGTCCACGGATTTGGCCTGGTAACCGATCTCGCCTGCGGAGAGCGATTCGGGATCGTTCACTGCGGTGAACGTGACCGGCGCACTGATTGCGGTGCCTGCCGTACCGGAGTACTGGCTGGCATCCACGTTCAGCGTGGCGGTCATGTCGCTATCGAAGTCGACGTCCGATTCCGTAGTGAAGGTGACGCGCGCCGTGATGTCGTTTACGCGATCGACGGTGTATGCGATGCCGTGGGGCGCGTTGTCGAACGTCCATTTCGCGGGATCAAACGTCTGGACGAATTGTCCGTCGGCCAGTGCAAGGGTGATGCTTTTGCCAGTGAGCGATCCTTCGGTCAGCTGCTCCCGTTCGGCCGTGATGGCGTTGCCGATGACCATCGCCGAGAACGATTGCGCGGCGCGGTCGAGCTTGATGCGCAGGGTGGCGGTTCCCTTGGCAAGCTGGACAGCGGCCTTTGTTCCGTAGGCGTAGTCGCCAAGCTTGGTCTCTGTGCCATTGCCGTCCACGGAGTACAGGCTCACGTCGGCCGTGGTGGTATCGGCTGCGGTACGTACATGCCCAGCGACCACGTCCGTGGGTGTGGCGACGTATGCGGATTCGTGAACGGTGGAGCCGTTGTCGCGCGACGGTTCTTCAGACTCATCGCCCGTGTTCGGCTCGGTGGGATTGGCGGCGTTGCCGTCTTTCTGGTTCGTACCGTTCTTCGATGAATCCTCATCAGGCGTTCCGTCACCGGGTTCTTGCCGGGTGGAATCGCCGCCTGTCTCGGTCTTGGAGTCCGCGCCGGCATCGCCCGCATCGGGGACGGCTTCTGCATCGTTCCCTGAAACGTTCGCGCCGGTGCCGCTGACCATGACGTCATAGGTGCCGGTCTTCTGCACGTTCACTGCGTAATCGAGATGATCGCCGTCGGCTATCGCGACAGCCTTGCCGTCGGCGATGCGTACTCCGTCACGATCGGTGTAGTTCGTCGCGTCGAGTCGTCCGGGAATGCCTACGGTGTCCTGTGTCTTGGTGAAGGCGATGCCGGCAAAGTTCACGCCGCCTTCGGGGAAGGCCACACGTAGGATCTGGATGCCCTTGCCGAGTGTCACTGTGGTCTGGGTGGTGGAGGTGGCGGCGTTGTCGGACGAGTAGTGTGCCGTGCCGAGTTCGTTGCCTCCGGAGGACAGCGTGACTGGCGTGTTACGTGTCGAACCGCTCGCGGCGGAGAGGGCGTACGTCACCTTGTACGTGCCGGCTCTGCGAACGTTCACCAGGTATTCCACGGTGCTGGTTTTGTCGAGCCCGGTGATGGCGGTGTCATTTTTGGTGCCGGCGCCGTCGAGGGTGGCGTCGGCCAAGGTCAGGGCGGCGGTCACGTCCTTCACTTTGATCTGGTCGATGGGCTGCCACCGGTAGGTGGCGACGTTCTTGGCCGGCACGCTGGACACGAACTGTGCACCATTGTTGACGACCTTGAATTTCTGTTCTTTGTCGGTTCGATTGACGACCACCATGGAGACCTCGCCGGTCTCGGGGTTCTTGAACGCCACATTGGTGAGCGTGTCCGGGGAGCCGGCGGTGCTGTCCACACGTACGTCGCCCGGACGAATGTACCGGCTGAACTGGCTGATGAGGTTCACTTCAGGCGTGTTGACCACGTCATCAGGGTTCTTCGCGTTCTGCACGAAGGTGGTTGGGTCGGGAGTGCCGACCCAGTGGTGGGTCTTGCCTTCGCTGTCGAGCATGGAGACCCAGCTGTTGTAGCTCTGCGAGCCGTTGCGCAGCCAGTCGACCATCCAGTTCGCGCCGGTGGTACCCCACCAGGAGCGTTCGGTCAGGTGGATGGACTTGTCCGGGTTGGCCTGGCTCAGTGCTCCCATCGTGCTGGCGTTGCCGCCGTAAGGATGGAAGGCTATGCCGTCCACGTTGGCCCAATCTTCGGGACTTTGTTTCATCTCGCTCACGTAGGCGTCGGCACCGTCGAAGTTGTGGTCGAACGCCCAGACCTGAACCTGTTTCTCAGCATCATTCAACACGGTGCTGGCCGCAAGCTGTCTTTTGATGGCGGTGGCGAGCTTGGCTTCCTGCGTGCCGGTCATGTGGCAACTCGGATAATCGATTTCCAACAGGGGCTCGTTCTGCAGTGTAAGTGCAGAGACTGGGATGCCCTCTTTCTGGTATTCCTCTATATAGCGCACTAAGTACTTGGCGTAGTCGTCGATATGTTCGCTGTTGAAATCACCTCCCTTGAGCAGCAGATTATTGTCCGCATAGGATGCGCTGGAGCTGGTCGGGGTCTTCATCCACCCTGGCGGGCTCCACGGTGAGGCGAAGAAGCTGATGTCGACGCCGAGGTTCTTGGCTTCGGATTGGAGCGCATGCACGAAGTCGATGATGTGTTCGTCACGGTCCTTCTGAATACTGAATCCAGTGATACCATCGCCGTCCCAATTGGGTTCCGCACCGTTCAATGTGGCGTTCGGGGCATCGTAGTAGGTGTAGAAGTTCTTGTCGGTAAAGTCGGCGGCGCCGATGGTCAGGCGGAACGAGGTCAGTCCCATGCCGTTGACCGGGTCAAGCAGCGTCCTGATGAATTCAGCACGCTTGGATTCACTCATTTTCCACCAGTTGCCCACAGTGGAGCCATCCACGGAGGTACCGATACCAGTGATGGTCTGGTAGGTTTTCGTGTCATCCACCGAGATGTCGGTGGTGTTCTCATCGGTAGTGTCGGTGACGTTGGTCAGGTCGATGGCATCCTTGGCCGATACTGCATTGCTGACTGTCCAGTCGGGTTTGGATGCGTTCTTATCCGTCAGGTTCCAGAACCAGCCTGACTCCTGCGAGTGTTCCGTCGAGGACATCGTGACCTGGACTCCGCTGTTACGGATGACGATGCCAGTATCGGCCGCCAACGCGGCATTCATTGGGACTAGCATGGCCATCGAGACCGTAAGTCCCGTCAATGCGAGGCCGATTCGCCTTCGTTGTTTCATCATTCTCCTTCGAACTTCCTGTTTTCCATTGCGAGTCACGAACACGTCGCCGTTGAAACACTCCAACGTGCGGATGCGCTTCATCGCCTCACCATGACACGCATTTCATGCGCATGAATTTAAAACATTCGCATGAATATCGCCATCCTATCGCAAAGCAATCAGAATGTCAAAATTCATTCGAACGAAATTTGGGCGGATGTCGCGCAAGCGACTGACAATATTTCACAGCAGGCACTGCAGTTGCGCGGTCGTTTGCGTCGCGGAATGCCAGGCACCGACAATACAGGTCACGAGTACAACAACCGTCGTGGCTGCGGATATGAAGACGGCCGGTACTCCACGCTTATCGTAGAGTACCGGCCGAAAACGGTTCCCGTGAGTATTGGTCATCTAGTCGACTCTCGCCAGATCGGCAGCTCCGATAATGCCTGCCTTGCCGCCGGCCTTGGCTTCCAGGATGTTGGCGTGCTGGCGGTACATGCTGGCCTGTAGGTATCGGTTGAATGCGGTGCTGGCGGGGCCGAGCAGCATGCTGCCGACTTCGGCCACGCCTCCGCCTATGACGAAGGTGTCGGGATCCAGTACGGCGGACAGATTGGCCATGAGCCGGCCGAGCCAGTCGCCTAGGCGCTCGAACGCTTCGGTGGCGGTGGGATCCCCCTGTTGGGCGGCGTCACGCACCATGGGGCCTATAAGTTTACTGCGGTCGTATTCGCATGCTTCGAGCAGGTGCTGTGACTGGTTGGGTTGGCGTCTGGCGGCCGACCATGCGAACCGTTCCAACGCCGAACCGGAGGCGTATTGCTCCGCGCACCCGAACAGGCCGCATCCGCAGGCCTCGCCATCGGGGACCATGACCATATGGCCGATCTCACCGGCCATGCCGAACGCACCCCTGGCCAGATGGCCGTCGACGATGATGGCTCCGCCGACACCGGTGCCCACGGTGATCATGATCATGTCCCGGGAGTCACGGCCGGCGCCGAAGCGGTATTCACCCCATCCGGCGGCGTTGGCGTCGTTCTCGACGACCACCTTGACCCCGTTCCCGATCAGATCTTCGATGGCGTCGGCGAGCGGGTACTGGTTCCATGCCGGCAGGTTCGCCGCGAAGCTGACGGTGCGTCGGTCGGATGCCACGTTGCCGGCAGCCGAGATGCCGATGGACCTGATGTCGCCCTCGTTTTTGCACCGTTGGTAGATGTCGGCCACGACGGCGTTGACGTCGGCAGCATCCTCCGGTGTGGGTACGCGCTGCAGGCAGCGGATGTTGCCTTCCTCGTCACAGATGCCTCCGGCGATCTTTGTGCCGCCGATATCAATGCCGAGCGTTTCCATGTTGTTTGTCTCCTTGTGGTGTTCGTTGGTTGTGAAAACTGTGGCCGGGGCGCGCATGCCGCCCGGATGTCCCGTTCTCGTCTCTCGTGCGTGCCGGTACGGCATCCCGAATGCGAATCATCGCGTCTTTCTGCTGCGGAGGATTGTCGCCAGCAGCATGAGTCCGGAGGCGACGGCGAGCAGTGTCGACGCTGCCAGCATGCTCATGCCAGTCACCGAACCGGTGAGGGGCAGGGCGGCCACCGTCGGGGTCCGCTTGTTGCGGAATGTCAGCGAATCGTCCGTGTAGTTCGAGCCGTCGAGCATGATTGTCGCGTTCAGTTCGCGTCCGTCTGCGGTTTCCGTGACGGTCACGATGACATGGTGGGTGCTGGGATCGTATTGCACGCCCTGCTGTGCATCGTTAATCTCGCAAACCGTGTAGGTATAAACACCTGTCTTGTCGAATGTGAGTGCATCAAAGGTCACCGACCCGTCGGCGGTGTTTTTCGCGGTGCTGACGACCTGGCCGTCCTTGTCCTTGAGCTGGAACGAGAACCGTCCCTTCTGCAGGGCTATGGGATTGCCGTCGGCGTCAACGAATCGTTTCGTCGCCTTGAGGGTGAAGGTCGCCGGCGTTGGCGGGGCCGGGGGCGGCGTCTGCTGGTTCACGATGGCTTCGCCATTGTTGAACACCGGGTTCTTGGCGTTCGCGGTAATCGTGACGGTATAGCTTGTATCGTTCAGCTCATAGCCGTCGGGGGCTTTGGTCTCTTTCAGCGTGTAGGTGCCGTATGCCAGATGTTCCACGGTGAACTCGCCCGGATGCGGGTTGCCGTCCAATCCCCGGTAGCCGGTCTCGCCGGTGTTGTCGTCGATGGTCTGGCTGTAGTTGTTGTCCGCCGTCAATTGCCATTGCGAGCCGGCGAGTGGCTTGTTCTCATTATCGGAGCCTACTTTCATCCAGGTCAGGGTGCCGTCGCCTTTCGGAGCGGTGGTCTGGTCGCCGTTCCAAGGGTAGTTGTGGCGTTCCAGGCCGAGGCCGGTTTCGCTGGACACCGGCTGGTACAGGTAGATGTCCCGCCCCGCGTACATGCGTCCGTTGGTCGTCACTTGGGCAATGATGGTTCCCGGCGTGATGATACTGCCGATCCAGCCGGCCGCGGCGTCGCCGGTGATGGCCTTTCCTTCAACGGTATTTACGGTGCCGCTGTTGGACAATGTCACACCGCCCTTGAAGTTCCACATCACGCTTGATGCCGCGTGGCGTAGGGCCGCGTGATTGGGGGTCGCGGAATCATCGTTCCAGTATTGTTCCGCCACCTGCACATCATTCTTGGGATCGGTGCCGTTGTTCCACCACACGCGCCAGCCGACCGGTATGGTCGCCGCCGTGGCGTCCTTGGCGTTCACCAGCACCGAGGCGCTGTCCGGGATGTTGCGGAAGGTGAAGTCGATGCCGGTGTAGCCGCCGTTTGCGAATGCGGCGAGGATGGACGTCCAGTCGATTCCGAACACCTGCTGACGGGATGTGCCGTCTCCGGTGAGGGTGACGTTCATCTCCTTGTCGAGCTTCAAAGTGGTCTTGCGACGCTGTGCGCCGTTATTGTCGGTCCATGATTCGTCCCCGTCGCGCGGCTCGTCGTAGCCGTAGACCGCGTAGTCGTTATCGACGGGGGCGGGGGAAACGTTCGTGTCGTTGATCTCGGTCACCGTGGAGCTGTCCGTGGACTTCCACTGGGCGTAGTCCTCCGACATCGCGGAAGGATCGAAATTGGTGTAGTCGATGCCGTTCACCGTCAACGGCACGCCACTTTTCGTGACCTGCGTGCCGGGTACGACGGGGTGCTGGTCCGAGTCCAGGGAGACGCGCAATGAAGGCTGCCCTTGATACCAGGCCTCCATCGGGTCGAGTATGTCCGGGTTTTCTCCGCCGTATTGGCCGTTGCCGATCGCCTGCAACGGCGTGGACCATGACTTGGAATCTCCGCCGACGGCGATGACGGTGGCGCTCGGCTCCGGTGCCACGCCGGAGCCGAGCGCCACTTCTCCCAGGGTGAAGCCCCAGGCGTTGCCGGAATTGGCATACAGGTTCCTGTTCACCACTGTGAGCCCTTCGGCCTCGGCGGCGTACCCCATGGCCGGTTTGCCCGATGAATCCTGTGCGCCTCCGATGATCATGTCGTTGCCCGCGTAGGTGGCCACGTTGGAATCGGTGGTTGGGGCTGCATCCCCTGGCTTCGAATCGGCGTGGGCGATGCAAGTCGTGCTTCCGGCCAGCAACGCCAATGCTATGGCTCCGGCGATGCCGTATGCTGTTGCCTTTGTTCGCATTGTCAGAATTTCCTTATATGCAAAACGCGGGGCGGCGGCACTTAGTCCGTCCGTCCCGCGTTCCTTTGGCGGCCCTAGTATGCCGACCGGTATTGATGCTCAGTGGTTGCGGATGGCGTTGCGTAGGGGCAGGACGCTGGTGGGCGAGACGGACAGTTCGTCGAGTCCGATTTCGAGGAACGTGTCGGTCAGTTCCGGGTCCGCGCCGAGTTCGCCGCAGATGCCGCACCAGATGTCATGGCGATGCGCGGCCTCGGTGGCCATGCGGATCATGCGCAGCACGGCGGGCGAGTGCGGGTCGGCAAACCGTCCGAGGTTCGGGTTCTGCCGGTCACAGGCCAGCGTGTACTGGGTCAGGTCGTTGGTGCCGATGGAGAAGAAATCGACTTCGGCGGCCAGTTCGTCGGCCATGATGACCGAGGCGGGCGTCTCGATCATAATGCCGACCTGGATGTGTTCGTTGAAGTCGACGTGCCCGCCGCGCAGCTCGCTCTTGACCTCGTCGAGGATCTTCTTGGCGTCGCGCACCTCCTGGACCGAGGTGATCATGGGCAGCATGATGGCGATGTTGCCGTACACGGAGGCGCGTAGCAAAGCGCGCAGCTGGACCTTGAAGATCTCCGGACGGGTCAGGCAGATGCGGATGGCGCGGTAACCGAGCGCGGGGTTGTCCTCGTGCTCCAGATTGAAGTAGCCGACCTGCTTGTCCGCGCCGATGTCGAGCGTGCGGATGACGACCAGACGGTCGCCCATCTTCTGCGCGACTTCCTTGTAGGCTTCGAACTGGAATTCCTCGGTCGGGTAGTCCTCGCTCTCCAGATACAGGAACTCGCTGCGGAACAGACCGATGCCTTCGGCGTCGTTGGCCAGTACGGCGGTCACGTCCGAGGGGCGGCCGATGTTGGCGTACAGGCGCACCTGCTGGCCGGACTTGGTCTCGGTGGGCTTGCCCTTGAGCTCCTGCAGCAGGCGCAGGTGTTCCTCGTACTGGGCCTTCTTGCCTCGGTATTCGGTCAGCGTGGCCTCGTCCGGGTCGACGAACACCATGCCGCTGGTGCCGTCGATCACGGCGGTGTGGCCGTCGTCGGCCGGGTCGAAGGCGTCGCCGATGCCGATGATGGCGGGCAGGCCCATCGTGCGGGCCAGGATCGCGGTGTGCGAGTTCGCGGAGCCTTTGGCGGTCACGAATCCCAGCACCTTGGCGCGGTCGAGCTGCACGGTTTCGCTGGGGGCCAAGTCCTCGGCGAGGATGATGTGGCTGTCGCCGTCGCCGTCCTGCGCTCCGCCGCCGCGTTTGCCTTCGAGTACGTTGATCACGCGGCGGGAGACGTCCTTGACGTCGGCGGCGCGCGCCTGCATGTAGGAGTTGTCCATTGCTGCGAACATGGCGGCGAACTGTTCGGCGGTGCTGTTGACCGCGAACTCGGCGTTCACCTTGCTCGATGTGATCAGGTCCTCGATGCTTTCCACGTAGTCCGGGTCCTGGAGCATGAGCTGGTGGGTGTCGAACAGTTCGGCCTTGCCTTCGCCGAACTCGGCGGCTGTCTTGTCACGGAGCTGCTTGAGCTGGTTGACGGCCGTATCACGGGCCGCACGGAAGCGTTCCACCTCGGCCTTCGGGTCGTCGACCACGCGGCGTTCCACGGCGTGGTCGGCGGTGTCGAGCACGCGGATCGCGCCGATGGCGATGCCGGCGGAGACTCCAACGCCTTGTATCGTTCTCATCACAAGTTCTCCTTGAGGAACTGCTCGAATTCGGCGGCGGCCTTGACCTCGTCGTTGCCCTGCACCTTGACGGTGACCTCGTCGCCCTGCTTGACGCCGAGTCCCATGACGCCGAAGATGCGTTTGGCGTCCACGGGTTTTCCGTCGCGGGTGACGATGATGCTCGACTGGTATTCCTGGGCCTTGGCGACCAGCAGGCCTGCGGGGCGGGCGTGCATGCCCTCGGGGTCGGATACGGTGAACGTGAATTCCTGAGACATGATGATTCCTTTATGCGTTTGATGTGTTGCGCTTGAAGCGCCTTGTATACGTGCTGTGGTTTACAGCTGTTCGCCGTTGGTGGCGATGACCTTCTGGTACCAGCCGAAGGATTTCTTGCGGCGGCGTTCGAAGGTGCCGTGTCCTTCGTCGTCGGCGTCGACGTAGATCAATCCGTAGCGTTTCTTGAATTCGCCGGTGCCGAAGCTGACCACGTCGATGCAGCCCCACACGGTGTAGCCCATCGACCTCCACGCCGTCGAGGTCGATGGCCTTGTCGACCTGTTCGATGTGGGCGCGCAGGTAGTCGATGCGGTCGTCGTCGTCGATGGTGCCGTCCGGGTTGACGGTGTCGTATGCGCCGTAGCCGTTCTCCACGATGAAGATCGGCTTGCGGTAGCGTTCGTACAGGACGCTCAGCGCGTAGCGCAGGCCGACGGGGTCGATCTGCCAGCCCCATTTGGTGGCGGGGATGTACGTGTTGCGCACCACGCCGGCGATGCCGGAGTCGAAGTCGCCGGGGGTGGAGTCGTCGGCGGACAGGGCCATCGACATGTAGTAGCTGATGGAGATGAAGTCGACCGTGCCCTCGGCGATGGCCGTCTCGTCTCCCGGCTCCATGTGAGGGGTGATGTCCTCGCGGGCCCACATGTTCCTTGCGTAGTTCGGGTATTCGCCGTTGACGTACACGTCGCCGAACACGAGCCGGTCGCGCATGGCGACTTCGGCGCGCATCACGTCGTCGGGGTTGCAGGTGGCCGGGTAGATCGGCACGATGGCCAGCATGCATCCGATCCGGAAGTCGGGGTTGATCTCGTGGCCGCACTTGACGACCAGGGCGCTGGCGACGAACTCGTTGTGCACGGCCTGCCAGACCTTGCGCTTGCGCTCGTGGATCGTGTCCGTCTCGGAGAACCGGATACCGGAGTCGGTGTAGGCGAAAATCGGGTTGTCGAGGTTCATCTGGTTGTTGACCTCGTTGAAGGTCAGCCAGTACTTCACCTTGGTCTTGTAGCGTTCCATGACGGTGAGCGCGAACTTGACGAACAGGTCGATGAGCCTGCGGTCGGTGAACCCTCCGTATTTGAGGCTCAGGTTGAGCGGCATCTCGAAGTGCGAGAGCGTCACGACCGGTTCCATGCCCTTGGCCTTGAGGTCGTCGAACAGGTCGTCGTAGAACTTCAGTCCGGCCTCGTTGGGCTCGTCCTCCTCGCCGTTAGGGAAGATGCGCGACCAGGCAATGGAGGTGCGGAAGCATTTGAAGCCCATCTCCTGGAACAGCGAGTCGTCGCCGCGGAAGCGGTGGTAGTAGTCGTTGCCCCAGTGGTTCGGGTAGATCTTGCCGGTCTCGACGCTATCGGTGATCTGCCGGGGCACGCCGTGCGCGCCCGCGGTCATCACGTCGGCGATGGATACGCCCTTGCCGTCTTCGTTCCACGCACCTTCGAGCTGGTGGGCGGCCACTGCGCCGCCCCACAGAAAGTTGCTTGGGAAACCCATGTTGTGTTCCTTTTCCTGATAGGTCCTGTGGGTCAGTTGATCTTCTTGTACAGCGCGATGAGCTCGTTGACCAGCAGTTTGACGGTCTCCGCGGCCATCATCTGGTCCTCGACGTGCGTCATGAGCAGGCTGACCTCGATCTTCTCGCCGGACGCCTCGCGCTGCACGAGGTTGGTGTGCAGGTCGTGGCCGGTCGCGAAGCTCTGGTCGCCGCTCTTGATGAGCTCGTCGGCCTTGTCGTATTTGCCGGCCTTGGCCGCCTGCAACGCCTCGATGTAGTCGGATTTGGCGCTTCCCGCGGCTGTGATCATCTGGAAGCAGAGGGTCTCCCAGTCGAAGTCCTTGTTGTCTTCTGCCATTGTTACCACCCTTGGTTCGTTCGTTTGGTTGTCGGTTGTCTGTCTGTTGGTGTCGGGTTACTTGGCGTCGGCGATGGCGATGGCGTGTTCGAGCACCTTGTCGCCGCGCACCATGCCGTAGTCCTGCGGGTTGATGGCCTCGACCGGCTTGCCGGGCAGCAGCTTCTTGACGTGGTCGAGCTCGTAGCGTACCTGCGGTCCGAGCAGCACGGCGTCGGCGTTCGCGGCCTTCTCCTCGACCTCGGAGATCGGGTAGGCGTCGATTTCGGCCTCGATGCCCTTGGCCTCGGCGGCGGCGCGCATCTTCTTGACCAGCATGCTGGTGGACATTCCGGCGTTGCAGCACAGTACGATCTTCATGGTGTTTTCCTTTCAGTGGGCCCCATACCGATCGTGGGGCGGTTGGTTGTTATGGGTGTATTGAGTGTTGATTAAGGAGGGGGCCCGGCAAGGGTGGTTGCTCGTACCGGGCTCCCATGTCATCCGACCATTGCCGATCGGAAGAGTCGGGCCGTTCGATGCGGCGTCTCAGGCCTTGGCCGCGGCGGCGGCCGTCTCGATGTCGGCGTCGTTGGCGGCCTGTTCGGCGACCCATGCCTGGTCCTGCTTCTTGACGAACGGCAGGTAGACGACCACGGAGATCACGAGGATGATGAGCTGGATGAGCGCTGCCTTCCAGCCGCCCAGCAGGAAGCCGGAGATGATCACCGGGGTGGTCCACGGCACCTGGACGGCGCCGAACGGGGGCAGGAAGCCGATGTACATCGCGCCGTAGGTGATGATCATGGCGATCAGCGGGACGACGATGAACGGGATCAGGAAGAACGGGTTGAACACGATCGGCAGGCCGAAGATGACCGGCTCGTTGATGTTGAACAGGCCGGGCACGACTGACAGCTTCGACATTTCCTTCATCTGGCTGGACTTGGCCACGATCAGGCCGGCGATGAGCAGGCCGAGGGTGATGCCGGTGCCGCCGAACTTGACGAAGCAGTCGACGATCTGCGGGGTGAGGATATGGCCGCCGTCGGCGGTGGTCACGGCCTTGCCGGCATCCATGAGGGCCTGGTTGGCCACGGAGTTGGCAGTCAGCAGCGGGGCCATGATGCCCATGACGACGTTCGGGCCGTGGATGCCGCACCAGAAGAGGATGGAGATGAGCAGGGTGATGATGATCGCGCCGGCCCAGTTGTCGGTGAGGTTCTGCATCGGGGTCTGCAGGATCTTGAAGATGAGTTCAGTGAAGCTCACGCCGCCGAACAGCTGGCACAGGTGGTAGATGACGGCGGAGCCGAGCACCACGAAGAAGCCGGGGATCATGGCGGAGAACGCGTTGGACACGCCTTCGGGCACGGAGTCGGGCAGTTTGATCTTGAGGTTGTGCTTCATGCACTTGACGAACACCAGGCCGGACAGCAGGCCGACGATGATGGCGGTGATCACGCCGTTGCCGCCGGTCCATGAGGTGGAGATCGCGCCGGACACGGAGGCGGTGGTGCCCTCCTTGATTGCATCGACGGTGCTGTGGTCGATGCTCACCGAGGACGGCGAGAGGATGAAGAAGGCGACCAGGGCCAGCAGACCGGAGGAGATGCCGTCTTCCTTCTCGTTGCGCGCGTAGGCGTAGCCGATGCCGACCGCGATGATGACGGCCAGGATATTGAATGTTCCGGCGGACACCTGGCTCAGGCCGATGTTCCACTTGTCGGTCAGCAGGTGGTTCATGAAGTCCGTGTAGCCCTCGAACGGCAGGTTCGCGAGCAGCAGGAACAGCGATCCCACCAGGGTGGCCGGCATCGTGAGCACGAAGCCGTCCTTCAGAGCGGTGACCGCCTTGGTCGTCGCGAATTTCATGAAGCCGTTGAGCAGTTTGTTGCCGAACTCCTTCATTCTCGTCCTCCTTTGGACTGGTTGATGTCCCCGGACCGGCGTCCTTGTCGCCGGTCCGATTCCTCTTGTTCAGTATCAAGTCATTCGGATGAATAGGCGTAATCCGAATGACTTGACTACAATATACGAGTTTCATTCGGCTGTGTCAAATTCATTCGAATGATTTTGGGATACGGCGTGTCGCTTCCCCGAGGGAATACCGTGAAGCGGCGCCTCCCCCACCGGCGACGCCGCCTCACGCATATAAGGGACTACTTCAGGTCGGCGAAATTAAAAAACGTGGCCTTCTTATAGTGGTAGTAGACCGTGCCGGCGTTGAACATGCGGCCGCTGGCCAGATAGGCGTCGTCCTCGACCACCAGGGCGGGATCCCCAGCCGACAGGCCAAGAAGGTCGGCCCGGCCATGATCCAGCTCTCGCGCGTATATCAGCTTGTCTGCAAATCCCGTACTCAGCCCCAGGTCCTCGCGAATGTACGCGTAAATGGAGCCACTGGCGATCTCCTCGCTGAGATACGGCACGAACTCCTTGAGATACAGGGCGTACTCGATGGCGAACGGTTCGTCATCCAACAGACGCAGGCGCGAGACGCTATAGACTTTGGCGTCGACGGCGCACTTGAGGCGCGCGGAATCCGCACCCGCCTCGCGCTGCTCCAGCTTGATCAGCTTGGAGGACACGGAATGGCCGGGAAACTCCGAAGTCATGCCTCTCGTGCCGTTGATGTTGAGGCAGCCCTCACGCCTGTTCTCCCGGACGAACATGCCGCTGCCCTGCACCGGATACACATCGCCGAGCTCGACCAACATGGCAATGGCGTTACGCACGCAGTACCGGGTCGCGCCGAACTGCTCCATGAGCTCGGGCTCGGTAGGCAGCTTTCCCGTGTCGCGGTATTTGCCCTTGTCGATCTCCACCTTGAGAATCTTCGCCAGTTCACGGTATTTCATACACCCTCCAAAATCACATCATCCAGCCGCGTCACATCGCCGCAGCACACATGATCCATATTATCGCATGACTCATATTCATTCGAATTACAGACACACCATCACCCACAATTGCATGATTCATTCGAATGAATTATTCTTAGGAAACACCATCTACAGTTCAGACGCTGATGTCGGCATTCCATAGGAGAACACGCGCATGAGCATATCCAAACTAGTATTTATTGATATCGACGGCACACTGCTGGACAGCAGCCACCGCATTCCCGAATCGGCTCGCGAGCAGTGCCGCCGAGCGCAGCAGGCCGGGCACCGGCTGTTCATCTGTTCGGGCCGTGCGGCGCTGGACATCGACCCACCGGTGCTCGAACTTGGGTTCGACGGCATCGTATCCGACGGCGGCGCATGCGCCGAGCTCGACGGCGAGACCATCATCGACGAGCGCATGCCCGCTGAATCCGTCCGCATGGCGACCTCGTTCTTCACCGCGCACGCCATGCCGTATGCCTGGCACTGCCCCGACGGCATGCACGCCACCGAACGCTACCCGCACCGGTTCGGCATCTGGCGAAAACTGCTGCGGCATCCGCAGATGCGCGACTCCTGGCACACCATCACCGACCATTCCGCCCCTCTACCTCCAGTCAGCAAAGGAACGTTCTACGTCCCCGAGAACGGCAGTCTTACCGTGGAAGACGTGCGTCGCGAGCTCGCTGACTACGCGACCATTATCCACGGATCAATCAACGCTTCCAGCGACGACAACGGCGAGATCCTTATCCCCGGAGTAGACAAGGGCACGGCGCTCATGAAAGTCTCTCAACGGCTCGGAGTTCCACTGTCCGACACGATCGCCATCGGCGACAGCGACAACGACCTTGAGATGATACAGACTGCCGGCATCGGCGTGGCGATGGGCAACGGCACCGAAGCCGTCAAATCAGTCGCCGACATGATTGCGCCAAACGTCGACAACAACGGTCTCGCGGCGGTACTGCACCGGCTGCTCCGTTAACATGCCACCCCGCCTCAGAAGAGAATGCTCCAGACGGGGCTGTTCGACACACTCTCCTTCATCGGCGTGGGAACACGGCCCCGAGCCATGCGCTCCGTCTTCGCTTCCTGCGCCGTGTCCCGTGCCGCTCCCGGGCCGCCACCCAACAGCCGCATGATTCCAACGCAATCGCAACATCGCCTATCGTCGGAAATACAAAACCCGGCCCACGATATTTCGTGAAACCGGGTGATGAAGTGCCTCCAGCGGGACTCGAACCCGCACGCCGAAGCGATCGATTTTAAGTCGACTGCGTCTACCGATTTCGCCATGGAGGCCTATGGCCGGTGGGAACCGACCGTGTCATTGTACTATGCGGTGCGCCCGCGTGTCGGGATGCACCGCACAGTCGCGTCTGGTCGTGTCGCGCGGAATCGCGTCACGCGGCGAGCAGGCGCCGTCCGTAGTCGAGGACGATGCCGTCGAGCAGGCCGTGCTCGCTCGCCACGTACGAGTCGATGGCCTCGCCGTGGTCGAGTCGCGCGGCCTCGCTCACCTTGGCGAGCACGCGGTTCCATACGACGGCGCCGCCTCCCACCACGTCGATGCGTCCGGGATGGATCGTCTTGTAGGCGCGTCGCTGTTCGCGCGTCATCCTGAGGAACAGGTCGTCGACGCCGGTCGCGTCGGCGATGGACAGGCGATGGCCGTCGACGATGGAGTGGTCGTATTCCTTCAGTCCGATGGCGAGCGCGGTCATCGTGGTCACGGTGCCGGACACGCCGATGATGGTGCGCGCCTTGCCGGCGGGCACGGTGCGGAACGCTTCGTCGATATGCGCGTCGATGTCCTCGACGGCCTCGGCGATCTCCTCCTCGGTGGGCGGATCGGTCCTGAGATGACGCTCGGTCATACGCACCGATCCGATGTTCATCGAATACGCGGCCTGCACCTGCGTGGCGGGCGCGGTCTCGCCGTCGCCGCCGATGACGAGCTCGGTGGAGCCGCCACCCAGGTCGACGACCAGATAGGGCGGTTTGAGGTCGCCGCGGTCGACGACCGACGTGGCGCCGAGGAAGCTCAGGTCGGCCTCCTCCGTGCCGGGGATGACCTCGGGGCGCACGCCGAGGATCGCCTCGATGCCGTCCTCGAACTCCTCGCGGTTCTCGGCGTCGCGCGTGGCGGAGGTGGCGACGAAGCGGATGCCGTCGACCGGATGCTCGGCGAGGATGCCGGCGAACTCGCGCGCCGCCTCGTAGGCGCGTTCCAGCGCCTCGTCCGCGAACCGGTGCGTCTTGTCGACGTCCTGGCCGAGCCGGATGACGCGCAACTGGCGCGGCACGATCTCGGTCATGCCGTGCTCGTCGACGCGCGCGATCTTCAGTCGGATGGAGTTGGTGCCGCAATCGATTCCCGCGACGGTCACCGCCTTGCCCATGATGGTTCCTTTCCTTGTCAGTCCAGCACGCTGCACCGGCATACGGCCGGGTCGAACTCGTCCTTCACGCGGTCGAGCACCATGTCGCCGATCGGATTGGCGCCGCGGCCCATGACGAGCGATTGGGCGATCAGCGCGTGCAGGCACTTGACACGTACGGGCATGCCGCCGGCCGACGTGCCTTCGATATGCTCCTCGGTGTCGCCGAGCTTGACGGCGATCTCGTGGCGGAACGCGAGATACAGCTCGTGCGCGTGCGCGTAGGCGGCCTTCACGTCCTCGTCTTCGGCGACGAGACGGCTGTACTCCTGCATCACGCCGTCGGCCTCCACGTGCGAGGCGGCTTTGACGGCCTCCGGGCTGGTGAGGTAGCAGGTGGTGGGGAACGGCACGCCGCCGGGCAGCAGCGGACGGGTGACGACGGCGAGCGGACGGCCGCATGCGCAGCGCGCGCCGACGGCGGCCATGCCGCGCGGGTAGCGTCCGAGCTGGTGCTCGACGATGGCGATGTCGGCTTTGGTGGCCGGATGGTCGAGGATCTGGTCGGCCAGTGCGGTCGGGTCGATGGTGGTGGTCACTGCTGGTCCTTCTTGGTCGTGGTCGTGTCCGTCGATGTGGAACCGGAATCCTGCTGGTTCTTCTGCGTCCCGGTCTTCCCCTGCGTGCCCGTGGAGTTCTTGGGCAGCGGTTCGTCGGCTTTCTTGAACGCGTACGAGAGCTCACTGTACCAAGGCAGCTGCTTCGACGTGTCCGTGTCGTCGCCGGTCGTCTTGCTCGTGCCGCTGCCGTCGCCGGTCACGGCCTGCGGGTTCTGCACGCGGACCGGGGTCTCGCCGGGGAAGACGAAGCCGAGGCGTTCGCGGGCCTGTGCGGCCACGTAGTTCTTGTCATCCCAACGGGAGATGTCGTTCTCCAGCTCCTGTTTCTGGGCGACGAGCGCCGCCTCCTCACGCTTGAGGCTGTTGAGGTGGGCGAGGTCGGCCGCGTACGTGTTGAACGTGGAGACGAGCTGGATGGTGCCGACCGCGATGATGAACAGGGAGACGAAGAAGGCGATCGGGCCGGAGTTTCCGGAACGACGGTTCTTCTTCGCTTTCGCGGCGGACTTGGCGTCCCCCGCGCGTGATGTCCGGTTCCGTGTGGTCATGGGCAACAAAATACCCGTCGCGTTCGACGGAACACGACGGGTATTCTGCTGCTGCGCTATGGTCGCCCCGGATGGGGCGACGCCTCAGCACGCCGACGAAGCGGCATCAACTCACTTGTTGATGTACTTCTTGCAGGCCTTGAAGGCGCTGTAGCCGGCGTACTTCGCGGTGGAGCCGAGCTCCTCCTCGATCTCGAGCAGGCGGTTGTACTTGGCGACGCGCTCGCCACGGGCCGGGGCACCGGTCTTGATCTGGCGGGTGTTCTTGGCGACGGCCAGATCGGAGATGGTGGTGTCCGGGGTCTCGCCGGAACGGTGGGAGACCATGGAGGTGTAGCCGTTGGCGGTGGCCAGCTCGATGGCGTCGAGGGTCTCGGTCACGGTGCCGATCTGGTTCAGCTTGACCAGCAGGGAGTTGGCGGCGCCGAGCTCGATGGCCTTGGCCAGGCGGGCCGGGTTGGTCACGAGCAGGTCGTCACCGACGAACTGCAGGCGGTCGCCAAGCAGCTTGGTGATGGCGGTCCAGTCTTCCCAGCCCTCCTCGTTGAACGGATCCTCGATGGAGACGATCGGGTACTCCTCGATGAGCTGCTCGTAGAAGTCGAGCATGTACTGGGAGTCGCGCTCGTCGCCCTCGAAGTGGTACTTGCCGGTCTCCTTGTTGTAGAACTCGGAGGAGGCGACGTCGAGGGAGATGCCGATCTGCTTGCCCGGCTCGTAGCCGGCGGCGGAGATGGCGTCCATGATGTAGTTGAGGGAGTCCTTGTTGGACTTCATCTTCGGAGCGAAGCCGCCCTCGTCGCCGAGGCCAGTGTTCAGGCCTTCCTTCTTGAGGACGTTCTTCAGGGTGTGGTAGACCTCGACGCCGGCCTGCAGGGCCTCGGAGTAGGTGTCGAAGCCGTACGGGGAGATCATGTACTCCTGGATGTCGGTGGCGAAGTCCGCGTGGGCGCCGCCGTTCATGATGTTCATGTTCGGCACCGGCAGGATGTGGCCGTTAGTGCCGCCGATGTAGCGGTACAGCGGCTCGTCGGCGGACTCGGCGGCGGCGTACAGGGCGGCCAGGGAGACGCCGAGGATGGCGTTGGCGCCCAGACGGCCCTTGTTCGGGGTGCCGTCGAGCTCGATCATCAGGTCGTCGAGGGCGCGCTGGTCGGAGGCATCCATGCCGATGACCTTCGGAGCGATCTCCTCGTTGACGGCCTTGACCGCGTTCAGAACGCCCTTGCCGCCGTAGACGGACTTGTCGCCGTCGCGACGCTCCCAGGCCTCGGCCTCACCGGTGGAGGCACCGGACGGGACCAGACCCAGACCGCGGGCGCCGTCTTCGGTGTCCAGAACGACCTGGACGGTCGGGTTGCCGCGGGAATCGAGAATCTGACGCGCGTAGACGCTTTCAATTGCTGCCACAACTACTCCTTTAACGTTAGGTTGTGATGACATCGTCAAGAATAGTGTGATTGATGGACTACGCGCAAGGGTTCCGCATTGCGTGTTGTGAGCGTTCACATCCCACTGTTCACCGACATTTCAACGTTGTTTCACACCCCGTTCGACTCCCGTCGACGTTCCACGGTCCGGACATGCGCGCGTCCGCCGACTAGACTGGCCCGCATGAACGACATGCACATCCGTCGCGCCGAGGAGCGCGACATCCCCGAACTCCACCGGCTGCTGCGGCAGGTGGCGGACATCCATCACGCCGGCCGCCCCGACCTGTTCAAGGCGAACGCGACGAAATACACCGACGACGAGCTCAAGGCGATCCTCGCCGACGACGATCGCCCCGTCTTCGGCGCGTTCTCCGACGCTGACGACGCGACGCTCTACGGATACGCATTCTGCGTGTTCGAGCGGCATCCGGGCAACCACGTGCTCACCGACATGACGACGCTCTACATCGACGACATCTGCGTCGACGAGGCGGCGCGCGGGCGGCATGTGGGCACCGCCGTCTACCGGCATGTGCTCGATTTCGCCCGCGGCTCCGGCTGCTACAACGTGACGCTCAACGTGTGGTCGTGCAATCCGGGCGCGCAGGCGTTCTACGAGCGGATGGGCCTCAAGCCCTACAAGGTCGGCATGGAGACGATCCTGTAGGGCCTTGCGGGGCCCGCGTCACGCTCCGCTCCCCCGCCGCTCAGCTACCGGTGTTTGCCCGGCACATAGGCCAGGTCGTTGAGCAGGTCGGACCCCCAGTCCATCACCTGTTCGCCGGGCATCGGCCCCTTGCCGAGCGAACCGCCGAACGGCGTGGGGATGATCATCTGGTGGGTGACCGGCCGGTACTGGAATCCCTTGTAGATGCGCGACATGCGCATGAGCATCGATTCGGGCGGGTCGACGCGGCCGACGCGCAGACGGTTCGACTGGGCGAGGATCTCGGAGATGCCGAGCTTCCTGGCCCTGAACTTGAGGCGCGCCACGCCGAACAGCATCTCGAATTCCTCCGGCAGCGGGCCGTAGCGATCGACGAGTTCCTCGGCGAGGTCCTTCAAGTCGTTCTCGTCGCGGGCGGCGGCGAGCTTGCGGTAGGCCTCGAGGCGCAGCTTGTCCGAGTCGATGTAGTCCACCGGAATCGACGCCTCGACCGGCAGGTCGATGGACACGTTCACCGGTTCGGCGGCCTTGTCCGGCTCCTTGTACTTCTCGACGGCCTCGGAGACCATGCGCACGTACAGGTCGAAGCCGACGCCCTCGATGTGCCCGGACTGCTGGTCGCCGAGTAGGTTGCCGGTGCCCCTGAGCTCCAGATCCTTCATCGCCACGTCGAAGCCGGAGCCCAACGCCGTGTTCTGCGCGATCGTCGCGAGCCTGTCGTGCGACTGCTGGGTCATCGGCTTGGACGGGTCGTACAGGAAGTACGCGTACGCGCGTTCGCGGCCACGACCGACGCGTCCGCGCAGCTGGTGGAGCTGCGAGAGGCCGAAGCGGTCCGCATGGTCGACGATCAGCGTGTTCGCGTTCGAGATATCCAATCCGGTCTCGATGATCGTCGTGCATACGAGCACGTCGATGTCGCGGTGCCAGAAGTCGCGGATGATCTGGTCGAGCTGCTTCTCGCCCATCTTGCCGTGCGCGACGCCGACCTTCGCCTCCGGCACGAGCGTGTGGATCCTGTCGGCGATATGCGCGATGTCCTCCACGCGGTTGTGCACGTAGAACACCTGTCCACCGCGCAGCAGTTCGCGGCGCACCGCGGCCGTGACCTGCGCGTCCTCGTAGGCGCCCACGTAGGTGAGCACCGGCAGACGGTCCTCCGGCGGGGTGGCGAGCGTCGACATCTCGCGGATGCCGGTGACGGCCATCTCCAACGTGCGCGGGATCGGCGTGGCGGACAGGGACAGCACGTCCACGTTGGTGCGCAAGGCCTTGAGCGTCTCCTTGTGCTCGACACCGAAACGCTGCTCCTCGTCGATGATGACGAGGCCGAGATCCTTGAACCTGATCTTCGGGTTGAGCAACTTGTGCGTGCCGATGACCACGTCCACGGTGCCGGCCGCCAGCCCCTCGATGGTCTCCTTGATCTCCTTGGGCTTCTGGAAACGACTCATCGCCGCCACGTTGACCGGGAAGCCCTCGTAGCGTTCGGTGAACGTCTCATAGTGCTGCTGGACGAGCAGCGTGGTGGGCACGAGCACGGCCACCTGCTTGCCGTCCTGGATGGCCTTGAACGCGGCGCGCACCGCGATCTCGGTCTTGCCGAAGCCCACGTCGCCACAGATGAGCCGGTCCATCGGACGCGGCTGCTCCATGTCGTGCTTGACCTCGTCGATCGTGGTGAGCTGGTCGGCGGTCTCCTGGTAGGGGAACGCGTCCTCCAGCTCCTTCTGCCACGGGGTGTCCGGGCTGAACGCGAAGCCGGGCGTACGCTGTCGGGCCGAATACAGCTTCACCAGATCGTCGGCGATCTCCTTGACGTGCTTGCGCGCCTTCGCCTTGGTGGCCGCCCAGTCGGAGCCGCCCAGCTTGTTGAGCTTGGGTGCTTCGGCGCCAATGTACTTGCTCACCTGGTCGAGCTGGTCGGTGGGGATGAACAGCTTGTCCGGCGGGGCACCCCGCTTGCTCGGCGCGTATTCGATGACGAGGTATTCGCGCGTGGTCCGGTTCGCGCCGGTGCCGATGGTGCGCTGGCGCATCTCGACGAACCGGCCGATGCCGTGCTGCTCGTGCACCACGTAGTCGCCGGCCTTGAGCTCCATCAGGTCGATGGCCTTGCGGCGGCGTTTCGGGGTCTTCGCCTGCGCCATCGCCGACGTGCGGCCGGTCAGGTCGCGTTCGGTGAGCAGGGCGGTCTTCGCCTGCCTGTCGACGAAGCCGTCGATCGCCTGCGAGCGGATCGTGTCGAACCGGGTGATGCCGGTCGCGTTGACTGCGCGCTTGAGTCGCGCGAGCGTGCCCTTGGCCGCCGCGGTGATGGTCACGTCGAATCCGGCGTCGATGAGTCCTTCGATGCCGGCGGCCGCCTTCGACTCGTCGCCGCGGTACTCCCCCGGGTTCGTCGCATCGACCTGCACGCGCCCCGGACGCGAGGCGTCGACGGTGAAGCTGGTGAGACGGATCACGTCGTGCTTCGAGTTCTCGAGCGCGGATATCGCCTCGTCGTAGTCGATGAAGCTCGCCTGGTCGAAGGTGATGGGTGCGCCGGCGCCGTGGCCGGACGCGGCAACATGCCAGCTGGCGGCGAGGAACTCGTTCGCCGTCTTGGCGAGATCCTCGGCGGAGCGGCGCAGCTTCTCCGGGTCGCTCAACAGGACGACGGCGTCGCCGGGGAGCAGACCCATGACCGGCTCCATGTCGTCGATGAGCGCCGGCATCAGCGATTCCATGCCTTCGACGGGAACGGCGTTCGCGATGGATTCGAGCATGTCGTCGGCGTTCGGGATGGAGCCGATCAGCGATTTCGCGCGGGCGCGCACCCGGTCGGTGAGTTGCAGCTCGCGGCAGGGCGTCGCCCAGATGGTCGTAAGGCCGTCACCATAGGTGCGCTGGTCGGAGGCGTGGAACTCCCTGATGCCGTCGATCTCGTCGCCGAAGAACTCGATGCGCACCGGGTGGGGCGCGGTCGGCGGGAACACGTCGAGGATGCCGCCGCGCACCGCGAACTCGCCGCGGTCCATGACGAGTTCGACGCGCGTGTACGCGTTCTCGACGAGACGGGCCGCCGCCTCGTCGAGCGGCAAATCCTCGCCCTGCGTGAACACGAGCGGTTCGACGTCGGCGAGGCCGGCGACGATCGGCTGGATGAGCGAGCGCACCGGCATGACGAGGATGCGGATGCGGCCGAACATCGGATCGGTGTCGCTCGGATGCTTGAGACGACGGAACACGGCCATGCGGCTGGCGACCGTGTCGGCACGAGGGCTGAGCCTCTCGTGGGGCAGCGTCTCCCACGCCTCCAATTGGGCGATGTCGCCGGGGTTCCCGTCATACCAGGAGCACAGCGCGCCGACGGTCTCCTCGGCCTCGCGCCCGGAGGCGACGACGAGCACGACCGGCTTGCCGGCCTTGCTTGCTCCGTTCGCCGTTCCCTGCGCGATGGCGGCGGCGAGCGCCGGGCGCAGGCCTTCGGGCATGCCGACGACGGTCGCGTCGTCGATGCCCTCCGGCGGTTCGACGTCTCCGGCGGCGACCTTGCGGAACGCGGGATCGCCGGCGGCGAGCCGTTCGAGCAGTCCGGTGAGCGACCCGTCGACGAGGTCGCGTTCGGACGCGGCGGCTGTGACGGACGCGGGCGTCTCCTTGGCGTCAGCGGCCATTGAACTTCTCCTGGGTCTTGGCGAGTCCCTTGAAGATGATGTCCTCGGCGGCGTCCGCGCCGTCCATGAGGAATTCGGGCAGTTGCTTGCGCTGGTCGGGGCCGAAGCCGCCGAGCACCCAATTGATGGTGTTGTCGTGCGCGTTGGCGCCGCGGCGCGCGTGGCCGACGCCCATGCGCACGCGCGCGTACTTCGGCGTGCCCAGCGACTTGTCGATGGATTTGATGCCGTTGTGGCCGCCGGCCGAGCCTCCCGCCTTGACCTTGATGCGACCGAAGTCGAGATCCATGTCGTCGTGGATGACGATGACGTGGTCGGGCTGGATCTGGTAGTAGGAGCAGATCGAGGCGACCGCGTTGCCGGACTCGTTCATGTAGGTGAGCGGCTTGGCGAGGAAGAACTTGACGGCGCGGCCGTCGAGGTGCATCGCGCCCTTGCCGAGCATGGCGAGCCCCTTGTGGTCGGCGAAGGCGACCGACCAGCGTTCCGCGAGCACGTCGGCGGTCATGAAGCCCATGTTGTGCCGCGTGTCCTCATACTTCTTGCCCGGGTTGCCCAGTCCCGCGATCAGCCAGAAATCCGATGCCATATGCGTTGCTCCTTACTGCGCCTTACTCGTTTTCGACCGAACAGATTGTACCCACCGACACCGTCAAGTCCGTTCCGCCATCGCCCCCGCCGCTCGGGACCTTCACGCCTTCCGTCCTTCGGCTAGCAACGACCGGCATCGCACCGCATCCATCGCCGGCACCTTGGAACGGCGGAACGCCGACGCATCCCTGGTGACGATGACATCGGCGGCATTGTCCTCGGCGATGGCGCGAACGAGCCCGTCCTCGAAATCCGGTTCATCCGATTCGTAGGACATGCGGGCGTGACGCGCCAGCAGCGGGCATACGTCGAACAGCTCCATCAGCATGCCGATGTCCTTGCGGGCGTCCTGTTCGTCACTGTAATGACGGCGCAGCACGTAGTAGACGTCGTTGAGCGACGATACGGCGATTATGAGCTCCACATCGGCACGGGAGGCGCAATCCAGAAGCAGGTCCACGCACTGGCTGTGAAACGGGGCGCGGGCATCGTTGCAGAAATCCAGCAGCACATTGGTGTCGAGCAGCAGCTTCATACCATCTTCTCCCCGAATCTGCCCATGCGCTCACGCGCGAGCAGCTCCTCGTCGGAGACCCCGTCCTCCACCGCCGGCAGATGACGGTTGGCGAAATACCCGATGATCTCCAGCTTCCGCCGACGTTCGCGCTCCTCGATCAGGGCGAGCGTCGCCTTCTCGAACTCGGGCAGCTCACCCGTATCGGCCATATAGTCGGTCAGGTCCCGTATCACGTCCGAGTACGTGCGCCCGTTGCGTTTCAGCACCTTCTCGGCGTCGCGCTTCCTGTCGGCATCGACGCGTGCCGTCACCATCGCCGTCGTCATGCGCATCACCTCTTCGAAACCAAGCTGTATTACAGTAATACAACTATCGCCGAAGGTAGGGACACCGCAATCGCGAAACACACATAGTGACGGGGACGGTCCCTACAAATCCAGGTACCAGTAGGACATGTCGTGCATGACGCCGGTCGCGTCGGTGGCGGCGGCGGGGAGGAGACCGAACCGGGTGAAGCCGAAGCGGCGCATCAGGGCGATCGATCCGGCGTTGTCGGCGAAGATGATGCCGATGGCCTTGCGCATGCGGCGGGACCTCGCCTTGTCGAGCAGACGGTCAAGCAGGAACGTGCCGACGCCGCGATGCCGCCACTGCGGCGCGATGTAGTAGGCGAGGTCGGTGACGCCGTCGTAGCCGGCGCGGTCGTAGAACACGGACAATGCACCGAAGGCGACGACCTCGCCGGCAGCGGTATCGTCACGATCCTCCTGAACGGTTTCCCTACGTTCACGTGCGACCTCTTCATCGCCATGGAAGGCATCGTCACCGTCGTCCGTCACCTCGACGACGAACACCCCGTAGGGTGGCTTGTGCGATTCCACCCATGCACGGCGCTGGTCGAGGGTGCGCGGCTCCAGATCGGCGGTGGCGCCGCCCTCGACGACGGACGCGTTGTAGATGTCGGTGATGGCCTTGAGATCGGATGCGGCCGCGGCCCGGAACAGATAGGACATGCCGACAGCCTAACACCCGGCGCAAGAAATCCCGGAGAACACCGGCTCGGTCCGGGAAAAGTCGCACTGGCGCGTCATCAGTGCAAACAATCCCGGAAAACGTCCCCACCGCCCGGGAATCCTTGCGCTGACGGCATCTCAGCACGACATATCCCGGAAGATGCCCATGTCGTCCGGGAAAAGTCGCGCTGCCCACCCGCTCAGCGCAAAGTTTCCCGGGAAACAACCCCATCACCCGGGAAAAGTTGCGCTGACGATGGGTCAATGCAAGAAATCCCGGAGAATCACGCCGATTCCCGGGATTTCTTGCGCCATGCGGCGGTGCGGGGTGTATCGGGGCATCGGATAGGGTTCCGACGCTCCGCCCCGAAACTACTGCTCCAGTTCGATGGCCTTGTTCAACGCGTCCTCAAGGGCCTTCTGGGCTTCGCCGTAGGCGGTCCAGTCGCCGTTCTTCATGGCGTCCTGGCTGTCCTTCATCGCCTGGGCGGCATCGTCGAGCGCCTGCTTGAGCTCGGGGCTACGCGCCGTGGACGAACCGGACGCCGAACCGGACGAACCGGAATCCTTGCCGTCGCCGGCACCGCCCTTCGACGTGTCACCGGACGAACCCGACGAATCCGAACCGGCGTCACCCGAACCAGAGCCGTCCGAACCGCCCGCGACGTTCGCCGCGTCGCCGGCGGACGCGCCGGAGTCGCCGCCGAACACCTGGTCGAGCGCCTCGTCGAGCGTGTCGGCGAAGCCGACCTGGTCGCCGAATGCGACGAGCGTCTTCTTGAGCAGCGGGAACGACGTGGCGCCCGAGGACTTCACGTACACGGGCTGCACGTAGACCAGGCCGCCACCCAACGGGAGCGTCAACAGGTTGCCGCGCACCACGTTCGTGGAACCGGATTGCAGGAGGTTGAGCTCCTTGGACACGTCGGCGTCCGCGTTGAAGTTGTTCTGCGCCTGTCCGGGGCCGGGCACGTTCGAATCCTTCGGCAGCTCCTGCAATCTGAGGGTGCCGTAGTTCGGCCCGATCTCGCCCTTCGTCGAGCCCGCGTCCGAGTCGACGGAGAGGAATCCTGTGAGGATCTCGCGTGTCGACGTGCCGGCGGGGATGTACGAGGAGGTCAGGGAGAACACCGGCTTCTTGGTGCCGCCGGTCTGGAGGGTCAGATAGTAGGGCGGCTGGAGGATGTCCTGATCCTGCTGCGACTGCGATTCGGTGGGGTCGACCGGCGTCTGCCAGAAGTCCTCGCCCGAATAGTACTGGCTGGCGGAGGTCACATGGTACTTGGCGAGCAGTTCGCGCTGCACCTTGAACAGGTTCTCCGGGTAGCGCATGTGGCTCATCAGGTCGCCGCTGATCTCGCTCAGCTGGTGGTACTGGCCGGGGAAGACCTGCTCCCACGCCTTGATGACCGGGTCGGACTTGTCCCACACGTACAGGTCGACGGAACCGTCGTACGCGTCGACGGTGGCCTTCACCGAGTTGCGGATGTAGTTCGCCTGCTGCGTGCCGAGGCCGGTCACGGTGGACGACGAGACGGTGGTGGAGTCCTTGGTCGCCGAGCCGAGGTCGGTCATCTGCGAGTACGGGTAGGCGTCGGACGTGGTGTAGCCGTCGACGATCCACTTGACGCGGCCGTCGACCACCGCCGGGTAGACGCGGCCGTCGAGCGTCAGGTACGGGGCGACCTTGGCGACGCGTTCGCGCGGCGAGCGGTCGTAGAGGATCTGCGAGGCGGAGGTCACGCGGTCGGAGAAGAGGATCTGGTCGGAGCCGAAGCGGATCGCGTACATGAGACGCGAGAACAGGTTGCCGACGGACGGGCCGCCGTTCCCCTTGAACGTGTTGGTCGCGCCCTTCGAGCCGGTCGGATAGTCGAACTCCCATGCGGCGGTGCCCTCCGGCGCGCCGACGATCGAGTATTCGCCCATGTTCGGCGAGAAGTAGATGCGCGGCTCGTATTTCTCGGATTCGGTGAGCTTGCCCTGCGTGGGGATGCCGGATTCGAAGAACTCGGGCTGGCCGTCGGCGGTCACCTTGTTGCCGTAGGCGGCGACGACGCCGTAGCCGTGCGTGTACACGGTGTGGTCGTTCACCCAGTTGCGGTTGTCGTTGCCGGCGAGGTCGAGCTCGCGGGCGGCGATCACCGTGTCCTGGCTCTTGCCGTCGATCTCGTATTTGTCGACGGCGAGCGTGTCGGCGAACGTGTAGTACTGCTTGGACTGCTGGAGCTGCTTGAACGTCGGGGAGACGACCTGCGGGTCGAGCAGTCGGATCTGCGCCGTGGTCTCGCCCTCCGAGCTCAACGCGCCGGATTCGCCCTTCGTGGTGGCCTTGTAGTTCTCGGTCTTGAGCTTGTCGAGGCCGTAGGCGGCGCGCGTGGCGTCGATGTTGCGCTGGATGTACGTGGATTCCATCTCCTGCGCGTTCGGGTTGACGCGGAACCGCTGCAGCAGCGCCGGCCACACGATGGTCAGCACCATGGAGACGACGACCACGACGGCGATCGCGACGACCGGGGTGCGCCACGCCTTGAGGGCGGCGGAGGCGCGCACGCCGAGCGGCTGAGCGCCCTCCAGCGCGTGCGAGCGCATCAGCCACACGCCGAGCACGACGCCGAGGATTGCGATGAGCGCGGCCATGATGAACGTGACCGGGATGGTCGCGTTGACGGTCGTGTACGTGGCGCCGGTGATGCGCGAACCCTGCTGGGTCAGGTGCGCGAACACGCCGAGCGCGGTGGACGCGGCGAGCGCGAACATGTTGAGCATGAGCCATATGGCGATCTGACGGCGGGCGCGCTTCGTGATGGCGAACAGGCCGCGGCCGTTCACCGGCATGGTCAGGCGGATGCCGCCCATCATCACGTGCGTGGCGACGGAGAAGACGATGCCGATGAGCAGCAGCATCGACACGGCGGACATGACGAGCCTCAGGCCGGGCAGCACGAACACGTAGAAGCCGTTGTCGAGTCCGAACTGCGGGTCCTTGACGCCGAAGCTCTGCGCGTTGAACATGAGCAGCACGTCGGCCCAGTTCGCGTTGAACTGCGCTCCGAACACGGCGCCCACGATCATGGAGATGACGGCGGCGACGCGTCGCGCGGTCTTCGAGCTGACGGTCCGCTTCACCTCGACCACGTCGCCGTCGACGCGCACGCGCGAGCCGTCGGCCGCGTCGGGGCGGGCGCGGATCGCCAGCCACGCGGACAGGAATCCGACGAGGCCCATGAGCAGCGCGTATGCGACCCACAGGCCGACCTTCACGCCGAGCTGCGTCCAGACGACGGATTGGAAGCCGAGCTGGCCGTACCACATGAGGTCGGTGATGAACCGGGAGAGACCGAAGAACAGGCCGACGATGATGGCGAGCGCGGCCACCACGCCGATGAGGATCTTCGTGCCGCGGTCCACGCCGCGCGGGCCTTTGTTCGGGCGCGACGGCTTGCGCGTGATGCGCGGGAATCCGGGGCCGAACGGGGGCCGTCCCGCTCCCCCGCCGCGTCGCGCGCCGGAACCGGCGGAACCGGCGGCGTCCGCGCCGTCGTCGCCGTCCGTTTCGACGTTGATGATGATCGGATCGTCGTCGGAACGTTCGGCGCGTCCCTGCGATCCGTTCCGACCGGACCGCCCGCGGTTGCCGCGCGGGTCGAAATCGGGGTCGAACATACCGAATATATCTGCGAATGACATGATTCCAGCCTACAAATAGGTGGGGAATGTCAATCCGTGTGCGTTCGCCGGGAGCCGAGGCGTGCCGGCGTGTATTCTCGTGCGCGGATGAGAGCTGGAGTCGAAAGGGGATGCCGGTGGCTGGAAGGAACCGTGGCGGCGGGCGCGTGACGCGTCGTGGCCGCATGATGCCCGTGGTGGTGACGGCCGTCGCCGCGATGCTGGCTGTCGCGCTGGTCGTCGTGTTCGTGGTGCTGCCGCGCGTGCGTGGGGATCGGCGGTCGGCTTCGGCGCCTTCGGACGCGCGCATGTCGCGTTCCGCGGTGCCGGTTCCGGGCGATCCGACGTCGATGCGGGCCCGTCGGATCGTCGACGGCATGGATGTCGAGGAGCGTGTCGGCCAGCTGGTAATGGCGCCGTTGTTCGCCGGCAGTGAGCCGTCAGCGTTGAAGGACGCGATCGCGGATCGTCATGTCGGGTCGGTGCTGCTCATCGGCAACTGGCGTTCCGGCGTGTCCGGCGTGCGCGGTGTGGTCGACGGGCTGCACTCCTATGTGAAGGATGGTTCGCGACTGCTCGTCGCCACCGATCAGGAGGGCGGCCAGGTGCAGCATCTGACCGGTTCCGGGTTCGACGAGATGCCGAGCGCCGTCGAACAGGGCGCGATGACGACCGACCGGTTGCGCACGTCGGCTGCCGGCTGGGGCGGCCAGTTGGCGGCGGCCGGCGTCAACGTCGATCTCGCGCCGGTCACGGACACGGTGCCCGGCGACCGTAATCAGAATGATCCGATCGGCGCCCTGGACCGTGATTTCGGTCTCGACGCCGCCGGCAACGCCGAGCATGCGGCCGCGTTCGTCGCTGGGATGCGCGACGCGGGCGTGCAGTCGTCGATCAAGCATTATCCGGGATTGGGCGCGGTCAAGGGGAACACGGATTTCACGGCGGACGGCATCCTCGACACGACGACCACGGCGGACGGCGCGGAGATCGGCGCGTTCCATACGGTGATCGCGCAGGCGAGTCCGGCGATGGTGATGATGTCGCTCGCCACGTACCAGCGAATCGACGCGGACAATCCGGCCGCGTTCTCCTCCGCGATCGTGGACGGCGTGCTGCGCGGCCGGCAGGGGTATGACGGCGTGGTCACGTCGGATTCGCTGTCGGCAGCGGCGGTGAGCGGCACGCCGACCGACCAGTTGGGCGTGCGGTTCGTCGAGGCGGGAGGCGACCTCGTGTGCATCGGGCAGAGCGCCTACGTCACGCCGATCCTCGACGGATTGACGGCGAAGGCGAAGGCGGATGACGCGTTCGCCGCGAAGGTGGCGCGTTCGGCGGAGCGCGTCGTGCGGCTCAAACTCGAGATGGGGTTGATGGCCTAGCGATACAGGCCGTGCTTGCCGATGTATTGGACGACGCCGTCGGGCACGAGATACCAGACAGGCTCATCGTGTTCGGCGCGGCGGCGCACGTCGGTGGAGCTGATCGCCAATGCGGGAATCTCCAGCGTGTCCACCTTGCCTTCGGGCAGCCTCACACCTTCGGGCGAGGAATAGCCGGGGCGCGTGACGGCGACGAAGTGGGCGAGATCCCACATCTTCTCCGCGTCCTTCCACTGCATGATCTCGGCGACCGCGTCCGCGCCGGTGATGAAGAACAGTTCCGCGTCGGGCCGTTGCGCGCGGATGTCGCGCAGCGTGTCGATCGTGTAGGTGACGCCTGGGCGGTCGATGTCGACGCGGCTGACCGTGAACTTCGGGTTGGAGGCGGTGGCGATCACCGTCATCAGATAGCGGTCCTCGGCGTTGGTGACGTGCTTGTCGAGCTTGAACACGGGCCGGCCGGTGGGCACGAAGATCACCTCGTCGAGGTCGTACACCCACGCCACTTCGCTGGCTGCGACCAGGTGGCCGTTGTGGATCGGGTCGAACGTGCCGCCCATGATGCCGATGCGCGGCGTCGCGTGCCAGTTGCCGCGCGCGGACCGGCGGACGGCCGTCCCGTGCCGCACGGCGGCGGGGCCGGATTCGGAGCCGCCGGTGCCGGGCGCGCCCGCGTTGGCCACGTTGGCGGCCGCCTCCACCGAATCGACGGACAGGTCGGACATGCGCCGTTCGCCGGCGGTCATGCCTCCCGTATCCCCCGTGTTCACAATGTCTTCTGCGGCATTGGCGTCCGTCATGCTCACGCGCGCCCCTCCGCCTTGCGTTCGGAGGCCTCCTCGCGCAGCTCGGCGTGTTCGGCCTGCTCGGTCTCCTGTTCGATCTCCATGGCGGTGGGACTGCCGTCCTTCGGGTCGATCTTGCCCATGTCCTCGTCCCATTCGTCCTGCACGACGCGGCGGATCTCCGCGAACGTGGGCAGCGGGAAGTCGGGCTGGTAGAGGCGGCGGACCTCGGCGACGCGCTCGGTCACGCGGATGAGCGTGTCGGTCATGCCGTCCACGTCGCCTTCGCGTTCGAGCGTGGAGAACCGCGCGATGTAGCTTTCCATGAGGGTCATGTGCTCGCGCACCGCGTGCAGCTGCGCATCGTCCAGGTCGGCCACGTCCGGCGCGTGCTCGTCGGGCCAGCCGATGAGCACGGCGTCCGCATATTCGAGCGAGGCGCGCTGGGACGCGGAGGCGATGCCGTCCTCGATCTGCACGAGGAACACGTAACGCACGATGCTGAGGCGTTCGGCGGCGATCTTGAGCCCGCAGCGCGGGTCGTCCAGGTCGAGGTCGTCGCGCAGTTCGGTGATCGGCACGCTCATGCCGTCGTTCGCAGTCTTCTCGTCGGTCGTCTCGTTCATGTCGCTCATGCGCGCACCTGCCCCCTGCCGTATCCGATCCATTTCGTGGTGGTCATCTCCCTCAGGCCCATCGGCCCGCGCGCGTGCATCTTCTGCGTGGAGATGCCGAGTTCGGCGCCGAAGCCGAACACGCCGCCGTCGGTGAACCGCGTGGACGCGTTGACCATGACGACGGCCGAGTCGATGCGCGCGGTGAACTCTTCGACGGCCGTGTAGTCCTCGGCGACGATCGCCTCGGTGTGGCCGGTGGAGTGCGCGTTGATGTGGTCGACGGCCTCGTCGAGCGAGTCGACGACGCGCACGCCCATCTCGAGCGCGAGGTATTCGGTGTCCCAGTCCTCGGCGGTGGCGTGCGTGAGCAACCCGTCCGCCGCGGCCTGCGGCGCGGTTGCGTCGATGATCGCGTAGGCGCGTTCGTCCGCGTGGAGCGTCACGCCCGCGTCGAGCAGCGCGGCGGCCGCCACGGGAAGGAACGTCGCGGCGACGCGCTCGTGCACAAGCAGCTTCTCGGCAGCGTTGCACACGCCGACGCGCTGCGTCTTCGCGTTGATGATGATGGGGATCGCCTTGGCCGGGTCGCCGGAGGCGTCCATGTAGATGTGCACGTTGCCGGCGCCCGTCTCGATGACCGGCACCTTCGAGTTCTCGACGACGGCGCGGATGAGGCCCTTGCCTCCGCGCGGCACGAGCAGGTCGATGTGGCCGCGCGCCTCCATCATCGCGGTCGCGCCGTCGCGTCCGAAATCGTCGACGGTGGCGACGAGCGACGGGTCGAAGCCTTCCGCGCGCAACGCGTCGCCGATCACGGCGAGCGTGGCGGCGTTCGTGCGTTCGGCCGCGTGACCGCCTCGCAGGATCGCCGCGTTGCCGGATTTGAGGCACAGGGACGCGACGTCGACGGTGACGTTCGGACGCGCCTCGTAGATCATGCCGATGACGCCGATCGGCACGCGCGTCTGGGTCAGTCGCATGCCGTTGGGCAGATTATAGCCGCGCACGATCTCGCCGACCGGATCGGGCAGGGAGGCGACGTGGCGCACGCCGCCGGCGGCGGCCTTGACACGCGGGGCGTCGAAGAGCAGGCGGTCGAGCTTGCCGGCGTCCATGCCGGCCTCGCGCGACGCGGCCATGTCGGCGGCGTTGGCCGTCTCAATCTCGCCGGCGCGGGCGTCGAGCGCGTCGGCGATGGCGTGCAGCAGACGGTTCTTGGCGTCCGTGTCCGCGCGCGCGAGCGCCCGCTGCGCGCGTGCGGCGGCGTCGGCGCGGGCGCACACGGCATCGAAGACGGCTCCCGCGACCGCGGTTTCCTCGTTGTTCGTCATAACCACCCACCTTACCGCAACACGTGCGCAAAGTCCGGAATACGAAAAGGCTCCCGCCGTCCGGGAGCCATCGCCGAAACCGACCGGAACGGCATCGGCTCCCGCCGGCGGGAGCTGTCGGCGAAGCTGACTGAGGGTGGTCGACGGGCCGCCGACCACCCTCGATCATGTCCGATCAGTGGATCTGGTCGAGATCCGGGTAGAGCGGGAAGTCCTCGACGAGCTTGTCGACGCGGGCCTTGAGGCTTTCGACGTCGGCGGACGGGCCGGCGGCGAGCGCGGTGCCGATGATGTCGGCGACCTCCTCGTACTCCTTCGGTCCGAAGCCGCGGGTGGCGAGCGCGCTGGCGCCGATCCTGAGGCCGGAGGCGACGGAGGCGGGGCGCGGGTCGAACGGCACGGTGTTGCGGTTGATGGTGATGCCGCACTGGGCGAGCAGATCCTCGCCCTGCTTGCCGTCCATTTCGCTGTTGCGCAGGTCGACCATCACGAGGTGCACGTCGGTGCCGCCAGTGAGCACGCTGATGCCGTTGGCCTTGACGTCGTCGGCGAGGAGGCGCTCGGCGATGATCTTCGCGCCTTCGAGCGTGCGCTCCATGCGGTTCCTGAACTCCGGGGTGCCGGCGACCTTGAAGCTGACGGCCTTGCCGGCGACCACGTGCATGAGCGGGCCGCCCTGCTGACCGGGGAACACGGAGGAGTTGAGCTTCTTGGCGTACTCCTGCTTGGCGAGGATGAAGCCGGAACGCGGGCCGCCGAGCGTCTTGTGGGCGGTGGAGGAGACGACGTCCGCGTACGGGACGGGGCTCGGATGCAGGCCGGCGGCGACGAGGCCGGCGAAGTGGGCCATGTCGACCCAGAACTTGGCACCGACCTCGTCGGCGATCTCCTTGATGGCCTTGAAGTCCTCGATGCGCGGGTAGGCGGACCAGCCGCCGATGATCATGGCCGGGTGGGTTTCGAGGGCGCGCTGGCGGATGATCTCCGGGTCGATGCGGAAGGTCTCCGGGTTCACGCCGTAGGCTTCGGCGTGGTAGAACTTGCCGGAGAAGTTGATCTTCATGCCGTGGGTGAGGTGGCCGCCGTGGTCGAGGGCGAGGCCGAGCACGGTGTCGCCGGGCTTGACGAGCGCCTGGTAGACGGCGGCGTTGGCCTGGGCGCCGGAGTGGGGCTGGACGTTCACGTATTCGGCGCCGAACAGCTTCTTGGCGCGTTCACGGGCGATGGTCTCGATCTGGTCGACGAATTCGCAGCCGCCGTAGTAGCGGCGTCCCGGGTAGCCTTCGGCGTACTTGTTGGTGAGCACGGAGCCCTGGCACTGCAGCACGGCGCGCGGCACGAAGTTCTCGGAGGCGATCATCTCGAGGCCGCCCTGCTGGCGGCGGAGTTCGGAGTCAAGCAGCTCGGCGATCTCCGGATCGGCGGCGCTGATGGGCGCGTTGAATGCGTCGGTGGCCTTCTGTGCGAGGGGTGAAGCGGTCATGTGTGCTCCTTAAACGGTGTGGGTAACGACTGGTTTGCCGTTCGGGCGACGAGTGTACGGTCCGTTTGTGGCGAACCTGTTTCCGTCGTATGACGAATCTCACCCTGTGGAACGCCTCCCCGCGATCCCCATCCCCGCCCGCCTACCCGCCCGCCTATGCTCATGGTGCGGCAAACCCCTCATGGTGCGGTCGCCGGAAACGGCGTGATTCCGCCGTTGTGTGGATTGTGTGTGACCGCACCATGGGAGATTCGCCGCACCATGGGAGGGTCGCCGGTAGACTGGTGGGTGGTTTATCGTCCCCGTTTCGCATATGAAGGATCCGCCGTGGCCACCACATTCCATTCCACCCGTTCCACCACCGACTCGCTGACCGCCAAGCAGGCGATCCGCAAGGGCATCGCCGACGACGGCGGCCTGTTCGTCTCCGACCAGCTGGGTTCCACGAAGGTCGAGATCGGCGATCTGGCCGGCAAGTCCTATCAGGAGATCGCGCGCCGCGTGCTGGGCGCGCTGCTGCCCGACTTCACGGCCGAGGAGCTGGGCGCGTGCATCGACGCCGCCTACGGCGAGCAGTGGTCGGATGACCGCATCACGCCGTTGAAACCGCTCGGCGACGACTTCATCCTCGAACTGTTCAACGGCCCGACCTCCGCGTTCAAGGACGTGGCCCTGCAGATCCTGCCGCGGTTCATGGCGCGCACCACGCCGGCCGGCGGCGACACGGACGAAAAGATCATGATTCTCACCGCCACCTCCGGCGACACGGGCAAGGCGGCGCTGGCCGGCTTCGCCGACGCCCCGGGCACCGCGATCACCGTCTTCTACCCGGAGGGCAAGGTGAGCCAGGTGCAGGAGCTGCAGATGACCACGCAGACCGGCTCGAACGTGAACGTGGCCGCCGTGGAGGGCAACTTCGACGACGCGCAGTCCGCGGTCAAGCGCATCTTCGGCGACAAGGAGCTCGCCGCGAAGCTCGCCGGCGACTCGCACGTGGTGCTCTCCTCCGCGAACTCGATCAACGTGGGCCGTCTCGTGCCGCAGGTCGTCTACTACTTCTCCGCGTACGCGCAGCTGCTCGAGCAGCAGGTCATCAACGTGGGCGACGAGGTCGAGTTCGTCGTGCCGACCGGCAACTTCGGCGACATCCTCGCCGGCTACTACGCGAAGCTGCTCGGTCTGCCCGTCAAGCATCTCGTGGTCGCCTCCGACAAGAACAACGTGCTGTTCGACTTCCTCACCACCGGCACGTACAACCGTCAGCGTCCGTTCTTCCAGACGATCAGCCCGTCGATGGACATCCTCATCTCCTCGAACCTGGAGCGCATGCTCTACTACCTGTCCGATGGCGACACGCGCCTGATCGCCATGCTGATGAACGACCTCAAGAACTGGGGCACATACGAGATCCCGGAGCCGCTGCTCGCCAAGATCCGCCAACTGTTCGGCTGCGGATGGGCCGACGAGGACCAGGTGCGCGAGATGATCGCCGACTGCTGGGAGAAGAACCGTTACGTCATCGACCCGCACACCGCATGCGCGTACTTCGTCGCGCAACAGATGCCGCATGACCCGCTGACCCCGCGCGTGATCCTCGCGACCGCGAGCCCGTACAAGTTCCCGCGCGTCGTGAACGAGTCCCTCGGCTTCGACGCGAACGGCACCGATTTCGAGTGCATGGACGTGCTCGCGCATGAGACCGGCACGACCGCCCCGGCCGCGTTGCGAGGCCTCGAGACCGCCGACGTGCGTTTCGACACGGTCGTCCCGATCGACGGCATGGAGTCCTTCGTCGAACAGGCCGCCAAGGCGCTGTGATCGCGTTTCGCGATCCCCCTCGGTAAGGAAATCCCCTTCAGCCCGTACCGGCGGCTGAGGGGGATTCTCTTACGGATTCTCTTACAGCAGGGCGAACACGACCGGCATGCCGATGATGACAACAAGCAGCGCGGCGATTCCCGCCCACGCTCCCGGACGCGCGAAGTTGCAGGTCCAGCCGATGCCGAAGCGTTTCGGCACGATCACGGCCGGATCGTCGCGGTTCCAGTAGATCACGCCGCCGATCCAGTATCGGTCGTCATCGCGGGGCATCGTCCCGCCGCCATCGCCGTCCCCGGCCGCATCACCGTCGTCCTCATCGAACACGCGCGAGCCGTTCTGTCCGTACCGCACGCCCATGCCGATGGCGCCGACGACCGCGACCACGGCGACGAGCGCCAGCAGCACGCCGACCGTTCCCGCGCCGACCACTCCGATGAGCGAGAGCTGGAAGCCAAGTCCCATCGCCGCGGCGACGAGCAGGCCGACGACGACCAGATACACGCTCCACGCCCGCGCGTACACACCGTAGGCATAGGCGCTGGATGCGGGCCGTTCCGGGTCCACCGGCCGCCGGGAACGCAACAGCACCGCATGGCAGACGACCATCACCGTGGCCATGACCAATTGCACAAGCACCGGATACCAGATCACGGCCGGCGACTTCACCGCCCATGAATCCACATGTCCGGCGAGATCCATGTGCATGGGCACGCAATCAGGCATGCGGTCGTAGCCGAGCACACCGACGAGGGTCGTGACGGCGAGCGCCACGGCCTGCAACGACTCCCAGCCGAATCCGAGCGGTTCGGGCGCGGCGGTTTCGGCGACGGCGGCGGCACGCAGGTCGCCGTCCGCCACCCATCCGCGTTCCCGTTTGACCGTCATGACCTTGCGGCGGCACGCCTGCTGCGCGACGACGGCGAGGACGGCGACGAGTACGGTCGCCATGCCGGCGGCCCACAATGCACCGGTCGCGCCGGCGAGAAGCCAGGCCGCAAACGAACAGACGACGCATGCCGCGTCGGCCCCGACGACGGCCCGCAGGTATCCGGTTTTCAGCGTGCGGATGCGCTGGTCGCGGTGCGCGACGGGAGGCACGGTCACGCCGAAGACCTCACGCCGATCGGTCAGCCACGGCGTGAGCACCATGGGGACGGCGACGAGCGATGGGAGGAAGAGGACCGTCAGCAGCAGGGCGACGGTCGCGATGGTCGCGTTCATGGTGATTCTCCTTCATCCCGTCATTCGCCGTATATGCGGGCGAGTTGCGTGCGTACGAGGTCGAGGAACGCCGCGGCGTCTCCCCCGCCCGCCTTGTGTTCGAGTATGAGCCGGTGGAGTTCGCCTTCGATGCGCGCGTCGCCGGGCGCGTCCGCGGCTCCGGCGCCTCGTTCGGCGACGACGGCGCCGGAGCCGCGTCGCATCGTGATGTAGCCGTCGTCGCGCAGGAGCGCGTACGCCTTGTTGACCGTGTGCAGGTTGACGCCGAGGTCGACGGCGAGCGCGCGCACGGACGGCAGACGGTCGCCGGGCGCGAGTTCGTCGTTCGCGATGCCGGCGATGACGCCGCGTCGCAGCTGTTCGTAGATCGGCACGTCGCTGCGGGCGTCGATGTCGATGATCATCGACGGGTCCCTTTCTTTCAAATCGTTCTATCTGTTCCATATCAACTATAACACTTGCGGCGATTGTGGCGCTGCGTGAATGAAATGTGGCAAAACGGCGGCCGACAGCGCCACCTGCGACACGGACATAACAAACATAGCAATCTTACTGCTACGATGGTTGTTATGTAGGAACGGCGAAGGAGTCATCATGTGGTCGGAAGAAGAGATTGACGCGCTGCTCGAACCGCTGCGTCATGCCGACAGCGACAATCAGAGCGTTGAGGTCAAGGAGGCCGTCGGAGGATTGCCGACTTCGTTGCCCGAAACCGTCTCGGCGTTCTCCAATGGAAACGGCGGCACCATCGTCCTCGGCGTTTCCGAACGCCATGGGTTCTCTCCCATCGATGGATTCGACGCCAAATCGATCGCGGACGCGATGGCGCAGATGTGCCGGGAGAAGCTGATGCCACCGGTCCGCCCGGTCATCGAAATCGCGGAGTACCACGGCTCACAGGTGGTCATCTCGGTCATCGACGAGACCGACCCGCTGGACAAGCCTTGCTATGTGCGCAACAGGGGCCGCTACAGCGGCTCGTTCATCCGCGTGTGGGATGGCGACAGGAAGCTCAGTCAGTATGAGATCGACCGTCTGCTGGAGAACCGCGCACAGCCCACATACGACAGGGAAATCGTCGGCGAGGCGACGGTCGACGATCTGGATTCGAATACGGTTCAAGGCATCCTGCACCTATGCCGAAGACAGCGGCCGCGCATCTTTGGAACGATTCCGGACGATGACGCCCTGCATATGCTGGGAGTCACGGGAATCGACGGCGACGGCGGCACCCACCCCACGCTCGCGGGGCTGCTCGCCGCCGGAAAATACCCGCAGCAGTTCCTCCCCCGTCTGAACATCACATTCACCCGGTATCAGGGGTACAGCAAGGTGTTCGCCGGCGGGGTGAAGTACATCGACAACCGGACCTTCGACGGCCCGATTCCCGAAATCCTCGAGGAGACGCTGCTCGCGACCCGCAGGAACATGCGCATCGGCGGCGTGTTGGACGGCCCCCTGCGCAAGGACACCTTCGAGTATCCCGAAGAGGCCATACGCGAGGCGGTGGTCAACGCCGTCATGCACCGCGATTATTCGCCGATGGCCCGTGGCGGCCAGATCCAGGTCAACATGTATGCGGACCGGCTGGAGATACTCAGCCCCGGCGGACTGTACGGCGCCGTGACCACGGACACCATCGGCATGCCCGGCGCCACGTCCACCAGAAACCAGACGTTGGCCAAGCTGCTGGAGCTCACGCCGTTCCATGGCGGGACCGTCGCGGAGAACCGGGGCACGGGATTCGAGCTCATCACGGCCACCCTCACGGAGAACGGCAACGGCGCGCCCGAGATCGCCGACACCTTGACGGCGTTCCGCATGACCTTCCGATCGGCCGACACCGCCAGGCTGCCGGACAGCCGCAGGGATCGACGCTACGCCGCGCAGGGCGAACAGGCAGACGTCGACTACAGCGCCTCCGTGGGATTGGACCATGGCAAGGTGCCGAAACCCACGCATCCGAAGATCGTGCCGTTCCCCCATGGCGGCATCGACGTGCAGGACATCACCGACCGGGAGCTGTACGACCAGACCATCAAGGGCACGCCATGGCTGGAGGAACCATATGCCCGATACATGGGCATCGAACGGAAACCCATGGACGGCGATGAAGCCATGCCGGCGACATCTCCCGCCATCGGAGCCGATGCACCCGACGGCGGCACCGGCTCCGGCACGATGCCGCCCCATGCGGATGCCGGGTACTCGCCGTTGGAGGAGGCGCTGCTGACGCTCATCGGCGAACACGGCACCATGGCGACACCGCAACTGGTGGAGGCGACCGGCGCCCCGCGTTCGACCGTCACATACCAACTGCGCAAACTGCTGCGCTCGGGGGCCATCGAACGCACCCAACCGGCCCGCAGCCCCAAACAGGAGTACCGTCTCAAGGCCGCCTAGGCAAGCGGCACGACGACCCATGTGAATTACCGGTTAACTCCGTCGCGCCGCCGCACGCATCATGCCTACAATGGCGAGACGAAGGGAGCAATCATGCCTGACAACAACGCTGTTACGCTGCGCAAGACCGAACCGTCCGATTATCCGCTGTTCGCACGGTGGTGGAACAACCCGTCCGTCGCCGACGGCTGCCGGAAGACCCTGGACGAGACAACCGACGACGAGGCGGAACGCCTGTTTCACGAATGGAGCGACGTCGATGACGACACCCGTTTCGGGCGGACGGTGCTCGACCCGTTCGGCAACCCCATCGGATTCGTCTCCGCCTGGGACGGCGGGGAACCGGACCGTGATCCCACGATGTCGGTGCTCATCGGCCCGTACTATCAGGATCGCGGCTTCGGCAACCAGGCCATGAAGCTCGGCATCACGCTGGCCGCCGAACAGCTCAAGGCGAAGAAGATCACCGTCAAGGTGTGGTCGTTCAACCTGCGCGCCCGCCACATGGTCGAATCCCTCGGGTTCGTCGAGGTCGACCGTCACGAAGGCGTCGTGGAGCGCGGCGGGCGCACGTTCGGCGAAGTGGTCTACCAGGCGCCGATCGCGCGCCTCACCGGCCGCATCACCGCCGAGGCCGCCGAGCGTGAGGAGGGCGAGAAGCTCGAGGCGCAGCGTTTCGCCGCCGAACGCCCCTCCGACCTCATGCCGGTGCGCTGAAGCCGAACCGGAACGAGTCCTTTAGCGGCGACGGGATTTGACCGGCGTCAGTCGCCGGCGTGAGTGGGAGTCACGGCCACCACGCACCGACTCCCGCTCACGCCGCGCTTGGGCGGCGGCACGAGACTTGGCGGCGCTCTCCTCCTCGAGGGAGGGCAGACCGGCGGCGGCACGACGGCCGTTCTCGCGTCGGTGGCCCCGCTCGTCCTTGCGTTCCGCGGCGATGGAGCCGGGAGCGGGGAACCAATGCAGCTGGACCAGCGTCTGGGCGAGGTTCCACAGATTGTTCGTCATCCAATAGAGCAGCACGCCGAACGGCAACGCCACGCCCGAGACCACGTAGATGGCCGGGAAGACGAATACCGTCATCCTCTGCATGCGGAACTGCGGAGAATTCATCGTATCCTTCGGCGTATTGCGGTGGATGAGCATCCATTGCATCGCGAACAACGACACACACATGACCGCGACGACCATGCCGATGACGGCGCGAGGCCCCACGGATTCGGCCGTACCGAATGTTTCGGACAGACGCACGCCGAACACCGATGACGATTCGACGCTGCCGGCAAGCACACGATCCATGGCACCGAGTGGCTCGGCCTTGCCCGACGCGATGGAGGGCAGCGACTGCAGCACGTAGTACAGGGAGCATAGGATCGGCGCCTGGATCATCGCGGGCATGCATGAGCCGAGCGGTTCGGCGCCATGCTCACGCTGCAACGCCATGAGCTCGCGTTGCAATGCCTCACGGGAACGTTGATCCCTACGTGCCGCGTATCTGCGCCTGATGCGCTGCATTTGCGGCTGGATGGCCTGCATCGCCCGCATGCCGCGCAGCTGACGGACGAACAGCGGGATCAGACATACGCGGATGACGACGACCAGGCACATGACGGACAGGCACCATGCGGGATCGGGACCGTCCGGCAGTCCGGCGGCGACGAACACGGCATGGATGAGGGTGAGTAGTTGGGCGATGACCCATTCGATGGGTCGGAACAGGGGCATGAGGGCATTCATGATGCTAAACGCTTTCCGGATAACGGTCCGGGTCCTGCATGGACCGGGACCGGCACGATGACGAATCTGAATATGAGAGGAACCGGCCGTGACCATGTCACGGCGTACATGAGCAAACAGAAGAGGAAAATTCAGATTCGCGGTTCGGGAAGCGTGTAACGGGCCCAACGCGGCACCCATTGCGGGCGCGCCCACGAGCGCACCTTGTCGCACAACACCGCATCGAAGCGGAAATCACGCGGCAACGGCTTGCGGCCGGCGCAGGACGCGCAGAGGGCGAGCGCATGTACGGCGACGCCTACGACCGTCGCAATCACGATGACGGCGCAGGATGCGGCCAACGCGACGACGGCGAGCGCCGTACCGGACGTGTCGGACGCGAACCCGCCGGCCATGCCGATGGACAGCGTCACGACGGTCAATGTAAGCAGGACGGCGAACGACGCCGGTCGGACGACGAGACCTCCACGTGAGAACAATGCAAGCCGTGTCGCGGCGACATGCCGCGTGACCTCCTGCACCAGCACGGCGGGAATGACGACGGGCGCGAGCATCACGAGGAGCATGGCATATCCCAGCCATGTGCCCAATCTGATGCCATCCATGCCGTCGCCAACCCCCGACCGTATATCACGTATATCGTTCGTCGTATGTTGCGGCCAGTATACGCCCTACAGGTCGCGGGGCGCGTCGTGGAAGTCGAAGAGGACGCCATCGGCCTCGTCGCAGATCGTGGCCCAGTCCGCGTCGGACGAGTCGTCGTGCATGGCCCAGACGCGCATGCCCGCGGATCTCGCGGAACGCACGGCGACGAGCAGGTCCTCGAACACCGTGCAGTCGCACGGTTCCACGCCGAGACGGGCGGCGGCGAGCAGGTAGACGTCCGGACGGTCCTTGCCCACGTCGTTCGCGTCGTCGACGGAGACGATGGCGTCGAACAGGTCGAACATGCCCACGTGCCGCAACGCCGGTTCCCTGAGGTGCGGCGGCAGGGATGTGGCGACGGCGAGCCGCACGCCGCGCGCCTTCAGGTCACGCAGATAGTCGAGCGCGCCCGGTTTCGCCTCGACGGTGGTCGCGTAGGCGACGCGCGCCATCTCGTCCCATTCGTCCATCAGCGCCTCGGGCGTGTCCTTGAGACCGAACCGCGCGATCGTGTATTCGGCGATCTGTCTGAACTGCATCGGCGCGACCTTGGCCATGTAGTCGTCGGGCACGGCGATGCCCCGCTTGGCGAGGAAGTCGATGTCGACCTGGTCCCACACGCCCATCGAGTCGAGGAGCGTGCCGTCGAGGTCGAAGATGGCGGCCTTGCGTGATGTCATGTCTGTCTCTCCCTCAGTCAGCTTACGGTTGCCGACTCCCCCGTCTCAGGGAGCCGGCACGGCTTCCACCCTCAGTCGGTTTCACCGACAGCTCCCGCCAGCGGGAGCCTGGATGAGGCGAGCAGTTCGCGGGCGTGGTCGAGGGAGGCCTCCGACTCGCTGCCGGAGAGCATGCGCGCGACCTCGTGGACGCGCGCCGCGTCCTTCACCTCGGCCACGGTGGTGACGACGCCGAGATCGTCGTCGTCCGCGTCCGGCGGCTCCTTGGTGACGACGAACTGCGAGTCGGCCCAGCTGGCCACCTGCGCCAGGTGCGTGACGACGATGACCTGCGAGCTGCGGGCGAGACGCGCGAGACGCCTGCCGAGTTCGACCGCCGCCTTGCCGCCGACGCCCGCGTCGACCTCGTCGAAGATGAACGTCATGTCGGACGGCGCGGCACCATGCTCCCCCACTGCCGCTTCCCCCGCGTGCATGTCCGCGGCGGACAGTTCGAGGGCGAGCATGAGGCGGCTCAGTTCGCCGCCGGACGCGCTTTTGCCCATCGGCAGCTGCGGCGAGCCCTCATAGGGGGTGAACAGGAACGCGATGTCGTCGCCGCCGTTCGCGTCGAGCGCGTCGGCTCCTTCACGCGGCGCGACGCGGATCTCCAGCGAGGCGCCGTCCATGGCGAGCGAGGAGAGCTCCTCGGTGACGCGCGCGGCGAGCCGGCCGGCCGCCGCAGCGCGCGCCTCGTGCAGACGCGCGGCGGCCTTCGCGGCGGTCTCGTGCAGCCGGTCGCGTTCGGCCTCCAGCTCGGCGAGCTTCTCGGGTGATGCGTCCAGATCCTCGATGTCGAACGCGGCCTTGTCGCGCCATGCGATCACGTCCTCGATGCCCGGCCCCCAGCGGCGCGTCAATTCGTCCAAGTCGTGGATGCGCGCGTTCAGCGTGTCGAGGTCGGCCTCGCCGACGTCCTCGCCGAGATGCCCGGACAGGGTGAAGACGATGTCCGCGAGGTCGGCGTTCACCGATTCGAGCCGGTCGGCGAGCTCGTCGAACCCGCCGTCCGACACGTGGATGGCGCGCAGCGCCTGCGCCGCCTCGAGAATCCGGTCGGAGGCGCCGGCCGCCTCGGCCGGCGAGTCGGCGAGTTCCAGCTGCGACGGGTCGAGCGCGGCGAGCGCGTGGGACACGCCTTCGGCGATGTCCGCCGCGTTTTCGATGCGGTCGCGTTTCGCCTTCAGCTCCTCCAGTTCGCCCGGATGCGGGTCGACCGCGTTGATGCGGTCCACCGATTCGCGCAGGTAGTCGGCTTGCGCGCGTGCGGAGGACTCCTGCGAGCGCAGGCGTTCGAGACGGGCGTCCATGTCGGCCAGTTCGCGCCATGCCGCATGGTAGGCGGCGAGTTCGCGCCCGTCGTCGGCGGCGTGGTCGAGGAAGTCGCGTTGGCGGGCGGCGGATGCGATCCGCAGCTGTTCGGCCTGCCCGTGGATGGTGACGAGTTCGCCGGCCACGGCGGCGAGCACGGAACGCGGCACGGTCTTGCCTCCGAGCACGGCGCGCGAGCGTCCGGTGGCGCGCACGGTGCGTGCGAGGAACAGTTCGCCGTCCTCGGGTTCGACGCCGGCGCGGCGTGCGATGGCGAGCACGCCGCCGGCGAGCGCCTCGTCGTCGTCCGCGTCGTCGCCGACCGTCTCGTCCGCCGCGTCGGCGGCGTGGGTCTCGTCATCCGTCCCGTCGACGGCAAAGATGCCCTGCGCCCAGGCTTCGGACGCGCCGACGGAGATGCGTTTCGCGTTGGCGGGTCCGCCGGAGATGAGCGACAGGGCGCTCAGCAGCATCGATTTGCCGGCACCGGTCTCGCCGGTGATGGCGGTCATGCCGCAGGCGGGGGTGATGACGGCGGACCTGATCGGGCCTAGGTCGCGCAGGGAAAGTTCCTCGAGCATCAGCGGCGCGCCTCCCCGTCGCCGTCATGGCGGTAGTCGGAGTGGTCCGCATACGTGGAACGGAAGTCGGCGGCGACGCCGTGCTGTCCGTGGTTCGCGCCGCCGGCGCCGCCGTGCGCGGCCTGTTCGCGCCATCCGACGACGGGCAGGTCGAATTTGGTGACGAGACGCTCGGTGAACGGCGCGCCGGAGAGGCGCGCGAGACGCAGCGTGCCGTGCGAGGCGCGCACGTCGACGCGCGTGCCCTTCGGTAGGGCGCGCTGGCGGCGGCCGTCGCAGCAGATCCATCCGCCGGACATCGAATCGTCGAGTATGGTGATCGTGAACGTGGAGTCGGCGCCGATGACGAGCGGACGCGCGAACAGGGCGTGCGCGGCGAGCGGCACCAGCTGGAGCGCCTTCACGTTCGGCCACATGATCGGGCCGCCCGCGGAGAACGCGTAGGCGGTGGACCCGGTGGGCGTGGACACGATGACGCCGTCCGCGCCGAACGAGCTCATCTCCACATCGTCGACGCTGATGGACAGTTCGACCATCTTGCCACGGTCGGCGCGTTCCAGCGTGATGTCGTTCAACGCCCAGTTCTCGATGGGCGTCGACGCGCCCGGCAGCCACACGTCCACGTGGGCGATCATGCGCTCGTCGATCGAATAGTCGCGGGTGGCGATGCGTCGGATCGCCTCGTCCATCTGGAAGCTTTCGAATTCGGCGAGAAACCCGACGTGCCCCATGTTCACGCCGAGGATCGGCGTGCTCGTGCAGCGGACGAGTTCGGCGGCGCGCAGGATCGTGCCGTCGCCGCCGAGCACGACGACGATCTCCGTGTCGTCGCCGACGACGGGCGGCTGCACGTCGAATGCGGGAGGTTCGAGATTGTCGATGATGGAGACGTCGAATCCGGCGTCGTGCAGCCTGCCCACCACGTCGGACACGACGGTGCCGCTCTGCCTGAGCCGCGTGTGGGTCACCACCACCGCATGACGAACACCGGTCATCGACTCCCCCTTGGATGGACGGAACAGTACAACTGCCACCCATCCTAACCGAATCGAACGGATGTTGGAAACCCCGTTCCCGAACCCCGGCGCGTGCGGTTTCTCGACATGCACGCCTACAATGGCCTCACATACGCCGGCGCACGCCGGGAGCACCATGAGAAAGACAGCACGGACGGACAAGGAGGGGCGAGGGTACATGGCGGATCCCGTCTTCGACCAATCCTCCTCCAACCGGGAGGCCTCCCGCGGCTACGCGTGGTGGTTCTCCGGCAACACGTTCGCGCAGGCGGCGGACGGGGACGGGCGCCCGCCGCGTCAGCGCACAATCATCCAGCACTTGGTCTCGCACCCCGGACGCCTGACCATCATGTACTTCATCGTGCTGGTCATCGCGGCGACGACCATGCTGCTCATCCCGCCGTCCACGCCGAAGGGCGAGAAGACCACGTTCTCGACGGCGATGTTCACCGCCGTCTCCGCGCTGTCCACATGCGGCATCTCGATCGTCAACTCGACCACGCATTGGACGACGTTCGGACAGGCCGTGCTGCTCGTCTCCGTGCAGTTGGGCGGCATCGGCGTGATGACGTTCGCCTCGCTGATCACGCTCGCCATCAACCATCACATGAAGTCGACGCAGCGCCTGCTCACGGCGAGCGAGCTGGGCACGTCGAAGCTCAGCGAGATCCGCGGCGTCCTCACCGTCGTCATCGGCACGACGATGTTCATCGAGACCGTGACGTTCATCGCCCTGTTCCCCGGCCTGCTCAAGGTCAACGAGGGCGACTGGCGCAAATCCCTGTGGGAGTCGCTGTTCTTCGCGGTCATGTCGTACAACAACGCGGGCTTCACGCCGGACACGGCCGGCCTGCACGTCAACAGCTGGGGCGTGGGCCTGCCGATCATGTTCTCCGCTTTCCTCGGCACGCTCGGCTTCCCCGTGATCCTCAACCTGCTCAAATGCGCGCGCGGGCACGTGCCGCCGAAACGCTGGAGCCTGCACACGAAGATCACGCTCTCCGTCACGTTCATCATCGTCGTCATGTCGCTCACCTGGTTCCTGCTCGTCGAATGGGACAATCCGTTCCTGTTCAGGGATGCGGACTTCAACACGCGCATGCGCTACGCGATGGTCGCCGCCGTCATGCCGCGCAGCTCCGGATTCGACCTGTCGTGGGTGCCGCAGGTGAGCGAACCGACGAAGGTGTTCATGAGCGTGATCATGTTCATCGGCGGCGGCAGCACGTCCACGGCCGGCGGCATCCGCGTGACCACGTTCGCGGTGATCCTGCTCATCTGCAAGGCCTCGTTCACCGGCCACAAGGACATCAACACGTTCCACCACCGCATCCCCACGAACGTGGCGATGACGGCAGTGAGCATCACCAGCACCTGCCTGCTGCTCGTGCTCGTCTCCTCCCTGTCGCTCATGCTCGTCTCCGGTTCGTCGCTGACGAACTCACTGTTCGACTCCTGTTCGGCGTTCGGCCTCGGCGGGTACACGGTGGGCGTGGCGCGCGAGGACAATCCGGCCGCGTTGGCGATTCTCGCGGCGACGATGGTCGTGGGCCGTCTCGGACCAATGACCATCGCGTATTCGATCAGCCGCCCCCGTTCGCTGGAGGCGGTGCGCTACCCGACCGAGCCGATCGTGGTCGGCTGAACCCCGCAACGTTTCACGACATTTCACGACATACGGAAAGGACTGCAAGGCAATGGCGAAATCAGGCAAGAGCGTGCTGGTCGTGGGATTGGGCCGTTTCGGCAGCGCCGTGGCCATGACCCTCGACGCGATGGGCCAGGACGTGCTCGCCGTCGACAGGGATCCGGATCTGGTGGCCCGCTGGTCCGCGCACGTGCCGGTCGTCCAGGCGGACATGACCGACGTGCTCGCCATCGAGCAGATCGACGCCTCCCAGTTCGATACGGCGGTCGTCGCCATCGGCGACAGCGTCGAGGCGTCGGTCATCACGACCGGCAACCTGCTGGACGCGGGCGTGACCGACCTGTGGGCGAAGTCGGTGTCCGTGCAGCATGCGCGCATCCTGCAGCGCATCGGCGCGCGTCACATCATCAACGCGGAGACGGACGCGGGCAAGCGCGTAGGACATCTGGTGAGCGGCAACTATCTGGACTACATCGAGATCGAGGGCGCGCACACGGTCGTGAAGATCCACACGCCCTCGCACGCGGTGGGCCATTCCATCGAGGACGCGCAGGTGCATGAGCGTTACGGCATCACCGTGGTCGGCATCAAATCGCCGGGCAAGGAGTTCCAGTATGGTTCGAAGGAGCTCATCATGCACCGCAACGACGAGCTGGTCATCATGGGCAAGGAGGACCAGATCGACCGCTTCATCCACGCCGGCAACCGCTGATCGTTCTCTTTGCGCCCTTCCTCAGGCGCGCGCGTAGAGGAGGTATTCGGCGTTGCCGTGGGTGCCTTCGATGGGGCTCGGGGCGGTGGCGACGACCTTCAGGCCGTGTTCGCGCGCGCATGCGGTCACGTCGTCCAACGCCTTGACGCGTAATGATTCGTCGATGACGACGCCGTGGCGGTCGAGTCCCGCCCGCCCCACTTCGAACTGGGGTTTGACGAGCAGCACGATGTGCGCTCCGGGCGCGGCGATGCGCGCGATCACGGGGATCACGTAGGTCAGGGAGATGAAGGAGACGTCGGAGACGATCATCGCCGGAGCGTACGGCAAGCTGTCGGCCGTGACGTCGCGGACGTTGACGCCGCTCATCTCGATGACGTGTTCGTCTCCGGCGACGCGCGGGTCGAGCTGGCCGTGGCCGACGTCGAGCGCGATGACCCGGCGTGCGCCGCGGCGCAGCAGCACCTGCGTGAACCCGCCGGTGGACGCGCCGATGTCGAGGCAGTCGAAGCCCACCGGTTCGGGCAGTCCGTGCGCGGCGAACGCGTCGAACGCACCGACGAGCTTGTAGGCGCCGCGCGAGACGTAGTCGTCGCCCTTGTCGACGACGATGCGCGTGTGCGCGGCATCGCCGATCGCATACGCGGGTTTGGTCACGACCTTCCCGTTGACGGTGACATGCCCGCCTTTGATGAGCCGCTGCGCCTTGGAACGCGAGTCGACCCCTCCCCCGGCGACGAGCCACAGGTCGAGACGGTCGGGCATGTCGATCGGCTCGTCATCGGCCTCGTATGAGGCGATGCCGTCGTTCGTCATTCTCGTTCCCTCCTTCTCATGACTGGTGCGCCGGTATCGTGGATCAGTCGCCGATCGCGTCGAGTTCGCGCTTCAGCTCGTCGAGCAGGCCGCGCAGCGCGGCGATGCGCCCGTCGTCGTCCATCTGGTCGAAGCCGGGCAGCACGTCGGCGATGTCGCCGGTGGGCGGCGTGGCCGTGGCGTCGTGCGTGATGCCGTTCATAGTGCCGTTCACGGTGCGGTCGTCGCTCACAGCGTGAACTCCGGCAGCGTGATCGCGGTCATGTCGACGCCGGCATCGGCGGCCTGCCATGCGGCGCAGATCGCGGCGCGCAGCGCGTCCACGCTCGTCGCGTCGGAGACGACGAACGTGCCGGCGGCCGCGTCCAGCACGGCCTCGGCGCCGCCGCACGTCCAGCGTCCGTCGCCGTGGTCGCGCGGTTCGGGCATGGTCTCGCCGAGCGCGCGCAGGTCCGGCGCCACATAGGTGGGACGCAGGTGCGCGGGCGCGAGCATCAGCTCATGCGGGTTCGTGACGCCGGTCAGTACGGCGAGTGAGTCGTAGCCGCCCCGGTTGCCCGCCTCGATGTCAGTGTCGAGTCGGTCGCCGATGGCGATGGACTCGTCCTTCGGGACGAGCGACTGGCCGCCGGACGCGTTGAGTTCGCGCGCCTCGTCGTACATGTACGATTCGGGCTTGCCCGCGGAGGCGACCGGTTCGACGCCGGTGGCGGCGATGACCGCGCGGATCATCGAGCCGCAGCCGGGCGCGATGCCGAGTTCGCGCGGGATGGTCAGGTCGCGGTTGGTCACGAAGTACGTGGCGCCGGCCTCGACGGCGAACGCGGCGTTCGCCATCATCTGCCAGGTCATCTCCGGGAACCAGCCCTGGATGACGGCCGCGGGTTTGACGGTCGGATCGTCGGTGACGACGAGTCCGGCGCGCGTGACCTCCTCGCGCAGATGCTCCGCGCCGACGACGAGCACGGTGGAACCGGCGGGCACGGCCTTGGCGACCATGCGGGCGGCCACCACCGAGGAGGTGATGACCTGCCAGGGTTCGACGTCGAGGTCGAAGCCCTTCAGCTGGTCGGCGACGACGTGCTGGAAACGCGACGAGTTGTTCGTCGTGTATTCGATGGTCATGCCGGCGGCCTCGGCGGCGCGGATGGACGCCGCGGCGTGCTCCACCGGGTTCTTGCCCCGGTAGACCACGCCGTCGAGGTCGAGCAGCGCGAGCTTGTAGGCTTCGGCGATCGGGGCCGTGGTGCCTTTGAGGAATCGCGTCATGCGTCCGCTCACGCCTCGGTCGTCTCGGATTCGTCGGAGGCGGATTCATCGGAAACCTGTTCCGGCTCGTCGTCGGATTCGGCGCCTTCGACGGCCTCTTCGGCCGGGGCCTGCGTCTCGTCGGTGTCGGCGGTTTCGCCGTCGACGGACTCCTCGGAATCCTCCTGGGTCTCCTCCTCGGCGTGGGCTTCGGACTCGGACTCGCCTTCGGCGGTCTCGGCCCCGTCCTCGGATTCGGCTTCGGACTCCTCGTCGCTCTCCTCGGTCTCGTCCTCGGGCGCGTACTGGGCGTCGTCCTCGGAGATGCCGAGCTCGGCGAGCACGTCCGGATCGTCGAGGTGCTCGAGATCGTGGTCGATGATCACGTCATCGCTCTCCTCGTCCTCGTCGAAGTCGGCGTACTGGTTCTCCAGCTTCTCGATGACCTGGTCGAGCGCGATGGCTTCGTCGGAACGGCCGGCCTCCTCGAGGAACAGCTGCTCGGCCTGCAGGGCGCGCATGCGGTAGCTGCCGGCCAGACCCTTGGAACGGCCGAGCGTGTGCACGATCTCGATGGCCTTGTCCCAATGCTCCAAATCACCGAGCGCGCCGGCGTACACGAGGAACATCTCGGCCTTGGACTCGCCCTTCAGGTACTTGGCGTCGTCGGAGACGGCCATCTCGATGGCCTTCTTCGGGTTGCCGAGACCACGCTCGCAGTCGGCCATGAACGGCAGGTAGTCGAGGTAGCCGTTCATGCGGTACGCGGTGCGGAACTCCTTGAGCGCGAGCTTGTAGTCGCCCTTGCGGTAGGCGACGAACGCGAGCGTCTCACGCGCGAAGTCGATGCGGGAGGCCTGCTTGGCGACCCACTGGGCGTGCTCGAGCGCGGCCTGCGGATCGTCGTCGAGCAGCGTGTACGCGGCGAGGATGTGCAGGCCGATGTTCTCGGCGTGCTCCTTGGACAGGCCGCGCAGACGCTCCTTCTCGTCCTTGGAGAGCATGCCCCACACCATGCCCTTCGGCATGCGGGGCTCGTTCGGACGACGATCGGTGTACGGGTTCTGCGAGGGGAAGCTCACCGCGCCTTCGCCGTTGCGGCGAGGGCCGTTCTCACGACGATCGTCGAAGCGACGGGAGTCGTCGCGCTGGTAGCGCGGGTTGCCGCCGCGATCGCCGCGATCGTCACGACGCTCGTCACGACGGAAATCGCGATCGCCGTCACGACGGAAACCGCGGCGGTCATCGCGGCGATCGTCACGATGGAAGTCGCGACGGTCGTCCCTGTGGAAGTCCTTGCGGAAGCCCTGACGCTCGCCGTCACGACGGTCGTCACGACGGAAGTCGCGATCGCCGTCACGACGGAAATCACGATCGCCGTCACGATGGAAGTCCTTGCGGAAACCACCCTTGCCGCCGCGACGGTCGTCACGGTGGAAGTCACGGCGGTCATCGCGACGGAAGCCGCCGTTGCCGCGACGCTCGCCGTCACGGCGGAAGTCGCGGTCACCGCCCTGACGCGGGCCCTTGTGGAAATCACGACGCTCGCCGTCGCCGTCACGACGGAAATCACGATCGCCGTCACGATGGAAGTCCTTGCGGAAACCACCGCGACGGTCGTCGTCACGGCGGAACCCGCCGCGCTCGCCGTCCTTGCGGAAACCGCCCTTATGGAAACCGCCGGACTTGCCGTAGCCGCGACGCTCGCCGTCACGACGGAAATCACGGTCGCCGCCCTGACGCGGACCCTTGCGGAAGCCGCCGCGCTCGCCGTCACCGTCACGGCGGAAATCGCGATCGCCGTCACGATGGAAGTCCTTACGGAAACCGTCCTTGTGGAAGTCCTTGCGGTAGCCGCCGCGGCGCTCGCCGTCACGGCCCTCGCCGTCGCGGCGGAACCCGCCGCGCTCGCCGTCCTTGCGGAAACCGCCCTTATGGAAACCGCCCTTGCCGCGCGGCTTGAAGCCGTTGCCGCCGCGGGAGCCGGGACGACCGGAACCGTGGCCGTAGCCGCCCTTGCGGCCGCCGAACGACTTGCCGGAACGCTCGTTGCCTTCTGCCATGTTGTGTATGCCTTTCTCTACTACGAAAGTCTTGTCTTATGCGCGTATGCGCGACCGGATGCGCCGGTTCAGCGCTTCTCGACGGCGCCGAGCGCCTTCTTGCCGCGGCGGATCAGCGCGAAACGACCCTGGAGGAAGTCGTCTTCGCCGAGCGTCGCCTCGTCGCTCTCCACGCGCGCGTTGTTGAGGTACACGCCACCGGACTTGATGGCGCGACGTGCCTCGGAAACGGTCTTGAACAGGCCGGCGGCCTGTGCGGCGTCGATCACGCGCACGCCCGCTTCGACGGACGGGAACACGTGCTCGCCGTTCTCGTCGACGACCTTGAAACCGTCGAGCACCGATTCGAGCGTCGCCTCGTCGATGTCGGCCAGATCGCCGCCGCGACCGAACAGGGCGGCGGAGGCGTCGATCGCGGCCTGCGTGGCGGCCTCGCCGTGCACGAAGCTGGTGACCTCCCAGGCGAGCGCCTTCTGCGCCTCGCGACGGCCCGGATTGGTCTTCGACTCCTCGACGAGGCGTTCGATCTCCGCCTTCGGCAGGAACGTGAACGCCTTCAGGAGGCTCTCCATCTCCACGTCCGGACGGTTGATCCAGAACTGGTAGAACTTGTACGGCGAGAGCATCGTCGGGTCGAGCCAGACGGCGTTGCCCTCGGACTTGCCGAACTTCTTGCCGTTGGCGTCGGTGATGATCGGGCTGGTGAACACGTTGACGTCCACGCCGCGCACCTTGTGGATGAGGTCGAGGCCGGAGGTGAGGTTGCCCCACTGGTCGGAGCCGCCGAGCTCGAGCGTGCAGTGGTATTCGTCGTACAGATGGAGGAAGTCGTTGCCCTGCAGCACCTGGTAGCTGAACTCGGTGAAGGAGATGCCCTCCTCCGAGTTGAGGCGGCGGGCGACCGTGTCCTTGGCGAGCATCGTGCCGAGACGGAAGTTCTTGCCGACGTCGCGCAGGAAGTCGATGACGCTCATCTGCGCGGTCCAGTCGTAGTTGGAGACGAAGCGCACCGGATTGTCGCCGTCGGTGACGAGGATGCCGCCAATCTGCTTCTTCAGACGCTCGGCCCAGCCGGCCACTACATCCTTCGGGTTGAGCGTGCGCTCGCCCGACTGGCGCGGATCGCCGATCAGGCCCGTGGCGCCGCCGACGAGGGCGATCGGGTGATGGCCCGCCGCCTGGAGGTGGCGCATGTTGATGAGCTGGACGAGGTTGCCGATGTGCAGGGAGGCGGCGGTCGGGTCGAAGCCGCAATAATAGGCGATCGGCTCCCCGTTCAACGCTTCTGCGAGTCGATCGCGGTCCGTGGACTGCGAGATCAACCCGCGCCATTCCAGCTCATCGAGCAGGGTGTCGAACCCCGCTTCTTTGAAGTCGATGACGTGAGCCATAACTGGTCGCTCTCCCTATCGAATTGTGGGTATTGTCTTGGATGCGCCCGGATTCCGAGCGCCTACCAGTCTCGCATGCCGCGGCGACAGTGCCGCGCGGCACGCGTGCGCTTCCGTCACCGGCCGCTGCGGCGCAGCTTCTCGAACGCCTCGCGCAGCTGCTGGAGGGATTCGTCGTTGCGCGTCGCCTTGAGGCGCGGGAAGGAGACGATCATACGGCGCTGCTGACGGTTGAACGCGCTCGCGGCGGCTTCACGGATGCGCAACATCAGCTCGGTGGACATCTCCCTGCCGGAATGCCAGGTTCCGCCGACCTTCTCGCCGATCGTCTCGCCCACCTTGCCGGGCACGCCGCCAAGACGCTCGTTCGCGCCGGCCGCGACGCCCGCGGCAAGTTCGGCGGCGCGGCCGGTCGCCTCGCCCATCGCGTCGCCGACCTTCTCGCGCATCTCGCCGAACGCGTCGCCGTACTTGGCGACGGCCGTCTGGAACTGTTCGAGGCTCTTCTCGAAGTCGACGATGCCGACCACGGTGACCACCGCGTCGACGGTGATGGCAACGAGGAACACGGCGCACATCACGTGAATCAGGACCAGCGGGATCATCGCCGTGACGCGCGCCACCTGCGGCTGAATGACGTCGACGATGGCGACGCCGCCGATGCCGAACACGATCGCGCCGAGCAGGCAGATGCGGCCGTTCAGGTTGAAGCGGAAATGCGAATAATCCCACCAACGGGCGTGGAACAGCTCCTCCATCGCCCAGGAGGTGAAGTATTCGAGGATGCACGCGCCCACCGAGGAGACGAGGAACACGACCGCCGGATTGCGTTCCCCGCCGAACACGACGACGGCGAGGACCGCGCCGGTGCCGTAGATCGGGCATAGCGGGCCGTTGAGGAAGCCGCGGTTGACAAAACGCCGCTGCTGCACGGAGACGAGGACGGACTCGTACACCCAGCCGCAGAAGCTGTAGAACAGGTACCACAGGAACAGGTATTCGAGGAAGAGCATCGTCATCGCGCGCGCTCCTCGTCCTTGACGTTCCTGTCGCCTTTACCGCCCTTGCCTTTGTTGAACCGGTCGAGCGAGAACGTCTCGCGTGTGGCGGACAGTTTGTCGGCGGCGGTGACGAGCCATCCTTCCACGTAGCTGGGCGCGGTGGGCGTCATCGGGAACATGTGGCAGGAGATCGAATCGCGTTCGATCGCGTTGAGGCGGAAGTCGCGCATCGCGTTGAGCAGCGCGGCGTTGCCGTGCGTGAACCCGTGCAGCCGGTGCGTGCCGCCGTCCCAGTCATGCCAGTCGTAGAGGAAGTAATCGTGCAGGAGCGCGGCGCGCACGAGCGACTTCAGGTCGACGCGGTTCCACAGGTGCGCGCGGTCGGCGAGCCAGACGGCGAGGCACGCCACGCGGATGGAGTGCGCGAACGTCGACACGTTGCCGTGCTGGTAGTTCGCGCGTTCGCGCTGCATGTTCGGGTGCGCGAGCACTTCGCGCCCGTTTTCGGCGACGATCCGCCGTATCTGCGTTCGGGTGAGCAGACGTCCCACGATGTCGATCCCCTATCGGTCGGTTTCCATTCGGTGCCGATTGTACGAAGGGGATGTGTCGGGCACGCTCGTCCGCGGGGATGATTCACAAGGCGATTGCAGACGGGCGGGTCCGGCGTTCCGGCGGACCGCCGGTTTTGGTCATTACTCGGTCATTCCCCCCTGCGTCTGTCGGTCCAGATATTCGCGGTAGGCGCGGAACCCGCCTTCGAGGCTCGCCACGTCGTAGCCGCGGTCGGCGAGGATCTCGGCGACCTCCTCGCTCCACCAGCCTTCCGCGCAGAAGACGACGACGGTGCGTCCCACCGGTACGGTCTTCAGAACCTGCGCGAGCGGGTCGAGCGGCGCGTTGATTGCGCCTTCGATCGGATGCGCGGCCACGTCGGCCGGCTCGCGCAGGTCGAGCAGCGTGACGTTCCGCTTGTCGAGTGCGGCGAATTCGGCCGGCGTGATGCGGCGGATCGCGGATTCAGCGGTGTCGGACGCGGTCATGACCGCGTCGGCGGCGTCGCTATCGGCATGCCATGCGATGGGCATTGGTTCCCTTCTCTCTGTCAGATGGCGCAGGCGGGCTGGATGTAGCGGTCCAGGTCGAGCGCGGTGATGGTCGGGTTCTCGCCGCACACCGGGCAGTCGGGCACGCGTTTGGGCAGCGGCACGCGGCGGATGTTCATCGTGAGCGCGTCGACGGTGAGCATGCGCGCGACGAGAGGCTCGCCCACGCCGGCGATCAGTTTGACCGCCTCCGTCGCCTCGAGGCTGCCGATCACGCCGACGACCGCGCCGAGCACGCCCGCCTCTCGGCAGGTGGGGATCTCGCCGGCCGCGGGCATGTCGCGGAAGATGCAGCGGTAGCAGGGGCCCGCGCCCGGCACGACGTCCATCACCTGTCCGGCGAATCCGACGACGCCGGCGTGGACGAACGGTTTGCCGGCGAGCACGCACGCGTCGTTGACGAGGAACTTCGCGGAGAAGTTGTCGGTCGCGTCGATGACCAGATCGTATGGGGCGATGAGGTCCGCGACGTTGCCGGCGTCGACGAGCGTGTGGTGCGTCTCGACGGTGACGTCCGGGTTGAGCGCGCGGATCGCCCTGGCCGCGGATTCGACCTTCGGCTCGCCGACGGACGCGGTGGTGTGGATGATCTGGCGTTGCAGGTTGCTCAGGTCGACCACGTCGCCGTCGACGAGGCCGATGCGGCCCACGCCGGCGGCGGCGAGGTAGAGGGCGGCCGGCGAGCCGAGCCCGCCCGCGCCGACGATGAGCACGCTGGACTCCAGCAGCCGCTTCTGCCCCTTGACACCCAACCCCTTGAGGATCAGATGCCGCGAATACCGTTCAAGCTGTTCATCCGAAAACGCCATTACTCTCCTTCATTCTCGGCTCCCCTTGTCTGCGAGCCACCCGTCCGATGGGCCCTCACTCCGGCTCCCCTTGTCAGGGAAGCTGTCCGCGTAGCGGACTGAGGGGTAGTCTCAGTGCAGGTACCCCGTGGTCGGGCTGGACGGCACGGCCTGTCCCTCCGTCACCTTGCCGAGTCCGGCGAGGTAGGCGGCGCGGCCGGCGTCGATGGCGTGCTTGAACGCCTCGGCCATGAGCGGGATGTTGCCGGCGGAGGCGACGGCCGTGTACGCCATGACCGCGTCCGCGCCCATCTCCATCGTGTCGGCGGCCTGGCTGGGCCGGCCGATGCCCGCGTCGATGATGACCGGCACGTTCGCGTTGGCGATGATGATCTTGATGAAGTCGCGCATCCTCAGGCCCATGTTGGAGCCGATGAGCGAGCCGAGCGGCATGACGGCCGCGGCGCCCGCCTCCTCGAGCTGGCGTGCGGCGATCGGGTCGGGGAACATGTACGGCATGACGACGAAGCCCTCCTTGGCCAGCATCTCGGTGGCGCGGATGGTCTCGGCGTTGTCCGGCAGGAGGTACTTGGTCTCGTGCTCGATCTCCACCTTGACGAAGTCGGTGTGGCACACCTCACGCGCGAGGCGGGCGATGCGCACCGCCTCCTCGGCGTTGCGCGCGCCGGACGTGTTCGGCAGCAGCGTGATGCCTTCGGGGATGTAGTCGAGCACGCTGTTCTCGGTGGTGGTGGCGCGGCGCAGCGCCATCGTGACGATCTCGGTGCCCGCATGTTCGACGGTCGCCTTGATGAGGTTGAGGTCGTAGCGGCCGGAGCCGAGGATGAAGCGCGAGTGGAACTCGTGCCCACCGAGGTTGAGCGGCTTGTCTTCGACGGGCAGGATCGGCGCGGCGGTGCCGACCGGGTTGACGACCGAAGGCTGCGGCGGCAGCGGCGTCGCCTCGACGGACGCTTCGGTGACCGGATTGATGTTGCTCATGATATTCCCCTTCCTTGGGTTGATGTCTATTGCGCTCCCGCTGCCGGGAACAGGATCGAAGCTCTTCCCCGCTCCCGCTGGCGGGGAACAGGACCGAGGTTCCTTCTCCGCTCCCGCTGGCGGGAGCTGTCCGCAAAGCGGACTGAGGGTGGTCAGGCGGACCAGCCCCCTCAAGCCTCAGCCGCCCTGGACGAACTGGACGATCTCCATGACGCTCTGGTCGTCGAGCATCGCCTCGCCGCGCTTGTCGCGCGGGATGATCTCGCCGTTGAGCTCGATGGCGACGCGTTCGGCCCTGAAGCCGTGCGCTTCGAGATAATCGGCGACGCTGACGGGCGCGTCGAGCGTGACCTGCTCTCCGTTGACCTGCATAAGTCCTCGTTCTCCCTTCCGGATTCTCGGTCCGGATATCAAAAAAGGGTGCACGAAAGGAACCGTACCCTAAGTGGTGCGCCCATTCATGAACCCGGTCATGCGACCATGCGGCGCGGATGCCCGGCCACACGGCTTGGTTATCTGGTGCGAACGAGGGCGTTGGGACGTTCGAGGCTCCCGAGGCCTTGGCGAAAGAAGACGATTCCTTACGGCGGCATGACCCGCGTCAAGTTCCCCGGTCGAAGCTGGCGCTTCCTCTCAGCCTTGCGGCTCCCGTTCGTGCTGCCCCCAGTGTAGATGTCGACGATGACATCCCTACCCCGCTCCCACTGACAGCAATCGGCCGAAGCACTTCCTACCCCGCTCCCGCTGGCGGGAATCGACGGAAACACTTCCTTCCCCGCTCCCGCTGGCGGGAGCTGTCGTCGAAGACGACTGAGGGTGGTCAGGAGCCCAGCCCCAAACCACCCTCAGTCCCGCTACGCGGTCCAGCTCCCGCCAGCGGGAGCGAAAAACACACCCCCGTATAGCACGGCGGACCTCACGCCGCGCTATCGGCTCCCGCCGGCGGGAGCGACGACACGCCTTAGAACGTGCCGGGGGCCTTGTACGACGGGCCGTCGGACGTGGAGTCGGCGAAGACCTTGAGCTCCTCGACCTCGCGCTTGGCGTCGACAATCTGCTCGCGCACGCGGCCGTAGGCGGTGCCGCCCTTGCCGTTGCGGGAGTCGACGGAACCGTGGCTGGAAAGCACCTCGCGCACGCCCGGGGCCTTCTCGGCCGGCAGGAACGCGGCGAACGTGGACTTGAAGTCCTCGTCGGTCAGGTCCCACAGCTCCTGGCCGCGGCCTTCGGCGATCTTCACGCACGCGCCGGAGAGCTCGTGCGCGTGGCGGAACGGCACGCCGTTCTTGACGAGCCATTCGGCGATGTCGGTGGCGAGCGCGAAACCGGTGGGGGCTTCGGCTTCGAGGCGTTCCGCGTCGAAGCGCATGGTCTGGATCATGCCGGTGAACGCGGGCAGCAGCACTTCGAGCGTGTCAACCTGGTCGAACACGGCTTCCTTGTCCTCCTGCAGGTCGCGCGCGTAGGCGGTGGGCAGGCCCTTGAGCGTGGCGAGCAGGCCGGTCAGGTCGCCGATGAGGCGGCCGGACTTGCCGCGCGCCAGCTCGGCGATGTCCGGGTTCTTCTTCTGCGGCATGATCGAGGAGCCGGTGGAGTAGGCGTCGTCGAGCTTGACGAACGCGAACTCCTGTGTGTTCCAGATGATGATCTCCTCGGAAAGGCGGGAGATGTCGACGCCGGTCATGGCCGCGACGAACGCGAATTCGGCGACGAGGTCACGCGCGGCGGTGCCGTCGATCGAATTGTCGGTCACGCGGGAGAAGCCGAGTTCGCGGGCGACGGCCTCCGGGTCGAGTCCGAGCGTGTTGCCGGCGAGCGCGCCGGAGCCGTACGGGGAGGCATTGATGCGCTTGTCCCAGTCGATGAGGCGTTCGATGTCGCGCAGCAGCGGCCAGGCGTGGGCCATGAGCTGGTGGGCGAGCAGCACAGGCTGGGCGTGCTGCATGTGGGTGCGGCCGGGCATGACGGTGCGGCCGGCCTTCTCGCTCTGGGCGATGAGCGCGTTCACGAGTTCGATGAGGAGCTTGGCGATGACGCGTGCGTGGCGGCGCAGCCACATGCGGATGAGGCAGGCGATCTGGTCGTTGCGGGAGCGGCCGGCCCTGAGCTTGCCGCCGAGCTCGTCGCCGGCGATGTCGATGAGGCCGCGTTCCAACGCGGTGGCCTCGTCCTCGTCGTCTTCGATGGGCGCGAAGGTGCCGTCGTCCACGTGGCGCTGGAGCGTGTCGAGCGCGTCCTCCATGCGCTTGAGCTCGTCGTCGGTGAGGAGTCCGGCGCGGCCGAGGGCGCGCGCGTGGGCGCGGGAGCCGGCGATGTCGTCGTCGGCGAGTCGCCAGTCGAACTGGGTGGACTTGGACAGGCGGGCGAGCGCGGCGGACGGTCCGGAGGTGAAGCGGCCGCCCCACAGGGCGAGGTGTTCGGTGTTTTCGGCCATGCAGGTCTCCTTCAAGGGGTTCATGGATGCTGCTCGGATGATTGCGGATCCACGCACACGCGCGTTCCGCGGCTGTCCGCCAGCCTATCAGCGTCGGACTACATCGCCGGAGCCTGCGGACAACACCACCATGCCCGGCGGCATTCTCGTGTTCAATATCTTCGCCGCACTGGCCCAGTCCGAACGTAATCTTATACGGGAGCGTACCAACGCCGGGCTCAAGGCCGCACGTACGCGGGGACGAATCATCTATTCAATGGATATAGCTTGATGCCCTTAGAAGCCATTCCAGTATTTCGAAATTCGAAGTCCTCGGAAAACGGGACGGCAGGAATGGAAACTACGTCATGCATTTTCAAGTTATCCTCCCGCGTTGTCTCGCAGCCGCTACTGCGTGGACCACGACGGCAATGGACGCAATCATTGAACAATCAGGAAGCTGCCACGAACCGTTCCCCGATCAGAAACCTGAACTCGGCGACTTTTTCGGCAATTCGCTGCTGCTCGGCAAGCGGAAGAATAGGTATCAGCAAACTGTCCACCTGTGATTGGCTAATGTGTGGGACACTGATACCTGTAGTCTGATTCCCGATATGTGCCTTTAGCATTCCAGATTCAAAGATAATCTTAAGATACTCAACGAGTAATGTTCCAATCCCTCTTATTCGAAGCACACGTTGAACTAAATACGTAGGAATCTTGGAACTGGGGAAAAGCGCAGTTCGCAATCCGTCATTAATCCATGGTCTATCCATACCTAGAAGCAAATCATTTGCCATAAGCTCATAGCGTTCAGCGTTTACCGGAAGTGAATCCAGAAAAACCGTTTCATTCCACCTGACTTTATCGACTCCTAAATTGATGCCTCGCAACAGTCTGTACGGTCCAGCATCTTTGAACGTTTCACTCTTGAAAGCCTGACCACTTAAAATGTCTGCCGCGAAGCCAAGTCGCGCCCATGTCCAGCTGTCGGGTATTTCAAAGGGGATTTCATCGTCGATGCAAACAGGTGCATTCTTGCCGCGAGTCTCAAACCAGTGTCCGGCAGAGTCACGGTGGATGATGCTTTCGCCGCCTTTGATCGGTTTAATCTTCTTTTCGGCGATAAGTCGGCGACGCTCCTCGCGGATACGTTCCACGAGTTCGGAGCTGGTTCCTTCAGCAGGGTCTTGTGGCACGAGGTTGCCTTGGACGGCCTGCTGAAGGACGGCGCGAGGCAGATCCCGCCAGAACGCGGAATCTACAGCATCGCTCTCTCTCTCTCTAGAATTTCGAGCTGATCGGTGAGCGGCCGAAGCTCATCACATTTACTGACAATTCGACTTTGCTCAAGCATAGGTGGAAGCGGAATGAGCGTTCGTCCAAATTCCGCCCCCGATATTTCCGCGAATGTGGTGCCAGATGCTCTTTGTTTGATGTCGTGCATTCGGGCATTTACGCTGAGCATAATCCATCTGTTCATACTTTTTTCTGTAGGAACGACCGATTTGAAACCTTGATTTGTGGCTAATGCGCATCCGGCTAATGCCAAGTAACCGATTGGGGCACGACTAGACATCACAACCGAGCCTTCCGGCAATAACTGAGCCGAAGATTCCTTTAATCCAAGTTCGGAAATATACCTTTCTCCTCTGCTCACTGTCATCCCAGAGACAAATTTCATGTCCGCCGGCGTTATCCACGGAATTCCCGCTTCGGCTGAAGCCCAATAAGCCTTATTCCCCGTTTTCGGTGTTCCACCGCCGATGATCTGGCCAATGGCGTTGAGCCGGCACCACGTCCAGTTTTCCGGAATGTCGAATGGGATCTCGTCGTCGATGCAGACCGCCTCGCTTTTGCCGCGGCGTTCCCACCATGAGCCGTTGCCGTCCTTCCAGATGACGCTTTCACCGCCCTTGGGGGCCTTCGCCTTCTTCTGCTTGATGAGTCCGGCGCGTTCCTTGCGGATGCGCTCGACCAGCTTGCTGGCGGGCTCGTCGTTGGAATCCTGTGGTACGAGTTTGCCTTCGATGGCCTGCTGGAGGATGGACGCGCGCAGTTTCGCCGCGATGGGTGTGGTCTTCAGGTCGCTCATGCGTTCTCCTCCGTGTCATTGCCGATGAGGTCCATGATCTGTGCGAGCAGCGCGTCGATCTCGGTCTCGATGCGCTGTTTGTCTGACTTGTATTTGCCGATGAGCTGGCCGGGCGGCAGAATCTCCTCGTCCTCGTGCGGGTAGCCGCACTTGTCGAGACGGTAGTTGCCTTCGACGAGCTCACCCACCGTGTACTTCTTGGCCTTCCACGCGCCTTCCACGTCCGGGTCCGGGATCTCAACACGGGCGTCCCACCATTCATCGACCGGCTGGAAATGCTGCGGCAGAAGCGGCTTGGTCTTGGAGAAGTGCTTGTATCCCTCTGGCTTGTCGAACCTGTAGAACCATGTCTCCTGCGTGGAGCCGGTCTTGTCGAAGAACAGGATGTTCGTGTCGATGCTCGTGTACGGGGCGAAGACGCTTTCCGGCAGACGAATCACGGTGTGCAGGTTGCACTGCTTGAACAAGAACTTCTTGATGGCGATGCGCGTGTTGTCCTCGCCTTCAAGGAACCCGTTGGGAAGGACCACGGCCGCACGGCCGTTGATACGCAGTCGGGTGATGATGTACGACATGAACAGGTCGGCGGTCTCCGAGCTGCGCAGGTCGGCGGGGAACGCGGCCTTGTCGGCTTCGGTGGCGATGCCGCCGTAGGGCGGGTTCATGACGATGCAGTCCACGCAGTCCTCATCCTCGTAGTCGAGCAGACGCTTGCGGTCGAGCGAGTCGCCGTAGGTGATGTTGGGCAGGGCGATGTCGTGGAGCATGAGGTTGGTGATGCCCAGCATGTACGGCAGCGGCTTGAACTCCTGGCCAACCAAGCTGTTCTGCAACGACTCCATCGCCTTCGTATCACCCGGCTGCACCTGCCGTTCCAAATGGCGCAATGCATCGACGAGAAAGCCCGCAGTGCCGCACGCGAAATCGCCCACGGTCTCGCCGATGCGGGGATCCACGTGCTTGACGGCGAACGAGGTCACGGCGCGCGGCGTGTAGAACTCGCCCGCCTTGCCGGCCGACTGGAGGGACTTCAGCAGGGTCTCGTACACATCGTTGAACTCGTGGGTCTCATCGGCGTCGGAGAAGTCCACCTCGTTGAACAGGTTGAGCACCATGCGCAGCTGGATGCCGTTGGCCGCGTAGTTATGGCTGCGGTTCATGAACTCCTTGACCAGCAGGGCGCGCGGCGTGGAGCTGGGAAACGGGATGATGCGCGCACCGTTCCCGTTCTCCACGGCCTCGCCGCGCAGCGCGGGGAACAACTGGTTGTTCACGAAGTCGATGAGTTCGTCGCCGGTGCGCTGGTCCTTCAGCGATTCGCCGGTCGCCCAATCGCGCCACCGGTAGCCTTCCGGAATGACCGGCCGGTAGTCGTCATCGAGTTCGGCTTCCTCCTCCTTGTAGTCGAAGACCTTGAGGAACAGGATCCATACGATCTGGGAGAGGCGCTGCGCGGTGCCGTCGATGCCGGGGTCAGAACGCATGATGTCCTCAAGGCGTTTGATCAGGGGTGCAAGACTCACGTATTATTCCTCCTCGTACAGGGCGTTCTCCAGTTCGCCCAACAGCTCGTAGTACTTGTTCTTCCCGCCCAACGTCTTGACGGCCTTGAGCTTGGTGTAGCCGGCCTCCTTGAACTGTGGCAGCGTGAAGATGTCCAGATCGCGCAGCGACTCGAACCCGGAAGCCGCGTAGGCGTCCACGAGCAGACGCAGCAACTCGCGTTGACCGTCGTTGAACCGGTCCCGGTCGATGAACCGCTGCACGCAGGCCAGACGGGCACGGTGCTCGCGGCTCATGGGCGGATCGACCTCGTAGGCGATGCACAGGATGATGTCAAACGGGTCAACCTCATAGCCGTAACGGATACGGAAGCTCTCCGCCCAATCCGTCTCCAGCAGGAGGTTCTGCGCGAACGTGGCCTTCGCGTGATTATCGAGCCACGCCCGGCGGAACACGTCCACGGTCGGATACTGTCCGAGGATGTTGTTGCGCACGCACGAGTTCAGATTCTGCTCGACGAGATTGCCGTCGGCGTCCAAGTATTTGACCATCTCGCCGACGATCTCCACGTCCACGCCCGAGACGCGCGCCACCCTGCGGTTCTCCGGCGGTGTGGGCGGCATGTCTGGCGCGGTGGGCTTGATCGGCGGCTTCGGGATCGGCGCGTTCGGCGGGACGGTGAGCACGTCCACCGGGTCGCCGTCGAACGCCGGATCCTTGAACTTCAGGTAGTTGCTGCGGAAGTCGAGGATCGTGAAGTACATCTTGCTGCGGTCCTCGCCGTCCATCGTGTAGTAATCGACCACGCGGGTGCCACGTCCGATGATCTGCTTGAACTCGGTCATCGACCCGACAGTGCGGTCCAAGACGATCAGCTCGCAGGTCTTCGAGTTCACGCCGGTGGACATGAGCTGGCTGGTCACGGCGATGACCGGATAGCGGCATTTGTTCGTCGTGAACTCGTCCAACCGGGCCTCGTTGTCCGGCTCGCCGGAGACGATGCACGTCACGTACCGGGAATCCTCGGCCACGAGATCCGTGTTCTCGTTCTCCAACAGCCGCTGCATGGCGTGCGCGTGCTCGATGGTCTCGCAGAACACGATCGTCTTCGAGTAGCGCATGTCGTTGGTCTTCAGATATTCGCTGATACGTTTGGCGACCAGCTCACGACGTTCCTGAACGATGATATTGCGATCGAACTCCCGCTGCTCGTAGCGGCGTATCTCAATCGGGTTGCCGTCCACGTCCGTGGTACCCGCCGGCGGCTGGTATCCGTCCCGGTCGATGTCCAGCTCGGGGACGACGACCTTGTATGGGGCCAGGAACCCGTCCTCGATACCCTGCTTGAGCGAATACGTGTAGATGGGCTTGCCGAAATAGGCGATATTGCTCTTATTCGGGTCCGAATCATCCTTCGGCGTGGCGGTCAAACCGATCTGCGTGGCCGAATCGAAGTAATCAAGAATGTCATGCCAGTTCGAGGTCCGGTCCGCCGAACTGCGATGGCACTCGTCCACGACAATCAGGTCGAAGAAATCACGCGGGAACTTCCGGTAATGCCGGTTGATCTGGCCATCTTTCGCGGTGATGAACTGCTGATATATACCGAGGTAGATCGAGTGCGCGTAATCCGGCTTCGAGTTCTCGAACTTGACCATGTTGTCCTCGAACGGGGCGAAATCGCCATGCATGGTCTGATTGACGAGGTTGTTGCGATCCGCGAGGAACAGGACGCGTTTCTTCAACCCGCTCTTCCAGAACCTCCAGATCAGCTGGAACGCCATATAGGTCTTGCCCGTGCCGGTCGCACAGACGATCAGGACCTTCCTCTGCCCCTTAAGCACCGCCTGCGTGGTCTTATTGATGATGATGCGCTGATAATAGCGGGGCGTGATATTGCTGCTCGGCGACGTGTAGTAGGGGTACGTGTACTCGTCCACCATCTCCTGCGTCATGCCGCTTTCCGACACGAACCGCTGCCACAGCTCATCCGGGCCGGGGAAGTCCCTCATCTTCAGCTCGCGGTTCAGGCCGGAGACCATATCGCGTTCGATCAGATCGTCGCCGTTAGTCGCGTACGCGAACGGCACCGACAGTAGATTCGCGTAATCCACCGCCTGCTGATACCCCTCATCGGCCATATGGTCACGTCCCTTGGCCTCCACGAGCGCCAGCGGAATGTTCTGATGGAACAGCAGAAGATAGTCAAGCTTCTTCGGCTTACCTCGATGCGCGATGCCGTACTCGTCCACGGTGATACGCCCGTCGTTGACGTAATACTCCATTACGATACGGTCCTGACCGGGCCACCGCTGTTCGAGGACCGGCGTGATGAACGCCTTCTTCGTATTCTCCTCGTTGCGGAGCTGTTCGGCGATGTCGTCCGCGCTCAACGGCTTGATACCCGTGGTCTTGTGGAAGATGTCCTCCAGCGGCGAGTCAGTCATCTTCGCCTCCGCAGAATCGTTCGATCCACTCGTGAACCACGCCGGCGACCGTGGTCTCCCTATCCGCGGCGTACTTCTTCAACAGCTTCTTGTCCTCGACCGTCAACGACAGGCTCAACGTCGTTCTGACCTCGCTGTCCGACATGGGCACCCCTATTCAAATAAGTATTTACGTATTTACGTAAATATACAGCAGCGAGCAAGAACCTTCTACTACGCCGGCCAGTAGATGTGGGTCAGCGGCAGCAGGGTACGAGTCTGGGTGTCCGCGTTTTCGTAGTTATCCACGAGGACTCGGGTGAATTGGTCAAGGTCGAGCAGGGTCACCGGTATGCGCGCCCGTTCGGCCTCGTACAGGGCCTCCTTGGTGAAGCCGCCGGTGCTGACGTACAAGCCGCGGTCTGCGTCACGTAGTCCGGCGATGAACGAACGCAGCGCCGGAGCTCCCATGCTTTCCTTCCGGTGCTTCACCTCGACGACGATACGTGGGGATGACAATCCAAGACCGTCGGGCGAGGCGATGATGTCGCGCCCTTGATCGCCGCCGCTGCCGGTCATCATGGTTCGATAGCCCATCGCTCGTAGCATGCCCGCCACGAGGCGTTCCATGTCGTCCCAATCAAGGGCATGGATGCGATCTTTGATTTTCTCCAGCGCCTCCTCTTCGGTGACCATACGGATTTCCTCATCGTCGGTCATGTCGTCGGCGGAAGAAGCGGCATCGGATTCGATAATGACGTCGGGGGAACGCTCCTCCTTAAGGCTGTGGGCAAGATCGGCGTATGCATCCTCGTTGATGAGGCTGAGCGTGGCAATCGTGCCCAACGAGTTGCGGGACGTGTCGGACAATGCGTCCCGAGGGACGATGTGCTCCCACCTGACCTCGCGCGTATAGCAGGCATCGGCATCGGCCCGAACCGTCATGCAGTCGCCCGTCAGGATACCGATATGGTACTGGCGTCGTGCGGGATCATAGGTTACGACGGTATCGCCACATGACATGACCGAACCGAATCGGTATGTCTGCCCGACGATCATCGCACGCGCCTGAGGGGACTTGTCCGCGTAGAGACGGTCCACGCATTCCTTGACCTGTTCCCTCGATGCGTGGCCGAGGTCGAGGCCATCCAAGAGCCAGTAGATTGCCACGTATCCATGAGCGAACCAATCAGCCGCATACCGCGCTCCTCGTCCAGCGCGAATCAGCCATGCAGACAATCGATCGCCTCCCTGTCGCTCATGATTTCCGATGCCAGTCACGCCGGAATCGTTTGCCGGTATGTCCCGTCGTTCCGCGGGGACATACCGGCAAAGAGTTGTCGTGCCTGTAGTCAATCAATCATACGTCGGCAAGCGCTTTGTCAAGCAGGGCCCTCACGGCCGCGCTGCGGCTCATGTGATGGTCGCGCATGTAGCGTTCCAGTTTGGCGTCACGTTCGTCATCCAGACGTACGCGAATCACGTTGGTCGCGGGTGTCGTGCCGACTTCGAGCGGACGACCGGGAGCCCGTCGCATGGCCTCCTCGAGCTGCTCATCCGTGTACCCGCGTTCGGCTTCCTCGGCATCTGCTTTGAGCATTGCCGCTTCGTCGGCCGGCAGATCATCGTATGAGAGCATGGTGTAGTCATAGGTCATATCCATCGCCTGCCTCCTTCCATCAGTTTCACGTACTTGGTTCGCATGCGCATCGCGTGGATCAGTGCAGGACCCCTTGACGTTTCCACCACGACGACTTCCAAAGGAATACCATCCGGCGATATGCCGAGGTACAGCACCTTGAGCGGATCCTCGCGCAGCGTCAGCTCCCGTATCGCATGGGTCGCGACATACATGGCATCGTCAGGCTCGATGCCATGCTTGAGAGCTGAAGGGAATATGTTCATACCGAATATTGTACCACAAAACCTCCGCTACGGCAATGCCGCACCTGCTCATATCCACGATTCCAGTAGTCCGCCTAGCAAATATCTCCCAAAATCCTCGGAAACCGTCGTCCATCATGAAGCCGAGGAATCGTATTCTTACCGAGAACGCCCATTCGGGTTGTTCGGAATATGTAGGTGCGTACATATCCGGCACGGAACCGTTCACGTGCAGTTCCTCGTAGGCGATGCGCAGGGCTTCCGCAACATGGTCCCACCGGTATCGTGCCAGTCTTTTCCGTTCGGGCTTGACCAAATGAAGTGGGCGACATCAGGCATTACCTAGCACCTTATGTTCAGACTCATCGGAGTCCGCATCCGCGAAACAACCGACAAGACCGTTGTATGTGCGACTCCTCCCATCCTGGATTCTTCCCCAACATGCAACTTCATAAATGGTTTATGAAGTTCCGCCCCTAACTTCATAAATGGTTTATGAAGTTCCCGGACCGTATCGCACGGCGGATTGCGTGACGAGACCAACCAAGATATCATTTGTATAGATTTTCGATATACAAATGGAGGCTATGATGACATCGTCCATGGTGAACGTCCGGCTTGACGAAAGCACGAAGAAGGGCATGGCCGAGGTCTGCGGCGAACTCGGCATCAGCATGAGCGCCGCCTTCAACATCTTCGCCAAGACGGTCGTGCGCGAACGCCGCATCCCGTTCGAAGTGACCGCGGACCCGTTCTACTCGGCCGAGAACATGGCTCGTGTCCGCAGAGCGGCCGCGAAACTCGACGCGGGCCAAGGCACCGTCCACGGACTGATCGAGGAATGACGTGCTGCTTATCTGGACTGACGAAGCATGGGATGACTACCTCTACTGGCAGTCGCAGGACAAGAAGACACTCAAACGCATCAACAAGATCATCCAGGACATCCAACGCAACGGCGCGGCGAACGGCATCGGCATGCCGGAACCGTTACGCGGAAACCTATCTGGCTATTGGTCTCGTCGCATAGACGACAAGAACCGCATCGTGTACCGCGTCACCGGCGGAGAATCGGACAATCTCGAAATCGCCGTCTGCCGCACCCATTACGGCGACCACTGATACGACGATTCTCAGATCAGCCCCAGCTTCCGGAACGCGTTGGCGATGCCGTCGTCGTGGATGTCGGTGGTCTGGAGGTTGCAGCATTGCTCGATGCCGTGAATGGCGTTGCCCATCGCAACGGACGTGCCGGCGGCCTTGAGCATCACCATGGCGCAGGCCCCCGTTTCCGCAAAACGCCAGCCGAAAACCAATCAACCCTGCAAACGACCGCATATGACGCGACTCGTTTGCCGGAAGACACGATTATTTATAGAATCATAATTTAGTAAATTACGATTCTATAAATTGCATCTCACGTGCGGAAAGGCCGGCATCATGTTCGTGGGAAGGACCAGGGAACTCGCCACGTTGGAACGACGATGGAACTCGTCGCGATTCGAGTGCGTCATCGTGTACGGACGGCGACGCGTGGGCAAGACCACACTCATCAACCGATTCCTCGACGGACGTCCGGCCATCTTCTTCCCGGCCATCGAATCCAATGCCGCCCGGAACCTCGAAAACCTCAGCCGCGGCATCGCCCTGTACCGCGCCGCCTCCGGAGACGACGACTTCACCGGCACGGAGGATGCCGCACCGGTCTACCGGGACTTCGCCACGGCGCTGGAAGCGGTGTTCTCGATCGCCCGCCGCAAACGCCTCGCACTCGTCATCGACGAATATCCCTATCTCGCGAAAGCCGACCGGTCCATCAGCTCCGTCCTGCAACACGCCATCGACCGGCACAAGGACGACAGCCGGCTCATGATCATCCTCTGCGGCTCATCGATGTCGTTCATGGAACGACAGGTGCTCGGATATTCCAGCCCGTTGTACGGACGCCGCACCGCGCAGATCAAGGTGGAACCCTTCGGATACACCGACACACGAACGTTCCTGCCCCGATACGGAGCCGAGGACGCAGCCATCGCATACGGCCTGACGGGCGGCATCCCGCAGTATCTCAGACAAATCGACGATACGGCGAGCATCCCGGACAACATCCTTTGGAACATCATCGACCCGGACTGCTATCTGTTCGAGGAGCCCGGCAACCTGCTCAAACAGGAACTGCGCTCGCCGTCCGAATACAACGCCGTCATTCAAGCCATCGCCTCCGGCTCCTCCCGAGCGAACGCCATCGCCACGGCATGCCACATGGAGACCGCGTCATGCTCCACATACCTGCGCAATCTCATCGATCTGGGCATCCTCTACAAGGAGACCCCGTTCGGCGAACATTCGCCCCGCAAGACGATCTACCGCATCAAGGACTCGTTCTTCCGGTTTTGGTACCGCTATGTGCCGACGAATCTGCCGTTGATCCAGTCCGGCAACGCCGCCATCGCCGCCGAACGCATCATGCGGTCGATCAACGACTTCATGGGCCCGGTATTCGAGGACATCTGCACGCAATGGCTTTGGGCGCACGACACGACAGGAGATCTGCCGTTCCTCGTGCTCGACTCCGGACGCTGGTGGGGAGCCGATCCCAGGAGCCGCAGCCAGGAGGAGATCGACATCGTCGCCACCGGCAGAGCAAAACGGCGTGACCGAGCAACTGAAAGCTGAAAACCAAATGGAATGGGTGCGGCAGATGAACGCTTGCAAGGCACAGGCAGAGGAAGTTGTGAAAGCGGAATTGATTTATGATTGAGTGAGAAAGTCCAGGCAGAAAACTGTTCGGACTTTTCTTATATATTCCAAAATGACGGTAGAATTGTTCACGAGTTTTATGGTATAATTTGAATACGAAAATTAAGCAACAAATCGGAATTGACAGAGGTAATGAAATGTTTGAAGAATTAGGAATTAGTTTTGGCACAGCACTATAATCGTCTTACTTGCATTATATTTTATAATTAAGTGGGCGGTCAAAAATGGAATAAAAGAAGCCTATAGGGATATTACAGGGAAAGTCACTACCGAGGATATTGAGACAGAACAAATATGTAACGAAGAGGAAAAATAGTTAATAAAGAGAGGTGCATATGCTATGCCAGGTATACTTGTGGTTGAAGATGATGAAAATTTAAATCGTGGAATTACATTTTCACTGAAAAAATCCGGATATGAGGTTTTTTCAGCAGAATCAGTGAAAAAAGCGAAAAGAATTGCAAGTGATAATAATGTGGATGTTGCCATTTGTGATGTGAATCTTCCGGATGGAAACGGATTAGAGCTTGTCGGATGGATGCGGAATTGTCAAAATGTATATATTATCTGTCTTACCGCGTTGGATCAGGAGACAGATCAGGTCATGGGATATGAAGCCGGTGCGGACGATTATATGACGAAACCGTTCAGCCTTTCCGTACTTCTTCTGAAAATCGGGGCTCATTTCCGCCGCAGAAAGAATGAACCTGGAACTCCAAAAATTCATTCAAAGGATATCGTGTTTATCCCCGGAGAGATGAGGGCGTTCGTAAAGGAAAGAGAAATAAGCCTTACGAAGAATGAACTGAAAATGCTGTCCTTTTTTCTTCAAAACCCGAAACAGATTCTTTCAAAAACACAGCTGTTAGAAAACGTGTTTGATCTGGATGGTGATTTTATGGATGAAAACACGGTAGCTGTGAACATCAGAAGGCTTCGGAAGAAAATCGAAGAGGATCCGGCGGCTCCGGTCTATATTAAAAACATCCGCGGGCTTGGGTATATATGGAATCAGGAGGTAAGTCAGTGACGAAACGACATCGTAAAAAGTGGGTTGATGCCTTGTCACTGGTGCTGCCGGTTCTACTCTTTTTTGCAGTATTGAACTGCTTTACCACCTATTTATATTATCAGGATTATCAATGTAAAATGGATATCCTGACAGAAGTTGCGGCGGGCGCAGAGACCACCGGCATGGATGTTGCCGCAGGATGGCTGAAAGGAAACGACCATCAAGCCAATGAACAAGGTAAGCAATTATTAGAGCAATACGGGTACTGGGAAAACAAAGGGACTTCGTTTTATGTGCGCTTCCGGCAGAATATCATGATAACCGGCTGTACAAGCGCAGTGCTATGTCTGTCTTTGCTAACGTTCCTGTTTTACCGGAAGAAAGCTGAGGCGAAAGAAAGTCGGAAACGATTGGAGCAGCTAGAGCAAATCCTGATTGCATTTCGGGAAAATCACTTTGAGGTAGTGCCGGACACAGAAGATCATGTCTGGCAGGAAAGACTGAAATTTCAGCTTGAAGCAATCGGACATCATATCCAGCTGCTGCAAGAGGAAGCCAGAGCGGAGAAGGAAAGCACAAAGGAAATGGTATCCGACATTTCCCATCAGCTGAAAACCCCGGTTGCAGCCTTGGATACCTGCTTTAGCATATTGCTGCGGAACAATCTGAGTGAGACGGAGCAACAGGAATTTCGCATCCGCTGCCGGAGTGCATTGGACGGATTGGAAACATTGTTGCAGTCTCTGCTGGAAATATCCAAACTGGAGACAGGTTTGATTCAGCTTGATCAGAAAACACTTCCCATTATGGATACGATCATCTCCGCAGTAAACCGAACGTATCCAAAGGCAGCGGAGAAAGGGATAGAACTTATTTTCGACTGCAACGAATCACTGGAGCATTGTGCACTCATGCAGGATAAACGTTGGCTTGGAGAAGCAATCATTAACGTTTTGGACAATGCCATCAAATACAGCCCAGAACATTCAAAAATCACGATCCGTCTACAAAAAAGAACCGGCTTTGTGAGAATTGAGATCGAGGATCAGGGAATCGGAATCCCGCAGAGTGAATACCATAAAATATTCCAGCGGTTTTACAGAGGGACTGCGCCGGAAGTCCGCGAAAAGAGCGGAACTGGCATCGGTCTGTATCTGTCCAGACAGATTATTGAGCAGCATGGTGGGACAATCACGGTAGCCTCCGGCAAAGTCAGAAAAGGAAGTACCTTTTTGATTCAGCTGCCGGAGAATGGACTTTCGTAGAGATGATGAGCAGAAGTCTTTCAAATCTGTAAGACTTCTGCTCTCTTTTTGAAAGTGAAATGAAAGGTTCCTTTGATACAATGCTGGTAAATAAGAAAAGGAGGCCATTGGAGTGGGCGTGATATTAGAAACCAAGCAGCTTTGCAAATTTTATGAGACGGGGGAAAATCAGGTCAAAGCCGTCAATCATGTGAATATCCAGATTCAACAGGGAGAATTTGTCGCCATTGTCGGAAAATCCGGCTCCGGAAAAAGTACCCTGCTGCATATGCTGGGCGGGCTGGATACACCAACCAGCGGCAGCGTGATCTTGTCTGACAAGGACCTGTATTCCATGAAGGAGGATCAGCTTGCCGTTTTCCGGAGAAGAAAGATCGGATTTGTATTTCAGGCATTCAATCTGGTATCCTCCATCAATGTGTGGGAAAATATCGTTCTTCCGTTGGGGCTTGACGGAAAAAAAGTGGATAAAGCTTATGTCAATGATATTATCACCACACTGGGTCTTGAACACCGGATTCATAATCTTCCGAATACCCTCTCCGGAGGACAGCAGCAGCGCGTTGCGATTGCAAGAGCCTTGGTAAACAGACCGGAGATTTTGTTTGCGGACGAGCCAACCGGAAATCTTGATTCCAAGACAAGTGACGAGGTGATCGCGCTGCTGAAAATGAGCGCAAAAAAATATGGACAGACGATTGTAATGATTACCCATGATGATGAGATCGCGCAGGTTGCTGACCGTATTTTAGTCATCGAGGATGGACAGGTGGTGGATTTCAATTGAGGACGATCAGCAAAATTGCATTCAGCAACGACAAAAGAAATCGGACAAGAAGTGTCCTCATTATGACGGCGATTTGCCTGACTACCATGCTTCTGGTCATTATCAGTACAATTGGAAATGGACTGATCCTCTTACAGAAGGATCAGGCTGCAAGCTCATACGGAAGCAACTACGGCCTGTTTATCGCCGCAGATGGTACGCAATTAAAAGAAGTGGAACGCAGAGCTGAGATATCTGATATCGGCATCATGTGTACGGAGGGCATCCTGAAAGGAAATGAGAATGGCGGCTTTGTCAGTGCGGATGAAACGGTCAGGAAAATGCTTCCCTATAATCAGGAATATGTGTTGAAGGAAGGTACCTATCCGGAAAAGGCGCAGGAAATTGCCGCAGGACGCGCTTTCTTTGATGCAGTGGGATACCATGATGTAAAGGTCGGAGACACCGTAACATTGGAGTACCGTTCCGGCATGCAGTCGGAATACGCACCGATGGAATTTACTGTCAGCGGGCTTTTATATGACCGGGATGAATATACCATCGAGGCTTCCTATGTTGTATTCGGTTCGCAGGATTTTTATAATGAGCGTGTTGCGGAGGGTGACAGGCAATATAATATCTATTTTACCTTGAGCGATTCTGCAAATGTATCTATGAATAATGTTGCGCCTGTTATAAAAGAAATCGCGGATTCCTGCGGCATTGACCAGAAAAACGTGATCATCAATGACCTCTACCTGCAGTGGGTATTGCAGCCGAGCTATGAAATGATTGTGGTTTGTGGAACCCTGATCCTCGGAATCGTGCTGTTTTCCGTTGTGGTCATTTATAATATCTTCCAGGTCGGGATCGCCCAGAAGGTTCAGGAGTACGGAAAAATCAAGGCGCTGGGTGCAACCAGAAAGCAGATGAAGCAGTTGATCTTTCGTGAGGGCATTCTTCTGGCGGTTCCTTCGATACCGCTGGGGCTGCTGTTTGGTTTCCTGATTGCAAACGTCAGCTTCAACTGGCTGGTGGAGCAGGGAAATCTGGTATCGTCCGGAATCAAGAACCATCAGGTGCCTCTGTTTTCACTGACAATTATGCTCATCTGCATTTTTGTATCGTTTCTTACGGTCGTTTTGGCTCTGCGCAAACCCATGAAAATTGTTTCCCGGATTTCACCCATCGAAGCGACACGGTATCTTGACGGCTCCAAAACGCAAAAACAGGGCAGACGAAAAGGCAGAAAAGATGTCACCGTTTTCTCCATGGCAATGGCAAATGTGACAGGCAATCCGAAAAGAACCATTGCTACGATTCTTACCATGGGGCTTTCCTGTGTATTGTTTGTAATTATCTCTAATTATGTTGGGAATATTGACACGCAGCACGAGGCGCGGATTGCAATCAACCATGGACAATTTGAGTTGCAGCTGGATTATTCCCAGAATTATGATGAAGCCTATTCGGAGAATAATCTGGACACAATCCTACAGAACAACCCACTGAATGATTCTTTGATTAAAGAAATCAAATCCATCCCCGGTGTAACGGATGTACTGACGAGAGAAATCGTCTCTGCAGATCTGAACGGAACAAAATTTCCGGTTGCAATCGTAAATCAAGAGGATTTTGAAATGATGCGCGGGGATGGCGATATCGGTTCCATGGACTATGCACAGGCTGTCAAAAACGGGGATGTTTTCTTTGGCTGGTCCAAGTGGATGGAAGCTGACGGGTATTCTGCGGGTGCACCGATTACATTCAACTTTGACAACGGAAGTGAAACCTATACCTATCAGGGAAAGATTGCAGGATCCTTTGTAAGCGCGGACACTTATCTTGTCATTCCGGAAGGTGTATACCGTTCCATGAATCCGAGGGGAACAGCCTATGGATATCTGTGGGTGGACTGTGATAAAAAAGATGTGGCATCTGTAGAGCAAAGCCTGAATGACCTGCTCTCCGATACTTCTCATATCAAGCTGAACACCTATCACGCAGAATTGCAAACCGCAGAATACGCAAGCCGTATGATGAAGCTTGGCTGCTATCTGTTCATGGCAATTGTCGGTCTCATTGGGTTTATGAATCTGGCAAACACTATGATCATCAATATCATCACGAAGAAGCAGGAATACGGTGTGCTGCAAGCGGTAGGCATGACCAATAAGCAGTTGAATCTGAGCTTACAAATACAGGGCTTGATTTTTACGGTTGGCACCATCTGCGTCGCACTTGCTGCCGGTCTGCCCCTTGGCTATGCACTGTTTTCCTATGCGAAGCATAATGGGATTTTTGGAATGAACGTTTATCACGTTCCTCTTATCCCGATTCTTGTTATGATTCTTCTGGTTGGTATTCTACAAATTGTGCTTTCCTGTGTTTTAAGCAGTAATCTGAAAAAGGAAACGCTGGTAGAAAGAATAAGGTATCAGGGATAGCAAGTAATATGTAATGAACTAGGTCTTAACGAAGAGGAGAAATAGATAACTTCCGATTTGTCGAACTGATAAAATCCCTTTAGGAACTAAAGGGCGCACTTCTATACTCCCCTGTCGGAAGTATCGTGCGTCCTGCGGAGCTTCATTCCCGGTCGGCAGAAGAAAACTGCATGACCGAGAATGTTGCGTCACTTCGTTCCGTCAAGGTGGCTACACCCCCTTGCGCCGCTAATGCGGCTATCCCCTGTGGACTTGCCGTCCGCAAACAGCATAAAATGCTGTTCGCCGCCAGCAAGTTTGGAAAAACAAATACCGAAAATCAGACCGTTGACTGGTCGCACTATGCGAAAAGTCGGCGGTCTTTTTTTATCCCCAAAATCAAAAAAGGAGGTCAAGCACAATGACAAAACCGAAAACCCTTGAACAGCTCCGAGCCGAAAAGGAACGAGCCGAGACGCAGCTTGCGCAGGAACAGCACAAGCTGGAGCGTCTGGAGAATCGAAAGAAGTATCTGGAGAAAGGCGAACGCACCAAGCGCACCCACCGCCTTTGCAATCTGGGCGGCACGATTGAGAGCCTTGCCCCGGAGGTCAAAGATCTCACACGCACCGAAATGACAGAGCTGATGGAGTACATCTTTTCTCTGGCAGAAGTCCAGCGAGCCGTCCACCATATGGCGATTACCCACATCAGCCAAGCAAACAGAGAAAAGGAGTTGAAAGTCGATGGCACTATTTCATCTGAGCGTCACGCAGACTAAACGAAGCGCAGGACAGTCCGCTATTGCTTCTGCCGCCTACCGAGCCGGGGAGCGATTGTATAGCGAGTATTACGGCGAATACAGCGACTACACACGCAAGGGCGGCGTGATCTGCTCTGACATTCTCCTGCCGTCCCATGCACCGCCCGAATACGCAGACCGCCAGACGCTATGGAACGCCGTGGAAAAAGCCGAGCGTGGAAAGAACGCCCAGCTTGCATACAGCTTTGACATTGCCTTGCAGAATGAATTTTCCCTTGAGGAAAACATCGCTCTTGCAAGGCAATTTTTGTTGGAGAACTTTGTGAGCCGGGGCATGGTGGTTGACTTCGCCGTACACCAGCCAGACCGGGAGGACGGCGGCATACCAAATCCGCATTTTCATGTGCTTTGCCCCATCCGCCCCATCGAGCAGAACGGCAAATGGGGGCTAAAGCAACGCCGGGTGTACGAGCTGGACGAGGACGGCAACCGTATCCGGGACGCAGACGGAAAGTTTGTGTTCAACGCCGTTCCCACTACCGACTGGGGCAGTCCCGAAACGCTGGAATACTGGCGGCAGACATGGGCGGAGCTATGCAACGCCAAGTTTGCGGAAAAGGGGCTTGACGTTCGTATCGACCACCGAAGCTATGAGCGTCAGGGCGTGGAGCTTCTTCCCACCGTCCATGATGGCGCAACCGTCCGGGCAATGGAGAAGAAAGGCATACGCACCGAGAAAGGCGAGTTCAACCGCTGGATCAGAGCCACCAACGCCGTTATCCGGGACATCAAGAAGAAAATCGCTCTCCTGTTTGATTGGATTGCCGAAGCAAAAGCGGAGCTTGCCAAGCCGCAGGCACCCGACCTTGTTTCTCTGCTGAACGCCTATTACACCCAGCGCAGAGCCGGGGCGTATTCGCAGAAAGGCAAGGTCAGCAATCTAAAGGAGATGAACGAGACTTTCAATTATCTCCGGGCAAACGACATTTACTCCCTTGAAGATTTGGAACACCGTGTCAGCGAACACAGTGCTGCCACAGAGAGCTTGAAGAAAACGCTGGACGAACAGACCGCCCGAATGAAAGCAATTAAGCAGCTCTATGACAGCTCCGCTGCTTTCCAGAGCTTGAAGCCTATCTATGACGGCTTGCAGAAAATCAAGTTTGAGAAGCCCAGAGCCAAGTACAAGGCAGAGCATGAAGCGGAACTGAAACAGTTCTACGCCGCCAGACGAAAGCTGACCGGAGAGTTCCCGGACGGTAAGGTGGATATGAAAAAGCTGTCCGCAGAGTATGACGCTCTGGAACAGGCGCATGAAACCACCTACGGCGAGTTTAAGACCGTCAGAGACGATTTACACCGCCTTTGGAAGGTCAAGTCATGCGTAGATACTGCCGCCCGATTTAACGAGCGTACAGAGGAACAAAAGCTCCAAAATCGACCCCAAACACGACACAAAAAGGAGGATATATCCCGATGAAAAAATACGACTGGAAGAACGAATACAACCCCATCCGCAGAACGGCAAAACGCCTTTTGAGCGGAGAGCCTTTGACCGATGGCAGACCGCTTTCCAATCTAATTGAGCTGGACGAACACACCCGGAAATGCCTTGCCTTTGAAGCCACCCTCACCGACCGTCAGATTGATATGTTGCAGGATTTGGGCTATCTGCCCGTTACCACAAGACAGTACGGTGAGGAATGTGCAAACTGCCCCTATACGCTGGACGAGCGTGAGCATGGCGTTTGCAGACGATGCGCTGTTTTCAAGAAGTAAGGAGGACGCTCATGCAGTACACCCAAGCACAGATTGACCGGGCAAACGCCGTCAGTCTGGAAGATTTTCTCCGCACACAGGGAGAAACGCTTATCAAAAGCGGACGGGAATACCGCTGGAAAGAGCATGACAGTCTGACCGTCCGAGGAAACAAATGGTTTCGCCACAGCCAGAGTAAGGGCGGCTATCCCATTGATTTTGTCATGGAGTTTTACGGAAAGTCCTTTCCCGAAGCCGTCCAGCTCCTGATCGGCGAAAGCGGCGAGGGACAGAGCGAAGCCAGCACAGCACCGCCCACAGCGTTTCACTTGCCCTTGCACAACAGAACAGCCGACAGAGCAATTCAATATCTTTGCGAAAGCCGAGGTCTCAACAAAATGCTTGTTGAGGCTTTTCTTCTTTCCGGGGATATTTACGAAGACGCAAAGCGGCAAAATGTTGTGTTTGTTGGCAGAGACCGAAGTGGTACGCCGAGATACGCCCATGTGCGAGGAACGGCAGACCCATTCAGACAGGACATTGCCGGGTCTGACAAGTCCTATCCGTTCCGATACGAGGGCAACGGCAACCAGCTCTTTGTCTTTGAAGCGCCGATTGACCTGTTATCGTTCATCTGCCTTTATCCGCAGGACTGGCAGACAAGGAGCTATCTTGCCCTGGGCGGCGTTTCGGGCAAAGCCCTTGACCGTTTTCTTTCTGAACGCAAGGACACCCGAAAAGTATTCCTCTGCCTTGACAGCGACACCGCAGGAAGTGAAGCCTGCTCCCGACTGGCACAGTCCATTCCCGGCGAGATCGCCGTCATTCGCCTTGTCCCGGCAAGGAAAGACTGGAACGATGTTCTCCGTCAGCAAGGGGACATTCCCAGCCGCAAATTCATAGCCGAGACAATCACGCTGCGAGAGCTGCCCACCGCCCAGCCTGTCCCAATGCTCCGCATGGCAGATGTGGAGCTGACGAGCGTGGATTGGCTATGGTTTCCGTATATCCCCTTTGGAAAGCTGACGATCATACAGGGCAACCCCGGTGAGGGCAAGACCTACTTTGCCATGCGTCTTGCGGCGGCTTGCACCAACCGAAAGCCTTTACCCGGTATGGAGAAACTTGAGCCTTTCAATATCATCTATCAGACCGCAGAGGACGGTTTGGGCGATACCGTTAAGCCCCGGCTGATGGAAGCGGACGCAGACCTTGAACGAATGCTTGTCATTGACGATAGAGACACGCCGCTGACTCTTGCCGATGAGCGCATAGCAAGGGCAATCCGTGAGAACAACGCAAGGCTGGTTATCATTGACCCGGTACAGGCGTTTCTGGGCGCAGATGTGGACATGAACCGGGCAAACGAGGTGCGCCCAATATTCCGCAGTCTGGGAGACATTGCACAGGCTACCGGGTGCGCTATCGTGCTGATTGGACACCTCAACAAAGCCGCAGGAACGCAAAGCACCTACCGGGGATTGGGGTCTATCGACATTACGGCGGCAGTCCGCAGTCTGCTGTTTATTGGCAAGCTGAAAGACAGTCCCACAACAAGGGTGCTTATCCATGAGAAAAGCTCCCTTGCGCCGCCCGGACAGTCCCTTGCCTTTTCTCTGGGAGACGAGAAAGGCTTTGAATGGATAGGAGCTTATGACATTACCGCTGACGAGCTTCTTGCCGGGACAGACACCGCCAAGACCGAAAGCAAGACCGCACAGGCGCAAATGCTCATTCTGGAACTGCTTGCAGATGGAAAGCGTATGCCGAGCGCAGAGCTGGAAAAGGCAGTCAATGAGCGTGGGATTTCCTCACGCACCATGAGAACGGCAAAGAGCCGTATCGGGGACAGACTTGTGACCGAGAAAGACGGCACAGCATGGGTCTGCTATCTCCGAGATTGACAACAGGAACACGGCAAGCGTGGCAAAGACGGCAAGGTTTTTATAGATACCTTAATGTTGCCGCCTTGCCTTGTTCCCTCATACCGACACCGCCCGATGATGAACAGTCACCGGGCATTTTTCATTTACAGGAGGATTTTGAATGAACAATACCGCAACCAACACCGCCACTTGCCCTACTGTCAGAAAGCAGATTGGCAAGACAACCTATATCGTCCGTGTGCATTTCAGCCAGACCGCAAAAGAGACAATGGAGGACAAAATCAAGCGTCTGCTCCGTGAGGAAGTCCGCAAAATGTGACTTCTTTGTGAATTTGATGAAAAAGTCCTTGACTTTTCGTCTCTGGGGAGGATCCGAAGACCATGCTGTTCTGCGAATGCAAGTGGCGCAGCGTGCCGACCGGGCTGCGCCAGCTTGAAACGCTGCGCAATCGGGCCGAGCTCCTGCATCCCGAGCACGGGCACTACATGCTCTTCTCGAAAAACGGTTTCGACGAACACGTCACGAGTCGCGCGGCGCAGGCGGACGACGTGACGCTGGTGGACTTCGGAAGCATGTGACGCGACCGCCCGCCGCCCGTTCATCGACCGGTTCCGCGAAGGCTTGGAAAGACAAAAGGACGGGGTCCTCCTTCCCACATGAAGGGAAGGAGGACCCCGTCCCAAAAAGGCCGATGGCCGGCCGAAACCGTCAGACGGCGATGAAGACGCCGACCGCCACGGTCACGGTCACGAAAGCCGAGACTACTCCACGACGTTGTTCGGCACTTCGATGCCGTTGCCGAACTTGATGTCGCGGGCGGCGGCGACGCGGCTGGGCAGGCCGTAGATGTCGATGAAGCCGTTGGAGGACTTCTGGTCGAAGCTGTCGCCGGAATCGTAGGTGGCCAGGTTGTAGTCGTACAGCGAGGTGGCGGAGCGACGGCCCGTGACCACGGCGCGGCCGCCGTGCAGGGTCATGCGGATCTCACCGGACACGTACTTCTGCGTGTCCTCGATGAACGCGTTGAGCGAGGCCACGGCCGGGCTGAACCACTGCGCATCGTAGACCAGCTCACCCCAACGCTTGTCGATGTCGCGCTTGATGCGGTGCTGCTCGCGCTCCAGGCAGCAGTTCTCCAGCTCCTGGTGGGCGGTGATGAGCGCCACGGCGCCCGGGCACTCGTACAGCTCGCGGGACTTGATGCCGACCAGACGGTCCTCGATGAGGTCGATGCGGCCGATGCCCTGGGCGCCGGCGCGGCGGTTCATCTCCTCGATGGCCTGCAGCGGGGTGACGTCGCGGCCGTCGATCTTGACCGGGATGCCTTCCTTGAATTCGATGACGACCTCGTCCTCGACGGGCGGGAACGCCGGATCGTCCGTGTAGGAGTAGCAGTCCTTGGTCGGGCCGTTCCACGGATCCTCCAGGAAGCCGGTCTCGATGGCGCGGCCCCACACGTTCTGGTCGATGGAGTACGGGCTCTTCTCGGTCTGCACGATGGGCAGCTTGTGCTCCTTGGCGAACGCGATCTCCACGTCGCGGGTGAGCGCGAGGTCGCGAATCGGGCTGATGGCCTTCAGGGTCGGGTCGATGGAGGCGATGGACACCTCGAAGCGGACCTGGTCATTGCCCTTGCCGGTGCAGCCGTGGGAGATGGTGTCGGCGCCGAACTGGTGGGCAGCGCGCACGAGGTGCTTGGAGATGAGCGGACGGGAGATGGCGGAGACCAGCGGGTACACGCCCTCGTACATGGCGTTGGCCTTGAGGGCCTTCATGCAGTATTCGTTGGCGAATTCGTCGCGGGCGTCGACCACGTAGGCCTCGACGGCGCCGCAGGCGAGGGCGCGCTGCTTGATGGTTTCGAGGCTCTCGCCGCCCTGGCCGACGTCGAGGGACACGGCGACGACGTCCTTGCCGGTGCGCTCCTTGAGGTAGGAGATGGCGACGGAGGTGTCGAGGCCGCCGGAGTAGGCGAGCACGAGTCGATTGTTATCTGCCATGGAATGCCTTTCTTCAAAACAAACTGATGCAAGTATATACAGAAGTCTGTATATTTATGCACGGCGTGTCCAGCATGCGTACGCGGGGGTTGTGGGTGGGGCCACCGAAGACCACCCTCCGTCGCTGCGCGACACCTCCCGCCAGCGGGAGGACTCTCCGACTCCGTCCAAGGCCGCGCCACCACTGATCCGACACCTCCCGCCAGCGGGAGGACCAGTAGGTCACTTGGAGGCGAGGGCGAGGAGCCAGTCGGCGCGGGCGACGGCGGTGTCGTCGTCCTTGCAGATCGCCATCACCGTGTCGTCGCCGGCGATCGTGCCGAGCAGGCCGTCGATCGGCTGCTTGTCGATCACCGACGCGACGTACTGGGCGGCGCCGGACGGCGTGTGGATGACGATGAGGTTGCGGGCTGCCGCGACCGACGTGACGAGCCCGCTCAGCACGCGCGACATCTGCGCCTCCGCCTTGGCGGAGTCCGTCTGCTCCTCCCCCGCCGGATCATGCCCGACGGCGTAGGCCATCGTGCCGTCGGGCAGGCGCTTCTTGAACGCGTTCATCTCGTCGAGGTCGCGGCTCAGCGTCGCCTGCGTCACCGCGATACCCTCGTCGGCGAGAATCGACGACAACTGGGATTGCGAGGTGATGATGTGCGTGAGCAGCACCTCTTCGATGGCGCTCAGACGCGCGGCGCGCGTGGCCGGACGGTGGAGGGACGGACGCGTTTGACTCATGCGAGCAGGCTTTCGTCGCCACGCTGCTTGCCGACCAGCCAGGTGAGCAGCGCCTTCTGCGCGTGCAGACGGTTCTCGGCCTCGTCCCACACCACGGACTGCGGACCGTCGATCACCGAGGCGGTGACCTCCTTGCCACGGTAGGCGGGCAGGCAGTGCTGGAACAAGGCGTCCGGCTTGGCCAGCGCCATCAGCTCGTCGTTCACCTGGTAGTTCCAGAACGGCTTGGAACGGATTGCGTATTCGGCCTCCTCGCCCATGGAGACCCACGTGTCGGTGAACACGCAGTCGGCATCCTTGACGGCCTCCTTCGCGTCGGTGGTCACGAGGATGGAACCGCCGTTCTGAGCGGCGATGCGCTCGGCGTCGGCCACGATGTCCGGACGGGGCAGGTAGCCCTGCGGGCCGGCGACGCGCACGTGCATGCCGGCGACGGCACCGCCGAGCAGGTACGAGTTGGACATGTTGTTGGCCGCGTCGCCCACATAGGCGATGGTCTTGCCCTTGAGCGCGTCCACGCCGCCGCGGAACTGCGCGATGGTGAGGAAGTCGGCGAGGATCTGGCAGGGGTGGAAATCATCGGTCAGGGCGTTGACGACGGGGCAGGTGGCATGCGCGGCCATCTCCTCGACGCGGTCCTGGCCGAAGGTGCGCCACACGAGGCCGTAGGCCATGCGCGTGAGCACTTCGGTGGTGTCGCCGACCGGCTCGCCGCGGCCCAGCTGGGAACCGGACTTGTCGATGACGAGCGGGTAGCCGCCCAGCTCGGCCACACCGATGGAGAAGCTGGAACGGGTGCGGGTGGAGGGCTTGTCGAACAGCACGGCGACGGCCTGCGGGCCGGCGAACGGCTGACGGTAGAAGCGGTTCTCACGGAACTTCATGCCGAGTTCGAGGACCTGCTTCTGCTCCTCGTGGTTGAGGTCGTCGTCGCGCAGCATGTGGCGCAGTTCGGGGGTCATGGTGGTTGTCCTTTCGGGTGTGCGGGTGGCGGGCGGTTGCGGTCAGTCGTCGGGAAGGTCGCCGGGAACGGCCTTGAGGATGGCGAGCGCCTCGTCGATGTCCTTCTCGGAGACGATGAGCGGCGGGGCGAAACGCAGGGCGTCGGCGCGCACCGCGTTGACGATGAGGCCGCGTTCGAGGCACCAGTTCATCACGGCGTGGGCGCACGGGTGGGCGAGTTCGACGGCGTCGAGCAGGCCGCGGCCGCGCGTGGAGACGTACAGCGGGTTGCCGCCGGCCATGATGCCGTCGCGCAGCTGCCTGCCGCGCGCTTCGGCGTTGGCGACGAGGCCGTCCTCCTCGATCACGTCGAGCGTGGCGAGCGCCGCGGCAGCGCCGAGCGGGTTGCCGGCGAAGGTGGAGCCGTGGGAGCCAGGCGTGAACAGGGCGGAGAGCTTCTCGCCGAAGGCGATCATGCCGCCCATCGGGAAGCCTCCGGCCACGCCCTTGGCGAACGTGACCATGTCGGGCGTGATGCCGCCGGACAGGTCCTCGCGCTGGAACGCGAACCATGCGCCGGTGCGGCCGATGCCGGTCTGTACCTCGTCGATGATGAGCAGCGCGTGGTTGATGTCGCACATCTCGCGCACCTTCTTGACGTAGTCGGCGCCAAGAGGTTTGACGCCGGCTTCGCCCTGGATGAGCTCCATGATGACGGCGGCGACCGGGCCCTTGCCGTAGTGGCCGACGCCGGTCTCGCTGAACGCCTCGTAGAGGGAGAGCGGGTCGCCGGCGCGCACGAATTCGATGTTGGGCACGAGCGGGCCGAACGGCTTGCGGATGGCGGGCTTCCATGTGGCGGACAGCGCGCCGAGCGTGCGGCCGTGGAAGCCGTTGGTCAGGGCGATGATGCGCGCCGGCTTGCCGCCCATCGCGGGCGCGGCACCAGGCAGCGTGCGGCCGTACAGTTTGGCGAGCTTCAGTGCAGCCTCGTTGCCTTCCGCGCCGGAGTTGCCGAAGTACACGTGGGAGCCTTCGGGCGCGCCGGCCAGTTTGACGAGGCGCGCGGCGAGTTCGATCTGCGGCTCGGTGGCGAAGTAGTTGCTCACGTGCGCGACCTTCGCGGCCTGTTCGGCGACGGCCTTCACCCACTTGGGGTGCGCGTAGCCGATCGAGTTGACGGCGATGCCGCCGAGGAAGTCGAGGTATTCGTTGCCGTCGACGTCCCACACGCGGGCGCCCTGACCGTGGTCCATGACGCGCAGCGGCGTACCGAACACGTTCATGTGGACCTGGGAGTACTCCCCCAGCCACTGGGAATCCTTGGGGCCGAGCGGTTCCGGGACCGCGGCGGAAGTGGTGTTGTTCACGTCAGAAGACATAGGAGCTCCTCATTTCGATGCCGTCCTCGGGCACGACCATGGTGCCGATGCCGGCGGAGGTGAAAATCTCGTTCAGGATGGAGTGCGGCTTGCGGCCGTCGATGATGTGCGCCTGGGGCACGCCGCCGTCGATGGCGCGCACGCACGCCTCCATCTTCGGGCGCATGCCGGATTCGAGATCGGGCAGCATGTCACGCAGGTTCTCCACGCCGATGCGGCCGATCAGCGAGTTGCGGTCCGGCCAGTCGGCGTACAGGCCGTCCACGTCGGTGAGGATGACGAGCTTGTGCGCGCCGACGGCGGAGGCGAGCGCGGCGGCCGCGGAGTCGGCGTTCACGTTGAGCACTTCGGTGGCGTCGTCCTCGTTCGGCGCGACCGAGGAGACGACGGGGATGCGGCCCGCGTTGACGAGGTCCTCGACGGCGGAGGCGTCGACGGAGACGACGTCGCCGACGAGGCCGATGTCGGTGGGTTTGCCGTCGATGACGGGCCGGCGCTGCATGGCGGAGAACAGGCCACCGTCCTCACCGGAAAGCCCGACGGCGAGCGGGCCGTGCGCGTTGATGAGGCCGACGAGCTCACGCGACACCTTGCCGGTGAGCACCATGCGCACCACGTCCATCGCCTCGGGCGTGGTGACCCTCAGACCGCCCTTGAACTCGGACTTGATGCCGAGCGCCTTGAGCATCTGGGAAATCTGCGGCCCGCCGCCGTGCACGACGATCGGGTGCAGGCCCACCTGGCGCAGGAACACCATGTCCTCGGCGAAGCACTGCTTCAGGTGTTCGTCGATCATCGCGTTGCCGCCGTACTTGACGACGATGCGCTGGCCGGCGAACTCCTCGAGCCACGGCAGCGCCTCGATGAGCACTTCGGCCTTCTGGTCGGCGCGCAGGTCGGTGTGCACGTCGAAATGGAATCCGGGTCCCTTCAGTTCAGTAGACATGTTCTTCTTTCGTTTCTTGCCGCCCCCGCTGGCGGGGCTGTCATGCTCGGCATGACCGGGGGTGGTTCGCGGCGCCACCCTCAGTCCGACATCCGTCGGACAGCTCCCGCCCGCGGGAGCATGACTCTTGGGCTTTCAGCTTTCGTAGTCCGCGTTGATGTGGACGTATTCGTGGGTGAGGTCGTCGGTCCAGACGGTCGCCTCGGCGTCCCCGGCGTTCAGGTCGATGTCGATGTGGACCTCGCGCGGGGTCATGTCGACTTCGGAGCGGTCGCGTCCGGCGCCGCCGTTCTCGCAGATGCGCACGCCGTTGACGTCGACGGTCACCTTGTCGGACTCGTAGGGCGCGACTTCCGGCGGCACGGTGCCGAGCGAGGAGACGATGCGCCCCCAGTTCGGGTCGTTGCCGCTGATCGCGCACTTGAGCAGGTTGGAGGCGGCGACGGCGCGGCCGCAGGCGAGCGCCGCGTCCTCGGTGGTGGCGCCGGTGACGGTGATGCGGATGTCGTGGCTGGCGCCTTCGCCGTCGCCGATGATCTGGCGGGCGAGGGAGGCGCAGGCGTCTTTGACGAGCTTGTTGAACTCGTCCTTGTCGGGTTCGACGCCCGAGGCGCCGGAGGCGAGCAGGAGCACCGTGTCGTTGGTGGACATGCAGCCGTCCACGTCGATGCGGTTGAACGAGTGTTCGGTGGCGACGGCGAGCGCGGCCTGGAGCTGCCCGGCGGAGACGACGGCGTCGGTGGTGATGACGCACAGCATGGTGGCCAGCTGCGGGGCGATCATGCCGGAGCCCTTGACCATGCCGCCGATCCTCCAGCCATTGGAACCTTCGAGTTCGACGGTCTTGGGCTTGGTGTCGGTGGTCATGATGGCGTGGGAGGCGTCCGCGCCGGCTTCCGGCGTGGCGGCGAGCGCCGCGTGGGCGGCCTTCGCGCCGTCGAGCACGTGGTCGAGCGGCAGCAGTTCGCCGATGAGGCCGGTGGAGCACACGGCCACGTCGTCCGGTTCCGTGCCGACGAGCGCGGCGACGGTCTCGGCGGTGGCCTTGGACTGCGCGTAGCCTTCCGCTCCGGTGCACGCGTTGGCGCCGCCGGAGTTGAGGATCACGGCCTTGACGTGGCCGTCGGCGACGACCTTGCGCGACCACTGGACGGGCGCGGCGCAGAAACGGTTGGAGGTGAACACGCCGGCGGCCGCGTCGAGCGGGCCGTTGTTGACGACGAGTGCGAGATCCTTCTTGCCGGCGACGGCGGAGATGCCCGCCTCGACACCGGATGCGGCGAATCCTTGTGCGAATGTGACGCTCACGGGGCGACTCCGATCTTGGTCAGGCCCTGGTCTTCGGGAAGGCCGAGGGCGATGTTCAGGGACTGCACCGCCTGGCCGGCGGTGCCGCGGTTGAGGTTGTCGATGGCGGCGAAGGCGATGATGCGGCCGGCCTTGCGGTCGGTGACGACCTGGATGTGGGCGGCGTTCGAGCCGATGATGTTCGCCGTGGCGGGCAGGGTGCCTTCCGGCAGCAGCACCATGAAGTCCTGGTCTTCGTAGGCGTGGGCCCACACGTCGCGGATCGCCGCGTCGCTCAGGTGCTTCGCCTTGTCGGTCATCTTCGCGCTCACGCAGGCGAGGATGCCGCGCGACATGGGCGCGAGCACCGGCGTGAAGCCGAGCGTGAACCCGCTGGCGGCAGCGGCGTCGAGGCCGGCGGCGTGCGCGAGGTTCTGCAGGATCTCGGGGATGTGGCGGTGCGTGCCGCCCACGCCGTACGGCAGGGCGGAGCCGAACGCCTCGGCGGCGAGCAAGTTGGTGCGCTTGAGGTTCTTGCCGGCGCCGGAGTAGCCGACGACGAGATCGGCGACGATGTCCGTGTGCTCGACGAGGCCTTCGGCGACGCCGGGCTGCAGGGCCAGCGTGGTGGCGGTCACGTTGCAGCCGGGGCCGGCGATGCGCTTGGTTCCAGGCAATGCGGCGCGCTGGCGCGTGTACGAGCCGTCGGCGGCCTTGCCGGTGATGAGCTCGGGCATGCCGTAGGTCCAATGCTCGTAGAAGTCGCCGCCGTAGAACTCGTCCCACGCGCTTTGCTCTTCGAGACGGTGGTCGGCGCCGAGGTCGACGACGACCGCGTCCGGGTCGAGCTGGGACGCCAGCTTGCCGGAGGCTCCGTGCGGCAGCGCGAGGATGATCACGTCATGGCCGTTCAGGACTTCGGGGGTGGTGTCTTCGACGGTCAGATCCGCCAGCTGCGGGATGTGCGGCATGTGCTTGCCGAGCTTGTCCCCCACCGAGGAGTGGCCCGCCACGCAGGTCACCTCGAACGCGGGATGGGCGGCCAGAATGCGCAGCGCCTCGCCTCCCGCATAACCCGTGGCACCCGCCACGGCCACCGTGTATTTCGCCATATCACGTCCTTCACTTCATGGGCAATACCCACGAGCATACATACCTATGCAGACTATTGCATAATTATGTAATCACGTGTCGAGACGGCACATGGACGGCGAGGCGCACCTCACCGTCATCGTTCACGCGATTGGCGTGGTCACGTGGTCATCGTGTCGCCGGAACCGGAACCTCCGCCGACCATATTGAGCATCTGGTTGGTGAGGTCGGTCACGTCGACGCCGTTGACCCACATCCAGATCTGCACCGCGGTGGTGATGAGGTTGATGACGATCGCGGCGATGGCGAGCCCGCGGCCCTTCATATGGAAGGTGCCGGTGCGCCACACGGAGATGACGCCCATGATGGTCGGCAGCAGGGGCACGCTGAAGACGAGCGCGAACACGAAGGCGATGATCGCGTAGGAGTCCCAGCGCCCGTACAGCGGGTTCTGATTGGGGTCGTTCACGTCGATGCCGTAGAAGTAGCGCGGCGTATGACCGTCGTTCGCACCGTTGCCCGGGGCCGTTGGATTCCCGTTCGACGCGTACGGACCGTTCGACGCGTAGGGGCCGTTCTGCGGATACGGGCCGTTCGGCCCCTGCTGTCCGTACGGTCCTTGCTGTCCGTACTGTCCCTGCGGCCCGCCGTACGGGCCGTTCTGCCCGTATCCGCCGGGATACGCCGCGCCCGGCGTACGCTGGGGCATCCGCTGTTGCGACGTCTGCGCGGACTCCCCCGCATCGTCCTTCTGCGGCTCGGGGTCGGGCGCACCATAGAGATACGGATTGTAGTTCGGACCGAACTGGCTCAGCATCGCGCCGTAGTCGGGCTGCGCGTATTGGCCGTACTGCGGCTGGGACTGGGGGCGCGGGGATTGCCCCGGCGCCGTCTGAACCCCCGATGGCGGCTGCGACGGTGTCTCCCCGGATACGACGGGACCCGGTGAGCCCGCGCCCGGTGCGACGCCGTTCCCTCCCGTCTGCTGTGCGGGATCGTTCGGCTGCTGTCCGGGTGCGCTCATCGGGTCCTCCTCGTGTTGCACCTTATGTTAACTTATGTCGTTTCGCTTTCGGCCCAGCGGTTCAGGCGCGCAGCTGCGCGCCGAGCTCCGCGGCCTTGTCGACGATGGCCTTGCGGATCGCCTCGCTGTCTTCGGCGGACAGGGTCTTGTCGGGCGAACGGAACACCACCGCGAAGGCGAGGGACTTCTTGCCCTCACCGACCTGCTCGCCGGTGAACACGTCGAACAGTTCGATGGATTCGAGGTTCGCGCCGGCGGCCTCACGCACCACGTCTTCGAGCTGGGCGGCGGTCACCGTGTCGTCCACGGTGAAGGCGAGATCCTGCTTGACGGGTGGGAACGTGGAGATCGGCTTGGCCTGCACCGGCTTGCCGTCGAGCGTGGCGAACAGCGCGGTGAGGTTCAGCTCGAACGCGGCGGAGTGCTCGGGGAAGCCGAGCGCCTCGTTGACGTGCGGGTGAAGCTCGCCGACGAAGCCGACGAACGTGCCGGCGGCGTTCACGCGGGCGAAGCGGCCCGGATGCCACTGGGCGGGCACGTCGGCGGCGGCCGGCTGCTCCAGCTCGATGGCGGCGCCGAGACGGTCGGCGATGCGATGCACGGCCTCGACCGCGTCGGACCAGTCGACCGGGCGCTTGCCGCCCAGCCAGCCGGTGTTCTCGGCGAGACCGGTCAGGATGCCGGCCACATGGTCGGGCTGGTCGGGCAGGCCGGCGTCGAGCGCGGCGAGCTGCTCCGGCGTGGGCTTCACGCCGCCGGGCAGGGCCGGGATGGCGGGCGCGTCCGGGTTCCACAGGTACACGTGGCCGAGCTCGTAGAGCGACACGTTCTCGATGCCGCGGCGGATGTTGCGCTGCACGGTCGCGGCGAGCGTGGGCAGGATGTGGCGACGCAGGTACGGGCGGTCGCCGTACAGCGGGTTCGCGATCTCGACGCTGACCTTCTTGGTGGCCTCAGCGTCGTAGCCGAACGCCTTGTAGTCGTTGTCGCCCACGAACGGGTAGCTCAGGGCCTCCACCATGCCGTATTCGGCGAGCTCGTCGGCGACGCGGCGACGGCGCAGCTGGTCGGCGGTCAGGCCGACCTCGCCCTTGACCGGCGCCGGCGGCACGGTAACGGGAATCTCGTCGTAGCCGACGAGGCGCGCGACCTCCTCGACCAGATCGCACGGCTCGTTCAGATCCGGACGCCAGGTGGGCGGGGTGACGGAGAACTCGCCGTTGCCGCCGCCGGCCACAGTGCAGCCGATGTCAGTGAGGATGTCGGAAATGGCGTTCACGCCGGTGTCGAGACCGGCGACGCGCTTGACCTCCGTGGCCTTGAAGTGGATGGCCTTGCGGCGGTGCGTGTTGTTCACGTCGGTCGGCTTCTCGCTGGCCTCGCCGTCGCCGTACTTGATGAGCAGGTCGGCGGCCATCTGCGCGGCGGCCGGCTGCAGCTGGTAGTCGACGCCGCGTTCGAAGCGGCGAGACGCCTCGGACGGGATCTTGTGGCGGCGGGCGGAACGCGCGATGGACACCTGATCGAAGTGCGCGGCTTCGAGCAGGATGTTCTTCGTCTCCGCGGTCACCTCGCCGTACAGGCCGCCCATCACGCCGGCGAGACCGATGATGCGCGAGGCTCGCTGGCCGTTCGGCGAATCGGTGATGAGCAGGTCCTCGGGGCTGAGCTCATGCTCCTTGCCGTCGAGGGTGACGAGCTTCTCGCCCTCGTTCGCGCGGCGCACGACGATCGGGCCTTCGAGCTTGTCCAGATCGTAGGCGTGCATCGGCTGGCCGAGGTCGAGCATCACGTAGTTGGTGACGTCCACGGCGAGCGAGATGGAGCGCACGCCGGCGCGGATGAGTCGGCGGCGCATCCAGTTCGGCGTGCGCGAGGTCGGGTCGAAGCCGCGGATGGCGCGCGCATAGTAGCGGTCGCAGCCGGGCACGCCGTGGATCGGGTTGTTGTCGTCGATCTCGACCTGCACGTCCGGCACGGTGCCGGAGGCCTCGCCGGCGGCGACGGGCACGCGGGCGTTGAGCTCCTTGACCGGGTCCGTGTACGCGGCGCCGGTGGAGTGGTGGTATTCGCGGGCCACGCCGCGGTAGGACAGCGTGTAACCGCGGTCCGGCGTGATGTTGATCTCCAGCAGCGGCTGGTCGAGGTGCAGCAGGTGCATCGCGTCGTCGCCGGGCTTCAAAGCCTCGTACTCCTCGGGCGTGAAGCCGTAGTGGCGCAGCAGGATGATGCCGTTGTGGTCGTCGCCGAGGCCGAGCTCGCGCTCGGAGGCGCACATGCCGTTGGAGATGTGGCCATACGTCTTGCGCGGCTCGATGCGGAAGTCGCCGGGCAGGACGGCGCCCGGCAGGGTCACGACGACCTTCTCGCCGGCGGCCATGTTCGGCGCGCCGCAGATGATGCCGCGCGGCACCTTGTTGCCGTTCTCGTCGGTCTCGTTGTATTCGTCGCCGACGTCGACATGGCACCAGTTGATGATCTTGCCGTTCTTCTGCGGCTCCGGCGTGGCATCGACCACGTAGCCGACGACGATCGGGCCGGTCACCTGGGAGGCGTGGATCTCCTCCTCCTCAAGGCCGACCTTGACCAGGTCCTTGGCGAGCTGCTCGTAGGTGAGGTCGGACGGAACCTCGACGTGCTCCTTGAGCCAATCGATATCAACCATAGGCATGGGTAATCACTCCCCCATCACAAACTGTTCGGCGAAACGCACGTCGCCCTCGACGAGGTCGTGCATGTCGTTGATGTCGGAACGCAGCAGCAGCGTGCGCTCCATGCCCACGCCGAACGCGAAGCCGGTGTATTCGTTCGGGTCGATGCCCGCGGACTTGAGCACGTTCGGGTTGACCATGCCGCAGCCGCCCCATTCGAGCCAGCCCGGGCCGCCCTTCTTGTCGGGGAACCACAGGTCGAGCTCGGCGCTCGGCTCGGTGAACGGGAAGTAGCTCGGGCGCAGGCGGGTCTTGGCCTCCGGACCGAACATGGCGACGGCGAGCTTGTCGAGCACGCCCTTGAGGTCGGCCATGGTCAGGTGCTTGTCGACGGCGAGCGCCTCGCACTGGTGGAACACCGGGGTGTGGGTGGCGTCGAGCTCGTCGGTGCGGAACACGCGGCCCGGGGAGGCGATGTACAGCGGCACGCCGCGCGACAGCAGGGCGCGCACCTGGTCGGACGAGGTCTGCGTGCGCACGACCATGTTGGAGCCGACGAAGCCGGCGGCGTCCTTCGCCTGGTTGCCTTTCACGTAGAAGGTGTCCTGCATCTGGCGGGCCGGATGGTCCGGGCCGAAGTTGAGGGCGTCGAAGTTGTACCATTCGGCCTCCACTTCGGGGCCGGCGGAGATCTGCCATCCCATGGAGATGAAGAAGTCCTCGACGTCCTCCATGAGCTTGGCGAGCGGGTGGCGCGCGCCGAGCGGCTTGCGCGCGACCGGCAGCGTCATGTCGACGGTCTCGGCGGCGAGCGCGGCGGCCTCGGCGGCCTCCTTGAGCTCCTTCTCCTTGGGGCCGTAGGCGCGGCCGAAGTCGGCGCGCAGCTTGCCCATGAGCTTGCCGGCGTCCTTCTTCTGGTCCTTGGGCAGTGCCCCGATGGCCTTGCTGGCCTGCGTCATCGCCGAGTCGGCTCCGGCGTATTCGCTCTTGATGGCCTTCAATTCCTCCAGCGTGGAGGCGTTCTGGATTTTCGCGATGCCTTCGGCGACCGCATCGGTCACCGTTTGCGCATCGAATAGCGCTTCTGCCACGAGCACCCTTTCCTTTATATCTGCTTCACTGACGTGCATTGCACGTGGGGAAACACGCGAAAACGCACGTTTCCCAAGCGTTGTCCAACATCACATTGTCACGGTATGACTCGACATGGCCGCCCGGTTCCATCACGTGGTCGCGGAACCGCCGGCACGCGGCCGGCGTATGGCCGGCATGCGACCGGCAGGCGGCTGTGCGGCTCAGCGCCCGCTCATGGCGAGGCTCATGAGCATGACCGCGGCGGACGTGCCGAGGTTCAGCGATTCGGCCTTGCCGTACAGCGGAATCGACACGATGCGGTCCATGCGTTCGAGGATGGCGGAGGGCAGTCCCCTCGCCTCGTTGCCGAACAGCACGGCGTCGCCGCGCGCGCCGTTCGCGCCACGCGTCTCGCGCGTCCTGGCCGCGTCCGACGCGCGTTCGGCGAGCATGTCGGGCAACGGTTCGGGCTTGCGTTCCGACGTGCCGTACACGTCGGCGGCGACGGTGGCGAGATCGTCGCGTTCCATCCACTTGAGGAACGTGCCGGTGTCCATGCGCAGCACGGGGATGTGGAACAGGGAGCCGGCGGTCGAACGGATGACCTTCGGGTTCAGCGGGTCCACGCACTCGTCGACGAACACGACCGCGTCGCATCCGGCGGCGTCGGCGGCGCGGATCACGGTGCCCGCGTTGCCCGGGTCGCGCACCTGCCAGAACGCGGCGATGAGCGGGCGTTCGGAGAGGCGGACGGCGGAGATCTCCGTGTGGAGCGTCTCGATGTCTCCCACGGCGACGATGCCCTGCGCGTCCTTGCTGATCTTGGCCATCACCTCGCGCGTGACGTGATGCACGTAGATCGGCGTCTTTCGGGATTCCTGCGACTTGTCGACGATCGCGGCGAGCGTGTCGGACAGATACGGTTCGCCGTCGGGATCGACGTCGATCGCGACGTACAGGTCGCTCACCACGTCGGGACGCCATGTGACGGCCTCGCGCACGGACTGCGGGCCTTCGATGAGGAAGCGGCCGGAGCGTTCGCGGCCGGCCGGGCGCGCGAGTCCGGCGACGCGCTTGATTCGGTCGGATTTCGGATTGTCGATCACTGCATGGTTGATGGGCATGCCCTCCACCCTACCGTCACGCCTACCGCGCCACGGCACCGGGCTCCGAGCCGCGACCGTCGGCAACGCAAGCGGATTCCAATGATCGCACCGCCATATGCCACGCGCTCCCGCACATGCCTAGGAGATGCCTTCGGATGCAAAATCGGCTTCACCGCCGGTGTGTTTTAGCAAGTTGGTGTCCGCCGAACAAACATTGAAGCAATACACGCCGGTTGTGGAGTCGGCGGAGGCCATGTCGTTCTTAAGAGCCCCAATGACAAGCCGGTGTCCGATGAGACACTGGTGGGGGCGGCTGTTACCTATAGAGGAGGGAACGTCACCTATACGGCTGACCACCTAGGTGCGATTGTCGGGACCCCTGTCGGTCCGAGGATAAGCACTTGCGAAGAGAACCGGACATGTGATGCCAGTTTCCTTTCGCTGGCGAATGCACACGAGAACCATTCCGCCCACATGCTGACGAATTTATGCCTCAGCCGGTCTCTTATGAACCATACCGGTCATATGATGGCTGCATTGTTTCACGGGGACGGATATGAGCGAAACGATTCACCTGCAGAATGACCGATCCGTTTCGCGACGGATCTTAATGCTCATGGGCGTTACATGCCACGGGCCTAGAAGGCGAATGACACATGCCCATGCAGTACATCACCGGTTTTTACAATGAGAATCACAATCTCTTCAGTATCAAATTCACTTGGAGTAAGAAATGAAACACAACTCCGAACTCGACAACCAAATCAAACTCTTTTTCGGCTTCGACGAGGATTCCGTATCCCGTAAGGAATATCAAACGATGGAGGAACATACTGCATGTTTAGTGGATGAATATGGTTGGGACGCCGTCAGACAGGCGTTCTTCCGTTACGTGCAGGCCGAATGCAAAACCTCGGACGACATCGCTCGGGTCGGATTCCGCTATGAGTTCCTCGGCTGGAACAAAAAAGCGATTCCCGACCCGTACGAATTCCTCGGCTACCTCTACTACAAGGCCGGATTCAGAAAAGCCTCACCCGATGCTGCACATGCCCTCGACGACCTGTGCATCACCGTCTTGCCCGCATCCGGCTACCCGGAGGCGAACATCTATTACCATCCCTATTACGCGGCGGAGGCCGACCCCAAGATGATCGACGCCGTCGAACGCTGGCGTCAACGCGAAACCGGCGAAGAGACACCGAAATAACCGTGTCCAAGTTGCACACATTCACTGTGCGTCTGACCCGACGGCCCCTCGGCACGAACCTGTTCCAGGTTGGAACAAGTTGACCTATCAAGCTCGTCATCCTACTGGCGTGTCGCAGTACGACGAACCGCATTGCGGACCGGAACATCACGCAGACGGCTCACATGCAATATCGAACGCGAGCAGTCGCCACCGAAGCCGGAGTCCGTCGTCATAATCTTGTTCCTCTACCCAGGTTCTTCTGATTCTCGGCGTCACGCTGCTGCATGGCGAAGATGCGCTTCTGCATTTCGATTTCTGCGCGGAGCTGCTCCTCCGTGGGCAGGTAGAGCTTGTATTTCGCCGCGAACAGCTGGTCGCTGTCATGAAGGACCGAATATCGGGCGATGTCCTCGCTAGTTTCGGAGCACAATACGATGCCAAGCGTCGGATTGTCTCCCGGCCCGCGCATCCGCTCGTCGTACATGCGCACGTACATGTCCATCTGTCCTACATCCTGATGGGTGATTCGGGTGGTTTTCAGATCGATCAGCACGAAGCATTTCAGCATGTAGTTGTAGAACACCAAATCGATGTAGTAGTCGTTCTCATCCGTGTGGATGCGCTGTTGCCGCGCCACGAACGCATATCCTTTGCCCAGTTCCAACAGGAACTTCTGCAGGTTCGCGAGAATGCTGGATTCCAGTTTGAATTCGGTGAAATCCGTTTTGGGGTCGAGTCCCAGATATTCGGCCACCACCGGGTTCTTGATGAACTCCAGTTTGTCCTGCTGGTACGGCTCGGTCTTGGATTCCATCTCGCGCCGCACACGATCGGGATGCTGAGACAGCAGCATCCGCTCATAGTATTGCGTGTCGATGTTCCGGTCCAATGTGCGCGAGCTCCAGTTCTGAGCCAACGCTTCATGTTCATACCAATCGCGTGCTTTGGCATCGGTGACGCGGAGCAGGCTGCGGTAATGCGTCCACGTCAGCAGACCGGATTGTGAACGCAGTGCGTTCACAATCTTCGGGAAAGCACGGTAGAACTGCACGCAGTAGTACAGTGTCCGCCGATTCAATCCCTTATACCCGGCCGCCGCAATGTCCTCCGACAACCGCCGAATCAACTGCTCGCCGTAGTCGGCACGATCCGCCTCTTTTAGCTCCTCGACCGCGATGCGCCGGCCAATCAGCCAGTTGCGCCATACCATGGAGACGTTCACCGCGCGATAAACAGATTGCTGGGCGGATTCCACGATGCGAATCGCATCCGCGCTCACATCCTCCGTCTCAACATATGCGATGGACTCGGACGAGGCACCTTCTCCGCTTATGGCGGTCATTGCCGTTCCGGCCCGCATAGCACCATGCTCACTCATCGTCCACCTTCCATCCGAAATGCCGAATCGACTTGTCCACTTACGAACGAGTCTACGAATCGGACCGGCGACCGGAACAGGTATACCGGTTTTGATTCCCCACCGGCGTGTCGCAGTACGACGAACCACATTCGGACCGGAGCGCCACCCGGATCGCGCCCGCGATCACGCGCCTTGGAAGGAGAAGTGCCAGTTGCCGGTGGCGACGGCGACGCCGAGCGCGATGAACGGGATCACGAAGCAAATCGCGCAGAACACCGCGTCAATCGGATGCAGCCGCGAGACACGCGCCGCCGAACGCGGGCCTTCGCCGCCGAAGCCGCGCGCCTCCATCGCGGTGGCGAGCTTCGTGGCGCGACGAATCGACAGGACCAACAGCCCGAACGCCTGCGAGAACGCACGCTGGATCGCATTGCCGTCGCCGAGTCCGCGCGAGCGGCGCGACAATCCCAACGCACGCCAATCATCCTGCAATAGCGTGAACATGCGCATGCCGGCGAGGCCGCCATACACGAACCGGGGCGAAAGGTGCAGGATCTGCACGAGGCCGTCGGCCAGGTCGGTCGGATCAAGGCCGAGCGCGAGCACCACGCCGGGCACGGCGATGGCGAGCACGCGCAGGAACGTGGCGCATGCGAGGTACACGGAGCCTTCGGACACGACGATCCAACCGGCGGTCCACAGGATCTCGCCGGACGTGCGGCCGTACAGGAGCACGGAGATGAAGCCGCCGACCGCGGCAATCCACACCGGCCACGTGCTGCGGCAGATGCGGATCGGGTCGACGCCGCCGATCCACAGCAGCGCGACCTCGAGTCCCAACGCCACGGACGCGGAAACCACGTCGAGGCTCACGAACATCGGGATGCACAGGAGCAGCGCGCCGATGATGCGCGTCACCGGGTTCACCTTCGCGATGAACCACGAGGGCGACGCGGGCCGCGCCGGCTCCTTGCGCGCGCTCGGCGGCGTGACGACGACGCGGTCGACCACCCTCCGGCGCTCCGCGCCACCTCCCGCCAGCGGGAGGGAGATGGCGGACGTGCTTGAATCGTTTCCCATGGGTCACTCCCCTGCGAATCCGAACATGATGCGACGCGCGTCGAGCGCCCTGACGAGCGCCTCGTCGTGCGTGACGATGATGACCGCGGAACCCTGGTCGCGCACCTTGGCGATGAGGTCGACCATCTCGGTCCACGTGGTGAAGTCCTGGCCGAAGGTCGGCTCGTCCATGACGAGAATCTTCGGCGCACCGGCCAGCATGGAGGCGACGGACAGTCGCCGCTTCTCGCCGCCGGACAGCGTGTACGGGTTGGCTTTGGCGAACCGCGAGAGGTTCATCCGTTCGAGCATTTTGTCGGCAGTCGCGTACGCGCGCGTCTCGTCGGCGCCCATCGACTTCGGTCCGATGGCAACCTCGTCGCGTACGAGCGCCGCGGCGAACTGGTGTTCCGGCTCCTGAAAGACCATGCCGATGCGGCCGAGCAGTTCGCGGCTCCTCCACTTGTCCGGCTCGTCGCCGCGCGCGCCTTCGGCGATGTCGGCGCGCACGCGCACATGCCCGGCGAGCGGCTTGAGGAGTCCGGCGAGCGTCAGCGCGAGCGTGGATTTTCCGGCGCCGTTCGGCCCCATCAGGGCCGTCACCTCGCCGGCGAAGAATTCGAGATTGATGTGCTCGCCGAGCGGGAATCCGCGGCCGAAGCTCAAATCCTCGGTAGCGAGCGCGGGTTCGCGGTGGTCGTCACGCGTTCCGGCGGCACCGGCCTCTCCGGCCGCGTCGCCGTCCGCGCGCACGCGCGCCGGCGCACGGTCCGGGATCGCGCGTCCCGGCACCCATGCGCCGCCTCGCGCAAGCAGATCGCCGTACTCGCCGAACACCTCATCCGGTCTTCCGTCGGCGATGACGCCGCCCACGTGCGAATCCGGGTCGGGATGGCCGATGACGATGACGCGGTCGATCAGGTCCATCCACACGTCGATGTGGTGTTCGACGACGACCATGGTCTGCCCAGTGCGTTCGAGCACGTCGCGCACCGCGTCGTGCACTTCGCGCACGCCTTCCGGATCGAGGTTGGCGGTCGGCTCGTCGAGCAGCAGGAGCCCCGGCTGCATGGCGAGCACGCCGGCGAGCGCGAGACGCTGCCGCTGTCCGCCGGACAGGTGGCGCGTGGACCGGTCGAGGTCGATGTCCTTCAGGCCGACCAGGTCGAGTGATTCGCGCACGCGCCGCCACGTCTCGTCGCGCGGGACGGCGAGGTTCTCGCAGCCGAAGGCCGCGTCGTCGCCCACACGTTCGAGGATGATCTGCGAATCCGGGTCCTGCAGCACGAGGCCGGCCTTGCCGCGGGCGATGCCGGCTTCGACGCCGTCGATGGTGAGCGAGCCTTCCTGCTCGCCCTCGTCGGATCCGCCGAGCACGCCGGCCAGTCCGGCCATGAGCGTGCTTTTGCCCGCCCCGGAGGCGCCGAGGAGCAGCACGTGCTCCCCGGGGCGGATGTCGAAATCGAGCCCGCGCAGGGCGAAGTCCTTGCGCGTGGCGTGACGCCATCCCCAATCCTTCGCCTCGACGCGGGCGGGCGTGATGCGCATCAGACGCGCGCCTCGGCGCGGCCGGAGGCGAAGCGGTCGAGCACGCCGGTGGCGGCGATCGCCTTGTGCAGCGCCCACATGAGCGCGCCGGCGATGATGACGCCGGAAATAATGGAGCCGACGAGGTACCAGCTGACGCGCATCGCGTTCCAGCCGGGGTTGGTCATCCAGTAGTAGGCCCAGCAGGCGACGCCGGCGAGCGCGCCGGACAGGATGGTGGTGCCGATGTTCCACTGCTTCCACGCGAAGATCGCGAAGGCGATTTCGGCGGCGAGGCCCTGCATGATGCCGACGATGAGCGAGCCGCCGACGCCCCACTGGTTGCCGAGCGTGAGCTCGAGGAACGCGGCGAGGGTCTCGGCGAAGAGGGCGGCGCCCGGCTTGCGCACGATGATGGCGGCGAGCGGGCCGGCGAACAGCCAGAATCCGTTGAGCAGGCCTTCGAAGCCGGGGGTGACGGCTTCGAACAGGGCGAGCGGGGCGGCGCAGACGACGTCCCAGCCCCAGAAGATGACACCGGATGCGACGGCGATGATGGCGGCGACGACGATGTCGACGACGCGCCACTTGTAGTTGGTCTTGGCGACGGTTTCGGCCATGATGATGTGCCTTTCTCTCTTGCTTCCTTCGAAGGCACGGGTGGAGGACAGTTCCGTGGTCGGCATTGCCCGTCCACGTTCCATCGGTCGGGACCCGTTGCGGTCCCCTCTCAGCCGCCTTCGAGCGGCTCCCGTGTCAGCCCTCCACCATAAACGACCGAACCGACGAAATCAAGGGTTCGTCTCTCCCCCACCCGGCTTCGCCGGGAGCCCCCTCGTCAGAGGGGGCTGTGACGGATTGTCGCCGTCGAGCGTGGCGCCCGCTCACCTGCCGAGCTTGTCGAGCAGGAGGGCTTCGGTGATGACGTTGTTCTTCAGGCCGGACAGCGAGATGGACTCGTTGGGGCTGTGCGCGTTGGCCTTCGGATCCTCCGGGCCGGTGACGAGCACCTGCGCCGAGGGGAAGATGCGCTGCAGTTCGGGGATGAACGGGATGGAGCCGCCTTCGCCCTTGTTGATGGGGGCGACGCCGAACGCCTGCTCCATCGCTTCGAGCGCGTCCTTGGTGGCGACCGCGTCCGGGTCCATGCCCCAGCCCATGCCGTTCTCCAGCTTGGTCACCTCGACCTCGGCGCCGAACGGCGCGTGGGTTTCAAGGTACGTGGCGAGCGCGTCCTGCGCCTCTTCGGGGCGCTGGTTCGGCGCGGTGCGCAGGGACAGGCGGAAGCGGGTCTCGGGGCTGATCACGTTGAACGAGCCGTTGACCGGGTGCGCGTCGAAGCCGATGACGGTCAGGCTCGGCTTGGTCCACAGGCGCGAGGCGAGCGAGCCGGTGCCGGCGAGCGTGTAGGAGTCGACGACACCGGCGTCGGCGCGCACGGACGCCTCGTCGAGGTCTCGCTGGAGTCCGCCGATTGGCTCCTCGGCTGCGACGCCGGGCACGGCGAGGTCGCCGTTCGCGTCGTACAGGGAGGCGATGAGCATCGCGGCGAGCGTGTTCGAGTCGAGGATCGGGCCGCCGTACTGTCCGGAGTGGACCGGGTGCTTCAATCCGCGCACGGTCACGTCGACGCAGGTGTTGCCGCGAAGCGAGGTGGTCAGGGACGGGATGTCCGCCGACCAGTTGCCGGAGTCGGCGACGATGATCACGTCGGATTCGAACTCGCTCTTATGCGCCTCGATGAACGGGATGAAGCTCGGGGAGCCCATCTCCTCCTCGCCTTCGATGAACACCTTGACGTTGACCTTGAGGTCATCCCCGAGCGCCTTCAGCGCGCCGGAGTGGATGGCGATGCCGCCGCCGTCGTCGGCCGAGCCGCGGCCGTAGAGTCGGCCGTCGATCTCGGTGCCGACGAACGGGTCGGTGTTCCACGCGGACGCGTCCGGCACGGGCTGCACGTCGTGGTGCGCGTAGAGGAGCACGGTGGGCGCGGACTCGTCGACGATGCGCGAGCCGATGACCTCCCACGCGCCGGGCGTGCCGTCCGGGTTCGAGGACTGGACGACCTTCGCGTCGACGCCGACCTCGCGCAGCTGGTCGGCGACGAATTCGGCGGAACGCTTCATGTGTTCGCCGGTGATGCCTTCCGCGGACACGGACTTCAAGGCGATCTTGCGGTTGAGGACGTCTACGATGCGCGTCCAGTCGGATTCCACGCGGGCGCGGACCTCGTCCACGGTGAGCTGGGCCATGTGCCTCTCCTTATATATAGGTGTCTATAGATGTCATGTGGTCGCGCATGGGCGGCGATCCAAAACGAGACCGGCCCTCCGGCCTTGTTTTGGTGCCGTTTCGCCGTTCTGCGCGCGTCTAGACGTCACCGTAACCTGCAAGCATGACATGGAACCCGTTGAAGAAGAAGGAATCCGCGCAGGAGCCGGTCGAGGAAGCGGCCGAACAGCCTGCGAAGCCGGTGAGGAAGGACCGCACGAAGAACGCGCCCACCCCGAAGATGAAGCAGGCGCAGGCCGCCGGCGTGCGTCCGCTGGTGCCGACCGACCGCAAGGCGAGCGCGAAGGCCGCGAAGGCGAAGATGCGCGAGCGTGAGAACGCCGAATACGAGGCGATGCAGAAGGGCGACATCAACCACATGCCGAAGGCGGAGCGCCTGCCGTGGCGCATCTACATCCGCGACTACGTGGACGCCCGCTTCAACATCGGCGAGTTCTTCATCCCGGTCGCGTTCGTGATCCTCATCGCCTCGATGATCATCACGTCCGTCGCGCAGAACCAGACCGCTTCGATGATCATGATGCTGCTCATGTACGCGTACCTGATCGCGGTGGTCATCGACGTGTGGCTCATGTGGCGCAAGCTCAAGAAGAAGCTCGTCGCCAAGTACGGCGAACGCGCCGTGGCGAAGGGCTCGCGTTCCGCGTCCTACGCGTGGAGCCGCGCCATCCAGATGCGCCGCTGGAGGCTTCCGAAGCCGCGCGAGCCGAAGCGCGGCCACTTCCCGGAATGATATGCACCCGACGGACTGACGAGGGGTGGATGGGCTGATGCCCGTCCACCCCTCATTGTTGTTGTCTACCCCTCAGTCGGCTTTCGCCGACAGCTCCCCTGCAAGGGGAGCCAAGTGAGTGCGGCTATCATGGGCGGCATGAACGGAATCAACGAATCATTCGACATCGCGATCATCGGCGCGGGACCCGGCGGCTATTCGGCGGCGTTGCGCGCGGCGGAACTCGGCAAGTCCGTCGCCCTCATCGAACGGGACGCGACGCTCGGCGGCACATGCCTCAACCGCGGGTGCATCCCGTCGAAGGCGCTCATCACCGCCACGCACACCATCGACACCGTGCACCGTGCGGCCGAGCTCGGCGTGCAGGCGCACGTGGACGGCATCGACTACGGCACGCTGCGAGACTACCGCAGGCATGTGGTCGAGACGATGACGGGCGGACTTGCGGCCCTGCTCGCGCATCGCGGCGTCACCGTGTTCCACGGCGCGGCCACGGATCTGCGCGAGGTCGCCGGAACCGCCGACGCCGCGGCCGGCGCGAACCTCGCCGTGACCGTCGCCGGAGACCCGGTCGAACGATTCCGCAAGGCCCAGGCCGCCGAGCCGTTGGCCCCGACCGTCGTCATCGAGGCGGGCGACGTGATCCTCGCTACCGGCGCCGAACCGCGCCCGCTGCCCGGCATCCCGTTCGCCGGCGCGCTCATCGACTCCACGCAGGCGCTGGAACTCGACGAGTTCCCCGCCTCCGCGGTCATCGTCGGCGCGGGCGCGGTCGCCGTCGAATTCGCGTCCATGTGGAACGCGGCCGGCGTGGACGTGACGCTCCTCATCCGCAAGGACCGCGTGCTGTCCGGCTGGAACCGGCGCACCGCCACGACCCTGACGCGCGAACTGGCGCGTCAGGGCGTGAAGGTCGTCAAAGGCACTGCCGTCACGCGCGTCGAGACCGGCGCGAACCTCGGCGCGACCGTCCACTACACGTGCGACAGCGGCGACGCCGATCACGAGGCGTACGGCGAGATCGTGCTCGCCGCGATCGGACGCGACCCGAACACGCGGTTCGACTGGCTCGCGCGCGCCGGCGTCACGCTCGACGACCACGGCTATGTCGCGTGCGACGCGCTCGGGCGCACGCACGCGCCGCACGTGTGGGCGGTGGGCGACATCGTCGCCGGACACGCGCTCGCGCATCGCGCGTTCGAACAGGGCGTGACGGTCGCCGAGGCGATCGCCGGACTCGACCCGAAGCCGGTGGACGAGACCACCGTGCCGCAGATCGTGTTCTCCCACCCGGAAGCGGCGTGCGTGGGACTGACCGGCCAGGAGGCGACCGCCGACCCGAATCTCAACAACGTCAAGGAAACCGCGTATCCGATGCTCGGCAACGCGCGCATGCTGATGAGCGGCGTCGGCGGGGCGATGACGGTCGTCAGCGGCGAACGCGCGGACCGGCCGGACGTGCCGGTCGTGCTCGGCGTGCACATCGTCGCGCCGGTCGCCTCGGACCTGATCGCCGAGGCGGAGCAGCTCGTCGGCAACCGGGTGCCGCTCGCCGAGGCGGCGCGGCTCATCCACCCGCATCCCACGTTCAGCGAGACGCTCGGCGAGGCGCTGCTCAAGGCGGACGGGCGTCCGCTGCACACGCGCTGACCGCGCGCCGACCACACACCGACCACGCACTGACCACGTGTCCCGGAAACACGCCACGCCCCGGGGCACGCATGCTGGTAGAATCAACGGCCAGTATGCGCAAATCCGACTCCAAGCGAGGGAAGAATGGCTGACAAGGACGAGAAGAAGCCCAAGAAGAACAGCACGATCAAGCAGATCATCCAGATCTTCAAGTTCACCTACAAGGACGACAAGCAGCTGCCGTGGCTGTGCGGCGGCGCGTTCGTCGCCCCGATCGTGCTGGCTGTGATCCTCGGCCTCGTGATGAAGTGGATGTGGCTCACCTGGATTCTCACCATCATCGCCGCCGTCATGCTCGGCATCCTGCTCGGCACGATGGTGCTCACCAACCGCGCGGACAAGGTCGGCTACAAGCAGCTGGAAGGCCGTCCGGGCGCGGCGGTCAGCGTGCTGAGCAACATGACCAAGGCCGGCTTCACCTTCCCGGAGCAGCCCGTGTGGGTGGACGCCCGCACCAAGGACGCCATCTGGCGCGGCACCGGCTACAACGGCATCTATCTGCTCGGCGAGGGCGGCCACGACCGCATCAAGCGTCAGATGGACCGTCAGGAGCATGAGATCAAGGGCGTGACCGCCGGCTCCTCCATCCCCGTCTACCGCATCATCATGGGCGACGGTTCCAACGGCACCACGCGCCTGCGTGACCTGCGCAAGACCATCACCCGCAAGAAGAGCTACGTGCCGACCAACCACTCCAACAAGCTCATGGCGTCGATCCATCCGCGCCGCCGTTTCATCCTCACCAAGGAGGAGCTGGCCATCCTCAACGACCGTCTGCGCACCCTGCAGGCGAAACGCGGCTACGGCATCCCGAAGGGCGTCGACCCGAACCGCATGCAGAAGGTCAGCCGTCGCGCGATGCGCGGACGCTGACGCCTCGCGGCGCTTCCCGAGCCGTATGAGGACCCCGATCGTCACCGGCGATCGGGGTCCTCGCGTATCCGGACGACCGCGGGTCCGCCGCACGACGCCGGCCGTCCGCGTTTCCACCGTCCGCGTTCCGGACAGGACGACGCCGGCCGCCGCTCCCCCGCACGCCCGGCGAACCGCGCCAACGCAACGATTAACGGCTTCCGTTACCTGTCCCGAAACATTCTCGTAACCGAAGTTTCGAGCGCGCGAAACGCACGTTCCTATGCTTTAGTCCTGTAAATCATTTCGATAAAAGGAGCGATCGTGGCTGAGAACAAGATCTTCGCCCATACGCCGGAAGAGGCCGAAGCCCTCATCAACAAGGAAGGCGTCGAGTACGTCTCCGTCCGTTTCACCGATCTGATCGGCGTGCAGCAGCACTTCACCGTTCCGGTCAGCGAGTTCCTGGACAACGCATTCACCGACGGCATGCCGTTCGACGGCTCGTCCGTGCAGGGCTTCCAGGCCATCAACGAGTCCGACATGAAGCTGGTCCCGGACGTGACCACCGCCTTCATCGACCCGTTCCGCAAGCACAAGACCCTGGACGTTTCCTTCTCCATCGTCGACCCGCTGACCGATGAGCCGTACTCCCGCGACCCGCGTCAGGTCGCCGGCAAGGCCGAGGCCTACCTGAAGTCCACCGGCATCGCCGACACCGCGTCCTTCGCCCCGGAGGCCGAGTTCTTCATCTTCGACAAGGTCCGTTACGAGAACTCCGCGCAGCGCTCCTTCTACGAGGTGGACTCCATCGAGGCCCCGTGGAACACCGGCGTCGACACCGAAGAGGACGGCACCCCGAACATCGGCTTCAAGAACCGCGTCAAGCGCGGCTACTTCCCGGTTCCGCCGATCGACCACAACCAGGATCTGCGCGACGACATGGTCGCCAACCTGCAGAAGGTCGGCCTGCAGCTCGAGCGTTCCCACCACGAGGTGGCGGGCGCCGGCCAGCAGGAGATCAACTACCGCTTCAACACGCTGCAGCACGCCGGCGACGACCTGATGAAGTACAAGTACGTCGTCCACGAGACCGCCGCCCTCGCCGGCAAGTCCGTGACCTTCATGCCGAAGCCGATCGCCGGCGACAACGGCACCGGCATGCACTGCCACCAGTCCCTGTGGAAGGACGGCAAGCCGCTGTTCTACGATGAGCAGGGCTACGGCGGCCTGTCCGACATCGCCCGCTGGTACATCGGCGGTCTCATCAAGCACTCCTCCGCGGTCGTCGCGTTCACGAACCCGTCGCTGAACTCCTTCCACCGTCTGGTCCCGGGCTTCGAGGCCCCGGTCTCGCTGGTCTACTCGGCCCGCAACCGTTCCGCCGCCATCCGCATCCCGCTGGCCGGCACCTCCCCCGCCTCCAAGCGCATCGAGTTCCGCGCCCCGGATCCGTCCTGCAACCCGTTCCTCGCCTTCTCCGCCCAGATGATGGCCGGCCTCGACGGCATCCTGAACCACATCGAGCCGCCGGCTCCGGTCGACAAGGACCTCTACGAGCTGCCGCCGGAAGAGCACGCGAACATCAAGCAGGTGCCGAGCTCCCTCGGCGAGGCGCTGAACGCCCTTGAGGAGGACAACGACTTCCTCACCGCCGGCGATGTGTTCACCCCGGATCTCATCGAGACCTGGATCGAGCTGAAGCGCGACGAGATCGACCAGGCCCGTCTGGCCCCGACCCCGCTCGAGTACGAGCTCTACTACCACATCTGAGTTGTAACGCTCGGAAACCGTGGCCTTGGAAAGCCCCGCGAAGCATGCACATGCCTTCGCGGGGCTTTCCCCGTATCCGCGCACCCCGTTCACATCCCGTTCGCTGGAATATACATCCGGATGTATGGGCTTACGTCGTTTTCGGCGGTACGATGGACATGTACACGACCCGTGAAACGCATGGTGGCGTGTCAACGGGCACATACCGGTTCCGCGGTCCCATCCGACGGCGGACCGAAACCAAGCAGAAGGGAAATGACAGATGACCGACAACAATCAGGCTCCCCAGCCGCAGAATCCTTACGGACAACCCGAGTACGGCGCGCCCGCCTCGCAGACGCCACAGTACGGAACCCCCGCCCCGGCACCTCAGTACGGCGCCCCGGCTCCCGCGGCCCCCGCCGCCCCCGCATATGGCCAGCCCGCGCCCGCAGGCTACGG
>NZ_JGZP01000003.1 GCF_000741785.1 Bifidobacterium stellenboschense | reverse complement strand
ACTGGGAAGGCATTCCCCTGCCCCTGCGGTCGGCTTTGGCCTTGGCGCGACGTTCCGCTCGATTCGGCATCTGCAAGCTCCTTTGGTGTTACGAAAAGAATCCTGCGGTAGATAGTACCGCAGGATTCCCTCATATGCCGGCAATCACATCGACTGACGGCTGGCGTCCCGGAATCAGCGGGGCAGCATCATCGGCCTGGTGCTCGCCTTGATCGGTGCAGGCAGCTCGCTGGTGTGCTCGCTGGACAGGTATTCGTCGACGGCGGCCGCGCAGGAGCGGCCTTCGGCGATGGCCCACACGACGAGGCTCTGGCCGCGGCCGGCGTCGCCGCACACGAACACGCCGTCCTGCGAGGTGGCGAACTTGTCGTCGCGGGCGATGTTGCCGCGCTTGTCGAGTTCGACGGGCAGCTGGTCGACGATGGTCGTGGTGTCCGGGTGGAGGAAGCCCACGGAGATGAGCACCAGGTCGGCGGGCAGCACGCGTTCGGTGCCGGGCTGGCGGGTGAACGGGCCGTTCTCGCCGGGCGCGACGGATACGACCTTGAGGCCGGTCACGTGGCCGTGCTCGTCCGCCACGAAGCCTTCCGCGGTGGTGGAGTTCTCGATGTGGATACGCTCCTGCTCCTCGTCGGAGCCGATGAAGTTCACCGAATCCGTGGAGTACAGGTACTCGCCGCCCTCGGCCATCGACGTGGTCTTCTGGTAGAGGCGGGCGAACGTCGGCCACGGCTGGTTGTCGGGTCGTGTCGAAGGCTCCTTCGGCATGATCTGCAGCACGGTGACGTCCTTCGCGCCCTGTCGGATGGACGTGCCGAGGCAGTCGGAGCCGGTGTCGCCGCCGCCGATGACGATGACGTGCTTGTCCTTGGCGGTGATGTCGTGCTCGAGCGGCGCGCCGTAAATGCGGCGGGTCGCGTCGGGCAGGAACTCCATCGCGAAGTGGATGCCGTCGAGCTCGCGGCCGGGAATCTTCATGTCGCGCGGCACGCGGGAGCCGATGGCGACGACGACCGCGTCGTACCGATCGCGCAGGTCGTCCCAGCTGATGTCCTTGCCGATCTCCACGCCGGTCTCGAAGCGGGTGCCTTCGGCCTCCATCTGCTTGACGCGGCGGTCGAGCAGCGTCTTCTCGAGCTTGAAGTTCGGAATTCCGTAGCGCATGAGGCCGCCGAGCGCGTCGTCCTTCTCGTAGACGACGACGGTGTGGCCGGCGCGCGTGAGCTGCTGCGCGGCGGAGAGGCCGGCGGGGCCGGAGCCGACGACGGCGACGGTCTGGTCGGTGAGTCGCTGCGGCGGCATCGGCTTGACGTAGTCAAGATCCCATGCCTGGTCGATGATCGTGCACTCGTCGTTCTTGATCATCGTCGGCGGCTGGTGGATGCCGAGCACGCAGGCGGATTCGCACAGCGCCGGGCAGATGCGGCCGGTCACTTCCGGGAAGTTGTTGGTCAGGCTCAGACGCTGGTAGGCGTCCTCCCACTGCTCCTGACGGACCAGGTCGTTCCACTCGGGGATGAGGTTGCCGAGCGGGCAGCCGGTCATGCAGAACGGGGTGCCGCAGTCCATGCAGCGGGCCGCCTGTTCGGTGGTCCACGACTGCAGACCGGATTCGGCGTGCACGTCGAACCAGTCCTTGATGCGCTGCTCGACCGGACGCTCGGCCAGCTCGCGGCGGGTGCGGACTTTCAGGAATCCTCTCGGGTCGCCCATGTTCAGCGCGCTCCTTCCATGACGTGCTCGTACACCTGCTCCCAGGCGCCGGGCGTATTGAAATCGATGTGTGCGGCTTCCGCGTCGGCCATGGCCTTCTCCATGGCGATGAAGTGCTTCGGCACGACGTGCGTGAAGCGCTTGGCGTTCTCGTCCCAGTTCTCGAGCAGCGAGGCCGCGAACTCGGAGCCGGTCTCCTCGGCGTGCTTCTTGACGAGCGCGCGGACGAGATCGGAGGTCTCCGCGTCGAGCGGCTCGAACAGCAGCGCGCCGGACTCGATGCCCTCCGGATTGACCTGCTTCATGTCGAGGTCGAGCACATACGTGTTGCCGCCGGAGAAGCCGGCGCCGAAGTTGCGTCCGGTGGGGCCGAGCACGACGACGGTGCCGCCGGTCATGTACTCGCAGCCGTGGTCGCCGACGCCCTCGACCACGAAGGTCGCGCCGGAATTGCGCACGGCGAAGCGTTCGCCGGCGCGGCCCGCGACGAACATCTCGCCGGATGTGGCGCCGAAGCCGGTCACGTTGCCCGCGATCACGTTCTCGTGGCGGTCGAAGGTGACGCCGTCCTCGGCGCGGACGATGAGGCGTCCGCCGGACAGGCCCTTGCCGGCGTAGTCGTTGACCTCGCCGTACACGCGGATGGTCTCGCCGCGCGGGATGAACGCGCCGATGGACTGGCCGCCGGAGCCGTGCAGGGTCATGTCGATGGTGTCGTCGGGCAGGCCGGCGGCGCCGTAGCGGCGGGTGATCTCGTAGCCGACCATCGTGCCGACGGTGCGGTTGACGTTGCGGATCGGCACGTCGATGCGCACCGGCTCCTTCTTCTCCAACGCCGGCCGGGCGAGTTCGATGAGACGGTTGTCGAGCGCCTTCTCGAGCTCGTGGTTCTGCGGCTCGGTGTTGTGCAGGATGGTGCCGGGCACCGGGCCCGCCTGCTTGAGCACGTTGGTCAGGTCGATGCCGTCCGCCTTCCAGCGCTTGATGGCCTCGTCCTGGTCGAGGCACTCGACGTGGCCGACGGCCTCCTCGAGCGTGCGGAAGCCGAGCTGGGCGAGAATCTCGCGCACCTCCTCGGCGATGAACATGAAGAAGTTGACCACGTGCTCGGGCTTGCCGCGGAAGCGGGCGCGCAGCTCCGGATCCTGGGTGGCGATGCCCTGCGGGCAGGTGTTCTTCTGGCAGGCGCGCATCATGACGCAGCCTTCGACGATCAGCGCCGCGGTCGCGAAGCCGAATTCCTCGGCGCCGAGCAGGGCGGCGATGACGACGTCGCGGCCGGTCTTGAGCTCGCCGTCGCACTGGACGACGATGCGGGAGCGCAGGCCGTTGAGAATCAACGTCTGCTGCGTCTCGGACAGGCCGATCTCCCACGGGGTACCCGCGTGGCGGATCGCGTTGAGCGGGGCCGCGCCGGTGCCGCCGTCGTAGCCGGAGATGAGCACCACGTCGGCATGGCACTTGGCCACGCCTGCGGCGATGGTGCCGACGCCGAACTCGGAGACGAGCTTGACATGGACGCGGGCCTTCGGGTTCGCCATCTTCGCATCGTTGATCAGCTGCTTGAGATCCTCGATGGAGTAGATGTCGTGGTGCGGCGGCGGGGAGATGAGCTCCACGCCCGGCGTCGCGTGACGCACGGTCGCAATCCACGGCGGGACCTTCGCGCCCGGCAGGTGGCCGCCCTCGCCCGGCTTGGCGCCCTGGGCGAGCTTGATCTGCAGGTCGGTGGCGTGCACGAGGTAGTCGGAGGTGACGCCGAAGCGCGCGGAGGCGATCTGCTTGATGCGGCTGTAGCGCAGCGGATCCTCGATGCGGTCGTCGGACTCGCCGCCCTCGCCGGAGTTGGAGCGCGCGCCGATCTTGTTCATCGCGATGGCGAGCGTCTCATGCGCCTCCTGGGAGATGGAGCCGTAGCTCATCGCGCCGGTGGAGAAGCGCTTGACGATCTCGCTGGCCGGCTCGACCTCGGAGATGTCGATCGGCTTGCGGTTGTGGTTGAACTTCATCAGGCCACGCAGGGTCATCAGGCGGTTCGAGGTGTCGTCGATGTGGTGCGTGTACTTCTTGAACATGCCGTAGTCGCCGCGCTGGGTGGACTGCTGCAGCAGGAAGATGGCCTCCGGGTCGTTGAGATGGTCCTCGCCGGTGCGACGCCACTTGTAGATGCCGCCCGTGCGCAGGTTGCGGTGCGGCGAGGCGGTCCACTGGTTCGGGTAGGCGACGCGGTGGCGGGAGGCGACCTCCTCGGCGATCTCGTCGAGGCCGACGCCGCCCACGCGGGTGGTGGTGCCGGTGAAGTACTCGTCGACGACGTCCTGGCTCAGGCCCACGGCCTCGAACAGCTGGGCGCCGCGGTAGCTCATGATGGTGGAGACGCCCATCTTCGCCATGATCTTGAGCACGCCGATGGACAGGGCCTTGGTGAGGTTCTTCACTGCGGTGGCCGGATCGACCTTCACGTAGCCTTCGCGCGACAGGTTCTCGACGGATTCGAACGCGAGGTACGGGTTCACGCAGGCCGCGCCGTAGGCGATGAGCAACGCCACGTGATGGATCTCGCGCACGTCGCCGGCCTCGACGGCCATGGAGATCTGCGTGCGGGTGTGGCGACGCAGCAGGTGGTGCTGCACGGCGGAGGTGAGCAGCAGCGACGGGATCGGGCCCCACGTGTGGTTGGAGTCACGGTCGGACAGCACGATGAAGTTGCTGCCGTTGTCGATGGCCTCGTCGATCTCGGCGAAGATCTCGTCCAGGCGCTCCTGGAGGGCTTCGCCGCCGCCGGCCACCTGGTAGAGGCCCTTGACGACGTACGGACGGTAGTAGCCGCCGAGGATGCGCGCCTTGTCGAGACGCTTGAGCTGCGCCATCTCGTCGGAGTCGATGACGGGCAGCGGGATGAGGATCTTCTTCGCGTGCAGCTCGGAATCGGCGAGCAGGTTCGGCTCGGGGCCGATCGCGGATTCGAGGCAGGTGACGATCTCCTCGCGCTCCCAGTCGAGCGGCGGGTTGGTCACCTGCGCGAACTTCTGGTGGAAATAGTCGAAGAGCATGCGCGGGCGCTTGGAGAGCGCGGGCAGCGGGGTGTCGTTGCCCATGGAGCCGAGAGGCTCCTTGCCGGTGTTGGCCATCGGCGTGAGGACGATCTTGAGGTCCTCCTCGGTGTAGCCGAAGGCGCGCTGGCGGCGCTGCACGGACTGGCCGGAGTGGTTGACGTGCTCGCGGGCGGGCAGGTCGCTCATCTCCACGGAATTGCCCTCGACCCACTTGCGGTACGGGTGCTGGGCGGCGAGGGACTTCTTGATCTCCTCGTCCGGGATGATGCGGCCTTCGGCCGTGTCGACCAGGAACATCTTGCCGGGCTCGAGACGACCCTTGGCGACGATGTGCTCCTGCTCGGTCTCGGGCAGGACACCCGCCTCGGAGGCGAGCACGAGGTAGCCGTCATCGGTGAGCTGCCAGCGGCCGGGGCGGAAGCCGTTGCGGTCGAGCAGCGCGCCCACCTGGGTGCCGTCGGTGAAGACGATGTCTGCCGGGCCGTCCCACGGCTCGATGAGCGTGTTGTTGTACTCGTAGAACGCCTTGAGGTCCGGGTCGAGGTCGTCGTTCTTCTCCCAGGCGGGCGGCAGCATCATGCAGATGGCGTGCGGCAGGGAGCGGCCGGCGAGGTGCAGCAGTTCGAGGCATTCGTCGAAGGTGCCGGAGTCGGAGTAGCCGGGCGTGGTGATCGGCAGCAGCGGCTCGAACTCGCCGAGCAGCTCGGAGCTCAGGCGGCCTTCGCGCGCGGACAGCCAGTTGCGATTGCCTTGGATGGTGTTGATCTCGCCGTTGTGGGCGAGCAGGCGGAACGGCTGGGCGAGCGGCCAGCTCGGGAACGTGTTCGTGGAGAAGCGGGAGTGGACGATGGCGATGGTGGCCTTCATGCGCTCGTCGACCAGATCCGGGAAGAAGTGGGTCAGCTGCATGGTGGTCAGCATGCCCTTGTACGTGATGGTGCGGGCGGACAGGGAGGCGAAGTACACGCCCACCTCGTGTTCGACGCGCTTGCGGATGCGGAACGTCTTGCGGTCGAGTTCGATGCCGGCGAGGCCGCCTTCCGGGTCGGCGAGGACGAGCGTCTTGAAGCTCGGCATGGCGGCGAGCGCCTGCAGGCCGAGACCGTCCGGATTGGTGGGCACGACGCGCCAGGCGAGGACTTCGAGGCCTTCCTCGCGGGCGATCTTCGCGATGGCCTGCTCCTGTTGGCCGGAGGTCTCGATGTCGCGGTCGAGGAACGCGATGCCGGCGGCGTAGTGGCCGGCTTCGGGCAGTTCGGCGGGCACGGTGGCGCGCATGAACTCGTCCGGCATGCTCATCAGGATGCCGGCGCCGTCGCCCGTGTTCTCCTCGGCGCCGACCGCGCCGCGGTGGTCGAGGTTGACCAGCACCTCGATGGCGTCCTTGACGATTTTGTGTTCGGGGCGCTTGTTGAGCGTGGTGACCATGCCCACACCGCAGGCGTCATGCTCGTTGGAGGGGTCGTACATTCCATCCGGAGCGTGGACCGTGAGATCAAGCGGGGCTTTGAATGTCACCGAAATCACCTCAATTGGTTGCGGGCGCGCGGAAACGCGCCACTTGGGTCAGTTGCTGTTGACAGCGTAGCGTTGCACTATGTCCTCCGCGTTTCGCTGTCCATATACCGAGTTGCGGAAAAAGTCAATACCCAATTTTAGCCGTTTTCGCAGCACGGCCCGCCGCGACGGTTGACGGCGTGTCAACGCCAGGGTACGTATTCGATCTCGGAGTCCCTGAGCGCGGGCTGGCCTTCGACCACGTCGACGCGGGCGGGCGGCGGCTCCACGCCGTCGCGCCGCGCCTTCACCTGCTCGTAGAGCATGCGGAAGGCGCGCCGACCCATCTCGAGATAGTTCTGTCCGTAGCTGGTCAATGCGGGCGACCACATGGCGGCGAAGTTGCGGTCGTCGAATCCGACGACGCTCACGTCGTCCGGCACCTGGCGCTCCTTCTCCCGCAGTCCGCGGATCACGGCGACAGCGGTCTCGTCGTCGCCGGCGAAGACGGCGGTCACGTCGTCGCGCTCCCCCAGCGCGCGGCCTGCCGCGGCGGCCTCCTCCAGATCGCGGGAGACGACGATCGGTTCGTGAATCACGGCGCCGCGTTCCTCGAGCGCGTCGCGCCAGCCGTCGGTGCGCGTGTTGTCGGTGGGGCCTTTCGGGCGGGTCACGTGGAAGACGGTCTCGTGCCCCAGGTCAAGCAGGTGCATGGTCATCCATCGTCCGGCCTCGCGTTCCGCGTTGACGATCTGCCGATCGGCGTCACCGAATCCGCCGCCGACGACGACCAGCGGCAGGTCCTTCGGCAGGTAGTCGAGCGCCTTGATGCCGGCGCGGTCGTACCGGTAGACGATGGCGCCGGCGGGGCGCACGGACAGGCCCATCCTGACGCGCGCCTCGACGGAGTCCATGTCGGATTCGTCCAAGGAGACGATGTTCATGAGGAACCGGCAGGCGCGCGCCGCCTTCTCGACGCCGTGGTTGGTCTCGGAGGTGGAGAACGCCTCCGGATTGGCGGCGAACACGACCACCGTGTCCATCTCCCGGTTGGACAGGGCGCGCGCGACGACGCTCGGCTCGTAGCCGAGCTCCTCGATGGCCTTGGCGATGCGCGCACGCTTCTCCTCGGAGACCTTCACGGTGCCGTTGAGGTAACGGGAGACGGTGGGCGCGGAGACGCCGGCGAGACGCGCCACGTCCTTGATCACCGGACGGGAATGTCCCGTGCTTCTCGCCATGCCGCGTCTCCTTCCGCCGTGTTCCCTCTCATGTACAACGCCCTAGTTAAGGGGGCGAACCGGACATAGGGGCGCACCGGCGCCGAGGCTACTCCACGGATTTGAGCGCGGCGAGCATGTCCACGTCCCTGAGCCTGCGGTAGACGACCATTCCGAGCGCGGCGAGCACCACGCCGACCACCACGACCGGCACGACGAACGCCGGCCACCCGAGCGCCGGGTCGAACATGACCTCGTCGGGAGGCACTTCGGTGATGATGTACCGGTGGAGTCCCACGCCGATCCCGTATCCGGCGAGGATGCCGATAGCGGAGAGCACGATGGTCTCCCTGTAGATGTACATGGTCGTCTCGTTCGAATGGAACCCGAGCACCTTGACGGTGGACAGTTCGCGGATACGTTCGGACACGTTGAGGTTGGTGAGGTTGTAGAGGATCACCACGGCGAGGAGCGCGGCCACGAGGATCAGCACCTCCATGATCTGGTCGAGCGAGTCGACGATCGTGGCGACCTGGTTCTTCGCGGTGATGTTCTGCACCACTCCCCTGACGCCGTCGTTTCTCATGAACGAGGCGCCCACGCGCCCGGCGTTCGCGGTGCTCGGATCCTTGAGCCGGACCATGTACGCGTTCGCCCGCCAATCCTCGCCGAACACGTGCTCGTAGCCGCCGGACGACATGAACATGAAGTGCCCGATGTACATCTCGGTCACGCCGGCCACGCGCACCGTGCGCCGTGCTCCTTCCGCGTCGGTGACGGTCACCGTGTCGCCCTCCTTCACGCCAAGCATCGAGGCCATGCGTTCGGAGACGACGGCACCCCGGTCGGTGAGCACCTGCGGCTCGTGGCCAGCGCGGGAGCGCAACGTCAGGTACCGGCCGAAGCTGTACGCGTCGTCGGTGGCGATCATCGTGACGTCCTGTTTGTCGCCCTGCCTGCCGCCGGTCGTCGTGACCTCCTCGTAGCGGATCGGCGTGGAGGAGGCGACGGCGTCGCGCTGCATCATCCGTTTCACGGATGCGCGCTGCTCGTCGTTGTTGTCGCTTTTCTCGGCGACGATGAGGTCGTAGTGGACGATCTCGTCGAACTGGCGTTCGCTGATCTGCCCGATCGATCCCTGCACGCCGAGGCCGGCGGTGAGCAGGGAGACCGCGCCGGCCACGCCGAGAATCGTCATGAACCCGCGGGACTTGTAGCGGAACAGGTTGCGCGCGGTCACCTTGCGGGTGAAGCTCAGCCGGTTCCACAATGGCGTGAACCGTTCGAGCAGGATCTTCGAGCCCTTGGCGGGAGGCTTGGGCAGGAGCAGCGCGGCAGGCTTCTCCCTCAGCTCGCGCATGGCGGCCAGTGCCGCGGGCACGACGGCGCTCGTCCATGCGAGCAGGAACGCGGCCACGGTGACGGCGGGGTGGAACGCCAATGCGATGCGCGGCATCGTGAACCCGTCGGAGTAGGCGTGGTCGACGATGAGCGGCAGCAGCGTGTGTCCGGCGATGACGCCGACGATCGTGCCCAGCGTGGAGGCGAGGAACCCGTAGCAGGTGAACTTCCTGAGGATGTCCGCGTTCCCGTAGCCGAGCGCTTTGAGCGTGCCGGAGTTGACGCGTTCCTCGTCGACCATGCGGCCCATCGTGGTGAAGGTGACGAGCGCGGCCACGAGGTAGAGGAACACGGGGAAGATCACTGCGAGCTTCTCCACGATGTTCGCGATGATCTCGTACACGCGGTATCCGTTCGAGGTCAGGCCTTCGCGTCGCCCGTCGATCGAGTAGGCAGGCACTTCGAGCGTGTCCACCTTCTCGCGGGCGAGCGCGATGTCGTGTTCGGCCTTCTCGATCTTCTTCTCGGCCGCGGGTTTGGCGGCGTTGAATTCGGCAAGTTTCGCGTCGTACTCGTCCTGCGCCTTCTCGATCCGCCGTTGTCCTTCGACGAGCTGGGAGACACCGGACCCCGCCCCCGTCCCGTCGGAGCCGCTACCAGCCAACGTGGAGACGGCCGTGCCGAGTTCGCTTTGCTTGGCGGCGAGCTGGCCGCGCGCGTCCGCGATGGCGTCGGCGTTGTCCTGATAGTCCTGCGAGCCTTGTTCGAGCCGTGATGCCGCGTCGTTCCATTGCGTGAGCGCATCATTGTATGCGGCGAGTTTCGTGTTGTATTGCGCGACGGCGTCGTTGTATGCGTCGAGCGCCTTGTCATACTGCGCCTTGGCGCTGTCGTACGCGCCGCCGGTCAGGCCGCTCGACTCCCATTGCGCGAGCAGCGCGCCTATCTTGTCGAGCATGGTCTTGGCGGCGTCAAGCTGCGTGCGCGCCTGGTCGAGTTGGCTTTTCGCCTGGACCAGCCCGGTCCAGGACTCGTCGAGCTTGTCTTGGCCTTGGCCGAGCTGCTGCGCGCCGGCGGCGAGCGCGGTCTGCGCGGCGTCGAGCTGGGAGTCGGCGGAGGCGATCTGGGCGGTCGCGCCGGCGAGTTCGGCCACAGCGGAGGACGCCTGGTCGGCGGCTTGGATGGTGCCGTCGGCGAGTTGGTCCTTGCCGTTCTCGATCTGGGTTTTCGCGTCGTCGAGTTGCTGCTGCGTGTCGGCGAGCTGTTGCTTGGCGTCGTCGACCTTGCGTTGCGCCTTGTCGATCTGCGCGCGCCGGTTTTCGCGGATGGAGGCGGCGCGCGCGTCGGGCTGGTTGGCGAGCCGCTTGGCCAGTGCGGTCTTGTGCGTGTTCACCCGGTCGCGGTAGTCGGCGGTCCAGTAGTCGACGCCGCGGGTGTCTCGGAAGGTGACACGGCCGATCATCGTCACGTCGGAGTCGAATGCGGTTTTGGTGACGACCGCGTAGCCGTCGAGTTCGCCGGTTCCGGCGGTGGATTGGCCCATGTTGAGGTTGGAGACGGTGTCGCTGGCGTCGACGAATCCGACGACGGTGAAGCTGTCGCGCCTGAGTACGGTGTCGCCGGCGATGTCGGGGTGTTCCGTGAGCCTGATGGTGCTGCCGACCGCGTATGCGTCGCGTTCCGCCCGGTCGAGCGCGATCTCGTCCGCGTGTTCAGGCAGGCGGCCTTCGACCACCTCGTAGGTGGAGACCTTGTCGGGTTTCGAAGTGACGCGCAGGCTGTGGTCGGAGCCTCGGATGACGACGTCTTTGAAGTAGCCGAATTCGGCTTGTGCGACGCCGTCGGTCGCGCGGATGATCCTCTCGTCGTCGCGGCTCAGTCCGTAGTCGCTGACGACGGTGACGTCGGCGAGGGTGTGGCGGTCATAGAAGTCGGCGCCGGTGATGCGCATGTCGGGTCCGGTGACGAACAGTCCGACAAGCGCGAACGAGCCGAGGGCCATGAGGCTCACGATGGAGAGGAACCGGCCTTTGGATCTGCGCAGGGTGATGCGGATGTCCCTCCACAGCATCCGTTTGCGCGGATGCGTCGCGCGGCCCTTGCGGTGTGTGCGGGAAAGGGTTGCCATGCTCACCACTCCAGATCCTCGATGTCCATCGGATGCGCGTTGGTCTCGATGGATTTGACGCGGGCGTCGTGCATGTGGATGACGCGGTCGGCGATCGGCGCGATGGCCGAGTTGTGGGTGACGATGACGACGGTGGCGCCTTTCTCGCGGCTCTGGTCCTGCAGGATCCTCAGGACCTGTTTGCCGGTGTTGTAGTCGAGCGCGCCGGTCGGTTCGTCGCACAGCAGGATCTTCGGGTTCTTGGCGACGGCGCGGGCGATGGCGACGCGCTGCTGTTCGCCGCCGGAGAGCTGCGCCGGGAAGTTGTCGATGCGGTGTTCGAGGCCGACGTCGACGAGCGCCTGCACCGGGTCCTGCGCGTCACGCACGATCTCGGATGCGAGTTCCACGTTCTCGCGCGCGGTGAGGTTGGCGACGAGGTTGTAGAACTGGAACACGAAGCCGATGTCGTAGCGGCGATAGTCGGTGAGCTGGTGCGCGGTGTAGTTCGAGATGTCCTTGCCGTCGATGATCACCTGGCCTTCTGAGTTGGTGTCCATGCCGCCGAGGATGTTGAGCACCGTCGATTTGCCGGCGCCGGACGCGCCGAGGATGATGGCGAGCTCGCCTTTCTCGATGCCGAAGCTCACGTCGTTGTTGGCCGTGATCGTGGTGTCTCCCATGTGGTACCGCTTGAAGCTGTGCACCATCTCGATGTATGCCATGGCGGGTCTTCCTTTCCCTGTGTTTCCTCAGCCCCCCTTGTCAGGGGAGCTGTCGGCGAAGCCGACTGAGGGGTAGCCGCAGGCCGCCGCCCGCGAACCATGAATGAACAACGTGTTGATTGTGTTGCCACGATGGTAGGGACGCACGGGAAGGGCGGTCAATGAACTGTTTCCGTGATTCTGTTCAGATTGGACACATCTGCGGAAATTGGTGATTCACCACCCTATATCGACAACATGTTGATAGAATCGTTTATCAGGTTCGACGAGGACGGGAGGGGTCATGGCAGGCAAGCGCCACACGAAGACGGAAGCGAAGATCAAGGCGGCGTTCACCACGCTCGTGCAGTCGAAGGGATTCGACGCGATGACGGTGAGCGACATCGCCCGCACGGCCGGCATCAACCGCGGCACGTTCTACATGCACTATCTCGACAAGTTCGACCTGCGCCAACAGCTCATCGACGACACGATCGCCGACCTGACGGCCATCCTCGTCGACGACACGATCGCCGACGGCGCGGACGCCGACACACGCACCGTGTCGCATACCGCCGGCAGGGCGATCTGCGACGCGTTCCGAACGGAATCAATCTCCGCCGCGTTGCGCTACGTGCGCGACGACTACGCGTTCTTCAACGCGATCTCCCGCTCCGGCAACGACATGCAGCTCTACGACAAGCTGAAGAAGGTGTTGAAGCAGCTGATCGTCACGCAGGCGCAACGGCTCGGCGCCGACCCGCAGTCGGCCTACAACGGCATCCCGGCGGACTATGCGATGGAAATCCTCGTCTCCGCGGTCTCCTCGATCATCTGGCTGTGGATCCGCCGCGGGTGCCGGGAGACGCCGGAGGAGATCTGCCGCATCATCGAGATCAACAAAAGCACCGCCCCGATCGACATCCTGTGGTGAGACCGTGGCAAGGATACGGCGGAGCGGCGCGGATCAACGGGTGGATCCGCCACCGGCCCCACCCGTTTCGAAACTGTCGACGCGGACGGCGAGCGCGGAGGGTGCCAGTTTGGCGAACAGACGGTACAGCTTGTAGAACACCAACGGCGTGTACTCGGCGCAGCCGCGTTCCGCCTTCGCCAACACCTTCCCGGTCTCCCGATGCAGGTCGAGATACGGCAGACGGGCGAGTTTGCCGGAGGCGGCGCCGCGCACGTTCATTTCGGTATCCATGTTGCCGGGACTGAACAGCATCACGTTCACGCCGCGAGTACGCTCCTCCTCATGCAACGCGCGGGCGAGGAACCTGACATAGGCCTTGCTCGCGGCGTACACGGTCTGCCACGGAATCGGCGCGAAGGACGACACCGATCCGGTGATCACCTCGAAGCTTCCGTTGCGCATATACGGCAGGCAGATGCGGTTGATCATCGTCACGGCCGTCACGTTGAGGTCGATCATTGCACGGATGTCATCCGACCTCATCTCGCGCAGCAATCCTTCACGCTCGTAGCCGGCGTTGTTGATGAGCACGCGGATGTCCGGCCGCTCATCCTTCAACAGTCCGATCAGCCGCTCATGGGCATCCGTCTTGGTCAGATCCAGCGGAACGACCCGGATGCGCGTCTTCGGGTTGCAGTACCGCTCGGCGAGCACACGTAGCCGTTGCTCACGTCTGGCGATGATCCAGATCTCATCGAGGTTCCGATATCGCGCGACGATCGCTTCAATAAACGCCTTCCCAAGACCCGATGATGCACCGGTGACAACGGCAATATCCATTCGATGACTCCTCTGCGCTCTATTTGCGGACTATTTGAACGTTAATAGCGACTCACTGCCGCCCTTTGCGTCGGCGCGGGGCGAGGGAGGCGGGACCATGCCGCCTCATGGCGAACATGAGCGCCCTGAGACCGCCGATGCGCAGGTCGGGGCGCTCGCCCCGCGCGATGCGGTTCATCTGCAGTTCGAACCAGCTGATGACGAGGATGCCGACGAACGCCTTGTCGAGCGGCTTGATGCCGGTCGTCACGCGCGGCAGCTCGACGGAGCCGTCCCACCGGTCGCGGATGATGCGGTTCGGCAGGTCGGGCACAAGCGCCAGGGGGCGGGCGATGCCGATCATCTGCGTGATGCCTTCATCCAACGCGCGTTCCATGTCGGCGGCGTTGCGGAATCCGCCGGTCAAGGCGACCGGCACGGTCAGTTCGCCTTTGACGCGGCGTGCGAAATCGGTGAAGTAGACGCCGCGGCGACGGTCTTCGGCCGCGCCGCCGTTGGTCCGGATGACCGGCTTCGCGTAGGTGCCGCCGGAGACATCGATGAGGTCGACGCCGCGGGCTTCGAGCCGCTTCATGACCCAGATGGACTCCTCTTCGCCGAAGCCGCCCGGTACGCCGTCCTGCGCATTGAGCTTGACCGCCACGGGGAAATCGGAGCCCACCGCCTCGCGCACCGCATCGAACACGTCGAACAGGAACCGGGCGCGGTTTTCGAGGCTGCCGCCGTATTCGTCGGCGCGCCGGTTGTCGAGCGGTGAGAGGAACTGGTTGATGAGGTAGCCGTGCGCCGCGTGGATCTCCACGCCGGTGAATCCCGCCTTCTTCGCGATGCGCGCCGTGGCGGCGAACCGGCGGATGATGTCGCGGATCCGTTCGTGGGTGAGTTCCGTCGGTTCTGCGAAGAACCTGCCGTATTCGCCGTCGACTCCGCCGGTGCTCGGCGCGAGCGGATGCGGGTTGATGGTGATGGGCGATTGGCGGCCGGGGTGGTTGATCTGCATCCAGCAGTGCGCGCCATGCTCGGTGCCGGCGGCGGCCCATCGGCGCAGCATGTTCAGGTCGCGTTCGTCCTCGACTGCCACGTTGCCGGGTTCGCCGAGCTGGGTGCGATCGACCATCACGTTGCCGGTGACGAGCACTCCGGCCCCTCCCCTCGCCCACGTGCGGTAGAGGCGCACGTGTTCCTCGGTGGGCGCGCAGTCGCGGCCGGCGAGCGCCTCGTTCATCGCGGATTTGTAGAACCGGTTCTTCACTCTCACGCCGCAGGGCAGGGTCAACGGTTCGGCGATCGGCGTCATGGCCGTCGTCTTGGCGCCGGCAGCGATCGTGTCATTTATCATGATTCCAACTTTCCACACGTCCATGTTTTTACAGTTGTCTAAATTACCATATAGTTTGACAACTGCAAAATCGTGGACGATGGGCTATGCTGGACGATCATGAAGAAGGATCTCAACGCCAAACTCACGCGCGGCACGCAGCGCACGCTCGACGCGTTCTTCGACGCGATGACCGCCCTGCTCGCCGAGAAGCCGTTCACCGGAATCAGCGTCAACGCGCTGTGCGAACGGGCCGGCTATCCGCGCGCCACGTTCTACAACTATTTCGAGGACCGCGACGACCTGCTCGACTACTGCTGGACGGCGTTGTCCGATCAGGCGAATCTCTCCGATCTCGCGTCATCGGAACCGGAACATCGCGTGGACACGGCGCTCGACGCGATGGCCGACCTGCTGGAAGCCAACGCCGGACTGCTACAGGCGGTGCTGGAGCACAATCCGCCCGAAGGCCCCCTGTTCTCCAGCCTGCACGTGTTCATCGAGCGGAAGGCGCGTGAGCTCATGAGCACCTGCATCGACCGCGACCGATCCGACCTGCCGGCCGATCTGATCGCCGACCATTACGCGAACACGATGATGCTCGTCCTCGACTGGGCGTATCTGCGCGGGCATACGCTCACCCGCGAGCAGCTGCACGTCTACGCGCACACCCTGCTGGGCGGCGTGGAATAGCGGATTCCGGCGCACCGGTCACTCGAACAGCGTCGTCCAATCGGGATCGCGGTGGGCGGTAAAGCACATGGCGATCTGTTCCACGGTGTTCCTTGTCGTGGAGAGCTGGGGCAACCGGTCCTCGGCGAAGTAGCCGGTTTCCGTCGTCTCGATGTTCGGCACGAATCGCCCGCCGACACATGTGCACTGCGCGAAGAACTTGATCACCCCGTACGGGAAGGACAGGCCGTTGTGGTTGGCGCAATCCTGCACCGCGATGAGCCGGTCGGCGGTCACGTCGAGCCCGGTCTCCTCCTTGACCTCCTTGATCGTGTTGGACCGTACGGACTGGTCCACATCGACCCAGCCGCCGGGAAGCGACCATCCCCCATCGTTCTCATGCGTGAGCAGGATACAGCCGTCCTCATTGAAAATCACCGCCCGGGTGTCGAGCTTCGGCGTCGGGTATCCGGCGTTGATCAGTCCGCGTATATGCGCGGCAGGCATATCGGTCTGCATGGCGAGCATGTCGACCGCGATGGCGCGGATGCGCTCGTACCGTTCAAGGTCAAACGGGCTCTCGCCATACATCAATCCGGCTTGGGCCAGAGCCTGCAATTCCTTGGACCAGTCCAGCAGCCTGTGGTCCGGTGATGCGGACGCCGATGCCGATGATGCAGATGCAGGTGATGGTCCGCTCATGATGTCGCCGCCATTCGTTTCGGGTTTACCTATGACCATTATCGTCTCAGACGCGTTTCGGTTCGACCATTGCGGCGTAATACCTATCACGGCAGATTCACGCCGTCAGTCGTTCCGCTCGCCGCGCAGGAACACGAGTGGGATGACGATCAGTGGGACGGCGCATGCGCCCATGGCCAGATACGTCAGGTTCAGGCCGTGCATGTCGGCCGCGGCCATGCCCATGCCGCCGGCATGCGCGGATGCCGCCAGCGCGGTCATCATCCCGACGAACACGGCCTGGCCGATCGCCCCGGCGATGGTGCGCAGTGCGGTGAGCAGCGCGTTCGCGTCGGCGAGACGCCCCTCGCCCGCCGCGCTCGTGCCCCAGGTGACCAACGGCATCATCAGACAGCCGATCGCCAGCGAGCGCGCCACGTTGATCGTGGCGGCCACCCAGATCGACGCGGACAACGGCAGCAGTCCCATGCACAGGTTGCTGGCGGTCAGGCAGACGCCGCCGACGAGGAACAGGCGCCTGACGCCGAACCGGTCGTAGAGGCGGCCGGCCATCGGGCTGATCACGGCCATGGCGAGCGAGCCGGGCAGGCTCACTAGTCCGGCCATCGACGCGGAACCGCCTTTGATGGTCTGCACGTAGAGCGGCAGCATCACCGACGATCCCATCATCGCGAAGTACAGCAGCATGCTGCCGACCACGCTCAATGCGAATCCGCGACGGCGCAGGATGCGCACGTCGAGGAACGGGCGTTCGCGCTTCAGCTGCAGCATCACGAACCATACGGATGCCGCGACGCCGAGCGCCAACGGTGGCAGGACCGCCATGCTCGTGAACGGCATGGAGCCGATGTTGCCGACACCGAGCGTCACGCCGCCGAACGCGACGATGCTCACCGCGAACGACATCATATCGAAGGAGCGTTTCATCGTCTTCAGCACATTGCCGAACACGAAGCACGCCGCGACCAGCGACACCACCATCACGCCGACCACCAGATAGAAGATCGATCGCCAACCGAACGCGTCGACCATCAGACCGGACAGCGTGGGTGCGATCACCGGCGTGACGCCGACGGCGAGCCCGTACCAGCCCATGACCGTGCCGCGATTGTCCGGGTAGATGGTCATGAGCACGACCTGCGCCATCGACATGAGCAGTCCGTTGCCGCACGCCTGCACGATGCGGCCGGCCATGATGACGGCGAACGGCACCGGTGCCACGCAGATCAGCGAGCCGACGATGAACAGCACGGAGCCGACGAGATACAGCGGTTTGGTCGGGAACCGCGTGATGAGGAACGCGGTCAGCGGCATGACGATGCCCATGGCGAGCGAATAGCCGCTGGTGAGCCATTGGCCCGTCTGCATGGAGATGTCCAGATCGGCCACGATGGGAGGCAGGGCCGTGGTGAGCGCCGTGGCCATGATGGTCGTGGCGATGCACGAGAGCAATATGTTGACGAAGATGAGCGCGCGACGGCGGTCGCTTAACGAGGTAGGTTCAAGATAGGGCATGGTGTTGCTTCGTACGGTTTCGTTTCTGGGGTTCATACGCCGGCGAGGTCGAAGACGCGTTCGATGACCGCGTCGTTGAGGAGGCGGCCCCTGCGCGTGGGGACGACGCGGACGCGGCCTTCGCTATCGGTCTCGATGACGATGAGGCCTTCCTCGGCCAACGGCCGCAGTTGCGAGGCGTCGATGGGACGCAGGTGTGTGGAACCATCCGACTCGTGTGCGGCGGCGATGGCACGGTTGATGCGGGACAGGTCGAGGCCTTCGCGGATGCGCAGTCCGAGCATGATGAGCTCCTCGAGGTTCTCCCCCGCGGTGATCCCCTCGCTGCCGCCCCACGGGACATGGCTCTCGTTGATGGCGGTGGCCCACATGCGCGGATGGGCGATGTCCCATGCACGCAGGGCGTGTGTCGCGTCGGTTCCGGAAGGAGCCACCCCCAGTCCGACATCCGTCGGACAGCCCCCGCCAGCGGGGGCAAGGTCATGCCCGCTCGCGAAGGTCGTATCGGAGCCGCCGGTTTGGGCACGGTCATGGCCGCTCTCGGAAGTCGTATCGGAGCCGCCCCCGCTGGCGGGGGCTGTCACCGCAGGTGACTGGGGGTGGTCGGCCACGGCGTTGTAGTGCGAGTGCGCGCCGGGGCCGAGTCCGGCCCAGTCGACGTTGCGCCAGTAGCCGAGGTTATGCCGGCTCTCGTAGCCGGGTTTCGCCCAGTTGGATACCTCATACCATTCAAGTCCAGCAGCGGTTAACAATTCGTCGGCGATCTCGTATTTCGCGGCCTCGTCGTCGTCATCGGGCTTGGGCAGTGTGCCGGCGGCGATTTGACGTCCCATCTTGGTGGTCGGTTCGACGGTCAATGCATAGGCGGAGATGTGGTTGACGCCGAGATCGATGGCCGTACACACCGACGTGCGCCAATCATCGAGGCTCTCCCCCGGTGCGCCGTAGATGAGGTCGACGCTGGAACGCAAGCCGGCTTTGTCCGCCGCGTGTACACCAGCCGCCACGTTCGCCGGCGTGTGCGTACGGTCGAGGGTCTTCAGCACATGCGGCACGGCGGACTGCATGCCGAAGGAGATACGCGTGAAGCCGCCCTCGGCGAGACGGTTGATGTAATACTCGTTGACGGTGTCCGGATTAGCCTCGGTGGTGATTTCCGCGTCCGGCACGACGCCCCAGATGCGGCGGACGGCGTCCAGCATGGCCACGAGATCATCCGCGGAGAGGATGGTAGGTGTGCCGCCGCCGAAGAACACGGTGTCCGCCGGCGGCTCCTCGATACCGTGCGCGAGCTGCCATTCACGCGTCAGCTCCATCTCACGAATGACCATGTTCGCGTAGTTGCCGCGCGAGGCGCCCGCTCCGAGGTCGCGTGCGGTGTACGTGTTGAAATCACAGTACCCACAGCGGCGAAGGCAGAACGGCACGTGGATGTAGACTTCGTAGGTCATTCTGCAGAATTCTCCTCAAACTCAATCCTCGCCGCCCCGGCCCTGCAATTACGGACCTCTCTGCGCTCGGACTCAATGCTGCCTTCACTCGACTATCGTCTCGCTCAGGCCGAGCCTACGGACAGCCCACTGGGCTGTCCACTTAACGGCTCAGCCTTCGGTCTTCTGGGCGGCGCGGATCTTGTCCTTGGTGTCGCGGTCGTTCGCATCCTCGCCGGTGGACAGGGCGGCGATGAACGCCTCCTGCGGCACCTCGACGTGGCCGAGCATCTTCATGCGCTTCTTGCCGGCCTTCTGCTTCTCAAGGAGCTTGCGCTTACGCGTGATGTCGCCGCCGTAGCACTTGGCGAGCACGTCCTTCCTGAGCGCGCGGATGTTCTCGCGCGCGATGATGCGCGAACCGATCGCCGCCTGGATCGGGATCTCGAACTGTTGGCGCGGGATGAGTTCGCGCAGCTTCTTCGTCATCATCACGCCGTAGCTGTACGCCTTGTCGCGGTGCACGATGGCGCTGAACGCGTCCACCTTCTCGCCCTGGATGAGGATGTCCACCTTGACGAGGTCGGCCGACTGCTCGCCGTCCTCATGGTAGTCGAGCGAGGCGTAGCCCTTGGTGCGGGACTTCAGCTGGTCGAAGAAGTCGAACACGATCTCCGCCAGCGGGATGCGGTAGTGCATCTCCACGCGGTCGGTGGAGATGTACTCCATCGTGCCCATCTGGCCGCGATGGTCCTGGCACAGGTCCATGACCGCGCCGATGAACTCCTTCGGCGTGATGATGTCCGCCGCGACCATCGGCTCGACGATCTTCTTGATCTTGCCGTCCGGGAACTCGCTCGGATTGGTGACGTGATGCTCGCTGCCGTCCTCGCTGGTCACCTCGTAGGTGACGTTCGGCGCGGTCTGGATGAGGTCGAGCCCGAACTCGCGGCTGAGTCGCTCGGAGACGATCTCCATGTGCAGCAGACCGAGGAATCCGCAGCGGAATCCGAAGCCCAGGGCGACGGACGTCTCCGGCGTGTAGACGAGGGCGGCGTCGTTGAGCTTGAGCTTGTCGAGCGCCTCGCGCAGTTCGGGGAACTGGGCGTTGTCGATCGGGAACAGGCCGGAGTAGACCATCGGCTTCGGGTCGCGGTAGCCGGGCAGCGGCTCGGTGGCGGGGCGCACGGCGGAGGTCAGGGTGTCGCCGACCTTCGACTGGCTCACGTCCTTCGCGCCGGTGATGATGTAGCCGACCTCGCCGGCGCCGAGCGCCTTGGTGCGGGTCATGTCCGGGCTGATCACGCCGATCTCGATCGGATCGTGCGTCATGCCGATGCCCATCATGTGCACCTTCTCGCGGTCGTGCAGTTCACCGTCCTCCATGCGGATGTAGGTGACGATGCCGCGGTAGGAGTCATACACGGAGTCGAAGATCAGGGCGCGGGCCGGCGCCTCGGGGTCGCCTTCCGGAGCCGGCACCTCCATGACGATCTGGTCAAGCAGGTCGGCGACGCCCTCGCCGGTCTTGCCGGACACGCGCAGCACATCGCTCGGATCGCAGCCGATCAGGCCGGCGATCTCCTCGGCGTGCTTGTCTGGTTCGGCGCTCGGCAGATCGATTTTGTTGAGCACCGGGATGATGGTGAGATTATGGTCGATGGCCATGTACAGATTCGACAGCGTCTGCGCCTCGATGCCCTGCGTCGCGTCGACGAGCAGCACCGCGCCCTCGCATGCGGCCAGCGCGCGCGACACCTCGTAGGTGAAGTCCACGTGGCCGGGGGTGTCGATCATGCCCAGCGTGTATTCGGTGCCGTCGAACGTCCACGGCACGCGCACGGCCTGCGACTTGATGGTGATGCCGCGCTCCTGCTCGATGTCCATGCGGTCAAGGAAGCGGTCGCGCATCTCGCGTTCCGGCACGATGCCGCTCAGCTGCAGGATGCGGTCCGCCACGGTGGACTTGCCGTGATCGATGTGCGCGATGATGCAGAAGTTGCGGATCAACGACTGGTCGGTGGAACCGGGCTGGTTGTGCTGGGTGGCCACTGAGCATGCCTCCTAATCGACTGTAGTCAAACCTTCATTAGTGTACGCGAAATAAGAGACCCCGCAAACCGGTGGGCTTGCGGGGTTCCTCGACCATCCGCTCAACGGAGCGGAACCAGTCTCACAGGGCGTTGATCGCGACGGCGAGGCCGGACTTGCGGTTGGCGGCCTGGTTCTTGTGGATCACGCCGGCGCTGGCGGCCTTGTCGAGCTTGCGGGCGGCGACCTGGTAGGCGGCCTGGGCGGCGGCCTTGTCACCGGCGGCGATGGCCTCGCGGGTGGCGCGGACGGCGGTCTTCAGCGAAGACTTGACGGCCACGTTGCGCTTGTGCGCCTTCTCGTTGGTGATGACGCGCTTCTTCTGCGACTTGATGTTTGCCAATGTAACTCCAAACGACGTTTGCTATAAGGACATACGAGACGTAGATGATAGCATGCCGTGCGGATAACGCGACGCGCCTTCGTCAGGCGTCATCGTCCTCATCCCACCGCGCGTGCGGCTCACGGTCCGCGGCACCGGATTTCGGGGTGATGTCCGGGCGTCTGAGATAGTGCCTCTCCCCCGGAAGATACACATTGTGGCGTTCCACGGCACCCGGAAACTTGATGTTGTAGATCACGGAGGCGAGACGCATCCCGACGATAAGCACGATGATGAGCACGTCGAGCCCGATTTCCTGCTCCGCATCCAGCAGACCCGCCATGCGCCCCTTGCACACGAACACGGTGCACACGCATCCGATGGCGGAGGGCACCGCGTACCAGTGCTTGTCGCGGATGATCATCGGCACGTCGTTGAGGAGGATGTCGCGGGTGAGACCGCCGCCCAGCGCGGTCGCCATGCCGAGGAACCCGGCGGTCATGCCGGACGCGCCGAGGTACATGGCCTTCGCCGTGCCGTTGACCGCGAACAGGCCGAGCGCGAGCGCGTCGAGCGTGATCATCGACCATTTGAGTTTGTTGATCTCGGGATGGACGATCGCGATGGCGATGCCGGAGACGAGCGCGGCGACCACCGACCACCGATCGGTGATGCCGACGGGCGGTACTTCGAGCAGCACGTCACGCAGGATGCCGCCTCCCAACGCGGTGAGCCACGCGATCACGAGAATGGCGAACAGGTCGTACTGCTTGCGCACGGCCGCCAGCCCGCCGACCAGACCGCAGCAGAACACCGCGAGATACTCCACACCCATGAAGAACGCGTTGCTTTCCAGCGCCACCTGCATGGTCTTCCCCTCTCATACGAAATCCCCCGGAACAGATGGTTCCAGAAGATTGCGACCATCCTCCACGCACATCAATACACTAGCGGCGCCCCGGTTCAATGGGCTATCGTGTTCGAATGAACTTGACGACCGATAGCATCACGCATCATTTTCAGGTAAGCAATTCGGCGTATCGCGATTAGGCCACGGCACGCCGACAGAGGAACAATCAGAAGGCGACGGCCTCGTCTCGCACCGCCTCGGGCGCGACGTCGATACCGCCATCGCACCACACGATAGTGCCGTCCCCCGCTTTCGCGGTAGCGAACACACGAGGATCGTTCAACACCTCATACGCCGGATATTTCAGGTATTTCGACATATCCACCACGCCGGAAAACCCGTCCCGGAACCTGACAGCGACACGATGACCGGTCATAGGAACCGCGTCAGTGACGACAGCAACCATAAATCAATCCTTTCGCTTATGCTCAAGCGGCGGAATATCGACCGGCTGTGTACCCGGCTCGACATGTTCAACCCAATTCGCATCGAGTCCAGCACGCCGCAAAGCACCCACTTGTCGAAAGTTTAGTCGGCATGCTTGGAAACTCAGGGATGAGACTTTCCCATTCCTACGTGAGACATGCTGGAATAGCGAACGCTGCAATAGCCGAATACCGTTTGTTGGCACACGGTCAGGCGTGTTCAGTGGACACGCAGATGAATGAAGTCGGATTCATCCAGCTTGGACAACTCGCCGACAATCAGATTGATATCCGCGTTATCCAAATGCCCGTAATAGCCGACTATGTCACGATGGTCGAAACTCACCAGCTGGGCACATCTAGCCACACCGTCCGTCAGGTTCGCGGCCGAAGGCTCGACAAGCCACACGTCGTCCTTCTCATACTTCGCCTTAGAAGTAATCTTGACGCCCACATAACTAGGCCCGTCGCCAACAATCATAATGGCGACGGGCCTTTTCTTATGGCCGTCCAAACCCTCATATTCAACGTCGATCCTCACGACGTCATAACGTCGAATACGTTCTGGAAGTTCAGCGGTCCGCTTCTTCAATCCGCCCACCTCTTCGGCAGAACGAGCGCCCCGGACTCGGAACGCTTCGGATGACAGACGAAGCTATCCGGGATGTCCAAAACCGGCCCATCCTCGTCATATCCGACGATTCGGACACGCTCGGACGCGACCGCCGTCCGAGCGGACGACACAGACGGACGGGAACGCTTCAACATGACATTACGCGCCCGGCGACTTCGCACAAGTACACTATCCATTGCAGCTCCTTCCACCGTTTGACGGACCATTGCTAGCGTATCCCAATAGGGTTAAGACACGCTATGAGCCCCTTGCCCCCGCCATGAAGACGGTGAATAAGGGCGGCCACGATATAGGGCGCATGGCCGCGCCCAACCGTCAAGGAGAGGCCGAAGCCTGAAGCCCCGGCCGTTAACATGTCATTCGCCTATGTGGTGTTCCACCACCCCGTCAACCATCACGGACAGGTGCCCCCGTCCATGAACACGTCGATGTTGTGGGTAACACCGCAAGCGCACGCCACGGAGAATCCCGTGGCCGCGTGCAATTCACGCATATCCATGATATAGTTCTCCTTGTGTGTGGAACGGCCGCAAATCGTAAGACTTGCGGCCGTTCGGTTTATCTCGTACAAGAGAAGCTAATCGTCTATCAAATCGCGCATATCACAGTCAAGCGCGTCCGCTAGTTTCAGCAGTATTGCGCCGCTTAGTCCGTCGGCTCGCCGTTTGCCGCTTTCGACATTGGCGATAGATGAACGCGGAACGTCTGCTAATTTCGCTAACTCGGATTGTGTCAGTCCTTGCGCGACTCGAATATCCTTCAGCTTCATATGACTCACCTCGCAAAAACAGACACGTCTCAGTAGCTGAACACTGTTTGCTGGCACACAGTGGCACGCGGCCTAATCTTGCGGCCGCATTTCTTTTAGTCGGGGTACCCGTCCATCAAGTCGGACGGGTGACACCTGAGCGCACGGGATAGTTTCAGGGCGTTCTCCAGCGTCATGTTTCGGGCGTCACGACGCCCGGTTTCATAACTGCTGATGATTGTCCGCGCTATCCCGGTTTCGCGCGCTAGCTTGACTTGTGTCAGGCCGGCGCGTTTTCGCAGTTCCTTGAGTCCCAATGGTTCACCTCGCTTGTTGTTCGGCTACACCATTATGACACGTTAATGTATCACTCGCACGTACTGAAACACCGTCGGCGTTCCGGTTGTGCGATTCATCGTGTTCGATTGAACTTGATGATTGATAGCATAACGTATCATTTTGGGGTAAGCAAATCGGCGTGTCGTGATTAGGCCACGGCACGCCGACGGAAGACAGTCAGTCGAACAAGGCGGCTTCTATCTTACCGTCCGTCATATCGTGCGCGGCTTTTTCCGCCGCCTCACGCTCGGAATCGGGCCATGCATCGGAATCAAACCGACATGTATACAGCTCCCAATGAGTGCAGATACGAACAAGCAGAACACGCAAGCCAACCACGCGATAGACCAGCAGCACGTCGTCTTCCACGTGACATTCCATGTACCCGGTAAGGCAACCATTGCCATGCGTCAAACGGTGAGGCTCACATTCAGCCGGAACCCCACCGTATTCCGCAAGATGATTGTCGATCAGGTCAACAACGGAATCAAACAAGTACGCGCGGTAACGTCGCAACCGCTCCAAGTCCGCATAAAACCAGTCGGTGCCGGCGAACTCAAACACACGCCGCCGCCTTTTCCGCATCCACCTTATCCGCAACCGAACGAATCGACGCCATGAAATCAGCTTTCGACCGATACACGCGGATACCCGTAGGCAGTTCCGAACCAAGACTAGCCGCCTCGGACAATCTCGCCACCCGGCGAAGACGCGCCGCCGCAAAACGCCGTGCCCGCCGCTCCATAGTGATAGTCGCCATAACAACCACCTCCTAAAACTCGATGGTATCCAGCGTATCCCGTCTATCTTGGAACACGCTGTAGTCCCTTACCCCCGCCATAAAGACAGTGAGTGAGGGTAGCCACGATACAGGGCGCATGGCCGCGCCCATTGAAAGCACACGCCACCTGGACGATCGTTAATCACCTTGCGGCGACGGCGCGTCATCCAAGAGTTTGCGCGGATTAGACACACGCAACGCGTCACAAATCGCAAGCGCGTTATCAAGCGACACGCCGCCGATAGGGCGCTGTCCCGTCTCAATGGCCGCGATGCGTTGCCGCGTCACGCCGAGCCTGTCGGCTAACTGCTGTTGCGTCAATCCACGCTTCAGGCGTAGTTCTCTCAATCCCATGTTCCCACCTCGCTTATGTCAGGTGGGGTTCATTCTACCCAAGGGAGACGCCGGCGCGGAATGTTCCGCGCCGGTATCCCCGGCATGGTCAGATGGTCACATGGATGACCAGTGTTCCGTCACTGTAGACGGCCACCGTCACCACATGGGATCTACGGCAGACGCCGCACCATCTCACCACGCCACACGCTCGTAAAAGACGTGTTGTCATGGTAGTATCTCCCTTGAGTAACCGAGCGGCCGCAAGTCTTACGATTTGCGGCCGCTGTCTTTTACCCCACCGTGGTTACGGTGGGTTCAATTCCATCAATCGCGACGCGGGGTGTATCCCAGTCCGACAGGTACCCAAGGATGTCCCGAGTATCCCCGCCGCTATGCCATGCGTCACGTCATCGCGGGACAAGTCAACCGCTCATATGCCCACAAGGCTCACGTCACTAGCGGCACCAATTCCATGACGGATAGCCCGGTGCTCAATAACGCCACGGGCGCCGGTCATCGTGTCGCGTGGGACCGAGTCAGCGTCGTCAAGGTATTCGAATTGTTCGTGGAACACTAACGGTTGGAGACGCGGTTCTGCAATCCGAACCCCGTCAACGAGAAGGGCAGCGTGGAGAACGTGGTCGGGTTCCTGCGCCGCAACGTCATGGTGCCCCTGCTCAACGCGGAATCGCACGCCCAATTGCCCGGTACATGCCGGAGCGGTGCGACGCGATGGCCAAGAAAACCCATTACTGCAAGGGCGCGCCCATCCGGGACCTGTTCGCCGAGGAAAAGGCATGCATGCAGCCCCTGTCCCCCAAACCCTACGACGCGGTCAGATGGGAGGAGCGCAAGGCCGACAACGACGGGCGCGTGCGGATCGACGGCAACTACTATCTCGCCGGCCCCTCGTAGCGTGGCTGGCCCCTCGATGTCGGTCTGCGCGTTCGACGTGACCATCCGCACCCGGGACGGACGCACCTGCACCAGACTGCCCCGCGCGTACGGGGACTCGCCCGCCACGATCCTGCCCGCATTAAGCCGCAAGACCTGCGCATGGGACGATTCCACCATTCGTAATGATTTCCCCGACAAGCTCCGGCTCGCCATCGACCATATGGACGCCAAGACACGGCGGACCACGTTCCGTCTCATCGCCAAGGCCCACTTCAGCCTGACGTCTGACCCGCACCAGCAGGTGCACGGCGTGCTGGCCGACGGGAGTGTGCGTGAGCCGGCGCCGCCATGAGGAACGAACCCGGCCCATGGCCCCGCATTCCCGGCAATACCGGGCGGTCCCGCCCACCGGCTCGCAGCCGATCAGCCACACCCCGCCCGCGAGCCCGACGCCACGTGCCTTTGCGAGACGGGATTCAGACGCAGCCTGTCCAAGCCAAGCAGGACCCGGCCGTCGAACGCGCTGGACTCGTTACCAAGCCGCGCGGTTTCCTTCACTTTTCCGATCACACACCGAATGAAACCGCACGGCCCTTACACCACAATCGGAGGAGCCAGTTTGTAGGCAACTGTAGGCAAATAGACTTTTGTCCGAACTCGAGACCTCAAAAAGCAAGGCCCTTCATCCTTACTTGCGTAAGGATGAAGGGCCTCCAATCAAACGAACGTTCGAATGGTATCAGCAGACCTTCCACATCCAGTTGTGCGGATCCTCGATCTCGCCGAGCTGGATGCCGAGCAGTTCGTCGCGCAGCGACTGGGTGAGCTCGCCGACGCCGCCTTCGGCGACGGTCACGTCGAACTTCGGGGACTTGAAGCGTCCGATCGGCGTGATGATGGCGGCGGTGCCGCAGGCGAACACCTCGGTGACCTCGCCGGACTTGATGTCCTCGAGCAGCTGTTCGAGGGCGATCATCGTCTCGACCACGTCGATGCCGCGGTCCTGCAGCAGCTGGATGAGGGAGCGGCGGGTCACGCCCGGCAGGATGTTGCCGGTCAGGGACGGGGTCTCCACGTGGCCGTCCTTGTGGACGACCATCATGTTCATGCCGCCGAGCTCCTCGAGGTAGGTCTTGGTGGCGGCGTCGACGAAGCAGACCTGCTCGCAGCCGTTCTCGATGCCCGTGTACTCGCCGAGCAGGGAGGCGGCGTAGTTGCCGCCGCACTTGGCGAAACCGGTGCCGCCGGGGCCGGTGCGGAACCACTTGTCTTCCACCCAGATGCTCACCGGCTTGACGCCGCCCGGGAAGTACGGGCCGGACGGGGAGGCGATCACGCAGTAGTCGACCTCGTGCGGGGCACGCACGCCGAGGAACGGCTCGGAAGCGAACATGAACGGACGCATGTACAGCGTGTACTCACGACGGGACGGAACCCAGGCGGCGTCGCGGCGCACCAGCGCGGCGACGGAGCCGATGAAGTCGTCGACCGGCAGCTCGGGCAGGTAGAGGCGCTTCGCGGAGTTCTGGAAACGCTCGGCGTTCGCGTCCGGGCGGAACAGCCAGGTGGAGCCGTCGGAGTGACGGTACGCCTTGAGGCCTTCGAAGCATTCCTGCGCGTAGTGCAGCACGGATGCGCCCGGATCCATCTTGAGCGGCGCGTACGGCTCGACACGGCGGTCGCCCCAACCCTCGCCCTTGGTCCACGTCATGTGGGTCATGTTGTCGGAGAAGACCTGGCCGAAGGCCGGCTTGTCGATGAGCTCGGCGCGCTTGGCGTCGGAGGCCGGATTCTCGTTCGGCAGTACGGTGAACGGCTCGACCAGCTTGTCGAGCGCCGCCGGATCGTGATGCGTGTTCTCAGTCATGTTCACTTCTTTTGTTGCAATCGGCCGTACGATGACGGTCTTTCGAAGGGGTTGCCGTGCGCTTGTGGCGCCCGGTGCTGTCAGTTACTTTCGCACATCCCGCAACGGCGGATGTGCGCCGGTTCACATTATGAAAAGCAAATGGGAAGACCCGCGAGACATGTCGCGGGTCTTCCGGGGAAAATCAGATCGTCACGCCGGCCTCACGCCGGCGGCGATCACTTGGCGTCGGCGGCCGGGGCGGCAGCGGCGTCGGCGGCCGGAGCGGCGGCAGCGGCCTCCGGGGCGGCGGTGGACTCGGTGGCGTCCTCCGGCACCTCGACGGTCACGACGGACTCCTCGGCGTTCTCGACGTCAAGCTCGACGCCCTCGGGCAGGACGACGTCCTTGGCGAACACCTTGGTGCCGTCGGTCAGGCCCTCGACGTTCACGACGATGCGCTCCGGCAGGTTGGCGACATCGGCGCGGACCTTGAGCTCCTGGATGTCGACGAACGCGACGGCGGCGCCCTTCGGCGTGCCCTCGACGAACACCGGCACCTCGACGTCGATCTTCTCGCCGGCCTTGACCTCGTAGAAGTCGATGTGCTCGACGATGCGCTTGACGGGGTTGCGCTGCACGTCCTTGACGACGGCCATGGCCTTCTCGTCGCCGAAGTTCAGCTCGAACAGGGCGTTGGTGTGGCGCAGGGAGAGGGTGGTCTCCTTCATCGGCAGGGTGAGGAACTTCGGCTCGGCGCCACCGGCGTAGATGGTGGCGGGGATGCGCTTGGCGACGCGCAGGCGGCGGGCGACGCCCTTGCCGAACTCGTTGCGGACTTCGCCGTTGAGGACGATCTTGGTAGCCATAGTATGGTCTCCTTGGGTTGTATGGACGTATGTGTCACTTGTCGTTCTGTCTTTTGACGCCACGACGCGCCGCAGAACGTCCCAAGAAGGGATGATTCACGCCGAGTCGATAACGGAAGAGGCAATCCCTTGTGGGACCGTTCTTCCCTCGCCAAAGCAACAGCAATCAAGTATACGAAGGTGGCGGACAATCACGGCTACAATCGTGAATGGAAGTTCTTCACAGGGAATCGAGTTGCGATGAAGCGAACCACAAGGAACATGCTGATCGGCGCCGGTGCGGGGGCCGGTCTTCTCGCCGCCGGACTGTGCGGCACGGCCGAACTGATGTTCCACCTGTCATTGGACGTGCGGTACACGCACTGGATGAAGCGTCTGATGTCCGGTCCGGCGGCCGCGCCGTATCTCGACTCCCCTCATCGCGACGCCGACGAGGAGACCGAGGCCGCGCACTGGTTCGACACGGTGAAGCAGCCGGTCTCGATGCGTTCCGAAGATGGTCTGAAACTGTGCGGTTGGCTGTTCGACCCGGATTGCGCCTCCCCCGCACCGCACCTGTACGCGGTGTGCGTGCACGGCTATGGTGGAGGCCCCGCCGATATGGCGAAGTACGCGCACCGCTTCGCCCGCATGGGATTCACCGTGCTCGTCCCGGCGCAGCGCGGCTACGAACTGAGCGAGGGACGCTACGTCGGCATGGGATGGCTGGAGCGCCGCGATCTTCTGGGTTGGACCACCCTCATCACCGCGAGCGACCCCGAGGCCCGCGTCCTGCTGCACGGCGTCTCGATGGGCGCCGCCACGGTGATGATGACGACCGGCGAACCGGAGCTGCCCCGCAACGTCGTCGCCGCGATCGAGGACTGCGGATACACGTCGGTGCGCGACCAGTTCCTGTTCAACGCGAAGCACATGTACCATCTGCCCTATCACTGGATGGGTGCGCCGATCGTCGACCTCATGTCCGCGATTTCGCGCCGGGTCGCCGGGTACGGCTTCCGCGAGGCATCCTGCGTGCGTTCGCTGCGCCATACGATCATTCCGATGATGTTCATCCACGGCGACGCCGACACGTTCGTCGACCCCGCGTTCCTCGACCGCAACATCGCCGCATGCGCGGGACCGGACCGCGAACGTCTGCTGGTGCCGGGCGCCGGCCATGCCCTCGCCGCGAGCACGGATCCGGAGCTCTATTGGAGCCGCGTCGGCGCGTTCGTCACGCGCGTGTTCGGACTGTGACGGTTCGCCCCGCGGCCGGCATCGCCTCCGGAAAACGACCCGGAAACGATGGGAGCCCCTCAGAGGAGGGGCTCCCATGCGGTTGAAGCCGGCGCGCCGACGAGGACGCTCCGTTACGCCAGCAATTCCTTGACGGCGGCGATGACGGCTTGCAGGCTCTTCTTCGCGTCGCCGAACAGCATCTGCGTGTTGTCCTCGAAGTAGAGCTCGTTCTGGATGCCGGCGTAGCCGGTGCCGCGGCCGCGCTTCATGACGACCACGTTCTGCGCCTTGTCGACGTCGAGGATCGGCATGCCGGAGACCGGGGTGCCCGGGCGGCGGGCGGCCGGGTTGGTGACATCGTTGGCGCCGACGACGAGGGCGACGTTGGCGGACGGGAACTGCGGGTTGATCTCCTCCAGGTCGACGAGCTCCTCGTAGGGCACGTTGGCTTCGGCGAGCAGCACGTTCATGTGGCCGGGCATGCGGCCGGCGACCGGGTGGATCGCGTAGGAGACCTCGACGCCGTGGTTCTTGAGCAGCTCGCCAAGGTCGGCGAGTTCGCGCTGGGCCTGCGCCTGGGCGAGGCCGAAGCCGGGCACGAAGATGACCTTGTCAGCGTAGACGAGCTGGACGGCGAGGTCGTCCGGCGAGGTCTCCTTCATCGTGCCCTCCGGGCCGTCGCCGGCGGCGGCAGTGTCGGAGCCGCCGAAGCCGCCGGCGAGGACGGACAGCAGCGGACGGTTCATGGCCTGCGCCATGAGGATGGACAGGGTCACGCCGGCCGAACCGACGAGCGCGCCGGCCACGATGAGGGCGACGTTATCGATGGCGAGGCCGGACATGGCGACGGCGGTGCCGGTGCAGGCGTTGAGCACGGAGATGACGACGGGCATGTCGGCACCGCCGATCGGGATGACGAACACGAGGCCGTAGCCGAGGGCGAACAGCGTCGTGAGAATCGACCACAGGAGGCGCTGTCCGGGCTGGACGCACAGCATGACGAAGCTGGCGACCGTGAGGACGATGAACACGATGTTCCACACGCCCTTGCCGGGCAGGGTGAGCTTCTTCACCCACTTGACGCCCTGCAGCTTGCCGGCGGCGATGAGCGATCCGGTGAACGTGACGGAGCCGATGAGGATGCCGAGGCCGGCGGTGATGAGCACGACGAGATCCGGCACGCCCTCCTTGGTGAGGATGTCGTTCAACGCGACGAGCGCGGCCGCGCCGCCGCCGACCGTGTTGAACACGGAGACGAGCTGCGGCATGTCGGTCATCTTGACCTTCTTGGCGGAGACGACGCCGGCGACCGCGCCGATCAGGATGCCGACGACGAGCACGACGACGGCGACCGTGTTGACGAAGCCCTTGGCGAACAGCACGATGAACGCCATGAGCACGGCGACGACCATGCCGAACGCGGAAATCTGGTTGCCCTTGCGGGCGGTCTTCGGCGAGTTCATGAAGTGCAGGCCGACGACGAACATGACGGCGGAGAACAGGTAGACGAACCAGGCGACGATGTCGATGGTTCCGACGGTTGCGGAGGCCATTTACTTATCCTCCCCCTTCTTCTTGTTGGATTTGAACATCTCGAGCATGCGGTCGGTGACGACGTAGCCGCCGACCACGTTCATCGTGCCGAGCACGGCGGCCAGGAAGATGAACACGTAGGCGAGCGGCGAGTTCGCCTCGGCGGCGACGATGACGACGCCGACGATGACGATGCCGTGGATGGAGTTCGCGCCGGACATGAGCGGGGTGTGCAGGGTGGCGGGCACCTTGCCGATCACCTCGATGCCGATGAGCAGCGCCAGCACGAACAGTGTGATGGAGACGACGAGCGTGGGCATTTGCGTTTCCTTCCCTTCTTCTACTTCTCTGCGGACGCGGACCCGGCGGCCTCGACGCGGCCGGCGACGACGAGCGCGGCGTCCAGCTCCTCGGAGGGGGTCCTGCGACAGTTTGCCGTCACGCACGAAGTGGGCGAGCACATCGGCCACGTTGCGTGCGAGCAGGTCGGACGCGGTGGTGGCGACGCCGGAGGCGAGGTACGGCGCGCCAATGATGGTGACGCCGCCTTCGGTGGTCCGCGTGCCGATGGCGGAGCCCTCGACGTTGCCGCCGAGTTCGGACGCCGCGCAATCGACGATAACGGCACCGCGCTTCAGGCCGTCGACGCCGGCCTTGGTGAGCAGCACCGGGGGCCTGCGGCCCGGGACCTTCGCGGTGGTGATGACGATGTCGAAGCCGGCGGCCTTCGCGTCGACGGCGGCCTGCTGCTCCTTCTGCTCCTCGGGCGTCAGGGCGCGCGCGTAGCCGCCTTCGCCCTGTCCCTTGGAGAAGTCGAGTCCGAGGTCGAGGAACTTCGCGCCGAGCGATTCGACCTCGCCTTTGGAGGCGGGGCGCACGTCGTACGCGGTGACGACGGCGCCGAGCCGGCGCAGCGTGCCGATGGCCTGGAGTCCGGCGATGCCGGCGCCGAGCACGAGCGCCTTCGCCGGGCGGATCGTGCCGGCGGCGGTGGTCATCATCGGCAGGAACGAGCCGTAGGCGTCGGCGGCGAGGATGGCGGCCTTGTAGCCCATCACCGAGTTCTGCGAGGTCATCTCGTCCATCGACTGCGCGCTGGACAGCTGGCGCGGCAGGCGCTCGATGGCGACGCCCACGAGACCGGCCGCATCGAGCGAGGCGACGTAGTCGGCATCGGTGAACGAGCCGAGCATGCCGATCACCCACTGGCCGGCCCTGAGTTTGGCGACGGTCCCGGCGGACGGACGGTCGACGAAGCCGAGCGCATCGGCCTTGGCGATCACCTCGTCGCGTGCGGCGACCGTGGCGCCCGCCTTCGCATAGTCCTCGTCCGTGTAGTGCGCCGCGGCGCCGGCGCCGCGTTCGATCAGGCAGGAGATTCCGCTCCGCCCGAGCCTGGTGACGATGTCCGGGGTCAACGCGACGCGGGATTCCGTATCCGACGTCTCGTCCAGCACACCGAAAGCCACCGTGGCTTCCTTGATTTCAGCCATGAGAGCCCTTTCTGACATTGGCCGTATCGGGTCATACGTCGCCCCAGTGTAGCCGAAATCGTGCGGCACGCACGGAGGAACGTCCACGAACGCGCGCACGCCCCGCGTTCCCTACGCTACCGTAAGGTGACGTGTCGCGTCCGGGGCGCTAAACTGGCTGTTTTGAGACAGGACCAGACAGGAATTGGGTCAAGGAGCACCACGTGTCCGTTTTTTCCACGTTGAAGCAGCAAACCACGAACATCACGCGCAAGGCGTTGCGTCTCGGCACCGACTTCGTGCATCCGGTCGGCGACGACGCCGGCAACGAACCCGACTACGCCGGCGAGGACATCGCCCGCGAGGAGTCCATCGAGCTGCCCCACACCGACGTGTGGGGGCCGGACCGTCCGACGGTCACGGAGATCGATTCGGAGTCGGGTCTGCTGACCACTACCACGCAGGGCAATCCCCCGCTGGACATGGGCATGTCGATCTACGACATCTACGCCGACCGCGCCGCGCGCATGGGCGACGAGCCGCTGTACACGTACAAGGAGGACGGCGAGTGGGTCACGAAGACCGCGAACGAGTTCCTCGCCGAGGTTCGCGAGATCGCCAAGGGCCTGCTGCACTACGGGCTGAGGAAGGGCGACGGCGTGGCGTTCATGTGCCGCACCTCCTATGAGTGGGATCTGACCGACGCGGCCGTCATGGCCTGCGGCGGCGTGCTGGCCACCATCTACGACACGGATTCCGCCGAGCAGATCCGCAACATCGTCAACAACTCCGACGCCCGCCTGCTCATCGTGCAGGACACCGCCATGCGCGACAAGGCCGACGGCGCCGTCGAGGAGTGCCCGTCGCTTGAGCACATCGTGTGCATCGAGACCGGCGGCCTGGACGAGATCAAGGCGTACGGCAAGTCCGTGTCCGACGAGGAGCTGGACGAGCGCATCGACTCGGTGCAGAAGACCGACCTGTGCTCGATCGTCTACACGTCCGGTTCCACCGCCGCGCCCAAGGGCGTGGAGATGACGCATGAGCACTACTGCCAGACGGCTCTGAACCTGCCCGACTACATGCCGGATCTGCTGCACGACAAGAAGAACACGATTCTGCTGTTCCTGCCGCAGGCACATTCGTTCGCGCGCGCCATCAACTACATCGTCGTCGCCTCGAACATCCACATCTACATCGCGACCGGCATCAAGACGCTAATCTCCGACCTGCAGGTCGCCAAGCCGTCCATCATGATCGTCGTGCCCCGCGTGCTGGAGAAGGTGTACAACGCCGCATCGCAGAAGGCGGGCCACGGCGCGAAGGGCATGGTGTTCGCCTCCGCGGTCGTCGCCGCGCAGGACTACATGAAGGAGATCTCCGAGAAGGGCCATGCGGGCGCTCTGACACGCACCAAGCGCGCCGCGTTCGACCCGGTGGTCTACAAGTCGCTGCGCGAGGTGCTGGGCGGCCGCGCCAAGTGGATCGTCGCCGGCGGAGCCCCGCTCGACCCGGAGCTGATGGCGTTCTTCCGCGGCGCCGGCGTGCCCGTGTACGAGGGCTACGGCCTGACCGAAACGACCGCCCCGTGCGCGTTCAACGTGCTGGGCGTCCCGTTCCACGCCGGTTCGGTCGGCATCGCGTTCCCCGGCTTCTCGCTGCGCATCGCCGAGGACGGTGAGATCCAGGTCAAGGGCCGCGCCGTGTTCCCCCGCTACCACAAGAACGAGGAGGCCACCGAGACCTCCTTCACCGAGGACGGCTGGTACGCGACCGGCGATCTGGGCCGCATCGACAATGACGGCTTCCTGTACATCACGGGCCGCAAGAAGGATCTCATCATCACCGCCGGTGGCAAGAACGTGGCGCCCGGTCCGATCGAGGAGGTCATCCAGCGTTGCGAGATCGTCTCGCAGGCGCTGGTGCTCGGCGACAAGCGTCCGTTCATCTCCGCGCTCATCACGCTGGACGAGGAGTCGCTGCGCCCGTGGCTGGCCGCGAAGGGCCTCGACGAGCATATGACGATGGAGGAGGCCGCGGAGAACGCCGCCGTGCGCGCCGAGGTGCAGAAGTGGGTCGATCAGGCCAACGAGGGCGTCTCCCGCGCCGAGTCGGTCCGCAAGTTCATCATCCTGCCCGAGGAGTTCACGCAGGAGAACGGCCTGATGACCGCGTCGATGAAGGTCATCCGCCCGAAGGTCATCAAGCGGTATGCGACGCTGCTCGCCACGCAGATGTACACGAAGAAGACGGCCCCGCGCCAGTGAGGCGCGTATCTCCGTCCACGTGACGGGACGATGGAAGGGCCCGTGCCGAATCTCCGATCGGGATTCGGCACGGGCCCTTCCATATGCGGCGGTCGTCTTCCGCCGCTGATGTCACGCGGACGTCACTTCTTGCCCGCGTAGATCACGTTGTCGATCAGGTCGCGGTAGCGCTTGGTGATGGCCTCGCGGCGCGCCTTCATCGACGCGGTGACGAGCCCGTTCTCCTCGGTGAAGTCGTCGGGGACGATCTCGAACTTGCGGATGGATTCGGCGCGGGAGACGAGTTCGTCCGCCTGATTGACGGCCCGTTCCACCTCGGCGTACACGATCGGATTGCGCGCGGCTTCGGCCAGATCGGCGCACGGCTTCGCACCCTGGGCTTCGAGCCACGTGTTCGTCTCCGCCAGATCGAGCGCGACGATCGCGGCGACGAACGGCTTGCGGTCGCCGACGACGACGCACTGGTTGACGACCGGCGAGGTCATCACCGACGCCTCCAGTTCGCCCGGCGAGACGTTCTTGCCGCCGGCGGTGATGATGAGGTCCTTCTTGCGGCCGGTCACGGTGACGAAGCCGTCGTCGCTGAGCGAGCCGAGGTCGCCGGTGTGCAGCCACCCGTCGCGGATCTGCTCGCGCGTGATCTCGGGATGGTTGTGGTAGCCGACGCACACGGCGGGGCTTTTGATGCACAGCTCGCCGTCGTCGGCGATGCCGACGGCCGTGCCCTGCATGGGCAGGCCGATCGTGCCGATCCGGTATCCGGCGGTCGGATTCACGGTGGCGGGCGCGCACGTTTCGGTCATGCCGTAGCCTTCGAGCAGCGGCAGGCCGATGCCGTTGAAGAAGTGCGCGATGGACTTGTCGAGCGGGGCGCCGCCCGAGACCGCGTATTCGACATGCCCGCCGAATACGCCGAGGATCGACTTGTAGACGAGCCTTGCGTAGACGGCGTGCTTCAGGTTCAGCAGGAACGGGATCGGCTCGCCGGACTGCTGCGCCTTCGACCATGCGCGGGCGGTGGCGGTCGCGCCCGCGAAGACGCGTCCCTTGAATCCGGCACCGGCCTTCTGTGAGGCCGCGTTGTAGATCTTCTCGAAGATGCGGGGCACGGCGAGGATGAACGTCGGCTTGAACGCGGCGAAGTCGGCGAGGATCGTCTTCAGGTTCCCGGACAGGCCGAGCGTCACGTTGCCGGCGAAGCAGAAGAACTGCATGTACCGGGCGAACACGTGCGCGAGCGGCAGGAACAGCCAGAGCCGCGCGTATTCGGGCATGGCGATGGCCGGCATCGACCGGATGCCGGAATAGGTGATGAAGATGAAGTTGCCGTGGCTCAGTTCGACGCCCTTCGGCGTACCCGTGGAGCCGGACGTGTAGACGATGGTGGCGAGGTCGTCGCCATGCACGGACCGTTCGCGTTCGCGGAACTCCGCGTCGGTGACGCCCCTGCCGTACTCCTCGAGCGTGTCGAGCGCACCGAAGTCGATGACGTACACGTCGCCGAGGTCCGGGCACTGCGCGCGCACTGATTCGACCTTGTCGCGCTGCATGTCGTTCTCGGCGAACGCCATGCGCACGTGCGAGTCGTTGAAGATCATGCTCACCTGCGCCGGAGAGTTCGTCTCGTAGACGGGCACGGTGAGCGCGCCGATCGACATGATGGCCATGTCGAGCGCCGTCCACTCCCAGCGGGTCTTCGAGATCACGGACACGGCGTCGCCGGGCATGACGCCGCGCGCGATGAGGCCTTTGGCGAGCGCGACGACCTTGTCGCGGAATTCGACGGCGGTGAAGGACCGCCACTCCCCCGTGTCCGGCTCCTTGTATTCGATGAGGGATTGCTCCGGCGTGCGCGCGGCACGCTCCTCCAGTATCGAGAACAGGTTCCTGTCCGTGTCAATCGGCTGTTCCAGCGGCCTCAGGTATTCCGTGATCATCGTTCTGCACGACCTCCTAGGATGTGTCGTCACCGATTCTACCGTGCGTGGGCTTCACCCGACCCCTCGCGCACCACCGGTTTGAGCGCGATGCGCCGGGGCTCGGCCAGTGCCTCGGGATCGAGGTAGTCGTCGCCGCGTCTGACGCCCCAGTGCAGGCATGCCCCGTCGCAGTGGTCGGAGTGCGCGCCCACTTCGCCGAACGGCTCGTCGCGCGTGACCCGTGCTCCGACGCCCAATGCGGTGACGGCCGGCTCGAAGGTGAGCGTCAGATCGTGGTGGCGTATGCTCACCACCTGTTTGCCGGCGACGCTTCCCGTGAACGTGACGACGCCGTCCGCGGGGGCGAGCAGTTCATCGTGTTCCGCCGCGGCGAGGTCGATGCCCCGGTGCCCGGCCAGCCACGGCTGCGCCGGCCCGTCGAATGTCCGCCGTCTGTCGACGCGACGCAGCGGCCAGGACAGCGCGCGCCCGCATACGCCGGACTCCTCCTCCGCCGTCGCCGCGGTCCACGCCAACGGTCTCGGCCGCGTGTCCATGACGCCCACGGCCGAGGCGAACGTCGTCCGTCGCATGCCGCCCGCGCACCATGCGACGGAATCGGAGCCGGCCACGGCCCGCCGTTGCGACGGTTGCGGCGGGGCTTCCCCATGCCGCATCGCGAGGACGGCGGGCAGGAACATGATAACGGCGACGGCGAGGGACGCCACGATGCGCAGCGACTCCTGCCGTAGTCGTTCCATGCGGCGGCGTTCGCGTTCCGCCGCCGCGCGTCGGCGACGTGACTTCCATCGGCCGCGCCGCCGTGCGTTCCGTGCGATCGTATCGTCATGCCGCCGCCCGTCCATGTCGGATCCTCCCGTCGTCGTGGGTCGGCGCCCGGCGGTCGCCCGACGCCCATGCATTCCACGATGGACGACGGGCCCGTGCGAGTCCAACCGTGCGGGGAATGTGGACGGCACTCTCACGAATCTTCACAATCGCCCGCGGACCGGGTCGTGCGGGACCATCGGCCGATTCCGGAGAAGCCGTCGGGTCGGGAGACCACGTCGGAAACGAAGAAACCCCCGCACGATGGCGGGGGTTCGGAGTGGAGCGGACAACGGGACTCGAACCCGCGGTCTCAACCTTGGCAAGGTTGCGCTTTACCAACTAAGCTATGTCCGCGAAAGGATTCCGCCGTGAGAAGTGGAATCCGGTGGGCGATGTAGGAATCGAACCTACGACCCCTTCGGTGTGAACGAAGTGCGCTAGCCGCTGCGCCAATCGCCCGAATTGCTTCGGTATTCAGTTATCAGGCCGAATCGCTTCGGCATGGTGGGCGATACAAGATTCGAACTTGTGACCCCTTCCGTGTCAGGGAAGTGCGCTACCTCTGCGCCAACCGCCCGGGCCTGCACCAACAGCCGACCGAATCGCTTCGGTTCGCTGAGAGGTGGGTACGAGAGTCGAACTCGTCTATACGGCTTTGCAGGCCGCTGCCTAACCGCTTGGCTAACCCACCGTAAGGTCGTCAACTCATCGGACCTTAGAGCGGACAACGGGACTCGAACCCGCGGTCTCAACCTTGGCAAGGTTGCGCTTTACCAACTAAGCTATGTCCGCACTGGTCGTGGGGATTGCTCCCCGCCGAAGCACGAGTCACTACTATATCCATCCGCGAGCGAATTGCAAACACGGCGTGTCGCACCGGCGGATGCGGTCGCCGCCGCGGACGACGGGGCATCGGCCCGGCGCATCGGCACGCCTACGGCGAACACCGCCGGATCATGCCCGCCCGGCATGCGTTCCGCCGTTATTGTGGAAGGCATGAGCGAGGAACGGGACCCGCGGCGGAGCGTCATGCTCGCCGCCTTCGAGGGATGGAACGACGCCTGCCAGTCGGCGACCAACGTGATCCGGCATCTGCTGGGGCGCTACGAGGCTCGGGAGATACGGCACATCAGCTGCGACGGCTATTACGACTATCAGGTGTCGCGGCCGATGCTGTGCCGCGTCACCGGACGCCCCCGCATCATCTGGCCGCAGACCACGTTCTACGAGATCGCGCTCGCGCCGGATCTGCGCATCTACGCGCAGCTCGCGCCGGAACCGAACTACCGTTGGCGTGAATACTGCCGGCAGAGTCTGCACATCGCCGACGAGTTCGACGTCGACCGCATCGTCACGCTCGGATCGATGTACGCCGACTGCCCGCACACCCGCCCGCTGCCGATCGACGTCTCGCACGATCTCGACGAATGTGGCCGCAGCTGCGACTGCGGCGCGAACGACGGAGAAGACGGGTACAGCGGCCCCGTCGGCATCCCCACCGTATTGGACGACATGGCGCGCGAACAGTCGTTCGACACCACGTCGATGTGGGTGTCGATTCCCCAATACACCGGCAACGACGACTGCGCGCCCGCCACGCTGGCACTGCTGCGCCGTCTCGGCGAGGAAATCGGCTTCGATTTCGACGAGGGCGACCTGCCGTCGCTGGCGGACGCATGGAAGGCCAAGGCGTCGATGCTGCTCAGATGCAGCGACCAGCTGGCCGACTACGTGCATCATCTCGAACGCGAATGGGATCGCGCGGAGGCGGCGCGGAAAGCGGCCTCCGCCGACCCCACCCAGGCCGAACGCCTCGTCAGGGAGGCGGAGGACTTCCTCAAAGGGCTGTGACGGGCCGCCGCAGCGTCATCCCAGCAGGGAACGGCACATGGAACGGTACTCGCCCACATAGCCGCCGCCGAAGAACACGCAGTGGCCTGCGATCGGGTACAGCCGCCACAGGGTCATGCGCTCCTGCCAGCCGGCCTTGAGCGGGTGGACGCTCTGATAGCCGTCGAGGATGTCACGCAGATAGGTCATCCCGAACAATCCCAGCATGGCGAGATCCTCCTCGCGGTGGCCTCCGTGCGCCGCCGGGTCGATGAGCACCGCCTCGCTGTAGCCGCGGTCCGCGGTCCACATCACGTTGCCGCTCCACAGGTCTCCGTGCACGCGCGCCGGCTTGTCGGAGGCGGCGCGGCCGAGCAGGTCGGGCATCGCGTCGATCACCTGTTCGGTGAGCGCCAGGTCCGATTCGTCGAGTTCCCCGCGGCGGATGCCAAGCTCCACCATCGGGCGGAGTCGGCCTTCCGCGTAATAGGAGACCGGGTCGTCCCATTCGCCGGTCGCCATCGGCACCGGATCCTGCAGCGGGCCGAAATAGCAGGTGCCGTCGTATCCGGCCGGCGCGGAACCGAAATGCGGGGCGCCCGCGTCGTGCATGCGGGCGAGCGCCGCGCCGAAGTCATGCGCCGCCTTGACGGTGGGCATCGCGGAATGCACCTTCTCGATGTCGAGGTGGTCGTCGCCCCAGCCGATTACCTGCACGACGCGGGGGCCGCCCTGCGGCATGGCCTCGCCGAGCCATTCGAGCCCCCTGCCCTCGCACTCGAAGAACCCCTTCGGCGCGTATCCCCTGCTCTTGCGGTACGTATCCATGAATTCGCTCCTTCGTCGACGGGCCTTTTCACGGCCCGCGTCTTCGCCCAATTGTGGCCTCATTGCGCGTATTGCGCAAGGCGCCGTCCGCGAAGCGCCGCGCATGAGCGCGGTCTTAGCCCCCTATGAGTACAGTGGTCATCGCAAATGTCGAATACCGCAATATGCGAATACCCGAATTCCAGAGGTTAGAGGGGTTTATGAATTTCTTCCAGGCGATTTTCCTCGGTCTCGTCCAGGCGCTGACCGAATACCTGCCGGTGTCCTCCAGCGCGCATATCCGCATCATCGGCGACCTGATGATCGGCTCCGACCCGGGCGCCGCGTTCACCGCCATCATCCAGCTGGGCACGGAGCTCGCCGTGATCCTGTACTACCGTCGCGACATCATCCGCATCCTCGGCGCATGGTTCGGCTCCCTGTTCGGCCATGACGGCAAGGATTGGAAGTCGCGTCTGGGCGCGAAGAACCCGGACACGCAGATGGGCTGGTTCATCATCATCGGCACGATGCCGATCCTCATCGCGGGCCTGCTGTTCAAGAACATGATCGAGACGACGCTGCGCAACCTGTGGATCACCGTCACCGTGCTCGCCGTGTTCGGCGTGCTGCTGTGGATCTTCGACAGCCGCTCCAAGCAGGTCAAGACGATGAACCAGATGACCGTGAAGGACGCCCTGCTCTTCGGCGTCGGCCAGATGCTGGCGCTCATCCCGGGCGTCTCCCGTTCCGGCGGCACCATCACGTTCGGCCGCGCCATGGGATACACGCGCGAGGCCGCCGTGCGCGTCAGCTTCCTCATGGCCATCCCCGCCGTGTTCGGTGCGGGCATCCTGGAGGCCGTCTCCGCGGTGAAGGACGTGACCGCCTGCGACGCCACGAAGGCCGCGGACGCGTGCGCCGCGATCGGAGGCGCCGCCTGGCCGGGCTGGGGCCCGACCATCGCCGCCACGATCGTCGCGTTCTTCGTCGGCTACATCGTGATCATCGGCTTCCTGAAGTTCGTGAGCACGTTCTCCTACAAGGCGTTCGCCATCTACCGCATCGGCCTGGCCGTGGTGGTCGCCATCCTGCTCATCTCCGGCGTGCTGCCCGCCATCGACCCGTCCGTGGCCGGCTGACGGCTTCACGCGCATAACGGAAAGGCCCTGTATCCGCGATTCGAAACATCGTGGATACAGGGCCTTTCCGCGTATCATCGGGGAACGGCTGAATGCCTCCCCGGACTCGCTCAGCTCAACGCGTCCTTGAGCTTCGAGAAGAAGCCCTTCCTGCCGGACTGGCCGCCGGCGGCGGGTCGGGAGCTCTGGGCGACGTGGGTGGCGTCGCCGTCGTGCGAGGCGGCGAACTTCTCGATGAGGGAGCGTTCCTCGTCGTCGAGTCTGGTGGGGATCTCGACGGCGATGTGCGCGATGAGGTCGCCGCGCTCCCCCTGCGCACGCATGCGCGTGACGCCGAGGCCCTTCAATGTGACGGTGTCCTCGGGCTGGCATCCCGCGGGGACCGTCACGGTCTTCTCGCCGTCGAACGTGTCGATCTCGAGATCGTGGCCGAGCACGGCCCAGCTCATCGGCACGCGCACCCAGCAGTGCAGGTCGTCGCCGTCGCGGGTGAACTGCTTGTTGGAGCGGATGCGGATGTCCACGTACAGGTCGCCGGCGGGACCGCCGCCCTCGCCGACCTCGCCCTGGCTGGCGAGACGGATGCGGGAGTCGTCGCCGATGCCGGCGGGGACCTTGACGCCGACGCTGCGGGTGACCCGCACACGGCCGTGGCCCATGCACGAGGGGCACGGCTTGGAGATCACGTCGCCGTGGCCTTCGCAGCGCTCGCACGGCGCGGAGGTCATCATCTGGCCGAGCATCGTGCGCACGACCTTCTGACGGTAGCCGCTGCCATGGCAGTCGGGGCAGGTGGTGGGCTTCGAACCGTCGGCGGACCCGGAACCGGAGCAGTCGGGGCACAGGCCGAACGTGGTGATGCGCACCTGCTCGGTGCCGCCGAACACGGCGGTCTTCAGATCGATGGTCATGCTGGCGAGCGCGTCGCGGCCGGGCTGGGTGCGCGGGGTGGGGCCCTGCGCGCCGCCGCCGAACGCGCCGCCGAAGAACGTGCTGAACACGTCGCCCATGTCCCCCATGCCGCCGAAGCCGCCGGCGCCGAATCCCGCGGAGGCGTTGGGGTCGTTGGGGTCGACGCCGGAGTCGTACATGCGGCGTTTGTCGGGGTCGCTCAGCACCTCGTAGGCGTTGTTGACCTCCTTGAACTTGTCCTCGAATTCGGGACCGGCGATGTCGGGATGGTATTTGCGGCTCATCCGGCGGTACGCCTTCTTGATCTCGTCGTCGCTCGCGGTACGGTCGACGCCCAGCACCTCGTAGTAGTCTGCCACGGTTCGTTCGTTCCTTTATGTATATGCCTGTGTCTGTTGTTGCTAGCGGGTTATTGTGCCATAAGGAGGGGTCAGCGGGGCGGTCGGCCCGAGGCCGTCGGGCTTCCGTCCGCCGCGCGTCCGGGAGGATCGCGGCGGGATGTGTCGCCGTCGGCGAGGAAGGCGGTCAGGTAGCGTGCGACCGCGCGCACGGCGGAGATGGTGTTCGCATAGTCCATGTGGGTGGGGCCGATGGAGCCGATGAAGGCGACCGGTTCGCCACCGGGTCCGTGGACGGCGGCGGTCGCATCGTCCGCGTCGTTCCCGGGGCTGGCGGATGCGCCGTCGGTCTGCTCCGTTTTCCGTGACCGGTCTTCGTGTGCCGTCTCGTCGCCCGTCTCGGTCCTGCCGTAGCCGCTGGTGACGACGGCCGCATGGAGCAGTCCGGGCGTGTGCGTCTCGGATCCGATGGCCACGCCGACGCCGTCGCCGCGCGCGGTCTCCTCGCTCAACGCGCTCATCAGCTTCATCAGCACGACCTGCTCCTCCAACGCGTCGAACAGCGGCGCGAGGTCGGCCATGGTGCGCTGGTGGGCGAGGCTGGATGCCCCGGACATGTACAGTTCGCTGCCGCGTTCGTCGTCGTGCATCGCCGAGAACGCGGCGGCGAGCTGCCCGGCGAGCGCGTCCGTCTCGCGGAACCGCGGGTCGGCTCCCAGCGCGCGGATCCGTTGCGCCGACTGCGCGAGGGACAGGCCGGCACATTCGGCGTTGACGGTGTCGGTGAACAGCCCGAGCAGTTCGGACGACGGCATGTCGGGAGCGACGATCGTGTGCTGCGCGACACGCCCGGTGTCGGTGATGACGACGGCGAGCAACGTAGCGGCGGCGACGGGAACCAGCTCGACGTGGCGCAATGTGGAACGCGCGAGCGACGGCGAGGCGACGACGGCGACCTGCCCGGTGATGCGGGCGAGGAGACGCGCGGCGCGCTGCAGCGTGTCCTGCAGGCTCGCCGATCCGGACAGGAAGCCGTCGATGCCGCGGCGCTGCGCCTTGGACAACGGCACGACGGTGGCGAGACGGTCCACGAAGTACCGGTAGCCTTTCTCGGTGGGCACGCGTCCGGCCGACGTGTGCGGCTGGATGAGATAGCCTTCCTCCTCCAATGCGGCCATGTCGTTACGGACGGTGGCCGAGCTGACGCCGAGGTCGTGCTGCTTGGTGAGCGCGGCCGAACCGACCGGCTCCTGTGAGCGGATGTAGTCCTCGACGACGGCGCGCAGGACCACCATGCGTCTTGTCTGCGGCATGCGCACCTCCTTGCGTTACGTACCCGGCGGGCACTGTTCATCCATGATTCATGTCGTGTTCCGCGGCGCTTCACGCGACGGCCGCGGATGCATCGCGACACGCGCATGCCGGACCGGGGCGACGGTTCCTCCGTCGTTCCGTGAGCCCGGAATGGGGCTCTCCGCATGCGTTTGCGCCGTATCCATTGTATTAGCACTCGCCCATTTCGACTGCTAACGCGTTCGTCGCCAGCGTAGCGACACATATTGTGAACGCTAACAGAACAGAAGTTACCAAAACACGCCAAAATCAAAACGCTACGTCGCGAAATGAAGGTAGCATGGGTAACGCAATGTGAGGGCGACAGCGCCCGGCACAAGCCGGATACGCGGCCCGACCAAGCGGAAGGAAAGACATCCATGACCGAATTCAAGGAGACCGAGCTGGACGAGCGCGCCATCAAGATGGCCAAGGTCCTGTCGGCCGACGCGGTTGAGAACGCCGGTTCCGGCCACCCCGGTTCCCCCGTCTCCCTGGCGCCCATCGCCTACACCCTGTACCAGCACTTCATCAAGCACGATCCGAACGATCCCAACTGGGAAGGCCGCGACCGCTTCATTCTTTCCGGCGGCCACGCCTCCCTCACCCAGTACGTCCAGCTCTACTTCTCCGGCTACGGCCTGACCCTGGACGACCTCAAGCACTTCCGCGGCGGCGCGGACACCCGTACCCCGGGCCACCCGGAGTACGGCCTGACCCCGGGCATCGAGATGACCACCGGCCCGCTGGGCCAGGGCTTCGCCTCCGCCATCGGCTTCGCGTACGGCGAGCGTTTCCAGCGCGGCCTGCTCGACCCGGAGACCCCGAAGGAAGACTCCCCGTTCTACCACAAGATCTGGGCCATCTGCGGTGAAGGCGACATCGAGGAGGGCATCTCCGGCGAGGCCGCCGCCCTGGCCGCCAACCAGAAGCTCGGCAACGTCACCGTGATCTTCGACGCCAACCGCATCCAGATCGAAGGCGACACCAACCTGGTGCTGGCCGAGGACGTGCTCAAGCGCTTCCAGGCGTACGGCTGGTACACCGACGAGTTCAGCTTCATCCAGCCCGACGGCTCCTACAAGGAGGACGTCGAGGGCCTGGCCGACGTGATCGCCAAGGCCGAGGCCGCCGCCCCGGACCAGCCGAAGCTCATCAAGGTCGACACCCTCATCGCGTGGCCGACCCCGGGCAAGACCAACGATCCGTCCTCCCACGGCTCCAAGCTGGGCGCCGAGGCCGTCGCCGGCCTCAAGAAGATCCTCGGCTACGACCCGGAGGAGAACTTCCACGTCGACGAGGAGGCCCTCGCCCACGCCCGCAAGGTCGCCGAGCGCGGCCTCGAGGCCCACAAGGAATGGGACGAGAAGTTCGACGCCTGGCGCAAGGCCAACCCGGACAAGGCCGCCCTGTACGACCGTCTGAAGGCCGGCGAGCTGCCGGAAGGCTTCGACAAGGCCATCGACGACCTCGAGGCCACCTTCGAAGTCGGCAAGAACGTCGCCACCCGTGGCGCCTCCGGCTCCGTCCTCAACGCCATCGCGGCCGTCATGCCGGAACTGTGGGGCGGCTCCGCCGACCTCGGCGGCTCCAACAAGACCGACCTCAAGGGCGCCGCCACCTTCGCTCCGGCCGAGTGCGCCACCAAGCAGTGGCCGGTCTGCAGCGAGTTCGGCCGTCAGCTGCACTTCGGCGTGCGCGAGTTCACCATGGGCTGCATCACCAACGGCATCCTGCTGGGCTCCCACACCCGTCCGTTCGGCGGCACGTTCTTCATGTTCTCCGACTACGAGCGCTCCGCCGTCCGTCTGGCCGCGCTGATGGAGATCCCGAACCTGTACGTGTGGACGCACGACTCCGTCGCCGTCGGCGAGGATGGCCCGACCCACCAGCCGGTCGAGCACCTGGCCTCCTTCCGCGCCATCCCGCAGCTCGAGGTCGTCCGCCCGGCCGACGCCTTCGAGACCGCCGAGGCCTACCGCTACTTCTTCGAGAAGAAGAACACGCTGCCGGCCGCCATGGTGCTGTCCCGCCAGGGCATCCCGGTGCTCGCCGAGACCGCGGCCAAGGCCAAGGACGGCGTGCGCAAGGGCGCCTACGTCCTGGTCGACACCGAGGGCACCCCGGACGTCATCATCATGGCCACCGGCTCCGAGGTTCAGTGGGCCGTCGCCGCCGCCAAGACCCTGGCCGGCGAGGGCGTCAAGGCCCGCGTCGTGTCCGTGCCGTCCGTCGAATGGTTCGAGGAGCAGGACGCCGAGTACAAGGAGGCCGTGCTTCCGGCCGCCGTCAAGGCCCGTGTCTCCGTCGAGGCCGGCGTTGCCATGCCGTGGTACAAGTACCTCGGCTCCTACGGCAAGCCCGTCTCCATCGAGCAGTTCGGTCTGCAGGGCGATGGCGCGCAGAACATGATCGACCTCGGCATCACCGCCGAGCACGTGGTGGAGGCCGCCAAGGCATCCATCGCGGAGGTCGAAGCCGCCAAGTGATCCGTCGGGCGGCGTCACCGCGTCGTGCGTGTATGACGCGGTGACGCCGCCCCTGCCCCAATCACATATCAGATGTGTTCCATGCGAAAGCGGCATGGAACGGTTAGGAAGGAAAACAATGACTGAAGCAACGCAGCGTACGTCCGACTCCGGCGTCTCCATCTGGCTGGACGACCTGTCCCGCTCCCGCATCGAGTCCGGCTCCCTGCAGGACCTCATCGCCAACAAGAACGTCGTCGGCGTGACCACCAACCCGTCCATCTTCCAGAAGGCCCTGAGCCAGGTCGGCCCGTACGACGAGCAGCTCAAGGAACTCGGCAAGGTCGACGTCGAGACCGCCATCCGCGAGCTCACCACGACCGACGTGCGCAACGCCACCGACATCTTCCGCGAGATCGCCGAGAAGACCGACTTCGTCGATGGCCGCGTGTCCATCGAGGTCGACCCGCGTCTGGCCCACGACACCGAGAACACCGAGAAGCAGGCCGTCGAGCTGTGGGAGAAGGTCAACCGTCCGAACGCGATGATCAAGATCCCGGCGACTCTGGAAGGCCTGCCGGCCATCACCGCCACCCTGGCCAAGGGCATCTCCGTCAACGTTACCCTGATCTTCTCGCTCGAGCGCTACGAGCAGGTCATCGACGCCTTCATCGAAGGCATCGCCCAGGCTGATGCCAACGGCCACGACCTCAAGCACATCGGCTCCGTCGCCTCCTTCTTCGTCTCCCGTGTGGACACCGCGGTCGACAAGCAGCTCGAGGCCCTCGGCACCGACGAGGCCAAGGCTCTCGAAGGCAAGGCCGCCATCGCCAACGCCCGCATCGCGTACGAGCTGTTCGAGAACAAGTTCGCGAACGACCCGCGCTGGGCCGCGCTGGAAGCCAAGGGCGCCAAGAAGCAGCGTCCGCTGTGGGCCTCCACCGGCACCAAGAACCCGGCCTACTCCGATTGCGTCTACGTCGACGAGCTCGTTGCTCCGTTCGTCGTGAACACCATGCCGGAGAAGACCCTGAACGCCCTCGCCGACCACGGCAACGGCGCCCCGACCATCAAGGGCACCTACGAGGAGTCCCACGCCGTCATGGCCAAGCTGGCCGACCTCGGCATCGACTTCAAGGCCGTCACCGACAAGCTCGAGGCCGACGGCGTCGCCGCCTTCATCAAGTCCTGGGATTCGGTCATCGCCGACGTGCAGTCCGGCATCGACCGTGTCAACGGCTGAGACAGGCGCACGCATGCGGATGCCATGCGTCCACATAACGGCTGAATAGCTGGAATCACAAGGCTCCCGACCGCAAGGCCGGGAGCCTTTGCGGTTATGGTGGCACTCGGAAACACACGGCGAGGAGGAGGTTCCATGGATGGACCGTCCCCGCCGCACGAACACGGCGCCGGAAACGGACGACCGGAACAAGGAGGCCTATCGCATGCATCTGACCGCAAGGCAACGTCTGGTGATGACGTTCACGTTCTTCTCGATGTTCTTCGGAGCGGGCAATCTCATCTTCCCGCCGTTCGTCGGGGCTCAGGCCGGTTTCGCCATCATGCCGGCCGGCGTCGGATTCATCGTCTCCGCGGTCGGCCTACCGATCCTCGGCGTCATCGCCGTCACCTTCGCCGGCGGATTCGACGCGCTCGCCTCGCGCGTCTCCCCCGGTTTCTCGTTGTTCCTGGGTCTCGCGATCATCCTCACCATCGGCCCGTGCTTCGCGATTCCCCGCACCGCGACCACCTCGTTCGAGATGATGGTGGCGCCGTTCACGGCCGATGGAGCCATCCCCGTCGCACGGCTCGTCTACTCCGCCGTGTTCTTCGCGCTGGCGTTCCTCTTCGCCCAGCACCCCGAACGCCTGTCCAAGGTGCTGGGACGCTTCATGGGCCCGCTGCTGCTCGCACTCATCGCCGTCCTGTTCGTCGCGTGCCTCGTCCACGGCGGCGAGGCGCCGCGCCCGAGCGGCGACTACGCGACGAACCAAATGGCGCGCGGATTCCTCGACGGCTACCAGACGATGGATCTGCTCGCCGCCCTGTACTTCGGCATCGTGATCTCGGCGAACATCCGCGCCCAAAGCGTCGACGACGAGAACGAGGTGCGCCGCGAGACCGCGTTCGCCGGACTCGGCACCGGCGTGCTGCTCGTGATCATCTACGGCGCGCTGAGCTATGTGGGCGTCGTGTCGGGCGGCATCACGGCGATCGATTCCACGAAGGACACGGGCGCGACGGTGCTCACCAACCTCACCTCCTCGGTGTTCGGCGCGGCCGGCACCGCGTTCCTCGGCGTCGTGTTCGTCATCGCCTGCCTCAACGTGTGCACCGGTCTGATCTGCACGTGCGCCACCTACTTCCACACGCGGTTCCGCACGGTCGCGGGGCATGGCGTGAGCTACCGCGCCTGGCAGGTGGTCTTCACCGTGTTCAGCTTCGTCGTCTCGAACGCGGGTCTGAGCGCGATCATCAAGGTCTCCGTGCCGGTGCTGTCCGCCCTCTACCCGCTCGCCATCGTGCTCGTGCTGCTCGCGCTCACCCATCGGATCGTCGGCGCGCGTTTCCCACGCGTCTACCAATGGACGATCCTGCTGGTCGCCATCCCCTCCGTCGCCACCTGCGTCGCCTCGCTCGCCGTCGTCTTCGGCAGCTCCCTGCCGTGGCTCGACGCCGCGCTCGCGCTGCTCCCATTGCAGGAGCAGCAGCTCGGCTGGCTCGTCCCCGCCGCCGTGGGCATGATCGCGGGCGTCGTGGATTCGCTGGTCCGACGGAAGACCGTCGACCGCCCGTGACAGACGCCGCCGACGACGACTACTATGAGGGTGAGTCAACGAGTCCCCGATGATGAACAGGAGCGTTTCATGGGTGAAGTGGTCACCGACAAGGACAGGGAATACGAGGCTGAGGAACGTGCGAGCGCGCCGGGTGCCGACCAGGCGATGGCCGACCGTGTGAACAACCGTTCGCTGCGCCCGCGTTCCGAGGCGTTCAAGGAGTTCATGCGCTCCGGTTGGGCGGACGACGAGCCCGACATCGAACCGCTGGAATCCTCGAAGTTCACGCCCACGCGCCTGAAGGCCCTGGGGGCGGCGTTCCCCGGCGAACGTCTGGTGATTCCGGCGGGGCAGCCCAAGGTGCGCAACAACGACTGCGACTACATGTTCCGTCCGGACACGGCGTTCGCCTACTACACGGGTCTCGGCGTGGACTACGAGGCGGGCGCGGTGCTCGTGCTCAACCCCGTCGACCCGGATTCGCCGGAGGCGAAGGCCGGCGAGACGCATGTGCCGGAGCTGTTCGTCGCCCCGCGTGCGGACAATTCCACCACCGACTTCTTCATGAACGCGCATTACGGCGAATACTGGGTGGGCCCGCGCGCCGGTCTCAAGGAGATGACGGCGATGACCGGCATCGAGACCCATGACATCGCCCAGCTGGCCGACGCCCTGTCCAAGGACGTCGGCGGCGAGGCGGGCGCGGTGCGCGTGCGCGTCATGCGCGAGACCGATCCGCGGATCACCGCCCTCGTCGAATCCGTGCGCGAGGCGAACGGCGCGTCCGACCCGGATCATAACGCCGCGGCGGACGACAAGCTGCACGAGTTCACGTCCGAGGCGCGCATGGTCAAGGACGCGTACGAGATCGGCGAGATGCGCAAGGCGGTGGCGGCCACGAAGGCCGGCTTCGACCGTCTGCTCTCCTCGCTGCCGAACGCGCTCGACAAGCCGCGTTCGGAACGCATCCTCGAAGGTGCGTTCAACGCGGTGTCCCGCGAATTGGGCAACACGGTCGGCTACGATTCGATCGTCGCCTCCGGCCCGCACGCCCCGATCCTGCATTGGATGCGCAACACCGGCGTGGTGAGGAGCGGCGACATGCTGCTCGTCGATGCCGGCGTCGAGGTCGATTCGCTATACACGGCGGACATCACCCGCACCTTCCCGACGAACGGCAGGTTCACCGATCTGCAGAAGCGCCTCTACCAGGCGGTGCTGGATTCCCAGCAGGCCGGTTTCGAGGCGGCGAAGCCGGAAGCCACGTATTCGGACATCCATCACGCCTGCATGCGCGTGATCGCCGAGCGTCTGCACGAGTGGGGCCTGCTGCCGGTGGACGTCGAGGAATCCCTCTCCCCCGAGGGCCAGCAGCATCGCCGTTGGCTCGCCTGCGGCGTGGCCCATCATCTGGGCCTCGACGTGCACGACTGCGCGCAGGCGCGCTTCGAGTCCTATCAGGGAGCGCCGATCCGCCCGGGCATGATCTTCACGATCGAGCCGGGCCTGTACTTCCGTGAGGACGATCTGCTCATCCCGCCGGAATACCGCGGCATCGGCATCCGCATCGAAGACGACGTGCTCATGACCGAGGACGGCCCCGAATGGATCTCCGCCGGCATCCCGAAGCGGATCGACGAGGTCGAGGAATGGATGCGCGAACGCGCCGCGGCCGCCGGGAAGGACATCGCATGACCACCCCGCAGTTCATCCTCGACCTGAGGAAGAAGATCGGCCATGATCCGCTGTGGCTGATCGGCGTGACCGGCTGCGTGCTGGACGGCGAGGGACGCGTGCTGCTCGGCCGCCGTTCGGACACCGGCGAATGGGCGATGGTGTACGGCATCAACGAGCCGGGCGAGCAGCCGGCCGACACGGTGGTGCGCGAGATCAAGGAGGAGACGGGTGTGGACGCGGTCGTCACCGATCTGGTGGCGGTCACCTCGGATACGCGCGTCATCACCTACGCGAACGGCGACAACGCGCAGTACATGGACCATTCGTTCCTATGCGCGCTGAAGCCGGAAGGCAACGCCGAACCGTTCGTCGGCGACGACGAAAGCCTGTCCGTCGGATGGTTCGACCTCGACGAACTGCCCGAGCCGCTGGCGAACAGCACGGTGGAACGGCTGAAGCTGTTCCGCACGTATCTGGAGAACAAGGCGAAGGGCGACGCGCACGCCCTGTTCCTGTTCGACGGCGAACGCCGCTGAGAACGACGGGAACGTGGAAGTGCCGGACCACCGGCGGCACCGGAAGGGGCCGACACCTCCATGCCGTCGTCTTGTTTCCCTCCACGTCGCACCACCTTAATTATTAAGATGCTTTACATAAAGAAAACAGACGCATCATTCACATTCCACTGTCCACAACCCCCATATGACGGGTATAATTGTTAACATTATTGATTGATAAGCGTCCGGCGGTTAGGGGACGTACGTCCGACCATCAACGGCGATGCACGGGCGCCAAGGCAAGGAGAGACCGACATGGCCCCGCACACCCCAGCGAAATCACTGCCGTTGAAAGTCCCCGGCGGGCAGCTCACCAAGGCGAGCCCGTCCGACGTGCGGCGCATGAACCGTTCGCTCATCTTCAACCTGCTGTTCCCCTCGGACGCGCGTTCGCGGGCCGAACTGAGCCGCATCACCGGATTGTCGCGAGTCGCCGTGTCCGACGTGGTCAACGGCATGATCGACGAGGGCCTCATCCGCGAGAACGGGCATGAGACGAACGCGAACGGCAAGGGAAAGCGCGCCACGCTGCTCACCGTCGACCCGATGCGACTGCACGTCATCGGCATCGATCTGTCGCAGGACCATCTCATCGAAGGCGCGGTCACCGATCTCAAGGGCACGCCGCAGAACCACATGGAAATCGCGTTGGAGCCCGACGCACGCCTGGAGACCGACGCCATCATCCAATTGGTGGACCAGCTGCGGGCGGACGTGGACGACGATTCGATCATCGGCATCGGCATCGCCGCCCCCGGCGTGGTCAGCGGAGGCGTCGTGCGCGAATCCACGGCGTTGGGATGGCGTGACGTCGACCTCGCCTCCATCGTCGAATCCCGGTTCACCGTTCCCGTGACCGTGGTGAACGACACGGTCGGATCCATGTACACCGAACGGTTCTTCGGTGAGGCGGGGCCGAACCTCATGTTCGTCAAGGTCGATCAGGGCATCGCAGCCGCGACGCTCATCGACGACGTGCCCGCGCTCGGCGAGCATGACGCGGGAGGCGAGATCGGGCACATCTCCCTCGATCCGGACCAAGGACCCCAATGCCCCTGCGGCAAACGCGGATGCATGGAGACGCTCATCGGCGCGCATGCATTGCGCGCACGCATGGCCGGGACGGATGCGGACGGACGGACGGCGATCCTCAACGACGCCGGCACGTATTTCGCCTCCGCGATCGCCATGTCCATGGGACTGCTCGACATCGGCGACGTGTGCGTGTACGGTCCCGCCGACATCATCAACAGCACGTTCCTAGACGCGGCGCAGAACCGTCTCGACGCGATGACCGCATCGACCTTCCACCAGCGCACACGCGTAAGGCGATGCCAGCGTGGAGCCGGCATCGCCCTGCGGGGTGCGGCCATCGCCGTGGTGCTGCATCACCTCGAATCAGCGTGACGCATACGGCCGGGCCGCGAGCGCGGCGCCCAACGCGCCGACCGGCCGATCGGCGGGCGCCAGCCTCAGCCGCTCCTCCAGCCGCAGACCGGCGAGGAACGGGCATACGGATGCGCGCGCCGACAGTTCGTCGCCGATGATGCGCAGCAGCGGCTCGCCGATGCGCGCCATGCCGCCTCCGATGACGATCGTGCGCGGATCGACGGACTGCGCGAGGATCTGGATCGCATCGCCCATGGCGTGTTTGACCATGCCGAGTATGCGTCCGGCCTCCGGCTCCCCCTGTGCCGCCTGGATGATGAGGTCGGAGAGCGCATCCTCTCCCCCGGTGGGCCACAGGCGCGTCACCGCCGCCCCGGAGCAGACGGTCTCCAGACAGCCGCGCTGCCCGCACGGGCAGTCGAAGCGGTTGGGGTCGACGGGGATGTGGCCGATCTCGCCGGCCGCGCCGCTGGCCCCATGGTGAAGTTCGCCGTCGATGATGATGCCGGCCGCCAATCCGGTGCCGAAGTTGAGAAACGCCACGGGCCCGTCCGGTTCCGTCCCCTCCGCATCGTCCTCTTCGTCGGACACGATGCGCGCGGCGCCGAGGGCCGCGGCGTTCACGTCGTTCTCCACGTGCACCGGCACGCCCAACCGCGCGCCGGCGAGCGCGCCCAGCTCCAGCGACGTGATGTCGAGGTTGACCACGTTGGAGACGAGGCCGATGGCGGCGTCGACCTGTCCGGGGATGCCGACGCCCACGGCTGCGACGTCCGCGAGCCGTTCCGCGGCCACGGCCCGGACGATGGCCTCCACGTCGGCGACGACGTTGTCGCCTCCCCGTCTGGCCGGCATGCGCGTGGTGACGGCCACGGTGCCGTCCGGTCGCATGAGCGCCGCTTCGATCTTGGTTCCTCCTATATCCACTCCGACGAGACAGGGCCCCGTTGCCGTATCCGTCATGTCATGCTCCTTTCCGTTGTGATCGTGGAATCATTCGAGATGCGCATCGCGCAGGCCGAGGTCCGCGAGGAACGCCGCGGTGAACGTCCTGTCCTTGAACACGGCGGTGTTGGCGAGGATGCGCTCGCACACCGAGCCGAGTTCGTCGCGGATGGCCGCCCGCACCGTCTCCCGATCGCGCCCGCCGTCCAGGGCCGCCGTGAGTTCGTCCCATACGAGCCCGAACTCGTCCATGCCGTCGGGCAGTCCTTTGCCGTGGACGAGCGCGTCCTCGATCGCGGCGAGCTGACCGACGAGTCGTCCGGGGAGGATGAACAGTCCCTGCGCCTCGATCAGGCCGATGGGCTCCTGTTTGATAGCCCAGTGTTCGGGGTGCGCGTGGAACACGCCTTGCGGGTACCGTTCGCTGACCGCGTTGTTGCGGAAGATGAGGTGCATCTCCCATCCGCGGTCGGTGCGGATCACGCTGGGCGACAACGCGGATTGCCGGTTGCCGTCGGCGTCATGGCTGGCGATGCCGTGTTCCGGGTCGTCGTGGTCGATCCACGCGCGGCGGATCAGGTCGCTGGTCGCGACGATCGCCTTGCGGGACGGGGATACGACGCGGACCGCGGTGCCCGGCCAGTCGAGGATCTCGACTTCCACGTCGTCCCGGCCGGGGACCGTGAACGTCCTCCATGCGGCGGCCTTGTGCATGGGCATGAGTTCGCCGCCGCCCTGATAGTGGTCGTGGGCGAGCACGGAGCCGCCGATCCGCGGCAGGGCGGCGTTGCATCCGAGGAAGTAGCCGGGGAACCGTTCGACGAAGTCGATGAGGTCGGAGAACGTGTCCCGGTCGACGTGCATCGGCGTGTGCTCCATGTTCACGCAGATGCCGTGCTGGTTGAAGTAGCCGTATGGGGAGAACTGCCAGAACCAGGGTTCACCGCCGAGCGTGACGGGGATGGTCCGCAACGTGCGGCGGCCGCGCGGCGCGTAGCCTTCGTTCGTGTGGCAGATCGTGCAGGCTGGGTAGCCGCCGGCGACGGCGTTGCCGGCGGCCGCGCGGCGCATGTCCTTGAACTCGGGTTTGGCGAGGTTGATGGTGACGGTCAGCCCGTGCGAGTCGAATCGGGGGTTATGGTCGAGCGCGCCTTTCTTCACGTAGTTGTTGGCGACGCAATAGTCGTACAGCCAGCGCATCGCGTCCATGCCGCCGCCGATGCGCTCCTCCTGCGCGAACCGTGCGGCGACGCCGGAGGGGCGTGCGGAGAGCAGGCCCATCGCACCGTCGGCCATATGCTGCGATTCGTCCGCGTCGCACAGGCCCGCGTCGACGATCGCGGTGCGGAACCGTTCGAGCATCGCATCGGGCAGCAACGGTTCGCCGCAGGTCTCGCCGGTGGCGTGGTAGGTGCCCAACCCGAGCAGTTCGAGCACCTGGTTGCGTTTCCAGTCCACGTCGAGCGGATTGAGTTCGAGGCGGCGCACCGCGTAGTCGAGGAGCGCGTCGATGCTCGCGTACACGCCCGCAAGCGGATCGTCCGTCATGCCTTCCCTCCCATCACATCCGCGACGACCGCGGCCATCGCATCGGCCTGTTCCTCCATTTCGGAGGCGAGTCTGATCTGCGTGCGGGCGCGCACGAGATTGTGCTCCGGGTATCTGGTCGCGAAGTAGATGTCGCCGGCCAGATGGTCGGCGAGGAACCGCATGCCACATTCGACGGTCATCATCCACGCTCCCGTCGGCAGCAGCTCGGCCTCGCGCGCGGTGACCGCGCCGCCGAGCTCGCCGAGGAACCCTTCCGCGTAGGAGCGGAACAGGTCGAGGCTGAAATGCACTTTGTCGAGGTCGCGCTCGTCCTCCAGGGCGGTGGACGCGCCGAACCGGATCGAATCGCCGAAATCGTAGAGCAGGGATCCGGGCATCACCGTGTCCAGGTCGATGATGGCGCGGGCGTGGCCGTCGCGCGCGTCCATGAGGATGTTGTTGAGTTTCGTGTCGTTGTGCGTCACGCGCAGCGGGATCGTCCCGTCGGCCAGTCCGTCCGTGATCGTCGCGTACCTGCCGTCGCGGCCGCGGAAGAACGCGATCTCGTCCGGGCATCCGGCCGCGCGTCCCATGGCGTCCCTGTCGAGCGCGGCGAGGAAGTCGCGGAACCGTTTCGGCGTGTCGTGGAAATGGGCGATGGTCTCGGTCAGCTGCGACGCGTCGAACCCGGACAGCTGGTTCTGGAACGCGCCGAACGCGCCGCCGGCCGCGCGGAACACGGCGGCGTCGGTGACGAGATTGTAGGAGACGGTGTCTTCGATGAACACGTACATGCGCCATGCGCCGGTGGCGTCCTCCAGATACGTGGAGCCGTCGCGCGTGGGGATGATGTCGAGCGTCTCCTGCCCCTGCGCGCGCAGGAACGCGGTGACGAGTTCGATGTTGCGCATGAGATGGAACGTGTCCGGGAACACGGTCGTGTTCATCCGCTGGAGGATGGCCCGTCCGTCCGTGGTCTCGACGAGGTAGGTGGCGTTGATGTGCCCGTCGCCGTACGGGGCGACGCGCGTCACGTCGCCGTCGAGGCGGAACCGTTCGGCGACCGCGTGCAGGTCGATGTCGTTGCCGGTCATGGCGGGTCTCCTTTCAGCAGGCGCGCCAGGCGATGGCGCTCGGCGCGAGGTCGAAATGCTCGGCGGCGCCGTCGGGCAGGGTCACGTCGGTGGATTGCGGACGGTCGGTGTTGTTGACCACGCAGTACCAGTGGCGTTCCGGGAACCGCGCGACCTCGCATTCGGGGTTGGTGGAGCTGTACGCCGCGTACCGGTCCTCGTTGCGGCTCGCCCAGAACAGGATGCGTTCGAGCAGTCGCGCGTTGGCGGCGGAATACGGCAGTCCGGACACGTAGACGCCGCGGCCGGCGCCGTACTCGTTGGCGGCGAGCTGCACCTGCCCGTGGTCGGCGCGCAGCAGCGTCACCCGCTCGTCCACCGGGAACGTGTTGGGGATGGCCTCGCCGAAGTCGATGCCGCCGAGCGGGCTGCGCCCCTGACCGCCGCCGCAGCCGGACAGCGGCGTGCGGTAGCCGTCGCGCTCCCATGCCTCGCGCGCGGCCGGGTCGACGGGCACGTCGGCGGTGATGAAGTGGTCCGGCGTGACCGGCGGGAAGTACTTGTCCACGGACAGGGTCTGGAAGCGCTCCTCGTCCACGCCGAACACGTCGGCCAGCTGGAAGAACCGCCCTTGGAACCATTGGGAGGTGGGCTCGCCCACGCCGACGAGCGCGCCGCCCGCCCGCACCCAGGCGCGCAGCCTCTCGGCGAGCGTCGGGTCCTTCGCCCAGATGTCGCCGCCGGAGTACGCGGTGTCGACCGGGCCGCCGGTGATGATCACGTCGATGTCGTCGTCCACGCCGTCGGCGATGACATCGTCGAAGCTGATGAACCGCACGTCGACGCGCATGCCGGAGAGCGCTTCGAGGATGCCGTAGTAGGAGTAGGTCTGCTTGTTGGGCAGCGCGTGCGCGACCGTGTACGCCATCCAGGAGCGCATGTGCCCCCACGAGTTGAGGATGGCGACGGTGAGTTCGCCTTCGGCGGCCTCTCCCCCGGTGCGCTCGTGGATGTCGCGGAACTCGTCGGCGATGTGCGTGACGGCGTCGACGAACTTCGGGAACTTCGCGGCGAGCGACAGGTAGCCGCCATACCCCATGCGTTCGATCGGCGAGCGCAGGATCGCGCGGCGCGCCTTGCGCCAGTTGTCCCATGCCTCGATGCTCGGGTCGTTGCCCTCGTGGAAGGTGTCGGGGAAGAAGTACGGCAGGAAACGGCCCTCCGTGTACCGCACGCCGGGGATGTCGGCGATCATGCGCGTGGTGGTGCCGTCGCCGATCGAGCCGACGACCGCGTCGAGACCGAGGTCGGCGAAGCCGTCCTTGTACGGTTCGGTGCCGATCCACTGGTCGCCGAGGAACATCATCGCCTCCTTGCCGGCGGCGTGGGACATGTCGACGAGACGCTTCACGTTCTCCCTGGCGAAGCCGGACAGGAAGTCGATCCAGTCGCGCTGCGCCTTGCGGGGCACGCGCCATGCGGAGTCGTAGCATCCCTCGTCCACGAAGTCCTCGGGGCGCAGCCGGTAGCCGTACGTCCGCTCGAAGTCGTCGAGCGCGGCGGGCGAGACGGTGCAGGAGCATCCGAACCAGTCGACGATCTTCTCCCGGTGTCGCTGGTCGAACAGCAGCGTGAACTGGTAGAAGAACGTGGTGAAGCGCACCACGTCGGTCGCGGGGTTGTCCTCCAGCCATTTCGCGAACGTGTCGAACACGAATTCGCGTGTGGCGGGATGGTAGATGTCGAACGGGATCTCATGCTCCTTGTCGCCCCAGTCGTTGGTGAGATGGTTGTACATCTCGACCGGGTCCCAGATGATGTAGGCGAGGAACGAGACCGTGTACTCGTGCATCGGCGTCGCGTTGATGACGGTGACCACGCCGGCGGAGGCGTCCACGCTCCAGTCGGTCGTGGGGACGACGGCGCCGGTGGTGCGGTCGACGACCTCCCAGTAGCGCGCCGGATCGGCGTCGTAGTTGGGGGTGAGCTGCTCGTCGTAGAACGTCTCCATGAGCGCGATGGGCACGGTCCCCGTCTCGGCGAGCACGCGCCGGGTGAGCAGGTACACCTGCGGGGTCTCATCCATGTGGAGGGTAATCCATTCGTTGTGCGCGCGCGTCGGGAAGTAGGCGCTGTACACCTTCTTGCCGAGGGCGAGCACCGCGTCGTCGAGATGCGTGCCGTCGGAGTTGCGGATGGCGTCCGCGCCCCACAGTTCGGCGAGCTCCTTCGTCTTCTCGGCGAAGTTCTCCTCGCTGGGGAGGGTGAATCGTCCGGTGGTGGTCATGGTTGCGTGTTGCTCCTTTGCAATGGGATGGGGGTGCGTGCGGCGGCGCGGAGTTCAGCCCTTGACGGCTCCGGCGGCGAGTCCGGCCTGCCAGTACCGCTGGAGTCCGAGGAAGAGGACGATGACGGGCAGGACGCCGAGCAGCGCGCCCATCATCAGGGCGCCGCGGTCGGTGAACGTGGCAAGCGACACCATGCCGTACAGGCCGAGCGTGACCGGCTTGAGCGTGTCGGAGGAGATCATCATGAGCGGCAGCAGGAAGTTGTTCCACGTGGCGACGAACAGGAACAGGAAGATCGTGACCATGGCGGGCGCGAGGATGCGCAGCACGATGGTGAAGAAGATTCTGGCCTCGCTGGCGCCGTCGATGCGCGCCGCCTCCAGCAGCTCGTTGGGCACGGAGGTCTGCGCGTACACGCGTCCGAGGAAGAAACCGAACGGCGAGACGCAGCACGGGATGATGATCGACAGCATCGTGTTGGTCAGGTGCATGGCGTGGAAGATCGAATACTGCGGGATGGTCAGCAGCGCCGCGGGCATGAGCATGCAGCCCATGATGACGCCGATGGCCGCGTTCCTGCCGCGGAAGGCAAACTTCGCGGTCGCGTAGCCGGCCATCACGGCCACGAGCGTGCCGATGAGCGCGGAGACGCCGGAGTAGACCAGCGAGTTGGCGACCCACCGCCAGAACTGGCCGCGGGTCCATCCGAGCAGCGTCGCGTAGTTCTTGGCGATGGCGTCGGGGAGCTCCGCGATGCCGACGGCGAACCACAGGCCGTTGCCGCCGGTCATCTGGCTGGGCGTCTTGGTGGATGCGATGATCGCCCAGTAGATCGGGAACAGGAAGTAGATAAGGACCAGCACCAGCACGGCGATGGTGACGATGCGCACGGCCGCGGAGGGCTGCATGGAGCGGGGCAGGTCGTTGGCATGCAGGTCGCGGATCCTGTCGGCCTTCCTGCGTGCGCGCGCCGCGGCGCGGGATTCCTTGGTTGCGGTGCTCACTGCTCGTTCACCTTCCTTTCGACGAGTGCGTAGACGGCGGCGAGCACGCCGGCGATCAACGCCATGACGATGGCAATGGCCGAGGCGGGGCCGTCGCCGCCCGGGGTGAGGGTGCCCTGCGAGGTGTTGAGGGCCATCATCATCGGCGTGTACGACTTGGAGATGCCCGGGTCGGAGATGGCCATGACCTGGGGCTCGTTGAACAGCTGGATGGTGCCGACGATGGACAGCAGCATGGCGAGCAGCGCGGCGGCGCGCACGTTCGGCAGTTTGATGTGCCAGGCGATCTGCAGCCCGTTGGCGCCGTCGATGCGGGCCGCCTCGTACAGGTCGTGCGGGATGGCCTGCAGCGCGGCGAGGAAGATCAGCATGTTGTAGCCGGTGAACGTCCATGTGGTGATGTTGGCCATCGAGGCGATGACGATGTTGTCGGCGAAGAAGTCGACCTGGATGCCGATGGCGGCGAGCGCCTTGACGATGGGCGAGATCTGGCCGTTGTAGAGGAACACCCAGATGATCGAGGCGACGACGCCTGGGATCGCGTACGGCAGGAAGTAGCCGAGGCGGAATCCGGTGACGTGCCTGACGATGAACGAGTCGAGCAGCATGGCCAGCACGAGCGCGGAGATGATCATGACCGGCACCTGGATGAGCGTGTAGAGCAGCACCCTGCCGGTTCCGGCCCAGAATGCGGGCGAGGTGACGACGTATCGGAAGTTCTGCAGCCCGACGAACTTGTTGACGAGTTCGCCGCCGCCGTAGGCGCCTCCGCCCACGGTGACCTGGCGGAAGAAGCTCGAGTAGATGGCCCAGATGATGGGCAGGATGAAGACGAGGGCGAAGAGGATGCCGAAGGGGGCCATGAAGGCCCAGCCGGTTCGGTTCTCGCGCTTGGCGGCGTCCGACCGCTTCGGCCTGCCGGCGCGGCCCGCGGACGGCGTCTTCGCCGTGTGCGTTGTTGCAGTCATATGGGAGACCTGTCTTTCGTATGGTTCGGGTTCGCGGCCCCGGTCCCGGGGCGGTCACGTCGAAAGGCCGGAGCGTCGCGGCTCCGGCCTTTCGACGTCATCGTCCTGGACGATCGCGGTATGGGGCCGCCCCGGGCCGCGGTCCGGGGCGGCGCATGGTCACTTGGCCACGGACAGGCCGAGGTTCTTGAGCGTGTCCACGGAGGTGGTCTGCGCGTCGGAGAAGATGTCCTCGACCTTGCCGGAGCCGTCGGTGGCCTTGGCGGCGGTCTCGTTCATCTTCGCGACGACGGCGGAGAAGCCGGGCATGTAGGTGAAGTCGCCCATGTTGTTGTTGGCGTCCTTGAATTCCTTCATGATGTCCTGGCCGCCGAAGAACTCGCCCCACTCGGACGGGGTCTCGGCGTCCTCGGTGGTAGCGGCGGGGACGAGGCCCTGGGAGACGAGGTCGGGCACCTGGGTGTTGAACCAGTCGAGGAACTCCATGGCCTCCTTCGGGTGCTTGGAGCTCTTGAGGACCGCGACCGCGGAGCCGCCGTCGGGGCCGGTCTTGCCGGCGTTGCCGAACCAGTCGCCGAGTTGGGCGACCTGCCAGTCGCCGGAGCCGGTGCCGCCGGAGGAGGTCACGAACAGCGGGGCCTCCCATGCGGCGGCCACGGTGCCGATGAGCGAGCCGTCCTTGATGGACGCGTCGAAGGACGGGTCCCAACGCGGGTTGGTGGTCGCCGCCTTGGCGTCGAGCAGCTGCTGGTAGAAGTCGGCCACGGCCTTGGAGCCGTCGGTCTCAGTGTCGACCACCCAGGCGTCGCCCTTGACCTTGTACCAGCCGCCGGAGGCGCCGGCCAGACCGGAGATCATGTTGCCCGCCTCATCGGGCTGGTAGGACATGATGTACTTGCCGGAGGCCGCGGCCTTCTTGGCGGCGTCGATGAACTCGTCGGCGCTCTGCGGCACGGAGTCGATGCCGAGCTTGGCGAACTCGGCCTTGTTGTAGAAGTAGACGAGCGGGCCGGTGTCCTGCGGCAGGCCGTAGGACTTGCCGTCCACCTGGGTGAGGCTGTACGGGCCGGAGGCGAAGTGGTCCTTGTACTGTTCGGCGTACTGGGTGACGTCCTGCAGCATGCCCTTGGTGAACACCTCGGGCAGCTCGGCGTAGCCCACCTGCGCCAGATCGGGCGCCTCGCCGGACTTGACGTCGGTCTCGAGCTTCTTGATCATGTCGGAGGCCTTGCCGTCGAACTTGGTGGCCTTGACCTGGATGTCCGGATGCTCCTTGTTCCACTTGGCCACGATGTCGTTGACCAGGGTCATGCCCTCGCTGTCGGGCAGACGGTGCATGTAGGTGATGTTCACCACGCCGTCGGACGAGCCGGACGAATCGTTGGCGGACGAGCCGCAGCCGGCGAGTCCCATGGACAGTGCGGCCACGGCGGCCGCGCATGCGACGAGACGCTTGTTGAATGACATGTTCCTAACTCCTCCTTGAGATGGACCGTCACTGCCTTGTGACGATTGGTATGTATCGTAAAACGACGTCCTTTATTTGTCAACTATCTTTACATTAACGGCGCGTCCGGAATGACGCGCGACCGCGTAGCACGTCACCACTTGCGACACGCAAACGTTTTCGCGACACGCCACAACAATTCTTAATTGCGTTCATGTATTAACCGCGTTAATATGTCAACGAAGTTCAGATTCAACGGCGAGCGGACAACCACTCAATCGCGCAAGGAGGTGTCGAGATGAACAGCAGTACCACGCCGAACACCACGGCATCCCAAGCGACGGTGGCGGAATCCAACCGTTCCCGCGTACTCCAGCACCTGTACCACAACGGGGTCAGCTCCCGGGCGCAGATCGCCAAGGCGCTGAACCTCACCCCCTCCGCCATCACCAAGATCACCGCACAGCTCATCGAAGCCGGCGCGATCGAGGAGACCGGCGACATGGAGGGCGCGAAGAACCGCCGTTCCATCGGACTGAACCTCGACACCGAGCGATTCCACATCATCGGCGTCAAATTCGCCCGCTCGCTCGTCCAGGTCGGCGTGTTCGACCTGTGCGGCAACGCGCTCGGCCTGGAGGACCTGCCGCCGGTCACCAACGAGACCATCGGCGAGGCCGTCAGGCTCATGCACGTCCGTCTCGAGTCGCTGCTCGACGCGGACCCGTCCATCATCGCCATCGCCATGGCCGTCCCCGGCCCGTACATGCGCGACGAAGGCCGCACGGCCGTCGTCTCCTCCATGCTCGGATGGCGCGACGTCAACTTCATCGAGGAATTCGGCCACGCCTTCCGCGTCCCCGTGTTCGTCGAGCAGGACGCCCGCGCCGGCGCGCTCGCCCACTACCTGTTCGATCCCGAATCGCACGGGGAGGACGACATCTCCTACTTCCTCGTCGGCGAAGGCGTCGGCCTGGGGGTCATCGAGAACGAGCGCATCATCAACGGCGCGCTCGGCGCCGCCACCGAGATCGGTCATGTCTCCATCGACATCGACGGCAAGCCGTGCGACTGCGGCAACCGCGGATGCCTCGAACGATACTGTTCCACCCCGGCCATCCGCGAGATGCTCATCGAGGAGGGAGGCCCCGTGCCCCACGCCGAGCTGATGAGCAACGCGGAGGCGACCCGCGCCCTGTTCGCCCTCGCCAAGGAAGGCGTCGACAAGGCCGTGGAGATGGTCCGCCGCATCGGCCGGTACATCGGCTACGGATGCGTCAACATCTTCAACACGTTCAACCCGCAGCTCATCATCATCGGCGACATCGTCTCGGAAGCGGGACACCTGCTGCTCGACGAGGTGCGCGCCACGGTCCGGAGCCGGTCAATCCGCGAGATCTACGACTCCACAGAAATCAGACTGTCCACCATGCCCACCGACGCGACCGTCTGCGGCACCGCGGCGGTGGCGGCCACCCAGTTCCTCGACCATCCCTCGATGTTCTTCGACCTGAGCTGACCGCGAAACCCAAGATTTCCATACGGAAAACCAACAGAAGGAAAGGAACCATCATGTCCAAGCCCATCGTTCTCTCCCTCGGCGAGCTCCTGTGGGATATGCTGCCCTCCGGCAAGCGCGCCGGCGGCGCCCCGGTGAACTTCGCCTACCACGCGATGATGAACGGCGCGGACGGCTACTCCATCTCCGCCGTCGGCGAGGACGAGCTCGGCGACGAGCTCCTGGCCGAGACCGCCAAGGCCGGCATCCACGCCGTCATCCAGCGCAACGCCTGGCCGACCTCCACCGTCGAGGTCGAGCTGCGCAACGGCATCCCGGAGTACACGATCGTCAAGGGCGTCGCCTGGGACCACATCCTGTACACCCGTCAGCTCATCGAGGTCGTCGAGCAGGCCGACGCCGTGTGCTACGGCACCCTGGCGCTGCGCTCCCCCGAGTCCCACGCCACCATCACCGAGCTGCTCAAGAAGACCAAGCCGGGCGCGATGAAGTTCTTCGACATCAACCTGCGCGGCGACCACTACTCCAAGGAGCTCATCGAGGAGCTGCTCGACGCCGCCACCGTCTTCAAGATCAACGACGAGGAGCTCCTCCTCCTGCGCGACATGTTCGACATCCGCGGCACCTCCGGCGAGGACGCCTGCCGTTGGTTCCTCGAGCAGTACAAGCTCGACTACGTGATCCTGACCGCGGGCTCCGCCTACTCCACGATCATCTCCAAGAACGGCGAGATCTCCACCGTCGACACCCCGCGCGTCGAGGTCGTCGACACGGTCGGCGCCGGCGACTCCTTCTCCGGTACGTTCACCGCGCGCATCCTGCTGGGCGACACGCTCTCCGAAGCGCACCGCAAGGCCGTCAACACCGCCGCCTTCGTGTGCACCCAGAACGGCGCCTGGCCGGAGTACCCGGCCAAGATGACCGACTACCTGGCCGAGGCCGGCAAGTAAGCCACGCCACGACCCACCGGAACGATCCGCAAGCGACGGCCTCCGCCCGACCGGAGGATCGTTCCGACACCACCTTTCCTGGCATTGGGATCCGACGGTCCGTTCAACGCCGCGGCAACGACCGCCGCGCACGTCGCGGACCGTTGGATCCACCGCTGACGCCAGGCAGCCATAACTGAATATCGAATATCGACAATTTCGTCAGTCTCATTACAGGAAAAAGGGATTTATACAATGAGCAACGAAACCGCCAAGACCGGCAACGCCGGATTCGCGAAGATCCTTCCGGTGATGTTCGCCTTCTTCGTCATGGGCTTCGTCGACCTCGTCGGCACCGCGACGAACTACGTCAAGGGCGAGTTCAACCTCGCCGATGGCACCGCGAACCTGTTCACCACGATGGTGTTCTTCTGGTTCCTCATCTTCTCCGTGCCGACCGGCATGCTGATGAACAAGATCGGCCGCCGCAAGACCGTGCTGTGGTCCATCCTCGTCACGCTCGTGGCCATGGCCCTGCCGATCATCGCCTACGTCGCCCTGTCCGGCACGCCGCGCCTCGTCCTGATCGTCATCTCCTTCGCCTTCCTTGGTATCGGCAACACCCTCATGCAGGTGTCGCTCAACCCGCTGCTGACCGTGTTCGTCAAGGGCGACAAGCTCGCCTCCACGCTGACCACCGGCCAGTTCGTCAAGGCCTTCGCCTCCCTGTTCGCCCCGTACATCGCCATCTGGGGCGCCACCAAGCTGAACATGTGGTGGATTCTCTTCGTGATCTACTTCGTCGTCGGCATCGTCGGCTACGTCCTGCTCGCCTTCGACAAGATCGACGAGCCCGCCCCGGACGCCGGCACCACCACCATCGGCCGCTGCTTCAAGCTGCTGTTCTCCGACGGCATCGTGTTCCTGTGCTTCCTCGGCATCGTCGCCCACGTGGGTGTGGACGTCGGCATCAACGCCCAGGCCCCGCGTATCCTGACCGAGCACACCGGCGACCAGTTCACCGAGATCGCCGCGACCGCCACGATGGTCTACTTCATCGCCCGTATGATCGGCTGCTTCACCGGCGGCATCGTGCTCCAGAAGATCAGCAACAAGGTCGGCCTGCGCATCTGCGGCGTCATCATGACCGCCTCCGCCGTGTGCTTCGCGGTCTTCGCCCTCGTGCAGGACAACCCGCCGGTGTGGCTGTTCTGGGTCGCCGTCGCCCTCGTCGGCTTCGGCAACTCGAACGTGTTCTCCCTGTTCCTCTCCCACGCGCTCATGTACCGTCCGGACCGTCAGAACGAGATCTCCGGCCTCATGCTCATGGGCCTGATCGGCGGCGCGATCTTCCCGCCGATCATGGGCGTCGCGGCCGACGCGGCCGGCCAGTTCGGTGGCATCCTCGTGATGGCCGTCGGCTGCCTGTACGTGCTGGTCATGGGCTTCGCCTACAAGGTGCTCGAAGGCAAGAAGGCCGAGGCCTGATCGCATCCATGACGCGACCGGTCTGAGACCACGAGCCCGAACCGCAGGGGCGGTTCCTTTCCGGAATCCATTTCCCGGAAAGGAACCGCCCCTTTTCGCATATCCGCGGTGCTGCGGCGTCCCGCATGCGGGCCGTATCGCCGCCCTGCGCCGCCATGTCACGGCACTCGTCTCCGAATACGCAAGGTGGCCAGCTGGAACGCCCCGAACACGAGCGGCACGCCGTCGCGTCCGACCGTCGGCGCACCGGCGAGCGCGCGCGGCAGATCCGGCGCAGGCGCCTCCCTTTCCGTCAGGTCGGTCTCCGTGATCGTGCATCCGTCGAGTATGGGGTCGAGGTGCAGCGTCGCCCGCGCCCGGCCTCCCGCCGCCTCGTACAGCCGCAGGACGATGTCGCCGGAGCCGTCGTCGGCGGGTTTCACCCAATCGAGCACGATCACGCCCCGCATATCGTCGAGCACGGCGATCGGCGGAACGGCCGCCGCGCCGTCGATGTCCGGTGTGTTGAGCCGCGTGGCCTCGGCGAGCGTCGCCGGCATGTCCGCCGCGACGAGCACCGACCAGTCGAACGCATGACGGCCCATGTCGGTGTCCGGATCGGGGTAGCGCGGCGCGGACAGCAGTGACGGCCGGATCATCACGCCGCCCGCGCTCCCCCGCATCGGATCGCGGCGGATCGACGACACGTCGGCGCCGTAGGTGGAGCCGTTGACGACGGCGACCGCATAGCCGCCATCGGGTTCGGCGACGCGCACGAACCGGTGCGTGCAGCTCTCGTATGCGGGGTTCTCCCCGAGTGGGCCGGCCGTGACCGACCGTTCCACGAATCCGTACGGACATTCGAACCGCGCACGGTCGGCGTGCACGGCCACAGGGATGTCGACTTTGAGCATGCGTTCCGGCGCATGCCAGTCCACGTCGGCGTGGAAGTCGAGCACACGCGCGCCGGGGCGTAGCGTGACGCGCGTGCGTATCCGCACGCCGTCCGCGGTGACGTCGCTCACGGCCGTCGCCGCGCCCGCCTCGTCGCCGTGCGCCGTGGCGGCGACGTCGGCGAGCGTCCCGTCCGTGAGCGGCACGGCGGTGTCGAACGCGTCCCGTTCCAGCTCCCATGCGTCCCATTGCGACGGTTCGTCGCGCAGCAGCTCGTACCGGCCGATGGCCGTCCCCTCAGGCACGATCTCACGGTCCGCGGCGAGGTCGATCAGGGAGTCCACGGTGCCGTCCGCGGCGATGCGCGCGCGGATGAGGCCGTTGTCGAACGTCGCGCCGTCGGCGTCGCGTGTGATGCGGACGGCTCGGACACTGCGCCCGTCGCCGTCGGGAGAATCCTTCCGACCGTCCCCGGCCGCGGTCGATGGGTCGCCTCCGCCGTTGCCGTGCGCGGCGAGCAGGCGCGCCGTCTCCGCGGCGATCGCACGCAGCCGTGCGATGTCACGCGCGTAGGTCTCCCGTGCCTCGCGGTGGACGCGGGCGATGCCAGTACCGGGCAGGATGTCGTGGAACTGGTCGACGAGGAGCCGCTTCCAGATGCGGTCGATCTCGTCGCGCGGCGGCTCGTAGCCGGGGACGCGCACGAGCGCGGTCGCGGTGAGACGGTCGACGACGCGCAGCAGGGATTCCTCTTCGCGGCAGTATCGTTTCATCTCCTGCTGGGCCGTGGTCGTGCCGCGGTGGAGTTCGAGGTACAGTTCGCCGCGATGCACGGGCGTTTCGTCCGCGCCGTGCGCGTCGCCGACGAGATCGCGTCGCAGTGCGGCGAATAGTCGGTCGGGCGTGCCGAAATCGACGCGCGGCGCGCCTTCCAAGTCGTGCGCGCGGCGGATCCGCGCGGTCATCTCGCGGGTGGGGCCTCCTCCCCCGTCGCCGTGCCCGTAGAGGATGATCGCGTCGCCGACGAGGTCCTTGTCGGTAAGCTTCCGCTGCGAGCGCATGAGCTCGTCCATCCCCATCGTGGAGCCGTAGGTGGCGGACGGCGGCATGTGCGCGAGAATACGCGTGCCGTCGATTCCCTCCCACAGGAAGGCGTGGTGGCGCGGCGGATTCGTGTCGTTCCAGAAGAGCTTGCCGGTGAGGAACCAGTCGAAGCCGGCGCGGCGGGCGATCTGCGGCAGGCTGGCGGCGAATCCGAACGAGTCGGGCAGCCATACGCCGTGCGGGCGCACGCCGAGACGTTCACGGAAGTAGGCGAGTCCGGCGGTGAACTGGCGTACCAATGATTCGCCGGTGGGCATCAACGCGTCGGTTTCGACCCACATGCCGCCCACGGGGATGAACCGGCCCTCGTCGATGCGGCGGCGCATCCGAGTGAACAGGTCGTGGTGGTCGTGTTCGAGCCACGCGTAGTGCCGGGCGGAGCTCATGACGAACGTCATGTCGGGGTCCTCGTCCATGAGTGCAAGCACGTTGGCGACGGTGCGCGCCACCTTGCGCCGGGTCTCGCGCATCGGCCACAGCCATGCGGTGTCGATGTGCGCGTGGCCGACGGCGATGTGGCGCACCGCGCTCGGCGCGGCGGGCAAGGCGAGCACGTCGGCGAGTGCGGCACGCGCCCGCGGGACGCTCGCCGTGCGGTCGCGCTCGTCGTAGGCGTCCAACGCGCGTCGCAGCGCCCCGGCGAGCCGCCATCGGCGCGGCTCGCCGGCGGGCAGCTCGCGGATGAGACCGGATACGGTTTCGAGGTCCATCATCAGGGCGTGCAGGTCCCGGTCGAACAGAGTGACGTCCATGCGGTTCACCGCATACGGCAGGTCGCGCACGCCGGTCGGATCGCCGCCGAGCATGGTGGGCGCGAATCCGCCCGCCTCGCTCAGGTCGGGATTGCACGCGGCCTCCAGGTAGAGCGTGAACCGGCCGTCGGCGTCGAGTCCGGCGACGTCCGTGCCGTCGGCGCGGACGAGCGGCACCCACCGGTTGCGCGGGTTGACGGCTTTGACCACCGTGCCGTCGGGACGGTAGACGAGTCCCTCCGCCTGGAATCCCGGCCAGTCGGGACGGTTCCAGCCGAGGTCCGTGACGAGTTCGACGTCGCGGCCGCGCGTGGCTTCGCGGTCGACGCGGCCGCATATCTCGAACCACGTGGTGCCCCATGTCGTCCCCCACGGTCCGGGTACGGAAAACGGGCGGAATCCCGCCGTTCCGGCGCGGGCGCGGGCGAGGAACGCGTCGGCGGGTTCCGGCTCCCCGGGGTTGGCGGCGGCGCGCACGTCGCATGGGGCGATCGTGGCGTGGACGTATGGGGCGATGCGTTGCGCGATGACGCGGTCGCATCGGACGAGTTCGCGGTCGATGTCGACGGCCATGATGGGGTCCTGCCCGGAAGTCCGGGAGTCAGTTCTGCCAGTAGTAGCCGAAGAAGTCGGCGATCTTGGCGGTCGCGTCCTTGAGCACTTCGATGCGCGGCAGGTAGACGATGCGGAAATGGTCGGGCTCCGCCCAGTTGAAACCGCCGCCGCGGGTGATGAGGATGCGCTTCTCGTGCAGCAGGTCGAGCGCGAACTGCTCGTCGTCGCGGATGTTGAACCGTTTCACGTCGATCTTCGGGAAGATGTAGAACGCGGCCTTCGGTTTGACGGCGGAGAGGCCGGGGATCGCGTTGATCGCGTTGTAGATGTATTCGCGCTGCTCGTAGAGGCGGCCTCCGGGCACGATGTAGTCGTTGACGCTCTGGTGGCCGCCGAGCGCGGTCTGCACGATGGACTGGGCGGGCACGTTCGAGCAGATGCGCATGTTGGCGAGCATGTTGATGCCCTCGATGTAGTCCCTGGCGATGCGTTTGTTGCCGGACAGCACCATCCAGCCGACGCGGTAGCCGGCGATCATGTGCGACTTCGACAGGCCGGAGAAGGTGACGCAGAACAGGTCGGGGGCGAGCGAGGCGATCGACGTGTGCGTGAGCCCGTCCATGACGAGGCGGTCGTAGATCTCGTCGGAGAAGATCATGAGATGGTGCTCGCGCGCGAGGTCCACGATCTGCTGCAGCACCTCCTTCGGGTAGAGCGCTCCGGTCGGGTTGTTCGGGTTGATGAGCACGATGGCGACGGTGCGGTCGGTGATCTTGGCGCGCATGTCGTCGATGTCCGGATACCATTCGGAGGCCTCGTCGCACACGTAGTGGACGGCGGTGCCGCCGGCGAGGTTCACGCAGGCGGTCCACAGCGGGTAGTCGGGACTCGGGATGAGCACCTCGTCGCCGTCGTCGAGCAGGGCGGACATGCACAGGTTGATGAGCTCGCTCACGCCGTTGCCGGTGTAGATGTCGTCGATGGTGACGTTCGGCAGGTTCTTGAGCTGCGCGTACTGCATGATCGCCTTGCGTGCGGAGAACAGGCCCTTGGACGGCGAATAGCCCTCGGTCTCGGTGAGCTGATGGGCCATGTCGTAGACGACCTCGTCCGGCGTGCGGAAGCCGAACGGCGCGGGGTTGCCGATGTTGAGCTTGAGGATGTGCGTGCCGTCTGCCTCCATGCGGGCCGCCTCGTCGACGACGGGGCCGCGCACGTCGTAGAGCACGTTGTCGAGCTTGTGCGACTTGCCGAACGTGCGTCGGCGCGGGGCGGGTGCCGAATCCGGGTGCCAGCCGCCGTCGGTCGTCGCCGCATCGGACGGCGCCGCGGAATCGGAGCCCGCGTCGGAGGCTCCATCGGAGGCCTGCGATGCGATGGGCGCGTTCCCGTCACCTTCGGCGGTCCCGTCCGTTGTTCCACGGTCGCCCCTGAGCCATGCCACGTCCACGTTGAGCGCGGCCGCCAGGAAGTCGAGGATGTCCTCGCGGGGCATGGTCTTGCCGGCGACGTATTGGCTGATGTGGCTCTTGCCCATCCTCACGCCCCGGTCCTCGGCGGCGCGCACCAGGTCGACCTGCTTCAATCCCCTGTCGTTCATCGCCTCGTGGAGCCGTTCCGCGAACACCGCTGTGGACATGTCTTCCTCCAAACCATGAAGTTCAATATCCGTATTGAACATTGGTTCATAACCTAGAAGGAGTTCAAGACAAGTTCAATTCCCGCGGCATCGTGTTTCGCATGCCGGACGGAAGGGAATTGAACTTTCGTCCGGCATGCGATGCGGAATCTACAGCAGATGCGTCTCGATCCACTGGGCGACGCCGTCCTCGTCATTGGACGGGCAGATCTCGTCGGCGATGGCGAGGACCTTGGGGTTGGAGTTCGTGACGGCGACGCTGGTGCCCGCGGCCCGCATCATGTCGATGTCCACGAGATCGTCGCCGAAGGCGATTGTCCGCTCGCGGGCGATGCCCATCCGCCCGCACAGGATGTCCAGCGCGTCGCGCTTGTTCGCCTTCGGGTTCATGAACATGTACAGCGTGCCTTCGGAGACGGACAGCGCGAAATCGTCGGGGATCAGACGACGGATCGTCTCGCGCTGCTCCCCCTTCGGGAACGCGATGATCTTGTCGGCGGTCCCCGCGGGCACGTCCTCTTCGGTGAAGTCGGTGAACCGCCACGTCTGCGTCTTCCAGTAGACGCTCACATCGAAATTCGTGTACCGCACGTCGTCCATGACGATGCCGACCTCGAGATCGGGCATCGCGTCGAGCAGCGAACGGCACACCTCGCAGGCGCGGGACGACGGGAACCCGATCTTCATGAGATGCCCGTCGGCGGGCAGGCGGCCCGAGGTGAGCATCTCGTAGTCGGATTTCGCGGGGTTGAAGTCGATGAGCGCGCCGTTGAGGTAGATGCAGGCGTCGACCGGCAGCCGCTCCGCGAGAGCGTAGCCGGTGCTCACGGGCCTGGCCGTGGCGATGGCGAAGCGGTATCCGGCGTCGTGCAGGCGTTCGATGGCTTCGATGGACCGTTCGGTGAGGTGCCGCCCTTCGAAGGTGGGGGCGCCGTGCAGCAGCGTGCCGTCGAGGTCGGCGACGACGAGACGGGATTGCGGCGGGACGTGCGCGGCCGGGATCACAGCAGCCCCTCGCAGTAGGAGCGGACGAGCTCGGCGGAATGGTGGAGCTTCGCGTGCTCCTCCTCGGTGAGTTCGAGTTCGACGATCTCGTTGGCGCCGTTGGCGCGCAGTTCGGTGGGCACGCCGAGGAACACGTCATGCTCGCCGTATTCGCCGTCGAGCAGCGTGGAGACGGGCACGATGCGGCGTTCGTCCCACAGGATCGTCTGCACGATGCCGGCGACGGTGGAGGCGATGCCGAAGTTGGTGCCGCCCTTCGCGGCGACGATCTCGTTGCCGCGCATGCGCGTCTTGCGTTCGATCTCGGCGGTGGAGACGGAGGCGAAGCGGCTCTGGTTGTCGGCGAGGAACTTGGCGAACGGCTTGCCTCCGAGCGAGACGGTGGACCATGCGGCGAACTGGGAGTCGCCGTGCTCGCCCATGACGAACCCGCCCACGTTGCGCGGGTCGAGTCCCGTCTCTTCGCCGATGATGGTCTTGAGGCGCGAGGTGTCGAGCGCCGTGCCGGTGCCGAGCACCTGCGCGCGCGGCAGTCCGGAGCGCTTCCATGCGTACCAGGCCATCACGTCGACCGGGTTGGAGACCATGACGATCACGCCGTCGAAGCCGGAGGCCATGACGTGGTCGACGACGTCGCCGACGAGGCCGACGGTGAAGCCGAGTTCGGCGAGACGGGTCGAGTTGGCCGGCGGCTTGCGGCCCACGGTGACGACGACGATGTCCGCGTCGCGGCAGTCGGCGTAGTCGCCGGTGCGCACCTTGACGTGACGGTCCTGGAATTCGCTGCCGTCGTCGAGGTCGTGACTCTCCCCCGTCGCCTTGGCGGCGAAATGGTCGATGAGCACGAGCTCGTTGCACAGACCGTGCGTGACGATGGCGAACGCGGCGGTGGCGCCCACCTGGCCGGTGCCGACGATGACGACCTTGTTGCGGTTCATGGTGACCATGATGATGTCCCTTCCGGGTTCGACGGGCGCACCGGCTCGGAGCGGATCCCGCCGTAACGAACACGACCCATGGCCGGAAGCCGGTCATGGGTCACATGAACATGAGCGAATGTGCCGAAGACGCTCAGATGAGGTTGAACTTGGTCATCAGGCCGAGGGCGATGATGATGGCCACCCAGATGAGGGCGATGATGACGGTCCAGCGGTTCAGGTTCTTCTCGGCGACGCCGGACGTGCCCGCGTTCTGGGTGAGGCCGCCGCCGAACATGTCGGACAGGCCGCCGCCCTTGCCCTTGTGCATGAGGATGAGCAGGGTCAGCAGGCAGCTGAGCACGACGAGAACGATTTCGAGGGCGATCTTCAGAGCGGTCACGGGTGGATTACCTCCGGTTTGGTATCAATCTGCGCTCAAGCATAGCGCAATGTACTGAAAAAGGTGGGGCGCCGGGCGGTTTCACCGGGTGGCTTTGGCGGTGAGCCGGCAGATGCGGGTCAGTTCGTCCACGTCGAGCGCCGCACCGCCGATGAGGAAGCCGTCGACGTCGGGTTCCCCGATGAGCTCCACGGCGTTCTTCGACGAGACGGAGCCGCCGTAGAGGATGCGCACGGTGTCCGCCACCGTGTCGTTGAACGTGGCGCGAAGATCGTCGCGGATGGCCTGCGCCGCGTACTGCGCGGATTCGGGGGTGGCGACCATGCCGGTGCCGATGGCCCACACGGGCTCGTAGGCGATGATGAGCTTCGCGGCCTCCGCCTCGTTGAGGTCCCGCGTCACGTCATGCACCTGTCCGACGGCGAAGTCGAGCTCGATGCCCTGGCGGCGCTCCTCGAAGCTTTCGCCCACGCACAGGATCGGCTGCATGCCGGCGGCGAGGACGGCGCGCACCTGGTCGACGATGTTCGCATCGTCCTCGGGATGGTATTTGCGGCGTTCCGAATGGCCGATGATCACGTAGGAGCATCCGAGCCGGGCGATCATGTCGGCGGAGATGTCTCCGGTGAACGCGCCCTGGTCGGTGACGGACACGGACTGCGCGCCGTAGCGGATCTTGAGCTTGTCGGCCTCGACGAGCACCTCCACGCTGCGCAGCGAGGTGAACGACGGGAACAGGGCGACCTCCACCCTGCGGAAGTCGAAGTGGGCGTCACGCAGCTGCCATGCGAACTTCTGCACGAAATACGTGGCCTCGAGGTGGTCGAAGTTCATTTTCCAATTGCCCGCGACCAGCGGAACGCGTTCGGACGCCATGGATCCCCTTCCCGGAATGCGAAACGATGCGGATACGGTGTGAGACGGCATGGCTCCCCGCGCCACGGGACGTGGCGTGGGGAGCCGATGCGGAAGTCAGTGTCAGGCGAGCACCTTCAGGCCCGGCAGCTCCTTGCCCTCAAGGAACTCGAGGGAGGCGCCGCCGCCGGTGGAGATGTGCGAGAAGCCGTCCTCCGGGAAGCCGAGGTTGCGCACCGCGGAGGCGGAGTCGCCGCCGCCGACGATGGTGAACGCGCCGGCCGCGGTCGCGTCGACCAGGCCCTGCGCGACGGCCTTGGTGCCGGCCGCGAACTCGGGGATCTCGAAGACGCCCATCGGGCCGTTCCACACGACGGTCTTGGAGTCGACGATCTTGTCGTGGAACAGCTTCTGGGACTCCGGGCCGATGTCGAGGCCCATCTTGTCGGCCGGGATGGCGTCGGCGGCGACGACCTCCGGGGCGACCGGGGTGTCACCGGCCGGGAAGCCGGCGTTCACGACGATGTCGGTCGGCAGCACGAGCTCGACGCCGTTCTTCTCGGCGGTCTCGATGTAGCCTTTGACCTTGTCGAGCTGGTCCTCCTCGAGCAGGGAGGTGCCGACCTCGTAGCCCTTGGCCTTGAGGAAGGTGAACACCATGCCGCCGCCGATGACGAGGCGGTTGGCCTTGTCGAGCAGGTTCTCGATGACGCCGAGCTTGTCGGAGACCTTGGAGCCGCCGAGCACGACGGTGAACGGGCGCTCCGGGTTCTCGGTGGCCTTGGACAGCGCCTTGACCTCCTTCTCGACCAGCAGGCCGGCGGCGGCCGGCAGATCGGCGGCCACGTCGTAGTTGGAGCCCTGGGCGCGGTGGACGACGCCGAAGCCATCGGAGACGAAGACGTCGCCGAGGGCGGCGATCTTCTTCGCGTACGGGGCGCGCACGGCCGGATCCTTGCTGGTCTCCTCCGGGTTGAAGCGGACGTTCTGCAGCAGGACGACGTCGCCGTCGTTCATCGCGGCGACCTTGGCCTGGGCGTCCTCGCCGTAGGTGTCGGCGGCCAGCGGCACGTCGATGCCGAGCAGCTCGCCGAGACGGGCGGCGACCGGGGCCAGGGACAGCTCCGGGACGACCTTGCCCTTCGGACGGCCGAGGTGGGCCATCAGGATGACCTTCGCGCCTTCCTCGCGCAGGGCCTTGATCGTCGGCAGGGCGGCCTTGATGCGGCCGTCGTCGGTGATCGTGGTGCCGTCCAGCGGGACGTTGAAATCGGCGCGGACCAGGACGCGCTTGCCCTTGAGGTCTCCGAGATCCTTGAGTGTCTTCATGAATATCCTTTCCTAACCGCTTGCGCGGGAAAGTGGCGGTTTCTTGCCACTTCGCATAATACAACAGGCCCGCCGTCCGGGCGGGCCTGACACAGGAATTTTTGGAACGTATCGCCGAATCGTTATGAAAACGTTCAGGAACGGGACTTGGCGGTCTTCTCCGCGAGCTGGAGCAGACGGCGGATGCGCCCGGCGATGGCGTCCTTGGAGATCGGCGGCTCGGCGAGACGGCCGAGCTCCTCCAGACTGGCGTCGCCGTGCTCGAGGCGCAGTTGGCCGGCCGCGCGCAGGTTGTCCGGCACGTCCACGCCGGCGGCGTCGAACAGCTCGAACGCCTTGCGCACCTTGTCGCACGCCTCGGCGGCCGCCTTGGCGGAGCGGCGCATGTTCGCGTCGTCGAAGTTGGCGAGCCGGTTCGCCTTGGAGCGGGTCTCGCCGTCCGAGCGCTTGCCCGTCCAGTCGCGGGCGGAGCGCATGGCGCCCATCGAGTTGAGCATGCGCTCGATGGAGTCCGGGTCGGTGAGCGTCACGCGATACGACTTGCTGAGCTGACGCGGCTTGGCGGTGATGCCGAGGCGCCGGGCGAGTCCGGCCAGGGCCATCGCGGCCTCGTTGGACGGGCAGATGATCTCCATGTACGGGTTCTTGCCCAGATCGGACAGGATGCCCCTCGCCATGAAGGCGCCGCGCCAGGCGGCGCGCACCTGGGCGATCTTGCCCTGCACGATCTTGACGGGCAGACCACGCACGGCCTTGTTGCGGTCGATGAGGCCGGTCGCGACGGCGAGGTTCACCGCGCCGCGCTCCACCTTGACGACATGGTACTGGTGCGTCCCCTTCGGGGTCGTCCTCGTGGAGCTGATGAGCTTGGCGTCGAGGCTGTACAGGTCTTCGATGTTGTCGCGCAGCCACTGGGCCGCGATCAGCGAATCGAAGGTGGCGAGCATGACGATCTGCTTCTGGGCGTTGTGCGTGAAACCGCCGGCGAAGCGGATCATGGCGGTGACCTGCGCCTTCCTGGCGTCCGCCTTCTCGTCCTCAAGCGCCGCGAGCTCGCTTTTCACATCATCCAGAAGAGCCAAGAGCCAACCTCCTAAGTCTCGTCCCTCTCAATGGTTCCAGGGGTCCGGGTCTGCCGGACGGGGACTCTTCCCCGCCGTCCGCCGAACTTCTGTGATACCGGTCATCTTGGACAACAGTCGCGCCGTTTTCACTTTTTCGCGGCCGACGTCTCGACATGTGGTCAGCGCCGCATGGGCGCGATTACTTGCGCTTTCGCTGTTCGCGGGCGGAAACCGTGACATCAAGCCCATGTGAGCGCAAACGCTTCGCCAGCGCCTCGCTCATGGCGACCGACCGGTGCTGGCCGCCGGTGCATCCGACGGCGATCGTCACGAAGTGCTTGTCCTCGCGCGCGTACCCGTCGATGGCGACGAGCAGCGCCTTCTCGTACGCGTCGAGGAACTCGGACGCGCCCGCGCTGTTCAGCACGTAGTCGGCGACCGGCTTGTCCCATCCGGTCAGCTCGCGCAGGCTCGGCACCCAGAACGGGTTGGGCAGGAACCGCACGTCGGCCACGAAGTCCGCGTCGGTGGGGGTGCCGTATTTGAACCCGAAGCTGAAGATGTGCACGGCGACGGTCTTCGGACCGGAGCCGACCATCGCCTCGTACAGTTTGGTGGACAGCTGGTGGATGCTCAGCGCGGAGGTGTCGATGACCATGTCCGCACGCTCCTTGAGGTTCGCGAGCAGCGCGCGCTCCTCGTCGATGCCGTCGATGAGACGGTTGCCGTGCTGGAGCGGATGCGGCCTGCGCACCTTCTCGTAGCGGGTGACGAGCACGTCGTCGCTGGCGTCGAGGAACAGGATGCGGGTCTTGACGCCGAGGTCGTCGAGGTGGCTGAGCACCTCGTTGAGGTCGTCGAAGTATTCGCGCGACCTCACGTCGATGACGGCGGCGAGCTTGTGCACGCCCTTGCCGTCGCCGGCGTTGGTCATCATGTCGACGAGGGGGACGAGCAGCTTGGGAGGCATGTTGTCGACCACGTACCAGCCCATGTCCTCCACGCAGTCGGCGGCATGCGAGCGCCCCGCGCCGGACATGCCGGTGATGAGCAGCACCTCGAAGCCGTCGGCGGGCGCCGGCCTGTCGGATGCGGCCGGGTCCTGGGCCGCGTCGATCGGGGTCGCGGCGGCGCCGCGCAACGTGTTCATCAGCGTCTGGTTCCTGATCACAGCGCCTCCTCCAATGCCGTTCTCATGGCGATCTCCAGATGGTCGTCGTCGGTGGTGACATCCTGCAGACGACGGTCCGCGTCGGATGGCGGGTCGTCGTCCCAGATGCCCGTCATCAGCAGCACCTGGATGAGCCCCTGGTAGAGGAGCATCTCCTCGCCGCCGATCGCGTGGCCGCCGTGTGCGCGCCACGCCTGCATGAGCTTCGTGGGCCGCGGATCGTAGACCACGTCGAGCAGCATGCCGCCGAACGCGTTCCCGGCATGGTCGAGCGTCCCGGCGAGACCGTCCGCGGCGTGCCCGGGAATCGTGTTGATCACGTAGTCGGATTCGCATGCGGCCGCCGTCACCCCGTCCGCGTCGGCGAGGTCGATCTCGTCGTAAGGGCGGCCTTCGACGCCGCGGAACAGTTTCGCGGCGGAATCCAGTCCGAGGTCGCGGCCGGGATGGCGCGCGGCGACGGTGATATGTTCGACGCCCGGCAGCATCAGGCATGCGGCGGCCGCCGACGTGGCGGTGTTGCCGTTGCCGATGATGAGCGCGCGGCGTCCCGTCCGTCCATCGCGGTGCACGCCGAGTTCGCGGTCGGCGTGATCGAAGGCCAGCTGGATGCCGACCACGTCGGTGTTGTAGAGTCTGATCGCCGGCTTCCCGTGGGGCCATGCGGGGTCGTCGTGAACGGCCTCGTCCCAATCGAACACCGCCGTGTTGGCGATGCCGAGCTCCCTGGCCCATACGTTGCTGGGCGTGCCGTACGGCTGGATGGTCTTCTTGAGCGGCATGGTCAGGCTGAGCCCGCGCCACGTGGGGTCGAGCCCCTTGAGGAAGGCGTCGAGATCCTCCTCCCCCACCTCGTGCCTGTCGTACGCCCAGTCGTCGAGTCCGAGCGCACGGTACGCCGCGTTGTGCAGCACCGGCGACAGCGAATGTGCGATGGGTTTGCCGAGCACCGCGCACCGATTGGCGATCGTCATGCTTCCCTCCTTGCCTTCCCGGTTCTCCCGACCATCCTACTCGGTTCGTCCGGCGCCCGCCGGAGCCCCGTTCCCGGTGCGGGCGTCGCCGGCGTCACCGGCGTGCAACGCGTCGTAGATGGCCTGCGCCTTGGCGTGGCCTATCCCCTTGACCGTCTCCAGTTCCTCGACGCCGACGCCGCGCATCGCCTTGACCGAGCCGAACCGCGCGAGCAGACGTTTCTGGTAGGCGGGCCCCACGCCGGGGATGCCGTCGAGGGCGCTGCGCAACGCCCCCTTGCGCCTCGCCTGGCGATGGTAGGTGATGGCGAAGCGGTGCGATTCGTCGCGCACGCGCTGCAGCAGGTACAGGCCCTCCGACTGGCGTTTGAGGATGATCGGATAGTCGTCGTCCGGCACCCACACCTCTTCGAGCCGTTTGGCGAGACCGCAGACGGCCACGTCGTCGACGCCGCAGTCGGCGAGCGCCTTCGCGGCGGCCATGGCCTGCGGCCTGCCGCCGTCGACGACGACGAGGTTCGGTTTGTAGGCGAACCGATGCCGGTCGGTGTTCTGCTGGACCGTCGTCCCCGTCGCCGCGCCGTCGGCCGTCTCCCCGCCGTCGCCGGCATCGTGCCGCACGCCCGCGGCGGCGGCCGCGCGCCGTTCCGCTTCGATGCTTTCGCCCGAGTCGCCGGCGATGTTGCCGTGGCGAAAGCGGCGCGTCAGCGTCTCGTAGAGGGCGCTCAGATCGTCGAGCGCGCCCTGGCCGTCCTTGCCACGGATGGCGAAGCGCCGGTATTCGCTTTTCTTGGCGACGGCGTCCTCGAACACGACCATGGAGGCGACCTGGAAGGCGCCGCCGACCGTGTTGGAGATGTCGTAACATTCGATGCGCAGCGGCGCCTCGTCGAGGCCCAGCGCGTCGGCGACCTCGTTCATGGCGCGGGTGCGCGCGCCGATGTCGGCGATGCGGCTCATCTTGGCCCGGACCAGCGCCTGCGCGGCGTTGTCGTTCGCCCTGTCCATGAGCTGCCTCTTGTCGCCCCTGCCGGCGACGCGGATCGTGACCGCGCCGCCGCGCAGTCCGGTCAGCCACGTTTCAAGTTCCTCGCGTCGCGACGGTTCGAGCTCGATGGGCGTGATGACCTCGCGTGGCACCGGTGCGACGGGCGCGAGCAGGTCGGCGCGTCCGGTGACCTCCCGGCGCGCGTTGCGTTCGCGCGTCGCCCGCGCGCGGGACGCCGCGTCGGTCGCGGTCACGCGCTGCGTGGAGCCGATGGCGTCGCGCCGCTCCTCGACCTTCGCCATCGTGGTGCCGTCCGCGCCGATGCCGACGGCCGGCGCGCCGGAACGCGCGTCGGCCGCGGCGTCGGTCCGCGCGTCCGCGTAGACGCGCACGAGCAGGTCGGCCATGAGGTCGGCGTCGTCGGCGTCGTCGACGCGCTCGACGCTCCAATTGCGTTCGCCACGGATCGTGCCGGCGCGCACGTGGAACGCGTGCACGGACGCTTCGATCTCGTCGGTGGCGAAGCCGAACACGTCGGCGTCGACCTGGTCGTCGAGCACGACCGCGTTCTGTTGGACGACGGTGGAGAGCATGGCGATCTCGTCGCGCAGTCGCGCCGCCTTCTCGAATTCGAGTTCGGCGCTGGCGGCCTTCATGTCGCGGGTGAGCTGCGCGATGTACGATTTGCCGAGTCTGCCGGTCATCACGCCGACGAGACGCTCGCACATGCGGCGGTGCTCCTTCGCGTCGACGCGGCCGACGCATGGCGCGGAGCATTTGCCGATGGAGGCGAGCAGGCAGGGGCGGCCCGTGAGCTCGGCCTTGCGGTAGACGCCGTCGGCGCAGGTGCGCACGGGGAAGGTGCGCAGGAGCCGGTCGAGTCCGTGGCGCAGATCCCATACCTTCGCGTAGGGGCCGAAGTAGCGGGTGTCGCGGCGTTTGCGGCTGCGCGTCACCCACACGCGCGGCACGGTCTCGCCGACGGAGACCGCCAGATACGGGTAGGTCTTGTCGTCGCGGAACTGCACGTTGAACCGGGGGTCGAACTCCTTGATCCACGTGTATTCGAGGGTGAGCGATTCGAGTTCGGTGCCGACGACGGTCCATTCGAGGCTGCGCGCGGTGAGCACCATGGTCTGCGTGCGCGGGTGCAGCAGGTACAGCGGCTGGAAGTAGTTGGCGAGCCTGTTGCGCAGGTTCTTCGCCTTGCCGACGTAGATGACGCGGCCTTCGCCGTCGCGCCATTTGTACACGCCGGGTTCGGCGGGGATGTCCGAGGATTTCGGGCGGAACAGGTCGCGCGAGTCGCCGAGCAGCGGCGCCCCATTGCGGTTCGTCCTCGCCGTCGCGCCGGCGTCGGCGTGCGCGCCGTCCGTCGTCTCGCCGCGCAGCGCGTCGGCCGTCCGCAGCCACACCTCGGGCGAATGTCGTTCGATGTCGTTGGTCACGGCGTCGCCTCTCAGAGCATGCCCTTGAGGAAGCGGCCGGTCCACGACGACTCGCATTGCGCCACCTGTTCGGGCGTGCCCTGCGTGACGACGGTGCCGCCGCCGTCGCCGCCTTCGGGACCGAGGTCGATGATCCAGTCGGCCGACTTGACCACGTCGAGGTTGTGTTCGATGACGATGACCGTGTTGCCCTTGTCGACGAGACCCTGCAGCACCTTGAGCAGCTTGTTCACGTCCTCGAAGTGCAGGCCGGTGGTCGGCTCGTCGAGGATGTACACGGTCTTGCCATCGGATCTGCGCTGCAGTTCGGTGGCGAGCTTGACGCGCTGGGATTCGCCGCCGGAGAGCGTCGGCGCGGGCTGGCCGAGGCGGATGTAGCCGAGGCCGACGTCCACGAGGGTCTTCAGGTACCGGGAGATGCCGGTGTACGCCTTGAAGAAGTCGGCGGCCTCCTCGATGGGCATGTCGAGGATGTCGGAGACGGTCTTGCCGTTGTACTTCACCTCGAGGGTCTCGCGGTTGTAGCGTTTGCCGTGGCAGGTCTCGCATTCCACGTACACGTCGGGCAGGAAGTTCATCTCGATCTTGAGCGTGCCGTCACCGTGGCACGCCTCGCAGCGGCCGCCCTTCACGTTGAAGGAGAAGCGGCCGGGGCCGTAGCCGCGCACCTGCGCCTCGGGCGTCTTGGCGAACAGGGCGCGGATCTTGTCCCACACGCCCGTGTACGTGGCGGGGTTGGAGCGCGGCGTGCGCCCGATCGGGTTCTGGTCGACGTGGATGACCTTCCTGACCTGGTCGAGCCCTTCGACGCGGCGGTGCTTGCCGGGCACGATGCGCGCGCCGTTGAGCTTGTCGGCGAGGACCGGGTAGAGGATCGTGTTGACGAGCGAGGATTTGCCGGATCCGGAGACACCGGTGACGACGGTGAACACGCCGAGCGGGAAGCTCACGTCGATGTTCTTGAGGTTGTTCTCGCGCGCGCCGACGACCTTGAGCTGCGCGGTCCTCTTCACCTTGCGGCGGTGCTCGGGCACGGCGATCTCGCGGCGGTGGGCGATGTAGTCGCCAGTGATGGAGCGCTTCGCCTCGACGAGATGTTTCGCCGGACCGGAGTAGACGACCTCGCCGCCGTGTTCGCCGGCGCCGGGGCCGATGTCGACCAGCCAGTCGGCCTCGCGGATCGTGTCCTCGTCGTGTTCGACGACGATGAGCGTGTTGCCGAGGTCACGAAGATGGTGGAGCGTCTCGATGAGGCGAGCGTTGTCGCGCTGGTGCAGGCCGATGGAGGGCTCGTCGAGCACGTACATGACGCCGACGAGGCCGGAGCCGATCTGCGTGGCGAGACGGATGCGCTGCGCCTCGCCGCCGGACAGGGTGGCGGCGGCGCGCGACAGGGTGAGGTAGTCGAGGCCGACGTCGTTGAGGAAGCCGAGGCGGGCGCGGATCTCCTTGAGCACCTCGCCGGCGATCTTCGCGTCCGCGCCTTCGAGCTTCAGGTCGTTGACCCAGGCGAGCCCGCGCACGACGGGCATGTCGCACACGTCGAAGATGGACAGGCCTCCGACGGTGACGGCCAGCACCTCGGGCTTGAGGCGTCTGCCGTGGCACACCTGGCAGGGCACTTCGCGCATGTACGACTCGTAGTACTCCCTCATGGACTGCGAGTCGGTCTCCTCGTGCTTGCGCATGAGCGAACGCACCACGCCTTCGAAACCGGTGGAGTATTCCCTGAGACGACCCCAACGGTTGCGGTAGGAGACGTCGACCTTGAACTCGTGGCCGTAGAGGATGTCGTGGCGCACGTCGGAGGGAAGGTCCTTCCACGGGGTGCGCATCGAGAAGCCCATCTCGCGGGCGAGGCCTTCGAGCAGGTGGCCGTAGTACTGGGAGGTCATCTTCGTGTTGCTCCACGGTTCGATGACGCCCTCGGCGAGCGACTTGTCCGGGTCGGCGATGACGAGATCCGGGTCGATCTCGAGCTTGAAGCCGAGGCCGGTGCAGGCGGGGCATGCGCCGTAGGGCGCGTTGAAGGAGAAGGTGCGCGGCTCGATCTCGTCGAGTTCGAGCACGTGCCCGTTCGGGCAGCTGCGGTGTTCGGAGAACGGCCGGCGGCGGGCCGGGCTCCCCTCCTCCTCGTCGACGAAGTCGATGACGATGGAGCCGTTGGCGAGCTTCAGCGCGGTCTCGACCGAGTCGGTGAGACGCTGGCGCATGCCGTCCTTGACGACGAGACGGTCGACGACGACTTCGATGGTGTGTTTCTTCTGCTTGGTGAGCGTGATGTCGTCGGACAGTTGCCGCATCTGGCCGTCGATGAGCGCGCGGGCGTAGCCGTCGGACCGCAGCAGTTCGAGCATGTCGACGAATTCGCCCTTGCGGCCTTTGACGACGGGCGCGAGGATCTGGAACCGCGTGCGCTCCGGATAGTCCATGAGCGCGTCGACGATCTGCTGCGGGGTCTGCGAGGCGACGGGTTCGCCACATTCGGGGCAGTGCGGCACGCCGGTGCGCGCGAACAGGAGGCGCAGGTAGTCGTAGATCTCGGTGATGGTGCCGACGGTGGAGCGCGGGTTGCGGTTCGTGGTCTTCTGGTCGATGGACACGGCGGGGCTCAGGCCTTCGATGAAGTCGACGTCCGGCTTGTCCATCTGGCCGAGGAACTGGCGCGCGTACGCGGACAATGATTCGACGTAGCGGCGCTGGCCCTCGGCGAACAGGGTGTCGAACGCGAGCGAGGATTTGCCCGAACCGGACAGGCCGGTGAACACGACCATGCGATTGCGCGGGATCGCGAGGTCCACGTTCTTGAGGTTGTGCTCGCGCGCGCCCTGGATGGTGATCTTGAGGTCGTTGGGGATGTGCGAGATGTCCGCCACGAGCGAACCGTCGTGCTCGACGAGCGGCGCCTTGCGGATCTCGCGCGTGAGGAACGAATCGCTGGTCATCACCTTCTCGACGACGACCTCGCCGTTCCTGCCGCCCGTCGTCTTCCGTTTCGTCGCCACGATCCCCGCCTTCCGTCAGTCGCCGCGGCACGCGTCCGGCCGCGGATTTTCCGCACCCAGAATACCCGAAACCCCGACGCATATCGAACACCTGTTCGACGGCGTGTCTTCTTCCGAATGGAAGCGAATCAAATCATCGGCACATCGAACGGCGCGGCATCGCGCACGACTATGCCCTTCTGGCTGTCGATATACGGCTGCAATACGTCGATTACCGCGGGAAGCTCCCGTTTGACCGCATGATACAGGCGGCCGAAATCAAGTTCATCATAGTCATGGACGATCCAATCCCGGGTACCTGCGATGGCCTTCCATTCGGTCTCCGGTTCGCTTTCTCGGAATCCTCTCGACAGACCCTTGACATGTTCTCCCACCCGGGCCACCGCCATCGCGACCGCGTTCTGGGTTTTGTCATCGTCATGGAATTCTTCAAGACTCATATCACCGAGAAACCGTTGGGCATCCTTCATGGCGCGCATGATGGCGACGATGTGCATCATGTCGCGTTCGCCGACAATTCCCATACCATGGCCTTCCCTATCGTCATTCATCACGAACAGGCCTACACGATTCTGAACATGGGTTTCGAAGTGATGCTGTTGGCGAACAATACGCGCTGAAGCTCTCTGAGCCTGTCATGCTGAGAATCGGTCACATAGGTCTTACGGACCAAATCGACGCTCCTGCCGAATGCATGCTCCAGCTCGTCACGCAACGCGATGAGATCTATCTGCGGATTGGCATCCGGTGCGAACTGGTAGATGAAATCGATGTCCGAATCGGCTTTTCCCTCGCCACGAGCCATCGAGCCGAACAGATACAGCTCGGAGACCCGGTTCCTCAACGCAATCGGCCGGGCGACGGAGGCGATTCGCCCCGGAGTGAGATCGGCTTGTTCCGCGCGATGCTCCGCGGCCATCGACGGTGCATCGTCAGCTGTTTTCACATGTTCGGAAACGCTCATCATCCGTGTCATCCCCACACCTCCCGTTCAAGTCTCACGTTCCGTCAGCGCACTTCTTCATCATATGCCCATGCGCGTATCCCGCGCCCCTTCTTCGGTCTTCGGCGCCGTCCTAGCCGGCCATGCGTCATCGATCCCTTCGCATCTCACGGGAAACCCCATGTTCGCCAAGCGAGACATGGCATAATCCATCGTGATGCGCTCCTGTTCGATACGAAGGCAATCGACGCCCTCTCCCGTGCATAGGGCCTCATACAGGTTTCGTTCCTCATCGGTCAATCCGGGAAGATCCTGCGGAATCCGCGTACGAAGCGTTTTGCCGTCTTCCGAGAGCTTGGCTCCGAATTCCTTATGAGCCTCGTACGTCTCCCTGTCCATGCATAACGATTCGCAGGAGATGCCGATCTGTCTGACCTTGGATAGGATTTCAAAGCCGGAAGCGTCCAAATCTCCCCAGTACGCCACGTGGATGCCATGCCCCGCATCGTCGAACAGCCACGGCAGCAGCGGCAACGAATCCGATGCCGCAAATCCTTGTCCGAATACGCATAGTCCCCCGTCAATGGACGGCATGGTCTGATAGGTGTCCTTGTTCTCGCAGATGACGACGTATCGGATGCCGCATGACGGCCCCTCGTTCCAAGGCCGGACGGCGACCATATCCGGAGACCGATGCAACGCCGGATCCAAGTACCTGAAACGACATTCGCGAGGACGTTCATCAAGCCCGAGATCATCCAAACCGCATAACAGTTCGATGGTCCGCCGACGTACCTTATGCGACTGGTCCAGCCATTTCGCGCTGAATCCGGCGAGCGGCACCGCCCTTGGCCTCCTACCGGTGGCGTCATAACGCAGGAAGAACTCGGAGGACCGTATCAGCAGCTCGAAATCGACATCCGATTGGGCATGGGTCTTACGGACCGCCTTCATCGCCAACGCCGGTTCCACACCCAGACGGTCACACAACCGGCCGGCCCGTTCCCGCATCCTGCGGTATTCGGCGGCGTCCCGCCGGCCGATGACCCGCAACGCGGTGGCTTCATCCTCGATCAGCACCTTGGACACGAGCCGCACCGGCGTTCCCATCCGTCGCGTCACATATTCCAAGCCGCATCCATGGTCATCCGCCCATTGTTTAATCGCGTTGTTGTTGTCATGCACCTCGACGATATTGGATTCCAGCTCGCTTTTGCCGGGCAACCCCACCTTCACCGTCAACGGCCACACCGTATCGAGTCGGTACATGCGGGTCCGCATCGCGCGACGTGTCTCGGCGACGAGGTCCTCCACGCTCTTCATACGGCTCATGCTTGCGGCTCTCCTTCATGTGTCGGAGACTCTTCCCCGTTGGGGGCATAATCCGCATCCCTCATTCCGAGGCCTTCGAGCGACGCCTCGCGCAGGGAGGTGAGGCCGGTGTCGGGGTTCTTGTATGTGACGTAGGCCTTGGTGGAGACCTCGAGGATCTCGCCGGTCTTGCTTTCCGGTGCGGAGACGATCACCTGGAAGCCGAGACGCGGCAGCACGGTGAGGGCGCGCTGCGTGTAGCGGCCGTCCGCCTTGATGAGCGCCTCGTCGAGGAACAGCGTCGTGTAGCTGGGCCTGAGCCGGTTCTCCATGCCGCCGCCGAGCAGATAGATGAGCGCGGCCCCGTAGACGAACGAGGTGAGCTCCTGCAGGGCGCCGCCGGACCGCCCGCCGGTGGAGGTGATGCGCTCGTCGAGCCCGTCCTCGTGGTGCACAATCGCATAGAAGGACGAACGGCATCGCGGGTCGAGGTCGCGCGCGCCGTAGCTCTTCACGCCGTTCGCGTCCTTCACCTGCGCGAGTTGGGCGCGCAGCAGGCCGATGATGCCGCCGCATGCGGCGAACACCTTGCGCATGGCCGTCGGATCGTCGTCTCCCGACGACTTCCAGTCGTTGAGCGCCCCGATGGTCCGGGTCAGCTGCGAGAAGAAGCCACGGTCCGGCTTGCGCACGTCCGCATGCAGCGACAGGCTGCCGTGCCTGGGACCGAACCGCTGCCCGTCGAGCATGGCGTTGATGCGGTCGAGCTGGTCGCGGATGCCGGCCTCGTCGGTGTCGACGGCGCGTTTGATGGTCAGCAGGCTCATCAGCAGCTGTTCCAGGCAACGCCGGTATTCAGCACCGGTCGCCTCGCCGGCGGTCAACCGCGACAATCCCTCCAACTCGTCGAGATAGTACCGGCGGTCCTCCACGGTGGCCGACAGCGCGTCGTCGTCCGCGGCGTACATGCCCTTGTACGATTCCATCCGGGCTTCGACGACCGTCTTCGCCGCCGAGGCCTGTGCGGCGAGCGCGTCGATGCGGGCGGCCATGTCGTCGCGCATCCTCGCGACGACGCGTTCGGGGAACGACGTTCCCGCGGCCGCCGCGTCGGCACCCGCTCCGATGATCATGTGGGCGCGCAGCGCGGCGTCCGCGATTCCCGAGAACCCGTCTTCGTAGGAATGTTCGAGCGCCGATTCCACGCTCTTGTCCAACGGCATGGCGTCTCCCCGCCCGGCATCGTCCCGGTTGGCGTCCAGCCACCGCCGGGCGGCTTCGCAGGCGGATGCCGCGGCGTCGGCGTCGCGTTTCTCGGCGAACCGGCGCTGCTCGTTGCGGTCGAGCTCCTCCTTCATCGATTCCTCGCGACGGACGAGGTCGGCGAGTTCGGGGTTGTTCCTGATCGCGGCAATCGACGTCTCGAGACCGTCCACCTTGGCCGCGGCCGAATCCGTATCGACGCTCTCCCATGAGGCGTAGGCGAGCTGTTTGGCGAGTTCGAGCCCGCTGCGCAGGTCCTCCGCACGGCGTTTCGCCTCCGTGTAGTCGTGTTCCGCCTTCTCCGAACGTTCGCGAGCCTCGGCGATGCCATGCTCCAGAGCATCCAGATAGGCTTCGGTGACGTAGCCGATGACCTCGCGACGGTCCTTGACGCCGTGCTGGCCGCGTTTGCCGCTTTTGATCTGACCGTCGGCCTGCACCTGACGGCGTTCACGATCGGCGTCGTCGATGGCGTCGACGCATACGGCGTCGAACCGTTCGGATGCGGTCTGCGCGCGCAGCCAGTCGGCGAACGGTGAATCATCGCGGTACCGCAGCTTGGAGGACATCCACGGGCCGCCGTCCGCGGCCGTGGTCTTCCCGTCATCCGCCCCGAAGCGCTCCGAGGTGTCGACGAACTGCCAGGTGCGCCGTGCCATCGCATGCGGGTCGATGGCGCTGACCTTGGCGGCGAACCCCCGTTCGTGGCGCTTGTCGACGAGGATGGTCTGCGCGATGGCACCGTAGGCGACGTTCATGGCGAGTCTCCACCGCTCCTCGCTCTCACGCACATCCATGAGTTCGGCGACGTACGGCAGTTCGTCGGCGCGCAGCCCGGTGGCCCGGCAGAGCATGGCACGGGTCTCGTCCATCTGCTGGGTGATGCGGGTGCGCTGCGTCTTCTGGCGCTCATAGTCGCGTTCGAGACGGCGCAGTTCGTCGTTCGCCGCGGCGCGGGCTGCGACCGCGCGGTCGCGCGTCTCGTCCAGTTCCTGCGCCCGCCGGTCGTACAGGCGGGTGAAGTCCACGGCGGCGATGCGTCGTTCCGTCCAGGCGTGCTCGTCCCCGGGCATCGTCTCGCCGACCGACCCGAACCCGGCTTCGATGCGCTCGCGGTTCGTCTTCACATCGGTGAGCGCGCGTCGGGCCTGTTCGAGTTCCATCTCCATCCGTGCGAGGTTGCCGCCGTCCAGTCCTCTGATGCGGTCGCGGATGGCGTCGATGCCCGCGCGGATCTTCTCGCCGTCGCGGTATGCGGCCTCGGCGGCCGTCTGATGCTCGCGGTGCTCGTGTTCGTCGATGGGCAGCCGTGCGGCGACCTCGCCGGACATGCGCGCCGTCGCCCAGCGTCGTATCGCCGTCGAGCCGACTTCCCCGGCTGGGTCGACCGGGTCGAAGGTCCGGACGCCCCGGCGTGCGGCGTCGTAGGCGTCGCACGCGTCCCGGATGCCGGCGAGCGCCGTCACGCGTTTCGCCTTGCGTTCCATTTCGGTGAAGTTCGCCTCGTAGCGCCCGTAGTCGTCGACGGTGTCGCGCGCCAGTTTCAGGGCTTCGGGCACGCCGAGCACGCCCTGTTTGAAGATGTCGTCGAGCCGCGACGGCGCGTCGGCGGACTGGATCTTGTGCAGCAGCCGGCAGGCCTCCTCGCTCAGCCCCATCATGTCCCAGATGTGTTCGTGGAATGCGTCGGCGCTGGTGAAGGTCTCGCATCCGGGGTATGCGTCCTTCAGCTGCGTGGGGGTGAACGGATGGTCGCGGTAGATGTCCATGAGACGCGGGTCGATCGGCTTGCCCCATGTCGCGTACTGCCGCCGCACGTCGCCACGCCCGTCGCCGGCCATCAGGTAGAGGAATTTGGCGCATGACAGCGTCTGTCCGCTGGTGGCGTTCACGTATGTGTCGACGATGGCGCCCCATACGGCCTGCGGCGCCCCGTCATCGTCGCGGCCGCGCAGGTAGACGGGCTCGTCGCCGCCCGCGGTGCTGCCGACGCCGATCATGCCTCGCAGATACGTGTAGTCGCTGCGTTCGGAGCGTCCCGAGTTCGACGCCTTGTTGAACGGCGTGCCGGTCGGGTACAGCAGTGAGATCTGCGCGTCCACGAGCGTGGATTTGCCGGATTCGCTGGCTCCGGCGAGCAAGGTCACGGGGAGCTTCGGGTCGGTGGACGGCCTGAATTCGTGGTAGCCCTGGTACGAGCCCCAGTTGACGAGGCGGCGGCTTTCCATCATCCACCGGTCGGCGATCATCTGCAGTTCCCTGATGGTCATGTTCATTCCTTCTCTTCCTCGCCGGCGTCACTCTCGCCGGCGACGCCGAGCCATGCGTCCGCCAGTCCCCGGTCGAGCACGACGGGGACGAGCGGCGTGATCCGATACATGGCGTCATCGTCGGTGACCGCCAGATAGCCGTAGGTGACCATCGTGTTGACGAGCGTGCCCACCTGCTTGAGCACGCCCTCCTCGTCGTTGCGTGAGGCGAGGTATCCGGCGCCGGTGGCGAGCGCGGCGCGCATCTCGTCGAAGCCGACGATCCACTGCCCCTCCGGCACCTGCATGTTCTCGTATTCGAGCACGCGGATGCGCAGGAACGCGAGCAGGGCGGCCTCCTCGCGCCTGAGGCTGGTGCGCGTCTTGAGCGAACGCAATGGGACGTCGGGGCCAGTGACGGGCGTCGCGTACATGATGCGGTGGCGTTCGTCGTCGACGAGCTCGAGCATGTCGTTGTTAAGCGAGCGGATGACCGCGTCGCGGTTGTCGTCGACGAGGTCGTACAGCTCGCCTTCGATGTACCGTTCGCGTTTGAGCGCGATGGCGGCCCTGCGGGCGTCCGCGCCCATGTCGCCGCGATCCCCTTCGAACAGGGCGTCGGGGTTGGTCTTCTCGTCCATGATCATCCTTCCTCCATGATGGCGTCCAGTTCGTCCGCGCCGGCGATCAGCGCACGCGTGCGCCAGTCCCGAGGCCTGCCGTCGATTGTCACGCAATGCCAGACGGCGTCACCGTCCTCCCGCCCGCCGATCGCGCCGAGGAAGCCGACGAGTTCGCTTTCACGCCGATCGGATTCCGGTAGCCGGTTGAAACTGGCGGCAATGTCGATTCCGCCGTCGGCCGTCACCGGTTCCCTCCGGATGAGCGCGATCATGCGGCGCAGACGCGGACCACCGTTGTCGATCAGCGTCTTCAGGTCGACGCGCGGCAGGTCGGAGTCCCCGGCGGCATCCAGTCCGGGCGATGCCGCGCGGACCATCGAACGTGCCGGCCGCGTGGGCAGCGGGGCGAGCCTGACCCCGCCGACGTCGGTGGCGTAGGGCCTGCCGTCGGCGCCCGGATGGGCTTTCGCGTCGGCGTTGACGGCGGCGTACAGCCGGTTGAGCCGCGCGAGCATCGACCGGTACCGGGTGTCGGTCTGCTGGCGTACGAGCCTGCCGATCTCCTCGTTGGAGACACGCATCTGGGCGCGTACCGCCTCGATGCCGTCGTAGATGTGGGCGAGCTCGTCGCGCACCTGCCCGAGCAGCGCGGCGGACTCCCCCGCGAGGTAGGGCGTCCTCGCGATGTCGCGCATCGCCTCGTCGATCTGCTGGCGTCCCTCGTCGGTGATGATCACCTGGAAGGCGTCCTCGAAGCGGCGCCCCATGTCGGATTCGCCGAAGTTCGCGCGGTATTCGGCGTTGTAGGCGTTCAGGATCTCGTCGACGTCCATGTCGCCGGCCTGCATGCGCCGGCGGAGCGCGTCGCCGTTGTCCCGTTCGGCGAGCACGAGCTCACGCAGGTCGACGGGCACGCCGCGCAACGTGTTGTGGATGACGGCGATGATGTCCTCCACCTGCGAGTCGTCGAGCGTCTCATGCCGCATCCCCTGCTGGATGCGTCTGATCTCGTGCTTGCGCTCCTTGATCTCGCGGTTGAGCAGGCGCACGCGTTCGCCGGGGTCGGCGGTCAGCCGCATGCGAGCGTGCTCGATCTCCATGATGATGCTGTTGGCCTGCGCGCCGGACAGGGTGCGGGATTCGTCCTCCAGCCGCCCCAGCGCCTCGATGGCGCGGTGGGCGCGCGCGGTCAGCCGGTAGAGGAACCGGTGGGATGCGGCGTCGTGCGAGTTGGCGAGCCAGGCGTAGTCGCCTTCGCCCTCGCGGGTCAGGTCGACGAGCATGCGATGCGCGGCCTGGCCGAACGTGAGGTCGGGGTCCAGCGCGTATTCGCCGATGTCGGCGAGCGCGGCGAGTCCCTGCGCGAACCGTTCCTCCAGCGTCTCGCGCGGCAGTTCGCCGGTCAGCGGGTCGAACGCCGCCTTGAGCAACGCCACGTACAGGCGCGAGTTGCGTCGCAGCAGCAGTCTGAGCACGCCGGTCTCGTAGACCGGCCGCAGCCGTTCCATCTCCCGTCGCGCATCGCCCATGGCGCACCTCCTGCCGCCGTCCTCGATCGTTGCCGTGCGAGACGGGAACGACGGCGTGCCCCGCGTCTCTCCTAGAAGCTAACACACGCCCGTACGGGCCGGCATATCGGGTACGGTTTCCGTCGACGCGGCGTGTCGTGCATGATTTCGGCGGAACATCCGAATACGCCGTCGGCGGAACCCGACACGATCGGATTGCGACATCGCAATCCCATCCGTACGGTTTCACCCCGATATCCAGCGGTTATGCACAGAGTTATGCACCGTTATGCACATTGTTCACATGCGATTTGCATATACCTCACAGACGCGGCATGGTGGTGCGTGTCGGCGGACGACGAAGGTCCGCAAGGCGGCCAGCGTAGGCCGCGCATCGGGAGAAGGAGCGACATCATGTCGGACGAGATCATCATGCAGGACGAGGACGCGACGGCGCGGTCGTGGGTCCAGCTGTTCCGGGAGGACGTCGACAGGCGGTATGTGTCGGACGATCAGGTGGACAGGGCCGCGACGATCATCGGGACAGCGGCCCGCATGGCCGTCGAACGCGGATACGCCGTCGTCGACCCGTCCCGGGAGCTGTTCGCCGAGGCGAAGCGGTCCAAATGGCCGTGGCCGCATCTCGTCGTGCGGGACGAGGACGGGTTCATGTCCTCGTTCCACGTGTCGGAGCTGTCGAAGCCCGGCAGCCCGCCGAAGCCCCGCACGCTGACCGGCGTGCCGAAAAGCGACGCGCCGCAATGGGTGGAGGGACGGTCGCGCGAATTCGAACCGACCGGCATGCTGTCGCTGCGGGTCAACGGCGAACGTCCGTTCGCCCGCCAGCGTTCCCTGCGCGACACCGTGAACTCGCGGATGGACGAACGCCTTTCCACGCTGTTCGACGGGTTGGCGCACGAGATCGATGCTTCGCGGGAACGCGTCGAGGCGGATCGCCGGCACGAGGAGACCGTCGAGCAGGCGCAGCGCGCATGCCGCGGGGAGCGGCTGTACACGGCGTTGTGCGAGGAGGTGCGGCTGCATGAGGATCTGCAGAGCCAACGCGCCTATCTCGATCTGGTCGAACAGCGGCTGAGGCGCACGGATCCGGACCGTCTGGCGGACGCGTCGGAGGACATCGAACTGATGCGCAGCCGCATCGACGCGCGCGACCCGCTGCTGTCGGGAGGCGTCGACTGGTCGAACCAGCCCGATCCGACCGACGTGGACGTGTACGAGTACATGCGCCGCGACCGACACGCCACCGCGTTCGGCCATGAGGACCTGTACGGCGACCGCACGCATCGTCCGCCGTACCGTCCGCCATACCGGAGCATGCCGTCGATCGGAAACGGGTTCTTCGACTGACCCGCCGCCGGAGCGTCCATCGCCGTTTCTCGCGCATCGGACACGCTCTCCTCCGCGTAACGCGACGATGGCATACTTGCCGGCAACCTATGGATTTCGGCGGCGGGGTCGTGGTTCGTGAAGGGGAACCGCGACCCCGCCGCCGCATACGACGAATCCGAATGGATGCACAAGGAGTATGCCGTCATGCCGAAGGTATCGAAGCGCGCCGCCGAAGCCCTGTATCCGAGCGTGCGCGAGATGTTCGAACTCGCCGCGGGCGTGCCGGACGCCGTCTCGTTCGCGATCGGCGAACCCGGATTCGACACCCCGCAGCCGGTCATCGACGCCGCCTACCGGGCCGCGAGCCTCGACGACACGCACTACACGCCGAACCGTGGCGCGGTCGCGCTGCGTGAGGCGTGGTGCGAGCACCGCAACGCGGCGGATGGCACCGACTACGATCCGGACACGGACGTGATCGTCACGGCGGGCGGCATGGAGGCCGTGTATCTGGCGATGCTCGCGACGCTCGACCCGGGCGACGACATCCTGATCCCCGACCCCGGCTATGCGAACTATTTCGGACAGGTGAGGCTCGTCGGCGCGAACGTCGTGCCGGTGCCGCTCGACGCGGGCCACGGCTTCCGCATGCAGGCGGCGGACGTGGAGGCGGCGGTCACGCCGCGCACGCGCGCGATCCTGCTCAATTCGCCGTCGAACCCGACGGGGGCGGTCATCGACGCGGAGCAGCTGGATCTCATCGCCGAAGTGTGCGAACGGCATGACCTGTGGGTGATCAGCGACGAGGTGTACCGCTCGTTCGTCTACGATCCGTCGGTCGAATGTCTGTCGATCGCCGCGGTGCCGGGCATGCGCCGCCGCACCGTGGTGGTGGACAGTTTCTCGAAGACGTTCGCGATGACCGGTTGGCGCATCGGCGCGGCGTTCGGCCCGAAGCCGATCATCGACCGGATGACGGTGATGCAGGAGGACATCGTCTCCTGTGTGCCGGGCGCGTTGCAGCAGGGCGCGGTGGCCGCGTTGGAGGGGTCGAACGAGATCCTCGACGAGATGACGTCCGTCTACCGCGCGAACCGCGACATGGTCGTCGCCGCCGTGGCGGACATGCCGCTTGTCTCATGCGCGACGCCGGACGGCGCGTTCTACGTGCTGGTGGACGTGCGCGACACCGGCATGGATGACCACGCATTCGCGGTCGATCTGCTGCATCGTGCCAAGGTGGTGGTGACGCCCGCTTCCGGGTTCGGTGGGCGTGGCCGTGGCTACGTGCGTCTGAGCTACGTGGGCACGCCCGAGGCCACCGCCGAGGGTCTGCGTCGTATGCGCGCGTATCTGGAGGACTACTCCTCGGCGACCAGTTCGAGGTAGGAGTCGTTCCACAGATCCTCGTCGCCGTCGGGCATGAGGAGCACGCGTTCCGGGTTCAACGCCTGGACGGCGCCCTCGTCGTGGGTGACGAGCACGATCGCGCCCTCGTATTTGGCGATGGCCTTGAGGATTTCCTCGCGCGAGGCGGGGTCGAGGTTGTTGGTGGGCTCGTCGAGCAGCAGCACGTTGGCGCGCGAGGTGACGAGCGTGGCGAGCGCGAGTCGCGTCTTCTCGCCGCCGGAGAGCACGCGGGCGGGCTTCATCGCGTCGTCGCCGGAGAACAGGAACGAGCCGAGGATGGATCGCGCCTGCGTGTCGTTCAGTTCGGGGGCGACGTGCGTGAGGTTCTCGAGCACGGTGGCGTCGAGGTCGAGCGTGTCGTGCTCCTGCGCGAAGTAGCCGATCTTGCAGCCGTGGCCGTAGTCGACGGAGCCGGTGTCGGGCTGTTCGATGTGGGCGAGCAGCCGCAGCGTGGTGGTCTTGCCGGCGCCGTTGTAGCCGAGGATGACGACGCGCGAGCCCTTGTCGATGGCGAGGTTGACGCCGGCGAACACGATGTTGGAGCCGTACGCCTTGGAGATGTCCTTCGCCATGATCGGGGTCTTGCCGCAGGGCGCGGGTTCGGGGAAGCGGATGTCCGCCACCTTCTCCTTCTTCTGCGCCTCCGACGTGTTCTCGAGGAGTTTTTCGGCGCGGCGCATCATGTTCTGCGCGGCGACGGCCTTCGTGGCCTTGGCGTGCAGGCGGATGCCCTGCTTCATGAGGCGTTCGGCCTTCTTCTCGGCGACTTCGCGTTCGCGGCGGCGGCGCTCCTCGTCGACGACGCGCTGGTGCAGGTACGCCTTCCAGCCGAGCGAGTACATGTCGATCTGGCCGAGCTGGGCGTCGAGGTGCCACACCTTGTTGACGACCTCGTCGAGCAGTTCGGTGGAGTGGGAGATGACGAGGAAGCCGCCCTCGTACTTCTTGAGGTAGCCGCGCAGCCATTCGATGGAGTCGGCGTCGAGATGGTTGGTGGGCTCGTCGAGGATGAGCGTGTCCGCGTCGGAGAAGAGGATGCGCGCCAGTTCGATGCGTCGGCGCTGGCCGCCGGACAGGGTGCCGAGCTGCTGCTCCATGACGTCCTGCGGCAATCCCAGCGAGGCGGCCATCGCGGTCGCCTCGGACTGGGCCGCGTAGCCGCCCGCCTTGTCGAAGTCCTGCATGGCCTTGTCGTAGCGGTTCATGGCTTTCGTCATCACGTCCGGGTCCGGGTCGGTCATCTCCTTCTCGGCCTTGCGGATGCGGTTGATGATCGTGGCGATGTCGCGCGCGCTCATCATGCGGTCGAGCGCGGTCTGCTCCGGGTCGGCGGCGTGCGTGTCCTGCGGCAGATAGCCGAGCTTGCCGGAGACGCGCACCTTGCCGGCGGTGGGCAGCATGTCGCCGGTGATGACGCGGGTCAGTGTGGTCTTGCCGGCGCCATTGCGCCCGACGAGACCGATCTTGTCGCCTTTGGCGACATGGAAGTCGCACGGATGCAGCAGGGTCCTCGCCCCGATCTGAATCTCCAGACCCTGTGCGTCGATCGCCATATCGCCTCACCCGTCGCTTTCCGTATAGTCGCTTATCGTTCTCAAGCCGTTCTCAAGCCAACGAACACTATAACGGAAGGCTGGAAAATCACTCGCCCGCGGCCTCCTTGACGCAGCGGAGCGCGTTGAGCGTGCGCGGGTAGCCGATGTACGGCATGATCTGGGAGACGACGGCGATGAGGAACGCCTTGTCGTTGCCGACCGCCATGTTCGCCTTCGCGTGGGCCGTGAGCTGCGGCTCGCAGCCGCCCTGCGCGGCCAGATAGCACAGGGTGATCATCTCGCGTTCGCGGGTGCCGAGCCCGCCGCGCGTGTAGTAGTCGCCGAAGCAGTTGTCGGCCAGCCACTTGTTGATGTGGCGCGTGTCCTCGGGGCCCGAGGAGGCGAATCCGCGCATGCCCTCGCCGAAGATCTCCACCTGCTTGGCCTCGCCGGCCGCCGCGCGGGTGTCCGGCGTGGTGGTGGACTGGCCTTCGAGCGGCAGGTCCACGCCCGCTTCGACGAGCACGTCGTTGGTGATGTTGAGGAACGGCAGCACACGCCCAAACCCGCAGTAGGCGACCGCCTGATAGGCGATCTCCTTGGCCTGGACGGGCGTCACGCCGCTTTTCAGCGCCACGGGCAGCAGCATCTCGTACGCGTCCGTGCCCTGGCATCCGATGAGCGCGGCGAGAATCGCCATCGACCGCGTGGCGTCGTCGAGGTCGGGATGGTTCGCGCCCGGCTCGTGCACGACCTCGCCGTAGGCGAAATCGGAAAACAGGTCGATGAACTCGGGGTCGCACTTGGCGAGCGTCGGCCTGCCGTCCGCGAACAGATTGCTTTTCTTCTTTCCGCCGAACATGTCCGTTCTCCTTCGCTGGGAATCCGTTGCTTCAGGACAGCGTAGGAGCCCTGAACGCCCCCGGTCAAATGCCCGCGGTCTCACGGCCGTCATACGGGACGGGCATGACGGGCGCGACTACACTGATGGGTAGTCGCAGACTTGTGGAACCGAGGAGGCTGCCATGGATACACCGAACGATGCGGAACGTCGCATGACCCTGCTGCACACCGCCTACACGGCGGCCGACGTGCGCGGGATGGAACGCCCCCTGTTGGACGACGGCGTGCCGCTGATGCGCATGGCGGCCAACGCGGTGGCGCACACCGCCGCGGCCATGCTCGACGACGAGGGCATCGACATCGAGGACGCGGTCGTCACATTGCTCGCCGGCGCGGGCGACAACGGCGGCGACGGCCTGTTCGCCGCCGCCATGCTCGCCGAGGAGGGCGCGCAGGTGAACGCCGTGGCGGTCGGACGCTCCCTGCATGACGAGGCGTTCGCCGCGTTCGTGCGCGCCGGCGGCAAGATTCTCGTGCTCGACCCGGAGGCCGAGATCCCCGGCTGCGCCTCCGGCTTCACGCCCGGAGAGGCAGGCGAACGGCTCGAGACGGCGGTACGGGTGGCGCGCCGCTCTCACCTGGTGATCGACGCGATGACCGGCATCGGCCTGAACGGCCCGCTGCGCGGGATTCCCGCGGCGCTCGCCGCCTCGCTGGGCATGCCGGCGAAGGACGCGCGCGACGGGGGTTCGCCGCTGCCCGACGTCCCGGCGTCGGCCGGCCGCGAGCCGGAAGGCGACCTGCCGCTCATGCTCGCCGTGGACACGCCTTCCGGCGTCGGCGTGGACGACGGTTCGCTCGTCGGCGCGTACGTTCCGGCCGACGCGACCGTCATGTTCGGCGCGATGAAGCCGTGCGCGGTGCTGCCGCCGGCCACGTTCGCATGCGGCCGCATCACCTTGGTCGATTTCGGTTTCGATCTGGACGGCGTCGAGCCTGCCGTCGAGGCGGTGGACCGCGACCTCGCCGGACAGGCGGTGCGTCTGCCGCGCGTGACGGACGCGAAGTATTCGCGCGGCGTGACGGGACTGGTCACCGGTTCGGCGCGGTATCCGGGCGCGGCCGTGCTGACCGCGCGCGCGGCGGCCCGCACGAACGTGGGCATGGTCCGCTATCTCGGCCCGGAACGCGCGCAGGACATGGTGCTCGCCGCGCTGCCGGAGGCCGTGATCGGCAAAGGCCACGTGCAGTCGTGGGTGGTGGGTTCCGGCGTGCCCGGCAACGACGCGGACCCCGAATTGAGGGACATCCAGCGCGAGACGATCGCCGCGTTGCTCGCCCATTATGCGGCTGACGACGAGGAATCCGCGGGACGCGCGGCGCTGATGCCGCCGATCGTCGTGGACGCCGGCGCGCTCGACCTGCTGCCCGACCATGTGCCCGCCCAGGTGGTGCTGACGCCGCATGCGGGCGAACTGGCCCGCATGCTGGGCGTCTCCCCCGCCGACGTCGCCGCCGAACCGCTGCGGTTCGCGCGCGAGGCGCAGGCACGCACCGGCGCCACAGTGCTGCTGAAGGGCGCGGCGACGATCGTCGTGAACGGCTCCTCCCGCGTGCTGGTCGCCGGCACGGCACCCGCGTGGCTGGGAACCGCCGGCGCGGGCGACGTACTCGCCGGCATGACCGGCGCCCTGCTCGCCCAGATGGACGTGAACGACGAGGCCGACGGGAATAACGGAGATGACGGGGACGCGGCGATCGATCCGGAGATCGTCGCCGAGACGGCCGCCGCGGCCGCCTATCTTCACGGCTCGGCGGCGGCCATCGCCTCCGAATCAGAGCAGTGCGGCTGGCAGCCGCCGGAACTGTTCGGCATGAACGGCCACCGTCAGCGCTTCAACACGCTGGGGCACCCGATCGTCGCCTCCGACGTGGTCGCGGCAATCCCCGACGCCCTGGCGGACGCGCTCTCCTGACCGGACCGGCGGGACGGATACACTGGAATCGTCATATCCGAATCACCCATACCCGTTTCCCGAGGAGCTTTCCATGGCCATCTCCACCGCGCCCTCCCCCGACTCCCCCATCACCGACGTGATCTTCGATTTCTGCGGCGTGCTGTTCGACTGGCAGGTGCGCTCCTGCCTCGAAGGCCGTTTCCCGGACGACGTGGTGGACGCGATCTGCGCCGACGACGACCCGCACGGCTTCTTCCGCTACGAGGACCGCATGGACGCCGGCGAGGACTTCGCCGACATCTACCCGGACGTGGTGCGCGAGCAGGGCGAGGAGATCGCAAGGATCTTCGAGTACTACATCGAACACTACGGCGACGCGCTGCCACGCATGCTGCCGGGCATGGAGCAGCTGCTGCGCGACCTCAGGGCGCACGGCTACGGCGTGTGGGGGCTGACGAACTGGTCGCATGAGACGATCCACGTCGCGTTCGACAAGTACCCGGTGCTCGACGAGCTGCTTCAGGGCACGGTCGTCTCCGGCGTCGAGAAGATGCACAAGCCGAACGCCGACATCTACGAGCTGGCGCTCTCCCGGTTCGGCCTCGAAGCGGACAGGTGCGTGTTCTTCGACGACACCGCGAAGAACGTGGCCGGCGCGAACGAGGTCGGCATCCACGGACTGCTGTTCTCCGGCGCCGTCGCCGCCCGCGACGCCCTCGCCGGGCTCGGCGTGAGGCTGTAGCCGCCCGTCATGCGGCCATGCGGGAATCCTCTCGCATGGCCGCATGGCCACGTGGCCGTCCTGCGATCCGGAACATCTCACCGTACGGCCATGCGGATGGAATCCGTGGCTATAACCTCCATCTCAGGCCATCCCCGCTGGTATAACTGCTGCTTATGACGCTTCTGCAACTCAAATACATCGTCAAGATCGTCGAATGTGGTTCGATGAACGAGGCCTCGCACGAACTGTATGTCTCGCAGCCGGCACTGAGCTCCTCCGTGAAGGAATTGGAGAAGGAGCTCGGCATCGAGATCTTCACCCGATCCTCGCAGGGCATCGCCTTGACGGTCGACGGCGCGGAGTTCCTCACCTACGCCCGTCAGGTGCTCGATCAGGCGTCGCTGCTGGAGGAACGCTACAAGAACGCGAAGCCGCGCAAGCAGCTGTGCACCGTCTCCACGCAGCACTACATGTTCGCGGTCGAGGCGTTCGTCGAGATGATCAACTCCATCCACTCCGACGAGTACGAGTTCACGATTCGCGAGACGCGCACGCGCGACATCATCGACTCGGTGGCGAACATGCGCTCCGACGTCGGCATCATCTACCTGTCCGACTTCAACAAGGACGTCATCGGCAAGCTGCTGCGCGAGAAGCACCTTGAATTCCACGCGCTGTTCCGCGCGCCGCTGCACGTGTTCCTGGCGCGCACGAACCCGCTCGCCTCGAAGAAGATGGTCACGATGAAGGATCTCAAGCCCTACCCGTTCATCCAGTACGAGCAGGGCGAGGACGGCTCGTTCTTCTTCGCCGAGGAGGCGGTCTGGCCGGACTACTCCCCCAAGCAGATCAACGTGACCGACCGCGCCACAATCCTCAACTTCATCATCGGCCTCAACGGCTACACGGTGTGCACGGGCATCGACAACGGCGATCTCAACAACGAGAAGATCTGCACGGTGCCGCTCGATTCGGATGAGACGATGCTCGTCGGCTGGATCACCAACGAGCGCGCCAAGCTCTCCAAGGCGGCCGAGACCTATCTGGAGAAGCTCAAGAGCGTGGTCGCCGACCATGGCTACAAGCTCATCGACTGACGGCGGGCACCGACCGGACCGGCCGACGACACGAGGGGCCTCGCGCATGGGTTTGCGCGAGGCCCCTCGGCGTCATAGAAGGAACCGGAGGGTTCCGACCCGTCAGCCCTTATGCCCGTGCGCCACGAACAGCACGATCACATGGGCGAGCAGCGCGGCATAGACGAGGAACGACAGCAACGACGTTCCGATCCCGTATACGTGGCAGGCGTACAGGATCTGCAGCAGCAGTTCGCCCGCGGCGCCGGCGACCAGAATGATGAAACCGGTCAGACGATACCACTTCACCGAGTCGACCACGTGCAGACCGATGACGAACAACGCCAATGCGAGCGTGAAGTACGTCCACGGCGCGAAATTGAGCAGGGAGTACAGTGCACTGCGATAGTCGAAGCTCGCTCCGACCAGCAGCGAGATGAACGACTGGAACAGGTCGATGCCCATGAAGACGACCATCAGGATCAGCGAAATCCGCGTGGTCTTGGCGACATCCAACGCGTCGAGGAAGGTCGGCTTATGGGCTTGGACGGCCGGTTGACCGTAACCGGGCTGGACGCCGTACACCTGCTGCGGCGGATAGCCGTAACCGGGCGCCGTCTGCTGCGGCTGAGGCGCCGCGCCCCCCGGTTGCGCATACTGCGGCGCGGGCTGGGCTGACGGCATCGGTTGCCCCGGCTGCTGGCCCGTTGGCTGCGGCGTCTGCGGTGCGTAACCGTATCCGGGCTGCGGCTGCTGCGGATTGGGATTCTGCGGGAACGGTTGCTGCGGCACTGTCATCGTGTCCTTCTTTCGTTGATCGGACGATGCTTGTACCTCTTCAGCCTACTCCCGTGGCTCCGAATCGGCGGCATCGCCGGTCCGTATTTCCTTCGATGTCAGTCGGCGCCCCGGATGACCGACGTGGCCGCGGTCGCCGCGAACCCCTTGAGCACTTCCGCCACGACCTCACGGTCCTCAGGGTCGATGCCGCGTATCGCGGCTAGCATGGCCGGCAACGACTGCGTCCAATGGGCGGTGAGCTCGCCGAATGTATGGTATCCGCCGGCTTCGAGCACGGCGAACAGGTTCTCGATGAACAGCCGGCGCCGCCCGTCATCATACCGTGCCATCCAATCGTTCAACGTGCGCGCCGCATACCGCGCGCCTGCCGTCAGGCCGTCCGCATGCACGAACCGACCGTCCCGCACCTGCCAGTTCAACGCGAAATGCTGCATGATGCCGAGCCCGTCACTCGCCACCACCTCGTAGCCGGCGTCCGCATGCTCGCGTTGTTCGAACAGCATGCCGATGACCGACGCCTCCGGCACGGACTTGTGCACCTTGGCGGCCACACGACGGTACTCCGGCGAGTCGAGGAAGTCTTCGTCGAAGCCCGGACCGTCGTGCGAGTACACGGCGACGATACGCTCCGCGACGTCGTCCGGCATGGCGGCGGCCGCGTACACCGCGAGATTGCCGCCCTTGGAGTGGCCTCCCACCATCAACGGCCCGTTCCACCGCGCGGCCACGTCGGCGAGATAGCGCACGGCCGCCGACTGCGAGGCGACCGGCCGGCGGAACGCCATCGTGAAGTCCTCCTTCCAGCCGACAATCGAACTGTCGGTGCCGCGGAAGGCGACGTAGAGCGCGCCGTCCCCCACATCGAACACGCACGCCGAGAACTGCTTGGTGGAGGCCGCGTCAAACTCGTCCACGTAGCCGCCCACGCGCAGGGCGCGCCAGCGCGGGTTCTCGCACACGGCGCGCAGCAGGTCGACGTTCAGCTGAGGCGACCACACCCGCCCGAACATGGCGTCATAGCATTCCGCACGCAGCAGGTCGCGGACGGGGACCATCGGAATGGATCCATCCCATGCCGTCGCCGTGACGGCATGGCCGTCGGTCCGATCATCGGTCCGATCATCGGCATATTCATCGTGGATGCCGTCATCACGGCCGTCCCATCGCGGAACGTTGCCGGGCATGCGCGCATACGCCAGCTGCGAGAGCACCAGACTGTCCACCTCGTTGAACGCATCATCGCCGAACGTGCCGAACCGCGTCCGCAGATCCTCCGTCACATTGCCCATGGCGACCTCCTCCAAGGCGGCGCCGCATCATGAACCAAGCCTCCGCCATTCCTTAGGTACATTACGCATATCTTAGGTACGTCTCCGGCGAAAGGCGCCCCGAAGACAAACGTTCACGCCCAATGGTTCCCCAACATACCTACCTAAGAAATGACGAATGTGCCTAAGCAATACCTCCGACTATCCTGCCGACGCCGGCAACCACTCGCACATGAACCATCCACACCACCGTCAAAGGCCTAGATGGGGATTCCCCTCCCGGACAACGAGCAGCTGCATCGCCCCATCCCCTACACGGCTTCAGAAACAAGATGCCAACCCTATTTCCCGGTACGCTATCCGTCGCAAACCCTTGAAAACCGTTGGAACACGCCTTCTCCGGGGGTGTTATCCATAATGCCCGGGCGAGTTTGCCCTCCGATGCGACGAACCTCTACCGTCGTATCATGGACCCTTCATATCACACGTTCTTCACTCTGGACGAGGCCGCGGAACTGGCACGGCGGACGCACGACGCGTGCCGGAGCGCGTCCATGCGCACCACTTCCTCATTATGCTTCAGCCACACCACCGCATTACGTCTGCATGGCATGGCCGCGGCGATGAATCTCAAACCCGGATTCGACGACCGCCGCCTGCACGCCTGCGTCGATTCGGCGGACAAGCTCCGTCGGCTGCGCGATGTGCAGATCCATCTTTGGCGCAGTCCCACGACCTCTTCGTTTCTGGACGATCGGCTGGGGTGCGTCTCCGCCGCCGACGCGGTATGCCAGATGGCATCGTATACGGATCTTCCGAGTCTCGTAGTGGCGATGGATTGGCTGACCTGCCGCAACCGGTCGATGCGGGTAATGACCCACACCGAACTTGCCGAGCGCATCGAATCCCTCGGCCGATTCCCAGGCGCGCGGCTTTGTCGCAAGGCGCTCTCCTACAGTCGTGAGGACACCGACTCCCCGCAGGAGTCACTGCTGCGATTGGCCGCAGAACAATACGGCCTGCCACGGTTTATGGTGAACCATGTAGTGGATGACCTAGAGCAAGGAAAACGGTATACGGTAGACATGGCGCTGCCGGATCATGGCATCATCGTCGAGTACGACGGCCGATACCATTACACGATGGACCGTTGGGAGACCGATCTGGATAAAAGGAACCGTCTGACCGCTTTGGGGATGGCCTGTTTCGTCGCCACCAAAACCACGCTGGCCAACGAGCATAATCTAAACGCCTTCCTCACGATGATCGCGAAGGAGATCGGGCGCAGAAGAAGCCATTGAACGTTCGGCATCCCCGGATTCCGAATCCCGGATCATCCATCGCATCACGATTAAGCCTTTCCTAGGTACATTGCGCATTTCCTAGGTACGTCTTCGAACGGACCTCAATCACGAATCCGGGCTTCGCCGCCGGAATCTCCGGAGACACCTACCTAGGAAACGATGAATGTACCTAAGAAACACGTGAGATACGCTTGGGAAACGTCATCGACCGGCATAAACCGTCCTGAGGGCCAAGCCGTCCAGCATATGATGCCGTTCTGACGGACTTGCACAAAGGCGGCCACATCATGAGCCCATTCTGCAGGGTTCTTCCGAGCGGATGTTTGTTCCAGAACGATGAACGAATCCGCACCGAGACGAATCTACAATGGGCCTCATGAATTGGTTGGCGATCGTAGTAACGGTAACGTTCGTCGTCGTCATCGCACTGGTGGCGATGTGCTCCGTGCAGCACCATCTCGATGCCAAGGCGGACCGGTTGAGGAGGGGTTCCGAAGAGGAGCGGCAGATGGCGCATGACCTCGACGAGATCTCCCGCAAGATGGATCAGGGCCGGTATTCCCCGTTCTAAACACCGGAGCAGCCCCGTTTCATCCGGCTACCGCCGCGTGAGCTCCATGTAGGATTCCTCCAACGCGAGCGAGATCCGTTCGATCTGCTCACGGGTGAGCGGTTCGCGGAACGTCATGCGCAACGCGGATTTCGCGATGGCCGGCTCGAATCCCATGGCGAGCAGCGTGGCGGGAATCTCATGCCGTCCGATCGCACATGCGGAGCCGGAGGATGCGGCGATGCCGCGCGCGTCCAGGTCGACGAGCAGGGCCTCGCCGGTCACGCCAGGGAAGACGAACGACGCATGCCCGGGGAGCCGGAATTCCGGGTCGCCGGTGAGTTCGGCCCGTGGCACGACCCGTCGGACCGCGTCGATGAGCATGTCGCGCGAGGCGACGAGCTCCCGATACCGCGCGGCCATGCGCCGGTTCGAGCCGTCCAAAGCGATGGCGAGCGCGACCGCACCGGCGACGTTCTGCGTGCCGGAGCGCAGTCCGCGTTCCTGTCCGCCGCCGGAGAGCACCGGTTCGATGGGCGTGCGCCCGCGTACGAGCAGCGCGCCGAGTCCTTTGGGAGCGCCGAATTTGTGTCCGGAGACGCTCAGCGCGTCCACGTTCCAGTCGCGCATGCGGATGGGGATGAGCCCGGCGGCCTGCACGGCGTCGACATGCACCGGCACCCCGCGCGCATGCGCGATCGCGACGATCCTCTCCACCGGTTCGACGGTGCCGACCTCGTTGTTGGCGAGCATGGCGCTGACGAGCGCGGTCCGCTCCCCCGCCTCGCCGTCGAGCGCGCGTTCGAGCGCCTCCAGGTCGAGGTGCGCCTCATGGTCCACGGGGATGCGCACGACCTCGAAGCCGAACCATCGCGCGAGCCAGTCGGCGGATGCCGAGACGGCCGGATGCTCGATCGAGGAGATGACGATGCGCGGGTGTTCTCCCAGCCGTTTCATCCTCGCCATGGCGATGCCTTTGACGGCGAGGTTGTCGGATTCGGTGCCGCCGGAGGTGAAGATCACGTCGTCGGGTTTGGCGCCGAGCCCGGCGGCGAAGGAGGCGCGCGCCGCGTCGAGGGCGCGGGCCGCGGTCTTGCCGGGCTGGTGCACGCTGGCCGGGTTCGCGTACGCGTCGGTGAGGAATGGGGTCATCGCGGCGATGACGTCCCGTCCCACCGGTTCGGTGGCGGCCGCGTCGAGGTAGAGTTCGCCGGTCTCCCGCGCCCCGCCGACTTCCTGTTCCCGTGTCGCGGTGACGCCGTTTGTCCGGCTCTGGTCCGATTCGTTCATCATGCCCAGTCCAATCCCAGATCGATGGAGCGCACGGAGTGGGTGAGCGCACCGACGGAGATCACGTCCACGCCGGTGGCGGCGACGGCCGCGACGCGTTCCAGCGTCATGTTGCCGCTCGCCTCGACGATGGCGCGTCCGTCGATCGTCTCCACGCCGCGTCGGGTGTCGTCGAGCGTGAAGTTGTCGAGCATGATGGTGTCGGCGCCGCCGTCCAATACCGCGGGGATCTGGTCGAGCCGGTCGACCTCGACCTCGATGTGCGTGGTGTGCCCCACTTGGTCGCGCACGTGGCGGATCGCGCCGGCGAGGTCGATGCCTCGGGCGGCGAGCGCGGCGAGATGGTTGTCCTTCATCATGACCGCGTCAGACAGACTGTAGCGGTGGTTGTGTCCGCCGCCGCAGACGACCGCGTATTTCTCGAACGGGCGCAGTCCGGGCGTGGTCTTGCGCGTGTCGACGATGCGCGTGCGCGTGTAGCGCCGCGGACCGACCACCCCGAAGGCCGGTCCGGCGGAACCGTCGTACCCGTCCTCGTAGATCGCGTCCACCGCGGCGACGAACGCTGCGGTCATCGTGGCGATGCCGCTCATGCGCTGTGTGAAGTTCAATGCGACGCGTTCCGCGGTCAGGAGGACGCGCACGCGGCCCCGCACGGTGGCGAGCGTCTGTCCGGCCTCGAACCGTTCGCCGTCGCGGATGGCGGGTTCGACGGTCACGGACGGGTCGAGCGTGGCGAAGGCGGCGGCGAACACGTCGATGCCGCTCATCACGCCTTTCTCTCGCGCGACGAGTCGGGCTTCGCCGGTCTCGTCGGCGGGGATGGTGGTCTCGCAGGTCACGTCGCCGTAGGGCGCGTCCTCGGCGAGGGCCGCCGCGACGGCGGCATGGATGGTCTGTTGCGTGAGCATGGTGCTCCTTGGTCGTGGATTACCGCTTGACGTAGGCGACGGAGTGCGCCCACTCGTCGCGGGGTTCAGGGAAGTCGGTGCGCGCGTGGGCGCCGCGCGATTCGGTGCGGGCGAGCGCGGCGGTCGCGGCCACGTAGCCGACGGTGAGCATGTTCCGGTTCTCGAGCGTGGTCACGTCGGCGGATTCCGCCGGAGTCGCGGCGTGCGCGGCGTGCGCATCCGCGACGGCGAGACCGTCGCCGAGCGCGGCGATGGCGCGCGCGAGTCCGTCGGCGTCGCGCAGCACGCCGACATCGCGCCACATCGTGTTCTGGATGCGTGTGCGGTCCCACACGTCGTCCGTGGTCGCGTCGTCGCCGTGGCCGCCGGCACCGGCGACGGGCGGCGTAGCGAGCGCGACGGGCGGCTTGTCGTAGACGCCGCCGGTCGCGGAGTTGAGCAGCGGCTGCGGCGTCCATGTCGTGTCGTCCGTGTCATGCACGGCGGCGAGGCCGGCGCGGCGGCCGTAGACGAGGCCTTCGAGCAGCGAGTTGGAGGCGAGGCGGTTCGATCCCATGACGCCGGTGCGCGCACATTCGCCGGCCGCGTACAGTCCGGGGATGGAGGCGCGTCCGTCGAGGTCGGTGCGGATGCCGCCCATGAAGTAGTGCGCGGCGGGCGCGACGGGGATGGGCTCCCTGCTCCAGTCGTAGCCGAGCGAACGCGTGTAGGCGTCGATGGTCGGGAAGCGTTTCGCGAGGAACGCCGCGAGGTCGGGGTGCTCCCCGCGCATCGGGGAGACATCGAGCATGACGGGGCGGCCGTCTTGGCGCTGCATGACGCGGAAGTTCTCGCGGGCGACGACGTCGCGCGGCGCGAGTTCGGCGCGCGGGTCCACGTCCTTCATGTAGCGGCGTCCGTGCTCGTCGAGCAGGATGGCGCCTTCGCCACGCACGGCTTCGGAGACGAGGAAGTGTTCGCCGACGGCCATCGCGGTGGGGTGGAACTGGGTGAATTCGAGGTCGGCTACCTGCGCGCCCGCGCGCCATGCGGCGGCGAGTCCGTCGGCGGTGGCGACGATCGGGTTCGTGGTGTACGGGTACATGCGGCCCGCCCCGCCGGTGGCGAGGATGACGCGGTCCGCGTGCAGGGTGACGTCATGCCCGTCTTCGAGCAGCGCGACGCCGGCGATGCGGCCGTCGCGCACGAGGAGGTCCTTGAGGAACGCGTGTTCGACGATACGGATATGCGGATTCGCGCGCACCATGGCGGACACGTCGAGTTCGAGGATGCGTCCGGTGGCGTCGCCTCCGGCGTGTATGACGCGGGCACGCGAGTGCGCGGCTTCGAGCCCGCGCAGCATGCGGCCGTCGGCGTCACGGTCGAAGCGGACGCCTGCGGCGGCGAATTCGCGCACGCGGTCGGCGCCTTCGCGCGTGAGGATGTCGACGGCCTTCGGGTCGCACAGGCCGTGCCCGGCGGCGATGGTGTCGGCGGCGTGCAGTTCCGGATCGTCGTCGGCGAAGATGGCCGCGGCGATGCCACCCTGCGCGTGGTAGGTGTTCGATTCGACGAGTTCGGTCTTGGTGACGAGCGTCACGTCATGGTCTTCGCCCGCCACAGCGAGCGCGGCGGACAGTCCGGCCACGCCCGCGCCGATGACGATGATGTCGGTGTCGTTCATTGTCTCGTTCTCTCCGTTCACGGGTGGACGCGCAGCATGCGTTCGAGCGCGACCTTGGCCTCGCGAGCGGTGTCCTCGTCCACGGTGATGCGGTTGACGACGTTGCCCTGTTCGAGGTTCTCCAACGCCCAAGCGAGGTAGGCGGGGTGGATGCGGTACATGGTGGAGCAGGGGCAGACGACCGGGTCGAGGCAGAACACGGTCTTGTCGGGGTGCTGCGCGGCGAGGCGGTTGACGAGGTTGATCTCGGTGCCGACGGCGATGGCGGAGCCGGCGGGCGCGTTCTCGATCTCCTTGACGATGTACGCGGTGGAGCCGGTGCCGTCGGCGGCGTCGACGACCTGCATCGAGCATTCGGGATGCACGATGACCTTGACGCCCGGATACGCCTTGCGGGCGCGTTCGATCTGGTCGACGGTGAAGCGCTGGTGCACGGAGCAGAAGCCCTTCCACAGGATCATCCTCGCGTTCGCGTAGTCGGCGGGGTCGGCCGCGCCTCCTCGCGCCTTGAACGGGTCCCACAGGGGCATCTCGCTCAGCGGGACGCCCATGGCGCGCGCCGTGTTGCGGCCCAGGTGCTGGTCGGGGAAGAACAGGACGCGGCGGCCGCGGGCGAACGCCCATTCGAGCACTGCGTGCGCGTTGGACGACGTGCATACGATGCCGCCGTGGCGGCCGCAGAACGCCTTCAACGCGGCGGAGGAGTTCATGTAGGTGACGGGGATGATCGGCTGCAGGCCGTCGGCGTCGGGCTTGGTGCCGCAGATTTCGCCGAGCTGCTCCCACGCCTCCTCGACCTGGTCGATGTTGGCCATGTCGGCCATCGAGCATCCGGCGGAGAGGTTCGGCAGGGTCACGGTCTGTTCGGGGGTGGAGAGGATGTCGGCGGTCTCGGCCATGAAGTGCACGCCGCAGAACACGATGTGGTCGGCATCCGGACGTTCGGTCGCGTTCTTGGCGAGCTGGAAGGAGTCACCGACGAAATCGGCGTGCGTGATGATCTCGTCGCGCTGGTAGAAGTGGCCGAGGATGAGCAGCTTGGAGCCGAGGCGGCGCTTCGCGTCGCGGATGCGCTGCTGGAGCTCCTCGTCGGAGGCGTTGCGGTACTCGTCGGGCAGCACCTGCTGGCGGGGCGCGTTCTTCGGCAGCCGGTCGAGCATGGAGGCGCCGGGGCCGTAGCTGGGGCGCGTGGTGTCGAAGTGCCACGGGTCGAGGGTGAGGCCCGCGTCGCAGGTGCTTTGCGCGCCGAGCCGGGCGATGATCTCGTCGACGGAGGGCGCGGTGAATGTCGCTGTCATGGTCGTTCCTTTGTTCTGTTGGTTCTGTTTGTTCTATTGGTTCCGTTGGTCGTTTCCGGCGGATGATGTCGTTGGTATGACGCATCGTCATGCCGTTTTCGGGTATGCTTCGCCGCCCCGGTCGCACGTCTCGCGTCGGGGTTCGATGTGGCGGGAATCGGTGGACGAGGAGGGAAGGAGCGGAATCCGGTTCAGCGCGAGAGCGCCGACATCGGATCGTCGTCCACGGCGACGGGCGGCGGATCCGGTCCGGCTGGTCCGGCCGCGGCATGTCCGCCCGTATCCACGCCGCCGTCATCGTCGTCTTTCAGCCAGTCGTAGGGGTTCCATGGCGTCGATGCGGCGGCCACGTACCGGTACACGGCGGCGGGGCGGTGTTTGCCGACGCGCTGTTTGGCGCCGGTGTCCTCGAGTTCGCCTGAGGCGAGGATGCGACGACGGAAGTTGGCGAGGTCGACCGGTTCCCCGGTGACGGCTTCGACCACGTCGTGCAGCTGGCTGAGCATGAACGTCTCGCCGACGAGACGCGCGGCCACGTCCGGGTAGGCGATCTTGGTGCGCAGCCGCCACAGCGCGTAGTCGATGATCGCCTTGTGGTCGAAGGCGAGTTCGGGCAGCTCGTTCTCGGGGAACCAGCGGACGTTGTCGGCTTCGACGAAGTCCTTCGCCTCGGCGGTGCCGACGAGCGCCCAGTAGACGATGGAGACCATCGGCAATCCCCCATGGGAACGGCCGGGGTCGCCGAACGTGTACAGCTGCTCCAGATACCGCGGGTGCAGCGTGGTGGTCGATTCGAGCGCGGCGTACGCCGACTGTTCGAGGGACCGGTTGGCGGCCAGGTCGCCGCCGGGCAGCGCCCATGCGCCGAGGAACGGCTGTCGCACGCGTCTGACGAGCGGCAGCCACAGGCGGCTGCGCCCCGTCGCGTCCGGCCCGAGGGCCAGGATCACGACGGATACGCCGACCTGCGGCGGCGCGAGCCGTCGTTCGGAGACATTGCCGATGCCCATCGTCCACTTCCGTCCGATCGTGGTTTTCCTTGACGGTGGTTCAGCATAGCACTGCTTATAGTCAAACTGACTATAAGTTGTTCATGCTTGTTCACGGCGCGTTCGGACGGCCGCTCGCCTTGCCCTTTACAGGTGGATGCCGCTGGCGTCGGCCGTGACCTCGCCGATCGAATCAGGCAGGAACGGGGCGAGTTCGGGCAGCTCGTCGAGCGAGTCGAATCCCATCTTCTCCAGGAACAAATCGGTGGTAACGAGCAGGGTCGCGCGCGATTCGGCGTCGACGCCCTGGCCGCGCACCAGCCCGCGCACGATGAGCGAGCGGATCACGCCGTCCGAGTTGACGCCGCGGATCGCGGAGACCTGCGCGCGCGTGACCGGCTGCCGATAGGCGATCACGGCGAGCGCCTCCAACGCGCCTTGGCCGAGGCGCGCGGTCTGCCCGTCGGTCACGAACGCGGAGACGACCGGCTCGTACACGGCGCGGCTCGCGAACCGCCATCCGCGTGCGGTGCGGCGCAGCTCGAAGCCGCGGCCCGCCACCTCGTAGGCGTCACGGAGCCGTTCCAGCGCCTCGGCCACCGTCGCCGCGTCCACGCCGAGCACGCGCGCGGCGGCGTCCGGGTCCAACGGCTCGTCGGCGACCATGAGCATCGCCTCCAGGCACGCCTTCAATCCGCCCGGATACTCCTCCACGTTCATGCGAAATCCCTTTCGTCGATCGATACGGCCGTTTCGTCGTCCAACGACGCCGCGGCGTCCGGCGCGCCGGCATCGTCCGCGAACGACGGCTGGTCGGGCGCCCACTTGAGATGGAGCGTCGCGTATGGCCCGGACTGGCGGAACCGCACGCTCCCCTGCTTGAAGAACATGAGCACGGCGAGGAAGCGCGCCACGACCTCCGCACGCCCGTCCGCATCGGCGGAAAGCTCGGCGAAGGTCATCGAACCGTCCTCGCCCAACGCGCGCAGCCTGTCCCGGACGAGCGCGGCCTGCGCCTCCAGGTCGACCAGCGGCACATGCAGCTGGCGCGTGCTCACCGTCGTCGCCGGCATGTCGGCGAACACGCGTGCGGCAATCGACGCGAGGTCGTCGGCGCCGACCGTCCACACGAGTTCCGGCAGCATGGCCGTGACCGACTCGTCGAGCTCGCCGGGATGCGGGAACCGCCCTCTGTTCGCGGCGATGCGCGCGCGGAACTCGCCGGCCGCCCGTTTGAACGCGCGGTACTGCAGGAGCCTCGCGAACAGCAGGTCGCGTTCGCGCAGCGCCTCCATGCTGCGTTCGTCGCGTTCGCCGGACATATCGGCGGGCAGCAGCGCCGCGCTTTTCGCCTCGACGAGGATCGACGCGACGTCGAGGAACGAGCTCGCCTCGTCCATGTTCGAGGACAGGTCGAGCCCGCGCACGTAGGCGAGGAACTCCTCGGTGATCGCGGCGAGGGACACTTCGGTCAGTTCGAGACGCCGGTTGGCAACCATGCCGAGCAGCACGTCGAACGGACCGGAGTACACGTCGAGGTTCACGGTGAATCCGGCGGGCGACGGCGCGGCGGACTCCCCCGCCGCGGAGCGATCGGACGTCGCCGCGGTGGTGCGCATATCGTCCATTCAGGCGATGACCCCGTTGGCGACGAGTTCGCGGGCGACCTCGCGATACTCCTTGCTGGTCTTGTGCTGCGGCGCGAAGATCGTGATCGGCGCGGCGGCCACGGTCGAGTCGGGCAGTTTGATGGACCGGGAGATGACGGTGTGGAACACCTTGTCCTGGAACGCCTCGTAGATGCGCTGCATGACCTCCTCGCAGTGGAGGGTGCGCGTGAACATCGTGATGAGCACGCCGTACACCCTGAGCGCCGGATTGATGCGGCTCTGCACCTTCTCGATGGACTGCATGAGTAGGGCAACGCCGCGCAGCGCGAAGAATTCGGCGGCCACGGGGATGATGACGCCGTCCGCGGCGGTCAGCGCGTTCACGGTGAGCAGGCCGAGCGACGGCTGGCAGTCGATGATGATCACATCGTATTCGGCGCGCAGCGGGCGCAACACCTGGGCGAGGACCTGCTCGCGGCCCACTTCAGTGACGAGCTGCACCTCGGCGGCGGACAGGTCGATGTTCGCCGGAATGATGTCGAGGTTCTCGAAGGCGGTGTGGCGCACCACCTCGTGCACGTCCATGCGGAAGTCGAACAGCGCGTTGTAGATGGTCTTCTCGACGGTGTTCGCGTTGATGCCGAGGCCCACGGTGGCTGCACCCTGCGGATCGAAGTCGACGATGAGGCATTTGCGGCCGTACTGGCTCAATGCGCCGGCGATGGAGATGGAGCTGGTGGTCTTGCCTACGCCGCCCTTCTGGTTGCACATGGCGATGACCCTCGCCGGGCCGTGCTGTCGCAGCGGTTCGGGGGCGGGGAAGGTCTCATACTCGCGTCCAAGCATATCGGTAGGCATATGGTTTACCTTATCATCTTCCATTCGGGTTCCGGGTCATCGCGCGCGGGGATGCGCGGTCAGATAGGTTTCGATCAGGTTCTCCGGGCTCACGTGCGTGTAGATCTGCGTGGTGGTGACGGAGGCGTGGCCGAGCAGCTCCTGCACGGTGCGCACGTCCGCCCCGCCCTGGATGAGATGCGTGGCGAACGAGTGGCGCAACGTGTGCGGGTGCAGCGGGCGCGTGATGTGCGCACGCTCACCGGCGGCCTTGACGACCTCCCACACGGATTGGCGGGACAGGCGTCTCCCCCGCTTGTTGAGGAACACGGCCCGGCGTTCGGGTCTGCCGGAACGGTTGCGGGCCTCCAACGCGGGCCGGGCGAGGTCGAGGTAGCGCGTCATCGCCGCACGCGCGTAGCCACCGACCGGTACGAGCCGCTGCTTCGAACCCTTGCCCATGAGCCGCGCCACATGCTGGTCCGTCAGATCGATGTCGTCGAGGTTCAGGCCGACGGCCTCGGAGACGCGGCATCCGGTCGCGTACATGAATTCGAGCAGCGCCTTGTCGCGCAGCATGACCGGGTCGTCGCCGACGACCGGCACCGCATCGAGCAGACGCGCCACCTCGTCGACGGTGAGCACGTCCGGCAGCATTGAGGCCCCCTTCGGCGCCTTCACGTCCGCGGAGACGTCCTCGTCGACCGCATGCCGGCCGAGCGCGAACCGGTGGAGCTCGTGCACGGCGGCGAGACGGCGCGCCTTCGAACGCGCGGATTCGCCGTCCGCGTCCAATGCGGCGACGAAGTCCTCCACGTCGTACCGCGTGACGGCACGCAGGTCCGTCGCGCCGCGTGAACGCAGGAACGCGACGTAGCGTGCAAGGTCCGACGAGTATGCGGCGACCGTCGCCTTCGCGAGTCCCCGCTCCACGTCGATATGCGCGGCGAACTGTTCCAGCAGCGCCCCGAATCCGTCGTCTCCGTCGGTCACGATGCTCCTCCCCGTAACGGCCGATCGTATCGGCGCGACCATATCGGCGATGTCGTGCGACACCCCGTCACAAACACGAAGACCCCGCACGGGCGGGGTCTTCAGGCAAGATTCGCGTCAGCGGAATCAGGCGGCCTTCGGGGCGTTCACGTCCTCCGGAAGGGCGGCCTTGGCGGCCTCGACGATGGCCTTGAAGGCATCGGCGTCGGAGACGGCGAGCTCGGCGAGGGCGCGACGATCCAGCTCGATGCCGGCGAGGTGCAGGCCCTGGATGAAGCGGTTGTAGGTAATGCCCTCGGCGCGGACGGCGGCATTGATGCGCTGGATCCACAGCTTGCGGAAGTCACCCTTGCGGGCCTTGCGGTCGCGGAAGTTGTAGTTGAAGGAGTGGAGCAGCTGCTCCTTGGCCTTGCGGTACAGACGGGAGCGCTGGCCGCGGTAGCCGGAGGCCCTCTCGAGAACGACGCGACGCTTCTTGTGGGCGTTCACTGCGCGCTTGACACGTGCCATATTTCTATTTCCTCAGCTTTCTGAAGTTTGCAGGTCTTGTCTCTGGTCAGGCTCAGCGGGCGCCCAGAAGGCGGTTGAGCTTCTTGGTCTGCGGCGTGGGCAGAACCTCGTCGGCCTTCAGCGCGCGGCGCTGGCGGGCGGACTTGTGCTCGAGGTTGTGGCGCATGGCGCTGCCGGCCGCCATCAGCTTGCCGGTGCCGGTGCGGCGGACGCGCTTGGAAGCGGCGGAATTAGTTTTCATCTTCGGCATTGCTGCCCTCCTTGTTGGTGTGCTTCTTGGAAGTCGTGGCGGAGACCGAGGCCTTCGCCTCCGCGGCGGCCTGCGCCTGCGCCTCCTGCTTGGCGGCGAGACGCGCGGCCTGTCGGGCCTGGCGCTCGGCGCGGGATTCGGCGCCGCGGCGTCGCTGCTCGGACTGGGTGTGCACCTTCTTGCCCTTGGGCGCAAGCGTCATGATGATGTTGCGGCCCTCCTGCTTGGGCTTGGACTCGACGGTGCCGTACTCCTCCACCTCGGCGGCGAGACGCTGCAGCAGTTCCACGCCGCCGATCGGGCGGGACTGCTCGCGGCCGCGCAGCATGATGGTGACCTTGACCTTGTCTCCGCCGTTGAGGAAGCGGACCACATGGCCCTTCTTCACGTCGAAGTCGTGGTCGTCGATCTTGAGGCGGAAGCGGATCTCCTTGATCTCGGCCGTGTTCTGATTGCGGCGGGCCTCGCGGGCCTTGATCTTCTCGTTGTACTTGAACTTGCCGTAATCGATGAGCTTGGCGACCGGAGGCTTCGCGTTAGGCGCCACCTCGACGAGATCGAGGTTCGCTTCCTTCGCCAGGTTGAGGGCGACCGAGGTCGCGATGACTCCCACCTGTTCGCCGTTCGGGCCGATCAGGCGCACCTGCGAGACGCGAATCTCGTCGTTAATGCGTGGTTCGTCGCTGATGATGACTCCAATCCTCTGATTTCCGTTGCGGAGCCCATCCGTAAGACCTCATACCGTCTCGATTCCATGGCATGCCGAGACAGGCGCTGTACACGCGCTGCATCACATCGGACGTTCCTGACGTCGCTCGCGCATCACCCGAGGATGCGCCGGCCATTGCCGTGGACCCGAGGCCGTGAAAGGCTTCCAGGTGGGGTTGCCCCGCTTTCTTGATTTCTCAAGCTAAGTGGAGAGTCTACCACACCCCCGGACATCGCCGCCCTGCGTGTCGCGGGCGGACGGGGACGCCTCACCGCATCTCGCGCAGCAGTCCGCCGACGCCTTCCCTCTTCAGGATGTCGCGGTACGGCCCCGCCTGTTCGGCGATGATGTTGTCGATCGCCCGCATGCCGAGCAGTTCGACGGGCGCGTGGTCGTCGGTGAGAATCAGCGACCGGTCGCCGGAGCCGGTCGACGGGGTCGCGCACCGGCGTCATGCGCGAGGCGACCTCGCTCATGTACGCGGCGAGCGCGCCGTCGTGCGTGCGCTCCCACGCCGCGGCACGGAGCGCCGTCGCCTTCACGTCGTCGCGCATGCCGCTGCCGACCGGTTCGGGGACGGTGGCGATGCCGCCGGTGCGCCGCCATGAGTCGCTGCATCCGTCGTAGCGTTTGAGCTCGGCGGCGGTGGGCGCCTTGGCGAACAGTTCGCGGTTGGTGGTGCCGGGCACGTCGGCCGTGTAGGTCGTGCCGCTGCGGCACGCGCCGTCGAACACATTGGCGATGGTGGTCTGGAGCGCCTCGTTGATGGAGCCGCGTCCGTCGGAGACCATGTTCATGTTGACGACCATCACGCCGCCGGGGTTGAGATGGTTCCTGACCATCGTGAAGAACTCGTCGGAGCTCATCTGGAACGGGATGGTGATGTCCTGGTACGCGTCGACCATGATCACGTCGTATCGCTCCCGGGACGCGGCGAGCCACGCGCGTCCGTCGTAGGTGGCGACGGGCACGTCGTCCGGCTCGTCGAAGTATTCGCCGGCCAGACGCGTGATCTTCGCGTCGATCTCGACGCCCTGCACCGTCATCTTCGGGTAGTAGCGCCTCAGTTGCCGCGCGTAGGTGCCGGTGCCCATGCCGAGGACGAGCGCGGATCGCGCGTGGTCGGCGAGCGCGGGCGCGGCAAGGGCGGTGTCGTAGTACATGCCGGTGAGCCCCCGGTCCTTCATCGTGACGGACTGAACGCCGAACAGCACCTTGGTGGACAGGATGGTCCGGTCGGAGAGGTTCTTCACCTGCAGGTAGTTGTAGATGGACTCGCCCTCGTAGGCGAGCGTCGAGGAGTTCTCCCAGAACGCGAACCCGCTCATCGGCGAGAGCACGGCGGAGACGGCGAACACGGCGGCCGAGACGGCGCAGGCGACGCGTCTCGCCCGCATCGAGACGAAGTAGACGATCGGGATGGCGAGCAGGAGCCCGGAGAAGACGAGGAACGTGACGAACGTGCCGACGGCGGGGATGGTGACGAACGTGGGCAGGAACGTGCCGAGGATCGAGCCGATCGTGTTGCATGCGGACAGCCGGCCGACGACGGACGCGTTGTCGTCGAGCGAATCGGTGGCGAACTTGTTGAGCCCGGCGGTGACGGTGCCGAGGAGGAACAGCGGCGGCACGAAGACGACCATGCAGCTGGCGAACGCGGCGATGACGAGGAAGTTCGTGGAGACGGTCACGATGAGCAGTCCGGAGACGAGGAGGACCACGTATTTGCCGACGAGCGGGATGAGCGCGATCCACACGGCGGCGGCCATGATACGCAGGTACAGCTTGTCCGGGTCCGGATCGCGGTCGGCCCACTTGCCGCCGAACACGGCGCCCAGGGCGAGCGCGATCATGATGGTGCCGATGATGATGGTCCATACGATCTGCGAGCTGGAGAAGTAGGGTGCGAGCAGGCGCGACGCGCCGAGCTCGGCGGCCATCACGGCCATGCCGGAGAAGAATTCGGTGACGTACAGGAACGTTTTGGACTTGAGAATCGGCCGCTCGCTCGCCGCTGTTTTCACTGCCATGGGACGAACACTAACGCGCCTCGCGTACACTGGACCGGTATGTGTGCGGATATCGAGGGACGCGTATGCGTCGTGTTCGCGGCGGGCGAATATTACGCCTCGCCTGACTATCGGCCGATCGTCGTGCCGGGCGGCGCGTTCGTCGTCGCGGCGGACGGCGGGCTCGACCATGCACGCGCGGCGGGCGTGAGCCCGGACGTGGTGGTCGGCGACTTCGATTCGCTTGAGGGAGCGCGTCCCGCCGCGGGCGCGGACACGATCGCGCTGCCGCCGCTCAAGGACGATCCGGATCTGCTGAGCGCGTTGAAGGTGGCGTGGTCGCGCGGCTGCCGCACGTTCCACGTGTACGGCGCGCTGGGCGGCCGCATCGACCACACGCTCTCCGCGATCCGGCTGATGGCGCTCGTCGCGCATCACGGCGGCATCGGCTTCCTGCACGGCGACGGCACGATCGTGACGGCGATCTGCGACGCGCGTCTCGACTTCCCGGCGAACGACGTGGCGGCCGGGCACATGGTGTCGGTGTTCTCACATTCCGACGTCTCGCGGGGCGTGAATGAACCGGGACTCAAATACGAGATGCTCGACGGCACGCTCACGTCCGACGCGGTGCAGGGCGTGAGCAACGAGTTCCGTCCGGGAGTCCCCGCCTCGGTCGGCGTGCGCGAGGGCACGCTCGTCGTCACGTTCCCCGCCGAGGCGCCGATGCCGCGCGTGGCACGGCGGCACGCGTTCGGCGGCGACTTGGGTACGCTGGACACGCGCGTCTCGCCGCTGCTGCGGGGCTGACGACGCCTGCGTCGCGCTTTCGCCACGCTCCCGCCGCCGATGCCCGGACGCCCTGACGCCCCTCATGTGAACGCTCACGGAATTTTCGGGATTTTCGGCTGAAACACGATGGAAGACGTTGCGTTTCGTACAGACGACGCACTAGAGTGGTCGATGTTGGTAAACAATGGCTCCGGCGTGCCCAGCGTGCCGGCGTCACCCTACAAGGGAGAATTACATGACAGTTAAGATTGGTATCAACGGCTTCGGTCGCATCGGTCGTCTCGCCTTCCGTCGCATCTTCGAGCTCCAGGCTCGCGGCGGTCAGGCCGGCGACATCGAAGTTGCCGCCATCAACGATCTGACCACTCCGGCCACGCTGGCCTACCTGCTGAAGTACGATTCCACCCACGGCACCTTCCGTCACGACGACGGCACGCCGGTCGACGTGAAGGCCACCGAGGACTCCATCGTCGTCGACGGCAAGGAATACAAGGTCTACGCCGAGAAGGACGCCAACAACATTCCGTGGGTCAAGAACGACGGCGTCGAGTTCGTGCTCGAGTGCACCGGCTTCTACACCTCCGCCGAGAAGTCCCAGGCCCACCTGAACGCCGGCGCCAAGAAGGTCCTGATCTCCGCCCCGGCCAAGGACGACGTCACCCCGACCGTCGTGTTCGGCGTGAACCACGACATCCTCAAGGCCTCCGACAACATCGTGTCCGCCGGCTCCTGCACCACCAACTCCATGGCCGCCATGGTCAAGCTGCTGGACGAGAAGTTCGGCATCAAGGCCGGCTTCATGACCACCATCCACGCCTACACCGGCACCCAGATGCTGCTGGACGGCCCGCGTGGCACCAAGTCCGGCCGCAACCTGCGCGCCGCCGGCATCAACACGATTGCCCACTCCACCGGTGCCGCCAAGGCCATCGGCAAGGTCGTCCCGTCCGTCAACGGCAAGCTGCAGGGCCACGCCCAGCGCGTGCAGGTCCCGGACGGCTCCGTCACCGAGCTGACCACCGTCCTCAACACCGAGACCACCGCCGACGAGATCAACGCCGCCTTCAAGGCCGCCTTCTCCGACACGGACTATTACGGCTACAATGATGAGGGCATCGTCTCCTCCGACATCCTCGGCGACACCCACGGTGGCGTCTTCGACCCGACCCAGACCGACGTCAACACCATCGACGGCGTGACCCTGGCCCGCACGGTCTCCTTCTACGACAACGAGTACGGCTTCACCTCCAACATGATTCGTACCCTGCTGTACTTCGCCGAGATCTCCGAGTGAGCCCACGCGGATTCGTCCGCATCGCTTCACCGCTGATATGAGGTGAATGGAACCCCCGCCCTTCCGGCGGGGGTTTCTTCGTATCATGGGAGCCATGGCGAAGAAAAAGAAGCATGAGAAAGGCGCCGGTTCCACGCCGGCCACCGTGCAGCTGGAGAAGGCGGGCGTCGCGTTCACGCCCTACGAATACGAACATTCGAACGACCACATGGACGACGGCTACGGCGTGGAGGCCGCCAAGAAGCTCGGATTCGACGAGCATCAGGTGTTCAAGACGCTGATGGCGGACACTGGTTCGGAACGCGTCGTGGGCGTCGTGCCGGTGTCCGGCCACATGGATCTCAAGGCCCTCGCCGCCGCGGTGGGCGCGAAGAAGGCCGCGATGGCCGACCCGAAGGTCGCGATGCGCGAATCCGGCTATGTCGTCGGCGGCATCTCCCCACTCGGTCAGAAGACGCGTCACAGGACCGTGCTCGACGAAAGCGCCCTGAAGTTCGACACGATACTCGTCTCCGGAGGCAAGCGCGGCTTCTCCGTCGGTGTCTCCCCCACCGACCTCCTCAAGGTCCTCGACGCCACCGCCGCCCCCATCGGCACCTGGTGACATCCCTCCCGCTCCCCTTGAGGGGAGCTGTCCGCGAAGCGGACTGAGGGGTGTCCCACACAATGAATGAGGCTCCTGCCGCCCGGCATCACCGGGCAGCAGGAGCCTCATCGATTCGACATCACGGCATCACATGTCACGCGCCGTACCGTTCGAGATACGCGTCGGCCGCGGCCTTGATGGCGTCGGTCACGTACGGTTCGCCGGAATCGGTGAGGATCGAACGTCCCGCCTCGAAGATCTCGCGCACGTTCGCGATGGCGAACACCGGGAAGCCGAACTCGGCCTCGACGGCCTTCACCGCGGACAGGTCGGAATCCTTGGTCTTCTCCATGCGGTCGACGGACAGCACGAGGCCCACGACCTCGACGTCCGCCTCGGCCTTGAGCTTCGGGATGACCTCACGCACGGCGGTGCCGGCGGTCATCACGTCATCGACGAGCAGCACCTTCATGCCGTCCTTCAGCTGGGTGCCGACCATCATGCCGCCGTCGCCGTGATCCTTCTTCTCCTTGCGGTCGAACGTGTAGCCGACCTCCATGCCGTGGGCGGAGGTGAGGGCGATCGCGGTGGACACGCCCAACGGGATGCCCTTGTACGCCGGGCCGAACACGGTGTCGATGTCCTTCGGCAGGTTGTCGGCCTCGATCTCGGAGGCGATCTTCTCGGCGTAGAACGCGCCAAGCGTGGCGATCTTGCGGCCGTCGTCGAACGCGCCCGCGTTGATGAAGTACGGGGACTTGCGTCCGGACTTCAACGTGAAGTCGCCGAACTTGAGCGCCTTGGATTCGAGCAGGAACTGCGTGAATCGGATGTCGAGCGATGCGTTGTCGGTCATGTCTGTCCTTTTCCCCTCCCGCTGGCGGGAGGTGTCACGAAGTGACGGAGGGTGGTCACCCCCAGTCGGCTTACGCCGACAGCCCCCGCCAGCGGGGGCCGTGCGATTTGGTCCGGAAACGTCCGCTCAGCGCCAGGTCTCGCCGGCGGCGAGCTTGGCGGCGAGTTCGGGGCGGTCGTCGAGCAGGTCGTCGAGCTCGCGGGCGACGCGTAGCGGCGCGACCGGGTCGAACAGGGCGGCCGCTCCCACCTCGACGGCGTTCGCGCCCGCGTACAGGTATTCGAGCGCCTTCTCGCCGGAGTCTACGCCGCCGATGCCGATGATCGGGATGTCGGGCAGCACGGTGCGCGTGCGGTAGACGGCGACCAGTCCCATCGGCAGTACGGCCGGACCGGACACGCCGCCGGTCGTGTTCGCGATGATCGGCTCGCCGGTGCGGATGTTGATGCGCATGCCGAGCAGCGTGTTGATCATGCTCAGCGCGTCGGCGCCGTGTTCGACGGCGGCGCGCGCCGGCACGGTGATGTCGGTCACGTTCGGCGTGAGCTTGATGATCATCGGCTTGTCGGTCATTGGGCGCAGCTTGTCCATGAGCTTGGCGAGCGCGACCGGATCGGTGCCGACGCTCATGCCGCCGTGCGTCACGTTCGGGCAGCTCACGTTGATTTCGAGCATGTCGGCGTCGGAGTCGGCGAGCTTGGCGACGACGGCCGCGTAGTCGTCGTCGCAGTGTCCGGCCACGTTGGCCACGACGGTGGCGCCCGCCTTCTTGAGCTTCGGCAGGTCGTCGACGAGGTAATGGTCGACGCCCGGGTTCTGCAGGCCTACCGCGTTGATGTTGGAGGCGGGCCCCTCGGCGGTGCGCGGTGACGGGTTGCCCTCCCACGGCACGGGCGAGCATCCCTTGGTGGAGACGGCGCCCAGCTGGCTCACGTCGTAGAACCAGCGCACGGCCGCGTACTGGAAGGTGCCGGAGGCGGTGCCGACCGGGTTCTTCCACGTGACGCCGGCCACCTGGGTGGAGTGCTTCCACTCGTGGGTCTCGTACAGGTTGATGTGGTCCGTGTGCTTCGCTTCGGTCATGTTCACTTCCCCCATCCGAGCTGTTCGCGGGTGAACACCGGTCCGTCGGCGCACACCTTGAGTCGTCCGTCCACGGTGTCCACGGTGCACAGCACGCAGGTGCCGTAGCCGCAGCCCATGCGCTGCTCCATGCTCAGCTGGCAGGCGAGGTCGCGTTCCGCGGCCCATGCGGCGACGGCCTTCATCATCGGCAGCGGTCCGCAGGACAGGATCACCGTGTCGAGTCCGTCGACGGTGAGCCCGCCTTCCGCTTCGAGATGGTCGAGCAGGGTGATGACGTTGCCTTCCGACTCGTCGATGCTCACCGTCGCGTCGGCGTACGGCTCGACGAACTTGTCGGCGAAATGCTCGTTGCGGTAGCCGAACACGGCGGTGGTGCGCGTGGCCGGGTCGTCGGCGAGATGCTGCGCCGTGTAGATGAGCGGCGGGACGCCGAGTCCTCCGGCGACGAGCACGTAGTGGGCGGCCGTCTTTGTGTTGAACGGGCGTCCCAAGGGCCCGAGCACCTGGATCGTGTCGCCGGCCTCGAGCCGCGCGAATCCGGCGGTGCCCTTGCCGACGACGGCGAAGATGACGCTCACCTCGCCGTCGTGCGTCTCGCTCACGCCGAACGGGCGAGGCATCGGCATCAGCGGGTCGTCGGTGAAGATGTTGACGAACTGCGCGGGACGCGCATGCTCGGCGATGTACGGGTCGCGGAAGGTGAGCCGGATGACTCCCGGCGTGAGTTCGGTGACGTCGGTGACGTCGGCGGGATGTCGCGGCGGGAAGAATCCCGCGGCGACGGCCTCGTTCACCACGTCATAGGTCGGGGTGAAGGTGGCGCTCATGGTGCTCCTTACGTTGGTCGGTGGTCGGTCTGTTGCGGTGTTGCGGATTCGGTGCCCCGGATGCCGCGCACGTCGGCGGCGTCGCCGCCGGTGCGCGGGTCCATGGTCTACAGCACGGCGCGCAGGTCGTCGCGCATGCGGATGGCCGCGTCGCGCGCCGTCTCGTCGACGAGCGCGAGCGCGTCGTCGGCGGACATGGACGGGTCGTAGCGTCCGTCCTTCCGCCACGCGCCGATGATGCCGCGCGACGAGTTGACGATGGCGCCGGATCCGTCCGCGTCGAACATGCCGCGCACGTCGGCGGCGGTGCCGCCCTGCGCGCCGTAGCCGGGCACGAGGAAGAACGTGTGCGGCATGCGCGTGCGCAACGCCTTGCCCTCCTCGGGATGGGTGGCGCCGACGACCGCGCCGACGCGCGAGTAGCCATGCGCGCCGATCGAGTCGGCGCCCCAGCCTTCGACGAGATCGGCGACACGCTCGTACACCTTCGACCCGTCGGCGAGGTCAAGCATCTGCAGCTCGCTGGACGAGGGGTTGGAGGTGCGCACGAGCACGAACAGGTCCTTGTCGCTTTCCTTGGCGGCGTCGACGAACGGGGTGATGCCGTCGGTGCCGAGGTACGGGTTGACGGTGACGGCGTCGACCTTCCACGGGTCGAAGCCGTCCACGCCGGTGAGCATGTGCGCGTAGGCGGCGGCCGTGGAGCCGATGTCGCCACGCTTGGCGTCGGCGAGCACGTACAGGCCGCGGCTGGCCGCATAGTCGCAGGTCATCGTGTACACGTCGACGCCGGCGGGGCCGAGCGCCTCGTACATGGCGATCTGCGGCTTGACGGCGGGCACGATGCCGGCGACGGCGTCGATGATGGTGCGGTTGAACTCGTAGAAGGCGCTGGCGAGCTGTACGGCCGGCGCCTCGGCCGGGTCCTCCACGGAATCCCTGACCTCCTCGGCGAGACCCGCGACCACCTGCGGCGGCACGAGCGCCTCGGTGGGGTCGAGTCCGACTACGCTCGGGTTCTGCGTCGCCTCGATGGCGTCGATCAAGCGGTCCATGCGTTTCCTTTCGTTGAAAGTCCTTGTCGTTCACTCCGCCCCCGCTGGCGGGGACTTGGTCAGTGCTCACTACCTCCGCCCCCGCTGGCGGGGGCTGTCACGCAGTGACTGGGGGTGGTTGCCGGGTATCCGTCACAGTCGGCTGAACACCATCGCGCCGCCGATGATGGTGGCGAGCGGGCGTCCGGTCACTTTCCAGCCGCCGAACGGGGTGTTGCGCGCCTTGGAGTGGAAGGCATCGGGGTCGACGGTCCACTCGCCGGACGTGTCGAGCACGACGAGGCCGATGCCGACCGTGTCCTTCACCTGCGTGAGGTCGAGCACGCGCTTGGCGTCCGGTTCACGCGAGGCGTCGGTCTCGCGGTCGAGCAGCGCGGTCACGTCGGTGGCCTCATGGCCCATGAGGCGCATCGGCTCGACGCTCATCAGTTCGATGAGGCGTTCGTCGGAGATGTAGCCGCCGTCGACGAGCGTCCTGTGGCACACGCCGTACGCACATTCGAGGCCGATGATGCCGTTGGGGGCATCGAGGAAGCCGAGCTCCTTCTCCGCCATGGTGTGCGGCGCGTGGTCGGTGGCGAGCAGGTCGACGGTGCCGTCGGCGACGGCCTCGCACGTGGCCTTGCGGTCCTCCTCCGAGCGCAGCGGCGGGTTCATCTTGGCGAGCGTGCCGTACGTGAGCAGCGCCTCGTCGCTCAGGGAGAGGTAGTGGGGCGCGGTCTCGCAGGTGACCGGCAGGCCCTCGGCCTTGGCGGCGCGAATCGCCTCGAAGCTGCCGGCGGTGCTCACGTGCTGGAAGTGCACGTGCACGCCGGTCTCGCGCGCCTTGGCGATGTCGCGTGCGACGATCTTCAATTCGGTGTCCTCGGGGATGCCGGGCACGCCGAGCTTGCGCGAGACGGGGCCTTCGTTCACCGCGCCGGTGTCGTGGTGTTCGCAGTGTTCGATGAGCGGCAGGCTGGACTCCTTGGCGAGCGCGAACACCGCGTCGAGCGTGGCGGGGGTGACGGCGGAACCGTCGTCGCTGATCGCGGTGACCGGATGCGCGAGCTGGTCGGCGTCCTTGGTCTCGTCGGCGACGCCCGGCATGTGGCGGCGCCAATGTTCGAATTCGGTGGCCTCATGGCCGGCGCGCCCCTTGGAGGCGCACACGCACAGGTCGTAGCGCACGGGCAGCGTCACGTCGTGGTCGGCGGCGTAGTGCTGCAGGAAGTCGATGACGTCGTTCCTGCCGGAGGACAGCACCTCGTCGGCGCCGGGGGCGTCCCGGTCGACGATCGTCTCGCCGTCCATCGCGGGCACGGTGTTCGGCATGATGAGGACGTCGGTGTATCCGCCGGAGGCCGACGCGGCGCAACCGGTGACCATCGACTCCTTGTAGGTCTGGCCGGGGTCGCGGAAGTGCACGTGCGGGTCGGCGAATCCGGGCGCGAGCGTGAGCCCGGTCGCGTCGATCTCGAGCGCGTCGAACCCGTCCGCGCCGGAACGCTCCCCTTCCAGCAGCGCGTCGGCCGCCAGCGGCACCTTCACGTCGATGACCTCGTCGGTGTTCCACACCTTGATGTTGCGCAACGTCGGCATATCGGCTCCTTACAGTTTCGCTTCCTCGTCGCAGTAGTCGCAGCGGTACTCCTGACGCTCGGAGTGCGTCAGGTGGAACATCTGCTCGATGCCGCGTTCGGTGGTGGTCACGCAGCGCGGGTTGCGGCAGGTGAGGATGTTCACCACGTGCTCGGGCAGCGTAGGCGTCTTCTTCTCGACGATCCTACCGCCGCGCACGATGCCGACGGTCGCGGTGCGCGCGACGAGGCCGAGCACGTCGAGATCGACGGACGGGCCGTTGCCGTCCTCGTCCTCGATCTTGATGATGTCCTTCGTGCCGTACAGGTGGCTGTCGGTGTTCATGATGAGGGCGAGCTTGGTCTTCGCCGGGTTGATCTTCAGATACGCGAGCACCTTCAGCGCGGTGCCGGCGGGCACGTGGTCGATGATGATGCCGTTTTGGATGCTGGTGACCTCCATCAGGCCTGGACCTCCTTGTTCTCGAACGGTTCGTAGCCGGGCAGCTCGTCACCCACCACGGTGCTCTCGAGCGCCATGCGCATGAGCATGCCGTTCTTCACCTGTTCGAAGTAGGCGGCGCGCGGGTCGTCGTCGACTTCGACGGCGATCTCGTTGACGCGCGGCAGCGGGTGCAGCACGGCCATATGCTCCTTGGCGCGGGCGAGCTTGTCCTCGTCGAGGATGTACGTGTCCCTAAGGCGCAGGTAGTCGTCCTCGTTGAAGAAGCGTTCCTTCTGCACGCGGGTCATGTACAGCACGTCGAGGTCGCCGATCACGGAGACCAGATCCTTGACCTCCACGTAGGAGCAGGACGGGGTGGCGTCGATGCGGTCGAGCACGTACTGCGGGGTCTTGAGCTCGTCGGGGCTGATGAGCACGAACCGCACGTTGCCGAAGCGGCACAGCGTCTCGATGAGCGAGTGCACGGTGCGGCCGAACATGAGGTCGCCGCACAGGCCGACGGTCAGGTCGGTGACGCGGCCGAAGCGCGACTGGAGCGTGGCGAGATCGGCGAGCGTCTGCGTGGGGTGCATGTGTCCGCCGTCGCCCGCGTTGATGACGGGCACGGAGGCGGCACGGGAGGCGACGAGCGCCGCACCTTCCTTCGGATGGCGGATGGCCACCACGTCCACGTAGTTGGACACGGTCTTCAAGGTGTCGGCGATGGATTCGCCCTTGGTGACGGAGGCGAGCTGCGCGCCGGCGAAACCGATCACCTTGCCGCCGAGACGCAGCATCGCGGTCTCGAAGCTCAGACGCGTGCGGGTGGAGGGCTCGTAGAAGAGCGTGGCCAGCACCCTGCCGTCGCAGGCGTGCGCCACTTCCTTGCGATGCGAATCGATGTACTGCGCCTTGTGCAGCAGATCGGTGATCTGGGGGATGGAGAGATCGTCGAGCGAGATGACGCTCTTGCCGAGCATCGGCGTCTCCGCCGGTTCCTGTTCAGTTGACACGGCTCACCTTTCGTGTGTGAAACGGACAAGGTGGCCACTAACGTGACCTATCCGACTATAGACCATTTCTCCGACGCACGCCGCACAAGCCGTCCCCCGCGCGTCACCTTCCGTTCACCTTGCGCGGGCGTGCGGCGGATCAGTCGCACGCCATGCGCGCTACAGTACGTAACCATGTTCACCTTCGAGCAGTTGGAACGCTGCAATCGCACCGAGCTTGCGATCTGCCGGTTCGTCTCCGCGCATCCGGAGGCCGCGGCGTACATGTCCGTGCGCGAGCTGGCGGCCGCCACCTATGTCTCGCCGTCCACGGTGATGCGCTGGTGCGCGCGGATGGGATTCGACGGGTTCGACGCGTTCAGACGGGCCGCACGCGACGCCGCCGAACGTCCGGAGCGAAGTCCCGTTCCGCAGGCCGATCTGGGCGAGTTGTCGTTGTTCTTCTCCCGCGCCGACTCCCCCGCGTTCGAGGCGATGCTCGGCGAGGCGACCTCGCTGCTGGAGAAGGCCGACCCGATCGTCTTCATCGGCGAGGGGTCGTCGGGCACGATCGCCGACTATGGCGCGCGTCTGTTCGCGAATCTCGGCCTGTTCGCCATCGGGTTGACGGACGCGTTCTATCCGTCCGGGACGTTCGCCCGTCCGGGCATGGCGGTCGTCGCCGTGTCGGAGAGCGGCGAGACGCCGAAGCTGTTGGAGACGGCGGAAGGCTTCGCCTCGCGCGGCGCGAGGCTCCTCGCGTTGACGAACACGCCCGGCAGCACGCTGGCGGGGATGTGCGACTGGTCGTTCGCCGCCGGTCTCGCGCCGGAGCGCGTCAACGGCGGCTACAACGCGACCAGCCAGCTGCCCGCCGTGTTCGTCATCGAATCGTTGGCCCGTCGTCTCGTCAGGCCGCGCTCCGATCCGGATCAGCCCGATCGGAGCCGTTGATCGGCCGCAGCACGCGGCACGGGTTGCCTACGGCGACCACGTTCGCGGGGATGTCCCGCGTGACGACCGAACCGGCGCCGATCACCGTCCCGTCGCCGATGGTGACGCCCGGCAGCACGATGACGCCGCCTCCCAGCCAGCAGCCGCGCCCGATGTGGATAGGCTTGGCGTATGTGTTCCACCGGTAGTGCGCGTCGCCCGGCTTCCAGCCTTCCGCGAGCCGGTCCGCGAGTTCGACCGGATGCGTGGCCGTGTACAGCTGCACGTTCGACGCGATGAGCGTGTCCGATCCGATGTCGATCGTGTTGCAGTCGACGAACGTGCAATTCATGTTGACGGACACGTTGCTGCCGATGCGGATATTGCGCCCGTAGTCGCAGATGAACGGCAGACCGACGGACACGTTCGCGCCGATCGAGCCGAACAGCGATTCGAGGATCTCGCGTTTGCGCTCCTTCGCGTCGTACGGGAGCCGGTTGTATTCGGCGAGCAGCCGTCGCGCGGTGTTCTTGTAGTCGAGGAAGATGGGATCGTGGCAATCGTAGATCTCCCCCGCCATGCACTTGTCGAGTTCGTTCATCGTTCTCTCCTCACTCGGTCACGTCGAGACGGCGGCCGTGCCAATAGTATTCGCGGTCGTGTTCGCCAATCGGGCGCACCACCTTGCACGGCACGCCCACGGCGACGACGTTCGCGGGGATGTCGCGCGTGACGACCGAACCGGCGCCGATCACGCTGTTCTCGCCGATGGTGACGCCCGGCAGGATGCTCACGTTGGAGCCGACCCACACGTTGCGTCCGATATGCACCGGCAGCGCGTACGTGTAGTGGTGTTCGCGCAGGATCGGCAGGATCGGGTGTCCCGCGGTGGCGATGGTGACGGACGGTCCGAACATCGCGTAGTCACCGATCCATATCTCCGCATCGTCGACCATGCTCATGAACGCGTTGATGTAGATGCCCCTGCCGAGGTGCACGCGCCGGCATCCGTTGTTCGCGTGCAATGGCGTCTCGATGTGCACGCCTTCGCCGATCTCGGCGCACATGCCTTTGAGCAGTTCGGTGCGGCGGTCCTGTTCGATGGGTCTGGTCTGGTTGTACTCCCACAGCTTGTCCTGCCATGCGAGCTGTCCGTCCATGATGGCCGGGTCATCGTAGTGGTACGGCAGTCCCGCGTCCTTGCGCGCCACGTTGTCCATTGCCTCCCGTGTATCGTCCATGCGTGTCCCTCGTCTTCCGTCCGCTTCGCCGCCGATCCGCGGCACGACTCCCATGGTAGCGTTGCCATGGTTCGCGGGGAGCCTCACGCCGGACATCCGGTACGTTCCGTTCCTGATCGGGAACGGACGGCGGAGCCGGAGACGGTTCAGCCCGCCAGCCGCCGCCCGATGACGTCGAGGAAGACGTCCGCCCCGTCCGCTCTCATCTACGGCGCGGGCTACGTGAAGACCGCCGGGGTTCCTACGCATCGGCCTGGTATGCGGCGTTGTTCCGTCTCTTCTACACTGGACAACGGAAGCGCGCATCATTGTCATGGGCGGCGTGACGTCAACAACCCCGGGAGGAACGAATCATGCGTCTCAGTTCGGTGAATCATATCGAAACCATTGTCGGAGATAGGAACGCCGCGACCGGCGACGACCGTCTGTTCGTCATGTTCCACGGCTACGGCAACGATGAGCGGGAGATGATCCGCGTCATCGACGGCGTGTATGCGGGAGCGAGACGGACCCCGAGCTACCTGTCGTTCCACGGCACGTATGACCGCGACTACATGGGCGGCGCCTACTGGTATCCGGATGGGTGCGGCATCGAGGAGCGTCGACGCGAGTGCTCGGCGGTGGGCAATGCGGTGGTCGCGCTGCTGGATTCGCCGATGTTCGCCTCCCGACGGAAGATCCTCATCGGGTTCTCGCAGGGCGGCTACATGTCGTATCGCATCGTGCGCGAGCACCCCGATGTGTTCGACGCCGCGATTCTGATGAGCCCGTCGTTCAAGGGCGAGGAGGCGACGGATGGTACCGCGATCGCCGGCGATACGCGTTTCCTGCTGCTCTACGGTTCCGAGGACCATACGATTCCGCTCGACGACCAGCGTACCGCACACCGTGTGCTCGGGGAGACCGGTCGACTCGAATCTCGCGAATACACCGGCGTGGGCCACGCCATCCGCAAGGCGGAAATCGAGGACATCGGAAAGTTCATTGAACTTTGAACTTTCCTATTCCGCCCTTTCTCCGCCGTATCGCAGCTTGCGAATCAGATCAAACCGAGGTGCCGGAAGGCGACGGCGATGCCGTCCTTGTCCACCGCGGTGGTAGTCCAATCGGCGATGGCCTTGATGCCGTCGGTCGCATTGCCCATGGCGACGCCCACGCCGGCCGCTTCGATCATCTCGGTATCGTTCTCCGAATCGCCGATGGCGATGGTGTCGGCGATGGCGACGTCATACAGACCGGCCACGTATGCGAGCCCCGTGCCTTTGTCGGTTCCCGGCGTCATCCCTTCGCCGTTCGTCGGTGCCTCCAATCCCATCGAACCGCTGACGATGTGGAGACGATCGCCGACGGCGTCACGGATATCGTCCAGTGTGAGCCGTGACGAGGGCGGTGCGAAGAACGTGCATTTCGAGGCGGGGACGAGTTCGCCGAGATCGACGTGATCAAGCCAGGCATCGGCTTTGCTCGCTTCGAGCACACGCCACCAATCGCCGCCGTAGTCGGCGCGCAGGTTGCGGCGCACCCAGTCGACGTGCGCCATATATCCGGCCGACGCCCACAATCCCCGTGACGACTGCCACATGTAGTTGACGCCAATCTCATCGAATACGCGTGTGACGTGCGTCACCGTCTTGGGGTCGATGAACCGGTCGAGCAGCACTTTGCCGCCGATCTCGATGTAGGCGCCGACCGAGCCGACGATGCCGTCGAATCCGGGCGCGAGCACGTCGTCGTCGATTTCGGGACGTGAACGCCCTGTATCGATGAAGACGAGATGTCCGTTGCGTTGCGCGGTGTGGATCGCGTCAAGCGTGGATGGGGCGATGATATGGTCACGCCCGAACAACGTGCCGTCGATGTCGAGGAAGATGATGCTGCGGTTCATGTTCTTCACCTTTCACCGTGTCCTGTTTCCGTGGTCCGACGCCCGATCAATCCAAGTCGTGCGAACGCGTGCGCCAGACCATCCTCTTCGACGTCGTCGGTGACGAGATCGGCGGCCCGCTTGACGTCGGGCGACCCGTTGCCCATCGCCACGCCGTAGGCACAGTATTCGAGCATCGGCACGTCGACGGCCGCATCGCCGAATGCGATGGTGTCGGCCCGATCGGCACCGAGATATGCGAGCAGGCAATCGATGGCATGTGCTTTGGTGATGTCCTTGACACCGAGATCGCCCCATAGGGCGGTCGCTCCCCTACCGCCCCACGTGCCGTTATGCATGTCGTCGAATTCCTGTTCGGCATCGAGGAAATCCTGCTGGGAGCCGAGCACGTAACTGATCTTGTTCACGTCGTCACGATACAGTTCGCCGCCGTAGATCATGTCCGGGTATCCGTCGTGAACGGTCATCGTAGCCGCATTCGATTTGCCTTTGCGAGCCGAATAGGCGCGTACGGCCTCCAACGCACCGTTCTCGAAATCCCTGCTGGCGAACAATCCGCTGTTGCTCTCCAGATAGAACGCGAGCCCGCGCGCGTTCAGCCAGTCGACGGCGCGCGTGCACTGGTCGAGGCTCAATGTCCGGTGCATGACGATCTCGCCATCGCTCTCCACATAACTGCCGTTGCCGCCGATCATGCCGTCCAGCCCGATCTCCCATAGTGGCGGATAGACCTCGGCTTTGCTACGACCGGTGCAGATGTAGATCCGGTGTCCATTCGCACGGGCTTCGCGAATCGCCTCGATGGCGGAATCAGGCAGGTTGTTCTCATAATCGACGAGCGTTCCATCCACATCAAGGAAGATGATTTTCGGAGTATCGGCGGGCATCATCGCTGCCTTTCTCTTGACGGCCACAAGACACAGAACATCATACCGCAACATATTTCAACAAGCGAAGGTTATATAGATTTTCACCCGCCCCCGCAAGAGCAACCCAATGTCGGGGTGCGCGTCTTCCTCCCGCTGGCGGGAGGTGGCGCGCGGCACGCGCGTCGGAGGGTGGTCCGCCGGCGTGCCGGCGGGGGCGCGTGTGGTGGGTGGGTTCGGGTATGCGAAAACCCCCGGGAGCCGTGTGGCTCGACCGGGGGTCCTGTTCGTTGTGGTGCGGCGGCGTGCTACTCTCCCACATCCTCTCGGGTGCAGTACCATCGCCGTGCCAGGTCTTAGCTTCCGGGTTCGGAATGGGACCGGGCGTCTCTCCTGGCTATGACCGCCGCAAATCTTCAATTATCAGGGATCTCATATCCCTGATGGCTGGTGGTTTGGGGACCGGATGGTGGACGCTGTTGATTGGTTCTGTTGTGACCACGGTTCGTGTTGCTCCGTGTCGCGTGTATCCGCAGAAAGAGGTCGATGCCGTCCCAACATGGTTGGGATGTGTGTGTCGCGCTTCCCCGTTAGTACCGGTCGGCTCCACCCCTCGCGGGGCTTCCACGTCCGGCCTATCGACCACGTGTTCTACATGGGGGGTCACGGGCTTCGAAAAGCCCAGGGAATACTTATCTTGGAGCGGGCTTCCCGCTTAGATGCTTTCAGCGGTTATCCCTTCCGAACGCAGCCAACCGGCGGTGCCACTGGCGTGACAACCGGCGTACCGGAGGTTCGTCCACCCAGGTCCTCTCGTACTATGGGCAGGTCTCCTCAGTATTCCGACGAGCGCAGAGGATAGAGACCAAACTGTCTCACGACGTTCTGAACCCAGCTCGCGTGCCGCTTTGATCGGCGAACAGCCGAACCCTTGGGACCTGCTCCAGCCCCAGGATGCGACGAGCCGACATCGAGGTGCCAAACCATCCGTCGATATGGACTCTTGGGAATGATCAGCCTGTTATCCCCGGGGTACCTTTTATCCGTTGAGCGATGCCGCGTCCGTACACCGGCACCGGATCACTAGTTCCGACTTTCGTCCCTGCTCGACCCGTCGGTCTCGCAGTCAAGCCCCCTTGTGCACTTGCACTCGCCACCCGATTGCCAACCGGGCTGAGGGGACCTTTGAGCGCCTCCGTTACTCTTTGGGAGGCAACCGCCCCAGTTAAACTACCCGCCAGGCACTGTCCCAGAGCAGGATCACTGCTCGTGGTGAGACATCCAATGCGAACAGAGCGGTATTTCACCTTCCGACTCCACACGATCTGGCGACCATGCTTCCCAGTCTCCCGCCTATGCTACACAATCCACACCGAATGCCAATACCAAGGTATAGTAAAGGTCCCGGGGTCTTTTCGTCCTTCTGCGCTTAACGAGCATCTTTACTCGTACTGCAATTTCGCCGAGCTCCTGGTCGAGACAGTGGGGAAGTCGTTACGCCATTCGTGCAGGTCGGAACTTACCCGACAAGGAATTTCGCTACCTTAGGATGGTTATAGTTACCACCGCCGTTTACCGGGGCTTGAATTCACCGCTTCACGCCGAAACGCTGACGGATCCTCTTAACCTTCCGGCACCGGGCAGGCGTCAGTGCATATACAGCGGCTTGCGCCTTCGCATGCACCTGTGTTTTTGGTAAACAGTCGCTACCCCCTGGATTGTGCCACCCCCAACCGCTCCCCGGGCAAGCCGGTTCACCATCGGGGGTCTCCAGCGGCTTGATGACGACGGG
>NZ_JGZP01000002.1 GCF_000741785.1 Bifidobacterium stellenboschense | reverse complement strand
GGCCCCTGTCAATTCTTTGAGTTTTAGCCTTGCGGCCGTAGCTCCCAGGCGGGATGCTTAACGCGTTGGCTCCGACACGGGACCCGTGGAAAGGGCCCCACATCCAGCATCCACCGTTTACGGCGTGACTACCAGGGTATCTAATCCTGTTCGCTCCCCACGCTTTCGCTCCTCAGCGTCAGTAACGGCCCAGAGACCTGCCTTCGCCATTGGTGTTCCTCCCGATATCTACACATTCCACCGTTACACCGGGAATTCCAGTCTCCCCTACCGCACTCCAGCCCGCCCGTACCCGGCGCAGACCCACCGTTAAGCGATGGGCTTTCACACCGGACGCGACGAACCGCCTACGAGCCCTTTACGCCCAATAATTCCGGATAACGCTTGCACCCTACGTATTACCGCGGCTGCTGGCACGTAGTTAGCCGGTGCTTATTCCACAGGTACACTCAACGAAAAACGCCTTGCTCCCTGCCAAAAGCGGTTTACAACCCGAAGGCCGTCATCCCGCACGCGGCGTCGCTGCATCAGGCTTGCGCCCATTGTGCAATATTCCCCACTGCTGCCTCCCGTAGGAGTCTGGGCCGTATCTCAGTCCCAATGTGGCCGGTCGCCCTCTCAGGCCGGCTACCCGTCGAAGCCTTGGTGCGCCATTACCACACCAACAAGCTGATAGGACGCGACCCCATCCCATACCAGTAACCCTTTCCCAGAAGACCATGCGATCAACTGGAGCATCCGGCATTACCACCCGTTTCCAGGAGCTATTCCGGAGTACGGGGCAGGTCGGTCACGCATTACTCACCCGTTCGCCACTCTCACCCCCAAGCAAGCTTGAAGGATCCCGTTCGACTTGCATGTGTTAAGCACGCCGCCAGCGTTCATCCTGAGCCAGAATCGAACCCTCCACAAAAAACTTGCAAAGAGAACCATAAATGACCCTCATTAAAAACAATTGACGGAACCTCTAATAAGGAAAGAGGTTCGCACAAAAACCCCGACACCCATCAAACCCCCTCGGGTACTCCGGAAAACCGAAGCGGGCATCGGACTGGCAATCATTGACTATAAAGAAGTAAGTAGTACAACACACTCTTGAGTTCTCAAACCACCACACACAGCCAACCCCGGAACCACACAAGAGCAGGAACCAGAAGCCGACCGGCAGCAAGAGATAAACATACACCAACCCACCCCGGCACGCAAACACACACGACAAAACCACCCCGGAAACGTTGTAAACACAACAATCCACCGGCGTGTCGAAAACAGGCCCAACAAGCCCCACAACCACATCATAACCCCCACCGACACACCACCACACCACCAAAAACCACCAACACACGGCGTGTCACAACAATTCAACCAAACCAACCACCCCATTCACCAACACGACACCCACACGACACCACGCCACACATCCACCCAACCCGACAACCACCCACCGACGCGCTCCGCGCGCCACCTCCCGCCAGCGGGAGGACACAACACACCACACACACGAAACACGCACCACACGAAACCACACACACGAAACACGCCCCCGCCGGCGGGGGCTCCCGGCGAAGCCGGGTGGGGGTGGACCACCACCCACCAGCGACGACCCACCCACCACCGGTGGCAAACACCACAGTCACCATCCTCAGCTCCAAGTGAGCTTGCTAATCATACGATGCGTGTCCTGCCACCAGAGGCGGAGGCGGTTGCGGGGGTTGCTGGTGAACGGGTCGCCGAGCAGCATATGGGCTCCGGACGGAGGCGAAATCCATCGGCACACGAGCCTGATGCCGACGATCGTCGCCGCTTCCAATACGACAATCGCACAAGCACCCGCCACGCCTTCCATCCATGGAATCGTCGCCTGATTCCCGTCCCCCAGACGCATCGCGACCTGTTCCATGATCCGCGTGCCCCATGAGGAAAGCCATGCGCATAGACGCGCCGCATCCATGTTCGCCCATGCGACTGCAAGCCCTGCGAGACCGGTCATCGTGGAGAATGCGACCACGGGTGCGACGAGGATGTTCGCGGGAACCGACCATATCGGCAACTGTGGTTCCATCAGCACTTGAATCGGTAGTGTCGCCACCTGCGCGGCGACGGTCATGGCTATCGCGTCGGCGAGCGCATCGGGCAGCAGCAATGCCATGACGGCGGCCATGGGTCGTGCCATGAGGATGATGCCGAGCACGGCGGCACAGGATAGGGCGAAGCCGAAACTCCATGCCAAGGCGGGGGCCGTCAGCAGCATCACGATCACGGTGACGCATAACGCGCTCAACGCCTGCGAGCGTCGGCCGACGAACAGCGCAGCGGCCGACAACCATCCCATGACCAGTGCGCGGGTGACGCTGTCGCCGGGCGCCATCATCGCCGCCATCAGCGTCGTGGATATGGCGGTCAGGCACGCGACCGCCTGCCGGGGCATAAGCAAGTATGCGCCCACTCTGCGGATCAGCGCGGCGACGATGACGAAATGTCCGCCGGACACGGCCATGAGATGCATGATTCCGGCGCGGCGGAAGCAATCCTCCAGTCGGCTCGCATAGGTTTCATCAATCGGATCGTCTCCCGTCGTCGAATCCTCTGTCGAATCCTCTGCAGAATCCTCTGCCGAATCCGATTCCGGGATTCCCACGTGATCTTGTCCGAGGAATCCCATGGTGAGTCCGGGCACGAGGATCCGTCCGGAATCGTCGAGGCCGTCGGTCGCATGGAAGAAGGCTTCCTGCACGCGTTCACGCCACCGATCGAACAATGGCTGCCGTTCGGTCATGCGTATGCCCGACATGTCCGGCATCGAACCGGAAGCCCCGGCATCGGTCGCCGTGTCGTCATCGTCTCCGGAGACGGTCAGCCAGAGCGGCGTCGCACCGAGTTCCGCTTCCCGCAGTTCCCCGCTCACCCGATAGCCGGCGCCGCGATGCAGTCGTCCGCAATCGGCACCCGACACGAGCAGCCGCACCTGCGCATGTGATCGCGTCGCGACGGCACCATCATCCAGATTGACGAGACGGGTCTCCGCCTGACAGTCGGCGTCTCGCATGGACGATGTTTCGACCGGTTCGATGACGCGCAGTCGTGCGGTGACGCGGACGGGACCGTCGCGCGCGCGGATCGTCGCCGGATCGAACCATACGGCCGATTCCGAGGCCCATGTCGTGACGACGCCCAGCAGAAACGCTCCCACGCACACGACGATCAGCATGCGGCCGACGCCCCGGCGCGCGCATCGTTCCGCCACGATCCATACGAGAAGGACGGCAATCGTCACGACGCATACGGCGATGATCGGAGTCACCGAGCTGCCCTCTCCGCCGAAACCGCCTTCTCCGGAATCGTTTCTTCCGGCGAACAACGCCATGCATCGGGAGAACGCTTCGCGCGCGATCAGACAGGACGCCCACAGGGCGATGGCGACGGGGAGCAGTCGCCGGTCATCGCCGCCACGTTCCAACCGCTCGCTCATCAGACCTTCACCTCCGGCCTGATCTTCTCCAGCGTCTTCGCGCCGATGCCGGGCACGTCGAGCAACTGGTCGACGCTGCTGAACCGTCCGATTGTCGCACGGTGATCGATGATCTTCTGCGCTGTGACCGGACCGATGCCGGGTATGGCGTCGAGCTGCTCCAGCGTGGCCGTGTTCAGGTCGACGCGGGTATCCGTCGGCTGCGACGGCGATTGCCCCGGCGCCGTGCCGGAACCGGTTGCCGCCCCGCCGCCGGACTCCCCCACTGCGCCATCCTCCGTTGAACCGTTCGACGTCGGCCCATCCGTCGTACCGGGACCCGCCGTCGTACCGTTCGATGGCGTACCCCCGCCGTCGTCTTTCTCCGTCGCACCACCGCCGGAAGCGGCCGACGACGTACCGGACGCCGCTTCGATTGCCGCATAGTTCACGGCCTGTCGTATGAGCAGGGTGAGACTCGCGCAGGTGGCCATCACCATGATGAGGATCATCGCCAGCGCCTGCGTGGCACCGAATCTTAACCTCGGTCGGCCATGGCGGGCACGGTCGGCGAAATGCTCGTCCCTGTCAGTTCCGCGCACGCCGGACAGTTCGGAGAGCGCGACTTTCGGCCGCACGTCGTCCGCGACGGGAGGCAGCGAAACCGGCGGCACGGCGAAGTCCGCATGCCCGCCATACGACGGGAACGCATCGTACGCGGTCGACACGTCCGCCGAACCGTATCCGACCACACCTTCGTATCCGACCGCATCACGGTATCCGACGGCATCATCGAAACCGACGGCACCGGCGCCTCCGATGCCGTCGGCATTGCCGTATCCGTCGTATCGGATGCGACCGTTTTCGTTTCCACTATGACGAACGCCCATGCCTCCACTGTGGATGAGGCATGGGCGTCGAGTCCAACGCTCCGGCGAATGTGGATAGAGCCTCAGAATCCTTCACATTCGCCGCGGCGATTGTCTAATTATTGTGTGCTATCCGTGTCACATGTCACGCGGGACACGCGACGCGGATAACGCGGGCGAATCATTCGGCCGGGACGATCGAGACGATCTTCGGGGCCTTGACGATCACCTTGCGCGGCTCCTTGCCGCCGAGACGGGAGGCGACGGCTTCGAGCGCGAGCTTCTCCAGCTCGGCCGGGTCGATGTCCGGGGAGACCTCGAGCTTGGCGCGCACCTTGCCCTTGATCTGCACGACCGCGGTGACCGTATCCTGACCGACGTACCTGTCGTCGGCGACCGGCCACGGCGCGGCGGACAGGGACTCGGCGTGGCCGAGACGCTGCCACATCTCCTCGCAGATGTGCGGGGCGATCGGCGCGAGCATGAGGATCAGCGGCTCGACGGCGGCGCGCGGCACGGCCTTGAGGGAGGTCAGGTGGTTGTTGAGCACGATGAGCTTGGCGATGGCCGTGTTCGGACGCATGTTCTCCATCTCCACGGTCACCTCGGCGATCGTGTTGTTGAGGAGCTTCAGGGTCTTCATATCCGGCGCGTCCTCGCTCACGTGCGCCTCGCCGGTGGTCTCGTCGACCACGTTGCGCCACAGGCGCTGCAGGAAGCGCATGCCGCCGACCACGTTGCGCGTGTTCCACGGACGGGACTCGTCGAGCGGACCCATGCTCATCTCGTACAGGCGGAACGTGTCCGCGCCGTAGTTCTCGTACATGTAGTCCGGCGTGATGATGTTCTTGAGGCTCTTGCCCATCTTGCCGAACTCGCGGTTCGCGTGCTCGCCGTTCCAGGTGAACGTGGGTTCGCCGTTCTCGTCGGCAGGGCCCTCCACGACCTCGTCGGCCGGCACGTACTGGCCGCGGTCGTCGGTGTAGGCGTACGCCTGGATCATGCCCTGGTTGAACAGCTTGTGGAACGGTTCGGCGGAATCCACGTAGCCGAGGTCGAAGAGGATCTTGTGCCAGAAGCGCGAATACAGCAGGTGGAGCACCGCGTGCTCGACGCCGCCGATGTACAGGTCCACGCCGCCCTCATCACCCGAATACTTGTTGTGGTTCGGACCCATCCAGTAGTCGAACTCGTCCTTCTCGACCATGTGGGCCGTGTCGGTCGGGTCGATGTAGCGCATGTAGTACCAGCAGGAGCCGGCCCAGTTCGGCATCGTGTTCGTGTCACGGTAGTAGGTCTTCACACCGTCGCCCAGATCGAGCTCGACCTTCACCCAGTCCTCGTTGCGGCTCAGCGGCGCCTCGGGGTTGGATTCGGCGTCCATCGGGTCGAAGGTGCGCGGCTGGTAGTCGGGCACGTCCGGCAGGTTGATGGGCAGCGCGGAGTCGGGCAGCAGGTGCGGGGTGCCGTCCTCGCCGTAGACGATCGGGAACGGTTCGCCCCAGTAGCGCTGGCGGGAGAACAGCCAGTCGCGCAGACGGTAGGAGACGGTGCCCTTGCCGACGCCGGCGGATTCCAGCCACGCGTTCACCTTGGCGATGGCGTCGTCGACGCGCAGGCCGTCGAGGGAGAGCGCGTCGCCCTTCGCCTTGGTCGCTTCGACGGAGGAGTTGATGACGATGCCGTCGTGGGAGACGAACGGCGCCTTGCCCTCGTAGTTCGCAAGGTCGTCGCCGGATTCCGGCAGCGGCTTGACGGTGTAGATGACCGGCAGTCCGAACTTGACGGCGAAATCGTAGTCTCGCTGGTCGCCGCCCGGCACGGCCATGATGGCGCCGGTGCCGTAGTCCATGAGCACGTAGTCGGCGGTGAACAGCGGCAGCTTCGCGCCGGTGATCGGGTTGATGGCGTACAGGCCGGTGAACAGGCCGGTCTTCTCGCCGGCCTCGTCGACGCGGTCCTTCGCGGTCTTCGATTCGGCGGCGAGACGGTACGCCTTCACGGCCTCGACCGGAGTGGCGTAGCCGCCCTTCCAATCCTCGGGGGTTTCGGCCGGCCACTCGGCGGGCACGTCCTCAAGCAGGTGATGCTCCGGGGAGACGACGGCGAACGTGGTGCCGAACAGGGTGTCCGGACGCGTGGTGTAGATCTCCATGTCGCGCGTGCCGTTCGGGGTCTCGACCTGGAAGTGCACGGAGGCGCCGTGGCTCTCGCCGATCCAGTTGCGCTGCATGAGCTTGACCTTCTCCGGCCAGTCGATGCCGTCGAGATCCTCGATGAGACGGTGGCCGTACTTGGTGATGCGCATAGACCACTGGCGCAGCTCACGCTGGAAGACCGGGAAGTTGCCGCGCTCGGACTTGCCTTCGGCGGTGACCTCCTCGTTGGCGAGCACGGTGCCCAGACCCGGGCACCAGTTCACCGGGGACTTGGAGATATAGGCGAGGCGGAAGTCGTTGAGGATGTCCTGCTGCTCGGCCTCGGTCAAATCGCCCCACGTCTTGCCGTCCGTCTCGTGGCCCGGAATGGCCTTCTCGCCGTTCTCGAACTTGGCGACGAGCTCGGAGATCGGACGGGCGGAGCCCTTCGTGCCGGACGGGTTCGTGGCGTCCTCGTCGTACCAGGAATCGTAGATGCGCGAGAAAATCCACTGGGTCCAACGCACGTAGCCGGGATCGATGGTCGCGAAGGTGCGGCGGTCGTCGAAGCTCAGACCCATGCGGTGCAGCTGACGCGACATGTTCGCGATGTTCTGCTCGGTGGTAATGCGCGGGTGCTGGCCGGTCTGGACGGCGTACTGCTCGGCGGGCAGGCCGAAGGCGTCGTAGCCCATGGCGTGCAGCACGTTCTCGCCCTTCATGCGGTGGTAGCGGGACACCACGTCGGAGGCGAGGTAGCCGAGCGGGTGGCCCACGTGCAGGCCCTTGCCGGACGGGTAGGGGAACATGTCCATCGCGAAGTAGGAGGGGCGTCCCTCGGCGTTGCGGCCCTTGCCGTCCTTCAGGTCGCCGGAGACGTTGGCGGCCCAGAAGGTGCCCTCCTCATCCCACTTCTTCTGCCATTTGTTTTCGATGTCCTGCGCCAGAGCGGCGTTGTAACGGAACTTCGGTTCGGTCTCACTCATACCGCACGATAATACACGCGGGGAGCCCAATCGACGGCCGGGCGGCGGCTTCTCTGGACGGCCGGGAGCTCTCCTGCCGCCGCGTAACCGCATACGCCCGGTTTCCGTGGTTGTCCGGCACAGGAATCCGCCGGATAACGCCGGAATGGCCCGGACTCACGTTAGCCGGCACGGGATTCGGCCACACAACCGCGAAATGGCGCGTTCCGCCGGTATCCGGCGCGAAAAGACTAGTCGGCCTCATCCTTCCTCACATACGTGATTTCGAATTCCTTGACCTTCCGCAGCTTCTGAAGCCGGACCTGCGGGTTGAGACGGTTGCCGTCATAGTACTGGTAGATGTCGAGTCCACGACCGAGTATCACCCGCCATCCGGTATCGGTGACGATGGAACGGTCGTGCCCGGTGTCGCTGAACTCGTAGGTGAACACGATTCCCAGCTGACCGAACGTGTTCTGCACCTGTGTGAAATCCTCAAGCTGCCGATCCATGGTCTCGGCATCAGACGCGGTGATGAGATGCACGTGTACCTCATCGGCCCGATCCGTGTAGGTGAATACGGTTTCGAGGAATTCGACGAAGTTGCGTATCTGATGGGTTTTGCGGATGTAGGGATCCTTGACGGTGATCCGGGAGGCGCCTGCCACGTACGGCCCGAAAAGCCTGTTGTATGTCACGCCCGCACGGTCCTCGGCGAATTCAAGATGATCCGGTTTGGCCGCGGCCGCGGCACGTTCGATCGGATTCATTGGTTTGGGGGCAGGCGTCTTTTCTGCGGGGTCGCCCGCCCCGCCGTTTCCGGAGGACGCTGCGGGTTGCGTTTCAGGCTTGGCCGGGGAGACTGCTCCGGCCATTGCCGTCTCCCCCTCCGGGATCTCATCGTTACTGGCAGAGACGGCGGAGGTGCCTCTCCCCCGCCAGTACAGGTCCGGATAGTCGTCCTCCTCCACCGTGTGTACGGCGATGGGGTCGGGAGAACCGGCGCGCGTGTATGAGAAGTCGACTTCGGCCATGGTGGAATCGATGCGGCACAGCTGGTCCTTGACGCGTTTGCGTCCTTCGATGGCGCAGCGCAGCAGCGGCTCCATCTCCTCCATCGACGCTTCGCCGGACGGGTAGATGAGCTTCATGAGTCCGGAGAAGGTCTTGCGCACGCCGTCCTTGTCTCGCGTGGAGAGCGTGGGCGAGAGCGCGAAGTACTTCTCGTACTTCGACGCGTAGTCCACGTCGCGCAGATTGTGGAGGATCTCGGCGAGATAGTCGACGACGAACCCGTAGCCGTCGGTGAACATCTCGGACCGGATCTGCTCGAACTCCCAGCCGGGCACGTAGTAGTGGATGCGGTCGAGGAACGCGGAATCGTGGTATTGCTTCGGCAGCTCCTCGAACAGGTCGGTGTTCTTGAGCATGTACGGCACGTTGTGGGAGGTGTTGCCGATGAACGCCATGGACGCTTCCGCCTGCATGGTGTTGCGGCCGCGCGAGAACGACTTGTTCGCCATGTAGTTCTTCATGATGTCGACGAGCGCCCGGTCGGCTTTCTTGGTCTTGCCGGCGAATTCGTCGAACGCGACCGTGTCCCAGTAGCCGACGAGGCCGATCTGTCCGCTGGAGTTGTTGACGAACAGTTTCGCCGCGGTCACCTCGCCGCCGGAGATGAGCATGCCGTGCGGTGAGAATTCGGAGTAGATGTGCGATTTGCCGGTGCCTTTGGGACCGAGTTCGATGAGGTTGTAGTTGCGTTCGACGAACGGAATCATGCGTACCAGATGGAGGAGTTTGGCTCGTTCGGAGAACAATGCAGGCTCGAATCCGACCGACTGCATGAGCAGGTCGACCCATTCACCGGCAGTGAACCGCGAGCGCATCGCGAGATAGTTCTCCCGGTCGTCGTGCGACATCTGCACGGGCATGAGCCGGCGCAGCCTCCACGGAACGTCCTTGGGGTCCCCTGAATATGCGTAGACCAGCGTGCACATGCACCAGATGCCGGTGACCAGCAGCTTCGGGTTCTTCTTGACCGTGTCGGAGTCCACGACCACCCGGCTGATGCCGAGGTTCTCGAACATGGCCTCGTACTGGTCGAGCTTCTCGTTGAGCGTCACCTGCACTTTGTCGATGACCTGATATCGGCCTTTCTCGCGAATCTTCGACTGAATGAGGTTGGCTTCCTCACGGTGCACGTAGTTGTCCGCAAGGATGGCCCGCACTCGTTCCACCCCGGCCCGTACGCTTTCCGAATCGGTGGTGGTCACGTATTTGCCAAGCAGGTATTCGAGCACGTATGAGGGTACGAGCGCGTTGCCTTTGACTTTGCCGACCAGATCCTTGCGCACCGTGTAGCCGGAGAATTCACCGGTCACTTTGCGGTCGAGGTCGTTCATCGTCGGAACGTCATCCGTTCCGGTCACGGTCGTGTCGGGCTGTTCGTCGTCTGCCATGATCCCACCTTACGCCTGTTCGTCTGTTTCAGAAGTCGAATCCGTCGTCGAACGAAAGCCCACGTTGGAGTCGGTATTCCGCCGTGGTGTCGAGCCGGCGCATCTGGCTGGAGCCTTCGATCCGTTCACTGAGCCTCAGCTCGATGACGGTGTTGTTGAACCGTGTGGCGTCCGTGGTCAGCAGGAACGTGGCGGGCACATGCCGGTCGGCCGGGTCCTTGGACGTGGAGGCGAAGGCGAGCGGCACCTCATTGGAGATGAGCGTGGCGTGCCCGTCCGGTTCCACGCCCCATAGTCCGGCGAGTATGGTGCGTTCGGAAATCTTGCCGCCGACGGGCTCGGTCTGCAGGAAGTCGACGGTGATCTGTCCGGTGGTGATGCGGTCCGTGTTCTGCAGGATGCGGAATTCCACCGGTCGCGCGTCGTCCGAAGCGGAGCGTCCTTTGTTGATGTGGACGACCGGCACGACGATTTCGGGCAGTGCCGCGCCGCCGTGCACGTAGCGTACGCCGTAGCCTTGAAGGCGCATCCGGTGCAGTCCGTTGGCGACTTGGATGGTCACGTGTTCGTCGTTCGGATCGGACAGACCGACCTGCGCGGCCGTGAACGTGGTGAACGCGGGTTTGCGGGCGAGGTCCGAGCCGGTGACGAAGCGGCGTTTCCTCTGCCAGATTGCATCGCCGGAGGGTTGGTCGCTCAGCCATTCGGCATCGGTCACGTCGTGGTTCTGGTAGAGGAATCCGTGGTCGGCGGTGACAATCATGTTGGTCACGTTCGCGTTGGCGAGTCGTTTGACGATGGTGTCCAGTTCGTTCAGCGCCCGACTGCAGTCAGCGAGCACGTTGGATTCGTTCGCCGGATCGTCGCCGGTCGCGTCGATGACGTTGTGGTAGACGTAGAGCACGCCGCAGGATTTCACCAGATCGCGGTATTCGTCGCGTTTCATGTTGAGCAGCTCTTCGGCTTTCACGGCTTTGCCGTTCACAGCGGCGAGAATAGCGGATCGCGCCTCCATGCCCGCGGTGGCTCTTCCGTCCGCCAGCACGCAGTAATGGTCGGTCGGGTTCAACGCGAGGACCGTGTTCGGCAACAGCGCGGCCATACCGAGCTGCGTGTAGGAGGGCAGCACGCCCAATTGCGCTTCGATGGCGGCGTTCCAGCGGCTTTGCGCGACCAGCCGCTCGCGGAATTCCTCGGCGACCTCGTAGCGCAGCGCGTCGGAGATGATGACGGCGATCTTCCTGCCGGCGTCGGTCACCTTCTTCACGTTGCGCGTGTAGAAGCCGGCCTGCGCGGGGATGCCGTCGATCGACCAGTCGTGCATCGCGTCGACCTGCTTCTGCCATGTGACGCTCAGATCCTTCTGGTATCGGGCGTATTCGCGTTCCAGATCCTCCGCGATCGGATTGCCGGCGAGCGGACGGCCGCCGTCCTTCCATGTGGCGATGAGCCGGCGGTAGCAGCCGTCGACCCGGTACAGTTCATCAGCGTAGAGACGGAATCCGCCTTCGGGAGATGCGATGGATTCGATGAGGGGGCGGGCCTCGCGCAACCGGGCGCGCAACGCGCTGGCGGCGGCGATGATCGCGTAATTCTTGGCGAAGTCGTCATGCCAGAGGCCGTAGCGTCGGGAGGCGACGACGCGCTGCACGTCGCCGTCCGCGATGCTCTCGTTGCCGAGCGCCTCGTACAGCAACGCCACGAGGTGGTCGTCGACTTCACGGAAGATGTCGTGCGACGCCAGTTCCTCGGCGCCCATGCCCGTGACTTCGGATTCGAGGTTGAGTTCGGAGAACACGTCTTCGGCAAGGGCGCGCATGGTCGTCGCGAATCGCGGGTCGTTGCGCCACATGTCGAAGTCGCGTCGGATGTTCGCGTAGTAGTCGGCGCCGTGTGCGGCGTCGGTGAACCCGTTCCATGCCAGTCGGAACAGCCAGAGCACGAAGTCCTTGACCGTGGGGTGTTCCAGTTCTCGCGCGGCGTCGAACCGGTAGATGGTTCGGGTTCCGGTCCAATGGTAGTCGGCGAGTCCCGTCGCCGTGATGCGTTCGATGCCGTCCGCGTCGCCGTCCGCGTATTGTGCGAGCAGCACGCGCCAGATCGATTGGAGGCTCCGCTCCCCCGACGGCAGGTCGAGGAGCGCGGCGACCATGTCCGCCTGGAAGTCGAGTTCGTCGTCGTCCGCCTTCACGCGTCGGGACAACGCTTCGACGAGCACGTCGTCGTCGAAGAACGGTTTGGTACGCCGCATGATGGCGAGCCACGTGTCACGCGTGGATGAGGAGGCCTCGCGCGGGAACATCTCGTTGACGATCATCGACAGCCGGTCGGCGGTGAACCATGGCCCGTATGCCAGTTCGAGGTCCAGCAGCCATCTGTCCTTGTCGGCGGGCAGCGCGCCCGTCACGTAGACGAGGAACTTCGTGGTGGGTTGTTCGATGAGCATGCGGTGCTTCAACGCGAACGGGTTGCGTTCCAGCCGCAGGACCTCCACATCGCGCAACGCGTCGTCCGCCGCGTCGGGTCCTGCGATGCCATCAAGTTGGTCCGCGAACTCGCCGTGCTCGTCGTGCCAGAACACGATGCGTCCGGCACTGTATACCGTGCCGTCGTATTGTGCGAACCGCGCCGCCAGCATCCGGCCGATCTGCGTGCCACTGCTCATGCGAGTTCCTTCCTCCACTCGTGGGTGTCGAGTATGGACGACACTGTACGGTCGTTTATCCCGAAGTTTCGAGTATGGACGACACCTTAGTGGGTTTCACTGGTAGGTGTCGACCATACTCGACACATATCGATTAGCCTTCGCCATTCCCTGTGGTTTCGTCGGCGAGGACATACCGGGTGGATCGCGCAGCACCGATGCGGCGCAGCAATCCGCGGTTCACCAATCCGGTGAGGATCTTCTGGGCTTGGCGCTTGCCGACATTCAGCAATGCCGCGATATTGTCTGACTGCGCTCCACTGTGTTCCCGAATATACGCATACGCTTCTTGTTCCTGCTCATTGAGCTCGAAGGTATCGCGAACTAATCGCGAACTAATCGCGAACTTATCGCGAACCGACTGTTCGTTATCCGGCACCGTATCGACAGTATCGCGAACTGCACCGCCGGTATCCCGCACTCCGGTTGGAGTATCGCGAACTGCGTCGTCGGCGCTCCGGTAGATGTTGATGCGCAGGTCGGTATCGCCGCCGAGGAATTCCGGTTCGCGCAGTCCTGCTTCACGGACCTCCTCGATGATGCGCGGAATACCGCTGCCCCAGTGTTCGATGAGCCGCATGTAGGCGAACGCGGCGGCCAACGCCTCATTGCGGATCTTCGAATAGCCCTCCTTCATACGCGTGATGGTCTGCCCCATCGGCAACCGTCCGGGCGAAGTGATTTCGAGACGGTCGTCGTAGATGGCGACTTGGATGCTCGAATGGTCGATGTAGCTGCGGTGTACGACGGCGTTGACGATGAGTTCGCGAATCGCGTCCGGCGGTATCTCGTACACGTCCTGCCGGTAGACGCCTTCGAACCGTGCGCCCATGTGGATGTTGCGCAGCACGTACTGGTAGGCCTGTTCGACGAGTTCCCATGGTGCGCCGGCGAATTCGCGCCGGTCCACGAACACGGCTTTGGTGGAGCCTTTGAATACGCCGCATTGGATGACGGAACGCACGGGCCCGTTGGTACCGGTCAGGATCGCATAGGCGTTCGTGGGCTTCAGTTCGCCGTCACGTTCGGTCAGCACGCCCCATGAGAGCAACTGCTTGGCGGTTACCGGTTTGACTTGGTCGGCGTCATGTTTCGCGTTGGTTTTGGCGACCGCCGTCATCCGCTCGCACAGTTCGGCGATGCCGTCGTCGGTCGCTTCCAATCCTAGGCATGCGGTCTGGTCGAAGCTGCGGTTGCTGCCTTCGAACAGCAGTTCCTTGACGGTCGCCGAGTCGGCCTGCCGTGTGGTGCCGGCGACGCGCACGAACGTGCCTTGGTCACGTCCCATGGACCTGATGAAGTACGGACGCTGCGCTCCGGGCAGGATCTCGGCGACGATGATTGTTTTGCCGTCGATGTCGCGCATGGAGATGTCCGGGATGATGAGCGGTTCGCAACTGTCGGCGATGGCGTTGGAGATGGCGTCCATGATGGTGAACACCTGATCGTCCGGCACACCGACCACGTTCAACGTCTGATCCTCAATGCCGAACACGATGCGCCCTCCCTCGCCGTTGGCGAACGCCACCGCCGTCTTCACATACTTGATGCTCCGATCCGGCAACGCCACCTTATACTCAACGTTCTTGGATTCACCGGACCATAGACCTCCCATGAACGTTCCTTCTCCTTCCTAGTTCACAGTGGAATATGCCACTTCGCTCACTCGTTTGGTGTATGTCTTGCAGCATACATATGCGGTGGGGTCGAACAGGCACAGGTTCATGCCCCCGTTTCTCAACGTACTGGCATATTTGACTCCATCGTATTGAAGGCTCTTAATGAATTCGGCGATGTACTGCGAAGGAACATATTCGAGGGAATCATCTCCTCTACGCATAGGCTTGGAGATTTCCCGGGACATGCCGTTGAGTATTTCCAAATTCGCGGCCAATAGGGGAAGATCCTCTTCGTCTATGTCGAATGGGCTGATCTCCTCGAGTCTCGACAAATCCGCGATGGTGATTGCCCGATTCAAAACGAACTTCCCGAACGTCACATAATCGTGCATGCCGGCCCGAATCTCATGCAGAGCCGTATCATCCGCTTCAGCATCATTTCCTAAAGTCGTATACAGTTCGCTGATACCCGCCGGGTTGATACGGCCGTTGCCGGCCAGTCCTCGAGGAGGAGCCCCCATGTCCTCTCCCGGAGCGAATCCTTTCGCATCTTTGGCGATTCTCGCTCTCGTCAGAATCGTACCCGGCTTGCAGGTGGCTCTCGTATAGGTAATCAGTTCCTCCAAAGCCTCGAGGTCAATAAACGAAACAAAGAAGCGATTATGGTACTTCAGGTGATCGGCGAACTTCTCCCAATCATGTTCCTTGCCATCCTTCCGCATCCGTTTCAACTGGACAAGGCCACCAAGAAACTTCTCCATCTTATATCCGTCGAAGATTCCGCCCGTCGTCTCTTGGTACATGGAATTCAGCAAATGTCTTGCCCGACTCTCCGAAAGCTTCAGCAAATGCCACCTACTCGTAAGTTCATATGCCAGGGAATGCGCTTGGCTCTCTGTTTCGGAGCTCGCGGTGTCATACAACCCTATGATGGACAGCAGCATATTCTGCAAATCGGCATGTTTGCGGAAGTCATAGACGCAGACACCTCTGCCATCGCAGAAATCACAGTTTCCTCGGACATCGAAGCTTTCCACCAGATCACGGAGTACATGATCTTGGAAACAGTTCACGCAGCAGTTCGTCATCGGTCCGGCCTTTCCGAAAGGAACCAACTCATGAGCTGGAGATGGTGCATGATGGACAGTTTCTTGATGGTCGGCAGGCCGGGGTAAGTGCCGGTCTTCGCATGATTGATGAGTGTCTGCATACCCAACGTCATATGTTCGTACGGCAAACCCTCACGAGCCTCATGCCAGGAGTCCAACTGTCTGGCCGTCTCGATGAATTTCATCGGGGTCTCATGGGCGTCATCACTGACTTCGGAAACGAAATGGTGAATACGCAGCGTCCATTCATCATCAAAATAAACGATATGCAATGCGACCGCCTTGGGCATGCCGCCCCGTTCGGTGTAGTTATCTCCGACAATGGAGTAATCACCGAATCCTACATAGCCCTCTTTCTCATACCACAGATGGTCATCGGAGAAGAATTCATCCGCATGGTCATCCTGTGCATATGCGGCGTTGTTCTCGCGTTTGATGAAAGGGTCCGAGAACAGAATTCGCCTCGATCGGATACCGCTACGTTTCAAATCACGATTCAGCCGTTCACTGTCGGACAATGCGACAGCACGGAAATCGAATTTCTTCAAGTCGCCGATGCGATCTCGATCGCTTTCGGAGACAAACACGATGCCGTCATCCTGGAGCAGAGACTCATCAGCGTTTCGGACCCGTTCTGCGACCTCCACGGCATCCTTGTTCAGCAGAATCACCGGAGACACTGTTCCTGCTGCACCTATCAACGGCTCCGACTCGTTGCGCCCGTATATGTCGAGCTTGGTATCAAGGTCGATGTCCGATGTCAACTCTCCCATGTTCGGGTTCAGCACCACTCCCAGTGCGCTCCCCTCACGCTCACGAAAGAGCCTTATGACCTGATGCAATTGCGGCATATCCCTTACCGGCTCGATGATCGGCACCACATCGCGAGACAGCAAACCCCCTGTAAGCAGCTCACGGAGGGCAAACAGCTCATACTGCCGCGCCCTGAGATATGGATAGTACGTCATCACGCATCCCCCTTGTCGCGTCATCCTCAGCCGGAAGGTCTTCCTTCGAGGTACCTGTTGCATCTTATCGTAACTGAAGTAAAGGGATATGCGCTGCGCCTCCGGGAAACGTTCCAAATCCTCACGGGTCCATGCGTTGCGCTGTTTGATTGCGGCCATAACCAATGCCTGCGCCTTCAGCACGGGAATGTCGAGGAACATCTTTCGGCAAGCGGGGTAGAACATGGCCGGAGGAACATCGGGCAACATGCCGAACTCGGAACGAAGAATCGCCGAATACTCAGGTTTGCGCAGCATTTTCAACAGCTCCAACCCGCTGAGATCATTGTTGTATTCATCCGGCGCTTGTACCTTCTTGAGCGCATTACGTCGTGTCAGTACATAGACGCCTACATGCCTGCCGAATTCAGGCATGACAGCGAGTCGCTCTCGCAGACACGTGAGTTTTTCCTCGGGAATCACGACATTCACATAGGAGAACACCTTGAAATAGTCTTTCAGCTGGCCTTCGAGACGTTCAAAGGTATCAAGGTCGGACTTGATTTCATACACGGTTCCATGCCCATTGATGATCACCGTATCCGCAATGGAATTGGCGACATGCAACTGTCGAAAGGCCTTCGACGTCCTCAAACTATGCGAATGCAGCAGCAACCGATATGCCACCACATCCTGATAGTACGATTCGTCTCTTTCCATCATCCGCATTCTAGACCTCCAACGGGTTGGTGGGCCAAGTCCAGGATTGGACGGTTTTGCGTTTGGCTTCGATGGGTTTGATGGTGCGGAGGGCCTTGCCCATGCGTAGATAATTCACGAGGACGCCGTCATCGAGGTCGATGGGGAGGTTGCGGGTGGCAAGCGGGTAGAGGACGTCACGCTCGTAGTCGTCGCACTCCTTGACGGCGGCGCGCAGCTTCTCGCCCTTGCGGGCCTCGGCGGCCTTGGAGGAGGCGAGCAACGCCTCGGATTGGGCGGTGAGCTTGCCGGCGAACTCGCGCAGGTACTTGAGCACGGTGTTCGTGGTGGCGGGCGTGTACCGGTGCAGGTAGACGAGCGCCTTGAACGCACCCTTGTTGTCCGTCCGGCTGGAGTACATCCAGTAGATCGGACGGTTCTTATACATCTTGACGTGGTCGTCGTAGAAGTCCATGGCGAAGTATTTGCGCAGCGGCTTACCGAGCACCTGTTCGATATAGGTGATGTTCTCGCTCAGGTGCTTCTCGCCGCAGGCGACGGCGAGGAAGTCGCGGAAGCGGGTCACGATGTCGTCCTCGAACCATTCGTCGTCGGTCACGGGGATGACGTTGTCCGCGTCCGGTGCGAACGAGGGGTTCGGGATTTGCGCATGGTAGTAGTCGAGGGTTTCGCCCTGCGAGGCGAGAATCAGCCCCGGCTTGTCGAGCGAATACCGCCCGAACATGCAGCCGACCGCGTAGGAGATGATCTCCTTGACGACGTCCCTGGCCATCAACTCGTCGCGCTCGGCGGGCGTGGCCTTCGGATAGGCGAACGCCGGATTGCGCTTCAGCGAGACGCGTTCGATCGGCACGTCGCACGGTACCTCGTCACGCACACCATACGCGTCCGCCACCAGCTCGTTGTTCCGAATCTCACGCTGGCGCTGCTCCTCGGCAATTGTCTTGCACCGTTCGATGTACGCGGGAATGACGTCCGACAAGGCAGCGTCATCGGAGTCCCTTAGCATCTCCAACCCCGCAAAATCCCACGAGGTCTCATAGGAGTCCCAGTCCGATTTGGAGACAAAGACAAGCTCTCCTACACCGTCCAGCTCACTCTTAATGGAGATAAATGGAATTTGCCCAATTAAACCAGCATTTGCATTCAAAGTTGGCGCAATAGCAGCTATAATCGCCCCCGCCACCGAACTATTAAGAATAGCTAAATAGGTTCTACGCGCAGCCTCGTCACCAAAGAAGGAACCGCTGGCATGGTCAAAAATATTTCCAGTCGGGTAATAGCGGAAGGAAGTTTCACCAGAGCCAATCAATGACCAAGAAATCGACGGCGCAAAATAATCATCCATATTTTTTGCAACCCATGCAAAATTGCCATTTAAATATGAGTATTTTTCACATATAAATCTCTTAATTTCACCTCCGTCATTTTGCCAGTTTACTATGCTTTCCTCATTTCCATACCACTTACAATACGCCCCGCCCTTATTATACGGGAACCACTTCAGATTAGAATTGGAAGCTTTTTTTCTATCCGGAAACCCAAATCCAATAGCATTGAAGCATGATTCCCACCAATCACGAATAAAACGATTATTATCGCTAGTTTGTAAGCCACCTCGCGGGTTGGAGATTTCCCTAAAAGGCTTACCCATTACAAACGTCTTGCGCATGGCGTCGGATAGCCAGTACACAATCGGCGAGCCGGGAATCTGGGCGAAATCCTGCTGGTCGACGGTGAAGACGTTGTAGCTCTTATCGAGGAACAGACTCTCAATGGTCTTCACTGGGCGCACATCGACATGCTTCTCAAAAAGCCTGCGATAATAGCCTTTTCGACCATCGCTGTTCGTGTTATGAATCACGAATGCGACGCTGCCGAAATCGGATCCGAAGATACCTCGTCCCATGTCGATGAAGGAATCGATATGGCAGGTTGACAGCAACCATGCACGCAAATTTTCAAAGGACGAAAGGGAAATCCATGACGGCAGGTTAATCATTCCCCAATATCCATCATGGACAACCATCTGGGAAGCCTTCAGCATGAAGGCGGTCATCAAATCCTTGCTGCCGGCCTTGTAATTCTTCGTCAGCCATTTCTTCAGCAAGTCACCCATGTTGCCTGCACCCATGTAGGGAGGGTTAGCTACGACCGCGGCGTACTTGCGGGTGAGGTAGGCGGTCTGGGTGAGAATGGTGTGGGCTCGGTCGAGGAGGTCGGGGGCGAGCAGCATGGGTTGACCACCCTCAGTCTCGCTTTGCTCGACAGCTCCCGCCAGCGGGAGCAAGGCGACCAAGTCCGTCGGAGGCTGGATGAGGGAGCCGTAGATGTCGGCGTGCTGGTAGGTGTTCCACGTTTCGGCGTCGAAGGTCACGTCGTACAGCTCGTTGAGCTCTTCGACCTCTGATTCGGTGAAGTACTCGGGGGTGATGCGCTGGATGTTGGGTTGGACCTGACGGCCCTTGCGGAAGAAGCGGCGGTAGCGGCCGCGCGCCTTCATCGTCAGGGCGAAGGCGGCGAGGTTGGCCGCGCGTTCGTCGATCTCCATGCCATACAGGTTGTGCTTGAGGATCAATCCGGGAATCTCGTTGGCGGAGTAGCCAGATTCGTCGTAGATGTCGTACAGCAGGTCGAACGCGTAGGTGAGCATGTGGCCGGAACCGCAGGCGGGGTCACAGACGGTGAGGTCTTCGGGGGTGTCGATGCGGAGCAGCTCTCCCTTCTCCGGACCACCGTGACCACCCCCAGTCACGCTGCGCGTGCCAGCCCCCGCCAGCGGGGGCAAATCTCTCTCTTCGCCAGCGGGGGCGGGAATATAGTAGGCCCACGATTTCCAGAGTTGGGATTCGGGGTGGGATTGGGTCCAGAGGCGGCCGACCGTGTTCTGGACGAGGTACCGAACGATCCAGTCGGGGGTGAACAGTTGGGTGGCGGCGGGAATCTCGGCGGCGCCGGCTTTCTTTGACTTCTTGAAGCCGGCCATCACCTCGTCTTTGCGGTCGGCGATGTAGAACTGGTAGAGCCAGCCGATGATCTCCACGTTGCCGGTTCCCCTGCGGGAATCTCTCCCCCAGTCGCCTTCGGCGACAGCCCCCTCGTCAGAGGGGGCCGAGGATGAGCCGACGCAATCGGAGACGGGCATCGCCGTGACGGCCTTGCGCAGGATGGAGTCGGAGGCGAGCAGGTCGGCGGGCATGAGGATGCCGTCCGCCGCACCTGCCTCGTCGAACATGAACGGCAGGAACCGGTGCCAGTAGTCGCAGTACGCGCGCAGCAGCAGGCCATACGCATCGCCCTGCGGATCGTTGCTGGGCTTCGAACCGTCCAGCAATGCGACGATCGTGGGCATGAGCTTCGACTTCGCGCCCACGGTCGAACCGAACACGTCCTCGTCGAACTCGCCCCGTTTCGCCGCCGAAAGCACCTCCGGCAGCGCGTTCGGATCGTCCGCGTCGTCGCCGGACACCACGTGCGGCGACGTGAACCCGTTCGCATCCATGTAGCGCAACGCGATGATCCGGTTGAACCAGCGGTAGGCGTGACGTTCCGCCGTCCTCGCACGGCCCTGCTCACCGCCGCCCGCCTGACGGATCTCCTCCATCAGTCTCGCGAACGCGCCCGGATCGTCCACCCGCGCCGCCGAATCCGGCTCCATCGCCGCATCCAGCTTGGCCCGTACCGCCCTGATGAGCTCCACGCGGGCCTCAGCCGCGAACCCCTGCAACCTGTTCGTATTCATAGCAGAATTCTCTTTCCTTCCTTGATGGAGGCGATGAGCTTGCGACGGTATGCGTCGAGGAACTCATCCACGTCGGCCTCGGTGCACAGCATCGACTTGGAACGCGGCGGCGTGACGCGGATGAAACGATCGGACGGTTCGGCGTTCGGCCGACGCGAACCGTCATCGGTCGAAGAGGACGACGCGCCCGGTTCGGCCGACCCGGCCGACGCATCGGATTCGACCTGTGACGCCGACGCGTGCTTCGGTGCGCCTGCGGACGGCGCGACCGCGACCGGTTCCGGCTTCTCCTTCGCCGCATCCAACCGGTTGAGCAACGCCAACGACAGCTCGTCGCGCACATGATCCGCGGTCTGACGGATGTCGGCGACGTACTTCGCATCCCGGATCTTCGCCGTCGCCTCATCCAGCGAGCGCAGGGCCTCCCGACGCGCGCCCTCGCGGGCGGCACGGTAGGAGTCACTGCCGGTAAGGGTCTCGCGCACCCGAGCGACGACATCCGCGGCGCGTCCGCGCTCCTTATCCGCGAAACCGGCGAGATGCTCCTGCAATGCGGCCAACCGGGTTCGGAACAGGTTGACCTTATTGCCTTGGAACAGCTTCGGATCGTCCGCGATGGCACGTACCGTGTCACGCTCCTGCTGCAGTTCGGTGGGGGCGAGCGTGAAGTTGGAATCGTTGGACGCAATCCAATCCAGTCCATCGGACAGCACGTCACGCTGCTTGCCGTTGAGTACCTTGCGGATCGGGTCGACGACATCCTCCTTGTCGTCGAGCAGCCGTTCCGTGCCGTCGTCCTCGTCGTCCGAGGGGAAGGATTCCAGAATCCACTCCTCGGATTTGCCGGCCACCTCCCTGATGCGCTTGAGCGGCCCGTCCAATGATTCGACGAACCGGAACCGGCCGTTGGCGGCCCGCAGGGTCTCGATCGCATGCGCTTCGGCGAGCAGCCCCTCCTTGATGGCCCGGGCCATGTCCTCCGCGTCCGACGGCAGCCTGTCCCCGGCCATACCGAGATAGTCGGCGGCGAATTCACGCAGATCCCTCAGTTTGGCGGCGTCGTGGCGTTTCGGAATCTCCACGAGCACGCTTTCCGCCGTCTTCTGGTTGGTCAGGCTCTTGACCACGTCGGTGCGGGGCACGCGCCTGCTGTCGATCATCAGACGGATACGGTCGGAACCGACCAGATGGCACAGGCAGGCGAGCGTGACCGTGAACGGCCAGCCATACGGTTCGTCCTCGTAATGGCGGGTGACGTCGCGCACGGTGGACGCGAGGTTGCGGCGGGCCTGACCGGCCACGTAATCGAACACATCCTGCGCCGGCGAATCCAGACGGTTTCTCGCGGTGTCGGTGCCCACACCAATCGACGGCTGGGAAGCATCGACCGGCACGGACGCGTCGGCGAGCACGCCGGGCAGGTCCTTTTCGGCGTAGGCGAGGCCCTCCACCATGCCGAGATTGGTGTAGAGACGCCCGATCAGCGTCTGCATCGCCTCCGAGACGATGCCCGCCGCATCCTGACGGGCCTTCGTCTCCAGCACGGCACCGTTATAGGCGATGACGGAGGACCGCAACGCCTGGGACACCGTGGTCTTCAACTCCCGGTACATGGTCCCGAGATTGCCGCGCTTGTCGTCGATGATGCGTTTGCGCGCTCCCTGCTCGTTGGCGTGCAGACGCAGATACTTCTCCGTGCGTTCGACCATGGTCAGGTCGCGCATAAGCTTGGAAGCATCCTCGTCGAAAACCACGTGCAGCTCGCCGCGTTCGCCGGACGAGCGCAGAATCTTGACATCCTGCGGAAGATCGACCATCGGGGTGACGACGTGCAGCATGATCGGGTACGACTTGCCCTGCGCCACGCCGTCGACGATCAGACCGTAGCGGAATTTCGTCCTGTTCCGTCCCGACCCGTATTCCACGGACAGGGGCTGACCGAGCGTCTCTCCGACGATATCGCCCAGCCGTTCGCGGATCCGCCGGTCCTCGACGTCGACGTTCTTGATCTCGCTTTCGACGGCCTGCTCGTCGTTGGTCAGATACTCGTATTCGTCGCCGGTGCGATGCACATAGTTCTGACGTTCCAGCACATCCAACGTGTCCTGGACGCGCCGCTCCAACTCGGGCAGATTCTCGCCGAACCGGTCGAGGATGAGGATGCGCAGGTTGCGCACGGTGGCCTTGAACCCCTTGACGTGCTTGACCAGCAGCAACGCCTTGAGCAACGGCAAGGCCAGCTCGCAGATATCGGAACCAAGCTCGCGTTCCGCCTCGTTGATGCGATGGTTCACCGAGCTCTGGATGGTGCCGGCGATGCCGTCATACAAGGCGCTGAACGGCATGAGCGCGCCGACCGTAGCGTTCTTGCGTTCCACGAGCGCGCTGCTGACGGTGGACAGCAGCGAACGCTCGCCCACCGAACGATGCTGCCCCTCGAAGAACCCGGCGTCGCTCATGCCGCGCATCGCATTCTGGAACAGCGTGAACTGGTAGTTGATGAACGGGTAGGTGGCGGTGAAATCCTCCTCGGTGCCGAACCTGAGATCCTTGAACTGTCGAGCGCCATCACCTTGGAAGGTGAACAGGGCGTCGAGCTCGTCACGGTGGCCACGCCACAGTTCCTCTACGGCCGTTTCACCCCGCTCGTTCTTGGTGAGCAGACGCTTCTGGATGACTTCGATGGCGTCCGCGCTGGAAAGCTTCAGGTTGATGGCGAAGCGTCCCTTGATCTTCGTGAAATCCAATCCCTGACTGACCGTGCGGTCGCCGATCACGGAGTCGATGTCCTCCTGGGAGGTGACGATCACCCACGCGCGGCCCTTCGTACGGGAGAACAGCTCCTCCGTCACGGTCTGCAGGTTGAGCATGCGGTCAGTGTCGGTGCCGACGAACTGGCCGACCTCGTCTACGAGGAAGACCAGACGATGGCCGTCCGGCTGGCGCCGCAGCCAATCGGCCACGTCGTCGGCGAAGTCGGCGATGGTCGGATTGTACTGACGCTGGTAGTCCTTGAGGATGCCGTCGACCTCGTCTCCCGTGGCGGCGGCGAACGCCTTGTCGATCTTCGCACCGGAGAACGCGGCCTGCACGCGACCCTTCGACCATGGTTTGCCGGCGATGGCCTCGAACCGGCGCGCGAACTCGTCGAGGCGCCCGTTCGCTTCGAGATCACGCTCCATCTTCGCCACATACTTGTTGGCGCCGTAGTAGCCGCGCGCCTCGTCGAACACGCGGATGAACGCGTCCAGCAGCGCCGTCCTGCTGCCCCGCTGCGCCTTGCTGTCGATGTTGAACAGCAACGACGTGGCGGGGATGCACGCGTTCGCGTCCAGCAGTCCTTCGAGCTCATGATTCCCGGCGGCCCCGGCTTTGGATTTCGTGATGTCGATGACCTGCGCCCGGCTCAATGGCTCGCCGCCGTCCGCGAGCGAGGTCGAGGCCTCGCCCGCGGGGACGTCACCGAGGATGTGGGAGAGCATCTTCAACAGGTGCGACTTACCCGAGCCGAAGTAGCCCGAGATCCATACGCCGTTCGTGTAATCGGCGAACGGATCGTTGTATGCGTCGAGGAACCGTTCGAGATTGGTCTGAATCTCATTGGTCAGCACGTATTCGCGCACCTCGTCGACGAGGTTGCTGTCGTCGCTAGCCTTGATGACACCATCGATCTTGTCGTCGATGTTCTTGACGAAGACGTCCCTCAACTGCAATGCGTCGCCGGTGTCCTTGCCCATGTCGCTCATGCGTCGGCTCCTTCCTGAATCGCGGTGTTGAGACTGAACGCCCGGTAGTAGTTGTCCGCTTCGAGACGATCGAACAGGCGCATCACCGACACGGTCGACGCCGTCTTCTCATAGGTCCCCGGGAAGAACAACACCACGGGCGTATGCTCCGGCATGATCTCCTGAAGACTGGCGAGCAGCGCATGCGCGCGGATGTACGGGTACACCCGGCCCACTCCGGTCACGAACACCAGATCCGCCTCGTCATGGGCTTTCGCCCGCCGGTACCGCTCCTTCAACGCGTCTTTCAGACCGTCGCCGTCCGGATCGAGCATGCCGACGAGCGCCTGATAGAACTCGTCGCCGTCGATTCCCTCATCCTCGTCGCCATGCATGTCGGACTCCTGTTCGACGGCCGCGTCAAAGACGTCATCATCCTTCATGACCTGCATGGCCAGCTCGTACAGGTCGATGACCAGCACGGCCGGAGCGGCGTCATCGGCGTCCACGGGGTCCATGCCCTGCAGACGGTTCACGAGCAACGGGATGCGACGCGCGACCTCCAGTTCCTGCTCCGGGTGATACGCGTAGATGTAGTCCGCCGGCTCGCCGCCGGTATCCTCGCCGTTGCGGAACCGCTTGGGACGCATGTACCGGAACAGAGCGTCGAAGTCCCGTTCGATGCTCTGCGGCCGTCGCCGTGCGGCGTCGCCGAATGTCATTGCCGTCCGTCTCCTCTCGCCGGATGATTCCACGTCCGGAATCGATGGTTCGTGTCCGATGCCCGCTCGATGTTCGTTCAATGTTCCCTGATCGGGAAATACGCGAACGATTCCGGCCTGCACTCAAGAATAGCGGTCAGGGGTGCGCCAAGCAGGGAAGGCAGCAGCGTGCCGTCGGTTTTCTCCACCAATCCGGCCTCATCCATCGCCTTGAACACGTTCGAACGGAGCTTTCCCGCCGTGGTGGGGCTGAGCTCCTCCAGTTCCGGATGCCACATGGCCTTGGCGAGGATGAACCGGTCATAGTCGCCGCGGGTCACGGTCGGCATGCCCATGAGATACCGGTCGCGCAGCACCTCGTCGGCGAACTCGCCCACGATGGCGTAGTAGCGGCACATCGCCAACCACATCAGCGCACGGCAATCATCCATCGGCGTCCCGGCTGCAGCCAGATACCGCAGTTCCCTTTCGGTGAGCGCGCTCAAACGCTTGAGCACCTCACGCACCATGCGGACGTTCGCCGCATGCGTGCGGATGGCGAGGACGTTCCCGTCGATGGCTCGCTGCCGAACCCGTTCGACACGCTCCCCAAGTTCGGATTCCGGCGCATCGGAACCGGCGGAGAAACCTCCGTCGGCCATGAACAGCGCGGCGAGGATACGCCCCTGCGGGGCGAGCAATCCGCCGACCGTGAACGAGAGGCGGTACCGCCGCCCCTCCCGCATGATCTCGCTACCGTACGCCCCCGGCATCAGTCCTCCTCGTGTCTCGCACTTCAGGAATATTTCAGGCTACACCGCAGACGGGATATGATGCCGGAGAAGGATTCCGGTGGAACGAGATGCCGGCGGCCATGGACAGAACACCATGAAAATCCCGAATCGAAAGGAGCCAATGATGTTCGATGTCGACAAGGTACGGCGGATCATCGCCGAACGCAACGCGACCGACAACGAATGGGATGACCGCATCGAGCAATGTTGGAATCGGTTGGTCGAGGAGATGAGCAAGGATCCGCAGCAGGCATCTTCGTTCATTCTGGACTGCTCTGATGAGGAACTGTCTACGATAGGGGAAATCCTCGATGAGCTTGTTTGGCATACGCAGAGTTCCGATATCGTCAAATCATTCCGAACCGCCATCAGGCTTCATCCGGAGGAGAGCAAACGTTTCCATCTCAACGAAACACTTGATGACGCAATCAAATCCATGCTGAAAGATCGGTCTCAGATGTATCAGCTCATCACGTGGCGTCCCACCGCGGAAGAAGTCGAGCGGCTTCGTCACACCGCGTAGGCGGCCCAGCGGTTGTGGGAGTGTTCGACTTCGATGGGCATGCCGAACAGGTCGGAGAGCCGTTCGTCGGTCAGGCCCTGTTCGAGCGGGCCGGTGTAGACGATGGTGCCGGCACCGGGGTTGCCCATCGAGTCGACACCATCCTCGGTGGCGTCCTCGGCGGGAATGGGTTTCCTGCCCATGATGGCGATGTGGTCGAATCCGGCGGGAATCTCCTCCAGACGGTGCGTGACGAGCACGACCGCGCGGTCGGAGTTCTCCTCGCCGATGCGGCTCAGCGTGCGCATCACCTGTTCGCGGCCGCCCAGGTCGAGACCGGTGGTCGGCTCGTCCATGATGAGCAGCTCCGGGTCGCCCATGAGCGCCCTCGCGATGAGCACGCGCGTGCGTTCGCCCTCCGAGAGTCGCCACATCTCCTTGCCTTCGAGGTAGCTCACGCGGAAGTCGCGCAGCAGGCCGCGGGCGCGCTCGTATTCGGCCTCGGTGTACGTGTCGCGCCAGCGTCCGGTCACGGCGCTCAGGCCGGTGACGACCGCGTCGAGCGGATCCTCGAATTCGGGGAACTGACGGCCTAGGTCGGCGGAGGCGAGGCCGATGCGCGTACGCAGCTTGAACACGTCGTATTTGCCGAGTTGGTGGCCGAGGATGAACACGCGGCCTTCGGACGGGAACGTGCGCGTGGCGAGCATGCCGACAGCCGTGGATTTGCCGATGCCGTTCGGCCCGAACAGCACCCACCGCTCCCCCGCGCGGATCGTCAGGTTCACGTCGGTGATGATGACGCGGCGGTTGCGGCGGAATTCGACGTTTTCGAGTTGGAGTACGACGTTGTCGGAGAGCTTGGGCATGGGGTATAGGGCTCCTTGTTACGGTTCGCCCCCACCGGCGGGGGCTGTCGACATGGGCTGACTGGGGGTGGCGGTTGGGGACAACGCACCACCCCCAGTCATGCTTCGCATGACGGCCCCCGCCGGCGGGGGCGTGCATAGGGCGATCGGCTACTTGTTCTGCTCGGCGAGGACGTCCTCGTAGACCTTGACGGTGGCGTCGGCGATGGACTCCCAGCTGAACACGTCGCGGGCGCGCGCATAGCCGGCCTCGCCCATCTTCTTCGCGAGCTCCGGGTCGGCCATGACCTTGTTGATCGCGTCGGCCATGTCGTGCACGAACTTGTCCGGGTTCGTGGGGGTGCCGGTGCCGTCGCGCAGCTGGTCGATCGGCACGAGGTAGCCGGTCTCGCCGTCGACGACGACCTCGGGGATGCCGCCGGTGGCGGAGGCGACGACCGGCAGGCCGCACGCCATGGCCTCGAGGTTGACGATGCCGAGCGGCTCGTAGATGGACGGGCAGATGAACGCGTCGCAGCCGTGTTCCAGCGCGGAGAGCTCGTTCTTCGGAAGCATCTCCTCGATCCAGATGATGTTGCCGCGCTTCTCGTCGAGCTCGGCGAAGGAGTTCTTGACTTCCTCCATGATCTCCGGGGTATCGGGAGCGCCGGCGCACAGCACGACCTGGACGCCCGGATCGACGAAGTGCAGCGCCTTGAGCAGGTACGGCAGGCCCTTCTGACGGGTGATACGGCCGACGAACAGCAGGGTCGGCTTGCTGCGGTCGATGTGGTAGCGGTCGAACACCTTCCAGCCCGGATCGTCGTCCGCCGGCGTGGCGAAGTCGGCCATGGTGATGCCGTTGTACACGACGACGACCTTGTCCGGATCGAGGTTCGGGTAGGCGGTGAGGATGTCCTCGCGCATGCCGCCGGACACGGCGATGACGCGGTCGGCGTGCTCGTAGGCGTCCTTTTCGGCCCAGGAGCTCAGGTTGTAGCCGCCGCCGAGCTGCTCGCGCTTCCACGGGCGGAACGGTTCGAGCGAGTGCGCGGTGATGACGAGCGGCGTGCCGTGCAGCATCTTGGCCGCATAGCCGGCGAGGCAGGCGTACCAGGTGTGCGCGTGGACGATGTCGGCGTCCACGTCGTTGGCGATCTGCAGGTCGACGCCGAAGGTCTTCAACGCGGGGTTCGCGTCCTTCAGCTCGGCGGGCGTGTCATAGCCGACGACCTTGAGGGAGCCCTTCGCCTCGGAGGCGTTCGGGATGGCGGGGATGTCCGCTTCGGTGCGGGGGCCATCGAACGCACGCACGGTCACGTCGACGCGCTCGGCGAGCACCTTGGACAGCTCCTCGGCGTGCACGCCTGCGCCACCGTAGACGTGCGGCGGGTATTCACGGGTCAGAATGTCAACCTTCATTGGTCTGCTACCTCTCTTTCCATCCGGAAAACTCAAGCACATCCAACTTTACGGCACGACATACGGAAAACGCACGACTTCCGTCGTGCGTTTCGCGTTTGTTCATGGTTCCGACGCCGCGGCGTCTCCCCGACCGTCCGTCGGAATCAGACCGCGGTTCCGTTCTCGTCGAGGTTCGGATTGTGCTTCGAATCCCCGGCGGTGAAGAACAGGCTCACCACGCCGACGATGAACACGGCGGACACGGTGATGATCAGCCACATGGGGCGCACGGCGGTCGGCAGCCACATGACCACGAAGAACGCGATGATGGCGAGGGCGATGAGCGTCCAGCTGCCCACGCGGAACCACTGGCGCACCGAGTGTGGCGCCTTGAACGCCTTCGGATTGCGGTAGTTGGGATTGGTGGTCATCGTGGTGTCCGTCTCGGCGATGGAGCCGCCGCTCGGCTTCCACGGTCCCAGACTCTCGCCTTCCTGCAGCCTGCGGGAACGCTCCTGCAGCTGGTATTCGTCGATCATGCCCGACCGGCCGCGGCCACGCGTGGCATCATACTGGGAAGGCATTCCCCTGCCCCTGCGGTCGGCTTTGGCCTTGGCGCGACGTTCCGCTCGATTCGGCATCTGCAAGCTCCTTTGGTGTTACGAAAAGAATCCTGCGGTAGATAGTACCGCAGGATTCCCTCATATGCCGGCAATCACATCGACTGACGGCTGGCGTCCCGGAATCAGCGGGGCAGCATCATCGGCCTGGTGCTCGCCTTGATCGGTGCAGGCAGCTCGCTGGTGTGCTCGCTGGACAGGTATTCGTCGACGGCGGCCGCGCAGGAGCGGCCTTCGGCGATGGCCCACACGACGAGGCTCTGGCCGCGGCCGGCGTCGCCGCCGCACTCGCCTCGCGCGTGCGGTCTCGCCGTCGCCGCGCTGTCCGGGCAGTACTGGCTGATCGGCGTCGGCGCGTTGTGCGTCATCGCCGGGTGGTTCTACACCGGCGGCCGTCACCCCTACGGGTACGCGGGATTCGGCGAGTTGTTCGTGTTCGTGTTCTTCGGTCTGGTCGCCACGCTCGGCACGCAGTTCGCGGTCGCGTGGAGTTTCGACGGCTTCGGCATGCCCGACACGTGGCGGATCGCGTTCGAGACGCCGCTCACGGTGCCGGCCAAGTCGGCGGCGGCCGGTTGGACCGTGTGGTCGATGCTGTGGGATGGCGAGTACGGCGTCGACGGGATGGGGATTCTCGCCGCCGTCTGCTGCGGCGTCAACGCGATGATGCTGCTCATGGTCAACAACCTGCGTGACATCGACGACGACCGCGTACACGGCAAACGCACGCTCGCCGTGCGTCTGGGCGCACGCGGCGCGCGGATCATGCTCATCGTGTGCGCGGCCGTGGAGTGGATGGTCGCCGGATACCTGATGGTCGCGTCGGGGCTTGTCGCGGCCGACCGGGCGTCGTTCGCGGTGACCGGTCATATCGGGCGGATGCCGGGATTGGCGGCGCTGCTTCTGCTGGTCGCGGCTGGCATCGGATTGGCGCTGCTGGCGGGCGTCGTGCTGAACGTCTCACGCGCGCGGCACGGCGTCGCCCTGAAGCTCGCCGGTCTCAACGCCCTGTGGTTCGCCGTCGCGTTCGCCGCGCTCACGATGATCGCCACCGGCGCCCCCGACGACAGCATCGCCGCCTGACCCGTCGTGCGCGCGATTGTTTACCCAAACGTTGCCGAGAAACGTGGGATTCATGTTCGTGTCTGGCCCGGACTGGCGGTAGACTGGCCGTATGTCTTACAAACTGGTACTGCTCCGTCACGGACAGAGCGCATGGAACAAAACCAATCAGTTCACCGGCTGGGTCGACGTCCCGCTGACCGAGCAGGGTGAAGCCGAAGCCAAGCGCGGCGGCGAGCTGCTCAAGGAGAAGAACGTCCTCCCGGACATCGTGTTCACCTCCCTGCTGCGTCGCGCCATCAACACCGCCAACATCGCGCTGGACGCCGCGGACCGCCTGTGGATCCCGGTCGAGCGCAACTGGCGTCTCAACGAGCGTCACTACGGCGCTCTGCAGGGCAAGAACAAGACGGAGATCCGTCAGGAGTACGGCGACGAGAAGTTCATGCTGTGGCGCCGCTCCTACGCGACCCCGCCGCCCGAAATCGACCCGAACGACGAGTACGCGCAGAACCACGATCCGCGCTACACCGGCGATCCGGTTCCGGAAGCCGAGTGCCTGGCCGACGTCGTCAAGCGCGTCGAGCCGTACTTCAAGTCCGCCATCGAGCCTGAGCTCAAGGCCGGCAAGACCGTCCTGATCGCCGCCCACGGCAACTCGCTGCGTGCCATCGTCAAGATGCTCGACAACCTGTCCGAGGAGGAGATCGCCAAGGTCAACATCCCGACCGCCATCCCGCTGCTCTACGAGCTGGACGAGGACTTCAAGCCGATCAAGCCGCGTGGCGAGTACCTGGACCCGGAGGCCGCCGCCGCCGGTGCCGCCGCCGTCGCCGCCCAGGGCCAGAAGTGAGCCCGACGATTCGTCACTGAATCACGGTAACAAGGGGGGACGCTCCACAACGGAGCGTCCCCCCTTTCGTTTCGCCCCGACGGCGGGGCAATGGCCGTTGCCCCGCCCGGCGGCCCGTGTCTCCGGCAATGGCTGTTGCCCCCGCTGGCGGGGTCCGCGTCTGATGGGTGTCCGCGTCTGATGGGGGTCCGCGTCTGATGGGTGTCCGGCGGAAGACGAGGATGCGGCGGTTTTGCCCCCGCTGGCGGGGGCTCCCGGCGAAGCCGGGTGGGGGTGGTCGTTGGTCGGGCGAGACCACCCTCAGTCTCACTGCGTTCGACAGCTCCCGCCAGCGGGAGCGGGGATGCGTCGCGCATGCGTGCGTGTCTTTTGCCAGCGGGAGCAGGATGCCGTCGCGCACGTGTGTGCGTGTCCGTTGCGGGCGAGAGCAGGATAACCTCATACGCATCGTGCGTGTCCGTTGCGCCCGGTGCCGCCGCATATAACAAAACGACGCAAGACCAGTCAAGGCCATTGCGCCGTTTCGGGCCCTCCCTAGGGAGGAAATCCATTATCCGACCGAACCCGCCAAACCTGACGGGCGTGGACGGAACCTTACTCGATCGAGCCTTCCTCGTCACGGCTCGGCTCCTTCGACGGATCGAAGCCGGAGACGATGAACACGACGCGACGGGCGGCGGAGACCGCGTGGTCGCCGAGGCGCTCGAGGAAGCGGCCGAGCAGCACCACGTCGATGAGCTGCTGACGGCTGATCTCCACGCTTTCGTCAAGCGCGAACTCGAAAGTCTTGTGGTGCAGGGCGTCGAGCTTGTCATCGTTGGCGATGATGCGCTCGGCGGTCTTGGCGTCGCGGTCGGCGAGCATGCTCACCACGTCGTCGGACGTCTCGTCCAGGAAGTCCTGCATCTGCTGGAACGTCTCCTTCGCGCCTTCCGGCAGCGCGGAGGCGGGGTAGGCGCGGCGCGCGGTCTCGGCCACGTGCTTGGCGAGATCGCCCATACGCTCGAAGGTGGTGGCCAGACGCATCGTGGAGACCACGACGCGCAGATCGGTGGCGACCGGGTTCTGCTTGGCGAGCAGCTTGACGCACTGGTCGACGACGCTCTCCTCAAGGGCGTCCAGCTCGATGTCGCCATCGATCACGGTCTGGGCGGCCTCCACGTCCTGCTTGAGCAGGGCATCGCCGGCGCCGCGGATGGACTTACGCACACCCTGCGCCATACGGTCAAGGTCGTCGGCCACGGCCTTGAGCTCTTCGTTAAAGATAACGCGCATTGTCTTCAGCCTTTCATCTTTCTTCGGCCATGGACGGGCGACGGTCATGCGCAGCCCGTACCTCACGGCAACCTCTCCCATTTTATGCGAGCCCCGGTGCTTTCGCGACAACGTAGCGCAATCGCCATCTGTTGTTGGCTGCGCGTTCACTGCTACGTTCACCAAGTATTCAACTACACGGCATGTCGCCGCCTACGACACGCCCGGTGTGGGAGAATGGAGCGCATGTATGATTCCCCGCTGCCGTCGATCCTCGTGTCGTCGGTCTTCGGCGTGATGGGTCTCGCCATCGCGCTCGCCGTCCTGCTGTTCATCATCGATCATGTCGAACCGATTGTGGAACGGCTGCTTGGGGGAGCGTCGTTCACCGAATGGCTCGGCAATCTCATCGGACGCAAGACGCGCGGGCTGCGGCGGCGTCGCGACGACGATGACGGCGACGCCGGCCTCGACGCGTCGGCGGAATCGCTGCTGTCGATTCTGCCGAGCGCGTCGCTGATCGTCGACCGCGACGGCGACGTAGTCCGCGCGAACCCGCAGTCGTACCGTCTCGGCATCGTCCGGGACGACAGCATCGTCAACGAGAAGGTGCTGGAGACGGTGCGTGAGGTGTTCGCCACCGGCGGCCGGCAGCGTTTCGACCTGGAGACGGAGACGCCGGAACGGTTCGTCACGGCGTCCGACGACGACACGCAGTCCGGTGCGGGCGTCTCGCCGGGCGCGCGGCCCGGCGTGCGACGCCCGAACTGGCTGAAGGTGACGGTCGGACGCGTGGACGAGCGCCACGTCGTCGTCCTCATCGACGACGTGAGCGAGACGGTGCGGTTCGCGCAGATCCGCGACTCGTTCATCATCAACGTGTCCGAACAGCTGCTGGGACCGACCGAGGCGCTGGGACGTCTCGCCGACGATCTGGAGGCCGGCGGCGGGAACGTCCCCGACCGCGCGCGCATCGAGGCGGACGCGCGTGAGGTGCGCACGACCAGCAACCATCTCAACCACATGGTCTCCGACCTGCTGCTGCTCATCAAGGCGCAGGAGCCGATTGTGCCGTCCGCCGCGAACCGTCTCAACGTGATGGACGAGGTGCGCGCGGTGAAGGCGTCGCTCGCGCAGCGGATCGCCGATTTCGGCGTCGACGTGAACGTGGAGGGCGACGATTCGCTCGTCGTCAACGGCGATTCCGGGCAGATCCGCACGGCGCTGACGAAGCTCGTCGAGAACGCGATCGAATATTCGGAACCCGGCGGGTATGTGGGCGTGTCCGTGGAGGCGGACGAGATGCGCCGTCACGCGGTGATCCGCGTGATCGACCAGGGCAAGGGCATTGCGAAGCGGGAGCAGTCGCGCATCTTCGAACGGTTCTACCGCGGCGCCGACCAGAGCGCGCGCACCGCGGACGGCGTGGGATTGGGATTGTCGATCGTCAAGCATGTGGCGCTCACCCACCACGGCACCGTCGCCGTATGGTCCGCGCCCGGCCAGGGCAGCACGTTCACCCTCACCCTGCCCATCGCCCGCTGAATGAGGCCATGCGATCGCGCATGACGTTCGTCACGGCCCCCGCTGGCGGGGCTCCCGGCGTATCCGATGGATGCGACCCCGTCGGTCACGATTCAGCCCCCGCTGGCGGGGGCTCCCGGCGAAAGCCGGGTGGGGGTGGTCGGGTTGGATGGTCGTTGCGTGGCGGGAAACCACCCTCAGTCTCGCTTCGCGAGCCAGCTCCCGCCAGCGGGAGCGGAAACCTACAGCGGGAGCGGAAGAACTACTGGCCCAATCGGCGGTAGTCCCAGCGGTCGAAATGCTCCCAGATGAGCATGAGCACGCCGACGATGACGCCCGCCGCGCAGATGCTCAGCGGCGTGGCGACGTCGAACCCAAGCGCGTCGAGAATGAAGCACACGATCAGCGCCACGCACCACAGGCCGGTGCCGATGAGGAACACGGTGCGCAGATCCACGCGCACCGGTTTGGGCGCCGGCCTGCGCACCGCGGGGTCGAGTATCGGGGCGAATCGCAATTTCACAGCGACCACCTTACCGCATGCCTGCCGCACATGCCATGCGTCAGGGGGATTGTCACAGGTGTTCGACGACGTAGTCGATGCACGCGGTGAGAGCGGCGACGTCCGACGGCTCGACCGATGGGAACACGCCGACGCGCAGCTGGTTGCGTCCCAGCTTGCGGTATCCGGACGTGTCGACGATGCCGTTCTCGCGCAGCGCGGCCACGACCTCGGAGGCGGGGACCGCATCATCCAGGTCGATGGTGACGACCGCGTGGGAGCGCGCGCCCTCGTCGGCGACGAACGGCTTCGCGTACTCCGAGCGTTCCGCCCACGAGTAGAGGATGGACGCGGATTTGGCGCAGCGGGCGGTCGCCCAGTCCATGCCGCCGTTGTCGTTGAGCCAGCGCACCTGGTTCTCCATCATGATGAGCGTGGCCACGGCGGGCGTGTTGAGCGTCTGGTCCTTGCGCGAGTTGTCCAGCGCCTTCGTGAGCGACAGGAACGGCGGCACCCAGCGGCTCGCGCCGGGCAGTCCCGCGTTCGCCTCGACGCGCGCGGCGCGTTCGACGGCGGTGGGGGAGAGGACCGCGACCCACAGGCCGCCGTCCGAGCCGAACGCCTTCTGCGGGGAGAAGTAGTAGGCGTCGGTCTGGCTGACGTCGACCGGCAGCGCGCCGGCGGCCGACGTGCCGTCGACCAGCGTGATCGCGCCCTGCCCGACGCTGCCTTCGACGCGGCGCACCGGGGCGGCGACGCCGGTGGAGGTCTCGTTGTGCGCCCAGCAGTAGGCGTCCGCGTCTTCGGTGAACTCCGGCAGACGGTACGTGCCGGGTTCGCCCTTATAGATGACCGGATCCTCGAGGAACGGGGCCGCGGCGGCGGAGGCCGCGAATTTCGCGCTGAACGAACCGTAGGCGCCGTATGCGGCGCGGCGGGTGATGAGCGAGGCACAGGCGATCTCCCAGAAGCAGCTGGCGCCGCCGTTGCCGAGCGCGATCTCGTAGCCGTCCGGCACGCGGAAGAAGGATTCGAGGCCTTCGCGAATCGAGCCGACGAGCTGGCGCACCGGCCTCTGCCGGTGGGACGTGCCCAGCAGCGTGGTGGCGCCGGCGTCGAGCGCGGCGACCTGTTCGGGGCGGATCTTGCTGGGCCCGGAGCCGAATCGGCCGTCTTCGGGCAGCATGTCGGAGGGGATGTTCACTGAATTGGCCATGGGCACCACCCTAGCCAATCGTGCGGCCGGGTGGCCGGGGGCTCCACATATCGGCCGTGGGCGACCGCATGTCGGATATGGCGTCGTCGCATGGACGATTGCATGGACGGCCGCATGGACGGCCGCATGGTGAACGCACGGTGGACGGAATGTGATGGAGTCGTGAGTGCGCCATGTCGGTGTCGAACCGGTTCGACACCCCTAGGGGATTTGCCTGAGGGAAGGGGTCGTTGTAGGGTGGCGAATTGTGACGGTGAAGGGTGCCGTCTGCAGAGGCGCCCTCCCAACCCACCAAGGAGCTGATACTGTATGAGGCATGCTGCACACAAGGCGGCCGGAAACACCGCCAAGGGCAACGGATCGAACAGCCTTCTGGGACTGTTCTCCGGGTCCCGTGGCACCCACACGCGTGGCAACGTGATCGCCATGCAGATGGCGGGGAACAACGGCGCCGTGCTCGGTCTCGACGAGGCGGTGGCCAACAAGCTCAACGAACTCGCGCCGATGTCGCGCCGCGCCATCCGCGAGGCGGCCCGTGCGGCCGAGCGTCGTAACTTCATCGTCGGATCCGCGTCCCTCGCGGCTCTGGCCGGCACCGCGGCGACCGCGGTGGCCTTCGCCAGCCCGTCCGACGACGGTATCTCCTTCACCACCGCCGACGCGGCCACGACGACCACGCAGATTCAGGCCGTCAAGGGCGCAGCCTCCCGTTCCGACGTGCGCACCCCGCTGACCGGCACCACCGACGACACCGCGTCCAGCACCGTGGCGAACGATTCCGCGCAGCAGCAGTCCGACGCGGACGTGCAGACCCAGCAGACCTCGAACGAGGGTTCCTGGTCGCTCGGCGACGCCGACACCGCGATCGACTCCAAGCAGATGTCCAAGTCCCTCGCCAACAACGAGAACGTCGCCAAGCTCATGGATCAGGATTCCGCGCTGCTCCCGTCGGGCTTCGATCCGAACCACGCCACCGGCGACATCGGCAACGCGTACGAGTACAGCCAGTGCACCTGGTGGGTGTACGTGCGCCGCCACGAGCTCGGCCTGCCGGTCGGCTCGCACATGGGCAACGGCAACATGTGGGCCAACTCCGCGCGCGCCCTCGGCTACTGGGTCGACAACACCCCGCGTCACGTGGGCGACATCATGGTCTTCCGCGCCGGTCAGGAGGGCTCCGATGCCAGCTACGGCCATGTCGCCATCGTCGAGAAGATCAACGCCGACGGCTCCGTCACCACGTCCGAGTGCGGTTCCGTGATGAACGGCAAGACCTATTCGAAGACGTACAAGAACGTCTCCGACTTCGAATACATCCACTACTGATTCGTGTTTCCGCTCACATCCGCGATTTCCGGCGGATTGTGAGATATCCGTCATTCACCGGCGTGTCGCCCTTGATTTCCCTCAAGGCCACAGACAATCCATATCCCGGGGCCACCCCGGGTGCTACCGTAAGGTTCCGATGAAGAATTTGAAGCAAACCGTAATCGCATTCACCGCGGCCGTCGCCGCCTGCGCGACGTTCATCGCCGTCGCGCCGGCCGCCACCGCCGCCGACCAGAACTCCTCCGTGGTCTCCTCCGAGCGTTCGTTCCCGAAGACCACGACCGCTCGCAAGGACCTCCTCAAGGAGTCCACCTCCACCGACGTGGAGTCCGACTCCAACTGGGGCGGCATCGAGTCCCTGAACGTGCCGCAGACCAAGTCGCAGGCCGAGAAGGACGCCGAAGCCAAGGCCAAGGCCCAGCAGGAGGCCGCCGCCGCGGCAGCCCAGGCCCAGAGCCAGGCCGCCAGCCGTTCCGCCACCCGCGAGTCCTTCGACACGTCCAACCTGCCGGCCGCCACCGGCAACGCGGCGGGCATCGTGGCCCTCGGCCTCGCCATCGCCGCCGACGACCGCTACCAGTACGGTGGCTGCAACCCGCCGTACAACATGGACTGCTCCTGCTTCGTCCAGTACGTGTTCGCCCAGAACGGCATCTCCCTGCCCCGCACCTCCGGCGCGCAGGCCACCGTCGGCGTCGCCGTCCCGAGCCTCGCCGAGGCGCAGCCGGGCGACATCATCGCCAACGCGAACCACGCCGCCATCTACATCGGCAACGGCATGCTGGTCGACGCCGAGAACTACGGCTACGGCATCCGCACCAACCCGGTGTCCTGGTCCTTCGGCGGCCAGAGCTACTCCATCCGCCGCGTCGGCTGATTGCGGATTCGGCTTCATTTCTTGACGGAACGCGTCTCCCCCTGAGGGGAGGCGCGTTTCGCGTTTTCCGGGGATTGACACGCGCGACACGAGTGAACTATTTCACGCGGATGACACGCGATATTCGTCCGCGACGGGGTATTCTGGGATGCACAGGGGGCGATGTCGCCAACGGCATGACGGCATCGCGTATAACTCAAGGAGGTCGTCATGATTAACGACAAGGCCATACTCGTCGGCGTTGACGGGTCGAACGCCAGTTACAAGGCCGCCTGGTGGGCGGCGAACTACGCCAAGCACGCGGGACTCACGCTGCAGATCGTCTGCGCGTACTCCCTGCCCAGCTACGCGGCCGTCAGCTTCGACGCCACGTACACCGCGATGGGCGACGACAACGCGGCCCATTCCGACGCGCAGGAGATCCTGTCCAAGGCGAAGGCCATCGCCGACGAGCAGGGCGTCCAGGCGGCCACGCTGATTGTGACCGGCGACCCGGCGTCCGTGTTCGTCGAACTGTCGCGCAACTACAACCTCATCGTCATCGGCAACCGCGGCAAGGGCGGTCTCGCGGAGCGCCTGCTCGGCACCACGTCCTCCTCGCTGCCCGCCTACGCGTACTGCCCGATCGTCGTCGTGCCCTACACCGACGACGACGGCAACCTCATGCACCTCAACAATACGATCACCAAGGTGGCGGTCGGCTCCGACGAATCCAAGTGGGGCCTGAAGGCCCTCGACATCGCCGCCTCCTTCGCGCACGCGTGGGGCGCCGAACTCGACGTCATCTCCGCCGCCCCGCAGGTCAAGGGCGCGGATCAGAGCGTCTACGACTCCTACATGGAGGATCTGGAGACGCGCGTCAAGCCGCTGGAGGAGCAGTACCCGGATCTGAAGATCCAGAAGCGCATCGTGCCCGGCTCCGCCGTCGACACGCTCACCAAGGCCAGCTACGACCATGACGTCGTCGTCGTGGGCTCCCGCGGCCGCGGCGGCTTCACCGGCCTGTTGCTCGGCTCCACCAGCCAAGGCCTGCTGCAGCACTCCGTCGGCCCCGTCTACGTCGTGCCGCGCAAGTACGTGGAGGCCGCCGAAAGCCGTCTCGACACCGTGCCGAGCTCGCCGGCCGAAGTCAAGCCGAAGCCGCTCGACGACATCAGCGGCGTCAAGGAGGTCCCGGTCGAGCCCGCCGAGCCCGAGGTCGTCCAGCAGATCGAAAAGACCATCGACCCCGAACACTGACAAGGCCATGCGCGCCGCGCATGACCACATACGTGGCCCAAGTAGGCCGGCCATATGATTTGCCCCGCTGGCGGTGTCCAGTCGGGGCGTTCATATATTCGCCCCCGCCGGCGGCGTTTGGCTGGGTCGGGCATATGTTGTTCGGCTGGGTCGGGCATGTATTTCGCCCCCGCTGGCGGTGATTGGTGGTCTGGTCATATGATTTGCCCCCGCTGGCGGGGGCTGTCAGCGAAGCTGACTGGGGGTGGTCGAAGCCAAAGCCTCTGACCACCCCCAGTCGTGTTCCACACGACAGCCCCCGCCAGCGGGGGCCGCTTCATTCGTCCTACTTACAGCTCTGGCGAGGCCGCTTTCGTCCGTCCTACTGACGGCCCCGGCGGGTGCCGCTCTCGTCCTACTTCTTGATTGTCACTTCCATGCGGACGGGGGTCTCCTGCACGTAGGTGTGCTTGACCGTGCAGCCCTTGTCGATGTGACGCGTGATGCGCTCCTTGAGCTTGGCCGCGTCCTCGTCGCTCAGATCCGAGCCGGTCGCATCCACGACGACCTGCTCGTCGAAGTTGATGTACGCGTCGTTGTCCGCGTCATAGGTGCCGCCGACGACGATCTTCGCGCCCTTGCCCTCGCCCAGCGTATGCTCGATCGCGAACTGGCTGGACAGCGCCGCGCAGCCGGCCAGCGCGATCTTCATCAGATCGCCCGGCGTGAACTGGCCACGATCCTTGCCGAACTTGATGTGCGCGCCGTCCTCGCTGAACGCGTCCCACGAACCGTCCTTGTTGCGCTCGACCCACAGTCGCTTGGCCATGATGACTCCTCGTCTATCCGTGCGGCGCGCCTGTCGCGTCGCGACCATCTCCAATCTAGCCGAAAACCGCCGATTTCGCCGCGAATCGCCATGCGCCGTGAGTGCACCCCCTCAGTCGGCTTCGGCTGACTGAGGGGGCACGCTACACTGGTGCCCATGGCTTTGACCCCGGAACAACTCGCTGACATCCGCACCCGCATCCCCGCCCGTCCCGAGACGGACGTGCCCACCCCGTATGAGGATCTCGTGCGCCGGATCCTCACCGAAGGTACGCTCAAGTCGGACCGCACCGGCACGGGCACGATCTCCCTGTTCGGCCAGCAGATCCGCTTCGACCTGTCCGACGGCACGTTCCCGCTGCTCACCACGAAGACCGTGTTCTTCAAGGGCCTTGCCTACGAGCTGCTGTGGTTCCTCAAGGGCTCCTCGAACGTGCGCTGGCTGCAGGAACGCGGCGTGCACATCTGGGACGAGTGGGCGGACGCCAACGGCGACCTCGGCCCCGTCTACGGCGTGCAGTGGCGTTCGTGGCCGGCCCCGACCCCGGACGATCCGAACCGCACGATCGACCAGATCGCCAACGTGATGGATCTCATCAAGCATCATCCGGATTCGCGCCGCATGATCGTCTCCGCATGGAACCCGGCCGAGGTAGAGCACATGGCACTGCCGCCCTGCCACGCGCTCTTCCAGTTCTACGTGGCCGACGGCAAGCTCAGCTGCCAGCTCTACCAGCGCAGCTGCGACATGTTCCTCGGCGTGCCGTTCAACATCGCCTCCTACTCGCTGCTCACCCTGATGATGGCGCAGCAGGCGGGCCTGAAGCCCGGCGAGTTCGTGTGGACCGGCGGCGACTGCCACGTGTACGACAACCACATCGAACAGGTCCTCGAACAGCTGTCGCGCGAGCCCTACCCGTACCCGAGGATCGCGATCGACAAGGCCGACTCGATTTTCGACTACGAGTACGAGGACTTCCACATCCTCGACTACCGCCACCACCCCACCATCAAAGCGCCCGTCGCCGTCTGACATTACACTTCTGTTCCAGTCCAATCCCACTCAAGGAGTCCGAAATGGAGCATGACAGTAGCCGAAGCGGCTATCACGAACCCGAGCCCGGGAATGCCGGGCTCGACGAGACCGAGGACTGGGGCGACGATTTCCCCAAGACGTTCTCGGTGAACCTCATCTGGGCCGAAGCCCGCGACAAGGAAGGTCGTGCGGGGGCCATCGGCTTGGAGGGCGGCATGCCGTGGCATCTCGCCGAGGATATGAAGCATTTCAAGGAACTCACCGTCTCGCACCCGGTGATCATGGGCCGTCGCACCTGGGAATCGCTGGACCTGCGCTACAGGCCCCTGCCCAACCGCGACAACATCGTCGTCTCCCATGACCACCAGTACCGCGCGCCCGGCGCGACCGTGGTCGACAGTCTGGAGGACGCGCTCGACCTGGCCCGTCAGGAGGCGATTCCGGACGACGGCCTCGACCGTTCCGAGATCTGGGTGATCGGCGGCGCGCAGCTGTTCGCGGAGGCCCTGCCGCAGGCGAACAAGGTGTTCGTCACCCTGCTCGACACGGCCGTGGACGCCGACACGTACGCGCCCGACATCGCCGCGCTCGCCGACGACGACCATGCCGGCTGGCAGATCGCCGACCGCACGCCGTGGCTGAAGCCGAAGAAGCCGGAATCCGGCATCGCGCGCTACCGCTTCATCAAGTACGTGCGTTCCCACTGATTCCCCGCGCCCCGAACCCCCGTCAGCCCGCATCCGTTAGCCGAAAGAGAAGTATGACCGACGAGAAGAAGTACACCGTCATGACCGTGTGCACCGGCAACATCTGCCGGTCGCCGATGGGCGAGATCATCCTGCGCCACTATTTCGACGAGCGCGGCCTGTCCGACCGCGTGGACGTCGAGTCCAGCGGCGTCTCCGACGAGGAGTGGAGCCACCCGATCGACCCGCGCGCCGTGCACGTGCTGCGCGAGCGCGGCTATGGCGACGAGATCCCGCGCGACCATTTCGCGCACCGAATCAGCCGCGACGAGATCAACCGCACCGACCTGTTCCTGCCGATGACCGCCTCGCACATGCGCGCATTGTTGCGCATGCTGCCGCCGGCGAAGCGCGCCGAGGTGCACATGTACCGCAGCTTCGACCCGAATCTGCCGAAGCCGCCGGCCGGCCGCGAAAGCGAGATTGACCTGGTCGATCCGTGGTACGGCGGTCCGCACGAGTTCGAGGTCGCCATCGACCAGATTGAACAGGTCGCCCCCTACATCGTCGACTGGGTGGCGAGGCGCCTCGACGCGTAGCCCCGCTCCCATGGTGCGGTAACACACAATCTCCATAACGGCGGAATCAAGCCGTTTTCGTCGACCGCACCATGGGAGTTTCACCGCACCATGGGATGTGGGTGATGCTAGGACCGCCGCATCGCGTCGGCGGTCCTCCATATCACGTCCTCGACGCGCCGCAGCTCCGACTCGCGGCTGACCGTGCGCCACTGTGCGGCGTACGCCTCCATCCACGATTCCAGCGCCGCGGCGAGCGCACTCCCGTCAACGTGGATGTCGCTATGCGCATCATCGTCGCGTCCGTCGTCGTTCATCCGCGCGAGCCGCAGGCCGACGCGGTTCAACAGCCGCTGACCGTCGACGGCGATGCGGAACGCCGCCGACGTGCCCGCCGCATCCGCCGTGCGCGATTGCGCGAGCGCCGTCGCGAGACGCGCGGCGCACTCGCGCAACGTCGCGTCGGCGGCGTCGAAGCCAGCGACGATGCCGCACGCCCGCGCCGCGGCGAGTGCGGGCATGCCGGTCTCCAGCCACGTGACGAGATCGTCCCAGCCGAACAGCGTCGCCCGTCGCGCCGCGGCGAGCGACGGTACCAGCGTGCCGCCGGCGTCGCCGTATTCGACGCGCGAGATGCGGCGGAGCATGTCGGCCTCGTCGGCGACTCGCCCCGGTGCCCACGATTCCTGCGCGCCGACGATCATGCCGGGGACGGCCATGCGCGGGTCGTTGACGTGGCCGAAATCGCCCCAATCGGTGACGAGCATGCCCTGCGCTTGGTATTGCGTGCCGTGGCGGGCCATGCGGGTGATGTTGTGCCAGGCGTCGTCGATGCGCGGCAGGAGCGCGTTCCAGCACCATACGGCCGGGCAGACGATCTGCGTGGCGCCGGATTCGGCGACGGTGCGGATCTTCCCGTCGTCGACCTGCGGGTCGTACTGCCAGTTGAGCAGGGTGACTTCTTCGGGGAGTTGGTCGAGGATCTCGGGGTGTTCGAGGGCGATGTCGCCCCACATCATCGGTTGCTTGCCTTGGGCTTCGAGGTGGCGGCACAGGCGGGTGACGTAGTCGGCGTACATGGCGGCGACGCCGATCCGCTCGGCGAGGGGCTTGGAACGGCCCTTGCCGAGGTCGAAGGTCTCGTCGGCGCAGATGTTGAACTTGTCGGAACGAAATAGTTGCAGGTAGTTGTCGATGAGTCGGCACGACAGGGCGAAGGCGCGTTCGTCGCCGATGTTGAGCGTGTGATGGCGCATGCGGTCGATGAACCCGAACGGTTCGTCGGCGGCCTCCGGGAACTCGCCGAGATCGCGAAGCGATTGCGTGCGCAGGGCCATGTAGAGGTGGCCGAATGTGGAGACGGACGGGACGAGCTCGATGCCCCGTTCGGCGCAGTAGTCGTCGAATTCGAGGATGTCGCGCGGGGCGAGCGGACTGCTGCCGCGCCAGGTCTCGCTGAGCCCGTCGAACGCGAAGGTGTGCTCGACGTAGAGCTGGAGCTGGTTGACTTTGTACAGGCAAAGCTTGTCGGCCCAGGTCTTGAGCCAGTCGAGGGTGGGGACGCGCCCGCGGGTCACGTCGAGGTAGTAGCCGCGCGTTGGGAAGGCGGGCTGGTCCTCGATGTGCAGGCGAGGCAGGGCGGCGCCGCATTGGCGGATGAGCTGGCGCAGGGTCTGCACGCCGTTGCGCACGCCCTCGAAGTCCGCGCCGGCGACGGTGATGCCGTGTTCGGTGATGTCGAGCGTGTATGCGCCGGGAGTGGTTGAGGGGGTTGGTGCGATTGGTGCGTCCGGTGTGTCCGGCGTGATGGCGGGGGAGTGCGTGTCGGCGGTGGCAGGGGCGGCGACCGTGATGGGGACGGCGACCGTGAGGGTGATGAATCCCGGCCACCGGTCGCCGGTGGTGATACCCCAATCGAGGCCCGTGGTGTCGTGGATGTCGTCGACGAGCTGCATGGCGAGCACGTGCCGGTCGTCACCGACGGCTCGCGACTCGTTGACACGCCCGTTCAGAGGTAGCAATGTGACGCCTTCGTCGTGCCGCAGGGTACGCGGCGTGGGGATGATGTGCCATGCCGTCGTTTCCGTGAGATTCTGCGGTTCCGCTGGGATCTTACGCATCGTCTTATGCGTATCCGTGGTTTCCCGCACCGTCGCGGTCGTATTCTCGTCCATGAGGCTCCTTCGCTTCGCGTATCCACCATTGTCGTCCAGAATCCGTCCAAAACGCGGAGCCGTAGCGAATCCGTATCAAAAGCATTGCGAAGTTAACAATACCAACGCTCGCCGGTTCTTGCCGAGTCCCTCATGCATCCTCATGGTAGATGTGATTGTGGTTCTGCTCGTGGTGCGCTTGCCGTGTGGCATCGCAGCTTCCCCCGTCTACGGATACCTCCGGCGCAAGAAATCCCGGGAATCCGCCCTGTTGCCCGGGATTGTTCGCACTGAGACGGCGTCAGCGCAAGGAATCCCGGGCGTTGCGGTTCTTTTCCGGGATTTCTTGCGCTGAGACAGGTGCAGTGCAACTTTTCCCGGACGATTGAGCTGTTCTCCGGGATTAATTGCGCTGGTGCGGCGTCGCGTTGATGGGTGAAACGCAAACAGGAACATCCTATTGATTGATGTATACAAAACTGTTCTTAGTTGAGAATAATTCTGTATACAATGGGGCTATGGTCATCCGTACGAATCGAACATTGCTCACGCGGCGGGAGGCTGCTCGTCTGCTTGGGATAAGTGAGCGGCGGGTCAGTGCGCTTAACGCCTCGGGTCAGCTTGAGTCAGTCGCTGTGGGGAGCAGTGCGCTGTTCACGGAGGATTCCGTACGCCGTCAATCGCGATGGCGGGGTACGGACGGGCGTCCGTATTCGCCGGGCATGGCGTTCGGGGCGTTGTACATGCTCAGTGGGCTTGATGCGTCATGGCTGAGCCGGCAGCAGCGGTATCGACTCAAGGGTTATCTGGAGCGGATGGATGCTGAGAATCTGGTCCGGCTTACCCGACGTCGCGCAACGATGGTCGAATACTGGTGCAGGGACTCCAACCTTGGCAAGGTCGCAGACCTCGTTCGCTCTTCCGCTGCCACCGGCGTACTGGCGGATTCGTTTCAATTGGCCGCCACGGACGTGGTGGAGGGCTACATCATCACCGATGCTCTGGATGATGCCGTCCGGAGATGTCGGCTGAAACAAGGCATGATGCCGATTCGAGTGCGGCTTCGTGCCGTCGATATGCTCCCCGCTGGTGAGGGACCTATGCCTCTCGCCGTATGTGCGGCCGACCTGGCCGAGTCCAATGATCCAAGAGAACGCCGTGCCGGACTGGAAACCCTCCAACAACTGATTGATGACTATCGCCGCAAGGAGCATCAGGAATGATTCCCATAATTCACATACCCAACACGGGCCATCCATGGAGCACCGTGTACGCGGTCGCCGCGGCGGGCATCCCGGAATCATGGCTGCTTACGGGCGGGCTCATGGTCCAGCTGCATGCCATCATGGGAGGATTGACCGCGCGACCCACCACCGATGCCGACCTGCTCGCCGATCTCATGGCCGACCGACGTGGCATCGCCAGATTACGCAGCATCCTCGTTTCCCGTGGGTTCGAGACGCAGCCGGGTACGTTGACCGGATATACGACCCGTATGAGCGCACCGAACGGCGATATCGTGGACCTGCTGGTCGCCGATCACCTGCCCAAGTTTCTCGGCAACGACGCGACCATCGCCGGTACACCGGTACTGTCCATGCCAGGCGGCGCGCAGGCCGTGGAACGCAGCATGCAGATCAGACTCATCGACGACCAGAGCGGAACCGAAGTCACAATCCGTATCCCGGACCTGCTCGGTGCCCTGATACTCAAGAGCGCGGCCTACAGTGCCGACCACGCCGGCTACGGTGAACGCCACCTCTACGACGCCGCCCTGCTGGCATCACTCATCCCGGACCCTGACGCCGAGCTCGCACGCCTGCACAGTGGCACCGACCGCAAACGCATCAAGCTTCTGCATGACCAGCTCACCGAGGACTCCCCCTACTGGGAGAGCCTCGACGAATCACACCGTCAAGACGGACTGGATACCATCGAAACACTCGCCACATGGTGAGAAATCCCGGAAATCCGCCCTGTTGTCCGGGATTAATTGCGCTGGAACAGGTGAGGCGGGGATGGTACAACTTTTCCCGGATGACACGGTTCTTTGACCCCTTTGAGTCCTTATAGGGCGGCATTGGCCTAGATTCCCTGATGGCTCATTTGGGGTGGCGCCCGCGTGGCCGGAAATGAAAAAAATCCTTGGAAACTCACGGTTCCCAAGGATTCCTGTGCAAGTACCCCCAGAGAGAGTCGAACTCTCGTTGTCAGATTGAAAGTCTGGTGTCCTAACCGTTAGACGATGGGGGCGTGACAACTTGCATAACAATACGCAAGTCGTCGGTGCTGTGCAAATCCGGCGTGTCGTCGCGTGTCGCGTGGTGGGGTACCCGTCGCCTGTCGGTCGGATGACGGGCACCCGCCCGTCGGTGTCGCCGACGGTGTCGCCGATGGGCGAGGCCGCTGTCGGAGCTCCCGCCGTCCGCGTCGCACCACGCGTCGCACCGCGCGACGTCCGCCTCACGCCTTGCGGTAGGTGAAGTCGTGGATCACGCGGCCGGCGGCGAGGCCCTTCTTCTCGAAGTTGGTGAGCACGCGGCCGTCGAATCGCGCGGATTCGGCGAAGTCGGCGTGCGGCATGTCGGCCGCGAGGTCGGCGTTGCCCTTGCCGACGTGGCCGGTCGGCAGGCTCACGGTCACGTCGCCCGTGTTCTCCCAGCCGTCGAGCCCGTCCATCACTTCGTGCACGTGCAGCGCGTAGTCCTCGATATCGGTGGCGATGCGCCACACGCCGCTGTCCGCCAGCACGCGGCGCACCTCGCCGGCCAGGCCGGGCTGCACGATGCGGCGCTTGTGGTGCTTCTTCTTCGGCCACGGGTCGGGGAAGAACGTCCAGACCTCGGCGGCCACGCCGTCGGCGGCCGCCTTGAACAGTTCCGGCGCGTTCACCTGCGCCACGCGGATGTTCCTCAGTCCGCGCTTGCCGGCGAGCAGCAGCGTGTGCGCGACGCCGGGGTCGTAGACCTCGAGCGCGAGGAAGTTCGTGTCCGGCCGCGCCTCGGCGGCCGCGACGATGTTCTCGCCCTGACCGGAGCCGATCTCGATGACGAGCGGATTCGCGTTGCCCCACGTGCCGCGCACGTAGTCCGCGTCGAACGCGAATCCGTCGCGCACGTCGAGCGAGCCTTCGCCGGCGTTGATGTCGAGCAGGTAGTCGCCGGCGTAGTTGCCCCATGCGCGCTGGAGTCGTGCGTCGAGGCGGCCGGAGCGGCGCACGAACGAGAGGACGCGGTGCGGCGGGTGCTGCGACGCGGCCGCGGCCTGCGGCGTCGCGGCCGTCGTCTCCGTCGTTCCGTCGGCGGGGTTCGTGGCGTTGTCGCCGTCGTTCGTGATGTCGCCGTTCGCGGCGATGTCGTCCGTCATGTGGGGTCCTTCCTATGTCGTCTTCCGTTGTTCCATTATTCACCATGATTCCGTACGATTGGAACGGTTCGATTCGACGAAATGCGTGTGTTCGTTCGTGTGCTGTGTTATACTCAAATTGTTCGAAAATATAACAAATGTGAGCAGAAGCGAACAGCGGCTCGCGTGGTCGAACCGCACGCCGCAAGGCTCAACAAGGCAATGAAAGGCCAGATATGACAGTTCTCGTCACTGGTGGGTGCGGCTACATCGGCGCCCATGTCGTTCACGCTCTGCATGAGGCGGGGGAGAAGGTCGTCGTCGTCGACGATCTGAGCTACGGCAAGCCCACCCGCATCGAAGGCTCCCGCCTCTACGGCATGGACATCTCCGCGCCGGGCGCCGGCGAGCGTCTCGCCGAGATCCTCGACGCCGAAGACGTCGACGCCGTCATCCACTTCGCCGCGCGCAAGCAGGTCGGCGAGTCCGTCGAGAAGCCGCTGTGGTACTACCAGCAGAACATCGGCGGCATGCTCAACGTGCTCACCGGCATGAGCGAGTCCAAGAAGACCCGCAAGCTCGTCTTCTCCTCCTCCGCCGCCACCTACGGTGTCCCGCCGGTCGACGTGGTGCCCGAGGACGTCGTCCCGATGCTCCCGATCAACCCGTACGGCCAGACCAAGCTGTTCGGCGAGTGGATGGCCCGCGCCTGCGAAGGCCGCTATGGCATCCGTTTCTGCGCGCTGCGCTACTTCAACGTGGCCGGCTGCGGCCCCGTCGAGCTCGAGGATCCGGCCATCCTCAACCTCATCCCGATGCTGCTCGACCGCCTGAAGAAGGGCAAGGCCCCGCTGATCTTCGGCGATGACTACCCGACTCCGGACGGCACCTGCGTGCGCGACTACATCCACGTCTCCGACCTGGCCGACGCTCACCTCGCCGCCCTCAAGTACCTCGACCGCGACGAGCGCAAGTACGACGCCTTCAACGTCGGCACCGGCGAAGGCACCTCCGTGCGCCAGATCGTCGACGAGCTCAAGAAGGTCACCGGCCTGCCGTTCGAGGAGCACGTCCAGGGCCGTCGCGCCGGCGATCCGCCGCACCTCATCGGCTCCCCGAAGCGCATCAACGAGGAGATGGGCTGGCACGCCAAGTACAACGTGGAGGACATCGTCGAATCCGCGTGGCGCGCATGGCAGGCCAACCCGGAGCACCACATCGACGTCGAGCACTGGAAGCAGGCCGACTGAGACCGTTGCCCGGTTACGGCGGCCGGCCGTGCCGGTCGATTCCTCGCAGCCTCGTGGGGCGCATCCGTTCGTCGGATGCGCCCCACGTGCGTTTCGGTTTCGGGGTGCCTGTGGGGTATGGCGTAAACCGTTGCGATATAAGGCGACACGCCGTAAGTTGCGTGATGCTTCGGATTGAGTAATATATTCACTCGTTGCCTCACGGAAACGCGAGAGAACAACGGCCGCGTAGCTCAGTTGGTTAGAGCGCCGCCCTGTCACGGCGGAGGTCGCCGGTTCAAGTCCGGTCGTGGTCGCTAGGATGATTGGGAATCCGGTTTCGGGTTCATTGATTGTCCAATGGCTCTGTAGCTCAGTTGGTAGAGCGAGCGACTGAAAATCGCTAGGTCAACGGATCGACGCCGTTCGGAGCCACCACTTCAAACCCCGCAAGCAATGCTTGCGGGGTTTCGTTTATTTCCATCCGAGGCTCCGGGCCTATAACCGGAAATCCCCCTCAGTCGCGCTGTGCGCGACAGCTCCCCCTGAAGGGGGAGCAAGGGCCTGATCTCTCAGGGGGCTTGAGTGCCGGCGGGCGCTGCGGCGCGCCCGATTCCACATAGTGACCATATCGCGGGCGTTCGTCCGAAACGTGAACCGCATGGTAGTCGCCCGGACCTCCCCGCGTTTCAATGGTGGGCATGAACGATACGAACAACGAAGACGGACATATCGACTTCTACGTGGCGGGGCCGTTCTTCGACCCGGAGCAGGCCCACAGCATGGAACATCTCGAACAGGTGCTGGAAGACCATGGCAAGACGCTGTTCAAGCCGCGTTTCGCCAGCCAGATCGAGGAGGTCGGGCCGGAAGGCTGCTTCACCGACGACATCGGGGGCATCGACGCCGCCGACGCCGTCATCGCGAACCTCATGGACGAGGATGCCGGCACGATGTTCGAAATCGGATACGCGTACGCGCTCGGCAAGCCGGTGTACGGCTACCGCGACGAACTCACGCCGATGGACCGCGTGAACCTGATGGTCGCGCAGGCCGTGAAGGCCGTGTTCAACGGCCCCGAGGATCTGGCGAAATACCTCGAGACCGGCGAACACGAGGAGGTGGACTACATACAGTTCTGAGGATCACGCCTTCCACCAAGGGCGCAGCGGGTACCACTTGCCGTCCGGGTGGCCGGCGCGGTCCGGCCGCACGGCGAGGAACTGGTGGATCTGGATGCCGTCGAGCTCGAAGTTGAGCGCACAGGCCGCCATGTACAGGCCCCACACCTTCGCCCGCTCGAAGCCCACCTGCCTCACCGCGTCATCCCAATGCTCGGACAGGTTATGGTTCCAATGGTGCAGCGTCAGTGCGTAATGCTGGCGCAGGTTCTCCTGATGCACCACGTTGAAGCCGGCGTCGTGGATGCATGATTCGATGAATCCGGGCGCGCCCAGATCGCCGTCGGGGAAGATGTAGCGGTCGAGGAACTCGTCGGTGCCCGGCTTGCCGTTCGGCTTGTCGTGGCTGATGGTGATCTGGTGGTTGAGCAGGCGGCCCATCGGCTTGAGGAGCTTGAACATCTCCTCGAAGTAGCTCTGGTAGTTCTTCACGCCCACATGCTCCATCATGCCGATCGAGCTGATGCCGTCGAAGTCGCGTTCGGGCACCTCGCGGTAATCCTGCACGCGCACCTCGGCGAGGTCGGACAGGCCTTCGCGCTCGATCCACTCGTTCGCATACGCCGCCTGCTCCTTGGAGAGAGTGACGCCGAGCGCCTTGATGCCGCGGCGTGCGGCGGCGATGACCATCGAACCCCAGCCGCAGCCGATGTCGAGCAGACGCTGGCCGGGCTGCAATCCCAGCTTGTCGAGGATCAGGCGCAGCTTGTTGGCCTGCGCGTCCTCAAGGCTCATATCCTCGTTGTCGAACACCGCGCAGGTGTAGGTCATCGACGGTCCAAGGAAATCCGCGTAGAACTCGTTGGACATGTCGTAGTGGAAGCTCACCGTCTCCGAATCGGCCTTCTCGGTGTGGGGGAGCAGCCCCTCCTTGATGCGGGCGAACTTGCTCGGCCCCTCGGTGGCCGGCACCGGGGGCTTGCGGAATCCGTGGCTCAGGATTCCGGCCGTCACGCGCGCCATCGAGACCGGCGTGATCGGCTTGACGTATTTCGCCATCGACACCATCGCGCGCATCGCCGGGTACGGGTCGGCGTAGTCGATGCCCTCCACGTCGAAGTCGCCGAGCACGTACGCGCGCACGACGCCGATCTCGTTCGGATGCGCGAGCAGCTGGTACATGCAGTTCGGGCTGGTGATGCGCACCTTGAGCGCCGCATCGGGCGCGCCGAAATGCGATCCGTCGAACGCGTCCACCCTCACGGGCGCATCGTCCTTCAGGAACAGTCCCACCATCTCGCCGACCGTCATCGATTTCCCGTTCGCCATGATTCACCTCCGGTACCGTGGCGGGAGCTGGCGCCTCCCGCACGCGCGCTTGCGTCCGCGTGCCCGCATGTCCGCGGGTCCGCGCGTCCTCGTGTGTCATTGCCCGCATCATTCAAACCCCATGATGCAGCGCCCATGATAGTCCCGCACAAGGCCGCGGAAACGCCGTGCGGGCCATGTCGTGCGGACATTCCGCCGGTCGCGTCGGTCCGCGCCGGCGCGCGACGGTCGGTTTTGAAACACGCTTCCGATGATGCTGGCAGCGTTCACATCTAGGAGTACACTGAGGAACCGTCGGGCGGTGCAGCGATGTACCGGTCCACAGCAGCAAGGCAAGGACACAGCTTAAAGGAGAGCCTTATGGTCTACCGCATGATTTTCAACCAGACCGCCTACTTCGGACGTGGCGCGATCAAGGAGATTCCGGCCGTCGCCAAGCAGCACGGCTTCACGAAGGCGTTCATCGTCACCGATCCGGTCCTGCTGGAGACCGGCACCGCCGAGAAGGTCACCAAGGTCCTCGACGAGGCGGGCCTGCCGTACGAGGTGTTCTCCAACGTCAAGCCGAACCCGCCGGTCGAGTGCATCAAGGACGGCGTCGAGAAGTTCGCCGCCTCCGGCGCCGACTTCCTGATCGGCCTGGGCGGCGGCTCCCCGCAGGACACCTGCAAGGGCATCGGCATCATCACCGCCAACCCGGAGTTCTCCGACGTGCTGTCCCTGGAGGGCGTGGCCGACACGAAGAACCCGTCCGTGCCGATCTTCGGCGTGCCGACCACCGCCGGCACCGCCTCCGAGACCACCATCAACTACGTGATCACCGATACGGCCAACAAGCGCAAGTTCGTGGCCGTCGATCCGCACGACATCCCGATCGTCGCGTTCGTCGACCCGGATCTGACCGATTCGATGCCGCGCGGCCTCAAGGTCGCCACCGGCCTGGACGCTCTGACCCACGCCATCGAGGGCTACATCACCCCGGGCGCGTGGTCGCTGTCCGACTGCCTGTCGATGCAGACGATCCGCATGATCGCGAAGAACCTCGCCAAGTCCGCCGACGGCGACGTGCCGGCCGGCGAGCAGATGGCGTACGCCTCCTACATCACCGGCATGGCCTACTCGAACGTCGGCCTCGGCCTGGTGCACGGCATGGCCCACCCGCTGGGCGGCCGCCTCGGCGTCGCGCACGGCGTCGCCAACGGCATCCTGCTGGCCCCGGTCATGGAGTACAACAAGGACTACACGGGCGAGAAGTACCGTGACATCGCCGACGCGTTCGGCGTCGAGGACGCCTACACGGGCGATCTGGAGAAGGTGCGCGAAGAGGCCGTGCAGGCCGTCCACAAGCTCACCGTGGACCTGAAGAACCCGACCAAGATCTCCGAGGTCGGCGCCACCGAGGCGGACCTCGCGCCGCTCGCCCACGACGCGTTCAACGACGTGTGCACCCCGGGCAACCCGCGCAAGGCCACCGAGGAGGAGATTCTCGCCATCTACACGTCGCTGATGTGATGTGATTCTGATGTGATGCGATTCTGATGTGATGCCGGTCTCGCGTCCATAAGAGCGCGGTATCGACACTGGCCCCCGCCGGCGGGGGCTGTCGCGTGAAACGCGACTGGGGGTGGTCACGGCTGTAGCCGCGGGAACCACCCCCAGTCAGCTTCGCTGACAGCCCCCGCCAGCGGGGGCCAAGTCGTGGCATGCCGTTAGCGGGGGCCGGCGGCATGCGGGACTTACTCGTGCTTTTCGTCCCATTCCTCGTCGGTGGGGGTTTCGTCGTAGAACTCGCGGCCCTCCTTTTCGGCGAGCTCCATCTGCTCGTTGATCCACGCCGCCTCTGCCGGGTTGATGTCCGCCGAATCAAGCACCTTCTGCCACACCGGGTAGAACAGGTGCATCGCCGGGTACATGGCGGTGAACAGGATCTCCGGCTTGTGCTTGCGCCAATGCTGCGGGTGCGCGTCGAACGTGTTGCGGAACCGCTTCATGTAGGTGCGGAACGAGGAGAGCGACGTGTCCATGCGGCGCGCGCTCATGCCGGCGATCATGCGCGGCGAGTACACGGTCTTCAATCCCTTGCCCATCAGGTGCAGGGAGATGTCGATGTCCTCGTGCATCACGTCCGCCTTGTCGCGGCACACCTCGCCGGAGATCTCATGCCATGCGGAGGCGCGCAGCGCCATGTTCGAGCCGAACAGCAGCGGCTGGCCGCCGTCCGCCTTGTAGATGCGCTTGCGCAGCGAATTGTCGCCCTTCAATCCGAAATGACGCGACGGCATGTCGTAGTACATGACCGGACCGGTGGCGCCCATCGCCTGCGAGTCCTCGGTGAAGATGCCGGACACGACCTCCACCCAGTCGGGCTTGATCATGCAGTCCGCGTCGAAGCGGCCGAGCACGTCGCCGGTGGCGTGGTCGAGACCGTAGTTCCTTGTGGGGATGAGCCCCTGTTCGGCATCCTGATGCATGAGCTTGATCGGCGCCTCGGGATGCTCCTCGATGAACCGTTCGACGATCTCGCAGGTGTTGTCGGTGGAACGGTTGTCCACGACGATGACTTCGTAGGGCATCACGGTCTGCCGGATCGTGTTGAGCAGGCAGTCGGCGATGCGCTCGGCCTCGTTCCAGGCCGGAATGACGATCGAGACGTTCAGCATGAAGACCAAGGATAGTGCCGCCGCCATACACGGCCCCCGCGCGCAGGGCCCATACACGCCGCCCGAAAGCGAACATCGGGTGAACGATGCGGGCGATGCGGACGATTCCCGCCAATCACCCCCGTCGCTACAATGGGGAGCCATGAATCAAAGCGTGCGTGACCATACCTCAGACGAGGATGCCGAACAGCGGTGGGATTTCGGCACCCTCTTCCCGTCGAAGGGGGATCCGCGCAAGCCGCCGGAATGGTTCAGCCGCGCGCTGCTCTACGTGGCCATCGCCATCATCGCGTTCTCCTTCTGCTGGCGGTCGTGGGGCAGGATCGACTATCTGGTGCTCGACATCGTCATCTCGTTCTTCCTCGCGCTCGCCATCGAGCCGATGGTCGTCGCGCTGGTCAAGCACGGCTGGAAGCGCAGTTTCGCCTCGCTGGTGGGCCTGCTCACGGTGGCGCTCGTCATCGGCGTGCTGCTCTCCCTGTTCGGCAGCATGTTCCTCCAGCAGATGCTCGCCATGATCTACGGCATCCCCGCCACCTACGAGCAGATCCGCTCGTTCGTCATCGACCAGTTCTCGGTCGACGTTCCGGACATGGACAATCTGGGCTCGGAGCTGATGAAGTCGGATCTGCTCAAGAACTTCCAGACCTCGTGGGTGAGCGATTTCGCCGGCACCGCGATCAGCACGGTCGGCGGCATGTTCTCGTTCCTGCTGCAGCTGCTCACCGTCGTGATGACCACCTACTACATCTCCGCCGCCGGCCCGAAGCTGCGCCGCTCGTTCTGCCAGTGGATGGCACCGGGCATGCAGAAGCGCTTCCTGCTCGTGTGGACGGTCGCCCAGGACCAGATCTCCTCGTTCCTGTTCTCCCGTTCGATCCTCGCGCTGATCAACGCCACCTGCACGGCGATCTTCCTCGAAATACTCGACGTGCCCTACTGGCTGCCGCTCGCGCTCTTCTGCGGCGTGGTCTCCCAGTTCATCCCGACGGTCGGCACGTACATCGGCGGCGCGCTGCCCGTCCTGTTCGCGTGGGGCAACCGCGGGTGGACGTACGCGGTCGCCGTGCTCGTGTTCATCATCGTGTACCAGCAGATCGAGAACCTGCTGCTGTCGCCGATCATCTCCCGCCGCACGATGGACATCAATGAGGCGATCGCGTTCCTCTCCGTCCTCGCGTTCGGCTCGCTGTTCGGCGCGCTCGGCGCGTTCCTCGCGCTGCCGGTCACCGCCTCGCTGCAGACGATCTTCCGCGTGTACACGCGCCGCTACGAGCTGGTCGATTCGCCGCTGATGAACGATCCGGTCGGACGCAAGTCGAAGGTGGTCGCGGCGTCCGAGGCGTTCAACGAGCACGTGCTGCACCCGATCGGCGAGCACATGCCGCGCGCGGCGAAGGGGTCGACGAGCCGCGTGCCGATGAACGACGAGATTCGCCGTCTGCAGGAGGAGATCTACGCGATCCCGCACGACGGCGCCGACGGTCGCGCGGGCGACGCCGGCGACGCCGCGACCGTGGCGATCCCGCAAGGCGTGCTGAAACGCAACGCCGCGACCGGACTGAAGACCGGTCTGAAAGGCACGGACGATGCGGATGCCGGTACGTCCGACGATTCCGGTACGTCCGACGGAACCGGCACATCCGACACGTCCGATATCCCCGACAACCCGCGTGCGAGGTGGCGCTGATGGTCCTGCTCACCGTACTCGATATCCTGCTCGTCATCGTCGGCGGCGCCGGCATGATCTATCAGGGGGCGTGCATCGTCATCTCCCTGTTCTCCAAGCCGGTCCGCTTCCCGGACGCGCCGATGGACAAGCGCTACGCGGTGCTCATCTCCGCGCGCAACGAGTCGAAGGTCATCGGCAACCTCATCGACTGCATCCACGCGCAGACGTACCCGCGCGAACTCATCGACATCTGGCTCGTCGCCGACAACTGCACCGACGACACGGCCGACGTGGTGCGCGCGATGGGATGCCACGTGGTCGAACGCCACAACGATAAGCTCATCGGCAAAGGCTACGCCCTCACCTACCTGCTCGACCACATGGTCGACGAGGGCCTCGCCGACACCTATGACGCGTACTTCGTGTTCGATGCGGACAACAAGCTCGACAAGCACTACTTCGAGGAGATGAACAAGGCGTTCCAGTCGGGCTTCCGCATCCTCACCTCCTACCGCAACTCGGTGAACCTCAACGACAACTGGGTCTCCTCCGGCTCCGCGCTGTGGTTCATCCGCGAATCGCGATTCCTCAACAACTCGCGCATGCTGTTCGGCTCCAGCTGCCACGTGGGCGGCACCGGATTCATGTTCTCCAAGGAGGTCATGAAACGCAACAAGGGCTGGAAGTTCCACCTGCTCACCGAGGATCTCGAATTCACGATGGATTCGGTGCTGCACGGCGACCGCGTCGGCTACTGCGGCAGCGCCGTCCTCTACGACGAGCAGCCGGTCACGTTCGCGCAGAGCTGGCGGCAGCGCCTGCGCTGGAGCAAGGGGTTCCTGCAGGTGTTCCGATACTACGGCCCGTCGCTGATCCGCCGCGCGGTGCGCGAACGCGACTTCTCCGCCGTCGACTTCACGCTGCTGCTGTGCCCGTTCACCGTGCTCGGCGTGATCCGCATGATCCTCGGCGTGCTGTTCGCCGCGTTCGGATTCGTCTCCTGGTCCAGCCAGCTGGGCGCGCTCACCGGATGGTCGAACGGCATCGTCCTGTCCGTCCTCGGCATGATGGCGCTCGCCGGACTGACGATTGTGGCGGAACGCGGCCAGATCGGCGCGACCAACAAGGAGCTGTTCGCCTACGTGCTCGCGTTCCCGATCTACATGCTCTCCTACGTCCCCATCTCCTTCCAGGCCATCTTCTCCAAAGCCCAATGGAAGCCGATTCAACATAAAGGCTGATACCGACCCGCCTTCGGCGGGGCCATATCTCCTCCCGCTGCCAGGAAGCACCGCCGGCTCATGTCTCCTCCCGCTGGCGGGAGGTGGCGCGTAGCGCCGGAGGGTGGTCGTCGGGTGCGCTTGTCGTGACCACCCCCAGTCGGCTTCGCCGACAGCCCCCGCCGGCGGGGCGATGGTATTGTCCGGCCACAGGCCGGTCCGTATTGCTATAAAGGTGAGATATGAACGAAACCCAGTCCACCGTCGTCCGCAAGTCCCGTCGCGTCGCCGTGTGCGCGACGTCGGTCGCGCTCACGCTCGCCGCGTGCGTCGGCTACACGGCCGCCGACGTGGCCGACGTCGCGCCCGGCCTGCTCACCCTCGCGCCCGTCGAGACGCGCGCCTACCCCGATCCGGCGTCGACCATCGCTGCCGGCACGGTCGCGGGCGACGCCGACGCGGGCAAGGCGATCGACAAGTCGCAGGCGGAGGCGCTCATCAAGACGCTCGGCGAGGCGGAGGGCGTCGGCGACAACTATTCCGTCGTCATCGCCGACGCGAAGGGGAACGTGGTCGCCGAACACGAGTCGTCGACGCCCCGCCAGCCGGCGTCGACGACGAAGACGCTCACCGCGTTCGCCGCCGCGAGCACGCTGGAAATGGGCTCGACGCTCGACACCACGACCTACCTCACCCACGCGTCCGACGCGCCCACCGTCGTGCTCAAGGGCGGCGGCGACATGCTGCTCGGCGCGGGGGAGAACGACGAAAGCCACGTCAACGGCCGCGCCGGTCTCGCGACGCTCGCGCGCGAGACCGGCGACGCGCTGAAGGCGAAGGGCGTCACGTCGGTCGCGCTCGCCGCCGACGACACGCTGTTCGGCGACGACCGCACGCCCGCCGGCATCGAGGAGAACAACGACGAGAACCGCTACTACACGCCGATCTCGTCGATGGCGATCGACGGCGGCCGCGACTGGAGCGGCCTCAACGCGGAGGACGCCGACGATTTCGAGGAGTATCCGATGCTCTCCCAGAACACGGCGGCCGACGTGGCCGCCACGTTCAAGACGCTGCTCGCCGCGCAGGGCATCCAGGTCTCCGATTCGACCGACACGTCCGGCGCGACCGACTCCGCGCGCCTCGCCAAGGTGAGCTCCGCGCCGCTCAACGAGGTCATGGCGTTCATGATGCGCCACTCCGACAACACGCTCGCCGAACTGTTCGGCCGTCTCACCGCGCTGAAGCTCGGCACCGGCAATTCGATCGACGGCGACGTCAAGGCGGTCGCCAAGGTGCTCGCCGACCACGGCGTGAACACCGACGGCCTCACCATGACCAGCTGCTCGGGTCTCGCGCCCGGCACGACGCTCACCGTGACGACGCTCGCCCAGGTGCAGTCGAAGTACGTCGACCCGGACGGCGGCGCGGCGGCCGCGTCCGAAGGCATGGCGCTGCCCGGACTCGTCGGCACGGTGAAGAACCGTGTGAGCGACGATGCGGCGCGCGGTCTGCTGCGCGTGAAGACCGGCGCGCTCGGCGACGTGCGCGCGCTCGCCGGCAACGCGTCGCGCGCGGGCGGCGGCGTGGTCACGTTCGCCGCGATCGTCAACGATCCGGAGAACGGCGCGCTGGCGAACCGGGCGCTCGACGCGTTCGCCGCCTCCCTGACGAAACTCTGAATTCTCCCAGTTTCTGCTAAGAAACACGTCATTCGCGTGTGCCAAGATGGGGTGCATGCGAATCGCTGACGTACAAGACGACATCGACCACGAGCTGGTCAGTGCAGAGAAGATCCACGCCATCATCGAGCATGCCGCGGCGCAGGCGAGCGAGGACTACCGGGGGAAGGACCCGTTGCTCGTCGCCGTGCTCAAGGGGGCGGTGAACACGCTCGCCTCGTTCTCGCAGGCGCTGTCCATCCCCTGCCAGATCGACTTCATGAGCCTGTCCAGCTACGGATCGGGCACCGTTTCCAGCGGCACCGTGACGATCCGTCAGGATCTGTCGACCGATGTTCGCGGTCGGCACATTCTCATCGTGGAGGATATCGTTGATTCAGGCCGTACGCTGGCTTGGCTGGTCGAGGAGCTGAAGCGGCGCGGGGCCGCCTCGGTGGAGATCTTCGCCCTGCTGGAGAAGCCCGCCCGCCGCGAAGTGGACGTGGATGTGAAGTACAAGGGACTGGAGATCCCGGACGAGTTCGTCGTCGGCTTCGGTCTCGACTATGACGAGCGGTACCGCAACCTCGACTCGATCGCCGTGCTCAAGCCGGCAGTGTATCAAGGAGAACAGGCATGACTTTCCCCCAGGGGCCCGGGCAGCCGAACAACGGCGGCAACGGCAACCCGTTCAACAATCCGTTCCGCCGTGGGAACGACAACGGCAACAACGGGAACAAGGGCGGCAAGGGCGACAAGCCGAACCGCAAGGGCGGCGACAAGCCGTTCTGGCAGTCCCCGTGGCTGTGGGGCGCCGTCGTCGTGGTGCTCATCGCGATGATGTTCCAGATGTTCGCCGGCACCGGCGCGCAGACCATCGACACCAAGGACGGCCTGCAGCTGCTCAACAACGGCCAGGTGACCTACGCGAAGATCGTCGACAACAAGCAGAAGGTCACGCTCGAACTCAAGGGCGACTACAACAAGAAGGACCCGGACACCGGCAAGAACCACAACTACGGCGACAAGGTCCAGTTCTACTACACGTTCGCCCAGGGGCAGGATATCCTCAAGGCCGTCCAGAAGGCCGACCCGTCGAAGGGTTGGAGCGCGGACATCGAGCAGACCAGCATGATGAGCTACCTCATCACCTCGATCCTGCCGTTCATCATCTTCTTCGCGCTGTTCTGGTGGCTGATGAGCCGCATGGGCGGCGCCGGCGGCATGCTCGGCATGGGCGGCAAGAAGAACAACGGCAAGCTGCTCGAAGGCCAAACCCCGACCACGAAGTTCTCCGACGTGGCCGGCGAGGACGAGGCGCTCGCCGAGGTCGAGGAGATCAAGGACTTCCTCAAGGACCCGTCCAAGTACAAGGCGCTCGGCGCGCGCATCCCGCGAGGCGTGCTCCTGTACGGTCCTCCCGGCACCGGCAAGACGCTGCTCGCGCGCGCCATCGCCGGCGAGGCGGGCGTGCCGTTCTATGCGATGGCCGGCTCCGACTTCGTCGAGATGTTCGTCGGCCTCGGCGCCTCCCGCGTGCGCGACCTGTTCGACGAGGCGAAGAAGAACGCCCCGGCGATCATCTTCATCGACGAGATCGACGCGGTCGGCCGCAAGCGCGGCTCCGGCATGTCCGGCGGGCATGACGAGCGCGAGCAGACGCTCAACCAGCTGCTCGTCGAGATGGATGGTTTCGACAACGACACGAACCTCATCATCATCGCCGCGACGAACCGTCCCGACGTGCTCGACCCGGCCCTGCTGCGCCCGGGCCGCTTCGACCGTCAGGTGGGCGTCGCCGCACCGGACCTCGAAGGCCGCGAGGCGATCCTCAAGGTGCATGCGAAGGGCAAGCCGTTCGTCCCGGACGTCGACCTGCACATGGTGGCCGTGCGCACGCCGGGCTTCACCGGCGCCGATCTGGCCAACGTGCTCAACGAGGCGGCCCTGCTGTGCGCCCGCGCCGGCGCCCAGCTCATCGACAACCGCGCCATCGACGAGGCCATCGACCGCGTCCAGGCCGGTCCGAAGCGCAAGTCGAAGGGCATGGCCCTCGACGAGCTGCGCAACACCGCCTACCATGAGGGCGGCCACGCGCTCGTCGCCGCCGCGCTGCACAACACGGATCCGGTCACCAAGGTGACGATCCTGCCGCGAGGCCGCGCGCTCGGCTACACGGCCGTCATGCCCACCTCCGACCGCTACTCGCAGTCGCGCAACCAGCTGCTCGACCAGATGGCGTACGCGATGGGCGGCCGCACCGCCGAGGAGGTCGTCTTCCACGATCCGACCACCGGCGCCTCCAACGACATCGAGAAGGCGACGAACATCGCCCGCACGATGATCACCCAGTACGGCTTCTCCACGAAGCTCGGCGCGATCAAGTGGGCGGACGACGAGGACCAGAGCGGCGATCTGGGCAGCCTCGCGCCGCACAACTACTCGAACCGCACCGCCGAAGTCATCGACGAGGAGGTGCTCAAGCTCGTCGAGACCGCGCACACCGAGGCGTGGAACATCATCAACGAGAACCGTGACATCCTCGACGAGCTCGTGCGCCAGCTGCTCGTCAAGGAGACGCTGAACGAGAAGGAGCTCGCCGCGATCTTCGCGCCGATCCGCAAGGCGCCGGTCCGCCCGGTATGGCTGTCCGACGAACGTCGCCCCGACTCCGACCTGCCGCCCGTCGAGATCCCCGAATCGCTCAAGCGTTCGGTCGGCATGAAGCCGGGGGAGTGACCGATGGCACGACACGCGCAGAACATCTCCCTGCCGGATTCGCCGTCGCTGGTCCGCGAGAACGCGAACGCCGGCGACGTCTCCCGCAAGCCGGGCATGGTGCAGTCCCGTCCGCATCATGCCGGCCATGGCGGTCCCGGCGCCCCCGCGCAGGTGCAGTCCCGCGCCTCGCAGGACGGTTCCGCCCTGCAGGTCTCGCTGCCGCAGTCGCCGCGCGATCACGTCGCCGCCGGCCAGACGCGCGGCGACGGCGACCGCCCCGCCTACGACGAGGACGGCGTGCGCAGGGCCGTGCGCCTGTTCCTCCAGGCGATCGGCGAGGACCCGGACCGCGAAGGTCTCGTCGAGACGCCGGACCGCATCGCCCGCGCCGGACGCGAACTGTTCGCCGGACTCTCCGCCTCGCCCGAACAGGTGCTTGAGAGGCATTTCGACGTGGACACCGACGAGCTCGTGCTCGTCAAGAACATCGAACTGTATTCGGTGTGCGAGCATCATCTGCTGCCGTTCCATGGCGTCGCCCACGTCGGGTACATCCCCGCCAAGGACGGGGTCATGGGGTTGAGCAAGCTCGCCCGGCTCGTCGAAGTGTACGCGCGCCGGCCGCAGGTGCAGGAGCGTCTCACCCAGCAGATCGCCGACGCACTCGTCGAATACGCGGGCGCGCGCGGCGTGATCGTCGTCACCGAATGTGAGCACCTGTGCATGTCGATGCGCGGCGTGAGGAAATCCGAGGCGCGCACGGTCACGTCCGCGGTGCGGGGGCTGCTGCGCAACCCCGCCACCCGCGCCGAGGCCATGAGCCTCATCATGAGCCGCTAGGCGGTTCCGGGGGTTGCGGTACACCCCCTCAGTCGGCCTGCGGCCGCCAGCTCCCCCTCAAGGGGGAGCGGAATATTTAATGTTGCTCCCCTTGGAGGGGGAGCTGTCCTGCGGGGCGGGACTGAGGGGGTAATCACATGGCAACCGATTCCGCAACCGATCTCAAAGCGCTACACGACGCCACGCATACGCTCGTCATGGGCGTGCTCAACATCACCGAGGACTCGTTCTCGGACGGCGGCCTCTGGCTCGATCCGCGCGCCGCCGCCGACCACGGCCGCGCGATGATGGCCGCCGGCGCGGACATCATCGACATCGGCGCCGAATCGACGCGTCCCGGCGCGAAGCGCGTCAGCGAGGAGGATGAGCTCAGGCGCATCACCGGCGCGGTCGAGGCGCTCATCCCCGCCGGCGCGACGCTGTCCATCGACACGACGCGCGCCTCGGTCGCCGCGGCGGCGCTCGACGGTGGTGCGCAGATCATCAACGACGTGTCCGGCGGCACGCTCGACACGGAACTGCCGCACGTCGTCGCCGACCACGACTGCCTGTACATCGTCCAGCATTGGCGCGGCTGGCTCGCCGGCTCCAAGACCGGCGCCCCCGACGCCGACACCTCGCACTACGAGCATGGCGTCTTGCAGGATGTACACGATGAGCTCATGCGTCAGGTCGACGCGGTGCTTGCCGCCGGCGTCGCCCCCGAACGCATCATCATCGATCCGGGTCTCGGATTCTCCAAGCCCGGCATCGCGCACAACCTGCCGCTGCTCGCCGGACTCGACCGGTTCCGTGCGACCGGATACCCGGTGCTCATCGGCCAGTCGCGTAAACGTTTCGTCACCGCGATTCTCGACAAGGCGGGATTCACGGACGTCACGATGGCTGCGCGCGACGACGCCACCGCCGCGTTCAGCGCCCTGTGCGCGGAACACGGCGCGTGGGCGGTGCGCGTCCACGACGTGGCGCGCAGCCGCGCCGCCGTCGCCGTCGGCGACACGTGGCGCGAATACGCGAACTGAGACGTAGGAACGCAAAGGAGCCTCATGGATACGATCACTCTGACCGGCGTGCGGGCGAACGGGACGCACGGCGTGCTCGACTTCGAACACGAGCGCGCGCAGCCGTTCGTCGTCGACGTGACCCTTCACCTCGACCTCGCCGCCGCAGGCCGCTCCGACGCACTCGGCGACACCGTCGACTACGGTCGCGCCGCCAAGGCGATCGTCGCCGTCATCGAAGGCGACCACGTCGACCTCATCGAGAAGCTCGCGCAGGATATCGCCGACAGACTGCTCGCCATCGAACCGATCCGCACGGTCGACGTGACCGTGCACAAGCCGCACGCGCCGATCACCGTGCCGTTCGACGACGTCGCCGTGAGCATCACGCGTTCACGCGAAGTCGCCGGGAACGGCGTGGCGGACGGTGCCGGCGCGTCTGCGTCGCATCGCGTCGTCATCGCGCTCGGCGGCAATCAGGGCGACGTCGCGGCGACGATGCGCGACGCGGTGCGCCGCATCGACGCGCTCGACGGCACGCAAGTCACCGGCGTCTCGCCGCTCTACCGCACCGCCGCATGGGGCATGGCGGACGGCACTCCCGACTTCCTCAACGCGGTGGTCGAGGCGACGACCACGCTCGAAGCGCGCACGCTGCTCGACGCGCTTCAGCGCATCGAACGCGACCATGGCCGCACGCGCGAAACCCACTGGTCGAGCCGCACGCTCGACCTCGACATCATCGACTACGACGGCGTCGAATCCGATGCGGCCGACCTGACGCTGCCGCATCCGCGCGCATGGCAGCGGGCGTTCGTGCTCGTGCCGTGGGCGGCGCTCGACCCGCACGCCGACCTGCCCGGCCTGCACGGCGGGCCGGTGGACGAGCTCGCCGAAGGACTGCTCGCCGAGGCGGACGGGGTCGAGCCGCCGGTCGAACTCGTCGCGCACGACTGGATGAGCGGCGGCGTGGCGGCGGACGGTGTGGGTGTTGGCTCCCTCACTGGCAAGGCGGTGTCCGATGAGACACCCGACGCGGCCTCATCTTGTGGGATGCAAGCATGGCAGGCCACTGGCAAGGCGGTGTCCGATGAGACACTCGACGCGGTGGCGGGCGCATCCGTTGCGGTGGCGGGCGTATCTGTCGGTGGAGGCAACGCCGCGGACGATACCGTGAATGGCACCGTGAATGGTGCTGTGAACGATACTGCAAATGATACTGTGAGTGGTGTCGTGAGTGGTGTCGTGAGTAGTGATGTGAATGGTGCGGCGGACGATTTCGCGGACGGCGCGACGGTGCCGCTCAAGGCCGTCATCTCGATGGACTCGACCTCCACCGATGCGGAACGCCTGTTCCGCGAGGCGATCGTCGCCATCGACGGACTGCCCGGCAATCAGGTCGACGGCATCTCGCCGCTCTACCATGTGAGTAACTTCGATGGACCCGACGCGATGAGCGCCGTCATCCAGATCGAGACGAAGCTCGGCGCACGCGCGCTGATCGCCTCGCTCGGCGACATCGAGGGCACGCACGACGGCGCGATCGACCTCAATCTGGTCGACATGGAGCACGTGACCGCGGACGAGCCGGACTGCCGCGTGCCGTGGCCGAGTGCGAAGACCCACGCCTCCGTGCTCGCGCCGTGGATGGACATGGATCCGAACGCCACGCTCGGCGGCGACCCGGTCTCGTTCCTGCTCGCGATGGCGCCCGACGCGGGCATGGTCGGCATGCTCAGCGACAACTGGATCATCGGCGCGAAATGATGGGAACTGCGGGGCTTGTCGAATCGCAGGGCTCGTCGGAGCGCGGGAGCCGCGGGAACCGTGACGGCGTATCGGCATCGGACGGACGAAAGAACGATTGGAAGGACACGGGATGAAGGCGCATAGGACACCATGGTGGCAGCCGGCGATCGGACTGGCGTTGGGACTGGCTGCCGGCGCGGGCGTCGCCGTATTGGGCGAACGGTACGGGCTCACGCTGATCGGCGCGCCCTGGTTCGTCGCGGCGCTGCTCGTCGCCATCGGCATACTCGTGCTCGTGCTCGCCATCAACGTGCACAAGTACGCGACCACCGACCCGCGCAAACGGCCGCGCACGTTCGTCAACCCGACGCTCGCGTTCCATACGCTCGTGCTCGCCAAGGCGCTGGCGTTGGCGGGGGCGGCGCTCGCCGGATGGTATTTCGGCCAAATCATCCCGTCCGTCGGGCATATGGAGGCCGAGTTCTACGCGCAGGCGGTGACCGAGTGCGCGGTGACCGGCGTGATCTGCCTCGCGGACATGATCGTCGGCCTCGTGGGGGAGTGGCTGTGCCAGATGCCGCCGAACGAAGGCCCAGAGAACCCGAAGATGCGCGAATCCGCGCGCGAACGCGGCGTCACCCCCGCCGCCGCCAAAACCGCCAACAACACCATGCGCAACGCCGACCGCAGGTGTTAGTCTCATCCTTGGCCCCCTCTGGAGGAGGCTCCCGGCGAAGCCGGGTGGGGGAGGTTCCCACACGTGGGAGGTTCCGTGTCGCGCCCGGCTCGTCTTCCTTTTCCTTTGACCCCCTCTGGAGGGGGCTGTCCGCGAAGCGGACTGGGGGAGAGGCGGTGGTCGCAGGCCGCGAGAAACGGAATCGGCCTGCGGCCGATGCGATATTCCCGCGACCTGCGGTCGCTCAGGTCTCTCCCTCCGTCATCGCTTCGCGATGACACCTCCCTCATCAGAGGGAGGTAAAACATGAGTGAACCGGGGAGACCCCGTGCGCGTGCTCCCGCGTCACGCCGGCCGGTCCGAGGTCTTGGGAAGCACCGGGCCTTGTCCTTGGCCCCCTCTGGAGGGGGCTCCCGGCGAAGCCGGGTGGGGGAGGTTCCCACACGTGGGAGGTTCCTGTGCGTGAGGTCCCTCGCGCTGGATCTCCCGCGACACGCCCGGCTCGCTTACGAAAAAACGGAAAACGTACTACGGTCACATCTCGACTTGATAACCGCATGCCTTTGGCGCATTCTCCGCCATGGGGCATGCGGTTTTTCGTTGCCGTCGGGGCCCGGACGTTAGGGGCGCTCGACTTCCCGCCGATGATGCCGTCCCCGTGTGTTTCCCGTGAAACACGCGGGGATGCGAAGCATGCGCGGGAATCGCCCGGCGGCGGCGCATCGATATAGACAAGAAGAGGTTTTCCGTTGTCCGATCAGACAACCGTCCGCAATGATTCCATCTCCGGTTCCGCGACCGACCCCACGGCCGGCACCGTATCCGGCTCCGCGACCGCCAAGCCGCATCTCGACCACGTCTCCTACGAGGTCGCGACCCCCGTGCCCGGCGGTGCGCCCGCCCCGCGCTTCGCGCATCCGCACCGTGTGATGCTCGGCCTGTACTTCGCCGTGTTCCTCGGCATGCTCTCCGAAACGTCGATGAACATCGCCATCCCCGATCTGATGGACGAGTTCTCCGTCTCCTCCGGTACCGCGCAGTGGATGGTCGTCGGCTACATGCTCGCCATCGGCGTCGTGCTGCCGTGCGTCGGCTTCCTGCTCAAGTGGGTCAAGGCGAAGACGCTCGTCATCTTCGCGCTCGCCTGCTTCCTCGTCGGCGCGCTCGTGTGCACGTTTGCGACCACGTTCCCCGTGCTGCTCGCCGGCCGCATCGTGCAGGGCGTGAGCACCGGCATCGTGCTGCCCACCATGTACGCGGCCATCATGCGCGTGTTCCCGCCGTCGAAGATCGGCGCCGCGAACGGCGTGGCCGGCCTCGTCATCATGTTCGCGCCGGTCATCGGCCCGACCGTCGCCGGCGCGCTCATCGGCGCGATCTCCTGGCGTGCGATCTTCGCCCTGTTCGCCGTGATCGCCGCCGTGGCGCTCGTGTGCACCGCACTGTTCTTCGTCACTCCGATCGAACGAACCCGTCCGGCCGTCGACGTGCTCTCCATCGTCGCGTCCGCGCTCGGCTTCGGCTGCCTCGTCGCCGGTGTGAGTCTCGTGAGCGACATGGGCTTCTCGCCGGCCGTCATCGGACTGCTCGTCGTCGGCGTCGTCGTCCTCGCCTTCTACGCGCACCGCCAGCTCACCATCGCCACGCCGCTGCTCGACCTGCGCGCGCTCGGCGTCGCCGCGTTCCACACGCCGGCCATCATGGTCTCCTGCTCGTTCGCCTGCACGCTCGCGTTCATGTACCTCGTACCGCAGGAGCTGCAGCGCGGGCTCGGCCTGAGCTCCACCGTCGCTGGCCTGCTCATGCTGCCCGGCGGCGTCGTCAACGCGCTGTGCACGCTGGGCGCCGGCCGCCTGTTCGACCGCTACGGCGCGCGCCGCCTCGTCTGGATCGGCGTGGCGATGACCGCGGTCGGCGGCGCGCTGTTCTTCGCGATCGGCACCGGTTCGCCCGTCGCGCTGTTCCTCGCCGCGCACATCATCGTGATGGTCGGCATCCCGTTCATCCAGCAGTCCACGCAATCCGCCGCGTTGAAGGCGCTGCCGGGCCGCATGGCCGCCGACGGCAGCACGATCCTCAACACGATGCAGCAGGTGTGCGGCGCCATCTCCACCGCCGTCGCCACCTGCCTGCTCGGTCTCGGCCAGGCGACCTACACGGCCGGCGGCGGCACGAACCCCGCGCAGGGCTTCGTGGATGTCTCCCGCTACGGCTACCTGTTCGGTCTCGCGCTCATCGCGCTCGTGCTCGTCTTCTCGTTCGCACTGAAGGAGCATGCGCGCCGCGAACCGGAGATGACCCCGGTCGAGGTCGATGTGGCCGTGGAAGCCGGCGCGAAGGCCGAGAACCTCGCCGCGTAGCCTGCTCGGCGGCGGTCGTCCTCCGCCGTGGACGTTCCATAACACGCCAACGGGTGTTCACCTATACTGGTGAACACCCGTTTTTCGTATTTCCGAGCCAATCCCCAAACCGGACGGGCATCACCGGACACCACGCCAAATCGGACACACCGGACATGCGCCGGACACACCACACCATTCAGGGAGCGTCATGAACAAGGCAATCATCACCGTCGTCGGCCAGGACACGGTCGGCATCATCGCACGCGTGTGCACGTACCTGTCGCAGCACAACGTCAACGTGCTCGACATCTCCCAGACCATCATCGACGGCTATTTCAACATGATGATGATCGTCGACTACGCGAACTCCGACAAGGAGTTCAGCGCCATGGTTGGCAACCTCGAGGATCTCGGCGACGACATCGGCGTGCGCATCCGCTGCCAGCGTGAGGAGATCTTCACCAAGATGCACCGCATCTAGCATCCCATCCCATCCCTTCCCCTCGTCGGCGGGGACGGTGGTTGCCGTCCCGCGACGGAGCATCCGTGTCCTCCTCCCGCTGGCGGGAGGTGGCGCGTAGCGCCGGAGGTGGTCCGATTACGATCACCCAATCTGACCACCCCCAGTCGGCTTCGCCGACAGCCCCCGCCGGCGGGGGCGGTGATACGGTCTCGCCTTCGGCGGGTCCGTCGTTCCAGTGGGGCGGATACCTATTCGATAAGGACATCACATCATGCTGAATATCATGGAGGTCCACGAGACCAACCAGATGATCGAGCAGGAGAAGCTCGACGTGCGCACCATCACGATGGGCATCTCGCTGCTCGACTGCGCGAGCGCAAGCGTCGACGAGACCTGCGACAACATCTACCGCAAGATCACCACCTACGCGAAGGACCTCGTCTCCACCGGCGAGGACATCGAACGCGACTACGGCATCCCGATCGTCAACAAGCGCATCACCGTCACCCCGATCTCGCTGGTCGGCGCGAGCTGCTGCAAGACGAGCGGTGATTTCGTCAAGATCGCGCACGCGCTCGACCGCGCGGCCAAGGAGGTCGGCGTCAACCTGATCGGCGGCTACTCGGCGCTCGTCTCGAAGGCGATGACCCCGGCCGAGGAGCTGCTCATCCGTTCCCTGCCGCAGGCGCTCTCCGAGACCGACGTGGTCTGCTCGTCCGTCAACGTCGGCTCCACGAAGACCGGCATCGACATGAACGCGGTCGAACTGCTCGGCCACATCGTCAAGGACATCGCGCACGCCACCGCCGACATCGACTCCTACGGCTGCGTGAAGTTCGTCGCGTTCTGCAACGTGCCCGACGACAACCCGTTCATGGCGGGCGGCTTCCACGGCGTGACCGAGGGCGACGCGGTCATCAACGTGGGCGTCTCCGGCCCCGGCGTCGTCTCGCGCGCGCTCGACGCCGCCAAGGGCAAGGACTTCGAGTTCCTGTGCGAGACGATCAAGCGCACCGCGTTCAAGATCACGCGCGTCGGCCAGCTGGTCGCGCAGGAGGCGTCGCGACGGTTGGGCGTGCCGTTCGGCATCATCGACCTGTCGCTCGCGCCGACCCCGGCCGTGGGCGATTCCGTCGGCGAGGTGCTCGAGAAGATCGGTCTCGAACAGGTGGGCGCTCCCGGCACGACCGCGGCGCTCGCGATGCTCAACGACCAGGTGAAGAAGGGCGGCATCATGGCGTCCTCCTACGTGGGCGGCCTGTCCGGCGCGTTCATCCCGGTCTCCGAGGACAAGAACATGATCGACGCGGCCGGCAACGGGTGCCTCACGATCGAGAAGCTTGAGGCGATGACCTGCGTGTGCTCGGTCGGTCTCGACATGATCGCGATCCCCGGCGACACGTCCGCCGCGACGATCTCCGGCATCATCGCCGACGAGGCGGCCATCGGCATGGTCAACCAGAAGACCACCGCCGTGCGCGTCATCCCGGTCGAGGGCAAGGGCGTCGGCGAGATGGCGAACTTCGGCGGCCTCATGGGCTACGCGCCGATCATCCCCGTCAACCAGACCTCCTGCGAGGCGTTCGTCACCCGCGGCGGCCGCATCCCCGCCCCGATCCACTCGTTTAAGAACTGAACAGCGGACGGCCGCAACGCGTGCAGAACCGGGTGCCGCCGTCGGCCACCGGCGCGCCGCACTGCGGGCAGAACCGCGGGCGTTCGGGTTGCGTCGGCTGTCCCGGCGGCAGGGGTGCCGCCGGTTGCGGGACTGACGGCACGGACGGCCACGCTTGCGGTGACGGCGGGACGTGCGGTGCCGCCGGTTGCGGTACCGCCGGCATCGCACGTCCCGTGCGGCCCGGTTGCGGTACCGGCGCCGGAACCAGCGGCACCGGATGACCGGTCGCCGCGGGTTGCGCCGCGGCTCCCGGCAACGGCGGCATGCCGGTTCCGGCGCCGCCGGTCGTCGCGCGCCTGCGGCGCCTCGCCCGGCGCGCCACGATGACGACGACGACGATCGCCGCGACGGCCACGGCGGCGCCGATGCCGACCATGATCCACGTCTTCGGTCGCGTCCATGCGTCACCGCCGATGCCGGTGTCGTAGACCACCAGCCGTCTGCCGTACGAGGATTCGCCGGACTGCTTGTCCTTGATGCCGGTCACTGCGAGCATCGTGCCGCTATCGGCGCTGAACATCAGCGAATCGATGCCGTCATCGCCGAGCGCGATGGTGTCGGATTCCGGCGGCGTCACGGTCGACAATGCTCCCGAAGCCGTGTCGAGCAGGGAGAATTCCGAGCGTTTCAATGACGAGGCCGTCGCTTCGACGAGGTATCTGCCGTCGCACGACAGATACGCCGGCGTATATCTGTCCGGATATTCGTCCGGATTGGCGAGGGGCTTGAGGATCTTCCGTATCGTGTCGCGGTCGGTGACGCTATGGATGGTCTTTCCCGTGGTGATGCTCTTGACGGTGAGACTCGACACGGCGTTCCGGTCCTTGGCGTCGTACACACTCAACTGCTGATTCACGTCGCCGGACTCATCCTCCGCGAGCATCATATAGTCCAGATTGGCAGTGACGAGGCTGTTGCGATGATTTGAAAACGTCGTCACGTCGCCGGTTTTGGAATCAATCCGATAAATGTGCGGACCATTGGGACCCGTAGCGTCGCCAAAGTAATAAATATATGCGAGCAGTGTCCCGCCGCCGAAGACTCCGAACAGAAAAGACGTTGTCCCCGAGTCCGGATTGAACGAAGAAGGGACGGAATCCTCGGGAATGGCGGCCTGCATCGTGGAGACGACGTCGCCGCTGCCCGCATCATAGGTCTTCAACGTGCTGGAGGAGACATCGGAGGGGATGTTGAGCACATACACATGCGACAAATCGGAATCCGTGGCCATGGTGGAGGCGCCGTCTTCGTCGACCTTCAGTGTGGAGAGCATCTTGTGCCGTGCGATGTCGCCCACCCCGTAGTGGTCCGTGTACTTGACCAGCAGTCGGTTGCCGTTCGCATACCATACGGACGGAGCGTTGGTCGAGTCATCGGAGTCGTCGGAGTCATCGTCGGAGTAGTCGGAGTCGTCATCCGAGTAGTCGGAGTCGTCGGAGTAATCCGAATCATCGTCGGAGTCGTCAGAACTCGATGAGCCCGCCGAATCGTCATCCATATAGTTCAGCGTGGTGATCTTTTTCGAAGCGACGTCCACCATCCGCACCGATTGGTCGCCGTCGATGTAATAGACGTGTTTGGTGTCGGTCGAGATGACAGGATAATCGTCGTTCGAATCGTCCAGTTCGGTGATCGACGCGTCCTTCGGCGTCACCATGAAGTACGTGCCGTCGTCGTCCGAGGAGGCCGATGCGCTTACGATGGCCACGGAACCATCCCTGGACATTCCGCGGAGGGAGACGTTATCGTATTTCCGGAAGTCGATGTTGCCGATGACCTTCAACGACAACGGTCCCGACGCCGAGGCGATCATCGGCGTGAACAGCATCGCCGCCGCGACGATCATCGCGATAACGCCCGCCGTCACCCGCGCCATGATGCCCGTCGTCACCCGCTTCGTGACATGCGCCGCCGGCATCCGCGTCCCCGATGTTCCGCATCCCGTCCGTCGTGTGCTCTTCCCGCCCATGGTCATCTCCTTCGATGTCTGCCGCCCGTGTCGGATGAGGTATCGGTCCGCACCGGCCGTCGACCCGCCCGGGCGTAGTCGCCGGCTAGGTCGTTGCACCTTTTCCCATTCTATCCCGCAATACACCGTCATCTCCGGAGGCGTCTTTGGTTCCGCGGTCGGTCTGTGTTCTCTCGTCCCTGCGGTCGGTTGGTTTTCTCCGGCCGTTTCGTTGGTCTGTTCTCTTGTCTCGTTTTGTCGGCGTACGTTCGGCACGGTATTTTCCTGTCCTACCGTCGCGAACGTACGCTGGGGAATCGTCAGTGTACGTTCGCGACGATGCCGCCCAAAAATACCGTGCCGAACGTACGCCGTACCGCTGGACCGTCGCCCGGAAGCCGTCGTACCGTCAAACTGTCGGACCGTTGGACCGTTGGACCGTCGGACCGTCGGACCGTCGGTTCGTTCTCTCGTCCTGTTTCGTTGGCCTGTTCTTTCGCCATACCGTCGGTCTGTTCTCTTGTCTTGTCGGTCTGTTCTCTTGTCTCGTTTTGCCGGCGTACGTTCGGCACGGTATTTTCCCGTCCTACCGTCGCGAACGTACGCTGGGGAATCGTCAGTGTACGTTCGCGACGATGCCGCCCAAAAATACCGTGCCGAACGTACACCGTGCCGCTGGACCGTCGCCCGGAAACCACCGTCCGGAGACCGCCAGTGGCGTCATCTTCGGAGAAACGACGCCGGACGGAACGGCGGTTATCCACAATCGCACGTCGTGCGGCGTGTTATCCACAATCCCGGATTTGCCGGATCCAACGGATGTCCTCTACCGTGAGGGAATGAAACAGCACAAGGTGGTGAACGCGCGGATAGTGCAGGCGCAACAGGAGAACCGTTGCGCGGTAGGGGACACGGACGCCCTGCGCCGGGCGATGAGGCGCCGCGTCGCGACGGGCGAACTGGCGTCTCCTTACCAGAATCTGTATGTTCCGCCGGACTATTGGGCGCAGTTGAACGAGTGCCAGCGCTCGCTGCACGTGGCGCGAGGTTTGGCGCGTCTGCATCCCACGTGGGTGTTCGCGGGGATCACGGCCGCGGACGTCCACGGATTCGAACACTCGTGGAAAGTCCATGACCAATCCGTCTACGTCGCGAACGCGGAGGGGCGGAAGGTCTCGAACAGGTCCGAGTTGTCTCGGCGAATGCCGGGAGAGGGGTATCGCCGTTCCAGTCGGTCAGGGGCCGACGGAGGACGCCGGTTCACCGTGAGACGCCTCTACGTTCCGTCGATCGCGCCGGTATCGGTGAACGGCATCATGGTGACCGATGCGGCCCGAACGCTGATCGACTGCGGCCTGAGCCTGCCGTTCCGTTTCGCGCTGCCGATGTTCGATTCCGCGGCGCGCAAAGGCATGGACATGAACGAGGTGGAGCGGTCGTGCAAGGGACTGCATGATGATCGCGCCCCTATCGAGATGCTGTTGCGATATGTTGACGCGGCCAGCGAGAACGGAGGGGAATCGATGGTTCGCGCGTTCATCATCGACAACGGGTTCGTCGTGCCGGAGCTGCAGGTCGAGTTCCATGATCCCGCGTATCCCGTGCGACGGTATCGTGTCGACTTCCTGTGGAGACTGCATGACGGCCGCATGATCGTGTTGGAATACGACGGCATGGCCAAATACGAGAATCCCGCGATGACGCGGGGACGCACCGCCAAACAGATACTCAACGAGCGCAACGAGCGTGATCGCGTGTTGAGGGCCGCCGGAGTCACCACGATTCTGCATTGCACGTATGAGGACGCGTTCGCGTCGAACCGGCTCTTCATGATGCTGGGGGACAACGCCGTGCCGAGAACCCGCGCCGAGGGCGCCTACTGCTGACGTGCCGGGGGACGGTGTGGTCGGTTGGTGGTGTGACGGTGTGTCGGTACGGCCGGTCGGTGGTTTCGCTGGTACTGGTCGTTCGGCGGCGGCAGGCGGTTTCTCTGGTGTCGGTCGTGCCGGTACGGTCGTGCCGTGGCGTACGTTCGGCACGGTCGGCCGTGTCGGTGTGTCGGTACGGTCGGTCGGTGGTTTCGCTGGTGCCGGTCGGTCGGTGTGGCGTTCGGCGGCGTACGTTCGGCACGGTATTTTTGGGCGGCATCGTCGCGAACGTACACTGACGATTCCTCAGCGTACGTTCGCGACGGTAGGACGGGAAAATATCGTGCCGAACGTACGCCAACGAAACGGATCCCTAACGGTCGCCGTCGAAACGGATTCCTAACGGTCGCTAACGAAACGGATTCCTAACAGCTGTCGTCGAAACGGATTCCTAACGGTCGCCAACGAAACGGATCCCTACCGGCCGCCGTCGGAACGAATCCTTACCGGCCGCCGGCGAAGTTGAGCTGGCGCCACGCCTCGTAGATGGCGATCGACGCGCAGTTCGTGAGGTTGAGCGAGCGCAGCGACGGCCGCATCGGCAGGCGGACCTGCTCGGCGACGTGGGGGCCGGCCATGATGTCCATCGGATCGGGGATGTTGCCCGGCTCCGGACCGAACAACAGGATGTCGGTCGGCTTGTATTCGATCTCCGTGTACAGCTTCGTGGCGTGCGCGGTGAACGCGATGATGCGCGAGTTCGGCATCGACTCGACGAGGTTCTCGAAGTTCGGGTGCAGCACCACGTGCGCCATGTCATGGTAGTCGAGGCCGGCGCGGCGCAGTTTCGTGTCGCGCAGGTTGAAGCCGAGCGGCTCCACGAGGTGCAGGATCGTGCCGGTCACCGCGCACAGGCGGATCGCGGAACCGGTGTTGCCGGGGATACGCGGCGAGTAGTAGCACAGGTGCGGGGTGACGGTCTCCGCCTCGGCCGCCTTCTCCGCGGTGAGCATCGCGTCGACCACCGAGATCGGGTTGCCGTGCGCGTCGGTCACGAGCTCGTCCGGTCCGTAGTTCGACTTGCGGTAGCCGTATTCGAACATCTTCTCGACTTGTGCCTCCGGGTTGTCGGCAGGGTTGCCGGCCGGATTGCCGGTTTCCGGCGTGGTCTGGGCCGTGGCCCCCAGCGTCTGTTGTGCTTCGTTCGTCATAGCTGCTAAGAATATGGACGATGACCGACACGGGTGTGCATCAATGCGGGCGTCCGTGCGTGGTTCCCCGCGGACGTGCGTGTTCCTGGACTCGCATGGTGCCCCGGACTCGCGTGGTTCCCGGACTCGCGTGTGCCCCGGACTCGCATGGCTCCCGGAACGCGCCTGTGGCGGCAGAAGGAATCGCGGGCTGGGCGTCGGCGAACAGGCTGGGCGTCGGCGAGCGGGAGGGAGAGTCGGAATGGGTGTCATGGGTGTTCCGGAACGGCGGGTCGCCGCCCGCGTCCGTCTGCGTCTCGCCGCGTGGTGGGAGGCGAACGCGCGCGACCTGCCGTGGCGGTTCGGCCGCGCGACGCCGTGGGGGATCCTCGTCTCCGAGGTGATGAGTCAGCAGACGCAGATGAGTCGCGTCGTGCCCTACTGGACCGCGTGGATGGAACGGTGGCCGGACGCCGCCGCGCTCGCCGCCGCCCCGAAATCCGACGTGATCGCCGCGTGGGGGCGTCTCGGCTACCCGCGTCGCGCCCTGCGTCTGCAGGAGTGCGCGCGCGTCGTCGCCACGGAGTGCGGCGACGACCTGCCGCGCACGTATGACGCGTTGGTCGCGCTGCCCGGCATCGGCGACTATACGGCGAGCGCGGTGATGAGTTTCGCGTACGGCGAGCGGATCGCCGTCGTCGACACGAACATCCGTCGCGTCCTTTCGCGCGTGTTCGCGGGGGAGGAGTCGCGCGGCGGCGCGGCGAGCGCGGCGGAACGCGCGCTCGCCGTCGCCGTCCTGCCGCGCGACGGCGGGGACGCCGATGGTTCCGGGAACGACGACGATGATGTTCCACGCGATGTTTCACGGGATTCCGGTGTTGTTCCACGTGACGTTTCACATGACGTTTCACGCGATTCCTCACGCATTCCCTCCGTCACGTGGAACCAGTCGGTGATGGAGCTGGGGGCGCTCGTGTGTACGGCGAAGAGCCCGCTGTGCGACCATTGCCCGGTACACGACGACTGCGCGTTCCTCGCCGCGGGCCGTCCCGGATTGGGGGAGCGGCGCACGCGGCCCCGACAACGGTTCCAGGGCACGGACCGTCAGGTGCGCGGCATCGTCCTCGACGCGTTGCGCAAACTACCCGCCGCGTCCGGTTCGTCTGCCGCGCCCGAACGGTCTGCTGTGTCCGGTTCGTCCGTCACGTCCGAATCGTCAACCATGTCCGGTTCGCCCGTCACATCCGAACTGTCCGATGTGTCCAGTTCGTCCGTTGTGTCCAGTTCGTCCGCGTCCGAACCATCCGGCGAACGTGCGTCTGTGCTGGAGCGTGCGACGGTCGAGACGCTGTGGAAGGACCATGCGCAGCTCGACCGGTGCGTGGCAAGCCTCGACGAGGACGGTCTCATCGAGATCCTGCCCGGCGGCGCGATTCGTCTGCCGCGATAGACTGGGACGCATTATGGCACAGGGCAGGTCGGGTATGGGCAAGTCGGGTACGCAGCGCACACGCAATCCGCGCACCGGCAATCCGCGCACACGCATATCGGGCACGCGCAATCTGAGCAAACGGCAGCGTGCGGTCTACCGTCGTCGTCGCATCGTCGTCGGCGTCGCGCTGCTGGTCGCGCTCGCGCTCGTCGTGTTCTGCGGGTACAGCCTGTCGCGCGGCGTGGGCGCGGTGTGGGGCGCGACGTACGGCAGCGTGAGCCGTGCCGCGCTGGAACGCGACACGGCGCCCACGCCGCACCGCAGCACCGGCGTGAAGGATTGCTCCGCGAAGGACACGCGTCTGTCTCTCACCGCGAAGGCGGCGACGGTGACGGTCGGCGGTTCGATGGAGTTCGTCGCGACGATCGAACATGACGGCGCGGATTCGTGTCTGATCGACGCGTCCGATTCGGGCCGTGTGCTCACGATCACGTCGGCCGACGGCAAGGACACGGTGTGGACGTCCGATTCGTGCCCGGCGGATGCGAGGATGCTGCTCATGGCGAAGGGCGACAAGGACGTGCAGACGCTCACGTGGGGCGCGAACCGCACGGGGTCGGAGTGCGTGGCGAACCAGGACGACCTGCCGAAGGTGGATCGCGGCGCGTACGTCGCCCGGCTGAGCCTCAAGAACGCCCCCAAAGTCACCAGCGAGAAGGTCACCATCGAAGTCCAGTAGGTCACGCGCCCCCCAGCACGTGAGCGTGCCGCCCCGGTCGGGGTCGTGCCGCCTCCGCTGGCGGGGGGCTGTCGGCCTTGGCCGACTGGGGGTGGTTGCGGTCGGTTGCCACCCTCAGTCGCGCTGTGCGCGCCAGCTCCCGCCAGCGGGAGCGGGATGGGGGACCGTCTCGGCGTGCGCGGGCGGGTTCGAAAAAAAGTCCTTACATACCGCTATTCTTTGTAATTTGCATACGGTGTGTCATATTGCGGGCATGCCTCCACACAACGAAGCTCGCATAGGCATATGGTGGCCATGCTTGCTTCGACGGGGAAAACGAACACATAGCGAGCGATAAGGAACGTCCATTGGCTACTGAAGCTACGACGAACACCACCACCATCACCGCACGCGCCGACCAGCACGACATCGACCTGCACAAGGCGTCGGATCGCGTGAACTTCGGTTCCATCAAGGAACCCATCGACGTGCCCTACCTTCTGGGCGTCCAGACCGACAGCTTCGACTGGCTGATCGGCAACGAACGCTGGAAGGCGCGCGTCGCGAAGGACGAGGAGAACGGCACGGTCACCACGCCGCACGTCTCCGGCCTCGACGAGGTCTTCAACGAGATCTCCCCGATCGAGAACTTCGCGCAGACCATGTCCCTCACCTTCTCCGACCCGTACTTCGAGGAGCCGCGCCACACGGTCCAGGAGTGCAAGGAGAAGGACTACACCTACTCCGCCCCGCTGTACGTGAACGCCGAGTTCGAGAACGGCGAGACCGGCGAGATCAAGTCCCAGACCGTGTTCATGGGCGACTTCCCGCTGCAGACCGCGCACGGCACGTTCATCATCGGCGGCACCGAGCGCGTCATCGTCTCCCAGCTCGTGCGCTCCCCGGGCGTCTACTTCGACCGCCAGCAGGACCGCACCTCCGACAAGGAGGTCTTCGGCGCGAAGATCATCCCGTCGCGCGGCGCGTGGCTTGAGTTCGAGATCGACAAGAAGGACCAGCCGCAGGTGCGCGTGGACCGCAAGCGCAAGCAGTCCGCGATCGTGTTCCTCATGGCCATCGGCATGACCAAGCCGGAGATCCGCGAGGCGTTCAAGGACTACCCGCTGGTGCTCGACGCCCTGGAGAAGGAGACCCTCCAGACCCAGGACGAGGCCCTCGTCGACCTGTACCGCAAGATCCGTCCGGCCGACACCCCGACCCCGGACGCGGGCCGCAACCTGCTCGACTCCTTCTACTTCAACACGAAGCGCTACGATCTGGCTCGCGTCGGCCGCTACAAGATCGACCGCAAGCTCGGCCTGGAGAACGAGGTCAACGACCGTTCCCTCCACAAAGAGGACATCATCGCGACGATCAAGTACCTGTGCACGCTGCATGACGGCAAGGACACCTTCCCGGGCAAGCGCAACGGCGAGGACGTCGACCTGCGCGTCGACGTCGACGACATCGACCACTTCGGCAACCGTCGTATCCGCCAGGTCGGCGAGCTGATCCAGAACCAGCTGCGCACCGGCCTGTCGCGCATGGAGCGCGTCGTGCGCGAGCGCATGACCACGCAGGACGCCGAGGCGATCACCCCGCAGTCCCTGATCAACATCCGCCCGGTGAACGCCACCATCAAGGAGTTCTTCGGCACCTCGCAGCTGTCGCAGTTCATGGATCAGAACAACCCGCTGTCCGGCGTGACGAACAAGCGTCGTCTTTCCGCGCTGGGCCCCGGCGGCCTGTCCCGCGACCGCGCATCCATGGAGGTGCGCGACGTTCACCCGTCCCACTTCGGCCGCATGTGCCCGATCGAGTCCCCTGAAGGCCCGAACATCGGCCTCATCGGCTCGCTGGCGACCTTCGGCCGCGTCAACCCGTTCGGCTTCATCGAGACCCCGTACCGCAAGGTCGTCGACGGCCACGTGACCGACGAGGTCGAGTACATGACCGCCGACCGCGATCTCGACCACGTGATCGCCCAGGCCAACCAGGAGCTCGACAAGAACGGCAACTTCGTCCAGAAGTCCGCCCTCGCCCGAGTCGGCGAGGAGGAGGCGGTCGATGTGCCCGTCAGCCAGGTCGACTACATGGACGTCTCCCCGCGCCAGATGGTCTCCCTCGGCGCCTCGCTGATCCCGTTCCTCGAGCACGACGAGGGCCACCGAGCGCTGATGGGTACGAACATGCAGCGCCAGGCCGTCCCGCTGATCGAATCCGAGCGTCCGCTCGTCGGCACCGGCTCCGAGTGGCGCGCCGCCAACGACTCCGGCGACGTCATCAAGTCGGAGAAGGACGGCGTGGTCACCTACGTCTCCGCCGACATGATCCGCGTGATGAACGACGACGGCACGACCAGCTCCTACAAGCTGGCCAAGTTCCAGCGTTCCAACCAGACCACCTGCTACAACCAGCGTCCGATCGTCCACGACGGCGAGCGCGTCGAGGCCGGCACCGTGATGGCCGACGGCCCGGCGATCGAGAAGGGCGAGCTGGCCCTTGGCAAGAACCTGCTCATCGCGTTCATGCCGTGGAACGGCTACAACTACGAGGACGCCGTGATCATCTCCCAGCGTCTCGTCCAGGACGACACGCTCTCCTCCATCCACATCGAGGAGTACGAGATCGACGCCCGCGAGACCAAGCTGGGCGCCGAGGAGATCACCCGCGACCTGCCGAACGTCGGCGAGGACGCGGTCGCGAACCTCGACGAGCGCGGCCTCATCCGCATCGGTGCCGAGGTCGAGGCCGGCGACATCCTCGTCGGCAAGGTCACGCCGAAGGGCGAGACCGAGCTGACCCCGGAGGAGCGCCTGCTGCGCGCCATCTTCGGCGAGAAGTCCCGTGAGGTGCGCGACACCTCGCTGCGCGTGCCCCACGGCGAGACCGGCACCGTCATCGGCGTCAAGGAGATCACCCGCGAGGACGCCGAGGAGGACGGCGACGAGCTGCCCAACGGCGTCAACCAGATGATTCGCGTCTACATCGCCCAGCACCGCAAGATCACGGTGGGCGACAAGCTCTCCGGCCGCCACGGCAACAAGGGCTGCATCTCCCGCATCCTGCCCGAGGAGGACATGCCGTTCCTCGCCGACGGCACCCCGGTCGACATCATGCTGAACCCGCTCGGCGTGCCGTCCCGAATGAACCTCGGCCAGGTGCTCGAGCTGCACCTCGGCTGGATCGCGCACTCCGGCTGGGACATCTCCCTCGACCCGGATCTCGAGGCCGAGTGGAAGAAGCTCGTGCCCTCCGGCGCCGAGAAGGCGGAGCCGGGCACCCCGGTCGCGACCCCGGTGTTCGACGGCGTCAAGCCGGACGTGCTCAAGGGCCTGCTGTCCACCACGCTGCCGAACCGCGACGGCGACCGTCTGGTCGGCCCGGACGGCAAGGCCACGCTGTTCGACGGCCGCACCGGCGAGCCGTTCGCGCGTCCGATCTCCGTGGGCTACATGTACATGCTGAAGCTCCACCACCTGGTCGACGACAAGATCCACGCCCGCTCCACCGGCCCGTACTCGATGATCACCCAGCAGCCGCTGGGCGGCAAGGCGCAGTTCGGCGGCCAGCGCTTCGGCGAGATGGAGGTGTGGGCCCTTGAGGCCTACGGCGCCGCGTACACGCTGCACGAGATGATGACCACCAAGTCCGACGACGTGGACGGCCGCGTGCGCGTCTACGGCGCGATCGTCAAGGGCGAGAACCTGCCGCCGGCGGGCATCCCCGAGTCCTTCAAGGTGCTCCTCAAGGAAATGCAGTCCCTGTCCCTGAACGTCGAGGTGCTCAACGCCGAAGGCCAGGCCATCGACATGAAGGACGAGGACGACGATCCGGCCGGCTCCTCCGACGACCTCGGCTTCAACATCGGCGCCCGCCCCGACGCGGCCGCGAAGGAAGACCAGGCCGCCGCTCAGCCCGAGTACCAGTGAGACCCATCGAGAACCGTAAGCAAGCGTAAGTAAGGACGAAAACAACAGTGCTGGACGTCAACGCATTCGACAAGCTTCGCATCGGCCTGGCCACCGCGGACGATATCCGCGGCTGGAGCCACGGCGAGGTCAAGAAGCCCGAAACCATCAACTACCGCACCCTGAAGCCGGAGAAGGACGGTCTGTTCGGCGAGCAGATCTTCGGACCGACCCGCGACTGGGAGTGCGCCTGCGGCAAGTACAAGCGCGTGCGCTTCAAGGGCATCGTGTGCGAGCGATGCGGCGTGGAGGTCACCCGTTCCCGCGTCCGTCGTGAGCGCATGGGCCACATCGAGCTGGCCGCCCCCGTCACCCACATCTGGTTCTTCAAGGGCGTGCCGTCCCGTCTGGGCTACATGCTCAACGTGACCCCGAAGGACCTGGAGAAGGTCATCTACTTCGCCTCCTACATGGTCACCGCCGTGAACGAGGAGCAGCGTCATCAGGATCTGCCGGACCTGCAGGACGAGTTCGACCACGAGATCGCGAACTTCGAGAAGCGCCGCGACGTCGAGATCGAGGACCGCGCCAAGAAGGTCGAGGCCGATCTGCACGAGCTCGAGGAGGCCGGTGAGGCCAAGGGCGCCGCGAAGGCCAAGCTGCGCAACGGCGCCGAGCGCGACATGGCGGCCATCCGCCAGCGCTACGACGACCAGATCGCGCGTCTGAACGCCGTGTTCGACAAGTTCAAGAAGCTCAAGGCCGGCGACATCATCGACGACGTGGACCTGTGGCGCGAGATGCAGGACCGCTACGAGGACTATTTCGAGGGCTCCATGGGCGCCGAGGCGGTCAAGAAGCGTCTGCAGTCCCTCGACCTCGAGGCCATCGCCGCCGAGCTGCGCGAGGAGATCAAGGACGCGTCCGAGCAGCGCAAGACCAAGGCCCTGAAGCGCCTTAAGGTCGTCAACGCGTTCCTGTCCACCGGCAACAAGCCGGAGGCCATGGTGCTCGACGTGATCCCGGTCATCCCGCCGGACCTGCGCCCGATGGTCCAGCTGGACGGCGGCCGCTTCGCGACCTCCGACCTCAACGACCTGTACCGTCGCGTCATCAACCGCAACAACCGTCTGAAGCGCCTCATCGAGCTCGGCGCCCCGGAGATCATGCTCAACAACGAGAAGCGCATGCTCCAGGAGGCCGTCGACTCCCTGTTCGACAACGGCCGCCGCGGCCGTCCGGTCACCGGCGCCTCGAACCGTCCGCTCAAGTCCCTGTCCGACATGCTCAAGGGCAAGCAGGGCCGCTTCCGTCAGAACCTGCTCGGCAAGCGCGTCGACTACTCCGGCCGTTCCGTGATCGTCGTCGGCCCGTCGCTGCGCATGCACCAGTGCGGTCTGCCGAAGCCGATGGCGCTCGAGCTGTTCAAGCCGTTCGTCATCAAGCGTCTCGTCGACATGAACTACGCGCAGAACATGAAGAGCGCGAAGCGCATGGTCGACCGTGGCGACACCGAGGTGTACGGCGTGCTCGAGGAGGTCATCTCCGAGCATCCGGTGCTCCTCAACCGTGCGCCTACGCTGCACCGTCTGGGCATCCAGGCGTTCGAGCCGATCCTCGTCGAAGGCAAGGCCATCCACCTGCCGCCGCTCGCCTGCGCCGCGTTCAACGCCGACTTCGACGGCGACCAGATGGCCGTCCACCTGCCGCTGTCCGCCGAGGCCCAGGCCGAGGCCCGCTCGCTGATGATGGCCTCCGACAACATCCTGAAGCCGGCCGACGGCCACACCGTGACCATGCCGTCCCAGGACATGATCCTCGGCCTGTACTACCTGTCCACCGTGGTGGAGGGCGTCAAGGGCCAGGGTCGCGTGTTCTCCTCGCTGGCCGAGGCCGAGATGGCGCTCGACCTGCACGAGATCGACATGCAGGCCAAGGTGCTCATCCGCGTGCCGAAGGACTTCGTCCTGCCGTCCAACTGGGAGCCGGGCGAGCTCAAGGTCGCCGATCCGGACGCCCAGAACGGCGAGACCGTCGTCAAGGAGGAGCGTTTCCAGGACGGCACCGCCCTGTTCGCCACCTCCTACGGCCGCGTGCTGTTCAACCAGACCCTGCCGGTCGACTACCCGTTCGTCAACGAGCAGGTCGGCAAGAAGCGTCTGGCGAAGATCGTCGACGACATCGCGACCCGCTACTCCACCGCGCAGGTGGCCGCCTCGCTGGACGCCCTGAAGGATCTCGGCTTCACCCGCGCGCCGTGGTCCGGCGTGTCCTTCGCGTTCTCCGACGTCATCGAGCCGGGCGAGCGCAACACCCTCGTCGCCAAGTACGAGGACGAGGCCGCCCAGGTCAACGACAACTTCGAGATGGGTCTTCTGACCGAGGAGGAGCGCCGTCAGGAGCTCATCGACCTGTGGACGAAGTGCACCGCCGAAGTGTCGAAGGCCGTCGAGCACGACTTCGATCCGCTCAACAACCTCGCCATCATCGTCCAGTCGGGCGCGCGAGGCAACATGATGCAGATCAACCAGATCGCCGGCATGCGTGGCCTCGTGGCCAACCCGAAGGGCGAGATCATCCCCCGTCCGGTGAAGTCCAACTACCGCGACGGCCTGTCCGTGCTGGAGTACTTCATCTCCCAGCACGGCGCCCGCAAGGGTCTGGCCGATACCGCACTGCGTACCGCCGAGTCTGGCTACCTGACCCGTCGTCTGGTCGATGTCTCCCAGGACGTGATCGTCCGCGAGGAGGACTGCGGCACCAAGCAGGGCATCGACATCCGCGTGGCCGACCGCGACGCCGACGGCAACCTCGTGCTCGTCAAGAACGCGGACGGCGGCCCGTACTCCCGTCTGCTCGCGGCCGACGTCATCGACCCGGCCGACGGCAAGACCGTGCTGTACAAGCGCGACGACGCCCTGTCGATGGACGTGCTCAACGATCTCGTCGCCCACGGCGTCGAGTTCGTCAAGTGCCGTTCCGTGCTCTCCTGCGCCTCCAAGCGCGGCGTGTGCGCGAAGTGCTACGGCTGGTCGATGGCCACCAACAAGCTGGTCGATGTCGGCGAGACCGTCGGCATCGTCGCGGCCCAGTCCATCGGCGAGCCTGGCACCCAGCTGACGCTGCGTTCCTTCCACTCCGGCGGCGTCGCCTCGGCCTCCGATATCACGCAGGGTCTTCCGCGTGTCACCGAGCTTTTCGAAGCCCGTACGCCGAAGGGCGAGTCCCCGATCGCCGAGTTCGCCGGCACCATCAAGGTGGTGGACGGCGACCGCGGCCGTCAGGTCATCCTCACCCCGGACGCCGACTCCGGCGCCCCGGTCGAGGACGGCGAGATCAAGCCGATCACGTACAACGTGTCGCGCCGTGTCCCGCTGCTCGTGAAGGACGGCGAGCACGTCGCCACCGGCACGCAGCTCATCGAGGGTTCCGTCGATCCGAAGAAGATCCTGCGCATCCTCAACAAGCGCGCCGCGCAGATGAACATCGTCGAAGAGGTGCACAACGTGTACCGCTCCCAGGGCGTCGACATCCACGACAAGCACATCGAGGTCATCGTCCACCAGATGAGCCGTCGCATCACCGTGATCGACTCCGGCGAGACCGACCTGCTGCCCGGCGAGCTCGTCGACCAGCAGCGCTTCCGCGAGGTCAACAAGGCCGCCGTGCAGGCGGGCAAGAAGCCGGCTTCCGGCCGTCCGGAGCTCATGGGCATCACGAAGGCCTCGCTGGCCACCGACTCGTGGCTGTCCGCCGCCTCCTTCCAGGAGACGACCCGCGTGCTCACCGACGCCGCCCTGAACCAGAAGGTCGACGACCTGAAGGGCCTCAAGGAGAACGTCATCATCGGTAAGCTCATCCCGGCCGGCACCGGCCTGGCCCGCTACCGCAACGCGGTGGTCGAGCCGGACAAGGCGATCCGTGACACCATCTACCCGAACTTCGGTCTGGGCGGTGGCGACGACGGCGAGGGCCTCGACTTCACCGACGGTGACATGAACGATGTGGACTTCTCCAACATCGACTTCGGCGACCTGAAGCTCGGCGAGGACTTCAACCCGGACGACTTCCTGAACGATCAGGGTGGCTCCGCCGACTTCGGCGGCGACGCGGACGCCTCGGGCTCCGTCGACCTGCCGGACCTGAAGCTCCCCGGTGACGACGGTGCGGACGGCGACGGCGCGAACGGCGCCGACGACGATCCGACCGCCATCGTCTGAGAGCGGGTCTTCGTAACCGAGTCCTATATATAGGTCCTTATATATAGGGCCTATAGGAATCGGATAAGAGAACCCGCCCACGGGCCGGGCGGCACATGCAACACATGTGCCGCCCGGCCCGTTCCGTTATGCGCCGGAGGGTGGTCCGCGGGTGCGGACCGTCCGAGGGGCCGGCCTGTTTCGTTATGTGCCGTGGTGGACCACCCCCAGTCGGCTTCGCCGACAGCCCCCGCCGGCGGGGGCATTGTTTCCTCCCGCTGGCGGGAGGTGGCGCGTAGCGCCGGA
>NZ_JGZP01000001.1 GCF_000741785.1 Bifidobacterium stellenboschense | reverse complement strand
CCCCGTCAATTTCTTTGAGTTTTAGCCTTGCGGCCGTACTCCCCAGGCGGGATGCTTAACGCGTTGGCTCCGACACGGGACCCGTGGAAAGGGCCCCACATCCAGCATCCACCGTTTACGGCGTGGACTACCAGGGTATCTAATCCTGTTCGCTCCCCACGCTTTCGCTCCTCAGCGTCAGTAACGGCCCAGAGACCTGCCTTCGCCATTGGTGTTCCTCCCGATATCTACACATTCCACCGTTACACCGGGAATTCCAGTCTCCCCTACCGCACTCCAGCCCGCCCGTACCCGGCGCAGACCCACCGTTAAGCGATGGGCTTTCACACCGGACGCGACGAACCGCCTACGAGCCCTTTACGCCCAATAATTCCGGATAACGCTTGCACCCTACGTATTACCGCGGCTGCTGGCACGTAGTTAGCCGGTGCTTATTCGACAGGTACACTCAACGAAAAACGCCTTGCTCCCTGCCAAAAGCGGTTTACAACCCGAAGGCCGTCATCCCGCACGCGGCGTCGCTGCATCAGGCTTGCGCCCATTGTGCAATATTCCCCACTGCTGCCTCCCGTAGGAGTCTGGGCCGTATCTCAGTCCCAATGTGGCCGGTCGCCCTCTCAGGCCGGCTACCCGTCGAAGCCTTGGTGCGCCATCACCACACCAACAAGCTGATAGGACGCGACCCCATCCCATACCAGTAAAACCCTTTCCCAGAAGACCATGCGATCAACTGGAGCATCCGGCATTACCACCCGTTTCCAGGAGCTATTCCGGAGTACGGGGCAGGTCGGTCACGCATTACTCACCCGTTCGCCACTCTCACCCGACAGCAAGCTGCCAGGATCCCGTTCGACTTGCATGTGTTAAGCACGCCGCCAGCGTTCATCCTGAGCCAGAATCGAACCCTCCACAAAAAACATTGCAGAAAGACATCCGAAAGATGACCCTCAAAAAAAGAAAAGACGGAACCTCTAATAAGGAAAGAGGTTCGCACAAAAACCCCGACACCCATCAAACCCCCTCGGGTACTCCGGAAAACCGAAGCGGGCATCGGACTGGCAATCATTGACTATAAAGAAGTAAGTAGTACAACACACTCTTGAGTTCTCAAACCACCACCACGTCAACGGGCAAACCGAACCAACCAGAAGAAGGGGAACCGGCCCGCCGCGCCGAGCGGCAACAGACAGATAACTTACATGAACTCCCACCACAACGCAAACCGGCATGACAAAACAACGCCGGAATCGTTGCAACGACGGCGTTCCCACGGCGTGTCGCAACACACACGAAACCACGCCGGAACCACCCTCCGGCGCGCTCCGCGCGCCACCTCCCGCCAGCGGGAGGCAGCCACACCGACATGCCATCCACAGAATAAGCCCGCGACGGGCAGACCCGCACACCCAGTCCATACCCCGGACACATCAGCCGACACCTGCCCGCCTCCCACGCACGTGCAACGCCACCCGGTCAACGGGGAACTGCATAGGAGCTGCATGGGAAATGCATTATGGACAGCGACATGTGGCGGGCGTATACCTGTGAATATGACGAAGAAGATCGCAGTCCTGACCGGCGCAGGCATCTCCACATCCGCCGGAATCCCCGATTTCCGCGGTCCGGATGGCGTGTGGACCAAGCATCCGGACCAAATGAGCGTGTACGACATCGACGCGTTCCTCACCGACAAAGAAGCGCGCGAATACTCGTGGCGCTGGCAGAAGGAGTCCCCCGTGTGGAACGCGCAGCCGGGCGTCGCGCACAAGGCGCTCGTCAAGCTCGAGAAGGCGGGCATGCTCACGCTGCTCGCCACGCAGAACTTCGACGCGCTGCATGAGAAAGCCGGCAACAGTCCGAGCATCATCGTGAACCTGCATGGCACCATCGGCACCTCGCATTGCATGAAATGCCATGCGAAATACAATACGGCGGACATCATGGCCCGTCTTGACGAGGAACCGGATCCGCGCTGCCACCGCACGCTCAAATACCAGGGCAACATGCCCTGCAACGGCATGATCAAGACGGACGTCGTCTACTTCGGCGAGGCGCTGCCCGACGGCGCGATGGAGAAATCCTACAAGCTCGCCTCGCAGGCCGACGAGCTGTGGGTGATTGGCTCGACGCTGGAAGTGTTCCCCGCCGCGAGCATCGTGCCGGTCGCCGCGCAGGCGGGCGTGCCGATCACCATCATGAACATGGGCCGCACGCAGTACGACCGTCTCGCCGACCGCCTCATCCACGACGACATCGCCGTCGCGCTGCCGAAACTCGTCGACGAAACGATCGCCGCGAACAGCTGAACCACCAGGACCGTCCTACCAACGCGTTTCTTAGGTACATACGACGTTTCTTAGGTAGGTGAAACGGCAAGAGGGGTGTTGCAACCATCACGTTGCAACACCCCTCCGCGTATGGAGCCGGACAGAACCTACCTAAGAAACGGCCAACCTACCTAAGAAACGACATCGCTCCCAGCCAGCTCCCCCCAGTCGGCTCAGCCGACGGCCCAACCGCAATCGCGCTCAGTAGATGCGCTTGGGCTGGAAGCCTTCGGCGCGGAGGGCGGCGAGGATGCGGTCGATGTGGTCGGGGCCGTTGGTCTCGACGGTCACGCCAAGCGACACCGCGTTCGTGTAATGACCGGACGCCTTGAACTGGTCGTGGTCGAGGGCGATCACGTTGGCACGTTCGCGCGCGAGCAGCGAGGCGACCTTGACGAGCTGGCCCGGCGTATCCGGCAGCTCCACCTCGAAGTTCATGATGCGGCCGCGGGCGATCATGCCCTTCTGGATGACCGCGCCCATCGTCACCGTGTCGATGTTGCCGCCGGACATGATCGGCACGACCACGTGCGGGCCGGGAGCCGCGGCGAACTTGCGCGAACGCAGGTTCAGGTGCTCGAGCGCGGCGAGCGACACCGCGCCGGCCGCCTCGACGACCAGCTTGTGCTTCTCGAGCATGAGCAGGATCATCTCGTTGATGTCACGCTCGGTGACGGTGACGAGATCGTCGAGGAACTCGTTGAGCAGCGCGTACGGCAGGTCGCCCGGATGCTTCACGGCGACGCCCTCGGCGGAGGTGACGACCTGATCCGCCTCGGTGACGCGGCCCGCGGCGAACGAGTTCTTCCACGCGGGGGAACCTTCCGGAATCGCGCCAATCACGCGCACCTCCGGCTTGAACGTCTTGATGGCGAGCGCGACGCCGGCACCGAGGCCGCCGCCGCCGAGCGGCACGACCACGTCGGTCACGTTCGGCACGTCCTCGAGAATCTCCAGGCCGATGGTGCCCTGACCGCAGATGACCTCGTAGTCATCGAACGGCGGCACGTAGATCATGCCTTCCTTCTCGCTCAGTTCGGCGGCGTGCGCGGCGGCCTCGTCGAAGACGTCGCCGTAGAGGACCACGTCGGCGCCGTACGCCTTGGTGGCGTCCACCTTGAGCGGCGGGGTGATGGTCGGCATGCAGATCGTGGCCTTGGCGCCGCGTTCGCGCGCCGCGTAGGCGACGCCCTGCGCGTGGTTGCCTGCGGATGCGGTGACGATGCCGCGCGCCAGCTCCTCGTCGCTGAGGGAGGCGATCTTGTTGTACGCGCCGCGGATCTTGAACGAACCGGTGACCTGCAGGTTCTCCGGCTTGAGGAGGATCTCGTGCCCGGTCATCTCGCTCAGCGCGGGCGAGGGGATGATCTCGGTGTGGCGTGCGGTCCCCTTCAACCGCTCGGCGGCCTTCTTCAGTTCGGCCGCATGGTCACGCTGCAATGCTTTGAGGACGTCTTTCTGTTCCATAGTGCGTATTGTAGGCGGGCACACGGCCGGAGCATGGCCGTGTGCCCGCCTAGCGAATCGACGCGAAATCGACGAGGAATCGACGGCGAACCGTCAAAGAACCGTCAGAGCCGCACGACGACGCCTTCCCACGGGTCGAGCTCGCGGTTGGCGAGCGAGACGACGGCGTGGGACGCGCCATAGGTACTAATCACGATGTCGTGTTCGGTGACGCCGTTGTCGACCAGGGCATACGCTTCGGCCGACAAATCGACGGTGCGGCCGGACAGGTTGACGGCGACGAGCAGCGTGCCGCCAGCCACTCCCGGTGCGCTTTCGAGCGAACGCGTGAACGCGTAGACGTTCGGGTCGTCCGCGTCGATCAGTGTCCAGTCGCCGGCCGCGACGACCGGATCGTCGTGCCGCAACGCGATGAGCCGCTTGTAGAACGCGTACACGGAGTCGGGGTCGTCGAATTCGGCGGCCGCGTTGATGCCGACATGGTTCGGATTGACGCCGATCCACGGCTCGACCGGGGCGTCGGGCGCGGTGAAGCCGGCGTACTTGGACGCATCCCACTGCATAGGAGTGCGGGCGTTGTCGCGGCTGATGAGTTCCAGCGACGCCATCATCGATTCGGCGGATTGGATCTTCGCCTCTTCGACGCGCTGACGGAACGCGTTGATCGATTCGAGGTCCCGGTACTGGTCGAGCGACGTGAAGTGCGCGTTGGTCATGCCGAGCTCTTCGCCCTGGTAGATGTACGGGGTGCCGCGGTGCATGTGCAGGAGCAGGCCGAAGGCCTTGGCGGAACGCACGCGCGCCTCCTCGCTGGTGTCGTCGCCCCAACGGGACACGATGCGCGGCTGGTCGTGGTTGCAGAAGAACAGGCTGGCCCAGCCGGCGTTCCTGACGGCGGCCTGCTGGTTCGCCAGCACGCCGCGCAGCCACGGGGTGCGGAACGGGACGAGCTCCCACTTGGAGCGTCCTTCGCCTTCGCCCATGTGGTCGAAGAGGAAGAGCATGTCGAGTTCCTTGTTCGCCGGGTTGGTGATGTGCTCGTTGCGTTCCGGGGTGATGCCCGGCGCCTCGCCGACGGTCATGAAGCCGTCGCGCCCTTCGAACACCTCGCGGCGCATTTCGGCGAGGAACTCGTCCTGCCGCGGCCCGTCCGCGCAGAACGGGTTCGGATTCGAATAGCCTTCCTCGCCGACCGGCAGGTCCTCGAGTTCGGAGCCGGCCTCGCCGGGGAGTCGCCCAGCAGCGTCGGTGCGCTTGGAGATCAGGGTGATGACGTCCATGCGGAAGCCGTCGATGCCGCGATCGAGCCACCAGTTCATCATGTCGTACACGGCGCGGCGCACGGCCGGGTTCTCCCAGTTCAGGTCGGGCTGCTTCTTCGAGAACTGGTGCAGGTAGTATTCGCCGCGCTCCGGGCAGTACTCCCATGCGGAGCCGCCGAAGTAGGAGCCCCACTGGTTCGGCTCGGCGCCGGGCGTGCCGGGCTCGTGGCCGGGGCGCGCGGGACGCCACCAGTACCAGTCGGCGTGCGGATCGTCGGGGTTCTTCGATGCCTCGAACCATGCGTGCTCGTCGGACGTGTGGTTGACGACGAGATCCATCACGATCTTGATGCCACGCTTGTGCGCTTCGGCGAGCAGTTCGTCCATGTCATCGAGCGTGCCGAACAGCGGGTCGATGTCCTGATAGTCGGAGATGTCGTAGCCGTTGTCGTCCTGCGGGGACTTGTAGACAGGGGAGAGCCACAGCACGTCCACGCCGAGGTCGGCGAGATAGTCGAGACGGGACGTGATTCCTTTGAGATCGCCGAAGCCGTCGCCGTTCGTGTCCTGGAACGAGCGCGGGTAGATCTGGTAGACGACGGCGTTCGTCCACCACGGGTTCGGGGTCGCGCCGTTCGTGCGGACGGCGTCGGGTAGGTTCTCACGGTTGAAAGCGGTCATCGTCGACTCCTTGGTAGGTTGCGTTCCTACCGAACAGGATAGGATTCCACGATTTTCATTCCCATCGGAAAGTCTTCCGGGCGCGGCGGAAAGAAATAGCGAAGGGGCGTTTCATACGACGATGACCTCTCGCCGAAGAAGTCGGCGAGAGGTCATCGTGGTCTGAGGCGTCGTCCACTCCCGACACCCTTCGATTGCGGGTTCTCCGCTACTTGACCGCTCCACGCATCACGCCACCGATTACCCACTTCTGGGCGAAGATGTAGACGATGATGATCGGAGCCATGGCCATCAGGTAGCTGGAGAAGGCCATCGGATAGTTGGTGGCGAACTGGGAGCTGAAGACGTACTGAGCCAGCGGGATCGTCTGGTTGGACTGGTCGGTCAGGACGATGAGCGGCAGAAGGAAGTCGTTCCACGCCCACAGCGCGGTGGTGATGGCGATCGTGGCGTTGATCGGGCTCATCAGCGGGAAGATGATCTTCCAGAAGATGCGCCACGTGCCGGCACCGTCGATGCGCGCGGCTTCCTCAAGCGAAACCGGAATCGACCGGATGAAGCCCGTCGCGATGAACAGGTTCGTGCCAAGACCCAGCACCATGTACAGCAGGATCAGGCCGACCTGATTGTCGAGATGCCACGAACCCATCTGCTTGGCGATCGGCAGCATGACGACCGGGAACGGCACGAACATGGCCGCGATGAAGAAGTAGTACAGGAAGCGGAAGAACCGCTTGTCCATGTTGCGGGCCACCGCATACGCGACGAACGTGTTGGTCAGAAGGGTCAGCACGACGGCGGCGACGGTGATGATCGCCGAGTTGAGCGCGGCCTTCGGATAGTTGACCTTGGCGGACGCGTCGGCGAAATTGTGCCACTCCCACGTGGTCGGCAGCGAGAACGTGCCGGCCTCGGCGGGGGTCTTCAGCGCGGTGACGATCGTGAAGTAGAGCGGGATCAAGATCGTCAGGGACAGGACCGCGACGGCGGCCGTGAGCCACCAGTTGATGTTGTGGTCCTTGCGGAACTTCTCGGACTGGGCACCCGACTGGGCACCCGACTTGACGGCGGATTCAGACACTGCGGCACTCATGACACTCACACCTTTTCCTTGCTGCCGAAGAACTTGAGCTGGATGAACGCGATGATCGCGAGGACGATGAAGAAGAGCACGGCGTTAGCGGTCTGGTACGCGTACTCGCCACCGGTCAGGCCGCCCTTCCAGATGAGATAGGTCACGGTCTCGGTGGCGGAGTTCGGACCGCCGTCGGTCAGGGCGACCACCTGGTCGAACGTGCCGAGCGCGTTCTTCATGGACAGGACGAGGTTGATGGTGAAGAACGGTCCGATCAGCGGGAAGGTGATCTTCCAGAACTTCTGCCAGGCGTTGACGCCGTCGAGCGCGGCGGCCTCGTAGATCTCGTCGTCGATCGTCTGCAGACCGGCGAGGTAGAGTAGCACGGAGTAGGCGACGCCCTGCCACACGGCGAGGAAGACGATCGGCACCCACGAGTACTGCTCGCTGGTGATCAGCGACTCGGACAGCCAGCCGATGCCGAGCGCCTTGCCGAGCGCCGGCAGCGGGTTCATGAAGATGTACTTGAACACGTAGCCGATGACCAGCACGGACAGGGTGTAGGGCACGAAGAAGATCGCGCGGAAGCCGTTCTTGAACGCGATCTTGCCGTTCAGCGCGACCGCGATGAACATCGCGATGACGTTGATGAGGATGGTGATCGCCACGGCGATGAGGAACGTGAACAGGTAGGCGTGGCCCACGCGGTTGTCCTGGAACAGGGCGATGTAGTTCTTGATGCCGATGAAGTCGTAGTCGCCGTAGCCCTGCGAGTTGGTGAACGAGTACATCACGCCCTGCAGGAACGGCACGTACAGGAAGATCGCGAAGATGATCGCGGCGGGCACGGCCATCCAGTAGAAGGCGCGGTCGACCTTGCGGTCGGAGAACGCGGAGCGCTTCCTCGCGGGCTTCGCCTGTGAGGCGGTGGCGGGTTTCGTTGCGGTTGTCATGATCCCTCTCCTTCCTTTCAGTTCGTGAAGGTCCTGGCCTGGACCTTGTCCCATTCGGTCTGCATCTGGTTCAGGAAGCGGTTCGTGTTGCCGCTGGTCACCATCGTCTGCAGGTAGCCGCCGATGTTGATCGAGGACGGGATGTAGTGGTCGCAGAAGTCGGCGACCTTGTTCTTCTCGAAGAACGGGCGCACGGTTTCAAGGGCCTTGTTGCCGAAGTGCGTCTTCTTGAGCGGGGTGATGGCGGAATTCGCGTCGGCGTAGTCGTTGAGCGTCTTCTCACTCATCAGGAATTCGATGAACTTCATCGCCTCGGCCTTGTGCTTGGTGGTGGCGCCCATCGTGATCATCACGTCGTCGCCGGCGGTGAGGATCTGCTCGTCAGCATCATCGGTGGCGGGCATCTGCGCGAATCCCAAGTCGGCATTCTTGTTGATCATGAGAATCTGCGGAATCGCGTAGGTGCCGAGCGGGATGATCGCCGCGGAGCCCTTGGCGAAGTTCTGTGTACCCTGCTGATAGGTGATGCCCTTGTCGCCGTCGGCGTACTTGAAGAGCTCCACCTCCTTGGTCACCGTCTCCTTCCACATCTTCTGGAAGTTCGTCGTCCCCTGCTTGAGGTCCGTGTACTCGCTTTCACGCACGAGCGTGCCGGCGAGGGAGGCGAGCGGCGCCTGCGTGGTCCACGCGTCGGCGACGGTGGCCTCGACCGGGTTGATGCCCTGCTCGCGGAACTTCTGCAGCATCGCGGTGAACTCGCTCCACGTGGTCGGCGGATTCTCCGGATCGATACCGGCCTTGCGCCAAATCGCCTTGTTGTAGATGTAGCCGGAAGCGTTGCCGGCGAACGGCAGACCATACAGGCGCTTCTTCGACTGGTCGGTGGTCTGCACGAGGTTCTTCGCGATGTTCACCATGCCGGGGTTGAGCCTCTCGACGATCGGCTCGTCGGTGAAGTCATAGAAGACGCCGGATGCGGCGAAGTTGCCGAAGCTGATGTCGCCGTTGAACGTGATGACATCGGGCACACGGTTCTTCACGAACCTGGTGCGCAGGTCGGTCTGCGCATTGGCGGAGTTGTTGATGTTGATCTTGATGGTCGGATTTTCCTGTTCGAACTCCGTCGCGGCCTGCTTGAACCAGTCGGCCGCCTCGGACTTGAATTGGAAGAAATCAAGCGTGATGGTGCCGGCGGTGTTCGCACCACAACCGGCCAGTCCGACGCCGACCGCGATCGCGCAGATGGCCGCGGCAAGACGAGTGGCCACCATGCGCAGTGGACGCGGCAGACGCGACGAACGCATCGATTCCACATTCGGATTGGGGGAATCGCACTTCATTCGTAGACTCCTTAACTGTTCTCTGACTCCTGCGGCTTCAATGCCGCCGGGCATGCCCCCAACGATACGGTTCGAGGTTTTTCATTCCAAGCGCGAGCGAGTCCATCGCCGCTGGAAACTAAACCCACTCGATTTATGTATCCTAGGAATGGAATTCGGACCGGTCCGCGCCTGGCACGCGCCGGCGCGCACGGCCCATGTCGGAAGGTATCCGGCGAATCTCCCGGAAGGATGGTGTCATGGTCGACGGAACGGGAAGAACCATGCAATCGCAGGATGCCGAACATGCGAACGCTCATGCGAACGCGCATACGAACGCGCATACGAGCACACACACGGACGCACAGGACTTCCCCCGATGGTTCGAAGGATCCGAATACATGCATCGGGTGGCGCGCGCCATCGCGAAATACGGGCCGATCGCGCGCACCACGCTCGCGCAGATGCTGGGATTGTCGCAAGGAGCCATGTCGCGCATCACCAGCGATCTGATCTACGCGGGAGTCATCGAGGAGATTCCCGGCGACGCCGTCACCACTGGACCGCTGCCGCAGGGATTCACGCCGAAAACGAAGGAAGGCGCGACGCGACGCGGCCGTCCGCAGACCGCATTGCGTCTGCGCGCGGACGCACGCACGTTCATCGGCATCAAGGCGCAAGGCGCGTCGGCGATCGCGGCCGTCGTCAACGCGCACGGCGAAGTCGTATCGTCACGTCACGAACGCGCGTTCCCCGGACGCTCGCCGCAGCAGGTGACGGCGGCACTCGCGACGCTCGTACGCGAGTGCCGCGACGACGTGGCCGGAACGCCACTGCCCACGCCGACGGCGGTGGGCGTGGCGGTCGGCGGCCACGTGCGCGACGAACGCGACGTCACGTTCGCGCCATTCCTGCGCTGGGATCACGACGTGCCGCTCGCCGCGATGCTGGAGGAGGCGACGGGACTGCCGTGCACCGTGTACAACGACATCGATGCGCTGCTCGTCGACGCGAGCTGGTTCGGTCCGGGCGTGGGATTGGAGGCGTTCGCCGTGCTCACGATCGGCGTGGGCGTCGGCTATTCGCTCGCGGTGCGCGGCGAGCCGGTCACGTATCCGGATAAAAGCTACGGCCTGCTCGGCCACGTGCTCATCGACCCGGAGGGGCCGCGCTGCACGGCCGGGCACATCGGGTGCGCGCAATGCCTGACCGACGACGCGATCGTGGAACAGTACGCGCAGATGATCGGGCATCCGTGCACATTCGAGGATTTCGCGGCGGACGCACGCGCCGGGATGCCGCTCGCGTCGCGACTGACGGACCGCACGTGCTTCCGACTGGGGTCGCTGATCGCGACGATCGCGAACATCGCGATGCCGTCGAAGGTGATGGTCGCCGGGGAATCCGCGTTCCTCGCGACCATCGGCATCGACGCGGTGCGCGACGGAATCCGCCGCTACCGGCACAGTCAGGCGGCGCAGGTCGAGTTCACCGTCGTCGACCATGACTGGCAGCTGTGGGCGAAGGCCGCCGCCTCCCGAGCGATCGTGCGGTACATCGGCTGATCACTGCCGCACGGCGGTGAACAGGACCGACTGAGCCGGGTGAAGGCTCGGCGGACGCAGGCCGTAGGTGGCGAGCGCGCGGCCGGTCATGAGGACGCCGTCGGGCGTCCACCAGCCGAGCGGGGACTGGCCGTTGCCGATGCCGAGCGCCGCGAGATCGAGATCGAGGTGCAGCGGCTGCACGCGGTAGACGGCGTCCGGGTCGAGACCGGGCAGACGCACCGGCGAGGCCGGATAGGTGACCGAGGTGGTGAGCTGCGTGAACCGGTAGAACGCGGCGGTCCGGTCCGGCTTGACCATGCCGTCGACGCGCACGGCCGGGTCGGGGGTGTCCGTGTGGACGCACGCATCCACGGCGAACCATGCACGATGCCGCTTGAATTCGGCGACCCACGCGGCGAGCTTGGCCACGTCGGCGTCCGATTCCTTGAGCAGGTTCCATTCGATGCCCATGTGCCCGTAGAACGCCATCGCCATGCGCAGCTCCTGGCTGGTGGCGCGCTGCGTGGAGTGCGCGGGGCTCGCGCCCACATGCTCGCCCATCATGCACGGCGGCACGAGCAGCGACGTGTAGCGCTGGATGTCGGCGCGTTCGACCGGGTCGACGCAGTCGGACACCCAGATGCGGCTCGCGAGTTCGAGGATGCCGAGGTCGACGCGGCCACCGCCGGACGAGCAGCTTTCGATCTCGAGCCCCGGATGCGCGGCCTTGAGATCGCGGAAGATGCGGTAGACGGCGAGCGTCTGCGCGTGCACGGCCGGACGGCCGGTACGCGGCGAGACGGCCTCGGTGACGAGCTTGTTGTGGTCCCACTTGATGTAGTCGATGCCGAGCTCCCCGACAAGCCTGTCCATGCACCCGTAGATGTACGCGTAGGCCTCCGGGTTGGTGAGGTCGAGCACCTGCTGGGAGCGGCCCTGCATCGGCAGACGATCCTTCGTGGGGCTGAGCACCCAATCCGGGTGCGCGCGGTAGACGTCAGAATCGGGGTTGACCATCTCCGGCTCGAACCACAGGCCGAACTCCATACCCAAGCCATGCACGTAGTCGGCGAGCGCCTTGAGGCTCTTCGGCCCGTCGGGCCACACATCGGACGAGATCTGCCAGTCGCCGAGTCCGGACGTGTCGTCGCGGCGGGAGCCGAACCATCCGTCGTCGACGACGAACCGCTCGACGCCGGTTTCGGCGGCTTTGTCGGCGAGCGCGGTCAACGTGTCGTAATCATGCTGGAAGTAGACGGCCTCCCACGTGTTGAGGATGACCGGGCGCGGCTTGGACGCGAGTTCGGGGTGACGGTCGCGCAGGTACGTGTGGAAGCGCGCGGCGACCTGGTTGAGGCCGTCGCCGGTCGCGCCGTACACCCACGGCGTCGTGTACGCGGCGTCGCCGGCGGTCGCGGCGGTCGCGGCGGGAGCCGCGCCGGACGCGCCGGTCGCGCCGCCACGCAACGTGACTTCGCCGCCGAACAGGATTTCGCCGCCGCCGATCACGCCGTCCGTGTACGGCTGGCGTTCGGCGGCGAGCACGCTGTTGCCGCTCCAGCCGACGTGCACGGCGTAGACTTCGCCGTGCTCGAAGCCGAAGCCGGGCGTGCCGGCGGTGAGCAGGAGGCTCGCGTCGAAGTCGGGGCGTCCGGCCATCGAGACCTTCTCGAACCGGCCGACGGTGAGCGGCTGGCGCTGCGGGCTGCGTTCGCGCAGATGATGGCCGGTGGTGGTGAGGATCTCGGTGGCGACGGCGGGCAGCGGGAAGCCGAGCTCGACTTTGCCGATTTCGAGCGGCATGTCCGCCGTATCGGCGAGGTTGGTGACCTGCGCACGTTGGCGAATGAGGCCGCCGTGCAGCAGTTCGACGGTCCAGACGAGACGCACGCCCTGTGCGGCATCGTCGGCGGTGACGGTGATGACCGGAGTCTCGACGGTCACGACCGGCGCGTCCACACGCGCTTCGGCGGGCGTGGATTCGGGGGCGTCGACGGCCTGCGTCACGTCGAGCGCGGGACGGGCGTCGAGCGTCGTCTCAATGCCGGTGACGGTGAAGCGCGGGAACAGTTCGATGCCGGCGCGGCGCACTTCGAAACGCTTCTGACCGATCCACGATTCGCTTTGCGTGGGCAGGATCGACGGCCACATGGTCTCGTCGAGCGCGCCGGACACGCGCTGGGGCCTGAGGGCGTCGACCTGGCTGACGAGGGTTTCGGGCGCGGCGACCGGCTTGCCCCAATGCACGAAGCGCGGCAGCTCGTCGCCGGGGAAGGCGAGCGCGAACGCGACGGGGGCGTTCGGGGCGAGGTGCGCCGCGAATTCGTGCGCGGTGCCGGACTGTTCAGCGTAAATGATGGTGATCGGGGTGCCGTCGGCGCTGGTTCCCGTGAATCGTTCGATACGCGTCATTGCTGCTCCTTGAAATATGCGATTCCGGCTGGGCTCCGGTTCTCGACCGGTCCGGTTCCGCTTCCCGATGGTAGGCCAATCGCCTTTCCTTGCCATCCTCCAGAGTGTTCCTTGCCGCTGGAAAGAAATTGCGGGGGCCGCCGGGGAATCAGCGTCTGGCAGCGAAGAAGTCGGCGAGGATGGCGGCGCATTCGGGTTCGCGCACACCGCCGTGGACCTCCGGCTCGTGGCCGACGTGCGGATCGCGCGGGATGTCCCAGACCGAGCCGCACGCGCCGAGCTTCGCATCCCACGCTCCGAACACGATGGTCCCGATGCGGGTCTGGAGGCATGCGCCCGCGCACATCGGGCACGGCTCCAACGTGACGACGAGCGTGCAGTCGGTGAGATTCCAATCGCCGCGGGATTCGGCCGCCTCGCGCATCGCGATGATCTCGGCGTGCGCGAGCGGATCGCCGTCGGCCTCACGCGTGTTGAATCCACGACCGATAATCGTGCCCGTGGCCGTGTCGATCACCAGCGCGCCGACCGGCACGTCGCCGGCAGCCGCCGCGCGCCGCGCCAGCGCGAGCGCGGCACCCATCTCCTCGTCGTATCGCATAGCACCTCATCTTGTCGCCTCCCTCTGACGAGGGAGGCGTCCGCCGGAAGAGGACGGAGGAAGAGACCGTGCAAATGGTACGTTCCAGCTATCTCTCCCCCACCCGGCTGCGCCGGGAGCCCCCTCCAGAGGGGGCCGAAACGGAGTCAGATGCCGGAATCGGCATCGACGATACGGACTCGCCTATGGCGAGACCGCCATATCGGCGGGCCTACGGACAGTCCACCGGACTGTCCGTTCACCGGCCCGCATGATGCAGGTCAGATGCCGGAATCGGCATCGACCTGCATGACATAGACGTTGCGGCGGAGTTCTCGGGCCTGGGGGCGGGAGATGTCGCCGGCTTCGAGCATGTCCTGCACGATGCCGAGCTCGATCGCATAGCTCTGCTTCTTGATCTCGTCGGCCTGACCGGCGGCGGCCGCGCTGCCCTCCATGTTCGGACGGGATTTGAGCGAGGCTTCGGCGCGACGGTAGTCGAGGATCAGCGCGGAGCAGAACTCCGTGTCGAACCGGTCGTGGCTCATCTCCTCGCCGAGCCTGTCGATCACGTATTCGATGGCGTCGACCTGCAGCGTGCGCATGTGCGCGAAGATCTGGTCCTCGCTCACCAGCGGCGTGGTGCGGCGGATCTTGTTGACCGTGCGCTTGACGAGGTTCATGGTCCGGTGCCTCCACCCGCGCAGGCGGCCGCCGAGCTGCCACCCGATGCGTCCGCTCTCCGGGCCGGCGCTCGTGTGGCGCAGCGTGTTCATGATCTGGTCAAGCATGCGCTCGCACACTTCCACGTTGAGCTCCTGCTCGGCCTTGTCCGCGCTCGGATGCGCCTTGAGAGCGGCGAGACGGTCGCGCACGAACTGCTTCTCCCAGTTGAGCGCCTGGATCTGCAGTTCCCCGTAGCCTTGCGGGTCGAGCTTGCCGAGACGGTGCTTGAGCCGGCTGATGCGCTTCGTGTACGAGTCGATGACCATGAGCACGGCACGGCGATTGTCGGGTGTGATGCGGCTGGTGAGCTCCTCGACGGTGCGCCGCAGCACCTCGATGGTAATCTCGTTGAGCTCTGCGCCCGTATCCCTGTTGCGGTTGGGGGCGAGTAGCGGCAGCAGGAAGTTGGCGAGCAGCAGCGTCACGACGATCACGCCGGACGCGATGAAGATGAGCTCGTCGCGCATCGGGAACGGCTTGCCGCCGGACAGGTAGTACGGGATCGTGAACATCAGGGACAGCGTGATCGTGCCCTTCGCGCCGCCGAACGTCATCACCGCGGCGGAACGCCAACGTTCCGGCGTCATCCTGCGGCGTTTGCCGGTGGTCACGTCGCGTGCGAGGCGCAGCATGGCCGACACCCAGATGAACCGCAGCACGATGACCACGCCGGTGACGAGCAGGATCACGCCGATGAGCAGCTTGTTGCTCACCCACGGGTCGGACCAGCTGGCGGTCATCGCACCGGGCAGCAGCATGCCGAGCAGGATGAACACGGCGCCGTTGAGCGCGAACGACAGCACGCCCCACACGCTGGAGGCGACGATGTTCGTGCGCGCCACGTTCGGGCCGATGCCGGTGCGGTCGAAGCGGATGAGCAGGCCGGCGGCCACGACCGACAGGATGCCGGAGACATGCACCTCCTCCGCGCCGAGGTACAGCAGGAACGGCAGGAACAGTTCCATGAGGATGCGCGTGGTCGTGGTCTCCCAGCCGAGCGAGCGGACCGTCTCGAACAGCCAGTTGACGAACAGTCCGACGATCATGCCGAACAGCGCGCCGCCGGTGAACGAGACGATGAAATCGCCGGCCGCCTCGCCGACCGCGAACTCGCCGGTCACGGCCGCGGCGATCGCGAACTGGAAGCCGACGATGCCGGACGCGTCGTTGAACAACGATTCGCCTTTGAGCACGCCCCGCTGTCGCATCGTGAGCGACGCCTCCTTGCCGAGCGAACTGACGGCGACCGCGTCGGTCGGGCCGAGCGCCGCGCCGAGCGCGAGCGCGGCGGCCAGCGGCATGGCCGGCCAGATCGCGCTCAATGTGAAGCCTACGGCCGCCATCGTCGCTATGGCGAGGCCGATGGCGAGCGACAGGCTGAGCTTCAACGTTTTGAGCAGCGCCGACTTGTCGATCTCATGCGCCTCCAAGTACAGCAGGGGCGCGATGAACAGCACCATGAACACTTCAGGGTTGAGTTCGACGCTGGGGAAGAACGGCAGGAGCGTCATCGCCGCGCCGAGCGCGATCTGCACGAGCGGCGTCGACACCTTGGGGATGAACCGGCTGAGGAACGAGGACGACACGACCGCCGCGATGATGCACAAAATCAGTTCGAGTACGTCCATGGGTGTTCCGAATCCTCCCGCCTTCTCTCGCTGTCAAGAGTATAGAAAACGGGTAAGGAAATCGTTTCGCAGGGTATGGCCCAGCGCGAACGCGCGACACGTTCGGTGCGAACGTTCAGCGCGAACGTTCAGCGCGAACGCGTCGTCTTCGTCGTCTTCATCGCCTTCATCGCGACGAACACGGAGCGCACGAGCAGGATGCCCAGGTACACGGTGAACATGATCGCGCCGGCGCGCGGCGTGACGGCCGCCGCCAGCCACGTGCCGAACGGCGCGGTGAGCGCGGCGACGACACCGATGATCACCGCCGCCTTCACGTGCACCATGCGGCGGCGCACGTTCGCGACGGACGTGGTGATCGCGTTCGGGAACATGGCGAGCAGCGACGTGCCGCGCGCGATCAGGTCGCTCGCGCCGAACAGGATCGACAACGCGGGCACGCAGATCGCGCCGCCGCCGATGCCGAGCAGGCCGGCGAGGACGCCCGCGATCACGCCGAACGCGATGAGACCGATCACCGTGCCGACGCTCATCACGATGCGCGAGTCACGCGACGGATTCGACATGGCCTGATTGACCATCACGAACAGGAGGAACACGACGAACGCCCACCGGAGCACGATCTCGGGGAGTTTGGATAGCAGCCAGGAACCGATCTGGCCGCCGACGAACATGCCGCAGAACACGATGAGCGCGGCGATCCAGTCCACGTCGCCTTCGAACGCGTAGGAGGCGACGCCGGAGACGGCGGTGGGCACGATCGCCATCATCGACGTGGCGGCCGCGTGGCGTTGCGTGAGTCCCAGCCACACGAGCGCCGGCACGATGACGGTACCGCCGCCGATGCCGAACAGTCCCGACAGGATGCCGACGAGCACGCCCACCACGGCCATGATGACGAGTCCACGTGGGGATTCGTCGAGATGGTTCTCGTCGATGGAGGTGGGAGCGGCGGGCCGCTTGGCGGCGGACTTGGCCGGTTCGGCGATACGGGTGTCGGCGGTCGTGGTGTCGGTTGCTGCGTTCATACCGTCACTCTAGGCACGTGGCGCCGAGCCTGGCCGGCCGGTTTCCACTTGTTGTACAGGAGTCACAGCACGCCGGAGGTGATGTCGTGGCCGAGGAGCCATTCGCGCAGGTCGGCGAGCTCTTCGAGACTCACGTTGTGGTCGAGCGCGCGGTAGCTTTTCGTGGTGAGCCACGTGCGCTCGTTGAGCCACGCCTGCGCGGCGAACAGCTCGTATTTCGGCACGACCTCGTCGTTCTTGCCGTACGTGTAGAACACGGGGATGTTGTAGCGTTCGATGAGCCCGTCGGCGGGCGCGGTGCCGGGCACAAGCCCCGGCGCGATGTATCCGGACAGGGAGATGACGGCCCGATACCGTTTCGGGTTGACGCGCAACAGGTGGATCGCGAGCAGGCCGCCCTGCGCGAATCCGAGCGGCACGACCTCGCGCTCGTCCGGCAGGTTGTTCGTCACCCACCGGTCGATCGACACGGCCATCTCGTAGGCGGCTCGGTCGAGGTCCTCGCCGAACGGCACCTGCTCGCCGAACCAGGCGAACGCGCCGGGCGAATACGCGTCGCCGGCGGCGAGACGAATCGGGCCGCGCAGGCTCGCGAAATCGTTGTATGGCGCGATCTGACGCATGAGGTCGGCGAGTTCCGCCTCGTTCGACCCCCAGCCGTGCAGGCACAGGAACAGCGGATGCGTGGGGTGCGTCGCGCCGCCGCCGCGCGAGTACTGGGCGATGGTCAGATCAACGGTCATGATGGTTGCGCCTCGTCGCCCGAAGAGTCGCCGGAATCGTCGCCGGATGATTGCGTGGTATTCACGGTGGTGAGCGTACCACCCCATTCGCGTTGCAGTATCGTCATGTTCTTTTCGCTGCCGAACGCGATCCATTGTCCGGTGCCGAGCGTGCGCCAATCGCCTTGCGCGCGTGCGTCGTCCGCATGTTCCTCCAGCAGCCCGGTGATCGTCGACGTAATCGCGCCGGCGTACGTGTGCGCAGCGACATCGGAGTCGAACGTGACGTACGCGACGCGCGTCGTGACGCAGACCGACGCGCTGTCGACGCCCGGATAACCGGCGACGTCGATGTCGTTCCAGCCATCCGTGCAGGTGCCGGTGACGCGTTCGATGCCGAATTTCATGTTGTCGTCACTGCCGACCGGCGCCTCGTCGCGTACGACGGGACGGATCAGGCCGAGCGGGAACAGCACGCCGACGACCACGCCGAGTGCGAGCAGCAGTGCCGCGAGCACGAACGTGATGATGCCGCCGGACGCGACGCCGCGACGGCTGGAACGTCGCGGCGTCGTCGCGCGCGCGATGATGACGAGAATGAACGTGACGGCGATGAGGGCGGCGCAGGTGCCGGCGATGAGGCGACCGGGCACCTTGCCGTCCGGATCGAGATACGCGGGGGCGAGTTCGTGCGCGGCAGAGGCGACACCGAACGCGACGGCAAGCAGTCCGGTGAGCAGCGCGATCGCGGCGACCGTGCGACTGACGCCGCCGGGGCGATGACCGGCACGGAAGGTGGATTCGTGGGTGCGGCCGATGCGCGTACCGGGCGGCATCGGCACGGGAGGTGTGGCGGATTGCGGTGACTGGGATGCCGACCATCCTCGCGGCCGATCCCGCCGTCTGTCTCGCCGTCGCTCGTCTCTTCCCTCGAAGAAATCGTATTCCTCGTCCTGCATGTCGTTTCCCCTTCGTGCCGACGTCTGCCATGTACCACCTTGTGCCGGGCACCCATTGCCCGCCTCGTCCAGTCTACCGCGGTGTAGTGCGGTTCCTGGTCACGGTTCCGGGTCACGGTTCCGGCATGGTTCAGGCATGGTTCCGGGCCTATAGCCCACCCTTCGGGCAAAGGAAAACCCCGGTGGCGGGAACCACCGGGGCCAGAGAAAGGAGAGAGAAGAAGAAAGGTTCAGTTTTCGGGGCTTGCGCTCCATGCCAGCTTTCGTTGACAGTTCATAGATAACCATGTGATTCTGGGTTTACCGATGTGTTTGCCTGTGAGATTTCTGAGAATCAGAGGACGGCACGTTTTGGGGGCTCTTCCAGCGTCCCGGATTCGGGAAACGAATGGCTTCATCCGGAATCCGGGATGCTGAGCCTTTCCCAGCGTCCCGGATTCGGGAGATGAGCGGCATCGTCCGGGATTCCTGACGCTGGGGGCTGGTCAGCGTCACATATCCCGGAGATGAGCGGCTTCGTCCGGATTTTGGGATGCTGAGTCCTTCTCAGCGTCCCGGATTCGGGAGAACGGCCCCGCCGTCCGGGATTTCTGACGCTGGGGGCTGGTCAGCGTCACATATCCCGGGAATAAACGGCTTCGTCCGGGATTCCTGACGCTAGGAAAGGGCGGCCGGGCTGGGAGCGGCCTCCCGGGGTGATGCGGGCGGCCGTCCTTCGAACCTGGGGATGTCCCTGTGCTCCACAACGTCGTGTGGGGATGGTGTTGTGGAGCGGTGGTGTGCCACAACTTGGTCGTGGGAGGCGTTTCGTGGGAGTTGTGGCGCGTTCTGGGGGTCCGTCTGCTCCACAACGCGCGATGGGAACGATACCGGCTCCTGTTGTGGAGCGGGCCCGCTCCACAACAGGAGCCGGAGCCAGGAATCCGGGGAGTTGTGGCGCACTTTACGTGTCAGGAACGCTGGAAACAGGGGTTTTCGCGTGGGTCGCGGCGGGAGGCTGCTCCACAACAGGCTCTCCGGCACGTGTTGTGGAGCAGCCCGTCCGGGACGCGGGACGCAGGGCCGGGACTTAGTACGCGGGGTATGGGACGTAGGGCGCGGGGAGCGGGGTAGGGGAAGCCGCGCGCCGCACGCACCCTGGAAACGACCGGCCCCACGCCCGAAAACGGTCCGCTGACCGCACCCAACGGTCCGCTGAACACCCCCTGAAAACCGGCCTCGCACCCGAAACGACCGGCCTCGCACAACACCGCACCGGGAAATCCGTGGCACGCCACCCACGACGGTCACCCGCGCGAGGTCATGCACCAATCGACAACGCCGGAAAAAGGGAATCCCGGCATTCCCGCCACGCGACTACCGGTCCGACGTCACGACCCGCGGCCACCCTCCGGCGTTGCACGCCACCTCCCGCCAACGGGAGGGGAAGAAGGCCACGATCGCGTGGTGCGACACCATGGCACCTCCAACTCGCGACCACCCTCCGGCGTTGCACGCCACCTCCCGCCAGCGGGAGGAGATGAAAACCCACAGCCGCACAAGGCCATGCGCACCACAACAATGCGAAGCACCTGTTTTGGGTGGGCGCTAGTCTTGTGGGCGGTATCACATTCGTAGTATTTCGTCCGTGAGGAGCTTTCATGCTGCTGTCCGACCGCGACATTCTGGCCGCGCAGGCCGATGGGCATATCTCGCTCGACCCGTGGACCCCGGAGATGGTCCAGCCCGCCTCGATCGACGTGCGGCTCGACCGGTTCTTCCGTCTGTTCAACAACCACGCCTACACCTACGTCGACCCGTCCGAGAACCAGGGCGCGCTCACCGAGGAGTTCGCCGTCGACCCGGACGAACCGTGGATCCTGCATCCGGGCGAGTTCGCGCTCGGCGCCACGTGGGAGTACGTCAAGCTCGACGCGACGATCGCCGCGCGCCTGGAGGGCAAGAGCTCGCTGGGCCGTCTCGGCATCCTCACCCATTCGACCGCCGGCTTCATCGATCCGGGCTTCGAAGGGCACATCACGTTGGAGTTGTCGAACGTCTCGACGCTGCCGGTGAAGCTGTGGCCGGGCATGAAAATCGGCCAAATGTGCTTCTTCCAGCTGAGCTCACCCGCCGAGCATCCGTACGGTTCCGCCGGCGTCGGATCGCACTATCAGGGTCAGCGTGGCCCGACGCCGAGCCGTTCCTACGAGCATTTCTACCGCGCTCACATCGACGACTGACATGCGCGGAACGCCTCGCCTCGCGCCCTGCCGTGCGCGGGCGGGGCGTTCGCCGTTCGGCCGGTGTTCCGGTGTCCGTTTATCCGGGTGTCCGGTGCCCGTTCGTCCGCGATGATGCGTGGGAGCGTGACTGGATGATCGCGACGTGACGGCCGATGACGGCCGCCGTTACTATGAATGAGAAGAAGAGACAGCGATGCGAGACAGATACGGGATTGAGGAGACACGATGACCGATCCGAGCGGTGAATTCCAGTTCGACTTCCAGAAGAAAGCCCCGCAACAGCCAGCGACGACGCCGGCCGCACCCCGGATGCAGCCGGTTGTGGCGCAACAGCCCGTCGCACAGCCCGTGGCGCAACCCGTCGCACAGCCCGTGGCGCAACCCGTTGCGCAACCTGTGACGCAGCAGGCCAGTCAATTCGCGCAGCAGCCCGTGCAACCCCAGCCGTCCGCGCAGCCTGCCCAGTTCACTCAGTCTGTCCAGTACGTGCAACCTGCGCAGACCGTGCAGTACGCGCAACCCGTACAGGTGCAGCAGACCGTGCAGCCGGGACAGTTCGCGCAGATCGATCAGCCGGGATTCGCCGGAGTCACGAGCACGACCGTACCGCGCCATGGACGCCATTCGGCGTCGGCATCGCCTAACCTCGAAGGCACCTCAATCGGGGAATCCACGCAGGCATTCGACCCTCTGAAGGAGTTCGAGGAACCGACGGCACCGCAACCGACCGCGGCACCGATCGCGCAGCCGATGCAGCCCGTTGCACAACAGCCCACTCAGCCCGTCATGCAACAGCCGGCCGAACAGCCGGTGATGACGCAGCCCGCGTCACCATTCACGCAACCGATGCAACAACCCACGCAGGCCACGCAACCCACGCAGGCGTTCAACCCGCTGCAGCCGATGTCGGCCCCCATGCAGGAGCAGGCGACGCAGGCATTCACGCAACCGATGCAGCAGCCGGTCATGTCACAACCGATGCCTCCGACGATGAACCAACCGACGCAAGCCATGCCGATGACCACGACGGCGGCCCCCGCGCAGATGCAGTCCGTCGATCAGCCCACGCAGGCGTTCAACCCGCTGCAGCCGGCCGCGGCCCTCGCGCAGACGCAGTCTACACAGGCCACGCAGGTCTACGCGCAACCACAGCCGGCGGCGGGACAGGCCGAGGTGTTCGGCGAGCAGGCCACGATGGCCTTCCCCGCGGCGCAACCGTTCGGGCAGCCGCAACCGCTCACCGGAGTCGAACAGTCGACGACGGCCATGGGCGTCGCAGCGCAGCCCGAACCCGCAGAAGCCGCCACGCAGGTGTTCACCCCGGAGATGCTGGAGCAAGCCGAGCAGGAGGCACGTTCGGCGCAATCATCACCGACCGCTATGCCTCCCTCCATCGCACCGGACGATGATGACGAAGACGAAGACGACGAGACCGACGACGGCAAGACGACAGGCCGTCGCAGCGGACGGAAACTGCCGAACGGGAAGATCGTCGGCATCGTCGTCGCCGTGATCGCCGCGATCGCGCTGATTGTCGGCGGCGTGCTGTTCTACCGCGCGAACAGCGGCAAGATCCTGTACGCCGCGTGCACGAACGCGGAGAACAAGACCAACGACGAGCTGAAGACGTTGCAGACCAAGGTGACCGAAGCGCAGCAGACCGTCGCGAACACGGACAGCAGCCAGGTGGCGGACGCGAATACGCTCACCACGCTCAACCAGACGATCACCGATGCGCAGAACGTCAAGACCGACACCTCCTGCACGGCGGACATGTCCAAGGACGACCTGAAGTCGAACACGCAGAAGTTCAAGGACACGCGCAAACAGGCCAAGGACATGGAGTCGAAGCTCGACGACGCCGAGAAGGCCGTCAGCGACAGCAAGGGCTCGCAGACCTCGAACGCGTTGAAGTCCGACCTCAACAGCGCGGTCTCCAACGCGCAGAGCCTGCTCAACAATTCCGCCGGCCAGGTGGCCGACGAAAGCACACGCACCTCGCTGCAGAACGCCATCAGCAATGCGAACAACGTGGCCGGACAGTCGAACCCGTCCGAATCCGACGTGAACAACGCGAAGTCGCAGCTGGAGAAGGCCATGTCCGACGTGAACGCCTCGATGTCCGCCAAACAGCAGGCCGACGCTCAAGCCCAGCAGCAGGCTCAGCAACAGCAACAGCAACAGAGCCAGCAGCAACAGCAGCAAAGCCAGCAGCAGAACCAGGGTCAGTCGCAGAACGGCTCCGGCTCGGGTACGGATTCCGGTTCCGGCGGCACGGATGGCGGCGACGGCTCCACCAACGCCAACTGACCGGCACACGGGACGGAACGAGACATATCCGAGACATATCCGAGACATATCCGCACCACGCATGGGAAAGCCCCTCGTATGAGGGGCTTTCCCATGTCCTGGCCGTTACCGGTCAACCCCGGCCGAACGGACCAAACCGGCCGTCGTCCCGCCGACCAGTCCACGGCCCGAATCACCGCCCGGCCATCGCGCGCAATACGCACTTGCGCAGTTCGGATGCGACGAGGACGAAGGCGGCGAGGCCGATGCATTCGAGCCAGGCCAGCGGGCTCAGCGGCGTGGTGCCGAACGCGGTGTTGAGGAACGGCACGTAGATCACGACGAGCTGCAACGCGACGGACAGGCCGATCGCGCCCCACAGCCACTTGTTCGAGAACAGGCCGACGAACACGCTCTGCAGGTGGGAGCGCGAGGCGAGCGCGTTGAACAGCTGGGCGAACACGAGGATCGTGAAGCCCATCGTGCGCGCCTCGGTCATCTGCGCCTCGTGGCCGAGCGCGTCCACCGAACGGTCGGTGAACAGGCCGCCGGCGAGGTGCATGTCCATGCCGATCAATGTGACGGCCGCCATGATGATGCCGATGAAGATGATGTCGCCCCACATCGAGGCGTCGATCACGCGGTCGGTGATGCGCCGCGGCCTGCGGTTCATCACGTCCTCGGTCTGCGGGTCGACGCCCATCGCGAGCGCGGGCGCCGCGTCGGTGAGCAGGTTGATCCACAGCAGCTGCGTGGCGAGCAGCGGCACGGTCACGCCGGTGGATTCGGGCTGCGTGATGCCGAGGAATCCGGCGAGCACGACGCCGAAGAACACGGTGAACACCTCGCCCACGTTGGAGCTCAGCAGGTAGCGCAGGAACTTGCGGATGTTGTCGAAGATCACGCGGCCTTCGCGCACGGCGGCCACGATGGTGGAGAAGTTGTCGTCGGCGAGGATCATCTTCGCGCTCTGCTTGGTGACCTCGGTGCCGGTGATGCCCATCGCGACGCCGATGTCCGCGGTCTTGACGGCCGGGGCGTCGTTGACGCCGTCGCCGGTCATCGCGACGATGTTGCCTTGCCGTTGCAGCGATTCGACGATCTTCAGCTTGTGTTCGGGCGCGACGCGCGCGTACACGGACACTTCGGACGTGGCCTTGTCGAACGCGGCCCTGTCGTCGCCGAGCGCATCAAGCTGATCGCCGGTGAGCGCCTTGCCGCCCTTCTCGATGATGCCGAGATCGGAGGCGATGCGCGCGGCGGTCAACGGGTGGTCGCCGGTGATCATGACGGCGCGGATGCCGGCGCGATGCGCCTCGGCCACCGAATCGCGCACTTCGGTGCGCGGCGGGTCGATGATGCCGACCATGCCGTTCCAGATGAGGTCGGTCTCGATTGCGTCCGCCTGCTCGGCGATATCCGCGACCTGTCCGGCCGCGTTCGCGCGCACGCCGTCCACTTCGGACAGGTTCGCGGTGCCGAGCGGACGGTACGCCTCGCCGAGCGTGCGGTACGCCTCGCCGGAGAGCCGTTCGACGGTCGCGAGGATCGTCTGGCGGTCGCCTTCCGTCAGCGGGCGCACATGCCCGCCGACCGCGATGCGCGAACAGTACGAGAGCAGCACGTCGGGCGCGCCCTTCGCGAACACGGTGAGCTTGCCGCCTTCCGTCGCGTCCTTCGCGATCACGGACATGCGTTTGCGCTCGGACGTGAACGGCACTTCGGCGACGCGCGTGAACTGGCCGTATCCCTTCATCGCGCCGGTCTTGCGCGCGGCCACGATGAGCGACACCTCGGTCGGGTCGCCGACGACCTCCCATCGTCCGTTCTCCTCACGCAGGTCGCCGTCGTTCGCGATCGTGCCGGCGGCGAGCGTGGCGAGCGCCTCCGCCTTGAGCGACGGGTCGCCGGAGAGCGGAGAACCGTCGGCGGCCGTCATCTTGCCTTCCGGCGTGTAGCCGGTGCCGGTGAGATGCACTTCGCCGCTGGGCGTGACGATGCGTTCGACGGTCATCTCGTTGCGTGTCAACGTGCCGGTCTTGTCCGAGCAGATCACGGACGCGGAGCCGAGCGTCTCGACGGAATGGAGTTTCTTCACAATCGCGTTGTGCGCGGCCATGCGCTGCACGCCGAGCGCGAGCACGACGGTGAGAATCGCGGCGAGGCCTTCCGGCACGGCGGCCACGGCGAGCGACACGGCGAGCAGCAGCGAGTCGATGACGTCGTGGATGTCGTTGAAGCCTTCGAGGAACGCGAGCGCGGCGAGCACGACCACGGCGATGATGACGACGGCGATGCCGAGGATTTTGGAGACGTAGTCCATCTCCTTCTGCAGCGGGGTCTGCTCGTCCTCGGTGGCGGAGAGCATGCCGGCGATCTTGCCGACCTGCGTGGCCATGCCGGTGCCGGTGACGACGGCGCGGCCGGTGCCCTGCGTGACGGACGTGCCGTTGAAGATCATGTTCGTGCGGTCGCCGAGCGCCTTGGCCTCACGCAGTGTGTCCGGCTTCTTGCTGACGGGCACGGATTCTCCGGTGAGCGACGCTTCGGCGATGCGCAGGCTCGCCGCGGTGATGAGGCGGCCGTCCGCGGAGACCGAGTCGCCTTCCGCGAGCACGATGATGTCGCCGGGGACGACGTCGGTGGTGTTGATGCGCACGACCTTGCCGTCGCGCAGCACGGATGTGGTGGGGGCCGTCATGCCGGCGAGCGCTTCGACCGCAGCCTCCGCCTTCGCCTCCTGGATGTAGCCGAGCACGGCGTTGACGATGAGGATGAGCACGATGACGATCGCGTCGAACGGCAGCGCCTCGCCGCCTTCCGCGCCGGGTACGGCGTTCGCCTTCTCGATGAACCACGCGATCACGGAGATGACGGTGGCGGCGAGCAGCAGGTAGACGAGCGGATCCTTGAACTGGGCGAGGAACTTCTTCCATTTCGGCACGGGCGGCGCCCCAGCAAGCTCGTTCGGCCCGAACCGCTCCAATCGGCGTGCGGCCTCGGCCGAGCTCAGGCCGACGTTCGGATCGACGTCGAGCGCTTTGGCGACGGCGAGCGCATCGGTCAGGCTCGGATCGGCGTCGTTCGGCAACCCCTGCCGGGTGGGCGCGTCCTCGATCGTTGCGGACGCGGCGGATTGATCCTTCGTGCGATCAACCATGATGGTCTCCTTGGTATAGCCGCGGAGTAGTCAACACACGGACGCCGGTTGTCTCTCCGACGGCCCGCGTGCTGCGCGGTTATGGGCGCCGACGCGACTGCCGCCGACGCATGTGGCCCCATTATTCCACACGATTTCGCCCGCCGGCATAAACATGCCGGCGGGCGTTGTCTACCGCGTGTCGCTCCGCGACCACCCTCAGTCTCGCTGCGCTCGACAGCTCCCGCCAACGGGAGCGGTGCTTAGTGGCTCCACACCGCCGCGTCGGGGTCGAAGTCGGGGTTGTAGCCGTCGTCGGGGTCGTTGTAGGTGTACTCGTCGTCGACGACGCCGGAATCGGCCTCCTCGAGGAGGGTGTCGATGTCCTTCTTGTCGAGCATCTGGTCGGGCAGGATGTTCTTGATGTAGCTGGTCACCGCCTCGCTCATCGGCACGTCGTGGCCCGCCTTCTCGGCGAGGAACCAACGGTGGGTGAGCACCTCGTGGAAGAACTGGGCCGGCTCGATCTGCGAACGGTATTCGCGCGGGATCGAACGCACGGTCGGCTCGAACACCTCGCGCATCCAGTCGGTGGCGACGATCTCCAGATCCTCGCCCTCGCGCCACGTGGAGGCACGGTAGGCGTCGAGGTCGTTGAGCAGACGACGGGCCTGGTTCTCCTGCACGTCAAGGCCGGTGAGACGCAGCAGCTTGCGGTTCGCATAGCCGGCGTCCACGACGCGCGGACGCACGAGCACACGCTTGCCGTCCTCGTCGGTCTTCATTTCCAGCTCGTCCACGTCGAAACCGAGCTCATTGAGCTTGTTGACGCGCTTCTCGATCTTCCACATCTCGTCCGGACCGAACTTGTCGGTGTCAGTCAGCGCGCTCCACAGCGAGTGGTAGCGCTCGACCAGACGGTTGCCGACCTCGATCTCGTCCACGTCGCTGGGCAGCAGCTGGCCGGAGCTCAGATCCATCAGTTCGCCGATGATGTTCGTGCGCGCCAGATCGATGTCGTATTCGCGCTGGCCCTCGGTGAGGTTCACCTGCAGATCGCCGGTCTCGGCGTCCACGAGGAACGCGGAGAACGCGTCGGCGTCACGCAGGAACAGCACGTTCGACAGGGACACGTCGCCCCAGTAGAAGCCTGCCAGGTGCAGGCGCACGAGCAGCACGGCCAGGGCGTCGATGAGACGCTCGGCGGTGTCCGGGCGCAGGTTGCGGGCGAACAGGGCGCGGTACGGCAGCGAGAACTTGAGATGCTTCGTCACGAGGATCGCCTCAAGCGGATCGCCCTCCTTGTTGTGGCGTCCCGTCACCACGGCGACCGGGCGCACGGCCGGCAGCTCGAGCTTCTGCAGGCGGCGCAGGATCTCATACTCGCGCTCGGCCATCTGGCGTGTGATCTCCTTCATCGCGTACACCTCGTCGCCCACGTGCACGAATCGCACCACGTGGCGGGAGATGCCGCGCGGCAGGTTGGCGAGCAGGTCCTCCGGCCAGGTGGCGAGCGGCTTGTGCCACGGCAGGGTGAACATCTTCGGATTCGAGCTCGCCGCCGTGATGTTCAGGGCCCGGGGCTCCGCGTTACCGGGGGTCTCGGCCTCGGCGAGGACGCTCGTCGCCTTCGCCGCGCGCGGATCCAGTTTCGACAGATTCATCGATGATTGCATCGTTCCGTATGCTTCCTTGCTGGCTGTGTCTTGTGTCTTTACGTCTATTTCGCGTTGACGTGTCCGAAGTGTCCGTCGTGCCGTCGCGCGCGCTCCCCTCCGCACCCGCGCGACGGCATGATGGACATGCCTGCGCCTACTTGGCCGATTCGCCGGCCTCGCCGGCCTTGCGGCGCGCGTTCGCGACCGCGTACAGGCTGATGCCCGCCGCCACGGACGCGTTGAGCGATTCGACCTGGCTGGAGATCGGGATGCCGGCAACCGCGTCGCACGCCTCGCGCACGAGACGGCTCACACCCTTGCCTTCCGAACCGAGCACGACGACCAGCGGATCCGTCTCGAATCCGGTCTCGCCGACGAGGCTGCTGCCGCCGCCATCGAGCGCGACCGCGTAGTAGCCGCGTTCCTTCAGGCTTTCGATCGCCTTCGTCAGGTTGACGACGCGGCACACCGGCAGGTGCGCGGCCGCGCCGGCCGACACCTTCCACGCGGCGGCGTTCACCGACGCGGAACGACGCTCCGGCAGAATCACGCCGTTCGCGCCGAATGCGGCGGCGGAACGGATGACCGCGCCGAGGTTCTGCGGATCGGTCACGCCGTCGAGCGCGATGAACAGCGGACGCGCGGCGATGCGCGCGGCCGGCGAGTTCGCGGCCTCCATCGCACGGGCCTTCTTGTCCGCGCGGTCGGCCAGCTCGGCGAGCGAGGAGTACTGGTACGGATCCACCTTGAGGATCACGCCCTGATGGTTGCCGGAGCGGGCGATGCGGTCCATCTCCAGACGGTCCGCCTCCATCATGTGCAGGCCGCGGACGCCGGCGAGCTTGACGATCTCGCGCGTGCGGTCGTCGTGCTCAATGCGCGAGGCGACGTACAGCGTGTTGCTGGGCACGCCCACGCGCAACGCTTCGAGCACCGAATTGCGGCCGAACACCAGATCGGAGGTGTCGTTCGTCGAGAACTTGTCGGCGCGACGGCGGGCCGCGAGGCGCGGATCAGCCATCTGGCGGCGCATCGCCGCGTTCTTCATCTTGTACGCCTTGTGGTATTCGCGGTTCTCGGCCTTCGGCGTCGGCCCCTTGCCGCGAAGCGCGTTCCTGTGCTTGCCACCCGACCCCTTGGTCGGTCCTTTCTTAGTAACCATAAGGGTCATTGTCCCAGCACCCCGCCCCAACGCCCGCCGCCGCAGGCGAAATCACCCCGAACCCGTCACGGTTGGATCGGCTTGGAACCCGTGGTCGGGCGGATATAGCGACGCCCACGGGTTTTGCCCTCCACAAGCAGCATGCCGGCATCGACCATCGCACTGAGGCGTTTGCGTACCGTACGCGAATCGGCACCGGTGTCCTCCACCAGTTGCGGCACCGTCACCATACCGGCGGCGTCCAGACGTCGCGTCATCGCCGCGTATATCGGATCGTCCTGCGCAACGCTCCCCAGGTCGTCCGTGACTGTCCGGTCCGCCACGATGCCGGTGCCCGACACCGCGGAATCCGCGACCACGGGCGATCGGGTTGGCACCATCGCGGTGAACACGTCACCATCCGTGAATTCCGGGTCCATACCGGTGTAGAGATGCGATGCCCTGACGAGGGCGCGCAGACCACTGCCGAGCGTCTCCGCGAGCCCGGTCTGCACGAACACGTCGGCGATGATGGGGTTCTTCGGCATCGGCGTGAATTCCCCCAGACGCATACGCCCTTCGAAGAACGCGCGTGACGCGTTGATGGTACGAATCGACTCGTTGTCCATCACGATACGAGCCATGACCGGGCTGGAATACTCACGATGCATCAGGCTGTTGGCCACGAGTTCCCGGGCGATCAGGTCACGCGGACTGGTCCGTTTATCGCCATCCAGCGCGAACCGATCAGGCAGATGATCACGTACGAATGAGGCAAGACGCTCATACGCGTCGAACAGGTTCGTGCGGACCGTCAACCGATCGTCATATCGGTCCTCGTTTTCACGACGCACAATCGCGTCGGTGACGTATGCGGGGCAGATCGAGGAGATTACGTCATCCTTGCCGAGCAGCAATACCGCCGCAAGATTGAATCCCTCCTCACCGGTCGTATAGTCACGGTCATAGAGCTTGGCGCTGCGGAACATCTCGTCGTCCGACATCACCCCCCACGGATGCCCGGCCCGCTGGGCGACGGCCATGCTCCGCATCCGCGCGATGAGATCCGCACGCAGGTCGAATGGTGTGACGTAGCGGAAGATACGGCGCTCGGAATAGTAGTTCTGCTTGCGGAGGTACATCTGTCCGATTTGGATGTCGCCGTCGATGCGCACATCGGCATCCGCCACACGGTCGTACACCACGCCTTTGAACCGGACGACCGATGAGCTGGGAGCGACCCATACGCGGACCACGGTCCGCCCGTCACATTCGATGCGTTCCGTCTCCACCGTCGGGGCAGGCACGAACAGTTTCCGGTTCACAGCCACGTTCGCGATGTTCCGTTCAATCTCCACGGCCCGTTCCGAGGCGACGCCGATGATGTCCCCCTCATCCGTGACACCGAGATAGATGTCGCCGCCCATCCGATTCGAGAACGAGCACACCGTTTCGAATGTATCCGCATGCGGAATGTCGCCGCACCGCTTGAACTCCACGGTCGACGATTCGCCACCCCGTATCGCGTGCAGCAATTCATCCGGCGTCATCATATGCTCCGATCTCCGTATGCTCGGCGTAATAACCACTTCGTCAATGCACTAATTAAGTGCTTATTCTTTCATCAATTCAACCATTTATACATCAATTGATGTACAAATGTATACATTCATGCATTAATGAACAACCACGGCCCGGGGGCACAGCCAGCCGCGCAAGAAAACCCGGGAATCGGCCCTTTTGTCCGGGAATATTCGCACTGAGTCGAGCTGAGCACAAGAAATCCCGGAGCAAGCGGCAGTTTCCCGGGAAAACTTGCGCTGAGAAGTGGCCAGTGCAATCAATCCCGGAGCAAGCGGAGGATTCCCGGGGTAATTTGCGCCTCGGCATGGGAAGAACGCCCCTCGGGGTGGGGCACCCCGTCCGCGACGTATGTGACCTGGTCGCTTGCGTCTCAGCACGGGAAGAACGCCCCCGAGCGAAGCGGGACCAGTATGGAGCGAAGCGGGACCGATGCGGAGCGAGCAAAAAAGAACAAAGAAAGCCCCGCTTCGTAGCGAGGCTTTCCCCAACGAGACGAGGTAGAGAGGAAGAGAAACGTCTCGTTGTAATTGGTTGGCCGAATCAGGCGGCGTGATTGCCGCGATTCGACCAAGTCTTATATGGGCGGTCCTTGGTCGTAGCCAGTCTCTCCCCACCCGTAGGCGGTCTCTCCCCCACCCGCTTTCTCAGAGGGGGTTGGAGGGACCGGGGCCTAGGACTCGGACCGGAACCGGACCGGGAACGCGTCAGTTGATGCGGTCCTCGGTGGACGGGGCGAACAGGTGCATCTTGGCCGGATCGATCTTGATCTTGACGGTCTCGCCGACCTTCGGCAGCGCACGCGGGTTCACACGGACCGTGGTGAGCTTGTTCTGGTCGGACATGACCTGGGCCTCCTCGGCGGCGGAGCCGTCGGTGATGATGTTGCCGTAGATGAAGCCGTCGGAGCCGAGATCCTCGACGTTGACGACCTTCAGGGAGAAGGCGTTCGGATCGTCGGCCGGGGCCAGCGAGGCGTCCTCCGGGCGGAAGCCGACGACGATCTTGCCGCCGTCCTCCGGGGTGAGCTTGTCGACGGCCTCGGCAGGCAGGTCGATGGTGTCCTCGCCGATCTGCGCCTTGCCGTTGACGACCGGGTGCACGTTGATGTTCATCGACGGGGAGCCGATGAAGCCGGCGACGAAGACGTTGGCCGGGCGGTCGTACAGCTCGGTCGGGGCGCCGACCTGCTGCAGCTTGCCGAGCTTGATGACGGCGATGCGGTCGCCCATCGTCAGCGCCTCGGTCTGGTCGTGGGTCACGTACAGGGTGGTGACGCCGAGCTGACGCTGCAGAGCGGCAATCTGGGTACGGGTCTGGACGCGGAGCTTGGCGTCGAGGTTGGACAGCGGCTCGTCCATGAGGAACACCTTCGGCTTGCGCACGATGGCGCGGCCCATGGCGACGCGCTGGCGCTGGCCACCGGACAGGGCCTTCGGCTTGCGGTCGAGGTACTCGGTCAGGTCGAGAATCTTCGCGGCCTCTTCGACGCGCTTGCGGATCTCCTCCTTCGGGGTGCCGGCGATCTTCAGGGCGAAGCCCATGTTGTCGGCGACGGTCATGTGCGGGTACAGCGCGTAGTTCTGGAAGACCATGGCGATGTCGCGGTCCTTCGGCTGCATGGTGGTGACGTCCTTGTCGCCGATGAGGATGCGGCCCTTGTTGACCTCTTCGAGGCCGGCGAGCATGCGCAGGGTGGTGGACTTGCCGCAGCCGGACGGGCCGACGAGGACGAGGAATTCACCATCCTTAATGTCGAGGTTCAGATCATCCACGGAGGGCTTGTCGTTGCCCGGGTAGATACGGGTGACGTGGTCGAAAATGACTTCAGCCATGGTTGTTCAATCCTTTCAGAGGCAGGTACGTGCCTCACGATCCGTTGTAAAGGGATTATTCGGTTGGTTGCTGTGCTTTGATCCGTTCGTCACCATCCATCGCATCGCTGCAACGTCGGGCGATCTGCAAACCTCAGCGTTTACTTATCAGGACCGGCGGAATCGTTCCCGCCGAACCTGCCGCTCACTATACACGGTGTTCACGCTCACGCAAGGAAAACGCTTTCGCATGGGCGTTTCCCCGAACAATGCCCGACACACATGTCGCACACGCGACCCGCATCACAGCTTCATCGAGACGGAGTCGCTGCCGGTGCGCACCACGAACGAGACCTCGCTGGCATCGGGCGATTCAAGGGCGGTGTTGCATGCGATGATTGCACCGAACTCGTCCTTCACCGTTGACTCCATTTCAAGCACGGGAGTGCCATCCGGCACGCCGAAGTACCAGGCCATGCGGCCATCGAGCACACGCACACGCACGGTCACGTCGTTCTCCACGAGATTGACCGCGTAGGTATGTTCGAGGTATTCGTACAGCGAATCGGCCGTGAAACCGTCATCATGGACCTTCGGGAAGCGCGCGGCGGCGAGAAACGTTACCACGTGCTGACGCGGCGAGTCACCGATCAAGCGCAACCGCTCGAGTCGGACGAGATCGGCGTCCGCGTCAAGTCCGAGGCGTTCTGCGGCCTTGGCGTTGCGCACAATACTGTTGTCGATGACCTTCGTACTCACCACATTGCCGAGCGTGGCCTGCTGGCGGAAGAAGCCCATGATCGTGCTGCCGAGCGACTTCCTCTGCGCCCCCGTGATGCCCACGCCCCCGCGAACGCCGGCCACGCCGTCGGAGCCGGAACCGTCCACGGCGGTCTCGGTGCGGAAGGTGCCGCGTCCCTGCTCGCGCACGAGCAGCCCCTCCTGGATGAGATCGCCGATGGCATGGCGCAGCGTGATGCGGCTGACCCCGTACCGCTCGCACAGTTCGGGTTCGGCCGGCAGCTTCTCCCCCGGCCGCATGGCCCGGGCGCGCTGCCGCAGGTTGTCCCTGACCGCGACGTATTTGGGAACGCCCTCCGCCATGTTTCCAGCTCCTTTCCGTACGTTATGACTTTACCGTGTCCCGCCGTCGCACGACGGCCGACGGCGCCCGGCGCGGGATGGCGCCATCACACGACGGCCGACATCATACGATATGACGATTGCCGGAAACGGCGCATGGCCATTCCCGGCAATCTCATGTCGACCCGCACAACGGGCCGGTCCGTCGGAGCGGACCGTCATCCCCACCGTCACTCGGCGGCGACGGCCTTCTTGTCACGGCGACTCATCACGAAGGACGCGATGTAGAAGACGACGACCGCGGCGATGATGCCGCCGATCAGCGCGAACTGGCCGCCGTTGCTGCCCAGCTGGCCGAGCAGGATGCCGGCCACGCCGAAGTCGGCGTCGGAGTAGGTGGCGTTCGCCATGCCGGTCTCACCGAGCACCGGCAACAGGAACAGCGGCAGGAACGTGATTGCGAGGCCGTTGACGAACGAGCCGATGACCGCGCCGCGGATGCCGCCCTGGCCGTTGCCGATCACGCCGGTGGCACCGCCGGTCATGAAGTGGGCGACGATGCCGGGGATGATGATGGTCGTGCCGGCGAGCGCCATGATGCCCATGCCGACGATGCCGCCGACGAAGCTGGAGATGAAGCCGATGAGCACGGCGTTCGGGGCGAAGGTGAAGATCATCGGCACGTCGAGGGCCGGCTTGGAGTCCTTCACGAGCTTCTCGGAGATGCCCTTGAAGGCGGGGACGATCTCGCCGAGCACCACGCGCACGCCGGCGAGGATGATGAACACGCCCGCGGAGAAGGTGGCGGCCTGCAGGAGGGAGAAGACGATGAAGTTCTGGCCGTCGGACAGCTTGCTCTCGATGTAGGAGCCGCCGGCGCACAGGGCGACGATCACGTAGATGACGGCCATCGACAGGGCGATGATGACGGTGGTATCGCGCAGGAAGCCGAGGCCGGACGGGAACTTGATGTCCTCGGTGGACTTGGACGGGTGCTTCTTGGAGCGGGTGAGGCGGGCGACCAGGCCGCCGAGGGCGATGCCCGCGCCGCCGGTGTGGCCGAGCGCCACGTCGCCGGTGCCGGCCGCGTCCTTCATGAACGGCTGCACGAGGGCCGGGGAGATGGTGACGATGAGGCCCTGGGCGATGGCACCCCACAGGATGACGCCCCAGGTGGGCAGACCGGCGACCTCGAGGATCACGGCGACCATCGTGGCCATGTAGAACGCGACGTGGCCGGACAGGTAGATGTACTTGAAGCGGGAGGTCATCGACAGCAGGACGTTGACGATCATGCCGAAGAAGAAGATCAGGGCCGCTTCGGAGCCGTACTTCACGAGCACGGTGCCGACGATGGCTTCGTTGTTCGGCACGACGCCCTGCACGTGGAACGCATGCTGGAACATGCTGCCGAACGGATCGAGCGCGCCGGAGACGACGGACGCGCCGGCGGCGAGCACGAGGAAGCCGACCATCGTGCGGATGGTGCCCTTCATGATGTCGGTGGCCTTCTTGTGCTGCACGGCCAGGCCGATGAGCGAGATGAGGGCCACGATGATCGACGGCTGGCGGAAGATGTCCAGCAACACTGACAAAACACCGTTCATGGTTGTTCCCTACCTATCCTTTCTGTTGTTCTTCGTTCTCTGGGTTCTTCGGACCTGACGGCCCTCGGGACTACTTGTTCGGCACCTCGACGCCGTGGCGCTCGAGAGCGGCGGCGACCTGCTTGGTGATGTTCTCCATGTCGATGAGGCTGTCGAGCACGACGACGTCGCCCATCAGGCCGGTCGCGGCCTCGGCGATGTCACGCCCGACGAACAGCACGTCGGCGGAGGTCGGGCCGACTGACGCGATGTCCATGTGGTCGGTCTCCACGCCGTCGACGCCAAGGTTCTTGAGCGCCTTCTCGATGTTGAGCTGGGTCATGAAGCTGGAGCCGAGTCCGGTGCTGCATGCGGTGATGATCTTCATTGGTCTGCCTTTCTGGGAAAACGGAAAACGTTGGAATGGGAAGAAGGAAAAGGGAAACGTAACGGGGAGGCGCGCGACTCTCAGGCGAGCGCCGCGGTGAGCTCGGCGACGCTTCCGGCCGCATTCACGGCGGCGAGCCTGTCTGCGTCGGTGAGGAGCGAAGCCAACGCCTGCATCAGATCGATGTGCGCGTTGGCATCCTCGGCGGCGAGACAGAACATCGTGGAGATCGGATGCGACGCGTCATCGGCTAGGGCGAACGGCTCGCCGACGTGCAGCACGGATAGCGACGTCGTCTTCACTCCGGTCTCGGGTCGGGCATGCGCGAGCGCGACGCCCCCGCCGAGGTCGATATAGGTGCCGCCGGGCGATGAAATCGACGTCTTGATCGCCTCGACATAACCGTCGGTGATGGTGTCGGCGTCGAGTAGCGGACGGGTGACCACGTCGACGGCCTCACGCCAGTCCGCCACCTTGTCGATGACGAGCACGCCTCCTGATTGGAGATATGACGACAGCACGATGCCTCCTTGCGAAGTACGGGGGGTGCGCCGTGGCCTGCGATGGCCTCGGCCGGATCCGTCCGGCGGTCCATCCCGTCGCCCGGATTCGTAATGTCATCATATCGTCATAACGTCATATCGTCATATCGGGCGTGTCGTTATCATGTACCGGCCGGTCCGGCGACTGCGCCGCATGACAGGCACGTCACACGTCAACACTTCGCGTCGGTCCGTTGAATGCGCAGTTGACGCCAGTCCTCGCGCATGTCGCGGAACAATTCCGCCAGCGAGGGCCGGTCGTCGCCCCCATCGACGTCATCGCGGTCCTTCCTCGATCCCGCATGACGGGCGACGGCGGCCTTCAACGTGCCGAGCAGTTCACGCAGCGCGTCCGGAATCGCCTCGCCGTCGCCCTCCTCGATCTCGGCGCGCAGGTCGTCGATGCGCCGGTGAAGGACATCCGCGCCCTCCGGGTCGATCTTCAGGCCGGCCGCGATCGACTGGCGCATCGTCTCGTAGTCGAGGTTCGCGAGGAAGTTGAGCTGTTGCAGGCGCATGAACCCCTTGAGCTCGGGGAATCGCGCGACGATGTACTCCTCGCGGTCGTCGGCCGCCTTCATCCAGTCGCGCGTGAGCTGCGGGTCGAGCGTCGCGGTGATCGACCCGGCGCGCAGACGGTAGTGGTACAGCGTCTCGGGGATGCGCACGACGCGCGTGGACGAACCGATCACGGTGCAGATGCGCGCGAGGTCCTCGATCTTGCGCCCCACGGGGAACGCGAACCCGGTGCCCTGGTAGACGGCGGCGGGCGCGAGGAACGCCCAGAAGTAGCCGTCGATCTCGGCCCGCACCTGCATTTTGACGGCCTCGACCGGCTCGAGCACCTGCACGTCGTCGTAATCGTTGTGCCGGTAGTCGCTCAACAGCGTCCTGCCGTTTTCGGAAATCGTGTCGAATTTGAACATCACAAGGTCGGCGTCGTACTCGCGCATCGCGGCGAGACAATCGGCGACGAGGTTCGGCGCGACCGTGTCGTCGGAATCGGCAAAGTAGATGTAGTCGCCGGTCGCCTCGGCGATGCCGGCGTTACGCGCGTCGGACAGGCCGCCGTTCAGCTTGTGGATGACGCGCACACGGGCGTCGCGCGCGGCCCACGCGTCGCACATGGCCGGGCAGGCGTCGGGAGACCCGTCGTCGACGAGCAGGATTTCGAGATTGCGGTACGTCTGCGCCACGACGCTCGCCACGCACGCGTCGAGGAACCGCTCGACCTTGTAGACCGGGATGACGACGCTGACCAGCGGCCCGGCGCAATCACGTTCCATGCACTCACGTTCCATGCGCACCAGCGTAACGCCTGCAAGGAACGGCGCACACCGCGTTCACGTGGACGCGGCCGTTCGCGCAGCCCGCTCCCGGCGCGGCGCGCGACCGGCCGATACAATCGGGAGACGGAGGCCACGCAAGGCAAGGAGGTTGGTCATGCGCGACATCAGAATCGGAGTGGTCGAGGACGACGCTTCGGCATGCCAGACGGTCCTGGACTATCTCAACCGCTACCAGAGCGAAAGCGCGGAGACCAAGCACGACGGCGTGCGCTTCACCGTCTCCGTGTTCGACGACGGCGCGAAGATCGTCGAGAAGTACGCGCCCGTCTACGACATCCTCCTGCTCGACATCGAGATGGCGGGCATGGACGGCATGGAGGCGGCGCGGCGCATCCGCGAGCGCGACGACGCGGTCGTCATCGTGTTCATCACCGCGGCGCCGCAGTACGCGATCAACGGGTATCAGGTCGGGGCGCTGTCGTATCTGCTCAAACCGGTGCCGTGGTTCGCGTTCAGGCAGGAGATGAAACGGTCGATCGACATGGTGCGGCGTCGCGCCGACGCGTCGATCCTCATCGATGCGGGCGGCGCGCAGCAGCGGCTGGAACTCGCCGACGTGCTGTATGTCGAGTCGATCCGGCACACGATCGTCATCCATACGCTCGGCGGCAAACTCTCGGTGACGGGCACGCTCAAATCGTATGAGGAGCGGCTGGCGGAGCATGACTTCTTCCGTTCGAATTCCTGCTATCTGGTGAACCTGCGCCACGTGACCGGCATGGCGGACCAGGACTGCGTGATGTCGAACGGCGAGATGCTGCGCGTGAGCCGTCCGCGCAAGAAGGCGTTCATGACCGCGCTGGCCGCGTACATGGGCGGCATGGGCGGCGCGTGATGGGCGGGCTTGGCGCGTTCGACGGCGCGACGATCACGAACGCGATGCCGGACATCCCGCGCCTGTTCACCGCGATCTGCGAGTGGGCGGCGTGCGTCACCTATCTCGCCGTCATCCACCGCCGCGTGACGCCACAGCGCACGGCGGCGGTCGCGGCGGTCGGATTGGCGGCGATGATCGGCGTGCAGTATCTGGCCGGCGCGATGCCGCTGTGGTTCTGGACGCTCGGCATGCTGCTCGCGTTCGGCTGCATGTGGCTGATCGTGTGGCGTGGCAGCGGCAGCGGCAAACGCGAAGGATTGTACGTGACGGCGCGCGCGTTCGTGCTCGCCGAACTGGTCGCGTCATTGCAGTGGCAGATCTCGACGTTCCTCACGTACGGCGTGGGGCTTGCGCCGCGACAGCCGTTCGCGACGTTGATTCTGATCGGCGTGTACGCGGTCTGCTTCGCCGCGGCGTGGGCGGTGGAGCGGCGCAACTTCAGCCGGTCCGCGCCGACGACCGTCAGCGCGCAACTGGCCGTCGGCACGGTGGCGATCACCGTGGTGACATTCGCGATGAGCAATCTGAGCTTCGTGTCGACGAACACGCCGTTCTCCGGCAAAATCGGCCAAGAGGTGTTCTACATCCGCACGCTCGTCGACTTCTGCGGGTTCGCGATCCTGTACGCACAGCAGGAGCAGGCGCGGCGGATGGAGGCGAGCGCGGAGCTCGCCTCCATCAACGCGCAGTTGGAGAGCCAGCATCAGGAGTATCTCGCGTCGAAGGAGAATCTGGAGTCGATCGGGCGGCTCGCGCACGATCTCAAACATCAGATCGCCGCGTTGCGCGCCGAAGTCGATCCGGAGCATGCGGCGGCCGGATTCGAGCAGTTGGAGCGTTCGGTCGCCGAGTACAGTGCGCAGCAACATTCCGGCAATCCGGTGCTCGACGTGATTCTGACGACGAAGACGCGCGTATGCGAGGAGCGCGGGATCACGTTCACGGCGGTCGCGGACGGTGCGCTGCTGGGCGCCGCGAACATGAGTTCGATGGACATCGCGACGCTGTTCGGCAACGCGTTGGACAACGCGATCGAGGCGACGTCGCGGTTGGACGATCCGGAGCGGCGGCTGATCCGGCTCGCCCTGTACCGGCAGGGCGCGTTCACGGTGATCCGCGTGGAGAACTACTACGACGCGGTGCTGAGGAAGGATGCGGCGGGCGATCTGCGCACCACGAAACGCAATGCGACCGGCCACGGGTTCGGCGTGAAATCGATCCGGCACATCGCCGCCCAGTACGGCGGCGATGTGTCGATCACGGCTGAGGACCACTGGTTCACGCTCACCGTCCTGATTCCGGAACGGTGATGCGAGTCCGCCGCTACTTGTTCTTGGGCATGATCCAGAACTTGAGGAGGGGGTAGCTGACGACGACGGCGAGGAGCGTGTTCACGACGGAGGCGATCGTGCCGGCCAGCCCCGCGTTCATGCCCCAGCCTTGGCACAGCGCGGTCACGTAGCCGGGCAGCACGAGGTTCACGACGACGATCACGACGGCGAGGATCGCGTACTTCCACGCGGCGTCGTGGAAACTGGAATCGGACTTGAATACCCACTTCATCTGCACGAAGAAGTTCACGACCTGCGCGATCACCTCGGCGAAGAGGAAGGTGAGGAAGCCGCCCACGCCGTTGCCGGATTCCGGGTAGTTGAAGATCAGGAAGTGGAACGGCGCGGTGAGCCCCAGCGCGGCGACGAACACGGCGGTGCCGATCCATGTGACCACGAAGCGCGCGATCGTGGAGATGTTCGACAGCACGTTGAACAGGATGAACTCCCAGATCGTCGGATGCGTGGCGATCCAACGACGAATCGGGCCCATCTTTGCGTCAGTCATGGTTGATCTCCTTCGCGGTGCGCTTGTTGGCGGATTGGTTGCGGAAGTATGCCCCGATGAGCGAGCCGAGGCCACGGAACGTATGCCCGTTGCCGATCTCGACGATCGCGTCGACCATGGCTGCATCGACCATGCCCTGCGTCATCTTGCTCATCGCCCGCGGCGGCATGTTGAGGATGAACAGCGTGTTGAGGTCGGGCGCGCCGGTCTTCTCGCGCACGCTCGCCTCCCGCTTCTTGAGCGTGTTCGCGACGGTCTTCGCGATGAATCCGCGCGAACCGCTCCAGCTCGAGATCGGATCGTTGACGCCGAACGTCGTCGCCCCGTCGCGGCCGGAGCGCGCGATCACGTCGTAACCGAACAGCGCGGCCGTCTCGGCGTCGGTCACGTGCGTGACGTCGCCGGTCAGATAGTGGCCGAGCGCGGGGTCGGGGCCGGTCGCATCCACGTCGCCGGCGACGGCGAACGGCATGCTCAACGGCAACGTCTCGGCATCGAAGCCGACCGACAGCGTCCACACGCCCGACTCGGTGCGCCACGCGCCGGCGCCGTCGCGCGCGGCGGCGTCGAAGTGGCGGAACGTGTACCGGTCGAAGTCGATGCGCACGTCGCGCGTCTCGTGCGCGGCGAACGTCACCTTCGCGAATCCCTTGAGCTCGCGCGCGGGACGCAGCACGCCGGCGGCGCCGTGAGCGCCGTCCGCGCCGGCGTGCGCGCCTGCCGCGCCGCACGACGGGCCGCTCACGTACAGCTGGACGACGGTCGCGCCGGCCACGTCGGAGTCGTTGGAGACGGTCACGGTGACGCCGGTCTCGTCGGCGACGAGTCCCGTCATCGTGAACGTGGCGTAGGACAGGCCGTAGCCGAACGGGAAGCGGACGGGCACGCCCGCGGTCTCGTAGTAGCGGTAGCCGACGAACGGGCCCTCACGGTAGACGGCGTCGCGGCCGGTCGCCGGGTACCAGCCGGCGGACGGGCAGTCGTCGTAGCGCATCGGCCACGTTTCGGCGAGATGGCCCGACGGATTGACCTTGCCGGTGAGCGCGCGCACGGTGGCGGACGCGCCCGCCTGTCCGGACAGTCCGATGTAGAGGATCGCGGCGACGTCGTCGTGCCACGGCAGTTCGACCGGGGAGCCGGCGACGAGCACGACGACGACCGGCTTGCCGGTCGCGGCGAGCGCGGCGATCAGATCGTTCTGCGCCTGCGGGATGGCCATCGTCGCACGGTCGAGGCCCTCCGATTCGCTGCGCTCGTCGAGGCCGACGACGGCGAGCGCGACGTCCACGTCGTCGCGCGAGACGAGGTCGACGGCCTCGCGGACGAGCTCGGGCTTCACGGCGCCCTGACGGTCGTAGCCGGGCGCGTAGCCGGCGACGACAGGGGCGGCGGTGTTCGCGGACGCGGCATTTTCGGACGCGAGCTTGCCGAGTTCGTCGAGGATGTTCTCTTCGCGCGTGGCGTTCACCTTGGACGAGCCGGAGCCCTGGAATCGCGGGGTCTTCGCCATGTCACCGACGACGGCGACGCGCGCGCCCGGACGGAACGGAAGCGCGGTCTCGTTCTTCAGCAGGACCATCGAGCCTTCGGCGGCGCGGCGGGCGATCTCGTGATGCGCCTTGATGACGGATTCGTCGAGCAGGTCGTCGCGGCCGACGCCGTCGAGGCGCGTGCGGCCGGCGATCTTCGCGACCTCGCGGGCGCGGGCGTCGAGGTCGGCCTCGTCGAGCGCACCGGCCTTGACCGCGTCTTCGAGTTCGCGCACGGACGTGAATCCGGGACTCGGCATCTCGAGCGAACCGCCCGCCTTGACGGCGGCGACGGCCGAGTTGGAGCCGCCCCAATCGGAGACGACCATGCCGTCGAAACCCCATTCGTCGCGCAGGATGTCCTGCAGCAGATGCTTGTTCTCATGCGCGTAGACGCCGTTGATCTCGTTGTACGAGGTCATGATCGTCATCGGCGCGGCCTCGCGCACGGCGATCTCGAAGCCGGTCAGGTAGATCTCGCGCATCGTGCGCTCGTCGATGACCGAGTTGGAGGCCTGACGGCGCAGCTCCTGGCTGTTGACCGCGAAATGCTTCGGACAGGCGGAGACGCCGTTCGACTGGATGCCGCGGATGAGGCCGGCGGCCATGCGGCCGGCGACGATGGGGTCTTCGGAATAGTACTCGAAGTTGCGGCCGCACAACGGGTTGCGCTTGATGTTGAGGCCGGGGCCGAGCAGCACGTTCACGTCGAGGTCGTGCGCCTCGCGGCCGAGCGCCTCGCCCATCTGCTCGGCGAGCGCCGGATCCCACGAGCCGGCGACGGTGCCGGCGGTCGGGAAGCAGGTGGCGGGCTTGGAGGCGCCGAGGCCCAGATGGTCGCCTTCGCCGAGCTGGCGCCGCACGCCGTGGGGACCGTCGCTCATCACGAAGCTGGGCACGCCGGCGCGGTCGTTGCCGCGCGAATCCCATTCGGATCCGCCGGACAGCATCGCCGCCTTCTCGGCCACCGAAAGCTCTTCGAGTTCCATGTCACTCTCCCTTGCAGTGATCTTCATCGTCGTTGATTCGATTCAATCAGGATTCGCGGGCGCGCGGGGCGGCGCGCACACAACCTGTCGTTTCCCCCGCACGAATGGCATGCGTATTTTCGCGGAACGACCTGCACACGTTACTTCTCAAAATTCTTGAGAAGTTTACGGCATTACTTCTCAAAAACTTTGAGAAGTAATGAAGCGGCCGCAGGCTGCGGGAACGCATCGGTTGGATGATGCGGTTACCCGCGGCCTGCGGCCGCTTCTCTCTCCCAGTCAGCCTGACTTCACATCAGCTCGCCTGTCGGCTCACACATCGCCTACAAACGCCTCCGGCGTTTGCTTTACGGCGATGTCCTATCAGAGGGGGCCGGGAGACGGGGCTACTTCGTGGCCTTGCGGCGGGCGAGGTAGCGCTTGATGGTGAGGATCTCAAGGCCGATCGCAAGGACGGCGGTCACGCCCCAGACCACGTACATGGCGGTCTTCCAGATCGGGGTGGCGACCTCGGGCTCGCCGTCCGCGTACTGCCAGCCGTTGGCCACGGTGTACAGGATGTTGTGGCAGGCCTGACGCATCGCCTTGACGGAGGTGGCGGACTTGTCGGTCACGTGGTTGGTGGTCACGGTGGTGGCGAGCATGGAGTCGTTGCCGTTGCGGATCTCCTGATCGGCATCTTGATAGCCGCGACCGCGGAAGTAGTCGGTCAGGACGAAGCCGCGGAAGCCCCATTCGTCGCGCAGCACGGTGTTGAGCAGGTTGGGCGAGGCAGCGGCGTAGGTCGGGCCCACGTAGTTGAACGCACTCATCACAGCCTGGGCACCACCCTCCTTGACGCTCATCTCGAACGGACGCAGGTAGGTTTCACGCATGGCCTGCTCGCTGACCCAAGTGGTCAGAGTCATCGTGCGGTTGGTCTCCTGCTCGTTCAGGGCGAAGTGCTTCATGAAGGAGTACACACCCTTCTCGCGAGCTCCGGCAATCTGCTGTGCGGACATCACACCGGAGAGCAGGGAGTCTTCGGAGAAGTACTCGAAGGTACGGCCTGCGTAGGCATTGCGGTGCAGGTTCATAGCCGGAGCATACCAGCCGGCCACGTGCATGTCGTGCGCCATGTCGCCGATCATCTCGCCGAACTGCTTGGCGAGATCCTTGTTCCAGGTGCAGGCGAATGCGGTGGAAGCCGGGAAGCCGATGGAGCCGATACCGGTGAAGTTGTTGTTCAGCGAGGCGGGACCGTCGGCGTCGGTCACCTGGATCTTGCCCACGGAGGTCACGGCCGGGGTGCCGTAGCCGCCGTTGGCGATCAGGGAATCCATGTCGTCGAAGGTCAGCTGGTCGAGCAGCTTGTCCCACTGCGGATCGTCATAATCCTTGCCGTACAGGTCGGAGAGCTTCACACCGTTCTTGGCACCGGTGGTCGGCATCTCATCGGAGTCGTCGTTGTGCTCGGCCGGATCATAGTTGCCGTTGTTGGTGTACTCGGACTTGATCTTGTCGCTCATGCCGAAGTCGGTCGGCGCAGCGGTGGCTTCGGTGTAGTTGGCGAAGTGGTCGGCACGGGAGAGGTAGGTGACGTCACCCTCAGCATTCTGGAACTGATTGGTGGCCACGACCTTATCACCGTCGTGGGTGTTGTCCTTAGTGTCGTAGGTGATGGTCTTCGGTACGTTCACCGTAGCGGAATCAATCACCGTGTGGGAGTCGGACTGCAGCGAAATCTCGTAATCGCCCTGCTCCAGCACCCAGGCTTTGGCGTCATGCTCGTCGTAGGAGGCCATGTCGTCATCGTCGAACGAAATCTTCACGGTCTCGGATTCGCCCGGCTTGAGCTCCTTGGTCTTTTCGAAGGCGGCCAGGTTCACGGAGGCCTTCTCGATGCCACCGTTGGTGTACGGCGGGTTGTAGTAGGCTTCGACCACATCCTTGCCGGCCTTATCACCGGTGTTGGTCACGGTCACATCGAAGCTCACCTTGCCGTTCGCATACTTGACATCACCCATCTTTTGCTCGAAGGTGGTGTAGCTCAGGCCGTATCCGAACGGGTACTGAACCATATCATCATAGTTAATCAGACCTTCGTCGGCGGCAGTCTCATAGAACTTGTAGCCCACGTAGATGCCTTCAGAGTAATTCACGAAGGTCGGGGAAACGTGCAACTTGGTGCCGGTGCGGTCGTCAATCACCTCAACGGCCAGATCGTCCACATTGTCATAGTCGAAGTCACCAAAGTTGTTAGTAGACGGGTTCTTGTCAAGATCCTTGAGGAAGGTGTCGGAGGTCTTGCCGGACGGGTTCACGTCGCCGGCGAGCACTTCGCCAAGGGCGGAGAAGCCGGTCTGGCCGGCAGGCGGGCACCACAGCACGGACTGAATCTGCGGGTAGTTATTGAGAAAATCGAGTTGGAAAGTGTTGGCACCGTTGTAGACAAGCGTGACCTTGCTGAAGTTCTTGGTGACCAAGTCAAGCATGTTACGCTCGGTCTGACTCAGCTGCAGGAAGCCCTCGCCATCCTTGAAGTCTTCGTAATCCTTGGAATTGTTTTTGTAAGTGACGCCCTTGGCCTTCATGTTCATCGGCAGATCGGCACCCTCACCGCCGACGCGGGTGATGACGACAACAGCTTCATCGGAGAAAGACTTGGCCTCAGAAATCAGGGAATCAGAGTACTGGTCGGCCGGCACTTCAGGCAGAGTCCAGTCCTGCGCCCACATACCCACTTCCGGGCGATCCTTGCGGTAATCAGTGTACAGCTTGGTCAGCTTGCTGTTGGTGGTGAGACCGGCTTCCTTCATGCCGTCGAGCAGAGAGACAGTCGGATACTGCTCAGACATGGAACCGGAACCGGTGCCGCCGTAGACGGGGCTGGTGGAACCCCAACCGAACACGTTCACCTTCTTGCTCTTGAGCGGAAGGTTGTCGTTGTCGTTCTTCAGCATGGTGATAGCTTCAGCCTGCACATCTTTGGCCAGCTTGTTCGCCGCGGCGACCGTGTCGTCGGACAGCATGTACTTGGTGACAGTGGCGTTGTTGAGCAGTGTGGCCAGCGGGCCGGAAAGCATCATGGACACTGCCACGATGATGCCCACAAACGCCACGAGCCAGGATTCGGAATGAATAAGTTTGCGGTTGGCCACAGTCTTTACCGTCTTCTTATTGACGGCAATCGTGATGATAATGGCCAGCACCAACAGGACACCTACGGCTATCAGATAGGGAATCACCGAATTGATGACGCCTATCACGTCGGCCATGTTGATCTGCAGCATGGGTTCTCCTCCTTGATCCTGCTACTTCCTTGCAATCTCGACTTCGATGGCGACGTTTCGGCTTCGATCCGTCACCCGTCGATGTCGTTACCCCGATTGTGCATGACCGCCGCGGGCCGCATCGCCCGTTCGCCCCATCCTGTCGTTTCGCATGCATATTCTGCATGCGTCGGCGGCATCATCCCCGCCTATCCCCCGTACGCATGGATGCTTGCCGTCACACCGGAATCGTTGCCAAAGAGAACGAATCCGTGTCGTCATGCCCGTTGTCATCGGGCGAAAGCAGTCCGCATATCTCCTTCAGGCACCAGGACGCGTATATCGGCAGATAGGTCACGGCTCCGGCGCGTTCCACATTCGATCGCGACAGCACCACACCCCGTTCGATGCGGTAATCGGGGTTATCCAGCATTATCGACGGTAAAGCGGGAATACTGACGGATACCTTGGCAATACTAGTGTCAAGCAGTACCGGCGCACAAAATTTCAAGATTCAAACCATCGATTCTGCACAAAACATAGAAGTTCAAAACATCACTTCTGCACAAAAAAATATTGAGGTTCATTCAAGAGGCTGACCGTATGCCGGGAAATCGGACCGTCGGCGGCGGGCCCCGTTGGCACGGAAACGACGCGGGGAGAGGCACCAGCGTCACCGACGTGCCAAGCTTGGCGCGGAACCGACGCTTACGACGTCCCCGGCGTTGCCCACGTGCCAAGGACTGGCCGGAAACGACGCAAAAGCTCCCCTGCGCGTCGCTTGCGCGCCACGCTTGGCACGAGACCGACGCTAAGCGGGCCGTCAGCGTCACCGACGAGCCATGCTTGGTACGGAACCGACGCGGGGCAGGCCGTTGGTACCGCCGACCGGCACGCAACACGCACGGCCGGCGGCCGACCGGCACATCTATACCGGCATACCAGCCCCGCGGTTAGGATGGGCGGTATGAGTGATCTGACGGCGTTGAATCTGGAACCGGGCGAAGTGGTGGGCGGCTATACGCTCATCTCCCGCCTCGGTTCCGGCGCGATGGGTTCGGTGTGGCGCGTGCACGACGACGGCGGTCAGGTGTATGCGATGAAGATTCTGCGCGATTCGCTCGCCGAGGACGGTTCGGCCGACGGCATGCCAGGCGACGCCGCGAACGCCGGCGCTGCGGGCGACCCCAGCTCCCCCGCCCGCCGACCCGTGCAGGATCCGAGTCTCAAGGAGAACGTGACGCCGCGCGAGCGTCTGCGCCGTGAGGCCCTCGCGTTGAAGAAGGTGAATCATCCGGGCGTGTGCGGCATCGTCGACATGGAGCTCGACGACGCCCTCGCGTTCATCGTCACCGAACTCATCGAAGGCAGGAATCTCAAGGACGACGTCGCCGCGAACGGCAAATACGTGGGCGACGATCTGGAACGGCTCGCGCGCAAGCTGATGGAGGCCGTCAAGGCCGTGCACGCGGCCGGCATCGTGCACCGCGACATCAAACCGACGAACGTGATGGTCTCCGCGTCCGGCCCGGTGCTCGTCGACTTCGGCATCGCGATGGGCGAAGGCGAAAGCCACGTGACGCGCACGGGCCTGGTGATGGGCACGCCCGGATTCATCGCGCCGGAGATCATCGACGGCGCCGATTCGAGCGAGGCAACGGACTGGTGGTCGGTCGCCTCCGTGCTCGCGTTCGCCGCAACCGGCGAACCGGTGTTCGGCACGAAGCCGCTGATGGCCGTGCTGGAACGCGAGGCGAGCGGCAACGCGAACCTCGCCGGTCTGCCCGCGCACACGCTCGCCGCATTCCGCAGCGCGCTCAACCCCGATCCGCGCCGCCGTTGCACGCCCGAACAGCTGCTTCACGCGATCGCGTTGGACGCGCTCAATCCGATGAACTGGGACGATCCGGGATTCGACGACGGTACCGTTGCCGGCAACGGCGCGACCGAGGTGATGCACCCTTTTGACGGCGGTCCCGATGCGGCGACCACGGTGTTCGGCCCCGGCGATGCGCCATCATCGCCGAACGCGACCACCGCGATGCCGGCCACGTCGGTCATGCCGGCGTCATCGGCCGAGACGCAGCCAGCGCCTCGCACGGCGACCGGCCGCGCGGCGTGGCGCGACGACGGCGACGACAATATCGCCGCGACGCGCGCGTTGACACCGGACCAGTGCACGGTCACGCTGCCCAGCGACCTGCTCGGTCCGGACGAGGCGGCGATTCCGCCGTTGATTCCCGCGACCGCCGTGAACCCGAACCGCACGCCGCGCACGGCGACCGGCCGCGCGGCGTCGGCGCGCGAGGCGACGGCCGGCGGCCAGTCGCCGCTGCAGCGCGTGGCGGACGCGTCGAACCGCACGGGCGCCTCGCTGCCGCCCGCCTACGTGCCGACCTCCTCGCGCGACATTCCGGTCGTGACGCCGAAACCGAAGGGCGACGTGCCGGAATTCCTGCGTCAGCAGCCGGAGGCGACCGCGGTGATGCCGCAGAACATGCAGCCGCCGACGCAACCGGCACAGCCAGCGCAACCGCAAGGCTACACGCAACCGCCGCTGGAGCCGATGCCGCCGCAGTACGAGCCGCCGCGGCCTCAGGTCGTGCCGCCGTACGACCAGCAGTACCCGGACCAGCAGTACCCCGGACCGTATCGGAACCAACCGTATGGCGGCCCGTCGCAGGGGGCGGGCGCGCCGCAACATCAGAACACGGCCGACGCGCGACGCGGACGGTATCTTGAGCAGAGCGTGGCCGTCCTGTGCCTGATGGCCGTCGTGCCGGCGATCGCCGCCGTGTTCCATCCGCTGATCGGACTCGCCACAGCTGCCGCGCTCATGTGGCTGCTGTTCACCATCGGCTACAGTGCGGAGGCGCAGATCGAACGAGAAAGCCGTCGCGGCGGCATGCGCAAGGGCTCGGATTCCGCGTTGCGCGTCGTCCAATTGCCGTGGCATCTGCTGAAAGGACTGTTCGCCGCGCTCGGCCGGTCCGTGCAGTTCGCGCTCATCGATCTCGCGGGCATGATCGCCGCGGCCGCCGCGCTGCAATTGCCGTGGGCGATGGTCCCGCTGCCGGACGGCGTGTGGCCGTACGAGCTGCCGTGGCTGACCGACGGCCCGCTCTCCCCCACCGGCCTTGCGTTGGCCGGCATGGCCGCGATCGCATGGATCCTCACCACGCTCTGGCCTGCCGGCGGCATGCTTCGCCTCGGCGCCGGCGCATTGCGGCGTTGACGGCGACGGGCGAAGACCGGCTCGCCGGCCCGCAGCCGCGCAGTTACGCAGTTACGCAGTTCATACGGAGTTCAATCAGCGACGGGCGTATATGTCGATTCGTGGGCTAGACTGACCTTCAGACCGTCGAACCGCCGATTCGCGCCGGACCCACCCGCCCGCGCCGCATCCGGTTCGCGTATCCGTCACATGTGGTTGGGAAAGGATCGTCTCGCATGGCCACGAAAGCGAACAACACGAAACAGCGCAAGACCCGCGCCGCCCGTCGCGCCGCCGAGGAGGCCGCGGCGAGGGCGCGCGCCGAACAGGCGGCGAAGGAGCGCAGGCAGCAGACCATCATCGGCGCGATCGTGATCGCCGTGGTCGTCGTGCTCATCGCCATCGCCGGCATCGCGATCTGGCGTTCGCACGTCGCCGCGCAGGACTCCGGCTCGAACCTGACCGTCGACCAGGCGTACGCGAAGCTGCAGAAGGTCTCCGACAAACCGTCCATCGCCGATGAGAAGGGCGGCATCGTCGTCTCGCAGCAGGGCGTGGGCGAGAAGACCGACGGCGTGCCGACCGTCGAGGTGTACATGGACTTCATGTGCTCCGGCTGCGGCAACTTCGAGCGCGCGTCCGGCGCGACGCTGGAGAAGCTCGTCGAGGCGGGACAGATCAACCTCGAACTGCATCCGATGTCGTTCGGCGACACGTGGAGCCCGGACAAGTATTCGACGCGCGCCGCGAACCTGCTGCTCACGATCGCCGAGCAGGACAAGGATCCGAGCCATATCCTCGGTTTCATCCAGAACATGTACGCCGACGACTTCCAGCCGGCCGAGAACTCCGGCGTGAAGACCTCCGACGACAAGATGCGCCAGCAGGCGATCAAGGCGGGCGTCTCCAAGAAGGTCGCGAACGCCGCGAGCGTCGACAAGTACACGGCATGGCTGGACGCGATCGACACGTACAACCCGAAGCGTTCCGAACTGTTCAACGTGTCCGGCAGCTACAAGGGCCAGATGACCACGCCGACCGTGCGCATCAACGGCAACTACTGGGATATGAACCAGCTGTCCGCCGCGGGCATGACCTCCAACGAGGGCCTCGTCGCCGCGCTGGGACTCACCGACGACCAGGTCGGCGTCGAAGGCCAGCTCCCCTCGATCGGCGCCAGCGGCAAGCCGATCTCCGTCACCACCGGCAAGTAACCACCCCTAAGCCCCCACCCTCCCACTTAAATCCCACCCTCCCATTCCCATGGTGCGGTGAAATCCCCATGGTGCGGTGTCCAAAAATGGCTATTTTTAGCCGATATGGAGATTGTGTGTTGCCGCACCATGGGACTGGGAGTGGGCGGTAGTGAGGGAGCTTTTTGTTAATCCCGAACAACTGCTATGCTGGATTCTCGCGCGTGCGACACGCTGTCGTGCGCCACGCCTCTTTAGCTCAGATGGCCAGAGCGGCCGCCTTGTAAGCGGCAGGTCGTCGGTTCGATCCCGACAAGAGGCTCGTCGTGCGTGGAAATGGCGTATACTAATGGTGCGCCGGGGGCGCGCAGCAATACTTAACACGGGTAAGTCGTCTAGGAGCCTTCCCCCGATTATGGCGTCCTAGGCATAAGGGCAGGAGAGTCCCCCAACCATCTCCTGGCCCGGTATTGGGGGCGGGAACTTCCCCTTCTCTCCCGCCCCCTTTTTTCTTTTTCTTTGCAGATGGTGCGCTACGATGGGCACCGAGTGCGCCCGGATCGGTCACGGGCGGGAAACGAGGTAATGGACATGGCACGGCGATGGACCCCGCAACGATTCGTGATGTTGCGCCGCATCCGTGTTGCCGTGTGCGTCGTGACGGTGCTTGCGGCGTGTGCGGCGACGTTCGCGTTCTCCGCGCGCAAGTCGGTGGCGTTGACGGTGAACGGCAAGACGACGACCGTCCAGACGTACGCGATGAGCGTCGACCGTCTGCTTGAGGAGCAGGGTGTCAACGTCAGGACGCATGATCTCGTCCAGTCCTCGTCCGGCAGCACGCTCGCCAACCATGCGGTCGTCACCGTGCGCAGCGCCTACCAGACCACCGTGAACGTGGACGGCGAGGAGATCCCGTTCTGGACGGTGGCGGACAGCGCCGACCAGCTCATCGGATTCTTCAAGGCGAACGAGAAGCAGGCCTCGAAAGTCACCGTCGACATCGACAACATCTACAACCAGCTGACCGGCGGCCTCGTCATCAACAAGAAGGGCCCGGTCACGGTCATCGCGGACGGCAAGTCGTCCGAGGCGCCGAACGGCAAGCTGCCGGCCGCCTCCATCCTTGATTCCAAGGGCATCAACGTGGGCAAGGAGGATCGCGTCAGCGTCGAGGAGGACGGCTCCGAGACGATCCTGCGCGTACGGCGCGTGACCCATGGTCAGGAGACGCGCACCAAGTCGGTGCCGTATTCCACGCAGACGATCATCGACTCCTCGCTGGAATCCGGACAGACCGAGGTCCGACAGCAGGGGCAGAACGGCGAGATTCAGCAGGTCTTCAACGTGACCTACGTGGACGGCGTCGCGGAGAGCGAGACGCTCGCCAGCGAGACGACGACGAAGGCGGCGGTCGACCAGATCATCGCGGTCGGCCCGGAGAAGGTCGAGGAGCCGAAGAAGGACACCGGCAGCGGCAAGGCCGATTCCGGCACGAACCAGTCCACGAAGCCGAGCACGTCCGACAAGGACAAGAACGACTCGTCGAACAACTCGAACTCCGGCAACAGCGGCAATTCAGGCAACTCGGGCAACAGCTCGAACAACTCCGGAAACAACTCGGGCAACTCGAACTCCAACAACAGCGGCAACTCCGGCGGCAACTCGAACAACGGCTCGTCGAACAACAATTCCGGCAGCAACTCCAATAGCGGTAATTCCGGCAACTCCGGCAACTCGGGCGGCAACTCGAACTCCAGCTCCGGTTCGGGCCGCCTGTGGCACCCGAGCATCGCCCAGGCGCAGACCTACGCGGCCGCGGCCGCCGCCCAGCGCGGCTGGACCGGCGCCGAATGGGACGCGATCGTCTGGCTGTGGAACAAGGAGTCCGGCTGGCGTTGGAACGCCGCCAACCCGTACTCCTCCGCCTACGGCATCCCGCAGGCGCTGCCCGGCTCGAAGATGGGCGCCGGCTGGCAGGACGACGGCGCCGTGCAGATCGACTGGGGTCTGAGCTACATCGCCCAGCGCTACGGCACGCCCACCAACTGCAAGCGCATCTGGGAGCAACAGGGCTGGTACTGATCATCCATCCCATGCTCCGTACGGAATCGAATCACGCGAAAGGCGATATGAACGACGTGACGACTGAATCCACCGCAACCGCCGAAGAGTCGGCATCCGGCCATCTGCTCGGCGCCGCCGACATCCGCCGCATCGCCGCTGAGGCGGGCGTGAGCCCCACCAAGAAGTTCGGCCAGAACTTCGTCATCGATCCGGGCACCGTGCGCCGCATCGTGCGCGAGGCGCACGTCGGCCCGGAAAGCCACGTGCTCGAGGTCGGCCCCGGTCTCGGCTCGCTCACGCTGGCGATTCTCGAATCCGGCGCGCGCATGACCGCCGTCGAAATCGACCCGCCGCTGGCCGAGCGTCTGCCGGACACGATCGCCGAGTTCATGCCGGAGGCCGCGGACCGGTTCGCCGTCGTCAACCGCGACGCGCTCACCGTCAGCCCGGCGAACCTGCCGGACTTCGCCGACGACGAGCCGTTCACGCTCGTCGCGAACCTGCCGTACAACGTCGCGACGCCGATCATCCTCACGCTGCTGGAACGGTTCACGAATCTCGAATCATTCCTCGTGATGGTGCAGAAGGAGGTCGCCGACCGTCTCGCCGCGACGCCCGGCAGCAAGATCTACGGCACGCCGAGTGTGAAGCTCGCCTGGTACGGCGAGGCGTCGCGCGTCGGCACGATCGGCCGCAACGTGTTCTGGCCGGCGCCGAACGTCGACTCCGCGCTGGTCGCGTTCACGCGCACGCGGCACGACGGCGACGCGCGCGCCGAGACGCTGCGCCGTGAAACGTTCCGCCTCATCGACGCGGCCTTCGGCCAGCGTCGCAAGACCCTGCACGCCGCGTTGAAGAAGACCGTCCCCGCCGGCACGTTCGAGACGGCCGGCATCGATCCGACCCGTCGCGGCGAGACGCTCACCATCGGCGAGTTCACCGCGTTGGCCGAGGCGTCGCTGCGCCTCGCCGCCGACGTGCATGCCGCCGACGTGGCGGAGGAACGCGCATGAGCGCGCCCGTCACGGTGAGCGTCGACTGTCCGGCGAAGACGAATCTCACGCTCGAGGTCGGTCCCTCCCACGCCGAGTGGGGCGGTCGCCACGAGCTCGACACGATCTACTGCGCGATTGGATTGACCGACACGGTCACCGCCACGGCGAAACCTGCCGGTGCCGGATTCTCGCTCGATCTGGCCGGCGAACATCTCGGCGACCTCGCGTCATCGTCGTCGGACATGCGCCGCAATCATGCCGTACTCGCCCTGTTCGCGATGGCCGAGGCGGCCGGTCGCGAACCGGACGTCGCGCTGACAATCGAGAAGCGTATTCCGGTCGGCGCGGGTCTCGCCGGCGGATCGGCGGATGCGGCAGCGACGATTCTCGCGCTGAACGCGCTGTGGGAGCTCGACTGGCCGCTCGACCGGCTGCGCGAGGTCGCGGCGACGCTCGGCGCGGACATGCCGTTCTGCGTGGCCGGTGGCTACGCACGCGGCACCGGCTACGGCGAGATCATCGAGACGATTCCCGATGATTCGGACGCGGCGCGCGCGCTGCGCGAACAAGGCTATGCGGGATCGCTGCTCGTCGGCGCCTATCAGGCGCAGTTGAGCACGCCCGAAGTGTACGGCGAATTCGACGTGGTCGGCGCCGGCGACGGCGACCGGAACCACCTGCAGAAGGCGGCGGTCAGCCTGCATCCGCGTTCCGGCGCGGCGATTCGCGAGGCGTTGGCGGCTGGCGCGAGCCACGCGTTCGTCTCCGGATCGGGACCATCGGTCGTGGCGTTCACGCCCACGCCGGATATCCGCCGCGATGTGATCGCCGCATGGGAACGGTCGAAGGCCGTGGACCGCATCATCGCGGCCGAGGCGCCCGCAGCGCCCTCGGTCAGCGTCACGGTTGCACGCTAAGGTAAATCAAGCACTGCGTAAGTCAGGCACTGCGAAGGAAAGGGAATCGAATGGCCGAAGAGTATGACGAGCGTGAGGCACGCAAGGCGTATGTGCGACGCCGTCAGAAGATCGTGTTCTCCATCACCGGCGCGATTCTCGTGGTCGTGCTCATCGTCGCGTCGCTGTTCTACACGGGCGTGATCCAGGTCGACCAGCAGGCGAAGCAGGTCACGAAGCCGAACTACGGCGTGGCCGTGCCGTGCGCCGCGAAGAACGAGGACGGCACCGCGATGAAGTGGGCGGACAACAACTCGGTGATCCTGCGCGTGCGCAACGGCACCAAGTTCACCGGTCTGGGCGCCGCCGTCGGCGAGGCGCTCAAGGACCGCCAGTTCGACGTGCGCACCATCGACACGTACACGAGTTCCAAGGTGGCCCGCACGACCATCTACTTCGGCGTGAACGCCATCAACCCGGCGTACACGATCAAGGAGTACATCCCGGACGCGGTGCTTGTCATGGACGACCGTCAGGACCGTCTCGTCGACGTGGTGATTGGCGCCACGTTCAACGATCTGAACTCCGAGAAGGAAGTCAAGAAGCACGGCGACAAGATCAAGGACTTCGAAGGCTGCCAGACCGTCGACGCCCTGCAGAAGGCCGGCCTGCGCAAGGCCGACAAGCACACCGACATCAACTGATCACGGCTGCTCGGAACGGGGCACGCGTCGCAGGACGCGTGCCCCGTTCCGCATTCACACCCATTCAGTGCGCCACACAAGCTTTGGGAAAACGAAGTGTGGCACGAAAGCGCGCCACACGCGGCGAATTCATTGAGTTCTGGGGTTGTGTGGCACGATAATGCGCCACACAGCCCCAGATAAGCCGTGCTCGACGATTGTGTGGCACAATAACGCACCACACAACCCGATTTCGCCAAGTTTCTGCTGAAGTGTGGCACGAAAGCGCGCCACACTTCAGTTCCCGAGACCTTGTGTGGCGCGTCCACACCATAGCTACTCCCCGTCCGTCGGTCCGCAGCCGACCGATGGGGCGCGAACAGCGCAGCCACTCAGGGCTCGCGACGGTCCACCGGACTGTCCGCTTAACGGCTCGCCCATCGCTTCAATTCGGCTACGGCGGTGTCGTGGTCTACGGGGCCGTTATCCAGGCGGTATTCGAGCATGTGGCGGTAGGCCTGGCCGACCATCGGGCCGGGCTCGAGCCCGAGGATCTCCATGATCTCGTTGCCATCCAGATCCGGGCGGATCGCGTCGAAGTCCTCCTTCTCCTTGAGTTCCTTGACGCGCGCCTCCATCTCGTCCATCGCCTCGGCGAAGATGCGCGCCTTGCGGCGGTTCTGCGTGGTCGCGTCGGCGCGGGTCAGCCGGTTGAGACGCTCGTACAGGTGGCCGGCGTCCTTCACGTAGCGGCGCACCGCGGAATCCGTCCACGGTTCGTCCACGTAGCCGTGGAAGCGCAGGTGCAGGTTCACGAGCTCGCTCACGTCGTCGACGATGTGATGGTCGAAGCGCAGCGCCTTGAGGCGCTTGCGCGTGAGTTTCGCGCCGACCGCGTCGTGATGGTGGAAGCTCACCTTGCCGCCCGGCTCGAACCGGCGCGTCTTCGGCTTGCCGACATCGTGCATGATCGCGGCGAGACGCAACGTCAGATCGGGGCGCGGCACAGGCCCGTCCTCGCCGGTCTCCAATGCGACGGCGCGGTCGAGCACAATCATCGTGTGCTCGAACACGTCCTTGTGGCGATGATGCTCGTCGATCTGCAGTTCGAGCGCCGGAATCTCCGGCAGCACGATGTCCGCGAGCCCCGATTCGACGAGCGCCTCGATGCCGGCGCGCGGGCGGTCGGAGAGCAGCAGCTTGGTGAGTTCGTCGCGCACGCGTTCGGCGGACACGATCGAGATGCGTTCGGTCATCGCGCTGATCGCCTCGGCGGTCTCCGGTTCGATGGAGAAGCCGAGCTGGGCGACGAAACGCACGGCGCGCATCATGCGCAGCGGATCGTCGTCGAACGACTGCCGCGGGTCGACCGGCGTGCGCAGGACGCCCTTCGCGAGGTCGTTCGCGCCGCCGAACGGGTCGACGAATTCGAGGTCGGGCACGCGCAGCGCCATCGCGTTGACGGTGAAGTCACGGCGCGACAGGTCGCCTTCCAACGTGTCGCCGTACTGGACCTCCGGCTTGCGCGAATCCGGATCGTACGTGTCGGAACGGTACGTGGTGACCTCCACCTTCACCTCGGTGCCGTCGTCGCGGCGGCGCATCGCGCCCAGCGTGCCGAACTTGCGGCCCATGTCCCAGAATCCGTCGTGGCCGAAGCGGCGCAGGATCGGCTCGAACTGCTCGGGGCGCGCCGACGTGCAGAAATCGAGGTCGTGGCTGCGGCGGTGCAGCAGCAGATCGCGCACGGGACCGCCCACCAACGCCAGCTCGTAGCCTTCGGCGGCGAACATGCGACCCAATTCAATGGCTTCCGGCCAAACTTCGAAATCCACGCCAATCCTTTCGGACACTTCTCGGATGCTTCCGGATACGTTGCTCCCTGCCGTGCGCCGGTCACGGCGCATCGGTCAGTATCTGTCGCTACCAGCATACCGTTACTCGACATGCACAGGGACTTGAGTAAGGTGGAAGGCATGATTACGCCCGCGGACCTTGCGCGCATGCTGGAGCATGCCGACGATGCCGCGGTCAACCATGCCCAAAACGGCCGCGACGAGGACGTGCTCATGTACACGTCACAATCCCGTCCGAAGCCGGTTCCCGCGCCCGTCACGCCATCCCCGTCACCCGAGCCCGCGCCGCAGACGGTGAACGACATCATCGACGCCGCCGGCACGATCGACACGGCGCAGACGGTCGCCTCGATGGTCGCGCGCGAGGCGGCGAAGGCGACGCCGATGTCGACGCCGACGCCCGCCACCGTGTTCGCGCGCGTGCGCGTCACCGGTTCCGACACGACGCCCAGCGGCCAGCGCATCACCACACGCGTCGAGACGTCGGTCACGGCGTCCGTCACGGTCGAACCGGCGGGCGGCGTCACGGTGACTCCGATGGATGTCGCCGCCGAGGCTCCCGCGACGAGTCCGCGCATCCCGACGCCGGCGATGATGCCGCGCAAACGCTCCTCGGACGGTCCGACGACGTTCGCCTCGCTGGACGCGCAGGAGCTGCCGGTCGTGCGCGAGTATTCGGCCGGCGGACTCGTGTTCGACGAACGCGGCCGCGTGGCGATCATCGCGCGCCATTCGCGCAGCGGGCATCTCGAATGGTGCCTGCCGAAGGGGCATATCGAGAAGGGCGAGACGCCACAGCAGACGGCCGTGCGCGAGGTGCATGAGGAGACGGGCATCCTCGGCGAGGTGGTTGAGTCGATCGCGACGATCGACTACTGGTTCACCGGCACGACGCAGCGCGTGCACAAGCTCGTCCACCATTTCGCGTTGAAGCAGATCGGCGGCGACCTCACCGTGGAAGGCGATCCCGACCATGAGGCGGAGGACGCGATCTGGGTGGATTTCAAGGACTTGGACGATGTGCTCAGCTACCCTAATGAGCGCAAGATCGCATGGCTTTACTCCCGGAAACTGAACAGGCAGGCAAACGAGTGATTCAATACGCCCCCCTACGACGCATCCAGGCTTGGTGGCGCATCGCGGCGGGTATGCTGCTCGCCGTGGCGTTCGTGGCAGGTGCCGTGGCGCTTCCGGCCACCGCATCCGCCGCCGGCGGCACGACGGACACATCCGCGCAGACGCTCACGCTGACCGAGATGACCGCGGTCGTCACCGACACGTCCGGATTCCATCTCAAGGCGACCGTCACGAACACCGGCGACTCCGCGTGGGCGGCCGGCGAGGTCACGCTCGACACGAACCCGATGTTCACGTTCACCTCCCGCACCGACATGCAGGAGTGGGCGCAATCCGAAAGCCCGATTCCCGCGCCGGCGAGTCTCGGCTCCGCCTCCGTGCCCGCATTGCAGCCGAAGCAGAGCACGACGGTCACGATCGATCAGGGCGCGGACGCGCAGGCGCTCACGCAGATGCTCAACTGGGGGCCGAAGCCGCTGCTCGTCACGTACAGCCATGACGGCGCGAACGTCGCCGTGCACACGTTCCTGACGCGTTCGGCCGCCGGACTCGACAACGCGAACACGCCGGCGATGACCATCACGATGACGATGCCGCTGACCAGCGGCCATTGGACCGCCGACGCGGAGACGCTCACGAAGCTCGTCACCGACGACACCGACGATTCCACGAACTCCTCCACCACCGGCGCGGCCGTGCTGGAAGGCGACCACACGCGCTTCGACCACACGCTCGAACAGACCATCGCGAAGCACTCCTCGCTGCAGACCATCGCCGACCCCACGTATCTGGACGCACTGGCGATGCCGCCGCAGACGAAGGCGATCATGCAGCCCGCCGCCTTCGACATCACCGCCTACGCCGCGCAGGAGAACGCCGCGGAACGCTACGCGAACGCCGGCATCGGCGACGACGCGTGGAACGCGGATGCCGCCCTCGCCGACTACCGTGCGGCGCTCGGCGACCAGAAGGCCACGTCGCGGACGATCGCCTGGCAGGGGCAGGGCCAGTGGACGCTCGACGCGCTCACCGCCGCGCGCCGTCAGGGCTACACGACCGTCATCTCCACGCATGACTTCGAATCCTCCGAAACGGACACCGTGCATACGGGCACCGTGGTCGTGCCGACCGACGCGGGCGACGTGACCGTGCTCGTCGAACAGCGCGAGCTGAGCAACCTCGCCAAAGGCAAGGCCACGAACGCGAAGGCGACAGCCGAATCGACGATGGCGGGACGTCTCGCCCGATTCGTCGCGCAGAGCGCGTTCTACCAGATGGAGCAGCCGTACAACGAGCGCAACCTGCTCGTCTGCTTCTCCGCCGACTCGGACGCCGCCACAGTGGACGCGTTCATGGGCGCGGTCGAATCGGCGTCCTGGCTGAAGACCGGCGACCTCGACACGCTCGCGAAAGCCGACCCGTACGCGACCGGCGACGACGCGCGCAACGCCGTCCCCGCCGATTCCGGCATGTCCGCGGCGGATTCGTCGAACGTGACGAACGTGCTCGCCGCGCTGTCCGCGGGACGCGGCGACATCACGCGATTCCGCGACAGCATCCTCGACAACGGCGACAACAACGACAACGACGGCGGTAAGGCGGCGTCCGCATGGATCAAGCAGCTGCTCGACGCGCACGCGGAACTCGCGCTGCACGCCCTCGCCATCGACGGCGGTTCCGCCGAAGTCGACACAACCAAGTCGATGACGGCCGTGGGCGGCGCGCAACAGCTCGCCAACGACGTGCTCGGCGGCGTGAACCTCACCCCATCCGAGACGGTGACGATGGTCTCGGAGACCGCGACGATGCCGGTGACCGTCAGCAACGGCACCCCCTACCCGGTCACGATCCGCGTGTTCTCGATCACCGATTCGCCGGAGATCGTCACGTCGCGCCGCAACACGGTGACGATTCCGGCGCGCGGCGAAGCGCAGGTGACGTTCACGCTGCGCGCCGCCACCTCCGGTTCGGCGACCGCGCACGTCTCGCTGCAGGACCGCGGCGGCGTCACGTTCGGCGGTTCGCAGGACACGGCGATCAACTGCGTGCTCAAGATCAGCGACAAGACCGGCTTCATCATCATCGGCCTCGCCGTGGCGCTCGGCGCGCTCGGCCTGTGGCGTCAGTTCAACCGCAAGAAGGACCCCGACGAATGAGTTCCAACGTCGGCCGCAACTCCCTGATCATGGCATCGGGGACGATGGCCTCACGCATCACCGGCCAGATCCGCACGATCCTGCTCGCCGCGTGCCTCGGCACGACCGGCATCGCGGCGAACGCCTACCAGACGGGATCGATGATCCCGCAGGTGCTGTTCACCGTGATCTCCGGCGGCATCTTCAACGCGGTGCTCGTGCCGCAGATCGTGCGCACGCTCAAGGAGCATGACGCGCAGGAGCGGCTCAACAAGCTCATCACGCTGGCGATCGCACTGCTCGCCGGCATGACGCTGCTGATGATGCTCGCCACTCCGCTGCTCACCATGCTGTACCTCGACAACAGCTGGGGTCCGGCGGAACGCGCGCTCGTCAACGCGTTCACCCTCTGGTGCATGCCGCAGATCTTCTTCTACGGCCTGTACACGGTGCTCGGCCAGATCCTCGCCGCGAAGGACAACTTCGTCACCTACGCGTGGAGTTCGGTCGGCGCGAACGTGATCAGCTGCGCCGGATTCACGATGTTCCTCATCCTGTTCGGCAGGGCCTCCCGCGCGCCGCTCGAATTCTGGACCACCGAGAAGGTGATGCTCACCGCAGGCACGTGGACGCTCGGCGTCGCGTTCCAGGCGATCGTCCTGTTCATCCCGCTGATGCGCCTTGGCCTGCACTACCGTCCGCAGTGGGGCGTGAGCGGCATCGGCCTCAAAGCGATGGGCCCGGTGGCCGCATGGAGCGTCGGCGTGATGGGCGTGCAGGAGCTCGCGAACATCGTCAACGCGCGCATCACCAACGGCGCCCCGTTCGCCGGCAACGACCTGTACGGCATCGCCGGCAACGGCTCCTACCAGAACGCGTTCACGCTGTACATCCTGCCGTACTCGCTAATCGCCGTGTCCGTGGGCACCGCGATCTTCCCGAAGATCTCGCGCGCCGTCGCCGAACGCAATCTCGACGAGGCGCGCGACGACCTGAGCGGCGCGTTGCGCAACGTGGGCGTGATGATGATGTACTTCACGATGGCGATCGTCGTGATGCCGGTGCCGATCACGATCGCGCTGCTGCCCAGCGTGGGCGTGCCGGAGGCGAAGCTGATCGCCGGACCGATGGTCGCATTGGCGCTCGGCCTGCCGCTCACCAGCGCGTACCTGCTCATCCAGCGCACGTTCTTCGCGTTCGAGGACGGCCGCCACCCGTTCCTGTTCCAGCTGCAGGTGAGCATCATCCAGGTCGTGTTCGAGGTCGCCGTGATGCTGCTCGCGCCGCCGCGCTGGTGGACGGCCGGCGTGGGACTGTCGATGACGGTCGGCTACCTGCTGAGCTTCCCGTCGCTGGTGGCGATGCTGCGCCGCCGTTTCGACGGGCATCTGGACGGGCGTCGCATCGCGGCCACGTATCTCAAGGCGCTGATCGCCGCGCTCGTCGCCGGGCTGGCCGCATGGCTGCTCACCGATCCGGTGATGCTGCTGCTCGGCGCCTCGATGCGCTTCGACCGGCTCAACTGGTTCCAGGCGTTCGGCTTCTGCGCGCTGATGACGGTGGTCACGGCGGCCGTCTACGCGTCGATGCTCATCGTGCTGCGTTGCGAGGAGTTCGCGACGATTCTCACGTCGGTCTCCCGGCGCATACGCCGCCGCTGACGGCCGGGTACGGCCGCGGGATGTCCGGCCGGGGCGCCGCGCATAGGTCTTGTGCAGGGTGTCCGCGGGAGCGATCCGGCGTCTTCCGTTCGACCATCCCCATGACTAGAATGGCCTCAGCGCCATCGACTCGTATGGTGGCGTCGAAGCGCTTACGCATTACGGAGTCGAAGAAACTATGAAGCCTCAGCTGGGAGACACGCTTTTCAACCGCTATACCCTGGTCACGCTGCTTCGCGACGAGCCCGGTGTGCAGGCTTGGAAGGCCAACGACCGCGTGCTCGCCCACGATTGTCAGCTGTTCGTCCTCACCGACCCGAGCACGCTGGAGGACGTGTCGTCCCTGGCCACGCAGCTCGGCCGCAAGAACGGCATCACGCCGGTGCTGCAGTTCCGCAAGTCGGGCGAGGCGGCGGTGCTCGTGACCCGCATCGAGACCGGCCTGTCCCTTACCGAATATCTGAACGGTCCGGCCAGTGGCACGATCAGCTTCGAGGCGATGCATTCGATCATCGGCGAGACCGCGGCCATCGCGACCGCGTTGGAGACGCCGCGACTGTCCACCGACACGATCCGCGTGTCCGTACAGGGCGTCGAGATCGCCGACGCACCGCTGTCCGGCCTGCTGGCCGAACCGACCAAGGCGCCGGAGTCAATCCAAGGCGAGCAGCTCGCCATCCGCCAGCTGGCGTCCGTGCTGTACGCGCTGCTGACGCGTCGCCCGTCCGCGCCGGACACGACGTACGATCTCGCCTCGCTCGGCGAGATTCCCGGCGAATTCCGCGTGATCCTGTCGCGTGGTCTCGAACTCACCAAGGAGGACGGCAGCCACGGCGAGCCGATGCTCACGCTGAGCGAGCTGACCGCGCTGCTCGGCGACTACAAGCCGCTCACCGACCTGACCGATCAGGACATCGCCCTGCCGTCCGACGCCGGTGCCGGCTCGATCTCCACCGCGCAGGTGCGTGCCGTCGACGGAGACACGCTGGTCGAACTGCCCGACACCGTGGTCACGACGGAGAAGCTGCCGGATCTGACCATCAACCGTGCGTTGACCGAGGCCGAGGCCGCCCGCCACGCCGAACGCGTGGTCGCCGAGCAGAACAAGCAGACGTTCGCCGAGATGCAGGCCGATTTCGACAGCTATTCGCCGAGCGTGCTCGGCTCCTCGTCGGGCGACCAGCCGGGCCGTCTGTCCGCCGATGCCGCGAGCCGTCTCACTCATATGCCTGACCTGCCCGAACGTCCCGCCTCCTCGGGCGACGCCGGCGGCTATCAGGGCGATGATCTGTTCCACGAGTTCTCGTTCCAGACGCAGGCGCTGCCGACGGCCTCCGGCGCGAACCCCGGTGAGGAGACGACGCGCATCCCCGTGTTCGTCGACCCTAACATGGCCACCGAGGCGATCGACGTCTCGTCGGTGCGTCAAGAGATGCAGACCGCCAAGCCGTCGCCGGCGTTGCCCGCGCCGAAGACCGGCGCCGCCGCAACCGACGCTGCGGGCGCGAACGCCGCCGCGCCGCATACGCCCGACATGGATGCGACGATCGTCGGCATGAAGCCGATCGACCATGACGGCGGCGCGCCGGTGGCGTTCGCGCCCGCGCCGCACGCCCGTGGCGTCGCCGCGACCGACGCGTCGACGCAGCAGCCGCCGAGCTTCACGCCGAAGGAGACTCCGGCGGGCGCCGTCGACGCCGCGACGGATGCCGACAACCTGTCGAAGCAGCGTCTGTTCGGCAAGATGACCACGACCGTGGCGGTCGTCATCATCGCCAGCGTGCTCATCGTCGCCGCACTGGCGTTCGCCGTGGTGACGTTCATGCACAGCAGCGCCAACCCCGCGGATTCCGGCGTCGACAAGAACAACCAGTGGCCGTCGCAGCAGAATCTGGACGATGTGCCGTTCGGCGACGAGTCGGGCGATGGTTCGTCCAATGGTTCGTCCAATGGTTCCGACCAGTCCAAGGATTCCAGCCAGTCCTCCGGTGCCTCCGCGGCATCCGACGGCACGATCGAACTCATCGACGTGACCGACGCCTACCAGCGCTGACGCCATTCTCTGCTCCCCTTGCCTAGTGCGGGGGAGCATTTCTCTTGGCTTCCCCGTCAGGGGAGCTGTTGTGCTTCGCGCGACTGAGGGGTATCGCCGAAAGCTGACCCCGTGGAAACCTGTACCACGGAGAGAACCCCCTTGCTAGGCTGTCGGTTATGACTGTGCATAACGTGATCATCATCGGTTCGGGACCTGCCGGCTACACGGCGGCCATCTATCTGGGGCGCGCCGGACTGCATCCGGCGCTCGTCACCGGCGCGCTCACCCCTGGCGGCCAGCTCGTCAACACCACCGAAGTGGAGAATTTCCCCGGCTTCCCGGACGGCATCCTCGGCCCGGATCTGATGGACGCGATGCGCGCGCAGGCGGAACGGTTCGGCACCGAGTTCATCCACGAGGACGTCACGTCGATCGAAGTGGTCGACGGCGGCGATGGCGGCTCGGCCGACGGCACCGCCACGGGCGGCATCAAGCGTGTGACGTTGGAGTCCGATGACGTGCTGGACGCGCGTGCGGTGATCGTCGCCACCGGCTCCTCCTACCGCAAGTTGGGCGTGCCCGGCGAGGAGGAGTATTCCGGCCGCGGCGTCTCCTACTGCGCGACTTGTGATGGATTCTTCTTCAAAGACAAGCCGATCGTCGTGGTCGGCGGCGGCGATTCCGCATTCGAGGAGGCGCTGTATCTGACGCGCTTCGGCTCGTCGGTCACACTGATCCACCGTCGTGACTCGTTCCGCGCCTCCGCGATCATGGTGGAACGCGCCCGCGCGAACGACAAACTCACGCTCCTCACCGACACCATCGTCACCGCCATCCACGGCGGGAATGCAGGAACTGGTGATGCCGTCGCCGCGGGTTCCGTCGCCACGAGTGCCGGTTCCCCCAGCGCGAACGCCGTCCCCTCTGCGACGTCATCCCTTCCTGCCTCGCTTACCCTCAACCCGATCGGCGGCATCACTCTGAACACCGGCAAACCGGCGGACATCACACTGGGCGGTGTGACGCTGCCCGCGGCCGGCAGCGTCACGTCCATCGACATCCGCAACACCGTGACCGGCGAGACCGGCACGTTGGATACGGCGGCCGTGTTCGTCGCGATCGGGCACTCCCCCGCGACCGCGTTCACCGGCGACGTGGTGCGGAAGGATGACGACGGCTACATTCTCGTGGACGGCGCGAGCACGCGCACGTCCACTCCCGGCATCTTCGCCGCCGGCGACTGCGTCGACCGCACCTACCGTCAGGCCATCAGCGCCGCCGGCATGGGCTGCCGAGCCGCCCTCGACGCCCAGGCATACCTCACCAATTGAGAACGAACGGAGACTCGCCCATTACCGCAGTCGGCTTCGCCGACAGCTCCCACACGTCCGTGGGGAAGCAAGAACGGAATGCGCCTTACAGCGCGCACAATCACCGTTGCTTCCTTGAAGGGAAGCTGACCGAAACGGATACAACAGACCTTGCTCCCCCTTTCAGGGGGAGCTGTCCTTGGATTTCGGCTTGCCCGGCGAGTCCGCCATCTTGCTCCCCCTTTCAGGGGGAGCTGGCGCGCGAAGCGCGACTGAGGGGGCTATATGACTACGCTATAAGAAACACCTGCCGCATGCCATTCGCACGAGCCTACGCTCGGGAATCATGAAGCACTATGTCAAATCCAATATCGCGAACGCTCGTGGCATGCGCAGCCACATGACACCTTGGGAACTTAAATTATGGAACGGATTTCTCCGCCGACAATCCGTTCGTTTCCGTAGACAGGCACCGTTGCTTGGATTCATCGCCGACTTCTACTGCGCCAAGGCAAAGCTCATCATTGAAATCGACGGCGGCGGACACTTCGATGCTGTACAGCACCGCTATGACGAAAACCGCACCAGAGTATTCGAACAAGCCGGCATAGAGGTACTGAGATTCACCAATCTCGATGTGGATACGAATTTCGACGGCGTATGCGAGCGAATCGAGTCAAGGCTGTTGGAACGGATGGAGCAGGTATGGGATAAGCGATGATGGACGGAGCTGCTTTCAGCTTGCCCCCTCAGTCAGCCTTCGGCTGCCAGCTCCCCTGAAAGGGGAGCATACAATATAAACATATCCGGCCTGCCGAAAACCGTACAACCCCCTGGGGGAAACCCGCTGAGGGAAATCATTTTTGTCCCATTCCCCCTTCAGGGGGAGCTGGCGCGCGAAGCGTGACTGAGGGGGTTGCTGCCTGTACCCCCTCAGTCCGGCGAAGCCGGACAGCTCCCCCCCCTGAAAGGGGGAGCAAAACAGCACTTCCATGCACGGAGTGCATGTCCGTGAGCTAGCGCCAGTCGTCTTTGTTGCCGGCTTCGGGCATGAGGAGACCGAGGATGCGGTCCATGTCTTCGGGGGACGAGAAGACGATCTCGATGCGGCCGTGCTTCGGCGTGCCCTTGATCGAGACCTTGGTGTCGAAACGATCTTCCAGATTGCTTTTGATCGGAGAGCTGGCCCACGGATCGTTCTTGCGTGCCTTCGGCTTCTTCGGCTCGTCGCCGGCGAGGTTCGCCATCGCGACGATCTCCTCGGTGCTGCGCACGGACAGGCCTTCCGCGATGATGCGGACGGCGAGCTTGTCCATCGCCTCGGGGTCGTTGAGACCGAGCAGGGCACGCGCGTGGCCGGCGGTGAGGATGCCGGCGGCGACCTTCTTCTGCACGCCGGCCGGCAGGTTGAGCAGTCGGAGCGTGTTGGCGATCTGCGGGCGCGACTTGGAGACCGACTTGGAGAGCTGCGCCTGCGTCAGACCGAACTCGTCGATCATCTGCTGGTAGGCGGCGGCCTCTTCGAGCGGGTTCAGGGCGACGCGATGCAGGTTCTCCAGCAGGGCGTCGCGCAGCATGTCGTCGTCGGCGGTCGTCTTGACGATGGAGGGGATCGTCTCCAGTCCGGCGAGCTGCGAGGCGCGCCAACGGCGTTCGCCCATGATGAGCTCGTACGGGCTGTCCATGCGCCCGTCGAACTGGTTGGCGGGCTCGCGGCCTTCCTGCGCCTTGCGCGCCGCCTCGATCTGGGCGGCGGGACGCTTCCGCACGACGATCGGTTGGAGGACGCCGACCTCCTTGATGGAGGCGGACAGCTCGTTGAGATCGTCCTCATCGAAGACGGTACGCGGCTGGTGCGTGTTCGGTCCGATGTCGGACAGCTTAAGCTCGGCCAGATAGCCGCCCTCGACCGGCTTCAGCTCCGGCTTCTCCTCCGTGCCGTCCTTCTCGGTTTCACGTGAAACAACTTGTTCGGTGGACTTCTCCAGCACCGAATGACGGGAGTTGTCCGCAGGCTGGATCGGCTGCTCCACGACGGCACTGGTGACGGTGTCCTTGAAGAACATGTCGCTCGGATGGGCGATGTCGCTCAACGCGGGCATCGCCGCACGCTGCTGCTTCTTCGATTTGGAGGCGGGCTTGGGTTCGCTCTTCGGTGTTTCACGTGGAACATCGACGGGCTTCACCTCCAGCTTCCTGCGCTGAGGAATGGCGTGCTTGGGCTTCTCCTCCGGGGACTCCTCCCCCGGCAGTTCGGGGAACAGTGCGCCGAGGCCCTTGCCGAGACGGGACTTCGATGACATGTCAGGCCTCCTTCATTCTGGTCGCGATGGCTTCCAATACGTTTTCGGAACGGCGGGTGATCTCCAGCGCGGCCTCGCCGTAGGAGATGGCGCCCATGCCGTGCGGGTCGTAGACGATGACGCTCTTGCTGAAGCTCGGCGCCTCGGAGATCTTCACCGTACGGGGAATCGTCGTGTCGAGCACGATGGACGGATAGTGCTTCTTCACCTCGTTGTAGACCTCGCGGCTCAGCAGCGTGCGGCGATCGAACATCGTGATGAGCATCGTGGACACGGTCAGGCTCGGGTTGAAGTGGTCCTGGACCAGACCGATGGTGTTGATGAGCTGACCGAGGCCTTCGAGCGCGTAGTACTCCGCCTGGATCGGGATGAGCATCTCGTGCACGGCGCACATCGCGTTGATGACGAGCAGGCCGAGGCTCGGCGGGCAGTCGATGAACACGTAATCGTAGTGGTCCTCGGACTCCCCGAGGAACTTGTCGACCGCCTCCTTGAGCAGGGAGTTACGGTTCGGCAGATCGGCGACCTCGAGCTCGGCGCCGGACAGGTCGATGGAGGCGGGTACCACGTCGAGGTTCTTGAAGTCGGGGCATGGCTGCTTGACCTCGGCCAAGGTGAGTCGCCCTTCGAGCACGTCGTAGACGGACGGCTCCCCCGAGGCGTGGCTAACGCCGAGCGCGGTGGAGGCGTTGCCCTGCGGATCCATGTCGATGACCAGCACGCGCATGCCGTGCTCGGCCAGCGCGGCGGCCAGGTTCACCGTCGACGTGGTCTTGCCGACACCGCCCTTCTGGTTCGCGACGGCGATCAGACGCGTCTTGGACGGCTTCGGGAACTCCTGCTGCTGCAGTTTGGCGAAACGGTTGGATTCCAGCGCGATCTCCGCACCGACCGGCGACTCCCCCTCGGCGAAGATGCGCTTGATGGTCTGCTCGGCGGATTCCATCGGCTTGTGATTATCGGCCATGACCTCTCCTTGACAACACAACATGCTGGAATCCACCCCGTTCGGAGATGGATTCCAGCACTGCCCACTTATCCACAAAAATGTGGATAAGTGTGGATAACTCGATTCTCTGGCTGTGGACGGACTGTTTTCGTTGGTTTCAAATCCTTAATATATCAACGTTCATCGGCACAGCCACCGTTCGGTTGATAATGTGGATAACTTTATTCGACCTGTGGAAATGTGGAAAACCGCACCCCTATCGCTTGTCGACCAGCACGACGTGCGTCGGTTCCAGACCGGGTCCGACCTGGGCCTCAACGACCCGCGGATTCACCCCGCGGCATTTGCCGATCTCCTTGGCAGCCTTGTCGATCTCCGCCTGGGCGGAACGCCCCTTGAGCGCGACGAGACGGCCATGCGGTTTCAGCAGCGGCAGCGTCCACCCGGCGAGCTTGGTCATCGGGGCGACGGCACGGCAGGTCACCACGGCGTACGGATGCAGATCGCGGTCATGACGCATGGCGTCGATGACCTCCTCCGAACGTGCGCGGAACACGCTCACGTTCTTGAGTCCCATCGCGTCGCGACATTCCTTGAGCCATTCGACACGACGCTCCATCGGCTCGATCAGCGTGAACTCGTGATCCGGCAGGCAGGCCGCGGCCACCAGACCGGGGAATCCTCCGCCGCTGCCGACATCGGCCACGGTCTTGAACCGCTCGCCTGCGGTCGCCTCGCGCACGAACGGCACGATCGCCGCCGAATTGAGGATATGCCGCTCCCAGATGATGTCGATGTCGCGCGGGCCGATAAGCCCGCGCGGCTCCCCCTCCTCGGCGAGTTTCACGTGAAACACGCGCAACGGCTCGAAGGCGTCGCCAAGCACGTCCCGCAGCATCGGCGAACCGTCCAGCTGGTCGGCCATACCTCTCCCCTCTTCTCTCTGGATTCCTGCGATCGATGCGGACCGAACGTCACTCCTCGTCGGAGTCGTCCGCGTTGGCGCGCAGGTAGATGGTGACGTAACGGTGCGGCTCCTCGCCGTGCGAGCGGGACTTCAGTCCCTCCTCACGCACGACGTCGTGGACGACCTTGCGTTCGAACGAGTTCATCGGCTTGAGGTCGACCGGTTCGCCGGTCTCCTTGACCTCGTCGACGGCGTCGAGCGCGATGTCGTGCAGACGCTGGCGCTTGCGCTTGAGGAACCCATCGACATCGACGATGAGGCGGGAACGTTCGCCGGTCTTCTGCTGCACGGCGAGACGGGTGAGCTGCTGCAGTGCGTCGACCACTTCCCCGTTGCGGCCGATGAGATGCTTAATGTCGGTGTCGTCGTCCGCGACGATCTGGACCATCGGGCGGCCGTTGCGCACACCCATCTCGATGTCGCCCTCGTAGTCGGCGATGTCGAGCAGTCCTTCGAGGTAGTCGGCCGCGATGTCAGCTTCGTCGTTGAGCTGATCCACCGTCTTGTCGTCATTCTGGGCCATGCGGTCCTCCTTCGATCATGAGTCTATGGGAACAGTCTAAACCAGCCATCCGCTCAAGCCGCGCAGGCGAGCCGGGATAGCTCGGCCCGGTGTTTCACCGTTTCACGTGAAACACCGGGCCTTACTTACTCGATCATTTCTTCTTGTTCTTGTTTTTGTTCTTGCGCTGCGGCTGCTGACGCTGGTAGCCCTGCGTCTCCTTCTGCTGCGCTTCGACCTTGGCCTTCTCCAGCGCCTCATCCTCGAGGGACGGCTGGCCGGCCTTGGCGCGACGGGCGTTCTCCTTCTCGTGGTCGCGAATCTCCTTGGCGTCGGCCGCGGGCGATCCGGGCGTCGGGAAGACGCGCATCTGCCAGAAGGTGCGCAGAAGGTTGCACACGTTGTTCGTCAGCCAGTAGACCAGCACGGCGAACGGCATCGTGATGCCGGAGAAGATATACATGATCGGGAAGATCCACAGCATGGTCTTCTGCATCGTGGCGGCCTGGCCCTGCATGGTGGCCGGGTTCATGTTCTTCTTCATGTTGATCCACTGCATGAAGAACATGCAGCCGCACATGAGCGCCACGAACACCACGATGATGATCTTGGCCGTCAGATCGCCGTTGCCGAACGTGCTGGTGGTGTTCACCAAGCCGAGCACCTTGGATTCGGAGAACTGCTTCGCGGTCTCCACGTCGAAGGCGCCGAGCGTCGCACGTTTGCCGCGGGCGATGTACGGGATGGCGGACAGCACGTAGAACATGCACATGAAGACCGGGCCCTGGATGAGCATCGGCAGACACGAGCCGGCGGGGTTCGCGTCGTTGTCCTGATAGAGCTTCATCATCTCGCGGCTCAAGGCCTCTTTGCTGGCCTGATCCGTCTTGCCCTTGTACTTGTTCTGGATCTTCTGCATCTTCGGCTGCAGCGCCTGCATCTTGCGCATCGACAGCATCTGCTTGTAGAAGATCGGGAGGATGCACGCGTGCACGACGAGCACGAGCACGATGATGGACAGCACCCACGAGACGCCGACCGGGTTCATGCCGAGTATGACGAAGAAGTCATGCACGACCTTCATGATCTGCGTCATCAGCCATTCGACCGGGGTCAGGATCTTGTACAGCCAACCCCAGAAGCCGCTGTCCAGCAGGAATTGATTTTGGTTCATGGTAAGGGATTCCCCCATTCGTCAGTCGGCAACGGCGTCAGTCGAGGCTCCTCATGGGCTTTCGACCATCGGAACCGGTAGAAGACGGAGAAGCGTCGGGGCACGTCGTCGATGCCGCCGCGGCTCCATGGCCGGCACCGCAGCAGACGCAGCACGGCGAGCAGTCCGCCGCGCAGGGCGCCGAACCGCGCCACCGCCTGGATGGCATAGTTCGAGCAGCTCGGGTAGTAACGGCAGCATGGCACCGCCCGATGCGCGGAGAACGTGCGCTGGTACCAGCGCACCCCGCGAACCATCATGCCGGCCATGCCGTTCATCGCGTCACCGTTCCCGGTCGATGCGCGCGGCAATCTTCGCGAACGCCGACGCGACCTGGCCGTCCAACGACGCGAATGGCGCCGAAGCCGCACTCGGCTTGGCGCGCATCACGATGTCGCATCCTTCGGGCAACCGGTCCTCATACGCACGCGCGAGCACACGGAAACGACGTTTGACCGTATTGCGCGTGACGGCATTCCCGACCGATTTTGATACGGCGAGACCCATGCGCCGTGCTTCCGGTGCCACCGAGGGCCGCGTATGCGAATCGTCGCGCACCAGATAGTGCACGACGATGTCGTTGCGCGAGACCTTGTGGCGACGCTTCAGCACGGCGACGAATTCGCTGTGGCTTTTCAGCCGTTCCACGACCGTCTTGGAAAAGTCTTCAGTCGCCGACCGTCTGGAATCAGGCGGCCAGGGTCTTGCGGCCCTTGGCGCGACGACGGTTGATCAGGGCGCGGCCGGAACGGGTGCGCATGCGCTGACGGAAGCCGTGCTTCATGTGACGACGGCGGTTGTTGGGCTGGAAGGTCCTCTTCATAGTTGTGCTCCTAAGTCTTTCGGCCACGCTTGCGCGCGGCTCCCACGTGAGTCAAGCTATACCAAACTACCCTCACCCCTCCCCCAACGTCAACACAGGTGCATTTCATTCACAATTCACCGTGCCGACACGACACGCCCGACACGCCGAAAGCGCCGTATGAAGCCGATTACAGGCGGCGAGTTATCCACAAATTACAGGAATGTTATTCACAATCCAATGATTGCAACACGCAAGCCTGTGGATAACTTCCAAGCTATGAGTAACAATGGTGTGCGCACTTTATTCGTTCGAGCAGTGGAAGGAGGACCGGCATGGCCGACGAACCCCGCGATCCCGTCGCCGAGGCGAACCATATCTGGTCCGACACGCTGACGCTGCTCAAGCATAATTCCTCGCTCTCCCCCCGCGACAAGGGATGGCTGGAGGGCGTGTACCCGGAGGGCGTGTTCGGCACGACCATCGTGCTGTGCGTCGAGAACGCCGGAACCCGCCAGGCGTTGGAGAACGAGCTGCGCCAGCCGCTGCTCGAGGCGATGAACATGGTCACCGGCGAGGACATGACGCCGGCGTTCAAGATCGCGCCGCGCCAACCCGCTCCGGCGAAGCCGAAGCCGACGCCCTCCCGACGGGCCACCGCCCCGAAGCGCGCTTCGGGCATCGACGCGGACAATCCGCCGTCGATCGCCGACCTCGGCAAGGAGCCGTACGGCTCGCGCGGACCGGTGCCGAACGTGCCGTCGTCGATGCCCGCCACGATCCCGACCCCGGTCGACATGGCGACCGCCGCCGGGTACCCGATGAGCCGCAACAAGGTGGCCCGCGATCCGGAGACGCATCTCAACAAGAACGCGACGTTCGACACGTTCGTGCCCGGCGATTCCAACCGTTTCGCCCGCACCGTCGCCCTCGCCGTGGCCGAGGGATCGGGCCGCGACTTCAACCCGCTGTGTATCTACGGCGGCTCCGGCCTGGGCAAGACCCACCTGCTCAATGCGATCGGCAACTACGCGCTCGTCAAGGATCCGAGCCTCAAGGTGCGGTACGTGAATTCCGAGGAGTTCACGAACGAGTTCATCGAGGCGCTGCAGAACACGACCCAGAACCAGGGCCAGATCGCCGAATTCAACCGACGATACCGCGAGGTCGACGTCCTGCTCATCGACGACATCCAGTTCCTGGGCGGCAAGGAGGCCACCCTGGAGCAGTTCTTCCACACGTTCAACGCGCTGCATCAGGCGAACAAGCGCATCGTCATCGCCTCCGACGTCGCGCCGAAGAACCTCAAGGGCTTCGAGGCGCGACTCATCTCCCGCTTCGATTCGGGCCTGACCGTCGACGTGAAGCCGCCGGACCTCGAGACCCGCATCGCGATCCTGCGCATGATGGCGTCGATGAACCACAGCAACATCCCCAACGATGTGCTCGACCTCATCGCCGAACGCTTCACCGAGAACATCCGCGAACTGGAGGGCGCGCTGACGCGCGTCACCGCCGTCGCGTCCCTGAGCAACCAGCCGGTCACGCGCACGATGGCCGAGCAGACGCTGCAGGACTTCTTCACCACCGACGTGGAGGTGAAGCCCACCGACATCATCGGGCAGGTGGCGAAGTACTTCCACCTCACGTTCGAGGACATCGTCGGCAAGTCGCGCATGAAGAACATCGCGATCGCGCGGCAGGTCGCCATGTACCTCACGCGAGAGATGACCAGTCTGAGCCTCGTCGACATCGGCAAGGTGTTCGGCGGCAAGGACCACACGACGGTGATGCACGCGTGCGACCGCATCTCCAACGGCATGCAGGACCGTCAGGAGATCTACAACTACGTGATGGAGCTGACCGTCAGGCTCAAGCAGGGCAACACCGACTTCAAGCAGAAGTAGGCCGTTTCCGGGCTCCCCTTGTCAAGGGGAGCTGGCGCGCGGATCGCGACTGAGGGGTAGTCGCGCATACGATGAGGCGGGGGTCATCGACGACCTTGGCCGTCTCGATCGCGCGTGGCGAACGAATCCGCGCTCTTTCGAAACCCGCTCGAAAATCACCCCGAAAACGTTCGCCAGAATCGATTCTCCCAGCCGAAATCGCCCCGCGACACTCCGTAAATCGAGAAAAAGTGGGGTAAAGTTATCCACATACTTATTCACAAATGTGGGTAACCTCAGTGGAAAACCGGTGGATGACTGCCCATTTCGCTGTGGATAACACGTGGATGAAACCGCATCGAATGTGGAAAACTCAAAAGCGACCAAAAGCCTGTGGATAACTCGCGGATTTATCCACATTATCTCGATGAGTTATCCACATTTTTCCACGTCCGCCGAAACGAACGACCGCAAGCCCTCAGCGGGGGTTATCCACACTATCCACAAGCCTTATTACGACTACTACTTACGTGTTCTCTTATCTCACCATCATCCTGAACGTCACCTTCCGCGCGAGCGAAGCGAGCGCGCGACCCATCGCCTAGAATGATTTCCAGCTCACGAAAACGCGAAAAACGTTCGCCACAACGCATCGTGCGGGATCCGACGAGAGAATCCGTCCGAGAGAAGCACGCGTGGCGAACGAAAACGAACGAAAGCAGGCACCATGAAGGTCGAAATCAACTCCTCCGCGCTGGCGGACGCCGTCGCGTGGACCACCAGGGTCATCGACGCCCGCCCGTCGAACCCGATCCTCGCCGGCATCAAGCTCGAAGCGGTCGACGGCACGCTGCAGCTGTCGGCGTTCAACTACGAGATCTCGGCGCGCCACCACATCGAGGCCGGCGTCGACGAGGCCGGTTCGGTGCTCGTGCTCGGCAAGCTGCTCGCCGACATCACCAAGTCGCTGCCCGGCGAGAAGACCTACCTCGCCACCGACGGCTCGACGATGACGATCACCTCCGGCAAGTCGACCTTCACGCTGCAGCTCATGCCCGAGGCCGAATACCCGGATTTGCCCGGAATTCCGGGCAAACTCGGCCAGGTCGACGCGCCGACCTTCGTGCAGGCGGTCACCCAGGCGTGCGTCGCGGTCTCCCGCGAGGAGAACCGCCCGGTGCTCACCGGCGTGCGCATGCAGTTCGACGGCGACAAGGTGATCATGACCTCGACCGACCGTTTCCGCCTGTCGCGTGCCAGCTTCACCTGGACCCCGAACGACATGGACGTGAACACGACGACGCTGGTCCGCGGTTCGCTGCTGCGCGACATCGCCCGTTCGCTCGACGAGCACCAGAACGTCGTCGTCGATTTCGACGTGGACTCCCCCTCGCTGCTCGGTTTCGAGAACGCCGGCCGCACCTCCACCTCGCAGCTCATCGACGGCGAGTTCCCGGCGGTCGATCGTCTGTTCGCCGACGACTACCCGATCCAGGCGGTGGTCGACCGTTCGAAGCTGATCGACGCGATCAAGCGAGTCGCGCTGGTCGCCGAGCGCAACGCCCCGATCCGCATGGTGTTCTCCGGCCAGGAGGTCACGCTGTCCGCCGGCGCGATCGACGAGGCGCAGGCCACTGAGGTGCTCGACATCGACATGGACGGCGACGACATCACCGTCGCGTTCAACCCGGCCTACCTGATCGAGGGTCTGAGCGCGATCACCGAGCCGTTCATCCGCATGAAGATGACGACCGCGGTCAAGCCGGTCGAGTTCAACGGCCAGCAGGAGGCCGACTCCGACGAGTCGATGGACTACCGCTACCTGCTCGTCCCGATGCGCTTCAACAGCTGAGCGGGCTGACCCGAAACGATTCGCACCGCCGCCGAATCTGCGATACCGCTACCGATATTGCAGATTCGACCGCCGCAACGAATATCATCTTCGATACCACGGCCGGAGCCCTGCGCTCCGGCCTTCCCCGTCCCGAAGAACCCGCACGAACCGCACAGAACCGAACATCCCGGCGCGTGCCCCACTTCGCCCCACTCCCCCGCCCCGCCAATTGCCAGCCGCTCCCCGCGCAATCACCCGCCAAACCACCGCCCATTCATCCATCGAAAGGCCGCAATCCCATGTACGTCTCCCGCCTCGCGCTCGACCACTACCGCTCCTGGGGGCAGCTGGTGGTCGACTTCGCGCCCGGCGTCAACGTGCTCCACGGCGCGAATGGTCTGGGCAAGACGAACATCGTCGAGGCGGTCGAGGTGCTGTCCACCGGAACCAGCCACCGCACGTCGTCGTCGCTGCCGCTCGTCGAGCGCGGCGCGACGAAGGCCACGATCCGCGCGAACGTGACGGACGGCGACGGTCGCGCGGCGGACGGCGCGGCTGCGGCCGACGCCGGCACCGCCGCCGCGACGCCCGCGCGCACCGTCACCTACGAGGCGACGATCGCGGCGCGCGGCGCGAACCGCGCACGCGTCGACGCCGGTCCCTCCCGCTACCTGCGCGACATCGTCGGCGAGGTGCCGTCCGTCGCGTTCACGCCGGACGACCAGCGTCTCGTCGCCGGCGATCCGGCCACGCGCCGCAACTTCCTCGACCAGGCGGGCGCGCTGCTCGTCCCGCGGTACGCGGAACGCCAGCAGCGCTTCACGCGCATCGCCCGGCAGCGCGCGACGCTCCTCAAGCAGCTGCAGAGCCGCGAGGGCGCGTTCGACGCTACCCTGAGCGGCTTGGAGATCTGGACCGGCCAGTTCATCGACGCGGGACTCGAGTTGACGCGCGTGCGTGCGCACATCGTCGACCGTCTCGCCGGCCCGTTCGCCGCGATCTACGCGCGGCTCGCGTCCGGCAACGGCGAGGCGGGTCTCGCCTACGCGCCGTCGTTCGCCGAGGCGACGGCCGTTCCGGCCGGCCCCGACGGCGACGCCGCGTTCGACCCGCGTCCCGCCATCGCCGCCCACTTCCAGCGCCTGTACGCGGGCGAGGTGGCGCGCGGCGTGAACCTCATCGGGCCGCAGCGCGACGACCTCGCCGTCACGCTCGACGGCGTCCCGGCGCGCGAGTTCGCGTCGAACGGCGAGATGTGGACGATGGCGTTGGCGCTCAAGATGGCGTTGTTCGAGGCGGTCGCCGAGGATCGCGGCGTCAGGCCCGTCGTCATCCTCGATGATGTGTTCGCGCAGCTCGACGAGTCGCGGCGCGAACAGATCCTCGATTTCGCGATGCATCAGGACCAGGTGCTCATCACCGTCGCCGCGGCCGGCGACATCCCCGCGATGCCGCCGAGCGCGGCCGGACGCACGGTGAACGTCATCGACGTCGGCGAGCTGCGGCGCGCGGCGGAGGCCGGCGGCGACGCGGATGCCGCCGCACCGGAAGCGGCGGCGACGCGATGAAGCCGCCGATCGCCGTGACGCTGAAACTCGACCCGCGCGAACTGCCGGCGCAGGTGTTCGAGCGCTACGCGGCGCGCGAATCGTCGCGCAAGGCGCGCGCCGCACGCGCCGAGGCCGCGTGGGAGAGCTTCGGCAAGCCCGGGCGCGACCCGGCGCGGCTCGGCGGCGTCGCGAACCTGATCGCGCGCAACGGCGACTGGATTCCGCATTTGAAGCTCTCCGAACTCAACAACCACTGGGACCGCGTCGTCGGACCCGCCATCGCGCAGCACTCGCACGTGATCGCCCTGCGCGACGGGGTGCTCACGATCGGCACCGAATCGCAGGTGTGGGCGACGCAGCTCACCTACCTGATCCCGCAGCTGGAAAGCACGATCCGGCGCAATCTGGAGGGATTGACGGTCGAACGGATCCGCGTGGTCGGCCCGGCCGCCGGATACACGCGCAAGTGGGCGCGGCGGCGGTAGGCAAATCTCGGCCCCCTCTGACGAGGGGGGGCTCCCGCGAAGCGGGTGGGGGAGAGACCGGACAGGAAGGGACTTCGTCTCCGATATGCCCCTAAACGCGTTTCTACGGGGTGCTATGGCGTTCGTCGGCAAAAACGAGTAGAATTACCCGCAGTATGGCCGAAACGCTCCATGACCCCGTAACGGGCGATTTTGGGGCATAGGCCCGCGAAACAACCCTTCGCGTGAAGAACATGCAGGGAACATGTAGGAAGGAAGCCCTGTGGCGGATTCGTTGGACAATGCCGAGAGCAAGGAAGAACAGCTCAAGGCCGCGGACGAACACATCAACACCACCGAACTGCAGGAAGGCGAGCTCGACGAGTCGATGACCCCCGAGCATTACGACGCCTCCGACCTGAAGGTGCTCGAAGGCCTGGAGGCGGTGCGCATCCGCCCGGGCATGTACATCGGCTCGACCGGTCCGCGCGGCCTGCACCACCTCGTGTACGAGATCGTCGACAACTCCGTCGACGAGGCGCTCGCCGGCTACGCGAGCCACATCGAGGTGTCGATCCTGCCGGACAACGGCATCCGCGTCGTCGATGACGGCCGCGGCATCCCGGTCGACATCGTGCCCGGCGAGGGCGTCTCCGGCGTCGAGACCGTCATGACCAAGCTGCACGCCGGCGGCAAGTTCGGCGGCGGCGGCTACGCGGTCTCCGGCGGCCTGCACGGCGTCGGCATCTCCGTCGTCAACGCGCTCTCCACGCGCGTGGACGTCGAGGTGCGCCGTCAGGGCTTCCACTGGACGCAGACGTACATCAACCAGCACCCGACCGACCGCCTCGCCAAGGGCGAGCCGATGGCCGAGGGCGAGTCCACCGGCACGTCCGTCACGTTCTGGGCGGACCCGGCGATCTTCGAGACCACCGTCTACGACTTCGAGACGCTGCGCTCCCGCTTCCAGCAGATGGCGTTCCTCAACAAGGGCCTCAAGATCTCGCTGACCGACCTGCGTCAGGTCGACCAGGCGGGCGACGAGGTGGCCGGCGACGGCGACAACGTGGCCGAGGAGCTGCACCAGAGCGTCACCTACCAGTACGCGAACGGCATCAAGGACTACGTCGACTACCTCGTCAAGTCCCGCAAGGCGACGCCCGTCGAGGACGAGGTCATCAACTTCGACGCCGAGGACCTCAAGCTCGGCATCTCCGCCGAGATCGCGATGCAGTGGACCACCGCCTACTCCGAGGCCGTGCACACGTTCGCCAACACGATCTCCACCACCGAGGGCGGCACGCACGAGGAGGGCTTCCGCGCGGCGCTCACCTCGCTCGTCAACCGCTACGCGCGCGAGAAGAACATCCTCAAGGACAAGGACGAGAACCTGTCCGGCGACGACGTGCGCGAAGGCCTGACGGCCGTGGTGTCCGTCAAGCTCACCACCCCGCAGTTCGAAGGCCAGACGAAGACCAAGCTCGGCAACTCCGAGGCGAAGACCTTCGTGCAGCGCGTCATGACCGACAAGCTCGGCGACTGGTTCGACGCGCATCCGGGCGAGGCGAAGAACATCATCCAGAAGGCCATCGAGGCGTCCCGCGCACGTCTGGCCGCGAAGAAGGCGCGCGAGAACACGCGCCGCAAGTCGATCTTCGAGTCGGCCGGCATGCCGGACAAGCTCAAGGACTGCCAGTCCTCGAACCCGGAGGAGTGCGAGCTGTTCATCGTGGAGGGCGACTCCGCAGGCGGCTCCGCGATTCAGGGGCGCAACCCGATCACGCAGGCCATCCTGCCGCTGCGAGGCAAGATCCTCAACACCGAGCGCGCCAGCCTCGACCGCATGATGAAGTCCGACACCATCGAATCGCTGATCACCGCGGTCGGCGGCGGCTACGGCGAGGACTTCGACCTGTCGAAGGTGCGCTACCACAAGGTCATCATCATGGCCGATGCCGATGTGGACGGCGCGCACATCGCCACGCTGAACCTCACCCTGTTCTTCCGCTACATGCGCCCGATGATCACCGCCGGATACGTGTACGTGGCCATGCCGCCGCTGTACCGCCTCAAGTGGACCAAGGGCCCGCACGACTTCGTGTACACCGACTCCGAGCGCGACCGCGTGCTCGCCGAAGGCAAGGCGAAGGGACGCCAGCTGCCGAAGGGCGAAGGCATCCAGCGCTACAAGGGTCTGGGCGAGATGAGCTACCAGGAGCTGTGGGAGACGACCATGGACCCGGAGCACCGCGTGCTCAAGCAGGTGCAGATCGAGGACGCCGCCGCGGCCGACGAGACGTTCTCGATGCTCATGGGCGACGAGGTCGAACCCCGCCGCCTCTTCATCCAGCGCAACGCCCGCAACGCCGCCTGGATCGACGCGTAAGGGTGGTCGCCCGGCGGTTTCCCGGAAGCCGCCGGGCGACCACTCCACCCGCTTCACGGGAGCCCCCGCCGGCGGGGGCGGCATAACGAACTTGAACGATAGAAGGAACGACAAGTGGCAGATGAGAACAACAACGGCGACGGCCAGCTTGACGGCCAGGCCGACGGTCAGATCGACGGCCAGCCGACCGGCGACGGCTCGATGGAGCCGTTGAGCCCGCAGGAGGCCGACAACACCGACTACGGCCTGATGACCGGCGAACGCATCCAGCGCAAGGACCTGCAGGTCGAGATGCGCGAGTCCTACCTCGCATACGCGATGAGCGTCATCGTGGACCGCGCCCTGCCGGACGTGCGCGACGGCCTCAAGCCCGTGCACCGCCGCGTGATCTACGCGATGTACGACGGCGGCTACCGCCCCGACCGCGGCTACAACAAGTGCTCCCGCGTCGTCGGCGACGTGATGGGCAAGTACCACCCGCACGGCGACTCCGCGATCTACAACACCCTCGTGCGTATGGCCCAGTCGTGGTCGATGCGCTACATGCTCGTCGACGGCCAGGGCAACTTCGGCTCCCCCGGCGACGACCCGGCCGCCGCCATGCGTTACACCGAGTGCCGCATGGCCCCGCTCTCGATGGAGATGGTGCGCGACATCGACAAGGAGACCGTCGACTTCGTGCCCAACTACGACGGCAAGACGCAGGAGCCGACCGTGCTGCCCGCGCGCTTCCCGAACCTGCTGTGCAACGGCTCGTCCGGCATCGCCGTCGGCATGGCGACGAACATCCCGCCGCACAACATGCGCGAGGTGGCGGACGGCGTGCACTGGGCGCTCGACCATCCGGACGCGAGCCGCGAGGAGCTGCTCGACGCGCTCATCGCCCGCATCAAGGGCCCCGACTTCCCCACCGGTGCCACGATCCTCGGCCACAAGGGCATCGAGCAGGCGTACCGCACCGGCCGCGGCCTCATCACGATGCGCGCCGTCGTGAACACCGAGGAGATCAAGGGCCGCATGTGCCTGGTCGTCACCGAGCTGCCGTACCAGGTGAACCCGGACCGTCTCGTCGTTTCCATCCGCGAGGCCGTGCGCGACGGCAAGATCCAGGGCATCGCCGACATGCGCGACGAGACGTCCGGCCGCACCGGCCAGCGCCTCGTGCTCGTGCTCAAGCGCGACGCCGTGCCGAAGGTCGTCCTCAACAACCTGTACAAGCACTCCCAGCTGCAGCAGACGTTCGGCGCGAACATGCTCGCGCTCGTCGACGGCGTGCCGCGCACCCTCTCCCTCGACGCGTTCGTGCGTCACTGGGTCGCCCACCAGCTCGACGTGATCGCCCGCCGCACCGCGTACCTCAAGCGCGAGGCCGAGGAGCGCGACCACATCCTGCAGGGCTATCTCAAGGCCCTCGACATGATCGACGAGGTCGTGGCCCTGATCCGCCGCTCCCCCGACGCCGACGCCGCGCGCACCGGCCTGATGGAGCTGCTCGACGTGGACCAGGTGCAGGCCGACGCGATCCTCGCGATGCAGCTGCGCCGTCTCGCCGCCCTCGAACGGCAGAAGATCCTCGACGAGCACAACGAGCTCATGAGGAAGATCGCCGACTATGCGGACATCCTCGCCAAGCCGGAACGCCAGCGCAAGATCGTCGGCGACGAGCTCGACGAGATCGTCGCCAAGTACGGCGACGACCGCCGCACGCGCATCCTGCCGTTCTCCGGCGACATGACCGAGGAGGACCTGATCCCCGAGGAGAACGTGGTCGTCACCGTCACGCACTCCGGCTTCGTCAAGCGCACCAAGGCCGACGAATACCGCGCGCAGCACCGCGGCGGCAAGGGCATCAAGGGCGCCAAGCTGCGCGAGGACGACGTGGTGGACCACTTCTTCCTCACCTCGACGCACAACTGGCTGCTGTTCTTCACGAACAAGGGCCGTGTGTACCGCCTCAAGGCGTACGAGCTGCCCGAAGGCTCGCGCGACTCGAAGGGCCAGCACGTGGCGAACCTGCTGCAGTTCGGCCCTGACGAGAGCATCCAGGCCGTGCTGTCCATCCCGAACTACGAGGTCGCCAAGTACCTGGTGCTCGCGACGCGTTCCGGCAAGGTGAAGAAGACCGCGCTGTCCGAATACGATTCGCCGCGTCAGGGCGGACTCATCGCCGTGCGCCTCATGGCCGACGAGAACGGCGAGGCGGCCGACGAGCTGATCGGCGCCGCGCTGTGCAACGCCGAGGACGACATCATCCTCGTCTCCAAGCTCGGCATGAGCCTCAAGTTCGCCGCCGACGACGGCCAGCTGCGCCCGATGGGCCGCCAGACCGCCGGTGTGCAGGGCATGAAGTTCCGCGACGGCGACGAGCTGCTCGCCATGGACGTGGTGCCCTCCGAGACCGACAAGGACCTGCTCGTCGTCACGAACGAGGGCTTCGCCAAGCGTTCCGCGATCTCCGAGTACCGTCTCCAGGGCCGCAACGGCCTCGGCATCAAGGCCGTCCAGCTGGCCGAGGGCCGCGGCTCGCTGGTCGGTGCGGTCGTCGTCTCCGAGGACGACCAGGTGCTCGCCATCATGAAGTCCGGCAAGGTGATCCGCTCCGCCGTGGCCGAGGTCAAGCGCACCGGCCGCAACACGCAGGGCGTCACCCTCGCCAAGCCCGACAAGGGCGACGAGATCATCTCCATCGCGCGCAACGAGGAGAAGGACGACGAGGACCAGCCGGAGACCGTCGCGGATGCGACGGGTGCCGTCGCCGAAGCCCCCGCCGTGGCTGAGACCGGCGCGGAGACTGTGAACAACGAACCGGAGCAGGCGTAATCGTCTGCGAAGATTGCTAGTCTCTCTAGAGATTCAGCGAATCGTGAAGGAGCAACATGAGCGACAACCAAGAAGAGCTGCACGAGGAGCCCGTGCCGGAAGTGAAGCTGCCTGAGCGGCCCGAAGGCGAGGCCGCCCCGGCCGAAGCCCCCGCCGTCGCCCCGGCGGACGGGCATGCGCCGCGCGTGGCCCGTTCCGTGTCCAACAAGCCGCTGATCGACGAATCCCAGGCCCGCGAGCACGCCGAATCCAAGGCGAAGGCGTCCGGCGGCATCAAGGTCCGTCCGGCCGTGCGCCGCGGCACGCCGCGCGCCCGTCGTATGAACCTGTCTCTCACGCGTCTCAACGTGTGGAGCGTGGCGAAGGTGTCGTTCATGATGTCCATCGCCGGAGCGCTCATCCAGATCGTCGCCGCGGCCCTTGTCTGGCTGCTGCTCAACGCGGTCGGCGTGTTCGACCAGATCACGCAGATCGTCGCCTCCACCGGCCTCAACGCGGACGGCTTCAACCTGGCGCAGGTGTTCTCCCTGCCCACCGTGCTGTCCGCCGTGACGATCTTCTCCATCGTCGAGATCGTGCTGCTCACGATCCTCGCCGTGGTGGTCGCCGCGATCTACAACGTCGTCAGCTCGCTCGTCGGCGGCGTTCATGTGACGCTCGGCGACGACTGATCGCCATCGAGCGCATCGTGCAAGGCCCGCTTCGGCGGGCCTTCGTCGTATCCGGAGCTGTTTGGCGGCGGGGTCAGGCGGACTGACGTTTGACGATGGACGTGGGGAGGAGTTCCACGTGGTGAGGCTCGATGGCGGCGCCGTGCAGCATGTGCAGCAACGCCTCGGCCATCGCGCGGCCGTGCAGCTGCGAATCCTGCCGGACCGTGGTGAGTTTCGGGTTGACGAGCAGGGCGAGCGGCGAATCGTCGAATCCGGTGACGGCGATGTCGTCGGGAGTCGTGTACCCGAACCGGGCGAGCTGGTTGATCACGCCGATGGCGATGCTGTCGTTGGCGCATACGATGCCGTCGATCCGGTCGAGTTGCGGCTGGAACGCCACAGCCGCCATCTCGCCGCTGGTGATCTCCCAATCATCCGCGTAGTAGACGCGGCGTTCGTCGTAGGCGTCGCCCACCGCATCCCGGAAGCCGTCCAGACGGTTGCCGGACGTAGGCGAGTATCCAGGTCCGCACACGTAGGCGAGACGCGTTCTGCCGTTGTCGAGCAGGTACCGTGTGATCGCGCGCTGGCCGTCCCTGTTGGCGAAGTCGATGGCCGGGTATGGCAGGTCGCCGCGGTCGCTCGCCTCGGAGCGCACGACCGGGCGTCGGACGTCCAGGAACGCGTTGGCGAGACTGTCGTCCTCGCTCAACGAGAACAGCAGGTAGCCGTCGGCGAAATCGCTGTTGACGAGCTGGGTGATGCGTCTCGTCGACTCGTCGGAATTGGCGATGATGGTGACCATCTGGTATCCGGCGTCGCCGAGCACCTGGTTGGCGCCGACCATCGCCTCGGAGACGCTGGCCTGCACCATCGTCTCGTTCGACTCGACCTGGATGATGAGCGCCACGGTCTGCGTGCGCTGTCGCGCGAGCGAGCGGGCGGCCTTGTTCGGGGTGTAGTGCGACTGCTCGATGGCCGCGGCGATGCGTTCGGCGGCGTCCTGGGAGACATGCTCGTTGCCGTTGAGATAGCGCGAGACCGTGCCGTAGGAGACGCCGGCGAGGCGTGCCACGTCGCGGATGGTGGGTTTCTTCGGTGCGGTTGTCATAGTGGACATCGTAGGTGGCTGCTTCGTCGTCATAGGTCTTCCGTCCTTCGTGGCCGTCGTTCGTCTCGCCGGTGAAACGACACACAGGTTGTGACCGGTCACATACCAGTGTATACTACCGAAGCGTAACCGGTCACACGCCGATGATGGAGCGACGTGCGGCAGCACCCAAGGAAGGGACGGAAACCATGAAGTTCTCACTGAAGAAGACCGTGGCGGTGGTCGGAGCCGCCGCGATGCTCGTATCCGTGGCCGCATGTGGCGGATCGTCGAGCCAAGGTGCCGCGGGCGACGCGAACGGCGACGTCACGCTCAACCTGTGGGCGTGGGAGCCCACGCTCAAGCCGGTCATCAAGGCGTTCGAGAAGAAGTACCCGAACATCACGATCAAGTTCAACAACACCGGCAAGGCGGATACCACCGTCACCTCGCTCAACAACGCGATCCAGGCCGGCAGCGGCATCCCCGACGTCGTCCAGCTCGAATACATGACCGTCCCGCAGTTCGTGATCGGCGAGCAGAGCCAGCTTGCGAACATCAAGGACAAGACCTCCGGCTACGACACGTTCTACACGCCGGGCACATGGAACTCGGTGAGCCTCAACGACGGCGTGTACGCGCTGCCGATGGACTCCGGTCCGCAGGCCATGTTCTACAACAAGGCCACGTTCGACAAGGCCGGCATCACCGAGGCCCCGAAGACGTGGGACGAGTACTATCAGGACGCCAAGAAGATCCGCGCCCTCGGCGACGACTACTACATCACCGCCGACGCCGGCGACATCAAGGTGATGACCGCGTTCCTGTGGCAGGCCGGCGCCAAGCCGTACGAGTCCAAGGGCGAGAACGTCACCATCAACTTCACGTCCGATCCGCAGGTGAAGACAGTCGCCGACTTCTGGCAGAAGATGATCGACGAGGACCTCATCAACACGAAGGTTGCCACGTGGGCCGACGAGTGGAACCGCGGCATCGGCGACGGCACCATCGCCACCATCTTCGAAGGTGCGTGGATGCCCGCCAACCTGGTCTCCAACTCCGCGGCCGCCAAGGGCAACATGCGCGTCGCCCTCCAGCCGAACTGGGACGCCTCCAAGCCGTCCAACGGCGAGAACGGCGGCTCCGCGCTGGCCGTGACCTCCGCCTCCAAGAACCAGGACGCCGCGTTCAAGTTCATCGACTTCGCGAACCACAGCAAGGAAGGCATCAAGATCCGCACCGACGGCGGTGCCTTCCCGGCCGACAAGGCCACGCTCAAGGACGCCGACTTCCTCAAGGGCTCCGATGAGGTGCGTGCCTACTTCGGCGACCAGGCCTACAACGAGGTGCTTGCCGAGGCCGCCAACCAGGTGACCGAATCCTTCCAGTTCCTCCCCTACGCCGGCCAGGCCAACAGCATCTACGGCGACTACGTCGGCAAGGCATACACGGACAAGTCCACCACGCTGGAGAAGGGCCTCGCGGCCTTCCAGAAGGCGCTCGCCAAGTACGGCAGCGACCAGGGCTTCACCGTCAAGCAAGGGTGACGCCGGTCACGCCCATCCAGTCCAACCGGAGCGGTGCCTCGGCGCCGCTCCCCTCCAGACTTCTCCTGAAGCTCCTTCACATCAGGCCGGGTCCCATTCCTCCGGGGCCCGGCTTCCTTCGTTATCACGGTTCCCTCCTTGGTTGGTCACGGAACAACGAGCCAAACCAAGGAGGGAACCGTGTTGGTTGTGGAAGGAACCGTGACGGTTGTGGACCGTCTGTGATTGTCACGCGCGAGGCTCACGCGGATTCGCGGATTACCAGATCGGTAGCGAGCATCACGGTCTTCGACGGTGCATCGCCCGCGTCATCCGGGTTCCCCGCGTCATCCGCGCTCGCGTTCCTGTCACCGTTCCCGTCACCGTTCTTGTCGGTGTCGCGGATCTGGTCGATGACCAGTCCCGCCATCACCCATCCGCGACGCTCCATATGCTGATCCACCGTGGTCAGTCGCGGCGTGATTGACGTGGCCGCCGAACTGTTGTCGAACCCGGACACCGCCACGTCGCCGGGCACGTCGTACCCCAACCGGTGCAGCTCCTCGATCGCACCCAAAGCGAGCGTATCGTTCGCGCAGATGATCGCGTCACGCGTCGCCAACGTGCCGTCCTCCGCCCACGCGCGGACGGCCGCGGCGGCGCTCGTCGTCTTCCAGTCCGCCGCGTAGTGGACAGGCAGGGAGTCGGCGCTGTCCGGCAGCAGCTCGCCGGTGACGGCTCGGAACGCGGCGAGACGCTCCGGCGCGCCCGGCATGTTCAACGGGCCGCAGATGTAGGCGGGGCGTGTGCGGCGCAATGCCGCCGTCGCGTCGCCGGCAGTGGTGGTGCCCGTGGTGTCCGCATCATCCGCGCCATCGCCGGCGGAGTGCGTCTCCCCCGTCAACACGTACCGGATGAGCTCGCTCATCGCGGCGGTGTTATCGACATCCACCGACACGAACGGTGGCTGTTGACGGTATCCGGTGCCGGAGATCACCGCGTGCATCGAGCGGCGTTCGAACAGCGGGAGAAGCGGGTCATCCTCTTCCATCGTGTACAGCAGGTAGCCGTCCGCGAATCCGCCGGACACCAGCCGTTCGATATTGGCGCGCGACTCGCCGTCGTTCTCGCTCATCAACGTGACCATCTGCCATCCCTCACGCGTGACGCGCGCATTCGCGCTGGCGATGATCTGCATGATGTTCGGATCGGTGATGATGTCCTCGGACCGCGCGTGGATGATCAACGCGATGAGATGCGTGCGCTGCTGCGCGAGCGACCGCGCGGCCGCGCTCGGCGTGTAATCGACATCCTTGATCGCCTGCTCGATGCGTTTTGCCGTGCTCGCGGCCACGCCGCTGCGCCCGTTGAGATAGCGGGAGACCGTCGCATACGAGGTTCCGGCGCGCTCGGCCACATCATAGATAGTGGGCCTGTGATTGAAATCATTCCGTTTCGCGCTCATACTGCTCCTCGCGTCTCGGTTGTCGTCGCGGCAGTCTCGGTCCACGTGGGCGTCGGTCGTGCGTCTCGCATACGGGAAATCATGCCGCTGCCGCCCATGATAACGATGGGGTGAAACCGTTGTCATCCCGCGCGTGTGGCCGGGCGGTTCCCATCGTTCGAGGAAGCGGAACCGCTATAGTGGGGCGCGATGCTTGGCTATTTGGGTTATTTCTCCACGTCGTTCGCAATCGCGCTGCTGCTGTGGCCGCTGGTCGCGCTTGTACTCACCTTGCCGATTCTCGCCGGCCTCTACCACCGATACCATCGCCTGCGCGCGCTGTCGGTCGGCGCGTCCTATCTGAGCGTGCTGTACTTCACCGGTCTTATCGCGTTCACGCTCTACCCGATGCCCGACGATCCGGACGCCTTCTGCGCGGCGCACGTGGGCAACTACGCGCCGCAGCTCAACCCGCTGCGCTTCCTCGAGGACCTCCAGTACGGAGGCCTGTACGGGCTGCTCCAGCTCGTGATGAACGTCGTGTTCTTCGTGCCGCTCGGTTTCGTGCTCGCCCGCTGGCTGCGCTGGCGCTGGTGGGCGGTGGTCGGCGGCGGGTTCGCCATGTCGCTGTTCATCGAATCATCGCAGCTCACCGGATTCTGGGGACTCTACCCGTGCGCCTACCGCCAGTTCGACATCAACGATCTGATGACGAACACGCTCGGCGCGATTGTCGGCCTCGGCATCGCGAAACTGTTCGGCGCATGGGTGCCGGCCGCCGCGCTTCCGGGCCGCGACGAGGTGAATACGCGGCCGGGAGCGCTGCACCGCGCCGTCACGTTCGTCATCGACATGATGCTCGTTGTGGCCGCGTACTTCCCGCTCACGATGGCCGTCGTGCTGCTGTTCCACGCGCTCGCCACGCCGCTCGCGAACGGCGATTTCGCGCTGTTCGGCGGGCGCATCACGGTGGGCATCGGCTGGATGAACGCGATCGCGCCGACCGCGGCGGCGATGGCGTTCCTCGTGTTCGAGCTGCTCGTGCCGCTCGCGCACCGCGGAGCCACGCTCGGCGGCATGTTCACGCATATGACCATCGAGACGGTGCCGCGGCATGGCGGCCTTCGCGTGGCGTTCTATGCGGTGCGCACGGTGGTGCTCGGCGTGCTGACGGTCATGGCGATCACCGGGTTTGTTGCGGCCGGATCGGCGGACGCCGGGACCGGCGTGGTCGATTCAGGGGCGGCCGGTTCGGGGTCTGCGGGCGTCGTGTCGTCCGCGGTGTCCGCCGCGGCCGACGGCCCGCTGCGCATCGCCGTGATCGGCTTCATCGCGCTGTTCGCATTCGGTGTGGTCGCGCGCCGCATGCCTTGGGATTTCATCCCGGGCGAGCGGGATGCCTCCCGCGCCGGGGCGGCCGTTTCGTGACCAAGGCGTTGGCGGCGCGCTTGGCGAAGCTGAGAGTCGGGGGGGAGTCGTGTAAAGACAGGACCCCCTCAGTCCGGCGAAGCCGGACAGCTCCCCCTAAAAGGGGGAGCAAGGAGGAGGAATGCATCTGTGACGCATGCGATTTTCCTGCTCCCCCTTTTAGGGGGAGCTGTCGGCGAAGCCGACTGAGGGGGTACGGCTCCCCTTCTAGGGGGAGCTGTCGGCGAAGCCGGCTGAGGGGGTACGGCTCCCCTTCTAGGGGGAGCCGTCGGCGAAGCCGACTGGGGTGGGTCCCCTGACACCTCGTCCGCGACTGAGGACAGCCTGTGGCTGGACTCATGGTTGCCCGCTGCCGCTCACCTTCGCCTACTCTCCTGCCGGGGTGAAGCTGCCCCGGACCACGAGCTTGGTGGAGAGGAACGTGTGACGCTTGGTGTCGCCGCCGTAGCTCACCGATTCGACGAGTTGGCTGAGCGCGGTGTGCGCCATGGCCTTGAGGTCGATGGCATAGGTGGTCAATGGCGGTGACGTGTAGCGGGCGATCGACTGGTTGTTGATGGAGATGAGCTCCACATCGCGCGGTACGACGATGCCGGCCTGCGTGAACTCCTGGAGCACGCCCACGGTGATCGGGTCGGCGCTCACGATGAAGCAGTCGGGCAGATTGGCGGCCAGTTCGCCGGGCTGATCTCCGATCTGCGCGACGACTCGGCGGCCGAGCTCGCGTCCGGTGGTCACGCTGGTCTTGCCGCCCACGAAATACAATCCGGTCGTGTCGAGTCCGAGCCGTTCGCACCAGTTGCGGTAGGCCATCGAACGGCTGTCTTCCGGGTACTCGTAGTCGCCCATCGAATAGCCATCGCCACCGATGAATCCAATGCGCGTCATGCCGCGCCGGCGCGCCTCGGTGATCGCGTCGAGCACGGTCTGCGCGAGATCGGGCTGTACCGAATCGAACAGGTTCGGGGCCGGATTCACGTCGATGAACACGCCGTGCGGTAACGCGTCATGCAAGCGGGAGAGGCTTTCGGCGGCGTGGATCTCCGGTCCGATGGAGATGAATCCGTCGTACTGGTCCGCCTCTTCGATGAGTCGGTCGATGCCGGAACGGAACGTGAGCGTGACGCGGCGCTGTTCGGCGGCGGTGAGGAGCGCGTCGCGCAATTCGGCGAAGTAGGCGTTCTGCAGTTCTTCGTCGTCGGCGAGTGAGGACAGCACGGCCACGTCGCGCAGCGCCGGCATGCCTCCGCGGCGATCCTGCATGTCGTAGCCGAGGCGCTCGCTCACCTCGAGGATTCGTCGGCGGGTTTCCTCCTTGACGGAGAACGTCGGGTCGCCGTTGAGCAGACGGGAGACCGTCGCCGGCGAGAAGCCGGCCTGCTTCGCTATCTCCTTGATCGTGACCATGATGGTTGTTCAGTACGCTCCCTTGCGGAATCACAGGTAAATTCGTTTACTAATCCCATCATATCGCACGACGTCGCGCGCGGGCGCACCGGGCTCATCGGTTGTCATGGTTCCCTCCCTGATCTGCAACGGAAAACCGTAACAAACCGAGGAGGAAACCGTGCGCATCAAGGAGGGAACCGTGCCGGTCGAGGAGCCGTCACACTGTCGTGACGGTAGGTACCTCGCTAGCCGAGCAGCGCGGCCTTGGCGATCTCCTTGCCGTATTCCGGCTCGCTGTCGCCGCCCATGCCGGCTTCGAGTTGGCGCACGATGCGGGCATGCGCCTTCTCGCTGAGCTTCACGCCGAACAGGAATGTGAGGAAGCTGATCGCGATGAACGCGAGCGGCATGTAGAACGCGAACCCCTTGAATGTGGCGATGTTCGCCGGGGTCATGTCGCCGGCCGTGGCCGTGCCGATCATGCCGGCGGCGACGGCTACGAAGCCGACGAATCCGTTGGACAACGCGCCGGCGATCTTGTCGAGCATCGGGCGCACGGAGAGCGTCACGGCCTCGTTGCGGCGGCCGGTCTTGAGCTGCCCGTATTCGACGGAGTCTTCGAGGCACAGGATGCCGGTCATCTGGATGAGCGTCTGCGGCGCGTAGAAGAGCACCAGCGCGGTGATGACGACCGTGATGTTGGTCGGTGCGATGATGAACAGCACGTAGGCGCATCCCATCATCGCGACGCCCGTGAGGAACACGGCCTTGCGTGGGACGCGGCGCGTGACGACCGGGAACAGCGGCGCGAGCAGGATGCCCGCCACGAACGGGATGATGCCGGTGATCGAGAACAGGTCGGAACGGTTGACGACGTATTTGAACAGGTACACCATCACGCCGCCGGTGGCCACGTTCGCGAACGAGTAGAACAGGTAGGCGAGGGCGGTCCACAGCAGCTGGTCGTTGCGTCCGAGCGCCTTGAACGCCTGCAGCGGGTTGCCGTTCGCCTCGGCTTTCCTGCGCAGCGCGCTGTCGTTCTCCTTGACGCCGAAGCCGACGGTCCAGCAGGTGAGGATGCCGATGAGCGCGACGATGACGCCGAACGCGGTCCAACCGCCCTGCGTCTGCGTGGTGTGGTCCATCGCGAACATCGTGGTGATCGGGATGACGGCGATGGTCAGACCGTTGTAGCCGAGCGAGCCGAACAGCGTGCCGGCGGCGGTGTAGACGGAGCGTTCGTGCGAGTCGGAGGAGATGGCCGGCACCATGCCCCAGTAGGAGATGTCACGCAGCGAGTAGAACACGTCGAGCACGATGAACACGATGACGAACGTGATAATGAACGCGGTGGTGTTGACGTTCACCAGGCCGAACATGCCGGTGAAGATGATGAGCAGCAGGATGGCGGAGACGGTGCCGCCGATGAACTGCCATGGGCGGAACCGGCCGATCCGCGTGGTGGTGTTGTCGACGAGGTTGCCGAGCAGCGGGTCGATGAAGATCTCGGCGATGCGGATGATCATCACGAGCGAGGTGATGACGCCGATGAGCTTGGCCGCGAGGGCCTTGTCGATGCCGGCGAACAGCGACGTGGTCGCGTAGACCACGAAGTAGGTGCTCAGCGCGTTGTAGAAGAGCGCCTGGCCGAAGTTGCCGAACGCGTAGGCGGCGAGACGCCCTTTGTGGATCGTCGGCGCGGTGGTCGTGGCGGATTGGTTCGGGTGCGGTGCTGCCGGTCGTTGCGGATCGGATTGTTGGGTTGATGGCGTATGCGTGGGTTCCGTGGGCGTGGCGGACATCCTGTGCCTTCTTTCGACGGTGAAGCCGCCCGGACGTTGTTGTCCGGACTGATGTGATTGAGTGTATCGCATTACTTGTAATAAGTAAAATCATAACTAAATATCGTTATAAAAACGGCTGTCGGTAAGGCATGTCGCGAGTGTGTTGGCGTGCTGCCGGAGGTTGGTGTTGGAAGGCGGTATTGGTGGTGCGGTGTGCGGTGTCGTGTGTGATGTTGTGTGTGATGTTGCGTTGGTGGGCGTGCGGTGATTGAAATGCCCTGCTGTCGGAGTGGGTGCGTGTCGTGGTTGCGTTATCGTATTGGCGACGGTAAATTTAGTAAACGATTTATCCCGGTGGGAAATCACGAAGTCGTGGTGCACAACAATCAAGCATCGGCGCACCATCGGGACCAGCAGAAAGGCAATGATTATGACCAGTCTCACCACAGCCGGATGGACAGGCGGGCAATCATCCGCGCAACCGGTCACCGCCGACCGATTCGATCCGGCATGGCTCACCGACCCGCGCACGTTCGCCGTCAACCGCCTCGCCGCCCACTCCAGCCACTGCGTCTACGACCACGTCCCGGCCGCGGGCGAGGCGTCCGACCTCAGGCAGAGCCTCGACGGCACGTGGAAGGTCGAACTCGTGGACCTCGCCGACTATGGCAAGAGCGCGCTCGCCGAAGCCGCCTTCGCCCAGCCCGCCTACGACGACTCCGCATTCTCCCCCATCGACGTGCCCTCCGCGCTCGAAGTCAAGGGATTCCTCAAGCACCAGTACGTGAACCAGCAGTACCCGTGGTCCGGCCATGAGGCCCCGGTCGCGCCCGGCATCCCCGAACGCAACCACGTCGCCCTGTACCGCCGCGCGTTCGCCCCCGCTCCGAAGACCGCCGCCGCGATCCGCGACGGACGCACCGTCACCCTCACCTTCCACGGCGCCGCCACCGCGATCGCCGTGTGGCTCAACGGCACGTTCGTCGCTACGCCGAGGACTCCTTCACCCCGAGTGAGTTCGACGTCACCGGAATCATCCGCGAAGGCGCGAACACGCTCGCCGTCGCCTGCTTCGAGTTCACGTCCGCGAGCTGGCTGGAGGACCAGGACTTCTGGCGTCTGCACGGCATCTTCCGCAGTGTCGAACTCGCCGCGCATCCGCGCATTCACGTCGCCGACCTCAAGGTCGACGCCGACTACGACGCCTCGACCGGCGAGGGCGTGCTCGACGTCGTCGCGACGGTGGACGGCCTCTCCGGCGCGGCCGGCGCGACCATCGACCTCGCGCTGCGCGACGCGGACGGCGTCGTCGTGTGGGGCGAGACGAAGACCGTCGCCGACGTGACAACCCCCGCCGACGTGACCGCCCCCGACTCCGCGCAGGGCACGGTCACGTGGCATGCGAACGTCGGCCAGGTGAACCCGTGGAGCGCCGAGGACCCGGCTCTCTACACGCTGGAACTGTCCGTGACGGACGGCGCGGGCACGCTCGTCGAAGCCGTCCCGCAGCGCATCGGCTTCCGCCGTTTCGCCATCGAGGACGGGCTGATGAAGCTCAACGGCAAGCGCATCGTGTTCAAGGGCGTCAACCGCCACGAATTCGACGCGCGCACCGGCCGCACCGTGCCCGAATCGGACATGGTCGCCGACATCCGCTTCTTCAAGCGCCACAACATCAACGCCGTGCGCACCTCGCACTACCCGAACGAGAGCCGCTGGTACGAACTGTGCGACGAATACGGCATCTACGTGATCGATGAGACGAACCTCGAGACGCACGGCAGCTGGACCTCCCCCGGCGACGTGCTCACCCCCGACCTCGCCGTGCCCGCGAGCCGCGACGAATGGCGCGAGGCGTGCGTCGACCGCACGCGCAGCATGATGCGCCGCGACTACAACCACCCGAGCGTCGTCATCTGGTCGCTCGGCAACGAGTCGTTCGGCGGCGACGTGTTCCGCTCCATGTACGACTTCGTGCACGCGAACGACCCGCACCGCCCGGTCCACTACGAGGGCGTGTTCTGGCAGCAGGAATTCAACGACGTGTCCGACGTGATGAGCCGCATGTACGCGAAGCCCGCCGAGATCGAGGAACTGTACATGGGCGACGACGCCAAGCCGTACATCTCCTGCGAATACAGCCACTCGATGGGCAACTCCACCGGCGGTCTGCACCTGTACACGGAGCTCGAGAAGCACCCGAAGTACCAGGGCGGATTCATCTGGGACTTCGTCGACCAGGCGCTCGTCCAGCGTCTGCCCGACGGCACCGAGCGCCTCGCCTACGGCGGCGACTTCGACGACCGTCCGAACGATTACGAGTTCAGCGGCGACGGCATCGTGTTCGCCGACCGCACCCCCTCCCCCAAGGCCGCCGAAGTCAAGCAGTGCTACGCGAACGTCAAGCTCGTGCCGGACGCGCACGGCGTGACCGTCACGAACGACAACCTGTTCGTCTCCACCGCCGATTACGTGTTCACCGCTCGCGTGCTCGTCGACGGCGTCGAACGCTGGCACGCCGACTACCGCTTCGACGTGCCCGCCGGCGAGACCCGCCGCGAGGCGGTCGGATTCCCGGCGGTCACCGATCTGGTGGACGTGGCTGGTGCCGGTGCCGGTGCGGGTACCGGTTGCGGTTGCGCGGCCGGCGGCCGGTACGAGGTCACGTATGAGGTCGACCAGCGGCTCGCCGCGCCCACCGACTGGGCGCCGGCCGGGTACGAGCTCACGTTCGGGCAGCACACGGCCGTCGTGTCCGTGGACGGCGCGGGTTCCGACGCCGCGTGCGGCTGCGGCCGCGGCCGCGACGCCGCGACGCGCGCGACCGTCGCCGCCGACGGCTTCAACGCCGGCATCCACGACGATCGCGACGAGATCATCCTGTCGAAGACGCAGGGCGGCATCGTGTCGTTCCGCCGCGACGGGCGCGAGATGGTCATCCGCCGTCCCGCGTTGACGACGTTCCGCGCGCTCGTCGACAACGATCGCGGCAACGGCTCCGGATTCGACCGCGCGCAGTGGTTCGCGGCCGGCCGCTACGCGCGCGTGACCGGCACGTCGGTGGAACCGACGGCCGACGGTCACGGCCTGACCGCGCGCTACGACTACGAACTCGCCGACGCCGCGCACACGCCGGTCACGGTGCGCTACGACGTGGACGACCGTCTGCGCGTGCACCTGACGGTCGAGTACCCGGGCGAGGCCGGCGCGGCGACGCTGCCCGCGTTCGGACTCGAATGGAAGCTGCCCGCGCAGTACGACCGGCTGAGGTTCTACGGACTCGGCCCCGAGGAGACGTACGCCGACCGTCTGCACGGCGCGAAGCTCGGCGTGTACTCGCGCACGGCCGAGGAGGACTTCGCGCCCTACCTCGTGCCGCAGGAGACCGGCAACCACGAGCAGGTGCGCTGGGCGGAGATCACCGACGAATACGGGCACGGCATGCGCGTTTCGGCGGGCGATGTGCGCGGGTGCGGTGCGGAGGACGAGGCCTCGCCGTTCGCGGTGAGCCTGCTGCCGTACAGCTCGCTGATGCTCGAGGAGGCCATGCACCCCGACGAGCTGCCGCCGGTCCGCAACACGTACCTGCGTCTGCTCGCCGCCCAGATGGGCGTCGGCGGCGACGACACCTGGGGCGCCCCGGTCCATGACGAGTTCCAGATCCCGTCGGATTGCCCGCTCAAGCTCGACGTGACCCTGGAGCTGCTGTAACAACTCGGCCCCCTCTGACGAGACATCGCCGTGAAGCAAACGCCGGAGGCGTTTGTAGGCGATGTGTGAGCCGACAGGCGAGCCGATGTGAGGTCGGCCGCAGGCCGCAGGAAGCGGAATCGGCCTACGACCGATACGATGTTCCCGCGGCCTGCGGCCGCTCTTTTCTTCTCTCCCCCAGTCAGCCTACGGCTGACGGCCCCCTCGTCAGAGGGGGGGGCCGAGATGATCACAGCACGCCCTGGGCGACCATGGCGTTGGCGACCTTGACGAAGCCGGCGGCGTTGGCGCCGAGCATCAGATCGCCCTCGTGGCCGTACTCCTTGGCGGCCTTCAGCGACTCGGCGACGATCGATTCCATGATGGACTTGAGCTTCGCGTCCACCTCGTCGAACGTCCAGTTCAGGCGGTAGCTGTTCTGGCTCATCTCCAGGCCGGAGACGGCCACACCGCCCGCGTTCGCGGCCTTGGCGGGGCCGTACAGCAGGCCGTTCTTCTGGTACACGGCGATGGCCTCCGGCGTGGACGGCATGTTCGCGCCCTCGCACACGACCTTGCAGCCGCCGGCGACGAGCGCCTCAGCCGAGGCCTCGTCGATCTCGTTCTGCGTGGCGCACGGCAGCGCGATGTCGCACGGCACGGTCCACACGTCCGAGCAGCCCTCGTGGTATTCGGCGCCCGGCACGCGCTCGGCGTACTCCTTGATGCGGCCGCGCTCGACCTCCTTGATCTGCTTGACGACGTCCACCTTGATGCCGTCCGGATCGACGACGTAGCCGTTGGAGTCGGACACGGTGACGACCTTCGCGCCCAGCTGCTCGGCCTTCTCGGTCGCGTAGATGGCGACGTTGCCGGAACCGGAGATCACGACGGTCTTGCCCGCGAACGAATCGCCCTTGAGCACGCGCAGCGCCTCGGCCGTGTAGTAGCACACGCCGTAGCCGGTGGCCTCGGTGCGGGCGAGCGAGCCGCCGAACTCCAGGCCCTTGCCGGTGAGCACGCCGGAGTACTCGTCGCGGATGCGCTTGTACTGGCCGAACAGGTAGCCGATCTCGCGCGCGCCCACGTTGATGTCGCCGGCCGGCACGTCGGTGAACTGGCCGATGTGGCGGCACAGTTCGGTCATGAACGCCTGGCAGAAGCGCATGACCTCGGCGTCGGACTTGCCCTTCGGGTCGAAGTCGGAGCCGCCCTTGCCACCGCCCATCGGCAGCGTGGTCAGTGAGTTCTTGAGGATCTGCTCGAAGCCGAGGAACTTGATGACGCCCTCGTTCACGGTCGGGTGGAAGCGCAGGCCGCCCTTGTACGGGCCGATCGCGGAGTTGAACTGCACGCGGTAGCCGCGGTTGACCTGCACCTTGCCCTCGTCGTCGGTCCAGGCGACGCGGAACTTGACCACGCGCTCCGGCTCGACGATGCGCTCGAGCACGCCCGCCTTCTCGTATTCCGGATGCTTCTCGACGACCGGCTGCAGGCTTTCGAAGACCTCCTGCACGGCCTGCAGGAACTCCGGCTGATCGCCGTCGCGCTGCTCGACCTGCGCGTAGACGCGCTTGACGTACTCATTCGTGAGCATAGTGAAACTCCCCTTTGGGTTGGACCATCAATAGACGATTCCGATTGTAGGCGCGCAACGAGGAATCGCTCAAGAGGTGAGGGTGAGATTCGCCATCAGATGGACATCGCGGCGTCGCGATACCCCCGGCCGCGTGACATCGGACCATCCGCCGCTCACGTGAGGTCGAGCGCCTCGGCGACCTCGTCGACGATGGCGTGCATCGCCTCGCGCGCACGGTCCGGCTCGCCGCGCCACACCGCCTCGGCGACGGCGTCATGCGCGTCGAGCGCGGCCGGTTCGGGCCGTTGCGGGTACATGTGCAGCTCGACGCGGCCCTTGAGCACGATGCCGATGATGTCCGCCATGCCGGCGAACAGTTCGTTGCCGCTGTTGAGCAGCAGTGCCGAGTGGAACCGCACGTCGAGGTCGTGGAAGTCGGCGAGGTCGCCCGTCTCGCCGAGTTTGCGCAGTTCCCCCGCCATCACGGGGAACATCGCCTTCGCCTCCATCGCCGCGTTGCGTGCGGCCGCGGCGGCCGCCGCCGGTTCGATGGCGAGGCGCAGTTCGGTGAGCGCGCGCAGCTGCTCCTTGCGCCGCGTCGACATGAGCTTCCAGCGGATGACCTGCGTGTTGAGCGCCGCCCATTCCGCGACCGGCCTCGGGACGAGGCCGACGCGGCGGCGCACGGTCACGGCGTTCATCGATTCCAGATATTTGGCGACTTCGCGCGCGACGGTGCGTGACGTGGAGAAACGGTCCTGGATGGCTTCCAGCGTGAGCGGTTCGCCGGGATTCCAGCGCCCTTCGAGGATGTCGACGGCGAGTTCGTCGGTGATGGCCTGATGCAGCAGTTCGCTCGGCGTGCCCAAGGTCAGGTTGAGTGCGGGGGCGTCCGTGGTGCCGCGGTCGTTGCTCGTGGTGGTACCGGCGGCGGATACCGGGGTGCTGTCGCTCACGATGTCTCCTTGATGCCGTGATGATGGCGTTTTTCGATGCTGCCTGTTCGCGTGATATGACGCCTTCATCATACCAATTTCGGGAATGATCCAAGTTTTTCCAAAAAGGTAGTACTTTTGACTTGACAAGTATGATTAAAACAGGATATAGTCATACCAACAAATCAACAAGGCAGTTGAGCACCGGCCGCAACGGTCCGGTGAAGGAACCGAAGGAGATTCGCACATGAGCATTCATGTCGTCGTGATGGGCGTCGCCGGATGCGGCAAATCCACTGTGGCGGAGGCGATCCGCGACCGGCTCGGCTACACCATGGCCGAAGGCGATGATTTCCATCCGCAGGCCAACATCGACAAGATGAGCGCCGGACATCCGCTGACCGACGAGGACCGCTGGCCCTGGCTGCGCGTCATCAACACGTGGATGGTCGCCCGCGAGGCCCTCGACCAGAACACCGTCGTCTCCAGCTCCGCCCTGAAGCGCGCCTACCGTGACCTGCTCAGCGAGAATGTCGACGTGTTCTTCGTGCACCTCGCCGGCTCCGAGGAGCTGATCTACAGCCGTCTGTCCGCCCGCAAGGACCACTTCATGCCGCCGTCGCTGCTCGCCAGCCAGTTCGCCGACCTGCAGCCGCTCGGACCGGATGAGAACGGCGTCGTCGTCCCCGTCGACGGCACCATTGACGAAGTCGTCGAGCAGGCCGTCGCCGCCGTCAAGGCCTACCAGGACAGCAAGGTCCCGGTCGCCGCCTGAGGCCGCCGCTCCCCCACTTATTCTCCCAGCCTCAGGCTGCCAGCTCCCCCAAGTGGGAGACCGAACACAGAGATCCTTCCAACGACTGTAAGGAACCACCAATGAATCTCATCATCGCGGCCATCGTCGGCATCGCGGCCATCGTGCTGCTCATCGCCGTGGCCAAGGTCCATCCGTTCATCTCGCTCATGGTCGGCTCGTTCGTCATGGCCGTGTGCGCCGGCGTTCCGTTCGACGAATCATGGGACAGCTTCACCTCCGGCGTCGGCTCGACCGTCTCCAACGTCGGTCTGCTCATCGCCTTCGGCTCGATCATCGGCACGCTGCTGTTCGCCTCCGGCGGCGCCGACGTGATCGTCGACACCATCATGGCGAAGACGCCGCTGCAGCTGCTGCCGTGGGCCATGGCGCTCATCGCATTCATCGTCGGCATCCCGATGTTCTTCGAGGTCGGCGTCGTCATCCTCATCCCGGTGGTCCTGTTCGCCGCACGCCGCGCCAAGATGCCCGTCATCCTCATCGGCATCCCCGCCCTCGCCGGCCTGTCCACGCTGCACGCGTTCGTGCCCCCGCACCCCGGCCCGCTGGTCGCGATCTCCGCGCTCAACGCCAACCTCGGCGTCACCCTCGCCCTCGGTCTGCTCGTCGCCATCCCGACCGTCATCATCTCTGGTCCGCTCATGGGCCGCATCATGGCCAAGTGGGTGCCGATCCAGGCCCCCGAGCAGGCAGCCGAGAAGGACGCCGTCAAGGACGAGTCCAAGCGCCCCTCCTTCGCCCAGGCGATGACCGTCATCCTCCTGCCCGTCGTGCTCATGCTCGCCGCCTCCGTCGTCGATCTGACCGGTCAGAAGGAAGCCATGTGGGGCCGCGTGCTCGTCTTCATCGGCACCCCGCTCACCGCGCTGTTCATCACCGCCGTCGTCGCGATGGTCCTGCTCGGATTCATGCAGGGCCGCACCCGCGAGTTCATCAACGGCGAAGTCGGCAAGGCCTTCGCCTCCGTGGCCGGCATCGTGTTCATCGTCGGCGCCGGCGGCGGCTTCAAGCAGACCCTCGTCGACTCCGGCATCGGCGACGTGATCGCCAACGGCATCACCGAATCCGCGATGAACCCGCTCATCGCCGGCTGGCTGGTCGCCGTGCTCATCCGCCTCGCCACCGGTTCCGCCACCGTCGCGACCGTGACCGCGTCCGGCATCATGGTGCCGCTCGCGCAGGGCATGAGCCCGACCCATCTGGCGCTGCTCGTGCTCGCCATCGGCGCCGGCTCCGTGTTCTTCTCCCACCTCAACGACGCCGGATTCTGGCTCGTCAAGGAGTACTTCGGCATGTCCGTCTCGCAGACCCTGAAGACCTGGTCCCTGATGGAGACCGTGCTCTCCGTCGTCGGCCTCGGCTGCGTCATGCTCCTCTCCCTCGTCTTGTAACGCTCCCCCACTTCGGCCCCCTCTGACGAGGGGGCTGTCATCCGCAGGATGACTGGGGGAGAGAACACCCGACAGAACGCCTAATCCCCACCCAACCCACACCGCTGTGAAAGGAAACCTTGAAATGCAGATTGGAATGATCGGACTCGGCCGCATGGGCGGCAACATGGCCAAGCGTCTCGTCGCCGGAGGTCACCAGGTCGTCGGCTACGACATGTCCCCCGAATCGGGCCGCGACGTCGACTCGCTCGAAGCCCTCGTCGCCGCGCTCGACGCCCCGCGCGTCGTGTGGGTCATGGTCCCGGCCGGCAAGCCGACCGACGACACCATCACCCGCCTTGGCGAACTCCTCGAAGCCGGCGACATGATCGTCGACGGCGGCAACACCCGCTACGTGGACGACGCCCGTCACGCCGAGGAGCTCGGCAAGCTCGGCATCCGCTTCATGGACTGCGGCGTCTCCGGCGGCGTGTGGGGCATCGACCGCGGCTACGCGCTCATGGTCGGCGGCTCGAAGGAGGACTTCGAGTTCATGCGCCCGATCTACGAGACCCTCAAGCCGAACGACGACTACGGTCTCGTGCTGGCCGGCCCGGTCGGTGGCGGCCACTTCGCCAAGATGGTGCACAACGGCATCGAATACGGCATGATGCAGGCGTTCGGCGAGGGCTTCGCCACGATGGTCCGCTCCGAGCTCGTCGACGATCCTGCCGCCGTGATGACCTCGTGGAAGTCCGGTTCCGTCGTCGGATCCTGGCTGCTCGACCTGCTCGCCAACGCGTTCAAGGACGATCCGACGCTCGAATCGATGCCGCCGGTCGCCAACGAATCCGGCGAGGCGAAGTGGATGATCGAGGCGGCGCTCGAACTCGGCGTGCCCACCCCGGCCACCGCGGCCGCGCTGTACGCCCGCCAGACCTCGCGCGGCGGCGGCGACGACACGCTGCGCGTCGTCTCCACGATGCGCGCCCAGTTCGGCGGCCACGTGACCAAGGCCTGACGTTCTCTCGCTTCTTTCCTTCAACCGACACGAAGCGCCCGACGCGGATCCCGTTTCCAGGAATCCACGCCGGGCGCTTCGCCATAACGCCGGAAAACGGGCATCCGGCGATAGAATGGAGGGGAAGGTCGGCCAAAGACGGTCCATAAGGCTGGTGGGGAGCCGACGGAATCGCCGGCATGCCGGTGGGAAGGGTGGTTGGACGATGAACATCTGCAAGCAATGCGGAACGACGATACCCGACGGGGTGATGTTCTGCCCGTCATGCGGCGCGCCGGCGGCGGCGCCATACGGAACGACCGCGCCGATTCCATCCTCATCGGTGCCGACGCAGGCGCTGCCGCAGCAGCCCGCGCCGCCCATCTCCACGCAGCCCACGCAGGCGCTGCCGCCACTCCCCCAAGCCGCGCCCGCGCCCACGCAGCAGTTCTCGCCGGTGCCCGCGGTGCCCATGCCCGCCACGGGGACGGCGCCTGCGCCTGCTTCCATGCCCGCGCCAGCTCCTGTGCCCGCTTCCGCGCCCGCCGCACAGGGGGTACCTCCGGTTCCGGGAGCCATCACGCCGCCCAATGGTCCGGGCGTACCGCCGGCCCCCGCGCAGCCGACGTTCCCCGGCGCATCCGGTGCGGTCCCTCCCGTACCCGGCGGTCCAGCTGTGCCGGGGGTTCCCGGTGCGCCTGTGCCGGCCGTCCCCGGCGTTCCGGGCGTCGCGGTCGCGGCGAAGCGCCGGATGAGCGGCGGCAAGATCGCGGCCATCGTGGGCGGCGTCGTGGCGGTGCTCGTCGTCGTCGCGCTCGCCATCATCATTCCGAACCTCACCGCCGTGAAGGCGCTGCTCGGGTTCCGCCCGAACAACCCGTTCGTCGTCACATCGGATGCGATCGCGTCAATCGGCAAGCTGTCGAGCACGCGCTACGAGCTGTCCGGCAGCAGCGACGACACCGGCAAATTCTCCGCCAGCGGCTCCTATTCGCTCGGAGCCGACACCGACTCGTCGATGCTCTACTTCACCACGAAGACCGACGATTACGGGCGCATCGCGTTCGCCTGGCAGAACGGCAACTTCGGCGCATCGGTGCAGAGCAAATCCTATTGGACCGGCGATATGGAGACCCAATACGGGTACGCGTCGCGCGGCGACATCCGCAACGCGATCCGCGACCTCGCCGGCAGCGAATGGGACGACATCGTCCTCGACACGAAGGACGCCGTCGTGAAGGACAAGCACTGGGACTTCGCGGGCGCGTTGGAGACGTTCAACAAGGGCGCGAAGAAGCTGGACGACAACTATGACGTGAAACGCTGGAACGAAGGCCAGATGAGCGAGGCAGCGCAGCAGGAGTACGCGAAGTTCGCGCTCAAGTACTTCGGCGAGCACATGGAGAAGAAGGACGTGCAGACGAAGGTCTTCCCCAAGCAGGAGAGCGTGAAGTCCGGAGGGAACACGAAGCTCACCTACGACCTCGATCTGGACGCGTTCCTGCAGGACATCGGCCAGTACTGGCAGGCGAACGAGAAGAGCTATCCCGAGCTGCGCGCATATCTCGTCAAGCAGCTGCGCGAGCAGGAGGGGTACTCGTCCAGTGAGGCCGAGCGCGAGTTCGACAAGGCCGTGCAGAAGATGGCTGACGGCGATTATGACAGCAAGGAGCTGCCGTCCGTCTCGGTGATGGTCGATTACGGCGCCAAGCGGTCGCTCAACGAGCTGGAAGTCACGGTCGACGGTGATTCGACCGGTCGTGCCACCGTCGATCTCAAGCTCAGCGACAAGGACGCGGTGCCCGTCAACGACAGCGAGGTCAGCGACTTCATGGCCAAGGCCAAGAGCGAGGGCATCTCGTTCTGACGGATTCGCCGGCCCGCAGATGAGGCCCCTGTGTCCGATCGGACACAGGGGCCTCAGTCATGCCGCGAGGCGGATGACGAACCGGCTACGCTGCGCGGGCGATGGCCTGCTCATAGTCCTTCGTGCCCTTGAAGATCTCGTGCGTCCACGGGTTGACGCCCTGCTTCTTCGCGCGAGCGAGGATGTAGCCGAGCGCGAGCACGTTGGCGACGAGCGCGATGATCGAGACCGTGAGGTTCACGTTCGGGTTGTTCACCGACTGGGTGGAGAACACCGAGTAGTCCTGGAACATCGGGAACACCTGCGCGAACATGCACCAGATGGCGAGCGTGTTGGCGCGGTTCTGGATCCATCCGCCCTTGTTCCAGATCGCGTTGGCGACGGTCGGGGCGAGCAGCAGCGCGAGGCCACAGTACCAGGAGTGGGTGGGCAGGCAGTTGTACGTGTAGCAGAAGTTCCACAGGTCGTAGGCGACGATGAACACCCACGTCATGTCCGGCCAGAGCATGTCCTGCTTCTTCTTGGACACGTAGATGCCGAACCAGCCGGTCATGCAGGCGATGTTGAGGATGCCGGCCACGCCGTTGAACACGTTGTGCCAGCCGCCCATGAGCGTCACGCCCTCGGTGGACACCCACGTGGTGCCCCACGCGCGGATCGCGGATTCGAAGTCGGAGACGACGGCGATGAGGATGTTGATGGCGACGATCACGAACGGGAAGCATTTGAACCATTCGGATTTGCCGATGCGTCCCCACTTGTATTTGAGTGCCATGAAGCCGATGCAGCCGGCAGTGGCCGCGTACAGCTTCGCGTAGTGGAACCAGCTGGTCATGTGTACGTAGGTGGGGTTGTTCAGCGCCCAACCGGCGCCCATCGCCGCGGCCGTGTAGATGGTCACGAAGTACACGGTGAGGATGGCCGGCACGACGAGGAAGGCGATCACGCCGCCGGTTTTCGTGCGTCGCGCGAGTTCGTTCGCGCCGATGAGACAGCAGAAGACGAGGATCCATCCGATCCACTGGTAGACGGCGTTGTCGCCATAGACCTGAAACAGCATGACTGTCCTTTCCTTGGCCGGTGTGGGCCTGTGTGGTGCGGTCCGCTTCGTCGCCGGACCGTGACTCCATGTCGATGCGTGTGCGCCATGCACGCGCATTTGACACGGTGTCAATTTCTCTCGCGGCTTATTGTAGCCCTGCTGTTGACACTATGTCAACAGCAGGTGTTTCCAAGGAAAGAGCGCCCGGAGCAAGCTCAAGGAAGGTGCCGGAGGCACCCCCAAGGAGTGCGTTCACTGCCCGCACATGGCCTGGATGATCATGTGCGAATACGCGTCGCGTCCCAATCCGTCTCCGATGGTGAGATGCACGCCGTCATCGTAGAAGTACTCGCTGTGCCCCTCGCTCAGACCGTACCAATCCATGATGCCGACGTTCTTGTGCTTGGCGGCCACCGCGCGCATGGCGGCGTTGATGGAATCCTGATTCATCGCGGGATTGCGGATCGTGATGAAATACAGCGGCTTGCCGTTCACCGCGTTCACCGCGTTCTCGAACTCCTGCTCGGAACCGGTGCCGGCATCGTTGCTGCCCAACGCGGCAACCACCACACGCTTGTCGTCGCCCGCCGCCACATGCTGTTGATACGTGGCGGCGAACGCCGTCAGACTGCGTCCGATCTGATTGTCCTGAATCGCGTTCGGCATGGTGTGGACCAGCACGCGCTGTGCGCCCATCTCCACCGAATCGCTGATGATGAGCGGGTCGGCGCTGCACACGCCGGTGCCGGCGTCGTACGTCCATCCTGCGGCGTCCAGATTGGCCGGGACCTTCTCCGCGACGGGAACCAGCTTGCCGGCATTCGAGCCGTTCGAGCCGGCGGAACCGTTCGAACCGTCACCGGATTGCGCGGTCCCCTGCCGCGTCGACTGCGTGGTCCGCTTCGACTGCGTCCTGCCGCGCGTGGCCTCCGATTCGACGGCGGCCGTGACCGGCCGCAACTGCGCCGAACGCGCCTGCGCGATCGCGCTCCAATCCAGCGGCAGCACGCACAGCAGCGTCACGGCGACCGCGCAGACCACGACGATGACGCGACGGACGATACGCAGGCCGCGCAGCACCATCATGCGCCGGTCGCGCCGCGGAGCCGCACGGTGCCGGGAACGCGCGGGAGCGGCGCCGTTCCCGGCACCGTCGCCGTTTCCGACGTTGTTGCCGCCGTCACGCGTATCCGCGCCGGACGTTCCGCCGACACGGATCGAACGCTCGACGAGCTGGTAGAACACCTCCGTCGCGGCCCAGATCGCCAGCGCCTGCACGATCCACTCCCACCATGCCAGCTTGGTGGTGCGCGTGGCCGGATTCATCATCTCCAGCATCGGATAATGCACGAGATACAAGGAGAACGAACGGGAGCCGATGTAGCGCAGCGGACGCAAGGACAACAGCCTGCCGGCCATGTTCCCGGGAACCATGACGACGGCGAGCAGCAGCGCCGTCAGCAGCGCCGTGACGAGATATCCGCCGCGGTACATGCCGGTGAAGGAGGCGCGTACCAGAACGAACGCGACGACCAGCGCCGCGATCAGCGCGAATCCCACGGCATCGCCGATACGGGAGCGTGCGGCCGACGCACGGGCCTCAGGCGCGCGCGACCGGCGGCGTGCGGTCGTCGCGGCGCGTTGCGGACGGTCTGCGGCGGGAAGGACCAGCGCGAGCAGCGCTCCCGCCAGCAGTTCCGCCGCGCGCGTGTCCAGTCCGTAGTAGGCGCGGCTTCCCGTCGCCGTCGGATCGAACAGGATCGCCATGGCGACGGTCGACGCCAACGTGAGCGCCGCGACCACGGTGGCGCGTGCGGGGCGCGGCATCCGTGCGCGATGCATGAGCAGCAGCATCGGCGGCCACAACAGATAGAACTGCATGAGCACGGCGAGGAACCACAGATGCGTGAGCGGCGACGGCAGTCCGGCCGCCGCGAAATAGGAGACATGACGGAAGATGGAGACCCAGTTGCCGACGAACAGCGCCGACGGCAGCGCGTCGGCCTGCGCCTTGGGCAGCAGACTCGGGGAGACGAGATAGGCGGCCAGCGCCACGCATGCGATGATCACGATCGTCGGCGGTACGAGTCGCCTCAGTCGTTTGATCACGTAGCCGCCGTAAGCCAGCGTGCCGGTGCGTTCGAGTCCGGCGTCGACGCTGCGGGTGATGAGGAAGCCGCTGATGACGAAGAAGACCGTCACGCCCAGGAATCCGCCGTTCAGCAGCGACGGACGCGTATGGTACGCGACCACGCCCAGAATCGCCAAGGCGCGCAATCCGTCGATCGCGGTGATGTGACGGGAGTGTGGGGCTACGCGTGGTTGTTCGTGTGGTTGTTCGGAATCATGGCGATGCCCGCCGACTCGTCCCAATCGGGGGGTAGCGGACGCGGGGGCTGCGGTATCCGGTCCGGTGCCTGTGGAGAATCCGGTATGCGATGTCATGCCGCGATGCGGGGATGATGAGGATACGCGGGGCCGATGCGAACCTGCCATAGGTAAACCACTCTTACTTCTTGTCTCTGCTCTTTCGTGAGCAAGTATAGGGATTCCCACGCGACCACCCTCAGTCAGTCCCAAACCAACTCTTGCCCCCGCTGGCGGGGGCTCCCGGCGAAGCCGGGTGGGGGTGGTTCGCGGAAGCCGTATGGGTATACGGCTGTCACAACCACGCGACCACCCTCAGTCAGGCGGTGCCTGACAGCTCCCGCCAGCGGGAGCCCGATTCCCATGTTTCTTATTACCCCCGCATGCCTTCCGGCGTCGCTGAACCATTGTTCGGTCGTGCGACGTGCGATATACGTGCGATTGTGCGCCCTCCATGCACCCTTAGCCCTGTCGTTTCGGGGGTGATGCGCGATGAGAACAGACGGAGCATGCAAACGGAAATCTTAACGAAAAACCCTTGGAATCGGCTTGATTCCAAGGGTTTTGCCCAGTCTTTCGAACTGCGTCAATCGTGGAGCATACCGGGTTCGAACCGGTGACCCTCTGCTTGCAAAGCAGATGCGCTACCAGCTGCGCCAATGCCCCGAATCATCAGGACGACGCTGTTCGGTTCTGGATAGAAAAATAGCGGCTCAAACATGGCCGCCAGATTTTTCCGTGGGCCCGGGAGGACTTGAACCTCCGACCTCATCCTTATCAGGGATGCGCTCTAACCACCTGAGCTACGGGCCCGATCCATCGCGCTTCAGAAGCGCAACGAGTAGATATATTACATGCGATTCGGAGCATGTCAACACAAACCGCTCTTCGGCGTGTCGCGGCTTGTTTCCGCCGTTTGGCCGCTCGGTTCGCTCCATCCTCTCAACGGTTCGCTCCGGGGTTTGCAATGTTTTTCCGTAGCAAAATCGGGGGTGAACCGTGACCGTCGAGGAGGGAAGCGGCGCGACAGAGGGGGCCGAGTGCTGGTGGGCAGTCCTCCGAACCTCGCCCGCCTTGTCCGTCTTCGCGGGACAATGGCGGTATGCCGTATCGCCGTCGTCCTTCCGCTGCCGCGCCGCGTCCTTCCGCAGTCCCGCGTTCCGTCTCCTCCGTCCGTGTCGTCGAGATCGATGGCGTCGCGGTGACGGTGACGCGCAAGCGCATCCGGAACCTGTATCTGCGCGTCAAGCCGCCGACCGGGACGGTCGAGGTGTCCGCGCCGATGCGCATGGCCGAATACCGCATCCGCGATTTCGTGCGCGATCGCCGCGACTGGATCGCCGAGCAGCAGTCGTGCATCGCACAGTCCCGTCGTCTCGTGGTCGAGGAGATGGCGGCCCGCGGCGCGGCGGATGCCGTCGACGTGCCGTTGGAAGGTCTCGACGATGCGTCGTTCGCGTCGCAGCAGCCGCTGTTCGACGACGCCGATGGAACGGTCGGCGGCACGGACCGACCGCATGCTCCGAACACCCAGAATCCCCCCGCCGCGACTCCTGCGTTCGAGTGGACGGACGAACGCAAGCGCGAGGCGGCGGCCGCGATCGAATCGCAGCTGCCGGCGCTGCTCGACAAGTGGGCGCCGATCGTCGGCAAACGCCCGACGCACGTCACGCTGCGGCTGATGACATCGCGATGGGGGTCGTGCACGCCGAAGACCGGCCGCATCCGCATCAACCTGCAGTTGGGGCTGATGGAGCCGCGATTCCTTGAATACGTGCTCGTCCACGAACTGACGCATCTGTGGGAGCACGGCCACGGGCCGCGGTTCCGCGCGCGCATGGACGCGTATCTGCCGGGCTGGCGTGCGTTGCGCCGCGAGCTCAACCGTCGCGCGGTGCTGTAGTCCGCGGTGCTGTAGTCCGCGGACCGCCGTGCGCGGCTGCGCTATAACCCGTCATCGGCGATGTCGATGACGGCGGCGGCGTGTCCCCTTTCCGATGGCGTAATGTCCGGGGCGATTGTATGGTGGTACACCATTGCACATGTCGATTCGAGATATTGTGGTTGCGGCATCGCCGGAACGCGGAACCGAGCCACGGAATCATTCGGATCGACCGTCATCATCACGAACGAATGGGGATAGGGGAACCATGCGCACAGGATTCACGAAACGCATCACCGCCGCGCTCGCCGCGACGCTCGGACTCGCGCTCGCGCTGTCCGGCTGCGGCGCGACGGGCGACACGAGCGCGAACACCGTCGAACAGACCGACGGCAAGCAGGTGGTCGTCGTCAACGACGTCGAACCGGCGAGCGGGCTCATCCCGTCCGACACGAACGACCTCGCCGGCTGGAAGGTCGTCACGCAGCTGTTCGAAGGCCTCGTCACGTTCAGCGACACCGGCAAACTGATCTACGCGGACGCCGAGTCGATCACGCCGAACGCCGACGCCTCCCAGTACACGATCAAGCTGCGCGACGGCCTCGAATTCTCCGACGGCGAGAAGATCACCGCCGAGACGTACGCGAAGTCGTGGTCGTTCGCCGCGAACGCCGCCAACGGCCAGATGGGCGCCGCGATCTTCGCGACGATCAAGGGCTACGACAAGCTGCAGGACGAGCACGGCGACAAGAACGCGCAGCTCGAAGGCCTGAAAGTGATCAACGACCAGACCCTGCAGGTCACGCTCGCCGCGCCCGACTCGTCGTTCGACTACAAGGTGGGCGACGTGGCGTTCCTGCCGCTGCCGTCCAGCGCGTACAAGGACATCAAGGCGTTCGGCGAGAAGCCGGTCGGCAACGGCCCCTACCAGTTCGCATCGTGGCGTCACGACAGTGAGATCAAGCTCACGCCGAACCCGAAGTACACGGGCCCGCGTAAGGCGCAGAACGGCGGCGTCACGTACAAGCTGTACACGAACCTCGAATCCGCGTACGCCGACCTCACCGCCGGCAACCTCGACGTGCTCGACTCGATCCCCAACAGCGCGCTCGCCACGTACAAGAACGAAGGCTCGATCCAGTCGTTCAGCAAGGCGGGTCCCGGGTTCAAGGCGTTCACGATTCCTTCGAACCTCAAGCATTTCACCGGCGAGGAGGGCCGTCTGCGCCGCGCCGCGATCTCGTACGCGGTGAACCGCGACCGCATCGTCGACAAGGTCCTGCGCGGCACCGCCACCGTCGCCACCGACTTCACCGCGCCCTCGATCGCCGGCTACTCGAAGTCGCTTGCCGGCTCCGACGTGCTTTCCTACGACGCCGCGAAGGCGAAGGAGCTGTGGGCGAAGGCCGACGCGATCTCGCCGTGGGACGGCACGTTCCGACTCGCCTACGCCGCCGATTCCGGCTCGAAGCAGTGGGTGGACGCGATCGTCAACTCGATCAAGAACGCGCTCGGCATCGACGCGAAGTCGTACCCGTTCCCCACGCAGAAGGACTTCTCCGGTGCCGTACACGACCGCACGATCGACGCCGCGTTCACGCAGGGCCTCCAGTCCGACTACCCGCATCCGGAGGGCTACCTCGTGCAGGCGTATGACTCCTCCGCCGCCGACGGCAAGGGCCTCAACAACGGTGACTACAAGAGCTCCGAGTTCGACTCGCTGATCGACGAGGCCGCGAAGCAGACCACGCTCGACGGTTCGGTGAAGTATTACCACCAGGCCGAGGAACTGTTGCTCAAGGACCTGCCGGTGATTCCGCTGTGGTACGGCAACGTCTCCGCGGGCGCGTCCAAGTCCGTCAAGAATGTGAAGTTCAACTACATGGGCCTGCCCGAATACCAGAACCTGGTGAAGGAGTAGCGGGGTAGACAGGAGCCGCAAGACAGGCGGGTGGTGTTGCTTCCGTGGTGTCGGTCCCCATGGTGCCGCTCCCGCTGGCGGGAGCTGTCCGGCATCGCCGGACTGAGGGTGGTCGATGGTGGTTGTTCGTGGCAGCGAATAACCGCGTAAGCGTCCCGCAGCGTAAGCGTCAGCGTCCCGAGTGTAGGCTCCCGGGTGTGAGCGTCCCGCAGTGTGAGTGTCCCGGGTGGAAGCGTCCCGTAGTCCGGAAATCCTCCCATTGCTCCGGACTACGGGACGTTGACGTTTGCTCAGCGTCCCGCTGTCGGGAGCAAAGGGCCGTGTTCCCGGCTATGGGACGCTGACATCTGCTTAGCGGCGTTTTGTCGGGAGCAATGGGGTCATTTCCGGACAACGGGACGCTGGGAACCGGTAACCAGCGCCGGGAACCGGCAACAGGCACTGGGAACGGGACTTTGGGAACCGGGCTGGGACAACGGGACGCTGGGAACAGGCGCCGGGGCAGGCAACGGAGCGCTGCGAACGGAGCGCTGGGGACGAGTGCTGGAAACGGGGCGCTGCGAACGGGACTCTAGTAATGGGACGGCGTCGGAAACGGGACTCTAGTAATGGGACGGCGCTGGGAACGGGACGCTGCGAACCGGCGCTGGGAATGAATGAGCGGCGGAAACATTGGAGTAAGGGGTGTGTCTCATCTCTGTGTTTTCCGCCGCTCGGGGCTGTGCGCCCTCACGCGAAGTGACTGCGCCTCGGGCTAGGTGCGTGTTCTCACGCGAGGTGGCTGCGCATGAACCACTGGAACTTCTCAAGCTCCTGCACGTGGTCCTGGATGATGTTGGAGCTCACGAGGTCGAGGTCGTCCAGTTCGGCGATGGCCTTGCGGTCGTCGGCGATGAACGCGTCGTAGTACTCGATGAGCGCCTTGAGATACTCCTCGGTGCCGGCGCGGCCCTCGACGTCGAACGGCTTCCACGTGCGGTTGCGCGTGATCGCGTCGGCGCGGCCGTCCGGAGTACCGCCCAGCGTGGCGATGCGCTCGGCGGTCTCGTCCGCCTGCGCGAGCACGACCTCGACCTGCGGGTCGAGCATCTCGTGCACGGCGATGAAGTTCGGGCCGGTCACGTTCCAATGCGCGTGCTTGAGGACGAGCGCCGCCTCCTGCTCCTGGCTGAGGCGGTTCTGCAGAATGGCGATGGCCTTCTCCGAGGTCGCTTCGTCAAGACCCGGGACGATGAATGCGAGTGTCATGGTGGGTGTCCTTCCTTTCCTGATGAGGGACGTTCCTTGTGGGAATCTCCCGTAAGGAACCCGTCCCCCAAGTCTACCGTCAACGGATGGACGGCTTCACTTCGGCTGCGCAGGCCCCGGCGTCTCGGCGTGGTCCGGGGCGCCGGCCTTGCGCACTTCGATCGTGTCGATGCGGCGGCCGTCGATCTTGGTGACGACCATGTTGTAGCCGTCGGCGTGCAGCACGTCGCCGACCTCGCCCATCTTGCCGGTGTGCGCGAGGAAGTACCCGGCCACCGTCTCGTACGGGCCGTCCTCCAGTTCGATGCCGGTCAGGTCCTCGAAATCCTCGAGCGTCATGCCGCCCTCGATCGTCGCCACGCCGTTGACGAACGCGTCGCGACGGTTGCGTCGCGCGCCGCCCGGCTCGTCGGGCAGATCGTATTCGTCGCGGATGTCGCCGACAAGCTCCTCGGTCATGTCCTCGAGCGTGACGATACCGTCCGTGCCGCCGTACTCGTCGATGACGACGGCCAGATGGATGCCGCGCTTGCGCAGCAGTTCGAGGCTCGGCAGCAGCTTCGACGTGCCCGGCAGGGAGATGCCCTCGCGCGTCACGTCGGCCACGGTCGTCGCCTCCGGATCGCGCACGTCGAGCAGGTCGCGCACGTGCACGAAACCGAGCACGTCGTCGAAATCCTTGCCGGTGACCGGGTATCGCGAATACGGCATCTCACGCACATACGCGGCGGCGTCTCCGATCGGCATCGCGCCGTCGATGAACACGACGTCGGCGCGCGGGCGCATCACCTCGGCGACGATCGTCTCCGACGCGTCGAACACGTCGTCGAGGATCGTGCGTTCGTCCTTGCTCAGGTTCGTGTTCGAATTGACGAGCACGCGCAGCTCGTCGTCGCTCACCTCGGATTCGGTCTCGTTCGGGTCGAAGCCGAGCAGGCGCACCAGACCGTTCGTGTTCTTGCCGATGAGCCAGATGATCGGGCTGCACACCTTCGCGAAGATGTCGATCGCGGGCACTACGGCGCGTGCGATCTCCTCCGTGCGCTGCATGGCGATGCGCTTCGGCACCATCTCCGAAATCACAATCGAGCAGTAGGAGATGATGAGCGTGAGGCTGATCGTGGTCAGCGGCGCGGCGATGTGCGCGGGCACGCCCCAGCCCTCCACGACCGGCGTGATGTACGGGGAGATCGACGATTCGCCGAACGACGCGGACAGGAAGCCGCACAGGGTCACGCCGATCTGCACGGTGGACAGGAACGTGTTCGGGTCGCGGGCGATCTTGGCCACGCGGGCGCCGCGGGCGTCCTCCTGCTCCATCTGGTCGATCTGGGAGCCGCGCAGGCTCACCAGCGCCAGCTCGGTGCCGGAGAAGATCGAACCGAGCAGCAGGAACACGAAAATCAGCAGGATGTTCAGGCCAAGTGACATGCCACCCACTCTAAGGGAGTGGCACGCCAAAGCGGGAAGGGCGGCCTCGCCGGGGTGCTCTCGCCCGTTGCGGCGTGTCGTGCGATTGACAAGTCGAAACGATTCGACGTATAGTATTTGCGAAACGTTTCGACAGTGATTGTCGGAACGGAGCGACGTAGACGGATCCGTGAGCGACCGCAATCGACCATGATCGGCGCAAGGCGCGCCGGACATGGCGACATGGCCGCGGGGCTGGCTGCGAGCGGGTTCGATGAGGAATATCATCGAAGACAGTGCCGTCAATGCGATTGCGCGACCGTGGAAGGAGGCGATGATGGCTGGAATCAAGGATGTGGCTCGTGCCGCCGGGGTCTCGGTCAGCACCGTGTCCTACGTGCTGTCGGGCAAGCGCGCGATTTCGGAGAAGACCGCCAGTAAGGTGATGGAAGCGATCCGGGAGCTGAAGTACACCCCGGACGCGTCTGCGCAGAAGATGCGCGGACGCCGCAACCAGATCCTGGCGGTGAGCGAGCCGATTCGCGGCGACATCAACGAGGCCAAGTACAACGCGTACTTCCTCCACACCGCATGGCAGGCAAAGAACGCCGGTTACGACGTGCTGTTGCTCACGGGCGAGGACGCGGTGGACGACATCCAACGCGTGACCCGCAGCAACATGGTCGACGGCGTGGTCCTGCTCGACATCGTCGAGGACGACGACCGCGTCATGCAGGCGGATTCGTACGGCAAGCCGTGCGTCGCCATCGGCTATCCCACGCATCGCGGCGACTGCGCGTGCGTGGACGTCGATTTCGACGCCGCGGCCGCACTGGCGATGGACTACCTGTATGAGCACGGCCACCGTACCGTGGCGCTGTTGCGCGACAACGAACGCGACTATGCCCGCCGTTCCGGTTACGTGGTCACGCTGCGCCAGCGCATGCTCGACCGCGCCGCCGAGCTCGGCATGCGCGTCGTCGAGTCCGGAAGGAACGAGGCGGACCGTTTCGACGCCGCCGCGTTCGTCCGCGATCTGATGGCCATGGACCCCCGTCCCACCGCGATTGTCAACCAGGCCAGCGCCACCGTGCTCAACATGGTGATGCAGGAGCTGGTCGAGCGTGGCATGGATATCCCCTCCGACATCTCCGTGCTGTCGGTCGGCACGTTCTTCGAGAACGACCTGGTGGTCCGTCCGGTCACCGAGATTCCCCTGATGCCGCGACTGCTGTGCTCCAAGGCCGTCGGACTGCTGGTGTCCGCGGTCGAGGGCGGCGCCGACATCGCCGATGCCAGCGAATTCGTGCTCCCGCAGGTCCAGGAGCATGGCTCGGTCCTCACGGTGGGCCCGGCCGATTCCGTGGGACTTGCGGTCCCCTCCCCCTATTCGAAGACTTCCCTTGTAGAAAGCGTGGCGTGATGCCGATGAAGGAACATGCCGCACTCTCGCCATCACGGTAATCGAAACGATTCGATAAACACCGCGATCTCCCGGCCGCAGGGCCGGCCGCCACGATATCGGACATGAAAGGAGCCCGGTATCCGTCCCTCTAATCGAAACGATTCGATTACGAGATGCAGCTGTTGCGCAAGCAATAACCAAAGGAAAAGGAGAATCCCATGAACATCAAACGAGGCCTCGCAGCACTGGCCGTGGCGGCCATGTCCGTGACCGCGCTGGCGGCGTGCGGCAGCGACACCGCGCAGGACGAGGGCACCCCGGACAGCCTGTCCTTCTGGTACTACGAGGAGGAGGGCGCCGGCCAGACCCAGGCGTGGAAGAAGGCCGCCGAAATGTTCAAGAAGGAGACCGGCGTCACCATCAAGTTCGAGCGCAAGTCCTTCACCCAGATCGCGCAGAACGGCAGCCAGTTCCTCAACTCCGACGAGGCCCCCGACCTCATGGAATCCAACCGCGGCAACGGTTCCGCCGGCGTGCTCTCCACCATGGGCCTGCTCACCGACCTCGGCGACTACGTCGACCAGTACGGCTGGGACAAGAAGGTCACAGGCTCCAACGCCGAAACCGCCAAGTACGACGAGAACGGCATCATGGGCGGCGACACCTGGTACGGCATGTCCAGCTACGCCGAGTTCCAGCGCGTCTACTACAACAAGGACCTGTTCGCCAAGTACGGCATCGAGATCCCGACCACCTACGACGAGTTCGTCGACGCCTGCCAGAAGTTCGTCGACGCCGGCGTGACCCCGATCGCCGCCGACGCCCAGGAATACGGCGTCATGTGGCTGTGGTGGCAGCTGGTCTCCAAGAACGCCGACGCCAAGTTCATGGACGCCTGGCACCTGTACAAGGGCGACGTGAACTGGAACTCTAAGACCCTCACCGGCGCCACCAGCACCATCAGCGACTGGCTCGACAAGGGCTTCATCTCCAAGAACGCGACCGGCATGAAGGCCGAGGACACCACCCAGGCGTTCATCAAGGGCGAGTACCCGATCTACCAGACCGGCACCTGGAACCAGGGCCGTTTCGCCAAGCAGATCAAGAACTTCGACTGGACCGCCGCCGTCATGCCCGACTCCGAGTACGCCGTCGGCTGCGCAGGCAACCTGCTGGTCATCCCCGAGCGCTCCAAGCACAAGGACCTCGCCGCCAAGTTCATCAACTACGTGCTCTCCGATGACGTCCAGAACTTCCTCGGCAACGCCGGCGGCATCCCCGTCGCCGCCGACCCCGACAAGATCACCGACGAGAAGAGCAAGGCCATGATCGAGGAGTACGACTCCTACGCCAGCAAGAGCAAGCTCAGCTACTACCCCGACTACGCCGCCTCCAGCCTCACCGACGCCATCCCGGCCTCCTTCCAGGAGCTCGTGAACGGCACCAAGGACGCCTCCGCCGTGCTCAAGGACATCCACTCCAAGTACGACTCCGGCGTCGAGGAGATGGGCTTCGCCAACTGAGTCCAAGCCCGGACGTCCGGTCCTTATCCGGTCCGGACGTCCGGACCCATCGGCCAGTCCAGCCCATCGGCCGGACCACCCGTGGCGGGGTGCGTGCGCCCCTTCCCGCACCACGCCGCTCCTTCTCTCCCCCGTCCATTCCATTCGCATCCACCAAGACACCGCGCCTCAACGTCGTCGTCACCGCATCGACCGCATATCGTTATCGCACATAAGGAGTAGAGAGCAATGGCAGGCAACCGCAAGCATGCTCATCACGAATCGCTGTCACGACTTCCCGGCAACAAATCCTCACGATTCGTGCCCTACCTCATCCCCGGCATCCTGGGCCTGACCATCATCGTCATCGTCCCGTTCGTCTGGAACATCTACCTGAGCTTCACCCGCTGGCGCGGCGTCGGCCCGGTCCGGTTCATCGGACTGCAGAACTGGCAGCGCCTCTTCAAGGATTCCACGTTCTGGATCTCCTTCCTCAACTCGTTCTGGATCATCGTGGCCATCGTGGTCATCCCGACCATCCTCGGCCTGTTCATCTCCTCCCTGCTCACCGACGTCATCCAGAAGAAGTTCGGCGGCAAGACCGCGTCCTTCCTGCGAGCCCTGTTCTACCTGCCGCAGCTGTTGCCGGTCGCCGTCGCCGCAATCATCATGGGCTGGATCTTCCGCCCGGAGGACGGCGCCGTCAACGCGCTCCTCGAACAGGTCGGACTCGGCTCCCTGACCCACAACTGGCTTGGCAGCCCCGACAGCGCCCTGCCCGTGCTCATGTTCATCCTCGTGTGGATCCAGCTCGGCTACCCGATCGTCATCTTCATGTCCGGCCTGCAGCGCGTCGACCCGGAACTGTACGAGGCCGCCAGCCTCGACGGCGCCAACTGGTGGCAGAAGTTCCGCGTCGTCACCCTGCCGTCCATCATCCCCGAACTGCTCGTGGTCATCCTCACCGCCACCATCGGTGCGCTGAAGACCTTCGCGCCGGTCTACCTGCTCACCAAGGGCGGCCCAGGCACCGCGACCACCGTGCCGTCCTACTACTCGTACAACCAGTTCTTCCAGGTGCAGCAGGTCGGCTACGGCGCCGCCATCTCCACCGCGCTGACCGCCGTGATCATCGTCTTCTCCGTGGTGTTCACCATCATCCAGAAGCGCGTCGAGAAGAACCTGGTCTGACATCCGCGCCGACCGCGCACCGAAACGACATACCGAAACGATCGAACGATCGAAACGACTGAAACCGAGGGTTGAACCATGACGCAATCAATGACCGCCGCCGCGGCAAAAAGGGCATCCCGCAAAACGCAGCACGTACGCTCCGCAGGGGACTGGGTGACGCTGGTCCTGCTTATCGTCGCCGCGCTCATCGTGCTGTTCCCGCTGCTGGTGCTCACCGTCAACGCATTCAAGACGCAGGCCGACTACAACGCCACCGGCCCGTTGAGCCTGCCGAAGACCTTCACGATGGAAGGCATCGTATCCTTCTGGACCACCACCAAGTTCCCGCTGAAGTTCCTCAACTCCCTGATCATCTCGCTCGTGGTGGCCGTCGCCGCCGTGGTGCTTTCCGTGCTCAACTCCTTCGCGCTGGGCATCGGCAAGGTCAAGGGCAACACGTGGATCGTGCTCGCCATCATGCTCGCGAACATGATGCCGCAGGAGGCGCTCCTCTACCCGCTGTACACGATGTTCAAGGCCGCAGGCCTGTACAACACCAGGCTCGCGATCATCATCATCTTCACCATCATCCAGAGCGCGTACGGCACCTACCTGCTTTCCAGCGTGTACGGCACGTTCCCACAGGCCATCCTCGAGGCGGCCGCCATCGACGGCGCCTCCCGCTGGCAGGTGCTGCGCAAGGTGGTGCTGCCGATCTCCTGGCCGACCATCAGCGTGCTGTTCGTGTTCTTCTTCGTGTGGACCTGGAATGAGTACATGATCCCGATGGCGTTCCTCATGGGCGACGACGTGCAGACCATCCCGCTGGCGCTCGCCACGCTGCAGGGCCAGCACACGATGGAGGCCACCACCCTGGCGTCCGCCTCGCTGCTCAGCATCGTCCCGACCATCATCTTCTTCATCATCTTCCAGCGCAAGCTTTCGCAGGGCATCACCGCCGGCGCCGTGAAGTGACGCATCATCCAAACAGCAACACACCAACATACGCCACGTCCCGTTCCGTGATCTGCCTGGGAATACGCGCAACGCGGCGCACGGGGCGGGACGCGGCGCCTTACGGAAGGAAGTGAACGACCATGTTCAACGCAAACGGGAATCCCGCCGCAGACCTCGGGGCGAGCCTCGGATTCGGTCAGGGCGCGCTTGACGCCGTGACCATGCGGTCCCAGGGCCGCACGCGATGCATCAACGCCGAAAACCCGCACGGCGGCAAAGGGCAGGCCGCCACGGCCGCCAGCGCCCTCGGCCCCTCGCGCAAGGGCAGCCCCTGCATCCGCACGGTGAAGGCCGGCGAATCCGTCACTCTGATGGACGTCGACGGGCCGGGCGTCATCCGCCACATCTGGATGACCGTGACCGACAAGACCTCCCCCACCGGACCGGACGTGCTGCGCAACCTCATCCTCGAGTTCTACTGGGACGGCGAGGAGACGCCCTCGGTGCAGTGCCCGATCGGCGACTTCTTCTGCTGCGGCCACGCGCAGTCGTGCACCATCAACTCGATCCCCGTCATGGTGAACCCGAACCGCGGCTTCAACTGCTACTTCTCGATGCCGTTCGAGCATGCGCGTATCGTGCTGCGCAGCGACCACAACGAGGACGTGCCCGCGTTCTTCTACCAGATCGACTACACCGAATACGACGCGTTGCCCGCCGACGCGATGCGCTTCCATGCGCAATGGCGCCGCGAGCGCGTCACCGAACTCGGCCGCGACTACGTCGTGCTCGACGGCGTCGAGGGCCACGGAACGTACGTCGGCACGTACCTGGCGCTCACCGCGCTGGAAAGCCGCTGGTGGGGCGAAGGCGAGTTCAAGTTCTACATCGACGACGACGGTGAATACCCCACGTGGTGCAGCACCGGCGCCGAGGACTACTTCGGCGGCGCCTGGAGTTTCGCCGACTTCGACGAGAACGGCCGCATGTACGAGAAGACGTTCACCGGCCCCTACCTCGGATTCCCGTTCTACTCGCAGAACCTCGCCGGGCGCGAAAGCCGCTACTGGGACACCGCCACGCCGGTGACGCGCGGGCTGTACCGCTGGCATCTGCCCGATCCGATGTACTTCGAGAAGAACCTTCGCGTCGAATGGCAGCAGATCGGCACCGAGGAGGCGGGCAACTTCGAACGGCAGGACGACGTGGCCACCGTCGCCTACTGGTATCAGGCCGAGCCGCACAAGCCGTTCCCGCCTATCGGGGACCGCGCGTTCCGCCGGCCGCGGTGACGGACCTCTCCCGTTTTCTCTTCCCCTTTTTCCTCTTCCCTTCCTCCTTGCGGTCCGTGCACTGTTTTGTTTCATATGAAACGGCGTGCGGACCGCAAGGTCGTTCCGGGGTGGACGGCGGGGTGACGGCGGCATCATCGGCGGGGTGTGGCGCAGGCTGTGCTGGTGGGTAATGCTGGCGGACTGCATCGGCGTGCTGTGGTGTACATCGGTGTACATCGGTATATAATGGTGTACATTCGTGTACATTGGTGCATAACGGTGTGATTTGATGTTCAAGGTGCCCTCCAGTCTTTCGGAGCGCACCTGACGATTGCAGGGGGAGGAGTCGCATGGCGGTCAACCCGTTCAAGCCCACGGCCGGTAAGATGCCGCCGATTCTCATCGGACGCCAATCCATCATCGAGGATTTTTCGGAGGCCTTGGCGAATGGTGCCGGGGCTCCCGGACGCATCATGCTGATCACCGGACAACGCGGGTTCGGCAAAACCGTCATGCTCACCGAGTTCCGCCGTATCGCCAGAGCCCAACATTGGGAGACCATAGGGGAAACCGCATCCGAAGGACTGGTCTCGCGGCTGGTGCAGACGCTCTCCCCGACGGGAATACGGTTCGACCAAGCCACAATCAGTCCGTCCATCGGCATACCCGGTGTGGCCACCGCAAGTTTGGGGCAGGCGCATCTCTCCGCTGTGGCCAATCCGCTGACGTTGCGCAATGCCATCAACACCCGTTTGGGAAGCCGGAAAATCGGTAAGGGGAAGGGGGTCCTCATCACCATCGATGAGACCCAGGCCGCTTCCCATGGCGACGTGGTCGCCATAGCGACGGCGATACAGCATGTCATCGCCGACGCCGATGAAAGCGATATCCCGGACGCCGACAAAAAAGGCGTGGCGATAGTCTTCGCGGGATTGCCGTATATGGTCAACGAACTGCTTGACAACGAGGTGACCACATTCCTGCGCCGTGCATTGAGGCGTGAACTCGATAACGTGCCGCTTGTGGATGTGAAAAACGCGTTCTTGGAGACCGTCGCCGATTCCGGCAAAACCATCAGTGAGGAGGATGCGCTTTGCGCCGCGCAGCAATCCGACGGTTATCCGTACATGGTGCAGCTAATCGGTTACTACATGTGGCAATCCGCGGAACGCCGGGGATCGGACGCCATCACCGCGCATGATGTGGACTCAGGCGTGAAGGACGCATTGCTCGCCTTCGACGATGCCGTCTGCGCCCCCGCGCTGGACGGAACCTCCGAGGCGGAGCGGCTGTTCCTGAACGCCATGGCTCAGGACGCGCCCGAACCCACGCGTGTCTCCGACATCGCGCAGAGGGTACATCGAAGCCGGAGCTGGGTTGGCAAGTATCGTGCGATACTCATCAAGGACAAGCTGATTCGTTCGGCGGGCCATGGAAAGGTCGAATTCGCCGTACCGCATCTCGGCGAATATCTCGCTGTCCGATGATATCGATGGCGGTGAGATCGGTTTCCGGAGGACGACGAATCATACCAGCAGCGTGCGCGTGCGCACTCGCGGACGACGCGGGTCGATGGATGGGGCGTCACGCGTCATCCACCGACCCGCAGCCGCGTCATGCGTCATGTTTCGCTACCGGCGGCGCATCTTGGCGACGACGTTGCTGACGAGCACGCGCAGCACGATCGTGAACACGACCACCATCACCACGAGGATCGCGATGTCGAACCAGAACTGGTCCGGCGTGTTCTTCCACAGGTCGTCCTTCTTGAACGTCGGCACCTTGGTCGGGCCGTACAGCAGCTTGTTGAGGCCGATGTCCGCCGCGGCCGCCGAGAAGCCCCAACGGCCCGGGAACACCATCGAGGCCTGTTCGAGGCCGTCACGGTCGGTCACCGGGATCATGCCGCCGGAGAACACGAGCTGCGCCATCACGAGGATCACGAGCAGCGGCATCGTCTGCTCGCCCGATTTGACGAGCGCCGAACCCACCTCGCCGAGCATCGCCGACGCCCACGCGGTCAGCCACACGACGAGCACCAGCTCGGGCACGCCCGAATCGGTGATCACGCCGCTCTCCGGCCGCGGCTTGCCGATGCTCACCGCCGCCGTGAGGATCGCCGCCTGCAGCAGCGTCTGCAACGCCATCACGATGAGCTTCGACAGCGTGTACGAGCTCGGTGACAATCCCACCGCACGTTCACGGTCGTAGATCGCGCGTTCGGAGACGATGTCGCGCACCGACAGCGCCGAACCCATGAAGCACGCGCCGAGGATCACGAGCGCGAGCAGCTGGCTCGGCTCGGTGGCCGCATCCTTGAAGTCCGGCTCGCCCAATCCGTGCGAGCCGGGCACGACGAGCGAGAGCAGGCCGAGCAGCAGCGGCAGCAACAGCAGGAAGACCAGTAGTCCCGGATCGGCGACGATGAGATGCAGCTGGCGCGTGACCAGCGTGGCCATCTGCTTCAACCGGAACACCTTCGCCGGTTTCTCATGGCTCGTATGTTGCTTGACCTGCTTGCGCGCCTCGATCGTGCGCTGATGCGTGTCGCGGATCGAATACACCTGCGTCGGCGATTCGGTCACGTCGTTGAAGATGTCCGCCCAATCCTTGTCGCCGAACGCCTGACGCATCTCCGCCGGTGTGCCGAAGAACGCGGGATGGCCGCCGGGCGCGAGCATGAGCACGTTGTCGCAGTACTTCTCCACGTAGGTGAGCGAATGGGTGACGACGAGCACGACGCGCCCCGCGTCGGCGAGCTGGCGCAGCATCTTCATCACCGTCTGGTCGAGCGACGGGTCGAGGCCGGATGTCGGCTCGTCGAGGATGAGCAGTTCCGGCCCGGTGAGCAGCTCGATCGCGGTGGACACGCGTTTGCGCTGGCCGCCGGACAGCCGGTCGATGCGGTTGTGGCGGCGTTCCGTGAGCTCCAGTTCGGCGAGCACGTTGTCGATGATCTCGGCGCGTTCCGACTTCGACGATCCCGGCAGACGCAGTTTCGCCGCGTATTCGAGCGCCGCGTCGACGGTGAGCTTGCGATGCACGACGTCGTCTTGCGGTACGAAGCCGATACGGCTGCGCAGCAGTTCGATGTTCTGGTGCACGTCGTAGCCGTCGAAGATCACATGGCCTTCGGTGGGGGAGTTGAGGCCGGCGACGATCGACGTGAACGTCGACTTGCCGGCGCCGGACGGTCCGATCACGGCGGTGAGTGTGCCCTTTGCGAACACGGCGTCGATGCCGTCGAGCAGACGCACGCCCTTGCCGACGGTCAGTCCGATGTTCTCCGCGATGACCGCGTCGGTGCCGCCGAGCGGCGCGCGGTCCTGCAATACGCCCTCGTGCACGGTCAGATCGGTGTTGCCGACCGTGACCACGTCGCCTTCCTCCAACCAGATCTTGGCGACGCGGCGGCCGTTCACATACGTGCCGTTCGCCGAGTTGAGATCGGTCAGGAGGATGCCGCTCGGCGTCGCCTCGAGCGCGCAGTGTTTGCGGGAGACGAGGAAGTCGTTCACGCGGATCGTGCAGGAGGAGATGCGGCCGATCACGCCGTTCTGGTCGCGTTTCGGGTCGAAATCGCCGAGCACGCGCGACGGTTTCAGTTGCGATTCGAGTCGTTGCGCCTGCGTGCTGCCCGCCATCACCGTGCCGTACAGGCCGGTCGGGGAGGACGGTTCGGGGACGTTCGCGCCCGGCGTGGGCGCGGCGGGGCTGCCCGGCGTGGGCGGCGTCGGCAGGGATTTCGCGATGCTGGGGAACGCGGAGCCGCGGGGCGCGGACTGCGCGGGGAGCGGACGGGGCCGCGGGCGCCGCGGGCCGCGTTGATGCCGTCGGGCGCTGCTGCGGCGGCACCGGCTGGCGCTGTGACGGAACGGGTGCCGTCGGTGTTGCTGGGGCCGTCGGCGCCGTCAGTGCGGACGGCGGGACTGCGGTGTTGCGCGGCGGCACCGGTCGCGCCGGCGGCATCGGTCGCGCGGACTGTGCGGGGCGGGCCGGCTGGGAGATTGACACGGGAGCGGACGGGGCCGCGGGCGCGTCGTGGCGGGAGGCGGCGCGACAGCCGGTGTCTGAGGGGCTTGCGGTGTCTGTGGAGCTTGCGTGGTCTGCGGTGTCGCGGCTTGCGGCGCCACCGCGCAGATGATGCCGACGTTCTCCGCCAGCATCACCGTCGTCGTGTTGGCGATCAGAATCTGCGTGACGCGTACGCCGTTGACCGACAGTCCGTTCGCGCTGCCCAGATCCTCCAGCAGCCAGCCGTCGGCGGTCGGCGTGAGTCGGGCGTGATGATGGGAGACGTGCGGGTCGCCGACGATCACGTCGCAATCGGCGGCGCGTCCGATGACCGACGCGCGCGTGGGATTGATGGCGTGGCCGACGGAACCGACGTATACGGTGAGTGCTGGCAAAGGCATGGCCGTGACTTCTTCTCTCTGACAGGTGTCTCTCGTTGGTTCTGTGGCTCTTCTGCTCGGCGGCGTTGCGCGATGATGCGTCATGTGGCGATATGTCGTGACGATGCGTCGCACGCGGCCGCGATGTCTATCACAATGTACTCCGGGCGCGTTTCGCGCGTGCCGGGCATGTCCGCCCAACGGCGGCGTGCCCGGTGCAACGGTGATCTCGGGGGCGGCGGCGCGCCCGGAAACGTTTTAGAACGACAGCACTTCGACCAGGCCGTCGTGCATCACGTAGCGGGCGCCGGCGATCATCAGGCGTCCCTCGGCCAGCGCGAGACTGATCACCTCGCTGCCATCGGCCAGCAGCTCGATCGTGCGGGCCACGTGCGCGCGCTCGAAATCGGCGGAATCCTCCAGATCGGCGTCCATCGCCTGCGCGACGGACGCGCCCACCTCGCGTACGATCGGCGAATCCTGCGCGGCGAGCATCGCCTCCAAGTGGTCGGCGTGCGCCTCGTCGCGGGCCGCGCCTTCCGGCACATCAAAGCAGTCGCAGTCGTCGAACCGGGTGGCGAGTTCGGCGACGCCGTCCACCGCCGCCTTCACCGCTCCGCAGCCCTCATGGCCGAGCACGACGATGAGGCTCACGCCCAGATGCTCCACCGCGTATTCAAGCGAGGCGATGACCGCGTCGTCGAGCACCTCGCCGGCCGTGCGGATGTCGAACAGGTCGCCGAGGCCCTGATCGAAGATGATCTCCGGAGGTACGCGCGAATCGGAGCAGGAGAGCACGGCCGCGTCCGGATGCTGGCCGTCGAGCAGGCGCTCGCGGGTCTCGCGGTCCTGCCACGGGTGCTCGGCCGCGCCCGAAGCGAAGCGGCGGTTGCCCTGCAGCAGGCGGCTCCACGCGGCGTTCGCCTTCGCTTCGGGGGTGTCATGGGATTCGAACGGTTCGGTCGGTTCGCTGAATGCTTCGGACATGTGGGGCTCCTCGGAGTATGCGTTGCGAATCGCGGCCACGATCCGCCGGATTCCAGTGTAGAAGGTGCGCGGGCCGAAGGGCTTGTGTGCAGTTGGGAAGGAGTGGAGAGAAGAAAGGAGGAACCTGCACGGTTGAGAGGCGAACCTGCATGACCGAGGGGTGAACCTGCATGGTTGACGAGAGAAGCTGTACGGTTGAGAGGCGAACCTGTAGGAAGTAGACGTGAACCTGCATGGTGTGGGTCTGAAGAGCCGCCGCGCTTCGGAATGGCAGGTGTTGGAAAACCAAGGTTTTCGGCGGATGCGGAAGACTGGAGACAGGGGTTCTTGCCGGGGTGTGTCCACAGGTTGCAGGTGGAATCATGCAGGTTCGGGTCGGAACCGTGCAGGTAGATACATGAATCATGCAGTTCCCATGCTGAACCGTGCAGGTTGCGGTCGGAACCGTGCAGGTTCGTGTCCGGGTTGCGCCGAGACCGCCGTGCTTCTTTGCTCGACCTGATCCCATTCCGGTGTGATCTGATCCCATTGCGGTGTGATGTTGTTCATACATCGCTCTGCGCGAGCCGCGGGGTCGGGGCAGGAGGTTCCGGGATACGATGGACGAGGTTGCACAGATCGCGGGACGCCGCGCGAATCCCACGCGGGTCCGGAAAGGAACGACGATGACTCTTCTGCAGCATGAAATCACCGACTTCAAGGTCCAGGCCTTCCAGAACGGCGAGTTCAAGGAAGTGACCAAGGACGACGTGCTCGGCCACTGGTCCGTGTTCTTCTTCTACCCGGCCGACTTCACCTTCGTGTGCCCGACCGAGCTCGAGGACCTCGCCAACAAGTACGACGAGTTCAAGAAGATCGGCTGCGAGATCTACTCCGTGTCCTGCGACACCCACTTCGTGCACAAGGCGTGGCATGACGCCAGCGAGAAGATCGCGAAGATCCAGTACCCGATGCTCGCCGACCCGACCGCCCTGCTCGCCCGCGACCTCGACACCTACAACGAGGCCGACGGCATGGCCGAGCGCGGCGACTTCATCGTGAACCCGGAAGGCAAGGTCGTGGCCTACGAGGTCACCTCCTCCAACGTGGGCCGCAACGCCGACGAGCTGCTGCGCCGCGTCCAGGCCTCCCAGTTCGTCTACGAGCACGGCGACCAGGTCTGCCCGGCCAACTGGACCCCGGGCGAGGAGACCATCGAGCCGAGCCTCGACCTCGTCGGCCAGCTGTGACCCATATCGCCTAGACGATAGGCGACGCGCAGTGGCCCCCTCTGCCGAGGGGCTGTCGCCACAACTACGGCGACAAGGTCCGGTTCTGCTAGACGCGCCCCCGCTGGCGGGGGCTGTCGGCAACGCCGACTGGAGGTGGTCCTCTGGTGATTCGCAGCGAATGTCATCCACCCCCACCCGGCTGCGCCGGGAGCCCCCGCCAGCGGGGGCGAACCAGTCGCCACGGACCCGATAATCGCCATGATCGTTGGGGCCCGCCGGCGGGGGCGAACCTGTATGTAAGGAGCTTTCATGACGCAACAATCATCGCAACAATCCACCCGGAACGACCTCTACGACGTCGTCGTCATCGGCGGCGGCCCCGCGGGCCTCACCGCGGGCCTGTACCTCGCCCGCGCCCGCTACCGCGTGCTCGTGCTCGAGAAGGACGATTTCGGCGGCCAGATCACCATCACCAACGAGGTCGTGAACTATCCGGGCGTGGGCCGCACCACCGGCCGCGCGCTCACCCAGACCATGAAGCAGCAGGCCAAGGATTTCGGCGCCGAATTCCTCTCCGCCGAAGCGACCGGCCTCGACGTCGAGGGCGACGTCAAGACCGTGCATACCACGCGCGGCGGCCTGAAGACCTTCGGCATCCTCATCGCCACCGGCGCCTCCCCGCGCAAGCTCGGCTTCGAGGGCGAGCGTGAGTACGCGGGCCGTGGCGTCGCCTACTGCGCCACCTGCGACGGCGAGTTCTTCACCGGCAAGGAGGTGCTCGTGGTCGGCGGCGGGTTCGCCGCGGCCGAGGAGTCCGTGTTCCTCACGAAGTACGCGAGCAAGGTCACCGTGCTCGTGCGCGAGGACGATTTCACCTGCGACGCGTCGGTCGCCGCCGAGGCGAAGAACAATCCGAAGATCGACGTGCGCTACGGCGTCGAATTGAAGGGCGTCACCGCCGGTCAGGGTGGCCTGCGCGAGGCGACGATCGCCGACCGCGACTCCGGCGAGACTGAAACGTGGAAACCGGCCGACGGCGGCACGTTCGGCGTGTTCGTGTTTGCCGGCTACGTGCCCGCCACCGATCTGGTGAGGGGCGTCGTCGAGCTCGACGATCACGGCTACGTCGTCACGCACGATTATCTCGAAACGTCCGTGCCGGGCGTGTACGCGGCCGGCGATCTGCGTGTGAAGAACCTGCGTCAGGTGGTCACCGCGACCGCCGACGGCGCGATCGCGGCCGTCGAGCTGGAACGGTACGCGAAGTCGGTGAGCGAGCGAACCGGCCTCGTCCCGCCGCGGCCGACCGCCTCCGCCTACGAGAAGGCGGAGGCGCAGGCCGCGACGTCGGCC